>NZ_JBQWRI010000002.1:0-1062420 GCF_052545135.1 Nocardia aegles
GCGAGATGAAGTCGAACAGCGCCGTGGTGTCGAACTCCGCCCCGATGCCCACCGCGTGCGCCTCCGGCAGCACATAGGACACCAGCATGGTGGTGCCGTTCTGCTGCCGTTTGCCCAAGGTCACCGCGAACTCGACATCGGGATGGCGGCTCAGCGCGTCATCGATCTCGCCGAGTTCGACGCGGAAACCACGGACCTTCACCTGGAAATCGGAACGTCCCAGGACCTCGATGCCGCCCGCGTTCAGTCGGCGGGCCAGGTCGCCGGTGCGGTACATACGCGATCCCGGATTGCCGGCCTCGCCGCCGAACGGGTTGGCCACGAAGCGCTCCGCAGTGAGACCCCGCCGGTTCAGGTAACCCTGCGCCAGCGCGGGACCGGACAGGTACAGCTCGCCGATCACTCCGGCCGGGGCCGGGCGCAACCGGGAGTCCAGCACGAACAGGCCGAATCCGGGTATCGCGCTGCCGATGGTGATGGTCTCTCCGGCAACGAGCGGCGCACTGCTGGTCGCGATGACCGTGGCCTCGGTGGGGCCGTAGCCGTTGATCATCGCGCGGCCGTCCCCGCTCCACCGGCTGACCAGGTGCGGGCCGAACCGGTCGCCGATGACCATCACGACGCGCAGGTCCGGGAGACCCGCCGGATCGACCGATTCCAGCGCTCCCGGTGTGATCAGCATGTGCGTGATGCGTTCGTGCCGTAGCAGATCGGCGAGTTCGAATCCGCCGAACACGGTCGGCGGCGCGATCACGAGGGTGGACCCGGTGGCGAAGGCGAGCAGCAGTTCCAGCACGGATACGTCGAAGTTCGGCGAGCAGATGTGCATCACCCGCGACCCTTCGGTGACGTCGTAGCGCTCCCGTTCGGACGCCACCATCGCGCCCAATCCGGAGTGGGTGACCACGACCCCCTTGGGCCGACCGGTCGAACCCGAGGTGAAGATGACGTAGGCGGGATGCTGCTCGGTGAGCGGTCGCACCCGATCGGCATACGACACCGGGTGCGCAGGCCGCTGGGCGATCCGCTCCTGGTCCCGGGGGCTGTCGAGTTCGATCCACGGGATGGACGCGCCGAACGCTTCGCGGTACGCGGAGGTGGTCAGGCCCAGCGCGGCTCCGGAATCGGACACCATGTAGGCGATCCGGTCCGGCGGGTAGGTGGGATCGATCGGCACGTAGGCGGCGCCCGTTTTGGCGATGGCCCACACCGACAGCACCGACTCGACGGAGCGGCGAATGCCGATGGCCACCACGTCGCCGGGTCCCAATCCCCGGTCGATCAACTCCCGTGCCAGCCGCGAGGAGGATTCGTCGAGCTCTCGATAGGTCAGCTGCGTGGCATCGGCGGGATCACCTGTCGGACTGAACCGGATCGCCACCGTGTCGGCGGCGGACTCGACCGCAGCCGTGAGCAGTTGCCCGAAGAGCAGACCGCCGGAACGGCGACGGCGGTTTCCACGCGCAGAACGGCGGTCCATCTTCATTTCCCGTGCTTTCTTCTTCAGGTGGTGTCGGCATTCGCGGCCGTACACCAACGATCCAACCCACAACCTCGCTACGTGCTCGCGATGGTGTCGCAGACAGTCCGTGCGTTCTCTCGCGAGAAGCCTCGGACTGTCTGGCCCCGTCGGGACAGTACACAGCCGGCAACCCGCTCACGGCACGGCATACTGCGGCGCCGGCGAATTATGCTGTGTCTCACACCGTTCACTGGTCAAGTGTGCCAATGCGGCACCGGCCCGGACGACGATTCGGGCCGACCTGTTTCGGTGGCTCGCGCAACACCGCCGCCGCCGAGTCGCCTCTCGCCTGGCCGAATGGTGCGCCCAAACAGGCCATTTCCGATATCGGCGGCGTGTTCACGAGTCGCGATCCGGTCGGGGCGCCGGCGATCCTTCAGCTTGCGTCTACACCGTGTGCCGTCCACGCCGTTATGGGAGTGCGCGGCCGGGCCGCCGCCCGAACTGTCGACGTATCCGGTGCGCAGTATGCGCAGCGCTCGGGCGGCCGATCCGGTCGAGGGCGACCCTGTTTCCGCGATTGTCGCCTTCCGCTCGATCGGCGCGGCGTGCGCGGTCGACAGGGGTGCGAGGAGGGTGGTCGTCACAAGGACCGCCCGCGGTGATCGCCTTCATGGGGACGAGTATTCGGCGAAGTCCTCCGTGCCGCACGACCCTATTCATCGGGGCGCGCCGCTGTCGAGCGGCATCAGTGCGCGGTCGGCGTGATCACCGGCAGCCCCTCGGGCGCCTCGACTACCGCGGCGGTGACCACCTGCTCCACCTCGGCGGGTGTAAGCGTCCGGCGCTGGTGCGCTGACCTCCCCGAGCGCAGGCCCGACATGATGTATGAGGGGTGTCCGGCCGGCCCGGGTTGTCGGCGATGGACGCCTTCGTGCCGAACATATGTTTGCGACCACGCCCACGAGGCATTACGCCAGCGGACAAGCTCGACAAGGAGGTTCAGATGTCGGCTGGAATATGGGCAATCATCGTCGTCATCGCCATTGTCGTCGTCGCCGCCGCTGTCGCGCTCCTGGTGTGGCCGATGCTGCGCAGGCAGCGGCTACGCCGCAGGTTCGGCCCGGAGTACGACCGGACGGTTCGGGAACACGAGGACCGCAAGACCGCCGAGCGGGAACTCGCCGAACGCGAGCGCAGGCACGCACAACTGCGGTTGCGTGAGCTGTCGGACGACGAGAAGCGGGTCTATTCCACCCGCTGGCTAGAGGTACAGGAGCGATTCATCGACGATCCCGCCGGGGCGTTGACCGAAGCCGACCGCCTCGTCACCACGATCATGTCCGAGCGCGGCTACCCCACGGAGAACTATGAGCAGCAGGTAGCTGATCTTTCCGTGGAGCACGCCGAGCCGCTGGGCCACTATCGCGCCGCACACGATATCGCGACCCGCCCCGCCGGGACGGCGGTGTCCACCGAGGACCGGCGCACGGCCATCGTGCACTACCGGGAAGTGTTCCAGGAACTCATCGGCGTGGGCGGCGAGGGCGAGAAGGGCGTGGAAGCATGAGTACCGAATCCGAGCACCGACCCTACAGTGATGGAGCGGACCAGAATTCGGCGGCAGCAGGACAAGGCGGGGCCGAGCCGCGCTACGCCGGGACCGGGGAGGCCGATCGCGGGCAGCAAGCCGGGCCGGTCGGAGAACCCGCAGCGACACAGCGCGATCCCGGAGAGGTCGCGGCCTCCGGCGGGATCGACGACGCCGAGCGCGCGCAGACCACCGGTGCGGCGCCCGAGTCGAGCACGCCCGTCGCCCACGGATCGGAGCCGGTCTCCGACGCCTCCGCGCGACAGGAGGAGATCGGTGTCCCGGGGACTGCCGAGCAACCCGCCGCGCCGAACGCGCCGACGGCCGGCGCCGCGGCCGCTCAGCCCGCACCGTTGCTGCCCGAAGCCGACCTCGATCGCCTGCGCACCAAGTGGCGGGAAGTTCAGGTCACCTTCGTCGACGATCCCAGGGATGCGGTCGCTCGTGCCGACGAACTGCTCGGCGCTACCATTCACCAGTTGACCACCAGCTACGACCAGCGCAAACGTGAACTGGATGAGCGGCTCGGGGACACGTCCGACACCGAGGGACTGCGGCAGACTCTGCGTGGGTACCGGGCGTTGTTCGACCAGCTGCTCTCGATCGGCGGCTGAGGGGGCGGGACGGTCGACCGGGCGACGGACACCATGCCGGCTTTCGCCCGGCGTTCGGTCCGGACCCGCATTTCTTCCAGCTCGCCCGCGACATGGTGATGGCGTACCCGGTGCTCGCGAGGTCGCGGTGCCGAGATACTTGCATGCGGCCATGTGCTGAACGGTAGCGGGTGGAGTTGAAATAGCCGTGAGCCAAACTATTTCATGGCCTGAGCACGGCGGATAAATTTTGCGTGCGATCGCTTTCCGGTGGCTCGCGTGCAAGTGGGGATGTGCGTCGAGCGGTCAGTCGCGTGTCGCAGTCGACGCGGTGTATCCGACTGTTGCGCATCTGGTCTGTGGCTCGAGTGTGGCGAAGGGATCGGCGCGCGGCCGGCGCTGTGCGCCACTTCCACCCGCCCGATGGTCATGGGCGGGTTCGCGTGTGAAAGGAGTCGGATGTGTCGGTCGGGCGGGTAAGGGGAGGGTGGCGCTGCGCTGTCGCGGTGGTGCTGGTGTCGTTGGTGGCCGCCGGGTGCGGCGGTGGATCGCCGAGCGGAGACGGCTCGGGTGAGCCCCGCTCCGGCGGAACCCTGAACATCGGGTTGTCCAGCGACAACAACGGCGTCGATGCGGCGGTGGTCAACCAGACCTGGCGGACCGTGGCCCGCGCGCTGTCGGACTCGCTGGTGTTCTACAACCCCGACTCCAAAGAGCTCGAACCGTGGCTGGCGACCAAGTGGGATGTCACCGATGCCCGCATCTACCGGTTCCAGCTGCGTCAGGACGTGACGTTCCACGACGGCACCAAAATGACCGGCGAGGTGGTGAAGCAGAACTTCGAGAGCCTGAATCGACCGGGTATCCACTCCAGCGCCAAGACCATCGTCGAGGGCATCAGCAAGATCACGGTGCCGTCCGAGTACGAGGTGACCGTCGAGTTCGAGAAGCCGAACGCGGCGTTCCTGACCAGTCTGTCGCGGGCGCACGCGGGCATCGTCTCGGCGAAGACGGCCGCGCTGCCGGTGGCGGAGCGACAGAAGTGGGTCGATGGCTCCGGGCCGTTCTACCTCGACAAGTTCGTGCCCAACCAGCAGATCGTGCTCAAGAAACGGCCCGAATACAACTGGGCGCCCGCCTACTTCAAGCGGACGGGTCCGGCGCGCTTGGACGAGGTGGTCTACAAGGTCATCCCCGAGGACTCGGTGCGCAACGGCGCGGTCGCCGGCGGTGACGAGCTTCAGTTCATCTACTGGGTCAATGGCAAGTACGTCGATCAGCTGAAGGCGGCCGGCCTGACCATCTCCAAGACGCTCAATCCCGCGACCGGGACCGAGTTGCCGGTGAACTCCTCCTCGAAGTTCCTCAAGGATGTGCGGGTCCGCCAGGCGCTGCAGGTGGGCCTCGATCGCGACGAGTTCGTCAAGATCGTATCCAACGGATACGACAAGGCCGCCAAAGGCCCTCTGAGCGAGTCGAATCCGTACTTCACCGACGTGAGCCGGTACCTGACCTACGACCACGCGAAAGCTGTCGCCCTGCTCGAAGACGCGGGCTGGAAGACGATCGGAGCCGACGGGATCCGGGTCAATGCCGCGGGCGAGCGGCTCAGCCTGCGCGCGCCGCAGGACACCGCGGCCTGGCAGGTGCTGCAGAGTCAGTGGCGCAAGATCGGTGTCGAGCTGGTGCTCGATCCGCCGCTGGCCGCGGAGGCGAACAAGAAGCTGCTCTCCGGTGAGTACGACATCGCCTACTGGTACCACTCGACGCCGGACCCCGATGTCCTGCGCGCCAACTACGGCAAGGCCACCGGCTCCAACCGGTCCTTCCTGCCCGACGGCACTGAAGTGGACCAGCTGCTGCAAGAACAGAACACCGTCCTGGACAAGGCGGCCCGCCAGAAGATCGTCGACCGCGCCTCCGAACTGCTGGTGCGGGACGCGTACATGATCCCGGTGGTCAACGACGTCGACGTCTGGGCCTACCAGCCCAGCGTGCACGGTCTGCAGGCGGTCGGCCTGGATCAGTACCTGTACAACACCTGGCTCGAACGGTAGGTCACACATGTCCAGGGTGCGATACGCCCTGCGGCGGCTGGCCTACGCCGTCGTGGTGGTCTGGGGCGCGTTCACCGGTGCGTTCTTCCTGCTCTACATCGTTCCGGGCGATGCGGCGGGCGGCCTCACCATGGGCGCCGGCGGTGGTGACATCGAGAAGATGCTGGCCGAGCAGCGCGAGTTGCTCGGCCTGAACCGGCCGCTGTATGTGCAGTATTTCGACGCGCTGTTCGGCGCGCTGCGCGGCGACTTCGGTGCCAGCATCTACCAGCGTCGGCCGGCCACCGAGATCTTCTTCGAGTCCTTCGGCCGGACACTGGAGCTGGCCTTTCTCGGGTTGCTGCTCGCGGTGGTCCTCGGGGTCACGTTCTCGGTGGTCATCGAGCTGATCAACTGGAGGTGGGCGCGGGAGCTGCTGATCTCGCTGCCCCCGGTGGCGGTGTCGCTGCCGCCGTTCATCGTGGCCCTGATCGCGGTGCAGATCTTCGCGTTCCAGCTGCACTGGATCAAGGCGTTCGGCGACAAGAGCACCCTGGGGCTGCTGGTCGCGGCGTTGTCGATCGCGATCGCCGGTGGCGGGCAGATCTCGCAACTGCTGACCGTGAATCTGCGTGCGGCGCTGACCTCGCCGTACATCGAGACCGCCCGCAACTGGGGGCTGAGCCGGTTCGATCTGGTGGTCCGGCACGCACTACGCGCGTCGGCGCTGCCGGTGGTGACCGCGCTGGGCACCACGGTCGGTGTGATGGTGGGCGGAACCGTGCTCACCGAGACGGTGTTCTCCCGGCTCGGGGTCGGCCGGCTCATAGTGGACGCGGTGAACGGCCGGGACATGCCGATCGTGCTGATCGCGGTCACCGCGAGCGCGCTGATCTTCGTCACGGTGAACCTCGTCGTCGACCTGATCTATCCGGTCATCGACAAGCGAATCCGATTGGACGCCTGATGAGTATCGTCGAGGTTCGCCCGGCCGCCACGAAGCCCGTGCCCGCCGCCGTTACCCCGACCGGTGGGTGGCGTAGCCGAGTCGCGGACACGGCACGGTGGTCGCGGCACATCGCCTCCCAGCCGAGCCTGCTGCTGGCCTATGTGTGGGTGGTGGTGATGCTCGTGGCGGCCGTCGCCCCGCGAGTGTTCACCTCCCGGGACCCGCTGGCCCAGGACGCCGACGCCCTGTTGCTGGCGCCGAGCGCGACCCATCTGTTCGGCACCGACGATCTCGGGCGCGACCAGTTCACCCGCCTCGTGCACGGCACCTCGCTGTCGGTGCAGGCCGCGGTGGTCGCGGTGCTCATCGGGCTGGTGAGCGGCGCGCTGATCGGATTGATCGCGGGATCGGTGGGCGGCTGGGTCGACAGCGTCCTGATGCGCATCATGGACATCATGCTCGCGGTGCCGAGCCTGATCGTGTCCCTGGCCATCATTTCGGCACTGGGACACGGCGTGGTCAACATCGCGGTGGCGATCGGCATCAACAGCACGGCGGGATTCGCCCGGCTCATGCGCTCGGAGGTCTTGAAGGTCTCGGCCGCCAAGTACGTCGAAGCCTCGGTGTTCGCCGGGCACGGCTATGCCTACCGATTGCTCCGGCACGTCGTGCCCAACTCGTCACGCTCGGTGCTCGCCGCGGCGACCATGGAGATCGGCTCGGCCATCCTCACCGTGGCGGCGCTGAGTTTCCTCGGCCTCGGCGCGCCGCCGCCCACGCCCGAATGGGGCCTGCTGGTCGCCCAGGGGCGCACCTTCATCGCTACCCAGTGGTGGCTCAGCCTGCTGCCCGGGCTCGTCATCACCGTCTCGGTCGTCGCGGTCTACCGGATCGGCCGTTCCCTGAACCGCGGGAGGACCAGTGTCGTCGCTTGAGTCGACTGTCCCCGAATCCGCTGCGCTGTTGAGCCTGGACAAGGTCAGCGTCGATTTCGATGTGCCAGGACGGGCACCAGCCCGTGTGGTGGACGAGGTGAGCCTGAGTCTGCGCGCGGGCCGGGTGCTGGCTCTCGTCGGTGAGTCCGGTTCCGGCAAGTCCACGCTCGCGCGCACCGTCACCGGGACGCTGGCCGAGAACGGCCGGGTCGCGGGCGGGCGGGTACTTTTCGGCGGCAGGCAGCTCAACGGCCTCCCGGAGAAGCGATATCGGGCGATTCGCGGCCGGGAGATCGGCTATATCCCGCAGGACGCGCTGCTCGGCTTGAACCCGTTGCTGCCGGTCGGTCTCCAGGCCGGTGAGCCGTTGCGCGCGCACGGCCTGGCGAACAAGGCCGAGCGTCGCGAGCGGGTCGTCGACCTGTTCGGCAAGGTCGGTCTGCGCAACCCGGAGAAGGTCTTCCACGCCTACCCGCACGAGCTGTCCGGCGGCATGTGCCAGCGGGTGCTCATCGCCGCCGCGATGTCCACCGGCCCCGGGCTGCTGGTGGCCGACGAGCCGACCACCGCGCTCGATGTGACGGTGCAAAAGCGGATTCTGGATCTGCTGAGCCACCTCGTCGCCGAGGACGGGCTGTCGGTCCTGCTCATCACGCACGACCTGGGCGTGGCCGCCGAACGCGCCGACGAGATCGCGGTGCTGAAGGACGGGCAGCTGGTTCGGTCCGGGCGCGCGGCGGAGGTGATCGCCGATCCTGGGGATCCGTACACCACAGCCCTCCTACGGTCGTCCTCGCTGGGCTTCGACGGCGCTGCCGCGGCGGCGAAGCGCCAGGAGAGCGCGGGCACCGGCACGAATGACGCACCGATCGTGGTGCGCGCCGACCACGTGCGCAAGACCTTCGGCGGGCGGCGGGGCCGGGAGCCGGTGACCGCGGTCGCCGACGCCTCGTTCGAGGTGCGTCGCGGCACCACGCTCGGCGTCGTCGGCGAATCCGGTTCCGGCAAAACCACTCTGGTGCGGTTGCTCGCCGGGCTGGCCACGCCCGATTCCGGGACGATCGAGGTCGCGGGGGAGCCGGTGGTGCACCACCGGCGCGGCGTCGGGCAGGCGGCTCTCTACCGCAAGGTCCAGATGGTCTACCAGGACCCGTTCGCCTCGCTGAATCCGCGCGCTACTGTCCGCGCGCTCATCGAGGAACCGTTGCGCGGCCACCGGATCGGTGACCGGGAGTCGCGCGGGCGCCGGGTCGCCGAGCTGCTGGAGGTCACCGGCCTGCCCGCGGATGTGGCCGGTCGTTACACCGCCGAACTGTCCGGTGGCCAGCGTCAGCGGGTGGCCATCGCCCGTGCCCTGGCGCCCGACCCGGAACTGGTGATCCTCGACGAGCCGGTTTCCGCGCTCGATGTCACCGTCCAGCGCCAGATCCTCGACCTGCTCGTGTCGCTGCAGCGCGAGTTCGCGCTCACCTATGTGTTCATCTCGCACGATCTGGGCGTGATCGCCGAGATGTCCGACGAGATCCTCGTGCTGCACCACGGCGACATCGTCGAGCGCGGCACCGCGGCAGGCATTCTCACCGCTCCCCGGACGGATTACGTCAAGGAACTGCTCGCGTCGATTCCCGGCGCGGGCGCCGCGACCGTCGCCGTCTGACCATCGAAAGGAATCTCCGTGGGGTCTCCCGCGAAACGTCAACTGCATCTGGGCTATATGTATTGGCTCAACGGCACCCACTGGGGTGGCTGGCGCTTGCCCGAGGCCCCGACCGCGAACGCGTTCGAACTCGACTACGTCGCCAAGGCCGCCAAGCTCGTCGAGGACGCCAAGTTCGACTTCTTCTTCCTCGGTGACACCCTCCCCGGCGACATCTACCAGGAGCACTGGGGCACTACCCACAACGCGGGCCGGCTCGAGCCGTTCACGCTGGCCTCGCAGCTGGCGCTGACAACCTCCCGCATCGGTCTGGTCGTCACCGCGCACCCCACCTACTACGAGCCCTACATCCTGGCCCGGCTCACGGCGTCGCTCGACCACCTCTCCAAGGGCAGGCTGTCGTGGAATGTGGTGCTGGGCGCCTCGGATCTGGCGGCCCGCAACTTCAGCCTGCCCGATCTGGGCGGTGAGCGCCGCTACGCGCGCGCCGACGAGTTCATCCGAGTCATCCGGCAGCTCTGGGACAGCATCGAGGACGGTGCGTACCTGCAGGACAAGAACAGCGGGCACTACCTCGACCCGTCGAAGATCCATCGCCTCGAGCACAAGGGCGAGTTCTTCCAGGTGGCAGGCACTCTGCCATTGGCCCGGCCACCGCAGGGCCAGATCCCGCTGCTCTATGCCGGGGCGTCGGAACAGTCGCGGGAACTGACCGCGCGGCACTGCGAACTCAATTTCACCGGGCCCGGCACCATCGAGGAGTCCATCGAGTTCAACGCCGACATCCGCAGCCGTGCTCGGCGTATCCACGGCCGCGACGTTCCGATCTTCTTCCTGCCCGGCATCTCGCCCGTCATCGGGGACACTCGCGCGGACGCCGTGGAGATCTTCGAGCGGCTCAACGCCGGGCTCGTGCTCGACGACGATCCGGTCGACGGTGACCAAGCCGAGGATTTCTGGAGCAGCGACGCGTGGACGGCGATCCAGCAGTCCCGCTTCCCGCTGCCGCGTGGGGTGCGCAGCCTGCGGGCGTTGTCGGAGCGGGTCGGAGTCGATCTGCGTGCCGGTGGCCTGGACGCGATCGTCACCACGGACACCGCCGCCGCGTTCAACGATTACGGCAGGCGCCTGCTGGACGCGGTCGCCGCCCGGACCGACCGGACCGTCGACCGAGGCCAGGTGCGCGCGAGCGACCTGCTGCGCAACGCCATCGGCGGCGGCTTCCCCCAGGTCATCGGGACCGCGCAGGACGTGGCCGATCGGCTCATCGAGTGGTTCGACCGGGGCGCCGCCGAGGGGTTCAACATCAATTCGCCGTACCTGTGGGACCAGCTGGAACGGTTCACCGGCGAGGTGGTGCCGATCCTGCAGGACAAGGGCGTCTTCCGCACCGAGTACACCGCCGCGACCTTCCGCGGGCACTTCGGCCTGCCGGTGCCGCCCAACCAGTTCACCGACAATTCCCAGCGTACGAAGGATGTTCGATGAGTGAAACAAAACCCGGGACGGGCGTGGCCGACTACGGCACCGGAACGGACACCGGCGCGTGGCGACCCGCCGCCGGCGCCGGTCGAGATCTGACGGCCGGGGCACCGGTGATCCCGGCCGGCTACCGCCCGCTCGGCCGGTCGGGTCTGGTCTTGTCGGAGCTGGGGATCGGGGCGAGTACGTTCGGTCGCTCCGGTATGCGGGCGGTGGACCCCGACCGGGTCCGTGCGATCGTGGACCGGGCGTTGGATCTGGGCATCACCTATTTCGATCTGGCCGAGGGCTACGGCGACCGCACCGGCCTGAGCGAGGAACTGTTCGCGCGGGCCGTGGGCACGCGGCGCGAAAGTGTGGTCATCGGTACGAAATTCGGTCGCTCACTGCTGGCCGACCGGGGTCCGTCGTACGCGCTGACCGGCTCCCGGAAATACATCGTCGCCTCGGTGGAGGACTCGCTGCGGCGGTTGGGCACCGACTATATCGATCTGTACCAGATCCATTTCCCCGACGCCCACACCCCGATCGAGGAGACGCTGGCGGCGCTGGACACTCTCGTCCGCTCCGGCAAGGTCCGCTACATCGGTGCGTCGAACTTCAAGGCATGGCAGATCGCCGACGCCGAACACGTCGCCGCGCAGCACGGATACACCCGATTCGTCTCGACCACCGACGAGTACAACCTCACCTGGCGCAAGCCAGAGGAGGAACTGGTCCCAGCCCTGCGGCACTACGGTCTCGGGTTCATCCCGTACTTCCCGCTGCAGAACGGTCTGCTCACCGGCAAGTACCGCTCGGGCGCTGCGCCGGAGGGCGCCAAGATCACCAACCTCAAGCGCTATCTGCTGGCCACCGCGCCCTGGGACGCGCTCGAGCGGTTCGGCAAGTTCGCCGCCGACCGCGGGGTGACGCCATCCGCGCTGGCGCTGGGGTGGTTGCTCGCCCAGCCGACGGTGACCAGTGTCATCGCCGGTGTCACGGTGCCCGAGCAGCTCGACGAAAATCTGACCGCGACGCGCTGGGTGCCGACCCCGGAGGAGGAACGGGAACTGCGGGACCTGTTCACCGGAGATCTTTCCGGCGGGCCGGGGGTTGTGGACAAGGGCTGATCGAAGGAGCGGGCCGGTCGTGGTGGCGACGCGAACCGGCCCGACTCACCGCAGCCCCCACGAGCGCGTCGTCCGGATGAGGTGCCCAGAGCTCCCGGAGCGCGGCCTTGTCGGCAAGGTAGCCCTCGCCCAGGTTGTCCACGCCCGGCGAGCTGTGCGTGCCGGGAACGTGGCCACTGGTGGTGTCGTCGGTGGACCCGTAGGCGGCCGCGGCGCGCGTCTAGCAGATGCGCCTTGCGGACGTGCGCGAGAACAAGTTCGCGTTCCTCAGTCGAGACAGAACTCGTTGCCCTCGATGTCGTGCATCACGATGCACGACTCGTTGTAGCCATCGGCGGACAGCAGTCGCACACGTACCGCGCCCAGGGCGATCAGTCGTGCGCACTCGGCTTCGAGTGCGGCGAGGCGCTTTTCACCCACGAGACCGCTACCGACCCGCACGTCGAGATGCACCCGATTCTTGACGACCTTGCCCTCAGGAACGCGCTGGAAGTACAGTCGCGGGCCGACTCCCGACGGATCGACGCAGGCGAACGACGAACCCTGACGCTGCGGCGGCTGTGAGCGATCGAAATCGTCCCACGTAGTGAACCCCTCCGGTGGCGGCGGTACGACGTAGCCCAACACCTCGCACCAGAAACGAGCGAGGCGATCGGGTTCTGCGCAGTCGAAGGTGATCTGGATCTGCTTGACCGGTGCCATCGGTCCACCCTAAGGGCGCGTGCCGGTCACCGAGTCCCGGACAGGGCCCTGAGTTTATAGGTTGACGGGCCACTTACAGCCCGTCAGCCAGTAGACCCGGCAATCCGTGGGGCCCGACTCGTGAGTCAAGGCATCCGAATCCGCCCCTCGGTTCACCCTCCACCGGCGGCCCGAACCCGATAATGCAGGCGACTCCGGACATCCGTGTAGCCGACTTCGGGAGTCGACAACACACAGGATCGGGAACGCACCACGAATCTACGTTCGCGACGGCTTCCATACCGGATATACCGGCTCAGGGGAATCTCGCAACCCAGGCACACTCCTGATCGAGGTGTCTACCTCGGATGGACAGTGGTGGTCGGCACCAAGTCGCCAGCGGTAATCGGTGATACGCAGACTGGGCTCCTTGGTCCGGGGCCCGCGGAAGTGATGACTCCGAGGGCTCATTAGAGTTCTCGCATGGGGCGGCGTGCGAAGCGAATCATCCAGTGACAGAGCTCGGTTCGCTGGCTCAGCTGCCGGATGCGCGTTTCTGCGGGCGGCTGCGGCAGGTGGCGAGGATCGCCGGACCGGTGGTGCTCACCTCGGCCACCGCCGTCGTACTCGGCTTGACCGACACCGCTCTGCTCGGTCACTATTCCACCGAGGCGCTCGGCGTCGCCGCCCTGGTGGTGCCGGTGTGGATCTTCTGCACCGCGCTCGTCGTGCCGTGGGGATCGGCGACGCAAGTCCTCGTCGCCCGCTGGCACGGCGCGGGGGACACGGGCTCGATCCGGGAGTTGGCTACAGCTGGGCTGAGCGCCGCCCTCGCGGTGGGGGTGGTGTGTGCTCTCGCCGCGGCGGGGCTGGCACCGGTGATCGTCGCCTACACCGCACCAGCGGGGCTGGATCGCGCCGAGGCGACACTCATGTTGTGGATCCTGTTGTGCGGCTTGCCGCTCACCGCGGTCACCGCCCACCTGCGCGGCTTGCTCGCCGGAACCGGCGACACGCTGTCCGGCGCCCGGATCGCGGTGGTGGTAGCCGTGTTGAACTCGGCGTTGTCGGCGGCGCTGATCTTCGGTGCGGGTTTGGGGCCGGTGGGGTCCGCGATCGGATCGACTCTCGCCATCGCGGCTGGTGCCGCCGGGTTGTGGGCCCGTGCAGCAGCGAATTATGGGAGATCCGCGGTACGGAGTGAACGCGGAGTGCTCCGAGCCTGGACCGCGCTCGCCGTCCCGGATGTCGTTTTCGGGGTGGTCAGCTACGGTTGCGACGCGGCAATCGCGGCCGTCGCGGCGAGTACCGGAACGGTGAACCTGGCCGCGCATCGAGTGACCAGCCTCGCGATCTCGCTGGTGTGGATGCTCATCTTCGGAACAGGCGTAGCGATCGCGATACTCGCCGGCCAGCGTCTCGGCGCCGCCGACGATGAGGGCCGACGGGCATTCGTACGGGCCGGAACGGTGCTGATGCTGACCACCTCCTGCGTGACAGCGCTGCTGATCGCGGGGCTGTCCCCGATGTTCTTCGGGCTTCTCACCGCCGATCCCGCAGTGACAGCGGCCGCGGTGTCGGTGGCGTGGACCGTGCCGGTGCTGGCACCGGTCATGGCGATCGGCACCGTCTACGCCGCACAGTTGCGCGCCGCCGGTGACACGAAAGGCGTCATGTACGCCTCGCTGTTTTCCGTCTCATGCGTCACGCTGCCCGCCGTCTGGCTATTCACCATCGTGTGCCGGTGGGGACTACCCGGCCTCTACTACGGGATCCTGGCAGGCTGGATCGCCCGCACCACCGCCACCTACCTCCGCCACATCAGCAGACCCACGAACCAATGAGCACACGATCGCAATCGTCTACACACCTTCGTGCAGTCGGCTTCGAAGCTCGACAAATGTAAGGAGAGTCAGACCACCCGGCGACGCGGCCGGAACAACGAACAATTGCGAGATACCATCGCCCGGAGAACATTTCCGCAAGCCGGAACTTGAAGGTCGCCGTGTATGCGCCAAGGTCAACCTGTCGGAGGTTCGCAAGGCACTCCGCCATGCGAATCGGCTACGGGCGGGTCTGCATCTGCGACAGGCCGGCCTCCGCCCGCGCCCGCAGAACTACCGGCGGCCGGAACCCGAATTCGGCCGCCAGGCCGGCCTCTCGCGGCCACCCCTGCCGCAGCAGGGTGAGCTCCCGCCGCCGCGATTCATCAAGCCGTCTCGCCAGCGCGTGGGCCGCTTGCCATCAAATCTGTCAAGGTGTCCAGGCCTGGCAGTTCGAGTCCGCCGCCGGAGCGGGTGGCGCGGCCGAGCAGCTGTTGCAGGCAGGTGTTGAGCGGGGCCGCGACGTGGTGCAATCGCGCGAGGAGCGCGATTTCGCCATTGAGGTAGTCCACTTCGTTCGTGGGTGCTGCCCGCGCGAAGCTCTGCCAGGTCGACTGCCGGCCGGGTACGACGCCGGCCTGCGTGCTGAAACTGCGCTGCACCGAGCTGGGAAGCAAATCGGACGGTTCATGATGCGCGATCCCGGCCGCCGCCAGCACGCCCCGCGCCTCCGCCACCAGCGCGGCGCCTACCGCCTCCTTGGTGAGGCGGTCGCCGGCCAGCACCTCGAGTCCGTTCTTGACGCTGTGGAGTATCTTCGCTGCCTTGTAGGCGCCGATGTCCGGTACGGTCTCGGTCCAGAAACCGGCGGCTCGCAGATCCTCGGTGAGAGCGTGCAGCGCCCGTTCCCCGGCCGCACCCGCGCTGGTGGCCAGTCCGGCGAGCACACTGCCCACATACGGGTGCCCACCGACTCGGACCTCGCCGAGCCGAACATAGCTAGCCGAGATCAGGACGGTGGCGCCGATGACCGTAGCGAACCACCTGGCCGCGGCGCGCTCGGCGTCGAGACCGTTCTGCGGGGTGACGATCGGAATGTGATCCGCGGCGACGCCCACTACCGTGCCCTGCCGATCGCGCACGTCTCGCCAGGCGAGTTCTTGCGCGATATCGCGCGTATCCTGCGTCTTCGACGCGAGCACGAGTATATCGCCGACGGCCAGGCCGAGATCGTCGCTGATCGCCGCGACCGGCAGCGATACCGTCCGTGTGCCCGATGCCGTCCGGTAGGCCACCGGATTGCGGGCGAAGTAACGCAACGTCTCGCCGCGGGCGATGACGCGCACGTCGTGCCCACGGCCACTCAACTCGACGGCAAGGCTCACCCCCACCGCCCCGGCTCCCACGATGACATATCGCATCAGCGATGGTCCTTTCCGGCGAGTTCGATCGACGCGGCCGACCGGCGGCCCGGAATCGCGTCCAGTAGACGTCGCGTGTAGTCGCTGACCGGATCGTGGAATACCGCCGCCACCGAGCCGGATTCGACCACCCGCCCCTTCTCGAACACCGAAACCGTGTGCGCGATCTGCCCGACGACTGCCAAGTCGTGCGAGACGAACAGATACGTCAGCCCCAGCCGCTGTTGCAGTTCGGTGAGCAGACCCAGAATCTGCTCCTGGACCGACACGTCGAGCGCCGACACCGGCTCGTCGAGCAGCACCACCTCGGGTTCGAGAGCGAGGGCTCGCGCGATGGCCACGCGCTGGCGTTGCCCACCCGACAGTTCCGCCGGGCGCCGATCGAGAAAGGTCCGCGGCAGCGCGACCTGGTCGAGCAGCTCCTGCGCCCGCGCGCGGCGACTGGCCCGGTTGCCGAGCCCGAACGACACCAGTGGCTCGGTGACGCTCTCGCGAACGGTGAAGCGCGGATCGAGCGAGGAGAACGGGTTCTGTTGCACCAGTTGGAATCTGCGCCGCAGTGGACGCAGCCGGCGCCAGGTCAGGTGCGTGATCTCGGTGCCGTCGAAACGGACGGTTCCTGCGGTGGGCCGGGTCAGGCCCATGGCGATCCGCAAGGTGGTGGTCTTTCCGGAGCCGGATTCGCCGACCAGCGCATGCGTCCGGCCCGGCGCCACTCGCACTGAGACGTCGTCGAGGGCGACGAATCGGTCCCCCCTCGCCATGCCGCGGCCCACCGACCGGAATACCTTCGTGATCGACTCGAGTTCGATGATCGGTTCGTCCACATCGACCTGGTCGGGGGGCACGACGAAGCGCGGATCGATACCACCGCCGCGGCTGAGGGCGGGCGCGGCGGCGATCAGCCGACGGATGTAGGTGTTCTCGGAGTCGACCAGTATGTCGGTGGGGGAGCCTTCGTCGACGATCCGGCCGTGTCGCATCACCACCACGCGGTCGGCGCGATCGGCGGCCACGGCCAGATCGTGGGTGATGATCACCAGCGCGGTCCGGGTCTCGCGCACCAACGATTCGAGGTGGTCGAGAATGCGCGCCTGCACCGTCACATCGAGGGCGCTGGTCGGCTCGTCGGCGATGATCAGATCCGGGTGGCCGGCCAGCGCGATGGCGATCAGCACCCGTTGGCGTTGTCCACCGGACAGCTCGTGCGGATAGCGCCGCACCCGTCCCTCGGGATCGTCGAGCCCCGACTTGCGCAGGACGTCGAGGACCTCCACGTCCACCTGCGGGCCGCGGACTCCGCGCAATCGCACCGCCTCCGCCACCTGCCGGCCGATACGCTGCGTGGGATTCAGAGCGACCATCGGGTCCTGCGGGATCAGACCGATCGTCGAGCCACGCAGCGACCGAATAGTTTTCGCACCGGCGGTAGCGATGTCGATTCCGGCGACCCGAATGGAGCCACCGGTGATCCGACCAGACGGGGGCAGCAACCCGAGCACGGCCTGCGCGGTGGTGGTCTTGCCGGAGCCGGATTCGCCGACCAGCGCGACGATTTCGCCGCGTCGCACGTGGAGGGTGAGGTCGCGGACCGCGGGCACCGCCGCGCCGCCGCCGAGGTAATCCACATCGAGACCGTCGATCTCGACCAGAGAGTCGTGTGTCATCGCCGCAACTCCTGGACCGATTTGGCGACATGATTGAGCGACAACACCGTCGAGGCGACCACGAGACCGGGCAGCAGTGACACCCATGGCGCTGTCATCAGATAGTTGCGGCCGTTGGCGACCAGGGTTCCCCATTCGGCTTGCGGAGGTGCCGCGCCGAAACCGAGAAAGCTCAGCGCCGCTACCGCGATGATCGCCGTGCCGAAGTCGAGTACCGCCAGCACCATGACCGGGCCCCAGGAATTCGGCAGAATGTGCCGCAGCAGCACTCGCGTCCACGAGGCGCCGCCGGCGCGGGCGGCCTCGACGTAGGGCAAGGTCTTCACGCGCAGCACCTCCGAGCGGGTGGTCCGCGCGAAGCCCGGGACGATCGCGACGCCGACGGCGATGGCCACGGGTACGGTGCCGAAGCCGAGTGCGGTCACGATCGGCAGCGCCAGCAGCAGTCCGGGAATCGCCAGCAGCACGTCCACCCCGCGCATGATCACCGAATCCGTGATACCGCTGAAGAACCCGGACAGCACACCGAAGGCCAGCCCCACGACGATGGCCATACCGACGGCGATCAGCGCTGCCTGGATGGTGAGGGTGGAGCCGTACAGTGTGCGCGCCCACAGGTCGCGCCCCACGTCGTCGGTGCCGAAGAGGTGTGTGCCGCTCGGTGCCTGCAGCCGCTCTCGCGGGGAGGTGGCGTAGGGATCGTAGGAGGTGAAGACCGAAGGCGCGAAAGCGGCGACGATCACGAAGGCGATCGATGCGCACGCCAGCACGAACAACGGCCTGCGGCCCAGTCGTGTGGCGTGCGAGCCCAGTCGCGCCCACCGACCGGACCCGGCCGGTAGCTCGGCGGTGGTCGTGGTGATTTCGGCACGCTTGGTCAGCGTCTGCACCATGTCAGTTCACCTCGGCTCTCGACGTATACGTGATGCGTGGGTCCAGCAGCGGATAGATCAGGTCGACGATCAGATTGACGACGACGAATCCGGTGGCCGCGATCACCACGATCGCCAGTACCACCGGAACGTCCTTGGCCAGCACCGCTTCCTGCGCGAGCTTGCCGATTCCGTTGCGGTTGAACACGGTTTCGACCACGATCGCGCTGGTCACCGTGACGCCGACCAGCAGCCCCAGAATCGTCAGCCCGGGCAGCGCGGCATTGCGAAAGGCGTGCCGCAGCTGGACCGCACCGCGTGACAGCCCTTTCGCCTGCGCGGTGACGATGTACGGCTCGCGCAGTGTCTCCTCGAAACTTCGCGTCAGCACCTGCGCCAGCTGCGCCGCCGCCGGCAGCGCCATCGTGATCACCGGCAGTATCAGATGCTGCCAGCCTCCGCTGCCCATCGAGGGCAACCATCCGAGCTGGAAGGCGAAGTATTGGATCAGCAGCAGCCCCACCACAAAGGATGGAACGGCCACGCCGACGGCGGGCAACCGGTTCAGCAGCAGCTGTAGTGGCCGGTTTCGCACGAAGGCCGCCAGATACGCCGAACCGGTGCCCAGCAGCACGGCCAGTATCCCGGCCAGGGCGCTGAGGGTCAGCGTGCCGCCGAGCCGATCGCCGATCAGCTCGGTGACCGCGACCTGCTTGGTGATCGACGTGCCGAAATCGCCGTGCAGCGCACCGAACAGCCGGCTGAAATACTGCTCGAGTACGGGGCGGTCCAGCCCGTACTTCGCCTCCACCGCGGTCAGCTGTTGCGGCGTCAGCGCGTCCGTTTCGATGCCCGCCGCGCCGAGCTGAAGCGCGACCGGGTCGCTCGGTAGCAGATACAGCACGATGAACGCCACCGTGAACGCCGCCCACAGCACCACGATCGCCTGCGCGACACGCCCCGCGAGATATCGGATCATGGCCTCAACCGTTCCTTCCCAGAGCCTTCTGTTCCGCCGACTCGGTCAGGGCAGGATCCAGGTGTCGTTCAAGGCGAGGAAGCTCTCCGAGGTGAACCGGAACCCATTGACCTGATTCCGGATTCCGGCGTATTGCAGCCGTTCGAACAGCGGAAATACCACGCCGTCGTCGATGAGCAGCTGCTGTAGTTCGCCGTAGGCTTGCGCACTCTGCGCCTTGTCGGTGGCCTGCACCGCGCGGGTGAACAACTGCTGCACCCGGGCTGCCGTGCTCGGCGACTGCGCGTTGCGGGCCAGCGCCTTCGAGTTGGCCAGCTGTTCGACCAGGATGAATTGCAGCGCGCCCGGATCTGCCCGGGTGAAGTAGTTCTCGGTGAGATCGTAGCGGCCGCCGGTGATGGCAGCCGGGCGCTCGGCGGCGGTGACCACGTCGATGCGCAACTCGATTCCCGCCTTGCGCAGCTGATCCTGAAACAGTTCGGTCCCGGCGCCGGGCGTGGTCGTCAGCAACGACAGCGTCAATCGCTTGCCGTCTTTGCTGCGATATTGCTCACCGGGTGCGATCCGCCAGCCCGCCGCGTCGAGGATGCGTCCGGCTTCGTTCGGGTCATAGGCCAGTTTGGCGGCCTGCGACACGAAGTACGGCGTGGTGCTGTTGAATGCTCCACTGACGACGGGGTAGTCGGCCCCATAGACCGTTGCCGCGTAGGTCTTGACATCGATGGCCCGGTACAGCGCCTTGCGCACCTGGTCATCTGCCAGCGGATGGCCGTCGGAAACATTGGGAAACAGCGCGAAGGACACTCCGGGCAGCGGCCGCGATCGCAGGTAGCCGCCCGATCGTTCGATGAGTCGTTGGTCCTCGACGGTGAACGGGTTGCGCGGCCAGGCGATGTCGATCTGACCGCTGACCAGGTTGCCGGTACGCACGCTGTCCTCGGCCACGTAGCTCACCTGCACTTTGTCCAGGTACGCCTCGCCGGTGTTGTGGTTCAGTTTCGATCCCCACCGATACCCGGCGCGCCGGGACAAGGACACACTCTGTCCCGGCGTGTATTTGTCCAGCACGAACAACCCGGACCCGGCAATGTCGCCTTGGCAGCGCTCCTGCGGCGTCTTCCGGAACGAGGCAGGCGAAAGCAGTGCCAGGGTGGTGGTCGAGGTGGCCTGCAAGAAGGACGAATTGGGCTGGGTGAAATGGAACTTCACGGTCTTCGGATCGATGACCTCGGTCGACTCCAGACCCACGATATAGCTGGCACCGTAGGCGCTGCCCCCGGTCTGGCGGACCAGATCGGTGAAGGCGTCGAAGTTCGTCTTCACCGCCGCGGCGTCCAGCGGCGCTCCGTCGGCGAACGTCACCCCGTCGCGCAGCGTGAACGTGTAGTCGCGACCGTCCGGGCCGACCTGCCAACCCGTGGCCAGCCACGGGACGATTTCACCGGTCTCGGGGTCCTGGTCGGTCAGCGAGTCGGCGAAATTGCGGATCAACGAGCGATGCTCGATCCAGTAGACCTGGAACGGGTCGATGCACGCGAATGCCGGGTTGTCGGGCCAGAAGGCGATGTCTAGGACACCGCCGCGCACCGGGTCCCGTCCGGCGCCGGACGGGCCGCTGGCCTTGTCACCGGCGCCGCAAGCGGCCGTGAGCAGAGCCAGCACTACGGCGAACACGGCGGCCGCGGTGCGTCTACCGGATCTGCCGCCGGTGTGGGCATGGGCGTTCTTCGACATCGTCGGGTGATTCCTCATCATGTAGCCGGGCTCGGGCCCAGCGTGGTGAACGGGTGGGGGCGGATTACTCGCCCGGCCGCAGTACTGCCCGCCCTGCGGCCAGCACCGCGGCGTCCTCCTGCGGCGGATGAACACGCACACCCAGCACATCGCGCAGGTGGCGTTCGAGGGGGTTGTGCCGGGTCAAAGCCGCGTTGCCGAGGGCCGCGACGGCTGTTTCGACCGCCGCGACGGCCGACCGGGCGATCAGCACCTTCACCGGGGACAGTCGAGTCGCGACACCGGGTTCACCGGTTGCCAAGCGCAGCAGCGTGCCGTAGAGCAGCGTTTCGGCCTGGATGATCTGCGTCTCGATCTCGCCCGCCACGGATTGGATGCGTTCGGTGTCGGCGATCGGGCGACCCAGCGCGGTCGGCACTCTGGTCCGCGCGTAGTCGGCGAAGGCGGTGCGAGCCGCGCGGGCCACACCCACATAGAGCGCCACGTGTCCGAACGACCCGGGCCCGGCGGCCATCGCCGGATCGCGGTAGACGCCGTCCTCCTGCGGGATCTCCAGGAAATTGCGCGACGGCACGACGACACCCGTATAGCTGACGTCGTGCGTGTTCGACGCTCGCAGCCCGAGATGGTCCCAGGTCTCGTGCCAGGCGATGCCGTCGGAGTCGGCGGGAACGATGAAATGCCCTACCCGCGGCGGTGTCTCATCGGTCACCGCCCACACGAGATGGTAGGTCAGCGCCGTTCCTCCGGTGGCGAATGTCTTGCGACCGTCGAGAATCCATCCGGTCTCCGAGCGTCGGGCGGTGGTAGCGGGCAGCCCGCCGCGAGCCGGTGCGCCGAGTTCGGGTTCGGCGCGGATCGTGTTCACCAGTGCCGGACCGCGCGCCGACCGGCGCAGGAGGTCGTCGTACACCTCCTCCGGCCAGCCGCCGGCGACAGCCTGGATCCGGTGTACCGCGAGATTGTTGGCGGCTATCAGTGCCACCGACGGATCACCTTCGCCGAGGGCCACCAGGATCCGCACTACCTCGACGGGATCCAGATCTGGTCCGCCGTAGCGCGCGGACACCGTGGCGGTGAGATATCCACCGCGATGGGCTACTGCCAGGCCCGCCGCCGGAATCTCCCCGCTGCGGTCGTATGCGGTTGCGGTAGCCGCGATTTCCGCCGTCAGCGCGGCCAAGGCGTCGGCCGAGGTATCGGGGACCGTCAGTGCGATGGGTCCGGTTTGCGCGGTGGTCACGACCGTCCCGCCGAGGCCAGCGCACCCGGATGCTCGGCCTGCAAGGTGCCGCGCCGGCCGGTGGCCGCCCGGTGCGCGAGTTCCTGACGCACCAGGGGCAGCACGTACCGACCGTAATCGATGACGTCGTTCAGGGTGTCGTACCCGCGGATGGATACCAGGTCGGCGCCGAGGTCGATGTAGTCCACGATCGCCGCTGCCACCGTCTCCGGGCTGCCCACCAGTGCCGTCGACGCGCCCGCGGCGTTGGTGACCGCTGCGGTACGCGTCCAGAGAGCGCGGTCGTAGACGTCTTTGCGCCCGGCGAATTCGAGCAGGCGCCGAGAACCCACATTCTCGGGCACCGCGCCCGAGAATCGCTTGCGCAGCTCGCCGGTCTGGAAGGTGTGCGCGATGCGTTCCACATAGTCGTGGGCCTTGGCCCACGCGAGCTCGTCGGTGCGGTCGATGATCGGACGGAAGGTGACCCAGATGCGCGGCCGGTCGGTGCGCCCGGCTGCCGCGGCGATCGAGTGCACCCGCTCGATCTGACCTTTGATGTCGGCCAGCGGCTCGCCCCAGAAGCTGAAGATGTCGGCCTTCCGTCCGCCGATGGTGAACGCCGCATCGGAGGAGCCGCCGATCGAGACCGGGATGGGCGACGCGTATGGGGCGAACCCCGGCCCGAAGTCGTCGAAGCGATAGTGTGCGCCGTGGTGGGAGAACGCCTCGGTCCTCGTCCACGATTGCCGCAGGATATCGATGTATTCATCGGTGCGGGCGTACCGCTGGTCCTTCGACAGGTAGTCGCCTTGGCGCGCCTGTTCTGCGTCATTACCCCCCGAGATCAGGTGCACCACCGCGCGTCCCTCGGTGAGCTGGTCGAGCGTCGCCAGCTGCTGTGCGGCGACGGTCGGGAACACCGTGTTCGGACGCAAGGCCACAATGGGCTTCAGCCGATCGCTGAGCTGCCCCACAGCCGAGGCGAGCACGAAGGAATCGGCGCTGGTGGACGCGTAGGGGAGCAGGGTGAGGTCGAAACCTCCGTCCTCGAGTGCGCGGACATAGCGGCGCAAGAAGGCCAGATCGATACCCCGGGTCGGTACCGGGTGCAGTTCGGTGGCGGGATTCAGGTGCGTCAGGCTGATGAATTCCACAGTCGATGCGGCACTCGCAGGTATCGGCACCGGGTCCCCGGCTGGATCGGCGGTCATTGATCGTCCCTTCCCGGTCGGTGTCTGGCGCACGTTTTGCGGCCGAATCGAAAGTCGCTGTAGGTCGATGGTGGAATGCCATGGTAGGGACCGTCGGATCGCCGAAACCAGTGTTTAGATCGCCGATTTCGATTGGGATCGCCGATCGGAACCGATAGCGAAACCACGCGCCGCAGTGTTCCATCGGAAACCGAGAATGCTACGGCGACACCTGATCCACCAGACTTTGCGATCTCACAGATTCAAAAGGTTCGCTCCGCTTCGACAATGTAGTTGCCTTGTTTCCCTATAGGTGTCGAGGCAAAGGCAGATGATCGGTATGGCGGACCCCTTGGACTTGGTGCATCTACAGACCCTGGTCGCCATAGCCGACACCGGTGGATTCCGGCGCGCGGCCGACGCCTTGCACTTGAGTCAGCCCACGGTCAGCCAGCACGTGCGGTTATTGGAGCGGCGGCTGAAGCGCACGCTGGTGGAGAAGGACGGTCGCGGGTCGCGTTTTACCGCCGACGGCGAGCGGTTCGTCGTCGAGGCGCGCACACTGCTCGCCGCGCACGACGAACTGCTCGAGCGATTCGTGGCGGTCGGTTCGCAGCGGATCACCATCGGTTCCACCGAACACGCGGCCGATCGCTTGCTGCCGGAACTGATCGGCGTATTACGCGCTGCCTACCCCGAGATGCACTCGCATTTCCGGATCGACCGATCCACCAGCCTGTCGGAGTCGGTGACCAAAGGCGCCTTGGATCTCGCGGTGGTGCTCGGTGGCAGTGGTGAAGCGTTGGGTGCCGAGGTGGGCGAGCTCGAGTTGCGCTGGGTCGCCGCGCCCGGGTGGCAGTTGGCGCCGACGGTGAGCCCGATCTCCTTGGTGGCGTTCGAGGAGCCGTGTGGTCTGCGGCGGCGAGCTGTACACCGGCTCACCGAACTGGGCTATGGCGTGTCGGTCACCGCCGAATCCGGCACACTCGACGGTGTGCTGGCCGCGACCCAGGCCGGCCTGGGAATCGCGTTGCTGCCGTTCCACGCCGGTGTCCCGCGCGGACTGGTGGAAGTGACCGACCTGCCACCGATGGGCGCGATCGACGTCCGTCTGGTCGCGCGCCGCGGCCTCGACCCCGATATCGAACTGACCGCCATCGAGACGATCAGCGCGCATTACCGGTCGATCACCGGGCGCCAGCTCAGAGGAGTCGCATAATGCCATCTCGCGCGGATACCCTGATCACCGCCACGGAACTGGCCCGATGGATCGACGCCGCCGAGCCCGTCACCATCCTCGACATCCGATGGCAGCTGGGCCGGACCGACGGCCCCTCCGCTTACGCCGACGGTCACATCCCCGGCGCGGTGTACGTGGATCTGGAGACCGAGCTGTCCGATCACACGGTGCCCGGACGGGGCAGGCATCCGCTGCCGGCCGGGTCGGCGGTGCAGGCGGCGGCACGGCGTTGGGGTGCGCGCACGGGAGTTCCGATCGTGGTCTACGACGACTGGAATCGGGCCGGTTCGGCGCGAGCATGGTGGGTATTGCGCGCAGCAGGCATTCCCGGCGTCCGCATTCTCGACGGTGGACTCGGCGCGTGGGTAGCGGAAGGGCATCGGCTGGATACCGGAGTCGAGCAACCACACAGCGGCGACATCGAGGTGACGCACGACGATCTCTATTCCGGGGCACTTCCGGCATTTACTGCGGAGGAGGCCTCCGCCGCCACCTCGCGCGGCATACTGATCGATGCTCGCGCCCCGGAGCGCTTCAGCGGCGAAACCGAACCGATAGATCCGGTGGCCGGACACATCCCCGGCGCTCGTAACGTACCCAGCGCCGCCGCGCTCGACGGCAACGGATTGTTCCGCCCCGCAACCGAACTCGCCGCCTTGTTCGAGGCCGCGGGTGTTCGCGGCGCCGGCGACATCGGCGCCTACTGCGGATCCGGTGTCACCGCCGCCGTGCAGATCGTCGCGCTGCGGATCATCGGCATAGATGCGGCGCTGTTTCCCGGCTCATGGTCGCAGTGGAGCGCGGACCCGAGCCGCCCGGTCGCCACCGGCGACACGCCGACACCCGGACAACCGGTCAGAACACCTTTCCCGGGTTGAACAGTCCGCGGGGATCGAGCGCCTGGCGCACCGCCCGCTGAACCTGCAGTGCCTGGGGCCCGACCTCGCGCGCCAGCCACTGCCGCTTGAGGACGCCGACACCGTGCTCGCCGGTGATCGTGCCGCCCAGTTCCAAGGCGGTCGAGAAGATTTCGTCGGCCGCGCGAGCGGCGCGGCGGGCGGCCGCCGCATCGTCACCGGGTACGACGAGGATCGGGTGCAGGTTGCCGTCGCCGGCGTGGCCGAAGGTGTGGATCCGGCTGCGGTGCCGATCAGCGATCTCGGTGATCCGCCGTACCGCATCCGCGATGCGGGTGCGTGGCACGGCGATGTCCTCGATGAGAACCCGGCCGTGGCGTTCGAGCGCCGGCAGTGCCGCGCGGCGCACGGCCAGCAGTTGCTCGGCCGCGCTGGGATCGTCACCGACCAGAACACGGGAGGTGAACTGCCCGAAGACGGATTCGAGCACCGCTGCCTCGGCGTGCGCGCCGAATCCGTCGGTCTGCGCGACCACGAACGCGCCCGGCGCCGGTTTTCCGAGGCCCAGGAATTCCTGCGCTTCGTGCACCGATGGCTCATCCAGCAGTTCGAGCAGGGACGGTCGCACGCGAGCGGACAGTGCTGCCGTTGTCGCCGCGGCCGCCTGTTCGATCTCGTCGAAGTAGGCTGCCACGGTGACGGTGTGCGGCGGAATCGGATGCAGGCGCACTGTCGCGGCGACGATCACGCCGAGCGTACCCTCCGATCCGGTGAACAGACTCGTCAAATCCAGGCCCGCAACGCCTTTCACGGTGCGGCGTCCGGTGTGCAGCAGGCTGCCGTCGGCGAGCACCACGCTCAGCCCGAGCACCGAATCGCGGGTGACACCGTACTTCACACAGCGCAGACCACCGGCATTCGTGGCGATGTTCCCACCGATGGTGGAGATCGCGGCACTGGCCGGATCCGGGGTGTAACGCAGACCGTGCCGCCCCGCCGCGGCATCGAGTGTCGTCGCGCTGACACCGGCCTGCACGACCGCGAGTTCGTCCTCGGCTGCGATCTCCAGGATCCGGTCGAGCCGGCTCAGATCGATGATCACCGATCCTGGACCGGCGCTCGCGCCGCCGGCCAATCCGGTGCCGCCGCCCCGAACGACCACCGACAAGCCGGCCTCCGCGGCAAGCGCCACCGCACGCTGCACGTCGTCGACGTCGGCAGCGATGACCAGCAGCTCCGGTGTGCCCGAGGGCACCATGCCGGAGCGGTCGCTGCGATAGGCGGCCGGGATGTCCTCGCCGCGCAGTACGGCGCCGGAGATGGACTGTGTCCAGTCGGTCGAGACGATCATCCAGCACTCCTGCGGTCGATGGGCGCGCGTTCGGTGCGCCGAGCGCGCCGACTTTCATCATGTCCGATCGACGGCGTTCCAATGGCGCGCGAATGATCGAATTATCCGATCGACGAGTGCGCAGGTTTCGCTGTCGTTGTTCCCAGTCCGGACCGCCGCGGGGGTGGCGTGCTGTGCTCAGCGCAGCGCCACCTGCCAGCACAACCGGGTGCCCGCGGCACGCCCATCCGGCCCGGTACCTGCCGTGATCGTGAAGGTACCGGCCGCTTCTTCGGCACGCCGGGCCAGATTGGACAGGCCGCTGCGGGTGACATCGGCGGGCACTCCGCAGCCGTCGTCCTCGACCACGATGATCAGGTCGTCGGCGACGGCGATCTCGACCGCGATCGTGTCGGCTCCGGAGTGCCGGACGGCGTTGCTGACCGCTTCGCGCACCACGGCTTCGGCGTGATCGGCCAGTTCGGGGTCGATCACCGAGAGCGGGCCGCTGATCCGCACGGCGGTGCGGATGCCGCTGGGGGCAGCCTGCTGGCGGATCGCTTCCTCGATGCGTTGCCGTACCCGCGCGCTGTCGCCGGTGCCGCCGTGCAGGTCGAAGATCGAGGTGCGGATTTCTTGGACGACGTCTTGCAGGTCGTCGATGGCCTCGGTGATGCGCTCCCGCACCTCCGGAACGCGGGTGCGGGGGACGGTGCCCTGCAGGCTCAGGCCGACGGCGAACAGTCGCTGGATGACATGGTCGTGCAGGTCGCGGGCGATGCGGTCGCGGTCGGAGAGGATGTCCAGTTCCCGCATGCGCCGTTGCGCGTCGGCCAGTTGCATCGCCAGTGCCGCCTGGTCGGTGAAGGCGGCCGTCAATTCGAGGGTCTCGTTGCTGTAGGGCGCCGATTCCACCGCCCGCAGCGCGACCAGCACACCCACCGTGGTGTCGGAGGTCTGCATGGGCAGCACGAGTGCGGGCCCGGCGTCGGGGAAGATCTTGCCGAGATCCGCACGGCGAGCGTCGTCCACCTGCTGGGGGGACCGCAGTCGGAACGCTCGGCCGATAGTGGTGTCTCCCAACGGGAGCTTGATCAGCCGCTGGTCGTGCGCGACGCCCGCAGTGTGTGTGATCAGAAGTTCGGAGA
Organism: Nocardia aegles; assembly: GCF_052545135.1. Taxonomy (NCBI): domain Bacteria; kingdom Bacillati; phylum Actinomycetota; class Actinomycetes; order Mycobacteriales; family Nocardiaceae; genus Nocardia; species Nocardia aegles. The sequence goes on from NZ_JBQWRI010000002.1 coordinate 27,985, forward strand.
TCTCTTCGGGCGGCGCCTCGGAGTCCGGAACGACCGCCAGATAGGTCCGCTCGGAGCCGGTGAGCCGGTGTGTGGCGTCGACGAGGTGGGTGAGGACCTGGCCCGGGGCGGTGCCGGCGAGGAATTCGGTGGTGATGTCGCGGGTCGCCTCGATCCAGGCTTGGCGGGTGCGGGCGGATTCGTAGAGGTGGGCGTTGTCGATGGCGATTCCGGCGGCCGCGGCCAGGGCTCGCACGATGACTTCGTCGTCTTCGGTGAAGGGCTGGCCGCCTGCCTTCTCGGTGAGGTAGAGGTTGCCGAATACCTCGTCGCGGATGCGGACGGGTACGCCGAGGAACGTACGCATCGGGGGGTGGTGGGCGGGGAATCCGACCGACGACGGGTGGTCGGCGAGGTTGTCGAGGCGGATCGGTTTGGGTTGGCTGAACAGCAGCCCGAGTACGCCGTGGCCTTGGGGGAGGTCGCCGATCAGCTCGCGGGTCGGTTGGTCGATGCCTTCGTAGATGAATTGGGTGAGTTGCTGGTCGTGGCCGCGGACGCCGAGCGCGCCGTGGCGGGCGTCGACCAGGGAGATGGCGGTGTGCACGATGGTGCGCAGAGTGCGGTTGAGGTCTAGGCCGGAGGTGACGGTGAGCATGGCTTCGACGAGTCCGTCCATGCGGTCGCGGGCGTCGATGATCTGTTCGATCCGGTCCTTGACCTCGCCGAGCAATTCGCGCAGCCGCAGTTGCGAAAGCGTATCGCGCACCGAATAGGTGTCGGCCGACGCGTAATCAGTCGTATTCGCTCCTGGAACGCCGTCGGCGCGGCCTCTCGCCATGGCTCAAGAATATTTCACCCGGTTCCGGAAATGAACGCCGCCGCCCGGCGGAAATGTGCGCGCCACCGGTCAGAAGTCGATGGTGGAGCCGGACGGCCGGGACCGGAGTTTGGAGGCGTAGACCGCGGCCTGGGTGCGTCGTTCCAGGCCGAGCTTGGCCAGCAGCCGGGATACGTAGTTCTTCACCGTCTTCTCGGCGAGAAACATGCGCTGAGCGATCTGGCGGTTGGTCAGGCCTTCGCCGAGGAGGTCGAGCAGTCTGCGTTCCTGATCGGTGAGTCCGGCCAGGGGACCGTCGTGGTGGGTGTTGGCGCGTAGTCGTTGCATCAAGGCGGCGGCGGCGCGGTTGTCGAGCAGTGAGCGCCCCGCGCCGACTTCCTTGATCGCCTTGGCCAGCTCCATGCCCTTGATGTCCTTGACGACGTAGCCGCTGGCTCCGGCGAGGATCGCGTCCAGCATCGCCTGTTCGTCGGTGAACGAGGTGAGGATCAGGCAACGCAGGTCGTCGAGTTTGGACAGCAGTTCGCGGCAGAGCTCGATGCCGTTGCCGTCGGGCAGGCGCACGTCGAGGACGGCGACGTCCGGCCGGAGTGCGGGGATGCGGGCGAGGGCTTGGGCGACGTCGCCCGCTTCGCCGATCACCGTGAGCTCCGGGTCGTCGGAGAGCAGGTCGGCGAGGCCGCGGCGGACGATCTCATGGTCGTCCACCAGAAACACCGTGATCATCGAGTGTCCAATCCGGGAGTGGCGGGTCGGGACCGACACTACGCATCGGCAAGGCCGCTCGGTACGGACCAAAGTCCCTTCCTACGTGGCCACGGTATTCGCCGCGCAGGTGTGCCACTCTCGGCGCGCCGCGCCGGAGAAAATGTCCGCCCGACGGCGGGCGGGAACCGGGCGCAGTTCGACCGGAGCCCGGCAGCGATCAGGTCGATGCCTCCGAGCGGGTGAGTCCTTCGGCGATCATGATCCGGTGGGCTTGCTGCGCGGCCGAAACCTGCGCGCTGTCGGGCGGTGCGCCACCGGAAAGTTCTTCCATGCTGCGGGCGAGCACCGTCACAGCGTCGGTGAGTGCCCGTAGCCTGCTGTCCAATTCGTCGAGACGAGTCAATTCGGGTCGCGTCACCGGGGTCGCGGCCTCCTGCAGGGTGCCCGAGAGGTCGGCGCCACGCAGGACGGCTCGCAGATCTTCCGGCAGCAGCGCGAACACGTGATCGAGCTGGCCGGGCGAGAACAAGTCGGTCAGCGCGTCGGTCACCGCACCGGCGAGGGCGTAGGCCTCGTCCCGGGAGACGCCCGCTTCCCGCGCGAACTGATCGAGGAAGGAGGGCACGTCGTGCGGTAACGGAACGTGTGCGGGCACCCAGCCCTCGTAGAAGATCCCGCGCAGGAGTTCGGGCAGCTGGGCGCTCAGATGCGCGGCCGCGTTCACGCCGATGCGGTCACGCACGGTGTGCAGCCAGGCGCGCAGCGCGCGGTGCGCGAATGCCCGGTCTTCGGTGGCGAGTTCATCGGTCAGAGTGCGCAGCCACTCGTGCGCGGTGTGCACCGCCGGTGCGAGGGGGTCGCGGTGGTAGCTCATGACGTGTGCCTTTCACGGGGTGGATCGTGGTTGATCGTGCCTAGGGGAACCGGGTACCGAGCGAGGCCGGCGGTCCGCGCGCGGATCGCCCTGCGGAGGGCCGCCCGGTGGCGTCTTCCGGCTCCATATCGACGAGACTGCTCGCCGTGGCCGGGGCCGGTGAGAGGACTCGTACCCGCACTGACGGGACCATGGTCACCCCGAATGCCGGATCACGGTGGACGCGATCCGATCACGTTCGCGCGGGTGCCGAGTCGCGCAGACTCGCCAATGCGCCGGCCAGCCGGCGCCGCAGCTCGCCGGCGACGGACCGCAGCGCCGGCTCAGCGGTGACGCCGACCAGCAGTTCCGGGTCGGTGACCTCGACCTGTGTGCCCGTGTCGGTGGAGCGCACCACGACACCGCACGAGAACATCGCCCCGGCGTGGCGGTCGGCCGACAGGGCCCGGTAGATCAGCCGGGGGTCGCAGACACCCAACATCAGGTAGTTCTCGATCTGTTCGCCGATGTTCTCGCGCAGCGTGGCCTGCAGGTCGACTTCGGCGATCACCGCCAGTTCCGCACCCCGCAAGGCATCCTTGGTCCTGCGCACCGTCTCGTCGAAGGGCGCGTCGAGGTGCACCGCGACGGTGGCTGCGGGGGCGACCGGCAACCGGATCTCGGTGAGCAGCCGCCGAGCGTCGGTGACCTCGTCGGGGCCGATGAGGTAGGCCTCGGTGGGCGGACCGATCGGCCGGTAGCCCGTGTCGCGCAGCCATTCCCGCAGCGCCCGGTACGCCGCGCCGAGGTCGCGGTAGCTGCCACGGTGGCAGGTACGAGCGACGAGTGTGCCGGGCTGGACGACTACCTGCGCGCCGGAACTGGGCCCGAGGTTGGGGGCCGGCTCCACCGCGACGCCGAATTCCACCGCGGTCGCTTCGCCTTCGGGTGTGTCGGCGGGGAACGTGATCGTCGGCGCGCCGTTGGCGACCAAACCGGCCCGCTGCACGATGCGGGTCACTTCCCGCATTCCCTCGGCGATGTCCTCGCCGAGCAGACCCGGATCCGGACGAAGCAGGCGTGCCATCCGCAGCACCGTTTCCGGAGCCGACTCGATCAGGGCGATCCGGTACTCCACCGCGTCCTCCTCGATTCGTTTCATGCCATGGGCGCGGGCCACGCCCTTCGGGTGTCGATGGCCGCGGGTTTCAGCGGGAGCCGGTGACGGTGAAGACGTCCGTTACCGGTCGGCGGGGAGTCGGCGGGACCGCATCGGCGTCGTCGGTGGGTGCGATGCCGACCCGGAGCAGCACTTGGGGTACCGCCGGACGCGGAACCAGGCCGGCGAGCAATCCACGGGTCGTCGGCAGTTCGGTGACATGGGTGAGCGCGCAGGTCGCCAGGCCCGCGGCGGTGCATTCCAGCAGCACGGCCGACAAAGCTTCGCCGGCGTGTAGCCACCGCGTCACCGAATCCTCTTCGGTGCTGAGCACCACCAGCCGCGCGTGATCGTCGAGCCGAGCCCGTCGCGTCGAATGCGGAGCCGGGGGGAAGGCGCGCCCGACGCCGACCCGGGCGGACTCCGCGCCGGAGGCCAGCGCGGAGGTCGGCACGCCCTCGAGTGCCTCCGAATGTCCTGTCCACCATTCCAATTCGGTCTGGTACAGCAAGTCTTGCCGACGGAGAGCGCCGACCTGTTCCGAGGCGGCGGCGAGCCGGGGACGGACAGTGTCGTCCAAGACGTCGAGTTCCACCTCGTGCGGGGAGGTGAGCATCCGCAGCCGGGGCAGGAGGCCGGCGAAGCCCTGCGGTTCGGTCATCGGCAGCCGGTCGGTGCGGCGCCGGTCGATGACGCGTGCTCGGGTGTGGATGCCCTCCGGCGGGTCCGTCCACGGCCGGAATTCGATCACCGCGAGATGGTCGGGGCGCTGCCGGTCCGGCACGCGCATCGTGTCGGTGTGCCAGCCTCGGTCGGCGAAGGCGGTGCGCGCGTGATGCAGTACGGCTCCGCAGCTGATCACCAGCTGGCGGCCGTGGGGGTCGGTCGAGGGCAGCAGCCGATCGGCGTCGGTGTAGAGGTGCAGGCGGGTTCCGTCGAACACCCACCGCCACGGCTGAGTGTTGTGCACCGAAGGCGCCCGGGTGGCCAGCCGCAGCGCGGCGAGGATCACCCGATGGTCGGGTGCCGAGAGGGTGGGTGCTTCGTCGTTCGCGGTCATGATTCGAGTGTTCGCGGGATCGTCGCGGGCGAATACGGGCGTTCCGCCCGCGACGCAGGGTCCTTGGTCACCGTCGCCTGCTGGTCGTGCCGGTCCGACGCGCGGGCCCCGGGATCTTCCGCATGGCGTCCTACTCTTCGGTGTCCGTCACCCGGGCACGCAGAAGCGTCACGCCCCACCACAACAGCCGGAGCGCGAGACCCGCGTAGATCAACGCCGCGAGGTACACCAGGTCCGCGCCGTAGTCGCGGGCCCAATCGGGCAGTACCAGCGCGAGCGCCACCAGCATCCCGACCAGCATGGTCGAAGCGATCACCACCGCGGGAACCGCCAGCGGCACGGCGTCCTGGTCCTGCGCTCCGCCGGTGGGGCCTCCAGGTATTCGTCGGGATGACATGGAACTCAGCTTGTTCGAGCGGCGGGTGCGACGGGAGGGTACTGCTGCCCGTGGCGCGGGGGGCGAACGTCCCGATCCGGGTGTGGCCTCAGTCCAGCTCGTCCTCCGGACCGGACATGTCGAGGATCTCCGAGAGCGGGCGTCGCGGCGTCTGCGGACCCTCTTGCGCCGAATCGGGCACCGAGCCGACGCGCACCAGCACCTGCGGCACGCCGAAACCGTCGGTCAGCGTGCGGACCAGCGCACGGCTCTGCGGAACTTCGGTCAGATGGGTCAGAGGACAGGTCGCGTACCCCGCCAAGGTGCACTCCAGCAGCACCGTGGACAGCACCTCACCGCAGTGCACCACGTCGTCGGGGCTGTCGCTGTCGGTGGAGAGGACGAGGATCACCGAATGGTCCTCGGCGACCTCACCGCGCCGGTCACCGGCGACGGTGGGGAACTTGCGGCCCACGCTCACCCGCTGCCGTTCCTGCTCGGAGATCAACGACTCCTTCGGGACCCCCGCATCGGCGACGACATGCCCGGTCCACCATTGCAGTTCGGCGTGGTAATCCGGGTCGTAGCGGCGCAGAGACGCCGTCATCTCGGATGCGCGGGCCAACGTGGGACGGCTGTCGTCGTGCAGCACGTTCAGCGTGGCGTCGGTGGGATCGAACGTGCTGCGCAACACGGTTTCGAAATCGGGCCATCCGGGCGGCGCCGCGAACGGCAGCCGGTCGGTGTGCCTGCGCAGGATGGCGTCGGCGCGGGCGCGGTCGCCGTCGGTCACGAAATGCGCCCGATGAAAAGTAATGGTGGCCAGATGATTACGACGATTCGGGTTGGGGAAGTGGGCGACGAGGGTGCGCCAACCGGCAGCGGACATGGCCGCGCGGAGGTGTCCCAGCGCGACACCACAGCTGATCAGCATCTGACGCCCGGTGGTGTCGGTCGCCGGGAGTCGGCGTTCGGGCACGGCGAACAGCCGCAGGGCTTGGCCGTCGAAGGTCCAGTGCCAGGGCTGACTGTTGTGCAGCGACGGTGCCCGGCCGGCGAGGAGGACGGCCTTCTCGATGGTTTCTCCGGTGGGTAGCTCGTTCATATGGCCGACGCTAGGTCTCCCGCGCCGATGGGAAAACAGTCGTTGGTCACGGATCTCGTCGCTGGTGGCCCCCACGTCAGGCGTTTGTTGCGGACTTTCGTCCCTGGACGGGATACCGGCGGCTCGGTCAGGCTTGGAGTCGTGGGTAACGGTGTGCAGGCGGGGCCTCGGATCGATTCGCGCCGCCACGACGCGGTGATCTTCGATATGGACGGGGTGGTGACCGATAGCGCGTCGATGCACGCCGCGGCGTGGGCGGAATTGTTCGACGATTTCCTCACTCGGCGACCCGCCGGCGCCGGACAAGACCGGTCGCCGTTCACCGAAACCGACTACCTCCGCTTCGTCGACGGCAAACCCCGCTATCGAGGTGTGGCTGACTTCCTCGCCGCGCGAGGTATCACGTTGCCCTGGGGCACTGCCGGCGACCCGGAGACGGCCGAAACCGTCTGCGGGCTCGGAAACCGGAAGGATCGCCTGTTCCGCGAGCGTGTCGCGCGAGACGGTGTCCGGGCGTTCCCGTCGACCGCCGACCTCGTTCGCCGCCTGAACGCCGCAGGCATCGGCACCGGTGTCTTCTCGGCCAGTCGGCACAGCGCGCAGGTGCTCACGGCCGCGGGCGTCGCGGAGCTGTTCACGGTACGGGTGGACGGGAACGATGCCGAGGAATTGCGCCTGCCGGGAAAACCAGATCCGGCGATGCTTGTCGAGACCGCGCGCCGACTCGGGGCCGAACCGGACCGGACTGTTGTCGTGGAGGATGCCGAGGCAGGCGTCGCGGCCGGGCGCAGTGGGGGTTTCGCGCTGGTCGTCGGGGTCGATCGGCAGGCGAAGCCGGATCGGTTGTCGGCGCGCGGAGCGGATGTGGTCGTCGACGACCTCGCCCGGGTGTGGTTGCGCGGCGGCTTCCGGCGGATGTCGGAGATTCCGGACATCCGGGAGGCCCGGCCGCATATCGCTGATCGTCTGCGCACCGAGAAGGCCGCGGTGCTGCTCGACTTCGACGGCACCGTAGCCGAGATCGTCGCCGATCCGTCCGCCGCCGAACCGGTGGCCGGCGTGGCGGCGGTGCTGCGGAAGCTGGCCGCGCAATGCCCGGTCGCGGTGGTCAGCGGCCGTGATCTCACCGATCTGCGTGCCCGCGTCGGCGTCCCCGGAATCTGGTACGCGGGCAGTCACGGCTTCGACCTTGTGGCCCCCGACGGTACCCGTCACGTGCACGATGCCGTGCCCGGCGCCGAGCGGGCGCTCACCGCGGCGGCCGGCGAACTCCGGCGTCGACTGCGGGATGTCACCGGAGTCCTGGTGGAGCACAAGCGGTTCGCGGTCGCCGTCCACTACCGCAACGTCCACGCGGAAGAGGTCGGGCGCGTGGTGGCCGCGGTGCACGAGGCCGGGCACACCGGAGGGTTGCGGGTCACCCACGGCCGACGCGTCGCCGAACTGCGTCCGGATGTCGACTGGGACAAGGGCGCCGCGGTGCGGTGGATTCTCGATCATCTGACCGGCCCGGTGTTCCCGATCTATCTCGGTGACGACCTCACCGACGAAGACGCCTTCGACGCCGTCGAATCCGACGGGCTCGCCGTCGTCGTGCGCCACGATGAGACGGGTGACAGGCACACCGCGGCCCGGTATGCCGTCGACGGGCCGCACCGGGTTCGCGACTTCCTCGATCGGCTGGCCCACCAACTGCGAACCGAAACCGTCGCGGCCGCGCCGGAGTCGTGGACACTCGGCTTCGATGGATACGACCCGGGCCGGGAGAAGCTGCGGGAGTCGCTGTGCACGGTCGGCAACGGCTATTTCGCGACCCGCGGCGCGGCACCGGAATGCGCGGCGGGAGCGGTGCACTACCCGGGCACTTATGTGGGTGGGGTGTACAACCGGCTCTCCGACACGGTCGCCGGGCATGTGGTCGACAACGAAAGCCTGGTCAATTTGCCCAATTGGCTCCCGCTCACCTTCCGGATCGAACGCGGCGACTGGTTCGACATCGATACAGCGGACCTGCTGGACTACCGGCAGCAGCTCGATCTGCGCCGTGCCGAACTCGTGCGGCGATTCCGCTTTCGCGATGCGTCGGGGCGGATCACCGCGGTGACGCAACGGCGGTTCGTCGCCATGCACCGTCCGCACTCGGGCGCCATGGCGGCGACGATCACCGCCGAGAACTGGTCGGGTGAGGTGACCATCCGCTCGGCGATCGACGGATCGGTGCGCAATCAGTTGGTGCAGCGCTATCGGGACCTGTCCGACGCTCACCTGGTGACCGAGCGCGCCGTCCACCTGTCCGCGAGAGCGGTGCTGCTGGCGGCGCGAACCCGCGTCTCGGGAACACCGGTGGCCGTCGCGACGCGCAGCAGTCTGCGTCGCGGAGTAGAGCCGATCGACCCCGGCTGCGCAGCGATCAGCGAAGACGGCCTCATCGGGCACGATTTCACCGTTTCGGTCACCACCGGGGACGCGGTGACCGTGGAGAAGATCGTCGCCGTGTTCACCGGACATGATCCGGCCGCCGCGGGACCCGACGAGGAAGCCGCGCGCTGGATCGACGCCTTCGACAGCTACGCGGATCTGTTCGAGGGACACGCCGTGGCGTGGGAGCATCTGTGGGCACGGCTGCGCATCGACCTCGACAGTGCGCGGGACGCGACGCGAATCGTGCGCCTGCACCTGTTACATCTGGCTCAGACGTTGTCCCCGAACACCACGACCATGGATGTGGGTGTGCCCGCCCGCGGCCTGCACGGTGAGGCCTATCGCGGTCACGTGTTCTGGGACGAGTTGTTCGTCTTTCCCGTGCTGAATCCGCGCTTTCCCGACCTGACCCGCACTCTGCTCCGGTACCGCCATCGCCGCCTGCCCGAGGCCAGGCGGGCCGCCGCGGACGCGGGACTGGCCGGTGCGATGTTCCCGTGGCAGTCCGGCAGCGACGGCCGGGAAGAAAGCCAGCGATTGCACCTGAATCCGCTGTCCGGCCGATGGAATCCGGATCCCAGTCGCCGCGCCCACCACATCGGGCTCGCGATCGGCTATAACGTCTGGCAGTACTACCAGGCCACCGGCGACCTGGAGTTTCTCGTCGAATGCGGCGCGGAGCTGCTGGTGGAGATCGCTCGTTTCTGGTCGAGCCTGGCTGGCTACGACGCCGCGCGCGACCGTTACACCATCCGTGGTGTGATCGGCCCCGACGAGTTCCATTCCGGCTATCCGGACGCGCCGGAGGCCGGTATCGACAACAACGCCTACAGCAATGTGATGGCGGCCTGGGTGATCCTGCGGGCGACCGAGGCGCTCGCCCTTCTGGCCCCGCGCGAACGGTCGGAGTTGCTGGAGAAACTGTCGGTACGAGCGGCGGAAGCGGAACACTGGCCCGTTGTGGCCCGGCGGATGTACGTCCCGTTCCACGATGGAGTCATCAGTCAGTTCGAGGGATACGAACAACTGGCCGAACTCGATTGGGACCGCTACCGTCGGCGATACGGCAACATCCAGCGGCTGGACCGGCTGCTCGAGGCCGAGGGCGACGACGTCAACCGCTATCGGGCCGCCAAACAAGCCGACGTCCTGATGCTGTTCTATCTGCTGTCGGCCGACGAACTTCGGGAACTGCTCGGTCATCTCGGATACGAACTGCCCGGTGCGATGATTCCGCGGACCATCGACTACTACTTGTCGCGCACGTCGCACGGCTCGACGCTGAGCGCGCTGGTGCATTCGTGGGTGCTGGCGCGGGCCAACCGGGATCGCGCCGTGGAGTTCTTCGATCTGGTGCTCGGCTCCGACGTCGCCGACATCCAGGGCGGCACCACCGCGGAGGGGATTCACCTCGCTGCGATGGCAGGCAGTGTCGACCTGCTGCAACGGTGCTTCACCGGGATGGAACTGCGCCGCGACCGCCTGGTGTTCTGCCCGTACTGGCCCGAGGCGCTCGGCGCCCTGTCGTTCCCGATGATCTATCGCGGCCATCGGCTGACCGTGCGTGTCACTGGCGAAGGTGTCGAGATCAGCTCGGATTCCGGCGCCTCGGCGCCGATCGAAGTCACCTGCCGGGATCAGACCGCGCGGCTCGAGGCGGGAGCGACGGTCCGGCTGCCGATGAACTCGGCCCAGGCACAGGCGCGTTCCAGCTCGCCCTAGACGACTCGTGCACGCATGGCCGACTCCTCTGGCAGGGGAGGCTTCTCACGCCGCGCACCCGACGGGTGGATGGGCGATCGGCGCCTGCAGGACAGGTGGAACGAGCAGCTGCGCCGGGGGCACATCGCGCGATCCGTGGCGCGACGGGCAGCGCGCTGCCAGGATGCGCGCGATGATGGAAGGGTGCGCACCCGCTTCCACGATCACCTCGAGCAGCTCGCCGACCAATTGCGAGCGATGTGCGTGCGTAATCGGCAGGCCATCGCGATGGCCACCGATGCTCTTCTCGGCGCGGATCTGGAGCTGGCCGAGCGCACCATCGACTACTGCGCCGAAACCGTGGCGATGCGCGAGGACGCCGAACATGCCGCGGTCACCCTGCTCGCGCTCGAGGCTCCCGTCGCGGGAGAACTGCGGCAGGTGGTGACGGCGCTGCAGTTGGTCGATGACCTGACCCGGATGAGCGCGCTGACCGCGCACATCGCCGACGCGGCGCGACGCAGGCATCCCGCCGACGCGGTACCCGAACCGGTGCGAAATCTGATGACCCACATGGGTGCGGCGGCCGTCGACCTCGCCGATGCCGCGATCGGTGTGCTGACCACCGCCGACCCCGGTGACGCCGCCGACCTCGATGCCCGCGACGACACCATGGACGATCTGCACCGTGACCTGCTGGCGGCGATCCTCGCCGAAGGGTGGGACAACGGCACCGCCGCCGCGGTGGACGTCACCCTGCTGGGCCGCTACTACGAACGCTTCGGCGACCACGCGGTCCAGGTCGGTCGCCGCACCCTTTACATGACCACCGGGCGCCGCCCCGACAACGAGGCCGCGCCATCGATCCGGGTCCGTCGATCACAGGTGACCGGAACAGAATTCGCTACCCTGGACCGTCCAGCGGACGGCGGGTGACAAGACGATCCAGGCCGGCCCGGAAAGGACCGGCCTGGATGTCATCGTGTACCGATCAGGCGAGATCGAACCGATCGTTGTCGGCCACCTTGACCCACGCCGCGACGAAGTCGTCGACGAACTTGCCCTTGGCATCGTCCTGCGCGTAGACCTCGGCCACCGCCCGCAGCACGGAGTGCGACCCGAAGATGAGGTCGTTGGCCGTCGCCGTCCACTTGGCCTCGCCGGAGGAGCGGTCGAAGCCTTCGTAGACGTTCTCCGCCGACTCCGATGCCTTCCACTCGGTGTTCTGGTCGAGCAGGTTGACGAAGAAGTCGTTCGTCAGCACGCCCGGCCGGTCGGTGAACACACCGTGGTCGGTGCCGCCGTAGTTGGCGCCGAGAGCGCGCAGGCCGCCGATGAGCACCGTGAGTTCCGGGGCCGTCACGTCCAGCATGTACGCCCGGTCGAGCAGCAGGCGCTCCAGCGGGGCCTTCTCGCCGGTCCGCACGTAGTTGCGGAACCCGTCGGCTCGCGGTTCGAGCACCGCGAACGACTCGACATCGGTGTTCTCCTGGGTGGCGTCCGTCCGTCCGGGCGTGAACGGCACCGTGATGTCGTGGCCCGCGTCCTTGGCAGCCTTCTCGATCGCCGCGGACCCGGCCAGGATGATCAGGTCGGCGAGCGAGACCTTCTTGCCGCCGGTGGCGGAACCGTTGAAGTTCTGCTGGATCTGCTCGAGCACCGGCAGCACTTTCGCCAGCTCGTCCGGCTCGTTGACTTCCCAGTTCTTCTGCGGCTCGAGGCGGATCCGGGCACCGTTGGCGCCACCGCGCTTGTCGGTGCTGCGGTAGCTGGCGGCCGACGCCCACGCGGTCTTGACCAGCTGCGTGACCGACAGCCCGGACTCGAGCACCTTGCTCTTCAGGTCCGCGATGTCCTGCTCGTCGATCAGCTCGTGGTCGACGGCGGGAACAGGATCCTGCCACAGCTGCGGCTCGGGAACCCACGGGCCGAGGTAGCGGCTGATCGGCCCCATGTCGCGGTGCAGGAGCTTGTACCACGCCTTGGCGAACGCCTCGGCCAGCTCCTCGGGGTGATCCAGCCAGCGACGGGTGATCTCGCGGTAGATCGGGTCCTCGCGCAGCGACAGGTCCGTGGTCAGCATGGACGGCGTACGCGCGGGCCCACCGAAGGGATCCGGGATGGCGCCCTCGCCCGCGCCGTCCTTCGGCTTCCACTGCCAGGCCCCGGCGGGGCTCTTGGTCAGTTCCCACTCGTACCCGTACAGGTTCTGCAGGAAGCCGTTGCCCCACTTGGTCGGGGTGGCCGTCCAGACGACCTCCAGGCCGCTGGTGATGGCGTCCTTGCCCTTGCCGGTGCCGTAGGCGCTCTTCCAGCCCAGGCCCTGCTGTTCGATGGGAGCGCCTTCCGGTTCGGCGCCGACCAGGCCGGCGTCGCCTGCACCGTGGGTCTTGCCGAAACTGTGGCCGCCGACGATCAGTGCGGCGGTCTCCTCGTCGTTCATCGCCATGCGGCGGAACGTCTCACGGATGTCGCGCGCCGCGGCCACCGGATCCGGCCGGCCGTTGGGCCCCTCCGGGTTGACATAGATCAAGCCCATCTGGACGGCGCCGAGCGGGTTGGCCAGCTCGCGGTCACCGCTGTAGCGCTCGTCACCGAGCCAGGTGTCCTCCGGACCCCAGAAGACCTCCTCCGGCTCCCAGATGTCCGGACGGCCGAAGCCGAAGCCGAAGGTCTTGAACCCCATCGACTCGAGGGCCACGTTGCCCGCGAACACCAGCAGGTCGGCCCAGGAGATCTTGTTGCCGTACTTCTGCTTGACCGGCCACAGCAGCCGCCGCGCCTTGTCCAGGTTGGCGTTGTCCGGCCAGCTGTTCAGTGGCGCGAAACGCTGAGCGCCCTGACCGCCACCACCGCGGCCGTCGGAGATGCGGTAGGTGCCCGCGGCGTGCCAGCTCAACCGGATGAACAGGCCGCCGTAGTGGCCGTAGTCGGCGGGCCACCAGTCCTGGGAATTGGTCAGGACTGCCGTGACGTCGGCTTTGAGGGCGTCGACGTCGAGCTTCTTGAACTCTTCGGGGTAGTCGAAGTCCGCTCCGAGCGGGTTGGACTTGGAGGTGTGGGCGTGCAGCACCGAGACATCGATCTGCTCGGGCCACCAGTCCTTGTTGCTGCGGGGGCGATGGTCGGTCTTCGCGGTGGGGGACGCGATCGCCGGGTTCTCGCTCTCGCTGGTGCTGTGCGTATTGGTGTCAGAACTCGGCGGGCGGCTTTCGGATGACACAGGTATTCCTTCCTGAATGAGTGGTGGCGGCGATCACGAACGTGATCGGGAAGCCTGTGATTCGACACAGTCGGGGCACAGGCCCCAGTAGACGACCTCGGCCTCGTCGATCGAGAACCCGCTGTCATCGGAAGCGGTCAAACAGGGGGCTTCGCCGATGGCGCAGTCGACATCGGCGATCACCCCGCAGGCGCGGCATACGACGTGATGGTGGTTGTCGCCGACCCGGGATTCGTACCGGGCGACGGATCCGGACGGCTGGATACGCCGCACCAGGCCGGTGGCGGTGAGTGCGTTCAAGGAGTCGTAGACCGTTTGGTGGGATACCTCGGGCAGAGCGGATCGAACAGCGCGAATGATCGACTCCGTGTCGGCGTGCGGGTGGTCGTGTACCGCGCTGAGCACCGCGACCCGCGGACGGGTCACACGCAGCGAAACTCCCCGCAGCATCTGCTGGAACTCCGAGGCCGTTGGCATGCACGGAAGTCTCGTCCGTTTTCTGGAACGAGTCAAGAGTTTGTTTCGAAGTCGCGCCGATCCGTTGTGCGGCGGCGCGGGCTACCGGGAGCGTATCGAGTCCGGGACGAGGCGGGGCTGCGTTCGCGGTGATTCGACGGTGCGAGCGATGGGTCGGATCGGCCCCGGCGGTTCGGATGGACCACCGGCGGATGTCGGCATCGCAGCCGAGCCGGCGCCGAACCAGCGGCGGCAGGTTGCGATCACGTGAACGGACGTGTCGGCCGACCAGAGTGCCCCGCTCCACCGACCATGCGGGAACCGGGCGAGCCGGGCTCGGGAAAGCGGAAGGCCGCACCGGGTTCGATCGGTTCCCGGAAACGCGGGATCACGGCCGGAAAACGGATCGGATACAGCCTTCCTTTTTGTTCTTGAAGATGTCGTAGCCGTACACGGCGTCGTCGAGCGGCATGTCGTGGGTGATCAGGTAGGAGGGGTCGAGATCGCCCTGCTGGATGTAGTCGAACATACGGGGAACGAAGCGCTGGCCATATTGCTGTGCGGTGCGGATGGTGAGGCCTTTGTTCGTCACGACGCCCATGGGGAATTTGTCGGTGAGACCGTATATGCCGAGCACCGAGACGATGCCACCTTTCCGGCACGCGAGAATTGCTTCGCGCAGCGGTGTGGCGCGATCTGATTCGAGCCGTAGCAGCTGTTTGGCTCGATCGTAGAATTGCTGGAGTCCGCTGCCGTGTCCCTCCATTCCGACGGCCTCGATACAGGCGTCCGGCCCGCGGCCACCGGTGCGCTCGCGCAGGATCTCGTGCACGCTGTCGACGGCGGTGTAGTCGATCGTCTCGGCGCCGAACTGCTCCTTCGCCATCCGCAGGCGCTCGGGAAGTCGGTCGATGACGAAAACCTCGCCCGCGTCGAGCAGACGAGCGGTGTGCCCGGCCATCAACCCGACAGCGCCGCTGCCCCACACCGCGACGCTGTCACCGGGATGGATGTCACAGAATTCGGCGCCCATCAAACCCGTCGGCACGGCATCGGAGAGGAACAATGCCTGTTCGTCGGTGATGCCTTCCGGTATCCGGAAACAATTGGTATCGCCGAAGGGGACCCGGACATATTGCGCATGGGAGCCCTGATAACCACCGAAGGGATGGGTGTAACCGTAGATTCCGCCGGTCGGATAGCCGAGAACCGGTTGTTGCAGTGCGCTGTTCGGATTGGTGGTGTCGCAGAGGGAATACAGTTCGTGGTCGCAGTACCAGCACGATGCGCACCCGATGAAGGACGGCACCACGACACGATCACCCACCGAGGTCGAGGTGACTTCGGCTCCGGTTTCGACGACCTCGCCCATGAATTCGTGTCCGAAGACGTCACCTTCCCGCATTCCGGGCAGATATCCGTCGATGAAATGCAGATCGGACCCGCAGGTGGTGGTCAGTCGGACCTGGACGATGACATCGTGCGGATTGACCAGGACCGGGTCGGGCACGGTTTCCACAGCGAGGTCGTCGACGCCGTTCCAGCAGAGCGCATGCATGGTCTCCTCCTGTTCACCGAGCGGAAGAGCGCGCGCTCGGATTGTGGGCCAGGGTGGGCACTTCGCCGGTCTGCAGCAGCGCACGGGCACGGTAGAGGGCGGTGAACATGCCCGCGCCGGTCAGCAGATCGGGCAGCGGGGTCCGCGCCCGCATCGTCACTTCGGTACCGAGGTCTCGCGGAGCTTCGCGGAAGCTGAGCTCGATCTCGAGCGCTTCGCCGGAAGTGGTGTTCTGGTCGGCGGCGCCGACGAACCGGAAGTGCCCTTCCTCCTCGCGCAGCACGGTCTTCCAGGTCGGGCGACCGTCGGTGCCCGCGTGCAGCGTCCACTCGTAGGTCGACGGTGCGGTCGATCTGACGTCGGCGACATCGCCCAGCACCTGCGACAGTTTCGCCGGGTCGCGCCAGAACTGCTCGACCTCGGCGCGGGGCCGGGCGATGGTCACGGTTTGGCTGCTCGAGTATCTGCTCGCCGACTCGATCACCCGCCCCACGAGATCGCTGAGCAGGTGTTTGGTGTCATCGATGTAGTGCATGGGACCTCCTCTCGCTCTCCGTGGTCGCAAGCCACCCGGCACACACGAGAAGCCGCCGTGCCCTGCGGTCGGGACACGAACTCGGGCCGCACAGTTACGCATGTCCTATGCGGTCTCGCAGCGTCTACCCGCCGCCGCAAACGCCAAACCGTTTCCCGCCGATTCCGATGACATCAGCCCACACCCGCACCTGCACCGATCATCTCGATCGGCCGCTCTCGGCCGTCGGTCGCGCGGCGAAGCGCGATTCCCGCCAGGCCGGATCGTAGGCGGCGGGGACCACCAGGAGACCGCGCAATCGGGTGGGGCGGCGGTCCGTACGCCGGCCCGGGCGGCACCGGGTGGGTCAGTCGTGCGGCGACGATTCCGTGAGCGCCCGCGAACCGAGGGCGAAGGCACGGTTACTGTTCGGGACGCCCGCGTAGATCGCGGTGTGCAGGAACACCTCGGCGAGTTCGGCGGCGGGCACCCCGGCGCGCAGCGCGGCCCGGATATGCATGTCGAGTTCGTGCTCGTTCCCGACCGCCGTGAGGATCGCCAGGGTCAGCAGTCGGCGGGTGCGGTGGTCGAGGCCGGGGCGCGACCAGATGTCGCCCCACGCGGTCCGGGTGATGAAATCCTGGAAGGGAGCGGTGAATTCGGTGATCGCGGCGATCGATCGATCGACGTGCGCGTCGCCGAGGACCTCTCGGCGCACCCGCATGCCCTGCTCGACGGCTGCGGCGCGCTGTGCTCCCGCCGGGGTGGCGCGCTGGATGTGCGCGCGGATGAGCGCGGTTACCCGGCCCGCGCTCTCCAGACTCGCCAGGTGCGCGCCCGGGACGACCCGGAATTCGGCGTCGGCTACGCCGTCGGCTATTTCCCGCATGATCTCCGGTGGGGTCGCCGGGTCCTGTGCCCCCGCGATCACCAGGGTCGGCGCGACGATCCGTGCGAGATCGGCGCGCCCGTCCCACACGGCGAGCGCGTCGCAGCATCCCGCGTAACCCTCGTCGCCGGTGCCCGACACCACCGCTACGTGACGGGTCACCAAGTCGGGGTCGCGCTCGCCGAGCTCCGGGGTGAACCACCGGCCGACGACGGTTCCGGCGATCGAGGCCACCCCGTCTGCGCGAACGGTGGCGGCGCGGTCGATCCACCCTTGCGCGGGCTGGAAGACGGCGGCCGTGCACAGCAGCGTCAAACTGCGCACCCGGGCCGGGTGATGCGCCGCGAGCCACTGCCCGACCGCGCCGCCCAAGGACAGGCCGACAAAGTGCACCGATTCGAGCTCCAGCGTGCCGAGCAAGGCGAGCACATCGGCTCCGAGATCCGCGACGGTATAGGGCCCCGCGGGGGTCGGCGAGCCGCCGTGTCCGCGATGGTCGTAGGCGATGGTCTGGTACCCGGCCGCCGCGAGCGCGGCGATCTGCGGCTCCCACATCCGCCGATCGCTGCCCAGCGAGCCGCTGAACAGCACGGGAACGCCGTTGTCGGGTCCGTGGACCGTATAGTCGACCGCGATTGCTTGCACAGTTTCTCCGATTCGATGGCCGAGAAGGATTGTTAGGAATTGGGCCAGCCGGTGTAGCCCTCGGCGAGGTAGGCCGTACCCGCCGCGGAACCGATGACGCTGTCCAGTTCGCCGAGCTGGCGTCGTTCGTCGAATTCGCTCGCGCTCGCGTCCCGGTGCAGCAGCGTCGTCATCCAGTACGAGAAGTGCTGCGCCTTCCACACCCGAGCGAGTGCGCGATCGGTGTAGGTCGTCAACGCGTCGTCGTCGCCGTGGCGCAGCGCCCGCTCGACCGATTCCGCGAGTACCCGCACATCGGCCAAGGCCAGGTTGAGACCTTTCGCGCCGGTGGGTGGAACGGTATGGGCGGCGTCGCCGGCCAGCAGGAGCCGTCCGTGCCGCATGGGGGTCTGCACGAAACTGCGGAACGGCAGCACCGTCCGCTCGATGACAGCTCCTTCGTGCAAGGTGAAGCCGTCGGCTCCCGCCAGCCGCGTCTGCAATTGGTCCCAGATCCGGTCGTCGGACCACGCGGACGGATCCTCGGACGGATCGCATTGGAAATACATGCGCTGCACGGTCTGCGTGCGCTGGCTGATGAGCGCGAATCCCTGCGCCGAGCGCGTATAGATCAGTTCCGGTGCGCTGGGCGGCGCCTCGACCAGCACGCCGAACCAGGCGAACGGGTACTCGCGAAAGTATTGGGCGGCGCCGTCGACGAGCTTGCGGCACACGCTGCGCGAGCCGTCCGCGCCGATCACCAGATCGGCGACGATCTCCTGTGGCTGCCCATCGGCGCCGGTGCACCGGACACGCGGTTTGTCCAGCACGTCGAGGATCTCGGTGCCGGTGACGCCGTAGCGCAGATCGCCGCCGTCGCGGACCCGGGCGCGGTGCAGATCCACGAAGACCTCGGTCTGCGGATACAGCCAGCACGAGGCGCCGACCGCGGACTGGAAGTCGACCCGATGGCTCGCTCCGCCGAACCGCAGATCGATGCCTTGATGCTCATGTCCCTCCCGCAGCACCCGGTCGGACACCCCCGACTCGACGAGCAGCCGCACGCTGTCGCGTTCGAGAATTCCCGCGCGATGCGTGTTCTCGATCGCGGTGACCGATCGATTGTCGATCACGGTGTTCTCGATTCCGGCCAGGTGCAGCAGATGCGACAGCATCAGACCGGCCGGGCCACCTCCCACGATCGCTACCTCGACCCGGGTAGAGCTGTACGCAACGGACATCGTCACTCCCTTCGTGCCAGGCCGACGCTAGGGAGGGAGCCATTCTTCGGGCGAGCCGTGCTTTCCGCTCAGTGAAATAGTTCCGGTCGAACTCGTCCGGGCGGGCGGGGCGCCCCGGCCGTACCCGACTCCAGTTGCCGCCCGATACCCTGGGCGGCGACCTGCAGCGCGGCGACGAGCCGTCCGCGGTAGCGGCGCAGATCCGGCACTACGACCCCGATGGCCGCGACCGTCGTGTCGTCACGCCGCACCGGAACCGCGACGGTGCAGGCGCCCAGTGTCATCTCCTCGACCGTGCTCGCGAAGCCCTCGCGCCGAACTCGCGCGAGTTGTTCGTTCAGCCGTCCCGGATGGGTGATGGTGTACGGAGTGATCCGCGTGAGCGAACCGAGCACCCTTCGCCGCACGTCCTCCGGCGCATACGCCAGCAGCACTTTCCCCACCCCGGTCGAGTGCATCGGCAGTGTGCCGCCGACGGTGCTCACCACCGGCACCGATGCGCGGCCGGAGAACCGCTCCAGGTACAGCACCCGGTCGTCGTCGCGGATCGCGAGATGCACAGTGGCGCGCGTCGCGGCGTAGATGTCGTGCAGGAACGGGGAGGCCACTTCCCGCAGCGAGGTCTGCATGGGGGCGAGCAACCCGATCTCCCACAGCCGTCGACCGATGACGTACTCGCTGCGCTCCCGGATGAGCGCGCCGTGCTCGGTCAGCTCCCCGACCAGGCGGTGCGCGGTGGCGGGCGGCAATCCGGACCGGCGCGCGATCTCCGACAGCGTCAGCCGCGGATGCTGCTCGTCGAAGGCCCACAGGATCGACAGCACGCGACCGGTGACAGTTGCCCCGGGAGTGCTGGTGTTGCCTGCCATGCGGTGAGTATTCCACTGAGCAGAAGACCGGACGTGGTCGGCTGGGCAGTGCGGACATACGCTGCGAGCCATGGGCAACGAATTTCCCCCGGCAGTGGCCCGGTTGTCGCCACAGTCGGTCATCGATGCGGAGATCGCCGCCATCGAAACCGATTACCAGCAGACGGGAGTCGAGGAGACCCAGCCGCGACTGAACTATCCGCCCTACCGCTCCAGCGCGCTGCGGCATCCGACGAAGGACCCGCAGCCGGCCGACCCGGAGACGATCGAGCTGGCGGCGCCGTGTTTCGGCCATTGGGACGTGGATCCGCTCGAAGCCGACCTCACCATCGGCCATGCCGGTGAACCTCTCGGGCAGCGGATCGTGGTGACCGGCCGGATCACCGACGGAGCAGGACGCCCCGTCCGGCGGCAGTTGGTGGAGATCTGGCAGGCCAATGCGAGCGGCCGCTACCGTCACCAGCGCGACCAGCACCCGGCCCCCCTCGACCCGAACTTCACCGGCGCGGGCCGGTGCCTGACCGACGACGACGGGCACTACCGGTTCCAGACCATCAAGCCCGGCCCCTACCCGTGGCGCAATCACCACAACGCATGGCGACCGGCGCACATTCACTTCTCACTGTTCGGCACCGATTTCACCCAGCGGCTCGTCACCCAGATGTACTTTCCCGACGACCCGCTGTTCCCCTTCGATCCGATTTACCAGTCCATCACCGACAGCAAAGCCAGGCAACGGCTGGTGGCCACCTACGATCACGACCTGACCACCCACGAATGGGCTACCGGCTACCGCTGGGACATCGTGCTGTCCGGCGCTCGGCGCACCTACATCGAACAGGAAGGCGATGACCAGTGACACTTCCCCCGACCCCGGGGCAGACCGTAGGCCCGTTCTTCCACTACGGCCTGCCCTATCCCGGTGATCGCGACCTGGTCCCGCCGGGCAGTCCCGGCTCGGTGCGCCTGGGCGGACGAGTGGTCGACGGCGCGGGCGTCGGACTCCCGGACGCATTGGTCGAGCTCTGGCAGGCCCGGCCCGACGGTGTCGTCGTGCGGGAGCCGGGTCCCATTCGGCGTGATGGCTGGACCTTCACCGGATTCGGGCGCGCTGCCACGGGCCGCGACGGCCGCTACGCCTTCAGCACACTGCCGCCCGGTCCCACCGAGCCGGGCAGGCCCGCGTTCTTCGCGATCACCGTCTTCGCACGCGGCCTGCTGAACCGTCTTTTCACCCGCGCTTATCTGCCCGATGACCCGGCGGCCCTGGCCACGGATCCTTTTCTCGCATCGCTCGCCCCGGAACGCCGACGCACTCTCGTCGCCGATCGTGACGAGCGCGGATTCGTCTTCGACATCCGCTTGCAAGGCGAGAACGAGACCGTGTTCCTTCGCTTCCCGGGCCGGTGAGCGACCTCTTCTGGGCAGGTGACGAGCGCGCCGGCGAACTGCTGACCGAGCAGGCATGGCTGGTGGCGATGGTGCGGGTCGAGCAGGCGTGGCTGGACGCCCTCGCTGCCCGCCGCGTCGCACCCGTGACCGTGCCGCTGGCGGGCCTGCTCGGCGTCGCCGACATCGACGGCATCGCCCGCGGCGCCGAGTTCACCGGCACGCCTGTCCTGCCGCTGGTGACGCTGCTGCGCGAACGTGCCGACTCCGCGGCCGCGCGGTGGATCCATCGCGGTCTCACCAGCCAGGACGTGGTCGACACCGGGCTGGTGCTGTGCCTGCGCGCGGTGGTCGAGCGGCTTCGTGCCGAACTGCGCCGGCAGGTCGAGGCCCTGACCGGCCTGATCCGCCGGTACCGGCACACCGTGATGGCGGGCCGGACCCTCACCCAGTACGCGGTCCCGATCACGTTCGGGCTCAAGGCTTCCGGCTGGCTGGGCGGAATACTCGACGCCGCCGAAGTCGTGGACCGGGTGCAGCTGCCCGCGCAGCTGGGCGGCGCGGCCGGAACCCGCTCCGCGATAGCCGATCTCGCGGGCGGCGCCAGCGCTGCCACCGAACTCGTCTCGGCCGCGATCGCACTCCTCGGCCTGGAACCGGCGCCGCCGTGGCACACCGCCCGCGCCGCGGTGGTCGCTGTCGGTGATGCGCTGGTGCGCTGCACCGACGCGTGGGGCCATATCGCGACCGATGTCGTGACGCTGTCCCGGCCGGAGATCGCCGAACTCGCCGAACCGGCCGCGCCCGGCCGCGGCGGATCGTCCACGATGCCCGGCAAGCGGAATCCCGTGCTCTCGGTACTCATCCGCCGCGCCGCCATCGCCGCGCCACCGCTCGCCGCCACGCTCCACCTCGCGGCGAGCCTGGCGGGCGACGAACGGTCGGACGGCGCTTGGCATACCGAGTGGGCGTCCCTGCGCAGCCTTGCTCGCCGGACCGTGGTCGCGGCCTCGCAGACTACGGAACTCCTGACCGGCCTGCGGGTGAACGCCGATCGAATGTCCGCCACGGCGGCCGACTCCTGGAGCGCTCTGACCGCCGAACGGAGATCGATCGCCGAGCTCACCGGTGCCGATGCGCCGACGGACGACTATCTGGGCAGCACGCAGACGATGATCGACGACATGCTGACCCGCGCCGCCGCGCTGCTGGACCTCACCGAACTCGACACCGGGCCCTGACCTCCGCGCGCACCGCGGCGGGCCGGATGGGGCCGAGCGGGACAGCGATCTGCGTTCCGGCCGCTGATCTACGCTGCTCGAGGTGAACAGCGGCGCGGGCCCAGAATTGTCACGGCATACCATCACCCACGGCCCCGACCGGAGCCCCGGTCTCGGCGAGGCCGGTCAGCGCCCGCGGCAGCGGGCCCAGGTGTAGTACGCCGAGGCGTTGGGTGGCGCGGGTGAGGGCGACGTAGAGTTCGGCGGCGCCCCGGGGGCCGCCGGCCAGGATTCGTTCCGGCTCCACCACCAGGACGGCGTCGTATTCCAGGCCCTTGGTCTCCAATGCCGCCACCACGCCCGGTACATCCGGTGGCCCGATCACGACGCTGGTGCCTTCGCGTGCGGCTTCGGCACGGACGAATTCCTCGATGGCCGTGCTCATGCCGGCCGCGGTGACCCGCCTGGACCAGGGCCGTACGCCGCATGCGCGAACCGACTCCGGTGGCCGGACGCCGGGCGCGAACTCGGCGAGCAGCTCGGCGGCGACGGTCATGATCTCCACCGGGGTGCGGTAGTTCACCGTCAGCGACCGGTAGACCCACCGGCCGGGCACATACGGCTCCAGCATCGCGGACCACGAGGTCGCTCCGGCGGCCGACCGGCGTTGGGCGAGATCGCCGACGATAGTGAAGGAGCGGCCCGGGCAGCGCCGCATCAGCACCCGCCAGTCCATTTCCGACAGTTCCTGGGCTTCGTCCACCACGACGTGCCGGTAGGTCCAATCCCGGTCCGCCGCAGCGCGTTCGGCGAGTTCCCGGGTGTCGCGCTCGAGGAAGCGGTCCGCCAGGTCCGCCCCGTAGAGCATGTCCTGGGCGAGCAGGTGGTCCTCGTCGTCCATCAGGTCCGCACGGCTGATGAGAATGTCCAGCACGCCTGTCGCGTACTCGGCCTCGGCCCGCTGTGCCCGTTCGGCCGCGCGGTCGGCCGGCTTGTCGGGCCCGAGCAGATCGACCACTTCGTCGAGCAGGGGCACGTCCGATACCGTCCAGGCATCGCCGTCGGGCCGCAGGAGCGTCGGGTGGGCGCCCGCCGCTGCCAGTCGTTCCGGTGACTCGTACAGCTGCGCCAACAATGTCTCCGGTGTCAGGACCGGCCAGAGTTCGTCGAGGGCGGCGGCGAACCGGTCGTTGTCCGCGAGCTCGGCGCGCAGGTCCGACCGCAGGTTCTCCCAAGCTTCGCGGTCCTGCCTGGTCAGCCAGCCCCGGCCGATGCGAGCTATCGCCCGCTCGGTGAGCACCCACGTGACGATCTCGGCGAACACGGCGCGAGCCGCGTTGTGCGGCAACCCGCTCGCGCGCGCCTCCTCCCGGCCCCACTCCGCCGTCTCGGCGTCGATTCGCACCGTGACGTCGGACAGTTCGATCGACAGCGGATGCTCCGGCAGCCGCTGCCGATCGGCCACTGCCGCCGCGAGTACGTCCAGCATCGTCAGCGAGCCTTTGCGCCGCGCGACCTCCGGGTTGTCCTCGGCGGTGACGTGCAGGCCGGGCACCAGGTCGCCGGTGGTCGCGAACACGACGTTCGTCTCGCCCAGCGACGGTAGGACACGGCCGATGTGGTTCAGGAATGCGGGATTGGGGCCGACCACGAGCACACCGTTGCGTTCCATCCGCTCCCGCTGGGTGTAGAGCAGATACGCGACGCGGTGCAGCGCCACGACGGTCTTGCCGGTGCCGGGGCCACCCTCGATCACCAGCACGCCCGGATGGTCGAGCCGGATGATCTCGTCCTGTTCGGCCTGGATCGTAGCCACGATGTCGCGCATGCCCTCGCCGCGCGGCGCGTTGACCGCAGCCAGCAGCGCCGCGTCGCCTCGCTCGCCGCCGCCGGGGCGACCGAGGATCTCGTCGGTGAAATCGACCACTCGGCGCCCGCGGGTGTGGAATTGCCTGCGGCGGCGCATGTTCTCCGGGCTGGCGGCGGTGGCGACGTAGAACGCGCGCGCCGCGGGTGCCCGCCAGTCGAGCAGCAGTGGTTCGTACTCGTTGTCCGCGTCGAACAGGCCGATCCGGCCGATGTAGGAATATTCGCCCGAGAGTGCGTCCAACCGCCCGAAACACAGCCCGTTGTCGGCCACATCCAGCCGCTTCACCTCCCTGGCCAGCGTGCGGACCTCGACATCCCGTTCCATCGGCGTTCCGCCGTTTCCGCGCAAGGCCGCGGTGTACCCGCTCTTCGCTCGCGCGCGCTCGGCGTCGAGCCGTGCGTAGAGCCCGGCCACATAGCTCCGCTCGGACCGCAATTCGTCCTCGTACCCCTGAGTGGACACAGGCCCCTCCGTTTCTCGGCTCGACGATTCCGCGCGGATGCTGCCTCGCTTGATGACCTCGAGCAGCAGCGCCGCAGCCAGCGATTCTGCGGCACGACCGGGGTCTTGCCGCAAGCCCCCGGGTGCGCTATAGGTTGAAGGTGGAAGGGCGCGCAGTTGCCGGCCCCGCCCCTTTTCTGCGACGCAATGAGTTCTACGGGCAGGCGTCGATATGCGGCGTCACCCCTGATTCCATGCCAGGCGCAGCACGCCGTTGATGAGATAGCAGGCGAAGAGGATCGCGGCCGGCGTGAGTGACGCGGCACCGTACAGCGCCGCAGCGCCGGCGCCGAACCAGGCCGCTTCGAAGAGAATTCGAGCGAAGCCGTGCAACGGGTAGATGGCATTCGTTCCGCCGCCGGCGGCGAACAGTCCCCACAGTACGGCCAGCAGCAGCGGTGCGCCGATGCCCGCCACAATCTTGATCGGCCACTGTGTGTTCACGGTGAAACCCCAATATCCGGCGCTCCCCAGCACGCTCAACTCCAACAGGAACATCAGGCCGAGATTGGCCCCTTTGACCACGCCGAGCACAACAACCTCCAGTGACAACCGCTCTTTATAGAGAGCAATGCTCTCATCGATTTCGGCGATGCGTCAAGCGGTCCTTGTCACCGTCCGGCGCGGGGATGATTCGGGCGTGTCGGTAGTGTGGCCGCATGCAGGTCGGGGAACCGAGTAGAACAGCCATGGCCGTAGCGCGAGCGCGGGCCGACCATCAGGTCGCCGACGAGCCTCGGGTGTTCACCGATCCGTTGGCCCTGCGGATCATCGGCGAAACCGCCATCGGCACAACTGAATTCGATCGAGGTGTCGATGAGGATCTGGCTCGTCGACGGCGCATGTTCATCGCGGCGCGCAGCCGCTTCGCCGACGACGTCGTTGCGGCCGCGGTCGCCCGGGGGACGGACCAGGTAGTGGTCCTCGGAGCGGGGCTGGATACCAGCGCCTACCGGAATACCGATGAGAACGTACGATTCTTCGAGGTCGATCACCCCGACACCCAGAAATGGAAGCGGCGCAGGCTCGCCGAGAGCGGAATCGCGATCCCGTCATCGCTGACCTTCGCCCCGATCGACTTCGAACAGTCGACGCCGGCCGCCGGGCTCGCCGCGGCGGGTCTGGACCGCACCCGCGACGCCTTGTTCATCTGGCTGGGCGTTGTCATGTACCTGACCAGAGCATCCGTCGACGACACCCTGCGCTACCTCGCCGGTCACGGCGCGGCGGCGGAGGTGGTCTTCGACTACCTGTATCCGCTCTCCTCGGCGCCGCATGATGCCGCGGCCGACGGCAGGCGGGCGCGCGCGGATCGAGTCGCCGCGGTGGGCGAGCCATGGCTGAGTTTCTTCACGGCGGAGGAAATCCGCAGTAACTTGCTGTCTTTCGGTTTCACGCGGGTCGAAGACCGTACCGCGACAGAGCTACTGGACAGCTATGGCGTCGGAACGACCGCTCGGCCTGCGGATTCGGTGCCGCACCTGGTCCACGCGGGCACAGTATGAGCCGCGCGCCGGCGATCCGGACTGGACGATCGTGCGCGCGAGCGGGCTCCACCACCTGGCGTAGGTGACCGACTCCACTGGTGAGGGACGGCCACTCCGACGGCAGTTCACCGCCGGCGTGAACCTGGCCCGAGCACGCTGCCTGGCAGACGACGGCAAAAACACAGATGCTGGTGGAATCGAGATGGTCGGCACCGACGGATCCTCGTACCAGATCTCCTGCGTGCCGTTGCCGTGGTGGACGTCCCAGTCGACGACGGCGATGCGGCCAACGCCGAGAACATCTTTCGCGTCGGCGGCGGCGACGTTGTCGAAGATGCAGAGTCCCATGCCGGTGGCGTGGGGTGGCGTGGTGTCCCGCCGTCCGCGTGGGTCTCCTCCCGCCTCAGCGGGTGCTCGCGCGGCTGAGCCGGGCGGTCGGGACGGGGTGTGCGCGCGATCCAGCGCCGTGCGGGCTGCGCGTCAAGCCACACCACGAAAGCTTCGATCAGGCAGCCGTTCTCGGCGCTTCGCTCGGCCGGCCGCCGGCGCAGGGTCGGCAGATCCTCCCATGGCGCGGGCAGATCCGCGACGAGGTCGAAGTAGGTCATGTTGACCATGTCGCCGGTCCGGGGATCGCGCCAGGTCTCGTTGTCCACCTGCTGGAAGTTCGCGGCATCGAACGAAATGGGCACCGGCTCATGGTATCCGGCGGCACGCCGCGCGATCGTCGAGCTGATCGGTGATGACGATCTTGCCCCTGGCGTGGTGCCCGAGCATGTGGGCGACCGCATGGGCGGCCTCGTCCAAGGGGTAGGCGTTTTCGATGATCACCTTGACCGCACCGGACACCAAGAGTGCGGCGAGATCGTTGAGATTGTCCCGGTCGGGGAGGCAGGTGACGGTGCGGACATCGGTCGAGCCCCAACTCATCGCCTTCGCTCGGGCGATCCTCGGCAGGCTTCCGAAAACCCCTCGGGCGTTTCCGATGCTGTTGGGAATGAGTGTTCCGGTGGCGGTCAGCAGACGGGCTGTCGCCGAGGGCGGATGGTTCAACACGTTATCGAGGATCACGTCGTAGCGTTGGGTGCTGCGGGTGTAGTCTTCCCGGGTGTAGTCGATGATGTGGTCGGCGCCCAACGACTGCACGAACTCGATGTTGCGGGTGCCGCACACGCCGGTGACCTCAGCGCCGAGCGCCTTGGCGATCTGCACCGCGAGTGTCCCGACTCCGCCCGACGCGCCGTTGATCAGCACGTGTTTGCCCGGCTCGGCTCTACCCGCGTCGCGCATCGCCAGCAGCGCCGTGATTCCGGACATGACCGATGCCGCTGCCTCGTGGAACGACAGCTCGGCGGGTTTCGCGATCAGCTGGGACGCCGGTACCACCGTGAATTCGGCGAACGTGCCCGCCCGCGATGTCGCGCTGTTGTCCCACAGTGAACCGAAGACCTCGTCGCCGGGCCGGAAGCCGGTCACGTTCTTTCCCACGGACTCCACGATTCCCGCGATGTCACTTCCCCGCACCGTTGACGCGGGCCGACGGAGTCCGAACTCCAGTCGGAGGAGATACGGAACACCGGTCACCGCGAGCCAGTCCGGGGTGTTCACGCTGGTGGCTCGCATGCGTACCAGGACGTCGTCGTCGCCAGGAGTGGGGCGGGCGATGTCGTCGGCAACGAGTACCTGTTCCGGTAGGCCGTAGCCGCGTTGGACGATCGCCTTCATTGTGGTGTTCCGGTCGTCGCGGGGTGTGGTCGCGTTCGTCGATGCCGACATGGCTTCTCCTCGGACGGTCACGCCGGGCGGCGCGCGGCGTGGGTATGAGGCCATCCTGGCGAACAGGCCGACGTAGCACATCGGACGGGCGGTTGGATCTGCGCCGGCCGATAGGCCGGTGGTGCCGTGGTACTTTCGGCCGAGGTGCCAGCGTCAGCGCTCGACCCGGTCGGTCTCGTACGCCCAGATGACCAGTTCCACTCGATTGCGCGCGCCGAGCTTGGCCATGAGGCTCGCGATGTGGGTCTTGACCGTGCTCAGGCTGATGCGCAGCTCCGCGGCGATTTCGTGGTTGGTTCGTCCCCGGGCCACGGTGGCCAGTACCTGCTCCTCGCGGTCGGTGAGTTCCATGGCAGGCCGAAGCGGCGATGTCGCGCGTCCGGTGCCGGCGAAGGCGGTGAGCAGACGTGCGGTGACACTCGGGGCGATGAGCGCGTCGCCGCGTGCGGCGGCATGGATGGCCTGCGCTAGCATCGCGGGCCCGGCCTCTTTCAACAGGAATCCGCGCGCGCCGGCACGCAACGCCGCGTAGACGTACTCGTCGAGGTCGAACGTGGTGATGACGACCACGGCGAGGGGGTCATCGACGGTCGGCCCGGCGAGCCTGCGGGTGGCCTCGATGCCGTCGACGCCGGGCATGCGGATATCGAACAAGCACACATCCGGACGGAGATCGCGGGCAAGCCGGACGGCCTGCTCCCCGTCCGCGGCCGCGCCGACGACCTCGATTCCCGGTTGGGCGTCGAGAATCATCACCAGCCCGGTGCGGACTATCTCCTGGTCGTCGGCGACGACCACCCGGAGATTCGACGCCGGCAGCCCGCCCGCGGTCATGTCGCCGCGCCCGCGCGGGGTAGCACCGCCGTCACGGTCCACCCGCGGCCGGAGTTCGGGCCGGCTTCGCAGGTACCGCCCAGCAGGTCGGCGCGCTCCGCCATGCCGGCCAGCCCGTAACCCGGGGATCCGGCCGGGCGTGCGGGACCGCCGTCGCCGTCGTCCCGTACGAGCAGCCGTACCGCTGTGTCGTCGGCGGTGACACGCACTTCGATGCGGGTGGCGTGCCGGGCGTGACGCACCGCGTTGGTGATCGACTCCTGAGCCAAGCGGTAGATCGCGGTACCGACCGTCGTGGGCAGATCGCTGACATCACCACTGATCTCCACTTCCACGGACGGACCGTTACCAGCGGGACCGGCGAGCCGTGTCAAGTCGGTGATGCCGGGGTGCGGCGAGCGGGCTTCTTCGTCGTCGGGTTGGTCTCGCCGGAGCACTCGCACGATGGCGCGCATCTCGGCGAGCGTGCGCGCGGCCTCGGTCTCGATCAGGCGCAACGCCTCGACGGCGGCGCCGGGCGTGGACTGCGCGGTCGCCAGGCCGGCTTGGGCGCGAATCGCCATCGCCGACACGTGATGTGCGACGGTATCGTGCAGATCGCGGGCCAGTCGTTCGCGTTCGACCAACTTGACCTGATCGATTTCACGGGCTTTCGCCCGCGCCCGGTACCGGAAGGCCAAGCCCAGTGCGACGGCCGAGAACAGCACGATGAACCCTCCGGCGGCATCGGCGGCGGGAAGGCGGCCGGTCAGCATCGCGACGCCGGCGCTCGGGAAGGCGATCGCCGATCCGATCACCATGTCGCGCCCGGACCCCCACCGGTACAACCCGTACGGCAGCAGCAGCATCGCCCCCATCGCGGTGATGCCCGACTGATCGCCGTCCAGCAGCACCGTCGCCGCGGCCGAGCCGACGAAGGCGATGCCGATCATCAGCAGCGGTCGGCTCCGGCGCCACAACAGTGTGGGCATGATCGCGACCGCGACCGGTATCCACACGAACCTGTGCGAAATGCCCTCTCGGACCGAACCTTCGAGGATGGCGAGCGCCGTGGAGGTTCCCATCAGCGCCCAATCCCGCCATGACCGCCGCGGAGGATCGGACGCGTGGGGCTCGTTCCACATCGAGCGGAGCAGGTCGTGCACGCCTCAATGATCGCCCTTGGGCGGCGGGAACGCACCGGCGGTGGCAGGCTTCCCGTTTTCGATGCCGCCGCGGGCACGGATGCGCGAATCGGCGGCGCATCACGTGTTCCGGCGACTGCGACCGACCGGACCCGCCGCGCACGGGTAGCGCCCTGGGGCGGGCCGGGTCGCGACTACACCTCGCGGTTCTCGGATTTGATCATCCACGCCAGTTTCTCCAGCGAAGCGGTGATCTGGTGCAGCAGATCACTGGTGCTGGGGTCCTCGGCGTCCACCGCGTCGTGCACCGCACGGATGGTGTCGATCGCCGCGTAGGTCCGGGTGGTGATCAGCTCGACGACGTCGGCGGAGTTCACTTCTTGCGCGGGGAACGGGGGGAGGCTCGTCGTCGCGGCGACGGTGTCGGACCGTCCGTCGGGGACCGCGTCGAGGGCTCGCATCCGCTCGGCAATGGTGTCGCTGCCCTCCCTGGCCGCGTCGACGAGTTCGTCGAGCTGCAGATGGAGATCGCGGAAGTTGGCCCCGACGACGTTCCAGTGGGCCTGCTTGCCTTGCAGGTGCAGCTCGATGAGATCGACGAGGACACGCTGCAGGTCGGCGGCCAGCCGGGGCGAACCGGTGAAATTCCGGATCTCGTCGGCGAGACGCCGATTGGTTCGCTGCTGGGTCTGGTGTGCCGTGGTCATGGTCGCACTCCTTTCGGATCGTCGTGGACTACCAACCCCGACTTTATTGGAATCATTCCAGATTTCTCTGTCGGCTGGCTCACTGTGTTTCCCGTCTCACCCCGGGCACGGCGTGTCGTATCCACCGTGCAGTGCGATCCGGCTGTCGACCCAGGTGTCGATCGGTCGTACATCCGCCGGCGGGCGCTATCGCGCGCGGGGCGGGGCGCCTCCGCCGGGGATGGCGGCATGGCGGACGGTCGTGTACTCGGCTTGCACCTTGTAGTACCGCGAGTGGGGACCGTAGGCGGCGTAGAGGGTGAAGCCGCGTGGCCCTTCGAACGCGCGCGGCGCCCCGTCGACGAAACGGGCCAGCACCGGATCGAGGTCGCGCGGGAAATTCGATTCCTGTCCGCACAACCCGCTTCGGTAGCGACGTGCACCGTCACTCGAACCATGGCAGGTTTGCAGCGTGAACGTGTCAGAGTTGATCTACAACGTAGTAGTCGTCGCGCACCTGCTCGGCATGGCGGCCGTGGTGGGCGGGTATGTGGCCGGGCGGCCTCGGGTCTCGGAGGTCATGGTCTGGGGTGCGCGGTTGCAGGTGGTCACCGGGTTGATCCTGGTCGGCATGGCCGAATCGATCGACTCGCTCGGTAAGGACCCGAACATGGTGAAGATCGGCGCGAAGCTGGTCGTGGCGGTGGCTGTGGCCGCGTTCGCCGAGATCGGGCATGCGGACGAGAAGCGAGGCAAGTCGGTGCCGTGGCTGACCGATGCCGCGGGTGTGCTGGCGATCGTGAACGTCCTTGTGGCCGTGCTGTGGACCTGACGTGTCCGGCGCCGCATGGGCATGGTCGCGGACCGAGCAGCAGTCCTCACACCGTGACGGTCGCGTGGACGAGATTATGGTCGGAAACCCCGCCGATGTCGTCGACCGACGCCGCCGTGACGGTCGCGCCGTGCACCACCACGTGGTCGATGTGCTGCGACTTCGTGCCCGAGGAACGCGGGCGGGTGGGCAGCCCGCCCGCGAGGTGTTCGGCGACCACGAAGTGGTCACCCAGCGCGGTGGCGACGGTGGTGCGGTCGATGTTGAAGTCGCCCAGCAGCACCGCGGCGTCCTCCGGGGCGTCGGTGGCGAGTTCGGCCAGGCGGGTGAGCTGGTCGGCGCGCCGCCGATCGCCGGTGACGTGGGTGGCGATCACCGTCACCCCGCCGACGTCGACGACGAGGGCACCCTTGCCGTGGTCCTGTGCGAAGGATTCGGCCGTCACCCCCCGGCTCGGCTCCGCGGTGAGCACCACGAGGTACTCACCGCCGTCGAGCAGAGAGCTGGGCAGGCGCCGGGGCGTCGGTAGCCGCTGGTACCGCATCGCGTGGAACGTGCGGTCCGGCAGCGCCATTCGCAGACTGGCCAGTTGATCGCCGCTGACCTCCTGTAACGCGATCACCCGCTCGGTGCGCTCGGCCACCCGCGCGGTGACTTCGGCGATCCGTGCCCCCTCGTCCGGCCAGCGAGTGGCGACGTCCTCGTACCAGTTCTCGGCGTGGACGCGATGCAGGACGTTCCAAGTGGCCACCGTGATCACCTTCGCGATGGTATGCGAACCGGGTGGAACAGGTTGCGGTCCGGGCCGCGGGCGCGGCCCCGCAATCGAACGCATCGACAAGCGTCCCTGGACCCGGCCGGGAACGCAGGCTCGCTCTCGCGGATGCACACGGAATCTCCACAATCGACGCCGGATCTCTCCACGGCCGGTGGCTAGGGTTCGGGGCATGGAACACAGCGCACCGGCGCGGGCCGCACGGCGGATCCTTGTGGTGGACGACGAGATGACCATCGCCGAATCCGTCGCGGCGCGGCTGCGGGCGGAGGGATACACCGTCGACCTGGCGCACGACGGGCCCTCGGCTGTCACCGCGGCCGAGGCGGTTGGCCCCGACCTCGTGGTGCTCGATGTCATGCTGCCGGGATTCGACGGACTGGAGGTGTGTCGCCGCATTCAGGCGCGTCGTCCGGTGCCCGTGCTCATGCTCACCGCGCGCGCCGACGAAACCGACCAGCTCGTCGGGTTGGGGGTCGGCGCGGACGACTATCTCACGAAGCCGTTCTCGCTGCGCGTGCTCGCCGCCCGGGTGCACGCGCTGCTGCGCAGGCTGGATCGGGCGGCCGACCACGAGGGCGCGACGATCCTCGTCGGTGACCTCCGGATCGATGTCGACCAGCGCCGGGTCTGGCGCGCGGAGGTGGAGGCCCTGCTCACGCCGCTGGAATTCGATCTGCTCACCCGGCTGGCCCGTCGCCCGCGCACGGTGCTCGCGCGGGAGCGGCTGCTCGAAGATGTCTGGGACTGGTCCGACGCGGCGGGCACCCGCGCGGTCGACAGCCACATCAAGGCGTTGCGCCGCAAACTCGGCGCCGACCTGATCCGCACCGTGCGCGGCGTCGGATACGCCCTGGAGGCCCGGTGAGTTCCCGCGAGAGCGCCGGGGTGGAGCGCGAAATGTCGAGCGCGCCAGCGTATTTCGCCGTGCGCCGACAGGTGCGCCGGGCGAGCGACCGGATCGCCGAGCTGTTGCCCCGGCCTCTGGATCCGGTGAAGTCGATCAAACTGAAGCTCGCCATCCTCATGCTGTGCTCCGGCGGCGTCGCGTTCGGGTTCTTCCGGTTCAAGATCGGCTGGCTGCCCCCGCGCACCACGCTCACCGCGGGGGTGATCGCGTTGCTCACTTCGCAGTTCCTCGCCCACGGCATCACCAGACCGCTGCGGGAGATGACCGCGGCGGCGAAACGGATGGCCCAGGGCGACTATACCCTTCGGGTGCGGGCGAGCTCGCGCGATGAAGTCGGGCAACTGGCCGAGGCGTTCAACCAGATGGCGGCCGACCTCGCGGCGGCCGACCGGCAACGCCGCGATCTGATCGCGAACGTCTCGCACGAATTGCGCACGCCCATCACCGCTTTGCAGGCGGTGCTGGAGAACCTCGTCGACGGCGTCTCCCAACCCGACCCGGCGACCCTGCGCACCGCGCTCGCCCAGACCGAACGGCTCACCCTGCTGGTCTCCGAATTGCTCGATCTCTCCAGCATCGAAGCGGGCGCCTTTCCGCTCGACCGCGAGGAGCTGCCGATCGCGCCGCTGCTGGCCGACGTCGTCGCCGAAGCGGAAGTCATGACCGCCGCGCTCGGACGCGGCGTGCGGTTTCGCACCGATGTGCTGCCCGGCGCCGCGCGCGTGTACGCCGACCGTGCGCGTCTGCACCAGGTGCTGCTCAACCTGCTCGACAACGCCGCTCGCCACGGCCCCGCGGGCGGTGAAGTCCGCCTGGCCGCGCGTGCCTCGCAAGGGGAGGTCGTGATCGACGTCGAGGACGACGGCCCCGGCATCCCGCTCGCCGAACGCGCCCAGGTCTTCGACCGGTTCACCAGAGGTGGCCGTACGACCGGTGGGGGCACCGGGCTGGGCTTGGCCATCGCCCGCTGGGTGGTCGACCTGCACGGCGGCACTATCGCGGTCGCCGAGCCGGGCTCCCGTATCCGGGTGGTTCTGCCCGGACGCTGACCTGCCACATCTCCCACCCGGACCGCAGGGCGGTGCCGGGATGATTCCGCACGCCTATCGAAGGGATGAACCCATGCCGCCGGAACCCGAATCCGCCTCGACGGCCGACTCTGCGGCCTCGGCTGCTCCGAGCGCCGAATCTGCTTCCTCCGCACCGGATCTCAGCGCTGCCACCGGCGAGCCCGCCGCCGGATCGGAGGGATGGACAGCGGTCCGCGCCACACCCGGCACACCGGACAGCGGTTCGGTGCCGCCTTCCCTCGGCGGGCCCACCGTCTGGTGGCGGCCACCGAAGTGGCGGCGGGTGGCCTGTCCTCCGGGCGTGGTGCCCGCCGCGCTCGTCTCCGGTCTGGCAGCGGCGATCCTCATCCACTGGGACCGGCCCGGCATCGGCTGGGTCCTCGCCGCCGGAATCGCCGCGACGGCGGTCTTCCTCGTCGACCGGAACGCCCGAAGGGCCGCAGGGAGCACGACCGAAGCCCTCGCAAAGCCGGAAAAGAAGACCGAAACAGACACGGCGACACCGAGTTACGCGCGTCGAGCGCGGTGCGCGGGACGTATATGGTGGGCGGCGCTCGCACTTGCCCTGCTCGCGGTAGGTGCCGTCCGCGCCGCGGGCTGGCTGTTCGCCTTGTGTGTGGTCGCGGCAGGTGTCGCCGGTTCGCTGGCGGTCGTCGGACGACGCTCGGCGAACGGCATCCTCTACGACACTCTGGCGGTCGGGCTGGAGGCGGTTGCCGCCGTGCCGTGGGTGTATGCCGGTACCGCCGGGGTGCGCGGGGCGCACACGCCACGGGCTCGGCGGCTCGGGTTGTCGGTGGCCGTGACCGTCGCGCTGCTCGCGGTGTTCGTTCCGTTGCTCGGCAGCGCCGATGCGATGTTCGCCGCGCTGCTCGAGACCGTGACGCCGGACCTGGACATCCCCTCGGTGGTGCGGTGGATCGTGTTGTTCGCGGTGGTCGCGCTCGGGGCGCTCGGCGCGTTGTTCGTGCTCGCGGGCCCGCCGCCACCTGCCACCGTCCGCACGGGTCGGCGAACCTTGCGCCGTTCGGAATGGGCACTGCCGGTGAGTGCGCTCGCGATCCTGTTCGCGGCGTTCGTCGCGACCCAATTCGTCGTACTCTTCGGCGGCGACGACCACGTGCGGAAGACCTCCGGCCTGACCTACGCCGAGTACGCGCGCACCGGGTTCTGGCAGCTGTCGGCCGTCACCGTCTTGACTCTCGCGGTGCTCGCGGTCGTGTTGCGCTGGGCGGCTCAGGACACGCCCGCGGACCGGTGGTGGCTGCGCGGGCTGCTGACGGCGGTGAGCGTGCTCGCGCTGGTGATCGTCGCCTCTGCGCTCGGCCGGATGTGGACCTACCAGCAGGCCTACGGTTTCACGGTACTGCGCCTGCTGGTGGAAGCCTGCGAACTGTGGCTCGGTCTGGTCTATGTCCTGGTCCTGGCCGCGGTGCTGCGGCTGCGGCGGGCGTGGCTGCCGCGGGCTGTGGTCGGCACCGCCATGGCGACGCTGCTGGCGCTGGCCGTGTCGGATCCGGAGCGGCTGATCGCCGAGGAGAACATCGATCGCTGGCAGCGGGGCAAAGCGCTGGACACCGAATACCTGGTCACGCTCTCGCCGGATATCCTGCCCGCGGTCGAACGGCTCCCGGAGCCGTTGCGCGCCGAGGTGCGCGCCCGGCTGCGGGCCGATCTCGGCGAGGACACGTGGCAGAGCTGGAATTTGTCCCGAGTGAGAGCGCGCTGAGCTTTCCTGCAATACACTTGTATTATCGCTGATCGTGGGTTATAACTGGCCCGAGTGGGCGCTGTTGTCGCTGGTGGGAATCGACCCGCGTGAAGTGCTGCAGGTGCTCATGGGCGCCCGCCGATGGCCTCGGCAGGCGCGCGGCCGGAACGAGCTCGCGGTCCTGACGGTGTGGGGCCGGACCGAGGCGGGCCGGCCGCTCATCGTCGCTGTCCGCCGCACCGAAGGCTGGCAGTGGGACATTCTGGGCGCGGTCGAGATGACCGAGGCCCAGGTGGCCGAACTCGAGCGTTGGGAGTACACCGATGACTGACTATCCGACCAACCCGCAGGACGTCCGGGACTTCCTCTCCGGTCTGGAATACAGCGAGGCGCCGGTCGACCCGGCCGAGTTGCCCCCGCCGCTGCGCGCCGAGGACACGGTCACCGTCACCACCTCGCTGCGCATCCCATTGGAGTTGCACCAGCGGGTCAAGAAGGCCGCCGAGCAGCGCAACGTGACCATGTCCGCGCTCATCCGCGACTGGATGGAACTGGAACTGGCCGCCTTGGACAACGACCAGCCCATTTCGCGCGCCGACGCCCTGCGAGCGCTGGCCGCCCTGCACCCCTTGCGTCAGTCGGCTTAGCGGGTCCGCCAGTAGGTCACCGGATACGGGTCGGGCCGGCGATAGAGGTTTCACGCTCGGCGGATGAGGCTACGGATGGTGATGATCGCGGTGGACAGTGCGATGAAGAACTCGACGCAGACCCGGCGGCATCAGTGCATCGGCGGAGCTTGCCGACGTTGTTCCACGAGTCGTGCGTTCCACGACCCACCGTCCGTCGGCTTGGATCGGGGATTCGTTCGCCCCGTTCGGCGATCTTCGCGGTAATGCTTCGGGTCACGAGGTCGGGTCGGCGACCGGCTTCTTCTCGGCCGCTGGACTTTGGGCGGTAGCGGGGGATCGCAGCAGCATGGCGGCGAGGAGGAGAGCGATGATGACGAGGCCCGAGCCGATACGGAAGGCAAGCTGGTAGCCAGCCGTGAGAGCGCAGGCTGTGCTTGCTCCCGCGCCCAGCAGGGCATCTGTATGGGAGGTGGCGAGCGTGCTGAGGACCGCGAGGCCGAAGGCGCTGCCGACCTGCTGCATGGTGTTGAACATGCCGGAGGCGATCCCCGAGTCGTGGGGCGTGGCCGCAGACATCGCGAGCGTCGCCAGCGACGGCATCGAGAGGCCGAAGCCGATGCCCAGCGGCAGCAGCGCGGGCAGGACGTCCACGGTGTAGCTCCCATCGGCAGGCACGCGGCCGAGCACGGCGAGACCTGCCGTGATGAGCGAGAGTCCTGGCAGGAGCACGGCGCGGGGACCGAAGCGTGCGATCAGCTCGGGCGAGATGCCGAGGGACAACACGCCGATCGCGACCGAGACCGGGACGATGCCGAGACCGGTGTCTATCTCATCGAAGCCGAGCACCTTCTGCAGGTAGAGCACACACAGGAACTGGAAGCTGAACATCCCGGCCACCATGAGAGCCTGGATGCCCATCGCCGCTGAGATGTTGCGCGAGCGGAACACACGCAGCGACAGAAGCGGGTGGTTCACCTGCGCCTGACGGGCGACGAATGCCAGGAGCAGGGCGAGTGCCGCCGCGCCGAAGCTCAGCGTGTGTGCGGAAGTCCATCCGTAGCTGGTGGTCTCGACGATCGTGTAGACGCTGAGCATCAGGCCGGATGTGACCAGGACCGCGCCGATGACGTCGGTCCCCTTCTCCAGTCCGGCACCGTGCTCGGACGCGAGCATGCGCCCGGCCGACAGCGCGGCCACGATGCCGATCGGAATGTTGACGAAGAAGATCCAGTGCCAGCTGATGGCCTGCGTCAGAACGCCCCCGGCGAGCAGACCCATCGAGCCGCCGGCGGACTGGACGAAACTGTAGACGCCGATGGCCTTGGCCCGCTCGTTCGGCTGGGGGAACAGGGTCACGACCATGCCGAGGGTGACAGCGGAGGTCACCGCGCCGCCGATGCCTTGGACGAACCGGGAAGCGAGCAGCATCGCCGGGTCCTGGGACACACCGCACAACAGCGAGGCGGTCGTGAAGATGCTCAGGCCCGTGATGAAGACGCGCTTGCGCCCGACGAGGTCGCCGAGCCGTCCGGACAGCAGCAGCAGACCACCGAACGGGACCAGGTAGGCGTTGATCACCCAGGCCAGGCCCGACGGGGAGAACCCGAGGTCCTGCTGTATGGACGGCAGCGCCACGTTCACGATGGTCCCGTCGAGAATGACCATCAACTGCCCGGCACAGAGTACGGCGAGTGCCGACCACCGTGATGTCTGTGCTGATGCGTTGCTTCTCCGCACGGGCTTCCTCCAATAGTGCATGAGTTGTTACAGAAGTCATCATCTGTAACGATTGCTCGTGGCGGAAGGAGGCACTTTCATGTCACACAGTCACACCGATGTGTCCGACCAGGTCAGCAACGAGGCGTGCCCGCTTGCCGAGGTCCTCGACCACGTCGCGGGCAAATGGAGCATTGGAATCCTCGTCGCCGCCGCACACCGACCGGTCCGATTCACCGAGTTGGAACGCACCATCACAGGCATCAGTCGCCGCATGCTGACCTTGAACCTGCGCAAGCTGGAACGCGACGGCCTGCTCATTCGGACCGTCTACCCCAGCGTGCCGCCCAAAGTGGAATACAGCCTCACGCCCATGGCCCGCGAACTCCACGCAACCCTCACCGGGCTCGTCGGCTGGGCAGAACGCCACCGAGCCGACATCACCGCCGCCCGCGCCACCTACGACGCCGCCACGGCGCCGACTCCCTGACGCCGACGGAGGACCCGGGCAGGCGTATCGCGCTGATACGGCGTTCAGAAGGTGATCTCAGCTCGGCTCGGCCGGTCCGGAACCGATTCCGTTCAGTGCCCGGCGCACCGCGTCGGCCGGGTCGTCCGCGCTCACCGTCGCCGTCAGTGGACGCCCGTTCGCATCGTGAATCTCCCAACCGCCCAGGGAGACAACGGGAATTCCGCCGCGTCGCCGGGCGAGGGCGATCTCCGAGAGCGTGCCCCACGAGCCGCCGATGACGATCACCGCGTCCGCCGACTCGACGAGGATCGCGTTGCGCGCCTCACCCATGTTCGTGAACAGCACCGCGGACAACCCGGGACACGCCGCGTCGCGGTCGGTGTCCGGACGCACGCCGATCACCAGCCCACCGACCTCGGCGGCACCGGCGGCTACCGCGGCCATCACCCCCGACCCGCCGCCGCACAAGACGGTGACCCCGGCCCGCGCCAAGAGCGCGCCGACCGCGCGAGCCCAGTCCGCCTCCTGTCGCGTGCACTCCCTGGGCCCGCAGACCGCGACCTGCCGCATCGGCGTCATCCCGCGGGCCGCGGCGCCACGACCGATGCCAGGCGCTCCCGCAATGCCACGGCATCGTGCGGCGCCCGCACTTTCGCGTCGTTGTCGAAATAGGTATAGACGTCCAGCGATCCGGCCCACGAGCGAATCTTCTCCGCCCACATGTCCAAGCCCTCGTCGGTGTACCCGCTGACGTAGA
This sequence comes from Nocardia aegles, assembly GCF_052545135.1. Lineage (NCBI taxonomy): Bacteria > Bacillati > Actinomycetota > Actinomycetes > Mycobacteriales > Nocardiaceae > Nocardia > Nocardia aegles. The sequence continues at coordinate 67,321 of NZ_JBQWRI010000002.1, forward strand.
GCTCGTCGTGCCCGTGCAACCGGATGTAGACGAAGTCGGCGGTGACTTCCTCCAGCAGCGGATACTTGCCCGCCGCGTCGGCGACGACCAGGGCCACCTCGTGCCGGCCGAGCAAGTCGGTGAACGCCGGGGTCACGAAGCTGTCGTGCCGGATCTCCAGCGCATGCCGCATCGGCCGGTCGGCGTCGATGCTCGTGTGCGCGGGGTCGACGCGGTGATCGTGCCTGCGTGCGATCTCGGCGGCCTGCTCGGTGCTGCGCGGCAGCGCGGCCAGGAAGGCGTCCAGCACGTCGGCGTCGAAGCGGAAGGTCGGCGGCAGTTGCCACAGAATCGGCCCGAGCTTGGGTCCGAGTGCCAGCGGGCCGGACGCGAGGAAGTTGGCCAGCAGTTCGTCACCGTCGCGCAGCCGCTTCATATGTGTGATGAAGCGGCTTCCCTTCACTGCGAAGAGGAAATCGTCCGGTGTCTGCTGCGCCCACTTCTGATAGCTCGAGGGACGTTGCAGTGCGTAGAACGAGCCGTTGATTTCCACGCTGTCGAGTTGCTCGGACAGATAGGCCAGCTCGCGCTTGTGCGCCAAGCCCTGCGGATAGAACGTCCCGCGCCAGGGCGGGTAGACCCAGCCCGACGTGCCGATCCTGATCTGGCCCATCTCTCCATGGTGGCAAATTCGCTACGCCGGTGCGGTCCTCGCCGCCACCGTGCCGACCAGCCGGGCCACCGCCAGCGCCACCAGGAACGACAGCAGCGATGCGCTCATCCACGCCTGCGCGGTGAAGTGCAGAGCCTGTCGAGCCCGATCCCAGAACTCGGTCCACACACCGGCATCACCGGGGTTGATCAGTTGATACACCGCGAACCCTGCCGACCACGCGACCACCATGCCCCATCGCGCGGGCGCGTCGGGCGCGGTGTTCCACTCGCGGTGGGCACGCAGGAAGAAGTCGGCGACCAACACGCCGAGCAGCGGCACGAACACCGAACCGATGAGTCCCAGGAAACCGAAATAATTCGTCATGTCCAAGCGCAGCGCCAGCACCGTGATCAGGGCGCCGAGGCCGATCGACAGCACTCGGCGGTCGACGCGCGGCGCGAGATTCTGGATCGACACAGCGGTGGAGTAGACATTGGCGAAGGATTGGTCGGCCTCCCGCAGCACGAAGACGAAGAAAAACACCGCGCCGAGACTCACCTGCAAAAACGGTGCATACGGCCCGCCTTCGCCGGTCGCGAGCGCCAGCGCGAACAGGCCGAGGACGTAGGCGATGATCTGGGTGAGCGCGTACGCGCCGGCGGCCGCGCCGAACGCCGAGCGGCCGGTGCGGGAGTGCCGGGTGTAGTCGGCGGCTACCGGCACCCACGAGATCGAGACGGCCAAGGCGGCATCGGTGGCGACCCAGAAGAGGCTCCAGTCGACGCCGAACGGTCCGCTCCCGCTCGGTCCGGGGTTCACCCGCAGATCGGGCAGGCCGGCGCGGAAGAACTGCGCATAGAACCAGACCAGGGCGATGACGACACCGGCGGTCACGAACCTGCGCAGCAGACGGACCGAGCCGAGCGGCCAGATCGTCAGTACGGTCGTGAGCACACCCGCGACCACGACATACAGCCAGTGCGGGCCGCCGCCGAACAGCTCCCCGGCCGCTTCCCCGATGACGATCAGCTCGAACGTCCCCCAGCCGATCAATTGCGCGATGTTGAGCACGGTCGGCAGATAACTGAGTTTCGCGCCGAACAGCCCGCGCAGCAGCACCATGGCGGGTTGCCCGGTACGCGCGCCGGTCAGCGCCGCGGCGCCGAGCATCAGCCCGCCGAGCAGGGTGCCGAGGACGGTCGCCAGGATGCCCGCCGCGATCGAGATCTGCGCGGCTCCCGCAGAGTTCGGCGCGAGCACCGTGTACGCGCCGGAGAACGCGATGAGGCTGACACCGAGATTGGCCCAGAACGCGCTCTGGTCCCAGAACGAGAGCACCTTCGGCGCGGGCTGGTCGAGGGTCAGCGGGGCTTCGTGCGCCGCGCTCGCGCGGGTGGTCGACATGACGGAAACGCTCTCCCTACGCCGGCATTACCCGGACAGGTTCATGCGGTCGGCGACGCGTGCGGTCCGCCCTCTCAGCCCGGCCGTGCCCGAGCTCCCGCGCTGGGGTGATTCCGCGAATAGTACACCCGCCATCTGACGAATCTGCTGCTCGGCCCGGGGATCTCGCGATCGATCCGGCGCGCTTCGCCCCGCATCGCTTCGAGCACTGGACCGACGAGCGGGTGCGCGACACGCGCCGGCCCACTATCAGGGTATCTACGACACCCACTGAGCTTGCCGGATCATGCTCGCACCGCCGCAGTTGCCGACGTGCGGCTCAGCCCATGGCGAAGGAGGCGGCGAACCACGCGAGCAGGACCAGCACCGCACCGACCAACGCGCCCGGGAACATCGCCCGTCCGTGCCGTGCCGCCGTCATCGACCACAACGCGCCCAAGGCGAAGCCGACGATCCCGCCACCGACCATGATCCAGACGCCCGCGCTGGTGTCGACCCGGCACTCCGGCTTGGACGCGCAGATGCCGCCCGCCATCAGGAACCACGGCGCGAGGACCGTCGACATGGCCGCCAGTGTCGCGGGCAGGAACCACAACAGCGCGCTGACGACGAGGTCCGCGGTCCGCGGGGGCTCGACGGCGCGGGTCTCGGGCTCGCGCGTCGGATAGCCGGAGGGGGTCGTGCCGTGGGACACCTGGCTCAGGTAACCGTGCATCGTGTCTCGCTATCGCTTGTCGGTGGAGTCGACCGGGCCGATGGAAGTTATACACGAGCCATTTGCACGTCGAAGTGCTTGTCTCCCCAGGGATGCGGTCGCGCGGAGGGTCTGCCGTATCGGGTCGGATGGGTCCGCCCGTCCTGCCGCCGGTGGCGAATACGTAGTGGCACCGGGGGATTCGCGAGTGTGCACGGTGCTGCCGGATCATCCGGTGATCGTGGGCGGAGCATCGGGCGGCGAGGTGTCTCGAAAAGCCTTGCGCTGCAACGGAAGAAACATATCAGCGCAGTTCACTGCACGTTCTGCACGAGACGGGGGAGTTGATCGATATCTTCTGCGCGGCGGGGCAGCGTCGATGTGGGTAGAGCAGTACGCAGAATTTGATCATCGACATCCTGGTACTGCTGCGCACCGACGACCGGTTCGGCGGCGATGTCCTCGGCGTGCGCGCGTCGGCTCGAGACGCGCTGGACGAGGTGCTGTTCACCGATCCGCCGATGGCGAGTTTCTCGGCCACCCGCGGCCGAGGCGGTGCGGGGGTTGCTCGAGGCGCGGTCGTTCCGGTGCGCTCGGCGCTGCTGGTGCGGGGTTCCGACGTGGCGGCGGGCGAGGAGCAGGTCTCGCTCGCTGATAGCTGCCGACTGCTCCGGGCGGTCCGCCGGGACCCGCCGACCGGGTGCCGTCGACCTGGTCGTGGAAGTCGGTCGGCGGGATCTCCGGCCGGTCCGGGAGTAATGTTTCACCTGGCAGAGCCAGGAGCGCGCGTCTCGAGTCGGCAATGCTGTCGGGCGGTCGCGTCCTCCGGGCGGAGGACTCCATACGGAAGGCCGCGCCATGACTCATACAGCCGACGGCGGCGGCACGCGACTCGGCCGCGCGGGGGCGGCCTGGAAGTACGTGCGTACTGCCCCGTGGACTTTCGCCTGGCTGACGCTGCTGTTGGGGACCACGATCATCCAGCACCTGGTGCCGCGCGGCAATTTGGAGCGCGTGCTGGGTGAGCGTTCCACCAACCTGCGTCACCTCGAGTCCGATCCGGTGCATGTCCTCGTGACCAGTCTGCTGTGGATCGACGGCTACTTCTGGCTGCCGTATCTGGTGCTGTTCTGCGTCTTCCACGCGCCGGCCGAACGGTGGCTCGGCTCGTTGCGCTGGGCGATCGTCGGTCTGTGCGCACACGTCGGAGCCACATACCTCAGCGAGGGCATCCTGGCCGTGGCGATTCGCCACGGTTACGCCGATCCCGGGATGGTCGATGTCCGCGACATCGGCGTCAGCTATTTTCTCGCCGCTGTGATCGGAGTCCTGACCTACCATGTCGCGCGTCCGTGGCGGTGGCTGTACCTCGGCGGGATCCTGATGTGGCTCGCCATCCCGCTGCTGATCCATCCCACCTTCACCAGCATCGGGCACTTTTCGGCGCTGCTGATCGGGCTGGCCGCCTTCCCCCTCACGCGCGGGCGGAACACGCCGGACTGGGACCCGGCCGCCCTGTGGCGACGCCCGGTTCATGCCGACCGCGCCCCGACCGGGCGTGCCGGAGTCACTGGATCTGGAACTTCGCCGAACCGGTGCCGGTAGTGCTGGGGCGGAATGGCCGGCCGGATCGGTCTTGCGCGATCGGCGAAGTCTTGGTGGCTTATTCCGGGGCCGCGTGCGGCTCGAGGGCTTTGTCGTAGATATATCCGGCGTCGCGGACCTTGGTCGCGAGGAAGCGCATCCGCTCCGAGGTGAGGTAGCCGCCGCGGAGAGCCGTGCCGTCCAGTTCGGCGGCCACCTGGTCCAGCGCCAACCGCGCGAACCGCGTTTGATCGACCATGGCCAGGTTCTACCAGCTAATTCCGGCAGAGGCTATCTGCACCACGCGGTGCGTTTCCGGAGAATCGCGCAATTGATCCCGCTCGGCATCGTCATCCCGCTGCCCGGTCCACTCCCGCCGCCACCGGCAGGCCGACCTCGAGCCTCTCACCCCGAGCTGCTCGCTCGCATCCGCGAGACTGCCGGTATGCGCTGCGCGGTGCACTACTTGGAAAGCCGCTGCGGGAGCGTCGCCGATAGGAATCGGCCACGGACTCGCCCGCGGAGTGCGCGACGCTGCCGCAAAGGCGTCTCCGGACCGCGTCAACAGAAGTATTGTGGTCGTTAGCTATCGCGTGGCATCTACCAGCGGCGCCTACGAGGCCGGTCACGGTTCGTGGTCTTCGAGGACGCCATTTCGTGCCATGGGCGCTCGGCGGATGGGCGGTCCGGTTCACCGACCGGAGCGATCGCCGACGGCCGCGGTGACGAACCTTTACCGAGACCGGTCGAGCAGAGGTGATCTCATGAGGGCCACAGTCGGAATATCGGCGGAACAGGCCGTGGTGCGTGGTGTGATGGTCTCGTCGACGGCGCGACGAGGCACCCGCCCCGCCGTACTGCGGGAGATCGAGCAGCCGGTCGAGGACTCCACCGCCGCATCGGTGGCCGCCGCGCTGGACGCGTTGACCGACGCCGCGGGATCGGGCACCGAAATCGATGACGTCGCGGTCGCGTATCGCACCGTCGCCGAGCGTCGCGCAATCGTCTCGCAACTTTCGTCGGCGTCGTGGCGATCGTCGTCGCTCGTGTCGACCAAGACAGCGTTGCTCGCGCTACTCGACGAGCTGCCGGAGCTGGCCGAGTACGACACCCTGCTGGTGTTGGAGGTGGTCGGGTACCACACGTCCTATCTCGTGGCCGGGCCGAATCGGAACGAAATCCTGGTCTCCGGCACCTGGTCGTCCGGCGTCGTCGATGCCGAGACCGCGGATTCGGCGGTCGGCCGGATCCGGCCCGCCCTGGAGGCGGCCGGGCTGCGGCCCGACGCCGTGGTGCTGTGCGGCTCGTCGGCGGGAGATCCGCGCGTGGTCTCCGCGTTGCGGGCCGGGCTCGACGCACCGGTCCGCACGGCGCCGGACCATGCCAACGCCGCCGCCTACGGTGCGGCCTTGGTCGCCGCCGCTCCGTTCCGGCGCGCGGCGGCGGAACCGGCAGCAGCCGATCGCAGGCACGGCGGCCGCGTGATCCTGGCCGGAGCCGCCGTCGCCGCGCTGCTGGGTGGGGCCGCCATCGCGGTTGCGCAAGCGCGGGAGGACCGTCCGGCCGATACCGAGATCGGTAACCCCGAACAGGCGTCGGTCACCGCCATCCAGCCTGTCGTCCCGAATCCAGCGCTCGCGACTCCGACACCGGCGGCCGAGCGGGCGCCCGTGTCCGTGCTGCCGGAGGCGGCCGCCACCCCGGAGCCGTATCCCGAGCCGCCGGTGCCACCGCCGCATCCCGCGAATGCACAGGCTCAACTGTCCGCGCCGCTGGTACCCCCGGCCCCGGCACCCCCGCCGCCCGAGCAGCAACCGCCGCCGCATCCGCGCACTAGTACGCCGACAGAATCCCCGGCACCGGAAACCGCCGCTGCCCCCGACGACACCTATCTCTTCCCGGGTGAATCCCCGCCGCCACCGTGGAACGCCGACCCCGCGGCTGTTCAGGCCTGGTGGGACAACCACGCGAAACTGAAGGAGAGCTGGCTGAACGGCCGCTGACACCGGCCGCCATCGCCCACTCGGGCCCAAGCGACCAGACGGCATCGGCTCGGGCTCTGCTCGCCCGCCCTCGTGAGGACCCGAGCACATGTCTGCTGAGCGCGCTCGCTCGAGCAGCAGCAACGAGAAGGCGGCAACCGGCAGGGCGAAGATATTGTCCCTCCGATACTCGGCGGCGAAGGCGGCGGTCCCCGCAGGCTGACCGGGACGGCGATGATGCGCGCGAGCAGCATCGGCATGCCGGCTCCCGGAGAAGGGGCAACGGCTTGCCCAGGGTTGCCGAGTCGGCGATTGTGGCGCGGCGGCAGGCGCGGGCGGTGGATAAGCTGGTCCGGTGCGCGCACCAACGGCCGGATCGGTGGAGATCGTCGACGATTTGGAGGTCGTGACGACCCGGGGCTCCGAAGACGATCCCGCGTCGACCGGGATCGGACGTGACGACGTGGAGTCGCTGTGGGCGTCGGTGCAGGCGTGGTACCGGCTGGGCACCACCCCGGCGATCCAGGTCTGTCTGCGCCGCGACGGCAAGATCGTGTTGAACCGCGCCATCGGTCACGGCTGGGGAAACGCGCCGGGCGACGGGCCGGACGCGGTCAAGGTCGCCGCCACTCCGGACACGCCGTTCTGCGGCTTCTCGACCGCGAAGGGCGTGGCCGCAGCGCTGATGTTCATGCTCGTCGAGCAGGGTGCATTCGCCCTCGACGAGCCGGTGTCCGGCTACATTCCGGAGTTCGCGGCGAATGGCAAGGCGGCCATCACGATCGGTGACGTCTTGTCGCACTCCGCCGGGATCCCCTTCGTGACACCGCCGTATCAAGGCGTCGATCTGGTACTCGACGAGGAACTGGCCGTGCGTGCCCTGGCCGACCTGGTCCCGAGCTGGAAGCCGGGACGGTTCCGCGTGTACCACGCGCTGACCATCGGATTGATCCTGCGTCTGCTGGTGCAGCGCGCCACCGGCAAGCGACTGCGGGAGCATCTCGCCGAGCAGGTGCTCGAGCCGTTCGGTTTCCGCTGGACGAACTTCGGTGTGCGACCTGAGGATGTCGGCAAAGTCGTGCCGAGCGTGATGACCGGCCCGGCTCCGTCGCGCACGGCAATCTACCTGGCGCGCAAGGCTATCGGCGGACGGATGGACCGGGCGTCGCGCTCGGCGACCGAGGCCTTCCTCGCCGCCGAACTGCCGTCGGGCAATCTGATCACCACCGCGTCGGAGTTGTCGCGGTTCTACGAGATCCTCACGCGCGGTGCACCGGACGGCCGGCGCATCATCCGGCCGGAGACCTTGGCCGAGGCGGTGCGCCCGGCTCGCCGGCTACCCGGCGTCGCCGGACGCGTCAGCCGGGCCGGGTTCGAACTCGGCGGTCGCAGGTCGAAATTCGGCCGCGACACCGGATCGCATTTCGGGCGCAGCGGATTGACCACCCAGTACGGCTGGGCCGACCCGGCTCGCGGGCTGTCCGGGGCGATTCTCACCAGCGGCAAGGCCACCACCGACACCGAGCGACCGTGGCAGCTGGTCGCCCAGACCTCCGCTATCGTGCCCGCCGACCGGTAGCCACGCACCCGGCCGAACACCTCCACGGCATGACCGCTGCTATCGTCGACAGCGCCCATGGCGCCGGAGAGGGCCGCGCGCTACACCCGCGCACGAGGACGAGCGCTCTTGAAATTTGTGCCCCGCCTGCTGTTGTTCCTGGCGATTCCCGCTGTCTTGTTCCTGCTGCCCTGGTGGACGCTGGTAGCGGCTACCACCGACGAATCCGGCCCGCTGTTCTGGCTGGGTTCGACCCTGTTCCTGCTCGGATTCGCGTGCCTGCCCGCGGCGATGTATCTCGGCCACGGGCCCGCGCAGTCGGACCGGGCTTCGATCGTCGGCGATACGCTGCTCGGCGCGATGTGGGTGCTGTTCAGCTGGTCGGTGCTGGGAAATCTCGCCCGCGCGGGATTGACCGTCGCGGGCGTGGACGACCCGGCTCGCTCCCGGATCGTCGCCGCGGCGGTACTCGTCGCCGCGACGGTGCTGGTGGTGTGGGGTGTGATCGAGGCGCGCCGGGTGCCACGGGTGCGTACGGTGCAGGTGCCGATCGCCGGTCTCGGCCCCGCGCTGGACGGACTGCGCATGGTCGTCGTGACCGACACCCATTACGCGGCGCTGAACCGGCTGCGCTGGTCGGAGCGCGTGGTCGAGGTCGTCAACGCGCAACGTCCCGACATAGCCTGTCATGCGGGCGACCTCGCGGACGGATCGGTGGCGAAGCGGCACCCGCAGGTCGATCCGCTCGGCAAGGTCGAGGCCGAACTCGGCCGGTTCTACATCACGGGCAATCACGAGTATTTCGGCGATGCCCAGGGCTGGATCGAGCACATGACCTCGCTCGGCTGGCAGCCGTTGCACAACCAGCACGAGGTCGTGCGCCGAGGCGACGATCGGCTGGTGATCGCGGGCATCGACGATCCCACCGGTGTCGGCCTGACCGGTCACGGCCCCGATCTGCCCGCCGCGCTCGCGGGGGCGGACCCCGAGGTCCCGGTCGTGTTGCTCGCCCATCAGCCCAGGCAGGTCGCGGAGGCCGCGGCCGCGGGGGTCGCACTGCAGATCTCCGGCCACACCCACGGCGGCCAGATCTGGCCGTTCCACTATCTCGTTCGCCTCGAGCAGCCCGCCGTCGCCGGGCTGAGCCGCCACGGCGAGCGGACCCAGCTCTACACCAGCAGGGGCACGGGATTCTGGGGGCCACAGTTGCGAGTATTCGCCCCGAGCGAGATCACCGTGCTGATCCTGCGTGCGGAGGCGGCGACCGAATGAACCGGGTTCCCTGCTCGTGTGCGGGATCCGCCGCGGCGTCAGAGTAGGCCGCCGCGGCGCGCGTGGTACAGCGCGTCGACCCGGGAATTGGTGCCCAGCTTGCCGTAGATGCCGCGCAGGTGCGTCTTCACGGTGTTGACCGAGACCCCGAGATCCTCGGCGATCTGCTGAGCGGTGCGGCCGGAGGGCAGCTGTTTGAGCACGGTCATCTCGGTGTGGGTCAAGGCGGGGTACGCGGGCCTGCGGCGCGCCGCGGGATGACGCCGGATCGATTCCGCGAAGCTTTCCGCCCGGCCGAGACGGCCCGCGTAGCTGTCCAGCAACGGCATCGCGGCGGGCACGTCGAGGAACGGCCGCAGCAACCGGTGCGGCGTCGCGGAACCCAGCGCGTTCTCCAGCGCGGTGAGGGCCTTGGCCGGAGCGCGGGACTCGTGCTGCGCCGCCGAGTAGAGCAGCCATCCGGTGATCGCGCTGACCGGGCGGAGGTCGCCCGCGCGGTCGAGCAGCGGTTCGAGGACCGCGCAGCTCGCCTTCCGGCGATCGGCCGCCGCGTGCAGTGCCGCATCGGCCAGCCGCACCTCGGGTATTTCCCCCACGATGCCGCGGGCGCGTTCGACCAGCAGTTGTGCCGTTCTGGCGTCGTGCACGCGCAGCAGCGCCCATACCACCGGCAGGATCAGGCTCCCGGTCGCGGCGGGCAGCGCTTTGTGTTCGAGCAGGACGAGCAGACTGCGGCGCAGCGCGTCGACCGCGGCGGATTGTTCCTCGGCCCGCTCGAGTTCCAGCAGGCGGCCCACGACGTGCCCGCGCCATCCCGCGAGCGGACCGTGGGATCCGTCGTGATCGACCCGCTCGGTGAGCACGGACGCGACCTGCGCCGCCGCGGGCGTCTCGCCTTGCAGGTAGGCGCCGTAGGCCGCCACGGCGGTCGCCTGGACGGCGTCGGTGGTCGTCAGTAGCCCGTGTCTGTCCGCGATCGCCAGCGCGCGCGCCGCGCGGTCACGCATCGCGGTGGCGGCGTCGACGGCGTCGGCCGCGAACGCCAGCCGGGTCAGCGCGCGCAGCACCAGCCGGGGCCGCCCCGCGTGCTCGGACAGTGCGAGCCCGGAATGCAGTAGCTGTTCCCCGCGCGTGATGGCGCCACCCGCAACGAACGCGGTGGCGATCTGGATCTCGGTGTACGCGTCGAGATCGGGATCGCCGGTCGGCGCGACATCCTCCGGAAACCCGGGCATGACCGCCCCGGTGGTCGCCGCGACGTCGATGGTCGCGGCGCGGGTCAGCGCATCCAGCCGCTCGGGGGCGGCGAAGGAGACCTTGGCCGCACGCCGCGCCGCCGCGGTGTCCAGGCAGGCGACCGCGGCGGCGGTGCTGCCCGCGACGAGAGCGTCGACAACGCGCACCAGCCAGAGAAAAGGGTCGTCGAGCAACGCGGGCGCCGAGCGGGCCAGATGATCGAACAGTGTCCGACCCGCACCGTCGAGAACCATGCGCAACGCGGAGGTGGACAGGAATTCGCACAACTGTTCGTGGTCCGCACCGGCAAGCTGATGTGGCAGTGCGGTCTCCGGCAACCCCGCGGTCCGCAGCCAGCGGGCCGACCGCCGGTGCAGTTCCGCGCCCACCTGCGGCCCGAGGCGGCGGGCTTCGGCGAGAAAAAACGCGCGCACCAGCGGATGGCAGGAAAACCACACGTCGCCGTCACGCACGACGGAGTCGATCGGGAAGCCGATCCGGTCGAGTTCGTGCAGCGCGTGCCCCGCATCGCCGCCGGTGAGGTCGTCGGCGAGTTGCTCGGTGAACGCGACGGGAATGCTGGTATAGGTGAGGAACCGGCGCAGCGTCGGCGGCAGTGCCCCGATGAGTTCGCCGAGCAGGAAATCGGTGACCGCGCGCGCCGGGCGAGCGAGAACGGCGAGCGTCGCGCCGCGGTCGTGGGATCCGGCGGCCAGCTGGATCGCGGCGATGCGCACGAGCGCGGCCCAGCCCCGGGTCAGTGCGTCGAGCGCATCGAGTTCCGCGCCGGTGAGTTCGCACCCGTGGTGGCGGCACAGCGCGTCGATGTCGTCCGCGGTGAAGGCCAGTTCGCCTGCGCCCCAGCGGGTGAGTCGCGCGTGCAGGTCGAGGACATGCCAGCGGATCGGCGGGGCGAAGCGGGCGCACAGCACCGTCGTGACGGTGGGTGGTGCATGGTGCAGAAAGTATTCGATACCGGCGAGCACGAGCGGATCGGTCAGTAGGTGGGCGTCGTCGAGCACGAGAATCGTCGGCGTCGTGCGCGCGGCGAGCGTGTCGACGAGCGCCGCGGCGTACGCCGTCGGAGCGCCGGGGTCGGTCGCGATCTCGAAGCGCGCGTGCAGCACCGTCCACAGCGACGTCACGTCGTCGAGTTGCTCGGTGACGGTCAACCAGGCGACGTCGGATCCACCGGCGGCGCGCCGGGCGGCCCAGTCGGTGGCCAGCACCGACTTCCCGGTCCCGGCGGGTGCGCAGATCAGCAGCACGTGCCCGGTGCCCGGCAGGTTGTCGGCGGCGGCGTACAGATCGGGCCGGGCAATCGGAGTGAACGGCAACGCCGGTATCTCGGCAGCGGGCCGCGCCGCGGCGGGGATGCGGCGTAGAGCGGGGACGTGCGATGTGGTCACCGTGCCTCCCGGGCCGTGTGCTGACAGATCACTACCGCGCCTCGGTAGCGGAACATACCCGGTGCGAAGTCCGCTCGATCAGATCGTCTGTCGTCGTTATGGAATTTTCATTTCGCGCGACCGCGAAATATCGGAGTCACCCGAAACGGGTGAAGTGCCGGACGGGGTGACTGGTGGAGATTCGGAAGGCGTCCACTATTTTCCCGAGAAAGGGGGCGACCGATGACGCACATGACCGAACCGGAGCCACATCCCGTCCGCCGTGGCATCGCGGCGGGCACGTCCATCGCGGCCGCGATCCTGCTGCTGACCGTGGGTGTGCTGTCGATCTTCGAGGGGATCTCCGCCGTCGCCAAGGACGAGCTCATCATCGTCGGCGCCGATTACGTCTACAAGTTCGACACCACGGCGTGGGGCTGGATCCACATCGTGCTCGGTATCCTCCTGATCATCGCGGCACTGGGCTTGATGACCGGCGCGACATGGGCGCGGGTGGTGGCGATCTGCCTGGCGGCCCTGTCGATCATCGCGAACTTCCTGTGGCTGCCGTACTACCCGGCATGGTCGATTCTGGTGATCGCGCTGAATGTCGTGGTGATCTGGGCGGTCGCCACCTGGCGTCCGGAAGCGGTCTGAAGTCGGGCTTTCCACTGCCACCAGGGCGAAGTTGTGGTATCCACCGTCGGGACCGCACTACGAATTCGAAGGGACGCCAATGCCCAGCAAGCCCCCGCTCGTTCTTCTGCACGGTGTCACGATGTCCGAACGGGTGTGGGACGACGTCACACCCTTGCTCGCCGCGCGGCACGAGGTGATCACACCGACCGCCGTCGGGCACCGGGGCGGACCGCCGGCCCTGCGCCGCCCTGCGCAGGTCCAGCACTTGGTGGACGACATCGAGCGGCGGCTGGACGGGCTGGGCCTGCGCCGGGTGCACGTCGCGGGCAATTCGCTCGGCGGCTGGATGGCGATCGAATTGGCCCGCCGCGGCCGGGCCGAGACCGTCTGTGCCCTCTCGCCGGCGGGGTTCTGGGCATCCGGAGACCGCAGCCGCTCGGCCGCGAACCGCCGCATCGCCCGGGAGGTGACCATCGGGCGGCTGCTCGGCTTCCTCGCCCCGATGGGTCTGCGCAGCGCGGCGGTTCGGCGAGCAGCGTTGCGCGCCATCGCCGTCCACGGTGATCGCGCTCGCCCGGCACAGGCCATGACCTTCCTCCGGGACCTGCTCGGCTGCACCGTCACCGCCGATCTGCTCGGCACCGACGAACAGATCGCCCCGCTCGACCCGTTGCCGTGCCCCATCACGGTGGCCTGGTCGGAGCACGATCGTGTGCTGCCGGGCGAGATCCACGTGCCGATCGCACGGGCACGGCTGCCCGAGGCCGCGTTCTCCGTGCTGCCGGACACCGGTCACGTTCCGATGATCGACGACCCCCGGCTGGTCGCACAGACGATCCTGACCACCACGAGCACGACCACCGCTTCCGGGATGCGGCGGGCCACCTCGACCCGGGCGGCCGCCGCGTCGTCGAAGTCCTGATGCCCGAACCGAACCCGCAACGTTGACCAGGCTGTATCCGCCGGGGGAGCGCCGGCCGTGACATGTGCGGCGGCGATTCCCGGTCCGGCGTCGAGCGCGGCGATCGCGGCCGTGGCGGTGAGCCGCTTCACCGCGGATCACTGTGCTGCTCTTCATGTTTTCGGGCCGCGGCCGTGAGATGTGCCGCGTCGACGAGCGTGATGGCCCGCCCCTCGTGCGCCACCACGACCGGTCCGCGATGGCCGGAGATCCGGGCGGCGGCACGGGCCAGCGATTCCGTGGTGCCCGCCACCGGCAGCGGCGGCGCCAGGTGAGCGGTAACGGGGTCGTCGTCCGGCGCGGCGGCCAGCGTGGTCGCGACCGCCGCGCCCAGGATCTCCGGGACCACCACCGGTCCGGCCCCTTCCCGCCGCAACAGCACCGGCAGCGCCGGGGCACCGCCGAGCAGTGCCCGCGCCCGGACGACAGTGACATCCGACGGTATCGTGCGCGGGCTTCCGGCAACCTCGCCCACCACGTCGGCCACCGTCGGCCCGGTCACCCGGCCGCGCAGCGCGAAGCCGAAACGGCCGAGCCATTCGTCGTCGAAATACTTGGTCAGATAGGAGCGCCCGGAGTCCGGCGCGATGACGACCACCACGTCGCCCGATCGCAGCGTTCGCGCCACCCGCAGAGCGGCCGCGATCGCGGTGCCCGACGATCCGCCCAGCAGCAGTCCTTCCTCGCGGGCGAGGCGATGCAGCACCTCGAGCGCCTCCGGGTCGCCGATCCGTTCCAGGTGATCCACGACGGCGGGGTGATACGAGGTGGGCCACTGGTCGTGCTCGGTCTCGGGATGCCGGTAGTGCCCTACGGATTCGATGTACCAGGCGCGGCCGTCGCCGCCACCGTAGGCGGAGGTCTCCGGGTCGGCGCCGATGACGCGGACCGCGCCGCCGGATACCTCTTTGAGGTACTCGCCCGCGCCGGTGACGGTACCGCCGGTCCCCACACCCGCGACATAGTGCGTGACTCGTCCGCCGGTCTGGGCCCAGATCTCCGGACCCGTCGTCCGGTGATGCGCAGCCGGATTCGCGGGATTGTCGTACTGCCCGGCCAGCCACGCGCCCGGGATCTCGGCGGCCAGCCGGGCCGCGACCGTGCGCACGTGCTCCGGATGATCGGCGGGCCGCCCGCCCGGGGTCACCCGCACCTGTGCGCCGTAGGCGCGCAGCAGCGCGAGCTTCTCGTCGCTGGTCTTGTCCGGCACCACCACGATCGTCCGATATCCGCGAGTCGCGGCGATGGCCGCCAACGCGATCCCGGTGTTGCCGGAGGTGGCCTCCACGACGGTGCCGCCGGGCCGCAGCTCACCAGAAGTCTCCGCGGCGTCGATCATCGACCGCGCGGCCCGATCCTTCACGCTGCCCAGCGGATTCAGGTATTCCAGTTTGACGTATACCGTCGCGGCGATCCCTTCGGTGACCCGGTTCAGCCGCACCAGCGGGGTATTGCCGATCGCGTCGGTGACGGAATCGAAGACCCCGCTCGTGCGCGCGTGGATTGCGGTCATGCCACAGCCCTTTCCGTCTCGCCGAGCAGCCGCAGGATTTCTCGCCGCAGCCGCGAATATTCCGGATCATCCTGCGCGCGGAGCCGTTCCAGTGCGATCGGCACATCCTGCGCCACCTTCCGGGGCCGTGTGGCGAACACTACGACCCGGTCCGCCGACCGCAACGCCGCGTCGACATCTCCGTCGGCGCGGTGCGCGCCCAGTCCGGCGCGCCGCCCTGCGCCGTGGTGTGCTGATCGTCGCTGTCTGCCACGCGCTCGACGCCTTTCCCTGCCGGCCGCGCCCGGGAATCGGTCCGCCGGGCGTACACCCGGCAGCCGAAGCGCCGGAGACTTCAGGTTCGCAGCAATGCTTCCGGGGCGACATATTTGGCGTCAGCGCGATCGAATTCCGCTGCTCTGATACCGCATAGCGGCGGCGACGCATTCGTCGCAATTCGAATGGGACGCCGTCGATCGCGCCGGTTCTCCCGCCTCGCAGGTGCGGGCCGGTTGGCGCGGTCGTCCTGTCCGGTATCGGCTCAGCGCGGGCGCGACCGAGCGGATTGTTCGGCGAGCCGGAGTCGCTTCGGCCGATGTGGTCGCCGGGGTGAAAAGAAATTGCGGGCGGGAATGCTGCTGCCGCGCATCGGTCATCGATAGCTCGCCGCTGCTCCTTTCTGCGGCACTCGCCGAGTGCCACCCGCGATCCCTCGGAAAAGCGCGCAACCGACCTCCTCGCGGGCCCGGGGGAGTTCGTCCGGGGGGCGGTTTGCGGTTGGGCCGGGTGCGCGTGCAATATGTTGAGGCTCGACGGCTGCCGGGGTGCGTGCTCGCCGTGATCCATTCCGCGCCGCGAGAGGGGACCCCGCTGTTCCGAGGGCGGAACCGATCTGTTATCTACTGGCTACGATTGTTTTTTTCGACTGCACGCGCTCGGTAACCGTGAAGGGATTATCTCTATGGCACGCAAGGTCGTCGTGACCCTGGTCGATGACTACGACGGCAAGTCTCAGGCCGAGGAAACCGTGTCTTTCGCCGTGGACGGCGTGGCCTACGAGATGGACTTGTCGACGGAGAATGCCGGTCAGTTGCGCGGATTCTTCGAACAATGGGTTCCGTATGCTCGCAAGGTCGGTCGGGCGCGGCGCGGCCGCGGCGGTGTCCTGCGGTCGGCGACCGATCGGGAACAGGCCACGGTGATCCGGGAATGGGCGCGCAAGAACGGCATCGACGTCTCGGCGCGTGGACGGATCTCCGCCGAGGTCGTCGAGGCGTACAAGAAGGCGAACGGGTAACCGCCGGGACCGTTGGTCTCGATCGGTGGCCGTCCCCGGACCATGGCGACGGCCACCGCAGTCTTTCGGCTCGATGCCGCGATAACGCTGCCCGGCTGGGTAAGCGGTCGGTATGACAGTCATGACCGGCGCCTCGAAACAGCGTCTGCCCGCTCCGCGCGGCGAGCTGTCGGAGGCGGTAGTACAGCTGCTGCGCGGCGAACCGGGTAGTTCCGTGCCGGTGCCGGCTGCGCCGGACCCGTACGGCGACGACCTGCATCTGGCACTGCACACCTGCTACGAGCTGCACTATCACGGATTTCCGGCGGTCGACGCGGGATGGGAATGGGATCCGGGCCTGCTGGGTCTGCGCGCCGCGCTGGAACAGCGATTCCTGCGGGCGCTGCGCGAGGACGTGCCCGGCGGAAGTGATCTGAATGCCGAACTCGAGCAGTTGCTGGTGACACCCGCCGATCCGGAGGGATTGACCCGCTTCCTGCGCGACGAGGGCGCATGGTGGCAGCTGCGCGAGTACTTCGTGCACCGCTCGATCTACCACCACAAAGAGGCCGACCCGTACGTCTGGGTGATTCCCCGGCTGCGGGGGCAGGCCAAGGCGTCGCTGGTGGCGGTGGAGTTCGACGAGTTCGGGGGTGGGCGCGGCGAGCGCGTGCACGCGCAGCTGTACGCCGACCTGCTGGCGGGCGCGGGGCTGAACCCCGATTACCTGCACTATCTGGACGTGGTCCCCGCGCCGATGCTGGCGCTGATGAACATGATGTCGCTGTTCGGGTTGCACCGGTCGTGGCGTGGCGCGCTGGTGGGTCATTTCGCCACGGTGGAGATCACCTCGCCGCCGGGTGCCCAGCGTCTGGTGGAGGCGTTGCGGCGTGTGGCGGCCGACCCCGCGTGTGTGCTGTTCTACCGCGAGCACGTCGAAGCCGACGCGGTGCACGAGCAGGTCATGCGCACCGGCGTGATCGGCGACCTGCTGCGGCGGGAACCCGAACTGACCGAATCCGTAGTGTTCGGCATCCAGGTGACGAACCTGCTCGAGGACCGATTCGCCGATCAGGTGCTCGATGCCTGGCATGCGGGCCGCACCTCGTTGCGGGCAGCGCTGGACGAGCCCGGCGCGGGTGATTGAGCACCACTCGGCGGGCTATCCGCCGAATGTGATGTTGATTCGACCGCCCGGCGTCTACCGGCCGCAGTTGGACACCTGGTTGCTCGTTCGTGCTCTGGCGGAGGCAGGTATTCCGCGCGGCGGGCATGCGCTGGACGTGTGTGCCGGCACCGGCGCTTTGGCCGTCGCCGCCGCGTACACCGGAGCCGCGAGGGTGACAGCGGTGGACGTGTCCCGGGCCGCGGTGGTGTCCGCCTGGATGAACTGCCGGCTGCGTGGCATCGACGCCGAGGTGCTGCGCGGTGATTTCGCCGCGGTCCTCGGCGGTCGCCATTTCGATCTGGTGCTGGCCAACCCGCCGTATGTCCCGGCTCCCGCCGGAGCCGACAGCCGCGGCATCGCTCGCGCATGGAACGCCGGGGCCGGGGGCAGGGAGGTTCTCGACCAGTTGTGCGCGGCGCTGCCCACCCTGCTGAAACCGCGTGGTATCGCCTTGATCGTGCACTCGGCGCTGTCGGACCCGGATACGACACTCACTCAGTTGCGCGAGCGAGAGCTGAAGGCCGCGGTGGTGGCCCGGGCGACGGTGCCGTTCGGGCCGGTGCTACGCCGCCGCGCGGACTGGCTGGAATCGGCCGGGCTGATCGAGCCCGGCCGGCGAATGGAAGATCTGGTGGTGATCCGTGCCGACCGAATCCGGCAATGAGCAGTGGCGGCGAGTGACGCTCACCGCGGACGGCCCCGCATTGATCGAGGGCCCGGTGGAGTTCGTCACCGCGGATGGCCGGACGGTCCGATCCGACCGGTTCCTGGTGGCGTTGTGCCTGTGCAAGCGCTCCAAGAACTACCCGTTCTGCGACACCAGCCACCGCAAGCGCCGCCGTTCCCCGTGACCGAAGCGTCACCTGGGTGAGCGGTCGGAGTGCAGGCCGCGCACGGTCTCCAGGAGCGTCTCGGCGGCGCAGGCGATGGTCTGCTCGAGCACGTCCTGCGGTTCCCCGTCGAACTGACGGTGCCAGGCGCGCACATCATGCCCGGTGGCGATCGCGAACCAGACCGAGCCCGGCGGTTGCCCGTCCTGCGGGGCCGGACCTCCCGCACCGGTAACGGCAACGGCGACAACAGAATTCAGTAGACTGCGGACACCGGTAGCCATCGCTTCGGCCGCGGGCCGCGACACCACCGGCACGTCGGGCACGCCGAGTACCGTCCGCTTGACCTCGGTGCTGTAGGCGACGAGGCCACCTCGCAACCACGTCGACGAGTCGGGCGCGGCGCCGAATGTGGCGCACAGCCGGCCCGCGGTGAGCGATTCGGCGACCGCGACGGTGATCCCCGTGCGCTGCGCCAATTCGGCCAGCTCGTGCGCGTACTCGTCCGCGTGCGACATCTTTGTCCTTCCTGTGCTGCGTGCAGCTCACCATACGACCGGCCACGGGTCGCCCCGCACGGTGCACGCGGCGGTTTCGTCGGCGCGGTGCCGGGAATGTCGGCAGAGAACCGGCCCCCACACAAGGAGAAAGCGATGACCACCGACGCGATCGTGTTGCTTCGCGACGACCACAAGGCGATCCGGAAACTGTTCCGCGAGTTCGAGAAAGCGGGCGACGACGCCATCGCGACCAAGGCGAAGGCGGTGAGCAAGATCATCGAAGCGCTCACCGTGCACACCTATCTGGAGAACGAGTGCATGTATCCCGAGGTGCGCAAGCTCGTGCCCGAACTCGAGGAGGACATCATGGAGTCCTACGAGGAACACCACGTCGCCGACGTGCTGGTCAGCGAGCTGGCGATGATGAAACCCGACGACGAGCACTTCACCGCCAAGACCACCGTGCTGATCGAGAGTGTCGATCACCACATCGACCAGGAGGAGAACGAGTGGTTCCCGAAGGTGCGGGAACATCTGGGGCGCAAACAACTCCAGGAGATCGGGGCGCGGCTGCAAGAACTGAGGAAGAAGGCGCCGACCTCGCCCGCGCAGCCGTCTGCTCTGAAAAAGGCCGTGGACGCCGTGCTGGCCTGACCCCGGTCGGTCACTCCGGCACCGGGGAGGTGGCCGGCGCGTATAGTCGGTGCCGCCCATGGCCTGGTCGTTCCAGTACGTGCACCCTGCGCCGGGATGGTGAAGCCGATGTCGTTGAGCCCTTGGTACACGTCGGCGACGATCTTGTGCGCGCCGTCCTCGTTGCCGACCACCGCGACCCCGGCCACCCCGGTTCAACCGCGGGCGACGACCCGGATCGTGCGCAGCCGGGCGTCGGAGGCGTCGGGCACGTTCATGCCCGCGTCGAGCCCGGTGCGCAGGTAATCGACGACGGCGGCGTCGATGCGCTCCCCGGGCACCACCACCGGAATGCCCGGGGGATAGGGGGTGAGCTGTTCGGCGGCGATCCGTCCGACGGCGTCGTGGGCGGCCACGGTCTGCACGGGGGCGAAGAACGCGTCGCGCGGCAGCATCACGGACTCGAGCTGTAAGTCTTCCGGCGAGGGCAGCTGGATGCGGGGCGGCTGCGGGTCGGTCAGCTGATCGCGCCACGCGGCGATGCCGTCGACCAGGGTGTCGATGGTGTCCTTGTCGTCGGCGAGCGACAGCGTGGCGAGCAACCGGCGGTGATCGCTCAATCCCATGTCGATGCGGCGGTGCTCACGCAGCCAATCCGCGGCCTGATAACCGCTGGCCCCGGTGCCGGAGACGTCCATGAGCACCTGCAATCGGTCCAAGTCGTGTGAGGCTTCGACGCCGAGCAGTTCCTCGTCCAGCACCTCGATGCCGGGTATCTCGGCGAGCTGGCGCCTGGCCTGTTCACCGACCCGCAGCGCCGCGCCGAGCAGTTCCTCGCCGCGCTCGACCATCTGCCGTCGCCAGCCGTCGAGCGCGGCATACACCAGCACATTCGGGCTGGTGGTCATCAGCAGGTCGGCGCATTCGCTGAGCCTGATCGAGTCGACCAGATCGCCTTGCAGGTGGAACACCGAGCCCTGCTCGAAACCGGCGCCCATCTTGTGCACGCTGACCACGCAGAGGTCGGCCCCGGCGTCCATCGCCCAGGTCGGCAGATCGTCGTGGAACGGCAGGTGGGCGCCCCACGCCTCGTCGACGATGAGCGGCTTGCCCCGCCGGTGGCAGACCTCGGCGATGCCCGCGATGTCCGCGCAGGTGCCGTAGGGGCTCGGGTTCACGATCAGCGCTCCCGCGGCGTCAGGGTGCTCGTCCCACGCCTCGGACACCTGCCGCGGCGAGGGCGGGTGCGCGAAATGCTGCTCGGCATCCCAGCGCGGGCTGATCCAGTGCGGCTGGACGCCGGAGAAGATCAGGCCGGCGACGACGGATTTGTGGCTGTCGCGCGCCACGAGCAGGCCGCCGTCGTGGCCGCCCGCCACCGCCATCATAGCCGCCTTCACCGACAGGGAACTGCCGCAGGTGGAGAAGAACGCCGATTCCGCCCGCACCGCGTCGGCCATGAGCGCCTCGGCGCGCGACAGATAGCCACCGCGCGAGAGCCGGTCGTCCAACCCGGCGACGGCCAGCACATCAGACCCGAAGGCGTCCCGGCCGATCACGTCCAGGACGCGTTCGTCGGTTCCGCGTCCTTGCCGATGCCCGGGAGGCGTGAAGCCGTACCGGCCCAGCCGGTGATAGTCGGCAAGTGCTTCCAGCAGAGGAGTTCGTGAATGGTCCACGGCTACCGCCTACCCCGAATCCGCGGCGGCACACATCCGGCGTACCCCGGCGCTGATCTGTGGGTCACCGCAGCACTCCTGAAGGGCGCCGAAGGCCAGAAAATCAACTGAGCGGATTCAACCACGCCGGGCCGGTGCTGCATGCACGCGCCGGCCCGGCACTCAGTCATCATGAACATATGTCGAGGAGCGATCGTGACCACTTCACCCGAACCTGATCTGGACCGTTTGCGCCAGCAGGTGGGCGAACAATTGTCCGGTTGGCGCACCCACACCCACCAGGGCAAGACCAGATTCACCCGCAGCGAGGGTTCCCGCTCCGAACTGACGCTGCGTGGATGGTCGTGCCTTGCCCCCCAGTTGCCTGTCGCTGCCGAGATCGGCAGCCGAAACGCCGACAACGATGGGACCTTCCCGACCGCGCCGGTGTCGGTGGTCATGTTCCTCGTCGCCGCAGTGGCACCCGACGGCAGTCTCTCGAAGCGGAGGCTGACACGCGCCGAAGCGACTGCGTGGCGCAACTCACTGCTACCCGAGATCGACCACTGCTATGCCCTCGAAAACCCTGAAGACCCCTCACCGGGCAGCGCCTCGGGCTGGTACTTCGTGTTCTTCCGCGGACCCGACAACGAGCTCCTCACCGCCCCGGACGATTTCGATTGGGTGAAACATCGTGTCGGCTTTCGCGGGCTGCGGGTGTCGCTGATCGACCGCGACGGCCGGCCAACGGAAACGGTGTACGAGAACCGCCGGTTCCCACCGTTCTATCAGCCCTACACCGAATCCCGCGGCCGCTACTGGGATCTGGCAGTGACCGAGCCCCCCACGAGCGCGGGGATCTCACGCTGCTTCGCTGCGCTGTCGAAAGCCATCGCGCGGCGCGGCGCGATCGCCGACAGTATCCGGCCCGTATCGTTGAGGTGGAAGTACGACAACGTGGCGGATCTGATCCTGCGGTTCGAGGACACCGGCCTGTGCTACCAGCTGGAGACGATCGTCCCCACCGACAGCGACCTCGACAGCGGAAGCTACCTGCTTCCCGCACACTTCGGCACCGGCCTGCCGGTGAAACTATCCAGCCCCGAGCAATATGCCGCCGGAGCAATCGCTCACCTGCGAGACATGGGCGTCGACGAGATCCCGAACCAGGGACAGGTAACCACATGCCCATGACATCGACCGCAGCCCTAACTCCGGCGCGCCAACGCCACCTGGGATGGGTGTAGCTGTCAAGGCGCGAGGAACCGCGGCGTGGAATCCGGCGGTAGCGCGAATCGGCCCTGGGCGTTTGCCACCGCGCGGTCGTCGCCGTCCGCCTCGGACAGCAAGCACCTGACCGCGACCGGGTCCGCGCGCTGCCCGGCGGCACAATGTCGCGAGGCGGGATGCCAGAAGATCTACACCGACAAGAAGTCCGGCAAGGACGCCGAACGCGCGGAGCTGTGGAAGTGCCTGGAGTACATGCGCGCCGGGGACACCGTCGTGGTGGCGTCGCTGGACCGGCTCGGCCGCTCGCTGCAGGATCTGATCTCTATCGTCGCCGGACTGCGTCAGCGCGGCATCGGGTTCCGGTCGCTGCACGAGGCTCTCGACACCACCACCCCCGGCGGGCGCCTGGTGTTCCACGTCTTCGCGGCGCTGGCGGAATTCATCCGAGAGCTGATCGTCCAAGGCACCCACGAGGGCCTGGACGCCGCACACGCGCGCGCGGGCAGCGCCTCGGCCGGCCACCGGCCACGACCGCCGAACAGATCCGCCAGGCCCGCGCCATCCTCACCCGGCCCGAGGAAACCGCCTCCTCGGTCGCCCGGCTGCTCGGCGTCTCCCGCTCGACGATCTACAAGTACGTGCCCGAGCTCGGCAAGCAGCTGGCGGCCGGTGAGGACCGCCCGATGCCCGACCTCGCCAAGTACGACGAGCTGCTGCCGTCACGTCACGCCACACCGGACGCCGGGAACCGCGCGTAGGCACGGCGCAAACTAGAGGCGCAAAGCCGCGCAATGTTCGACCGCCCGAGCAGGTGTTGCGATCACGCTGGAAGTGTTGGGTCCGGAATGGTGCTGCGGGCGCAAGCTCTTCCGGGCCCAACCTCCCTGCGGCGCAGCGCGACACGCGTGAACTGCGGTGTCAAGCACCTGCGCTGCGCGGGATCCAGCATGCCTGTCGTCCCGGGCTGTGCTCCAAGGCCCAGGACAGCGCAGAGGGCAGCCGCACACCGGGGCCCGCTTGGCACCTCCCTCGCTGGGCGGGTCCCTGGGGTGTCCGTCGATGCGATCCCCCACGTGATCCACAATTCACAGGTGATGGTCAGGCCCGCCCACATCCCACTAAACCCTTCTGGGGCGGGCCTTCATGGGTCGCCGTAGCATCCGCTGTTGGAGCGCATATCTGATGTTCGTATGCACACCGCGATGCACGATCGCGCAGGCACCGCGGCGCTGATCAGGGGCCCGCGGGTACACGGTCGCCACGAAAGGCCGCACGCTCGAGGTCGCTCGGGATCAGTCTTGCCGCACAATGACGTTCACGGCAGGGGAGACCGGCAGATATGGCGGATCACGAGGGCCTCTGGCTGGCTATAGCGGCGGCCGCCGATCATCGCTCTCGCAGACGCAGTGGTGATCACCCCTGCCTCTCGACGGCTCGACAAGATCGAAATGGCTCGCGACAAAGATCCCGGCAGCTGGCCGGTATCCTGGCTTTTCGCACGTATCAGCCTCGCACTCACGGCCCTGAGCATGATACTCAGCGTTCTCATGCTGTTCGCCGCGCTGCTCGCACTAGCAGGCCACGACTTCGGTAGCCCCACCTCTGCCGCAGTCATGACCGGCATCGCACTTGCACTGATCATGCCCCGTGGCCTGCGGTGTCGCCCACCCCGCCGTCGCTCGGGCGACCCCGCCGCGATCGTTTCGGGCACAGGTGTCCGGGTAGGACGGGAACACCTACCGACTTCGACGAAGGAGCCGCCCGGATGAAGGCAGTGACCTGGCAAGGACGACGCAAAATCGCCGTGGAGACGGTGCCCGATCCTCGGATCGAGGCACCGACGGACGCGATCATCGAGGTCACCTCCACCGGGATCTGCGGATCCGACCTGCACCTGTACGAAGTGCTCGGCGCCTACATGAGCAACGGAGACGTCCTCGGCCACGAACCCATGGGGCGCGTGGTGGAGACCGGTTCGGCCGTCACCGGGCTGGAACGCGGCGACCGCGTCGTCATCCCGTTCCAGATCAGCTGCGGCACCTGCTACATGTGCCGGACCGGTCTGACCACCCAGTGCGAGACCACGCAGGTACGCGAATACGGCTGCGGCGCGGCACTGTTCGGCTACTCGAAGCTGTACGGGCGGGTGCCCGGCGGCCAAGCCGAGTACCTGCGGGTGCCGCACGCGGACGCAACCCACATCACAGTGCCCGACGGACCGGCCGACGACCGCTTCCTGTACCTGTCGGACGTGCTGCCCACCGCGTGGCAGGCGGTGGAATACGCCGGAGTGCCGGACGGCGGATCGGTGACCGTGCTGGGTCTGGGCCCGATCGGGGACATGGCCTGCCGGGTCGCCGCGCATCGTGGCTATCGCGTCATCGGTGTCGACCGGGTACCCGAGCGGCTGGCGCGAGTGGCCGGGCACGGGGTGGAGGTGATCGACCTCGACGGCGTCGACGAGCCGCTCGGCGACATCATTCGCGGCTGGACCGACGGCCGGGGCACCGACTCGGTGATCGACGCGGTGGGGATGGAAGCCCACGGGTCGCCGATCGCGTCGGCGGCTCAGCGCTCGGCGGCGTTCCTGCCGGATGTCGTGGCCCGGAAGGTGATGGACACCGCGGGCGTCGACCGGCTCGCGGCGCTGCACTCCGCCATCGACATCGTCCGTCGCGGTGGCACCATCTCGGTGATCGGCGTCTACGGCGGCATGCTCGACCCGCTGCCGATGCGGGTGTTGTTCGACAAGCAGATCCAGGTGCGGATGGGACAGGCGAACGTCAAACGGTGGGTCGAGGACATCCTGCCGCTGCTGCGCGACGGCGATCCGCTCGGTGTGGATACCTTCGCGACCCATCGCCTTCCGCTGAGCGACGCACCGCAGGCCTACGCCACTTTCCAGCGGAAAACCGACGGTGCGGTGAAGATCGTGCTGGACCCGACCGCGAACTGACCGGCGCAGCGGGTCCGCACCGGACCCGGCCGCGATGCCCGGCACCGCGGTCGTGACGGTTTGCTCCGCCCATGCCTGGGTAGCTGCCGGGTATGAGCTTCTTACTACGCGGAGTCGTCTCACCGTGGTGGCTCGAGGCGCCCACCTCCGTTGCGGCGGAATTGGCCCGCGCGAGCGTGGAGAAGGCCGTCGATCTGGGAACCAGAGCGGCGCAGGCGCCGGCGCAGGCGGTGGCCGCGGGCGCACGGGCGGGTGCGTCGCTGCTGAATCTGGGCCGCGACGAGGAGTTGCGCGACGAGTTGGCGGCACTGGTCGATCCGCATGCGTTGCGGTCGCGGCGCCGGGTGGCCCTCTACGAGGACCGGGCCACCGTCGAGGTTCGCGGACTGGATTCCGGCAAGAGCGAAGACGTCACCCAGGCACTGCACCGGACCCTGGACCGCCGCCGCGATGTGCGCTGGTGGCGGGTCAACGCGGTGACCGGCCGCATCGTGGCCGCCCTCGAGCACGGTGCGGCCGACCTGCCCGCCCTGGTCTCCGCCATCGAATCCGTCGAGGCCGACACCGCGGTCGGCGACCTGGACTGGAGTCGCGGCTGCGAGCATCCGGGGGACCGGGAGCCGCTGCTGGCGGCGGGGATCCAGGTCGCGGGCGATGTGTGCGCGATCGGATTGTCCGCGGTGAGCGCGGTGCTGCCGCTGCGCAAGCCCGCCCGGGTGTTGCGCGCGGTGGCGGCTTTCGCCGACAACCAGCCCCGCATCCGCAGACGGCTGGAGGATCAGCTCGGCCGTCCACGCACCGATCTGGTGCTGACCACGGCGAACGCGATCGGCAACGCCCTGGGCAACAACGCGGCGGCGGGCACGGCGAATCTGGTGATCGACGCGGTGCACCGCGGTTTCACGCTCACCGAGTCGCTGACCCGCTATGTGCAGTGGCAGGACTGGGAGGCCGAGATCGACCGCCGCCCAGCGGAAGTGTGCGATCCGCTGTCCCCGCCCGACCGCGTGGTCGACATGCCGCAGGGACCGATCGAACGGGTCGCCGACGAGACGGCCGCGGGTGCGCTGGTGGGTGCGGTGACCTCCGTCCTCGGCGGACGCGGCCTGTTCGGCGCGTCCGACGCGCTGGAACTCGGCGCACCCAAGGCGGCGCGGGCCAGCCGTGAGGCCTACGGCGCGCTCGTCTCCACGATGCTGGGCCGGGCGGGTGTGCTGACGCTGCACCCCCGGGTGTGGCGGCGGCTGGACCGATTGTCGGCGCTGGTGATCGACGGAGAATCGCTGCTGACCGCACGGCGTTTGGTGCTCGACGCGGAAGCCACCGACCCGAGATGGTCGGTGGCCGAGGTATGGAGCGCGAGCCAGCGCCTGCTGTGGGAGCACGAGGGCGCCGACGGCCGGGACGACACGCAGCCGGACGACACCGGCCGGTACCTGTCGTCCGGAGGACTCCGCCGACTGGTGCACCCCGCGACCGGAAAACCCGACGACGGTGTGACGCGCCGCCCCGTGTGGCGCGTACTCCACGACAACGGAATGCCGGTCGGACGCGTGCTGGTCGGCCGGGAACTCGACCGGCGGGCACATGCGCTGCTGGGCCGGGCGCGCAGCGCGGGCTTGCGCATCACCCTCGCCGCGGGCGCCGACGCCGCCGAATTGCGCTCGATGGCAGACGAATTCGTCTCCCCCTCCACGTCGATGAGCGGGCTGGTGCGCGCTCTGCAGCAGGACGGTCACGTCGTCGCCGTGCTGAGCCCCCGCGCGCACAAGGCGCTGGCCCACGCCGATGTCGCGATCGGTCTGGCCGTGCGCGAAGCCAACGCACTGCAGATGCCCTGGACCGCCGACGCGGTCTGCCGCGACCTCGCGCAGGCCGACCGCGTCCTCGCCACCATCGCTCCGGCCCGTCAGGTGAGCGAACGCGGCCGCTCACTGGCCTTGTCGGGGGCGGCGCTGGGCGGCCTGCTGCTCGCGGTGGCACCGGACAACGCGGGCCGCTCCTCACCCATCACCGTCGCCCACTACACCGGTCTGCTCACCGGCGCTTTCACCGGATGGCGTGCGGCCCGGACCGCCCCACCGGCCACGCTCGCACCGTTGCTGCCCTGGCACGCCCTCGAGCCGGAGGAGGTGCTGAGCCGACTGCCGCAGCCCGTCCCGGTGACCGAGCGCGCCCAGCCCGGCCCCGTCGCTCGCATCCCGGGCGTGGGTGTCCTCACGGCGGCGGCGTCGTTCGCCGTCCAGCTGCGCCGCGAACTCGCCGATCCCCTCACCCCCATTCTGGGCGTCGGCGCGGTCGCCACCGCCGTGCTCGGCGCGCCGTCGGACGCGGTGCTGCTGTCGTCGGTGCTCGGCGTCAACGCGCTGGTCTCCGCCTGGCAGCGCCAGCGCGCCGAGAATGCGCTGTACCGCCTGTTCGAGGGAGAACAACTCAGCGCCCGCGTGATCGATCGCGCCGAACTCGACGCCGACGAACCGCGCGAACATCGGGTAGCCGCGAACATGCTCGCGATCGGCGACGTGATCGTGCTGCGGGCCGGCGACGTGGTCCCCGCCGACGCGCGGCTGCTGTGCACCGACGACCTGGAAATGGACGAATCAGGCCTCACCGGCGAGTCGATCACCGTCGACAAGGAGGTCGCGGCCACCCCGGGCCGGGCGGTGGCCGATCGCGCCTGCATGGTCTTCGAAGGCAGCACCGTGGTCAACGGCACCGGGCGGGCGATCGTCGTTGCCGTCGGTTCCGACACCGAAGCCGGCCGCGCCGCCGCCGGCGCCATCCCGCCGGAGAAGGCCGGCGTGCAGGCGCAATTGCGCCGCCTGACCGACCGCGCGCTGCCGCTGACCCTGACCGGCGGCGGCATCGTGACCGGACTGGGCATGCTGCGCGGCAGGCCGCTGCGTACCGCCATCGCCGACGGCGTCGCTGTCGCGGTCGCCGCGGTCCCCGAAGGATTGCCGCTGGTCGCCACGGTCGCCCAGCTCGCCGCCGCACGCAGGCTGTCCCGCCACGGCGTGCTGGTGCGCGCCAGCCGCACCGTCGAGGCGCTGGGCCGGGTGGACACCCTGTGCTTCGACAAGACCGGCACGCTGACCGAGGGACGGCTGCGCCTGACCACGCTCGCCGATCTCGACCACCAGTGGTCCCCGGACGCCGACGCCGAATACGCGCACCGTCTGCTGCGCGCCGCGGCCCGCGCCTGCCCCGATCCCGCCGACGGCCCGATCCTGCACGCCACCGACCGCGCCGTGGTCGAAGCCGCGGACCAGGCGCTCGGTGACGACGCCCGCCGCTGGGATGCGATCGAGGAGATTCCGTTCGAATCCAACCGCGGCTACGCCGCGACCCTCGGTCACACCACCCGCAAACTGCGGCTGATCGTCAAGGGTGCGCCGGAAGTCGTGCTGTCGCGCTGCACCAAGGTGCGGGTGGGCGAGCTCGACCACCCCTTCGACCAGCGCATGCGCGAGCGCGCCGAACACGTGGTCCGCGATCTCGCCGAACAGGGCCTGCGGGTGCTGGTGGTGGCCCGGCGCGACCTGTCCACCGAACCCGACGACATCGAGGCGGCGGTCGTGGAACTCAGCCTGCTCGGGTTCATCGGCCTCGCCGACGCGCCCCGCCCGCAGACGGTGCCGCTGGTGACGGCGTTGCAGCGCAACGGCATCAGCGTGCGCATGATCACCGGCGATCACCCGGTGACCGCGTCGGCGGTGGCCCGCCAGCTCGGCATCGAGGCGGGACAGGTGGTGACCGGCGCGGACCTCGACCGGCTCGATGAGACCGCGCGGACGGAACTGATCGAACAGGCCACGGTCTTCGCCCGGGTCAGCCCGGAACAGAAGGTGCGCATCGTCGCGGCGCTGCGCCGCGCGGGCCACGTGGTCGGCATGACCGGCGACGGCAGCAACGACGCCGCCGCGATCCGCACCGCCGACGTCGGAATCGGTTTGGCCGCACAGGGTTCGGTCGCCGCACGCAACGCCGCCGACATGGTGCTCACCCACCCCGACCCCCTGGTGCTGTTGCACGCTCTGGTCGAAGGCCGCGGCATGTGGCAGCGGGTCACCGACGCCGTCGGCGTGCTGGTCGGCGGCAACGCCGGCGAGGTGGCCTTCACGCTCTACGGCACCGCCGTCAGCGGGCAGGCGCCGCTGGGCACCCGGCAATTCCTGCTGGTGAACATGCTCACCGACATGTTCCCCGCGATGGCGCTCGCGCTCTCGCGCGAGCGAGACGCGGTCGACCCCGACGACGGCGACGACCCGCAGGCACACGCGCAGCGCGCGGCCGAGCGGCTGGCCGAACTGCCGCCGGCGCGCCTGGGCCCCGACCTGCTGCGCACGCTCGGCGTCCGCGGCGTCGCCACGGCCACCAGCGCGTCGGTCGCCTGGACCCTCGGTCGCCTGACCGGCACCCAGCGGCGCGCCGCCACCATCGGTTTGGTCGCGCTCATCGGCACGCAGCTGGGCCAGACGCTGGTCTCCGGCTACCGCAGTCCCCTGGTATGGCTCACCACGGCCGCCAGCGGAGCGGTGCTGGGTGCGGTAGTGATGACGCCGGGGCTGTGCGGCTACTTCGGTTGCCGCCCGCTGGATCCGATCGGCTGGGGGATCGCGACCACCTGCGCGACCACCGCAACCGCCGCCGCGGTGGTGCTTCCGCGGTTGTTGCCCGAGCCGGAACCCGAGTAGAGCGGTGCGCTGATTGGCGGCTGACCGCCCGGGTACCCGCCTGACGACGGACCCTGCCGTCGGGCAGGGCCGTACCGGCACGGACCGGGGATCGGCGCGAGACACCGCCGACAGCCGTGCCGCGCGGTGACCGGGACACCTGGCACCCGGTCGCCCAGAGTTCGACAACCTCAGCCCAGGAACACGTTCCGAAGCGACAGAAACGAGAGTTGCGATGACCGACCAGGATGTCGTCGACCTGCTCACCGCCCAGCACGAGGAGATTCGCGGACTGCTGGCGCGATTGCAGGCCGACCAGGACGGCAGACAGGAGATGTTCACCGAATTGGTGCGGTTGCTTGCCGTGCACGAGAGCGCCGAGGAGGAGGTCGTACACCCGGTCGCCGGACGGGCCCGTTTCGGCGCCGACGCCGACATCGTGCAGCCGCGGCTGGCGGAGGAGAACGCGGCCAAACGCGCGCTGGCCGACCTCTACGACCTCGGGGTGGACCATCCCGAGTTCGATGCCCGGCTCGCCCGGTTCGCCGACGCGGTCGACGAGCACGCCGCGCACGAGGAGGCCGAGGAATTCACCCTGCTGCGTGCCCAGTTCTCCGCCAGCCAGCTCGAGCGTATGGCCGGGTCGCTGCGGGCCGCCGAGGCGGTGGCGCCCACCCGGCCGCATCCCCACGCGGGGGAGTCCGCGCTCGCGAATCTGGTGGCTGGCCCGCCGTTGGCGCTGTTCGACCGGGCCCGCGACGCCGTGCGCGACTGGCGACAGCAGCAGAACACCTGAACCACCCGCAGCCCCCGAACGCCCGAAGGAGGACCGATATGGGGTTTGCCGAGCAGCAACAGAAAGTCCCGGGCATCCAGGCCAAGATGGATCCGGTGCCGGACTGTGGTGAGGACAGCTACCGCGGTTCCGGCAAACTGACCGGCAAGGCCGCCGTCATCACCGGCGCCGACAGCGGCATCGGGCGGGCGGTGGCGATCGCCTACGCGCGCGAAGGCGCGGACGTGCTGATCTCCTACCTCGACGAGGACGAGGACGCGAAGGAAGTCGCCGACCTGGTGACACAGGCAGGCCGCAAAGCGGTGCTCGTGCCCGGCGACCTGTCCGAAGCCGCGCACTGCCGCGCCGTCATCGATCGGGCGGTCCGGGAATTCGGGAAAATCGACGTGCTGGTGAGCAACGCGGCATTCCAGATGACGCACGAGACCCTGGAGGAGATCAGCGACGAAGAGTTCGAGCACACCGTCACACTGAACATCAACGCCTACTTCTACCTGGTGAAGGCGGCGCTGCCGCACATGCCGCCGGGGTCGTCGATCATCGGCAGTTCCTCGGTGAACTCCGACATGCCCTCGCCCACGCTGGCCCCGTACGCGGCGACCAAAGCCGCCATCGCCAACTTCTCCGCCAGCCTGGCACAGTTGCTGGGGGAGCGCGGGATCCGAGTCAACAGCGTGGCGCCCGGGCCGATCTGGACTCCGCTGATCCCGTCCACCATGCCGGTCGAGAAGGTCACCCGGTTCGGTGACGACACCCCGCTGGGCCGCGCCGGTCAACCGGCCGAACTGGCGCCCATCTACGTCATGCTCGCCTCCGACGACGGCAGCTACGTCTCCGGCGCTCGGATCGCCGTCACCGGCGGCAGGCCGATCCTGTGAGGCTCGGCGCACCATGACCCGGGGTCGGCGGATCGGCTGGATCGGCGGCGGTGGCCGATCACAGCATCGAGACCACGAGCCCGACGGCGACGGCGACGAACAACAGGATCACCAGCGCCCCGATGAGCATCGCCACCACTCCGGTAACGGGGAAGTGGTGTCGGGTGCGGGGCTCCGGCGCCGACAGACCGGACGTCTGCGGCGTATCCGGTGGTGTGGCGCCGGGCGGCACACCACCGCCGGGTTCCAGGTCGGGGGTTTTCGCGGGATCGGGATCCATCGCGCTCATAGCCGCTCCCTACTCGCCGTCGTTCCCGGGTACCTCAGGTGCGTCGGGCCGCTTACCGGACCTCTTCCGATACAGGATCACCGCCCCGACCAGCACCACGAGTCCGAGAATCACCAACAGTTCCATGGCAGGGACCTACCCGGTATCCGCAGGCCCAATCGAGATCCGCCGAGTGCCATAGCCGATCAGTAACCGAGGCATTGCGTGCGGGCCGGGGCCGGAGGAAGGTGAGTATGTCCGGTGGCGCCACCGGGGCGCCACCCCGAGCAGTCGGGAGGTGGGCCGTGTACGCACGTTCCAGCACATTCGCGTCCCAGCCGTCATCGATGGACGACGGGATCGCATACCTCCGCGATGAAGTGATGACGAATCTGCGGCAACTGGACGGATGGGTCGGACTGTCATTGCTCGTCAACCGGTCGACGGGACGCTGCATCGCGTCGACCTCGTGGGAGTCACAGGAGGCGCTGCAGGCCAGCAGAGGACGAGCCCAGCAACTGCGCGAGGGCTTGGCGCGGCAGCTCGGCGGCGAGGTGGAGCGCGTCGAGGAGTGGGAGATCGCGGCGATGCACCGCGACCATCCGGCCGACGACACGGCCTGCGCCCGGTGCAGTTGGGTGCAGGTCGACCCGGGACAGGTGGAACGTCTGATCGATTCGTTCCGGATGGAAGTGCTGCCGCAGATCGAAACGCTCGACGGATTCTGCAGCGCCAGCCTGTTCGTCGACCGGGACAGCGGCCGAGGGGTGGGCGCGATGGTGTGGGCGACTCGCGAGGCGATGGACGCCACCCGAGAGCACAGCAATCGGATCAGGAGCACGGCTACCCAGCGGGTAGGCGCGAACGTACTCGAGGTCGGGGAGTTCGACCTGGCGTTCGCACATCTGCGCGTCCCCGAAATGGCCTGACCTCGCTCGACATCCGGCCGGAGCACATGCTTCCGGCCGGACCTCGTCATACTCGGCCACCGCGCCGGACAGCAGCACGGCCGGGCACGCCGGAGACCCGCTCGGTATCGGCAGTCATTACCCGGGAGGTAATGGCCGCGCCGGCCGACCATTCGTAGGATGCGGACGAAACCCGTCCACCCGCCGGATAGATGGCGCACCCGCACGCCGCTGCACCAGCTGCATCCGCTGCTGGTGCACGTCGCGCTGTTCGGTGCGAGCTACCGGGCGCGGACCCTCACCGCAGCCGCGCTCGGGTCCCGGCCCGCACCCGGCTTCACCCGCCGACCCGGGCGATGACCTCCTCCGCGAAGCGGGACAGATTGGCGATCTTGCGCTCCAGCGGCTCGGTGTCCTGCTCGGTGGTGTAGGGGAGCCGGAAGCCGACGATCACATCGGTGACCCCCTTGTCCTCGAGGCGTTTGATCCCGTCGACGGTGAATCCGTCCAGCGAGATGACGTGCACCTCGAAATCCCCGCGGGTACCGCACTCCGCGCGCAACGTGTCCAATTCGCCCAGCAGCCGGTCCAGTTCGGCGCTGTCGCCCCCGGCGTGCATCCACCCGTCGCCGCGCTGCGCGGCCCGGCGCAACGCCGGCCTGCTGTGCCCGCCGACGAGGATCGGCACCGGTTCGGTCGGCACCGGACTGATCTTGATCGGCGGAATGTCGTAGAACTGCCCGTGGTATTCGAAGTACCCGCCGGCCGAAAGTCCGCGCACGATGTCGATGCATTCGTCCATCCGCGCGCCGCGCCTGTCGAACGGCACCCCCATGATCTCGAAATCCTCCGGCCACGGACTGATGCCGACACCGAGCCCGAACCGGTTGCCACTGAGCGCGGCCACCGACGCGGCCTGCTTGGCCACCAGCACCGGCGGCCGGATCGGCAGCTTCAGCACGAACGGCGTGAAACGCAGCGTGGTGGTCACCGCCGCCATCGCCGCGCTGAGCACGAACGCCTCGATGAACGGCTTGTCCTCCAGGAACTCTCGGCTGCCGTCAGGGGTGTAGGGGTACTTCGCGTCCGATTCCCTCGGGTAGGCCACGCTGTCGGCCACCGCCATGGAGGTGTAGCCCGCCTCCTCGGCGGCCTTGGCCAGAGCGAGGTAATACGACGGGTCGGTCATCGTCTCGGCATAGGTGAAACGCATGGTGCTCGCCTTCCTGGCGCGTCGGGACGCGCCGCGCAGGTCCCTTCGGCGACCGGGCCCGTCGCCGGGACATGATGGGAACTTCCGCAGACGGACCGAACCGCCTCGACGGTCTCGAGGACGGCACCGGGGCCACCGTCTACCGCCATGGGTTGGTGAAGCCTTCCGGGATCAAGTGTCCGAACAACGCTTTCATCTCCCGCGACACCCGCAGCAATTCGTTGTGCGAACAGATAGAGCCGCCACACTATCCACGCCGTTCAATTAAGCATCTGTGTTCAACACCGTCAACACATGTGTTCAGTACAGTGCGGTTATGCCGAGCGACGATTCGCGCACCGCCTTGCTCGACGCCGGAGAACGCCTCATCGCCGAACGCGGCGTCGACGTGCCGCTGCGCGACATCGCAGCCGCCGCCGGCCAGCGCAACAACTCCGCCGTGCACTACTACTTCGATTCACGCACCGGGCTGATCGAGGCCATCGTCGAACGCCGGATGACCTGGCTCGAACAGCGGCGCATGCACCTGCTGGCCGCCCACGAAGCCGACGGCCGCGGCAACGACGTGCACACCCTCGTCGCCATGCTCGCGACCCCCATCCTCGAATTGCTCCGCAACGACCACGTGACCCACCTGGGCCGGTTCCTGGAAGTAGTGCGCACCCATTCCGTCGTCGCGGACGCACACCGCCTCGCAGGAGCCGACCGCGCCGCGGTCCGCATCATCGCCACCCGCCTCGACGCCGCGCTGACCGGCCTGCCGCGACGGCTCCGCAGGCAGCGCCTGGAAACCATGGCCACCGTCATGTTCGCGTTGATCGCCGACTACGAGCGCACCCTGGAAGCAGGTGTGCGCACCGCCCACCCCTACGACGCCGCAGAGATCGTGGACATGATCGTCGCCATGCTCACCGTGCCCGTCCCCACCGCACAGCCGCAGCGCCGCGGCACTGAAACCGGCCCGCATCAAACCAGCGTCCGCTGAGTCGCCGGGACGGCGGTCGGCCGCCGATGCGCTTGCGGAACAACCCGCACCACTCGCGCGTAGGGTGATCGTATGGGCGTCATCGGGGAGCTGTTTCCGGGCAAGAAGCTGACCCATGCGGGCAGCGAGGACAGCGACGGGCAGACCCATACGCCGCGGTTCGACATCGATCTGGACACCGGAGTGGTGCGAGTGCCGCGCACGGACCGAACCACCACCGAGGACCCCGACGACGGAAAACCGGCCGCACAGAAAACATCTCGCTGATCGCAACCCGCTGCGACAGCAGCGCACGCCGGTAGCGTCGCCGCAATGGGCAATGCTGGTGGGCGACGACGGCCCCTGAAGATCGTCACAGGAGTCAGCGGTGCGGTCAGCGTATACGCGGCGGCCATCGATCCCGCCGCCACCACGGTCGCCTCGTCGATCGAGATCGCGAAAATCGCCGAGCAGCACAAATTCGACGCCCTCTTCGCCGCCGACCTGCTCAGCTTCGGCGCGCAAGGCGCGATCGGCGCGCAGGAACCACTGATCTTCCTATCCGCGTTGAGCGCCGTCACCACACACATCGGGCTCATCGCGACAGTGACCACCACCTTCCACCACCCCTACAACCTCGCCCGGCTCTTCGGCACCCTCGACCACATCAGCAACGGCCGCGCGGCATGGAACGCGGTGACATCCTCGGTGGGGGAGGAGAACTACGGTGACCAGGACCTGCCCAGCCCAGAAGACCGGTATGCCCGCGCCACCGAATCCCTCGAGGTCGTCAACGCCCTGTTCGACAGCTGGCGGCCCGGCGCGCTGAGCTCCGACGGCCACGGCGGCGCCATCCTGGACGCCACCCGCGTGCGGCCCATAGACCACACCGGGCGATACTTCACCGTCCGTGGGCCGCTGAACATCCCGCCCCTGCCGCAGCGCAGACCCGTCCAGTTCCAGGCCGGCCAATCGGCAGGCGGCATCGAACTGGGCGCCCGATTCGCCGAGGTCGTATTCACCTCACTGCCTACCATCGAAGACGCGGTCACCTACACCAAACGCATCCGCGCCCGCGCGAGCGAACTCGGCCGCCCCGAAGGCCTGCCGCTGATCATGAGCTCCTTCCACGCCACCTACGGCGCCACCGCAGCCGAAGCCGAGCGCCTCACGCGGGAACAAGCCGAGGCGACCGACTTCGAGGCCGGACGCACCGCCCTCGCCGACATGCTCGGTGGCGGGGTCGACCTGTCCGACCTGCCACTGGACAAACCCCTACCCGACACCCTGCTCCCCGACGTCACCACCGTGCACCGCAGACGCGGCCGCGTCGAGATCTTCAGCAACTTCGCGCGCTCGGGAAAGACACTGCGCGAACTGATCATCGCCGCCAAAGACACCGGCCACTGGGCCGCCGCCGGAACCCCCGAACAACTCGCCGACGCGATCGAAGAACGCTACGACGCAGGCGTTCTCGACGTGATCTCCCTCGGCGGGCTCGCCGACGAACGCACCCGCGACTTCGTCGTCAACGGACTGCTGCCGGAACTACGCCGCCGCGGCATCGCCGGTTCCGACTACCTCGGCGCGACCTTCCGCGAAAACCTGGAACTACCTCCGCTCCCGGACTGACCCGGCCGCTGTCACATCAACTGCCCCTCCGCGGCCGCCCGCGCATCCACCACCGCGCGAGCGATCTCCGCCAGGCGCTCCTGCGCCACCTCCACCGCACCGTCGGCACCGACCAGCACCGCGGTCGGATAGATCGCGCGCAACAGATCCGGACCGCCCGTCGCGGTATCGTCATCGGCCGCGTCCAATAACGCCTGCACCGCCAGCCGCAACGCCGCCTCCGCATCGACATCGCGGTGATAGGTCTTCTTCAACGACGACTTCGCGAACACCGAACCCGAACCGACCGCGGTATAACCGAAACGCTCTTCCTGCCGGCCACCCACCGCGTCATACGACACGATCCGCCCCGCCCGCTCCGAATCCGCGGCGTCCCGGTCATAGCCCACCAGCACCGGGATCACCGCCATATCCTGCAACGCCGCAGGCAGATTCGCCCGCACCATCGCCGACAACTTCGTGGCCTTGCCGTCGAACGTCAGCGAAGCCCCTTCGATCTTCTCGTAATGCTCGAGCTCCACCGCGAACAACCGGATCATCTCCAACGCCATCCCGACCGTGCCCGCGAAACCCGCCGCCGAATACGTGTCGGTGATGAACACCTTCTGCATATCGCGCATCGACACCAGATGACCCATCGTGCCCCGCCGATCACCCGCCACCAACACACCACCGCGATAACAGATCGCGACGATCGTCGTCCCGTGCGGCGCGACACCACCCGCACCATCGCGAAAATCGCACTCCGGCAACAACTCCGGCGCATACCGGCGCAGATACTCCGAGAAGGACGCCGCCGGATACCGCAAGCCGAGCGGCAGGTGACTGTCGGTCGTCATGAATCACCTCTCCGGGCGGAGAGCCTGCACCACCCGTGAACGCGTGCTCTTCCGCCCGACGCTACCCGAACCCCACCACCCCTCGACGACAACCGCTCTAGGCCGGGTCCTCCCCGACGCAGGTCTCCGCCGCGTCGATGTGCACACAGGGAACCGGCGCCCGCGTCGGCCGATACGCCGGCGCCACACCCCCCGCGCGAATCAGCCGCGCATACGCCTCGACCCCATCGGTCGGGCGCCGCGCCAGCGTCGGATCGGTCAGCACATCGACCGTGTAGAGCCCGAACCGCGGCGCGTACGAACCCCATTCGTAGTTGTCCGTCAGACTCCAATAGTTGTAGCCGATCACATTCATCCCGTCGGCCTTCGCCCGCTGCAACCAATACACCGTGTCCCGCAGATGATCGGCACGGGTGTACCCATCCGGGCGAACCTGCCCATTCTCCGTCGGAAGCCCGTTCTCCACGACATACAGCGGACGACCCGGAAACTGGCGCGCGTAATGCCGCAACGCATAGTAGATACCCTCCGGATGCACCGGCAGCTCCCACATCGGCGTACCCCCCGCCGCGCCGCCCTGCTCCGCCTCCCCGGTCTGCGGCAGCGGAGCGAAGTAATAGTCGAGCCCGATGAAGTCCAACTTCGCCGAGATCCGCTCCACGATAGGCTGGTTCACCTCCGTCTCCGCACCCGCCACATACCCCAGGTTGCTGGTCACCTGCGCATCCGGCCGAAAACCATGGATGACGTCATAGATCTCGTTGTGCGCCTGCGCGATCCGGTTCAACGTCACCGGCGCCTCCTCGACACCGATGCCGCCCGTGCGCAACTCGGTGCCGATATACGCGACGGGCTCGTTGAACGTCACCCACAGCGGGTCGCGCGAGGCGAACCGGCGCACCACCTCACGCATGTTCGCCAGCCAATCCTCCACCATGCCCGGGTTGCGCCACCCGCCACGATCCACCGCCCACCCCGGATACACCCAGTGATCCAACGTCAGCATCGGCCGCATCCCCGCCGCGACGATCCGGGCGATCACATCGTCATAGAACCCGAACGCCGCCTCGTCCCAGGCATGCGGCGCCGGTTGCAGTCGCGCCCACTCGATACCCACCCGGTAGACCCGCACACCCAGCCGCGCCGCCAGATCGATATCGGTGAAATAGCGGCGGGCGAAATCCACCGAATCGTGATACGGATCCGCCGTCCCACCCGACGCGATGAAACGCGACCAGTTGCTGTCGGGCGCATGACCCTCGGACTGGAAACCCGACGACGCCACACCCCACAAAAAATGCGCATCGAACACGGGCAGCTCCCGGCTCGGCTGAGCGGCGGAAAGCCCCGAAGCCATCAGCACCGCCGCAGCGGCCGACAACGCGGCGAACCCGCGCCGGTGAGTGCGTGTACGCATCGCCGAAGCGTAACTGGAAGATTGCTGAACCTCGGCGCAAGAACTCGCGTGTCGCTGGTCGCGCAACCGTCACGATCCAGGCTCAACCCACCCGAGACGGCCCTGCCAACACCACCGTCGCCGCCCGCAACTCATCCACCTCAGCCGGGCGAGCCATCCTCCGCCGGCCTCGCCGGCTCCGCGGTATTCGGCTCCGCGGTATTCGGCTCCGCGGTATTCGGCTCCGCGGTATTCGTCTCCGCGGTATTCGGCTCCGCCACCGTTGTTCTCGCCTCCTCAGCCGCCGAAGGCCCGACCCCGGGGCACCATGATCGGCAGTCACAGCCTCATCCGCCCAGCGCGTCCCTGGGAAACGCCGCACAACATCACACAAGCGAATAAATTGACCGAGCGCATCCGCCGCTGATCGACCAGACTTGCCCAGGTGACCAGATACGCATTCGACGCCGACCGCGCCGCCCTCGTCGCCATCTGGGCGACCGGACGAGGCGACCTCGCCCAGACGGTGGCCACCCTGCCCCCGCAGGTGACCACGGACCAGGCAACCGATCTGGCGTCGAACCTCACCACCCTCTCGCGGTTCCAATGGCGCACCTACACCCGCCCGGCCAGCGCCGCGGGCGACCCCGACGTCCCCAACAGCGAAGCATGGCGGCGCGCCGAGGAACGCCGCAACTTCAAAGAAGTCGAACCGGGCCTGCGCAGCCCCAACCTACCCACCGAAGAAGGACTGCTCGTCTCCTACAGCGGAGTCGTCGAATCCGCCCACCGCATCGGACGCACCCTGCACGAGATCGGCGACACCGCCCTGCTCGAGACTATCGCCGCCGAGGTTCGCACCGAGCAGGAAGCCATCGAATCCGCCGAACGCGGCGACCTCTCCGGCCGCGCCCGTCAAGCCGTCGAACTGTCCCGCCCCGACGTATCCCCGGCCCAGGTCCACGCCGCCGATGCGCTCCTGCGCGCCGACCCACTCGGCAGCATCGAACTGTTCACCGAACTCGACCCCGCCTCTGCCTCCGTCGCCGCCGCACACTGGCTCTACGCCGCTGCCGAAGTCGCCGGCGAGGCCGCGAACATACCCACCACCGATGTCGTCGCCGAAGCCGACGAGATCGAAGCACTCCAAGTCGAGACCCCCACCCTCGTCCTCGAACGACTCGCCGCGGGCGACACCCCTACCGAAGTCGTGCTCGACCTGATCGCCGAGGCGATGGCTGTCCACGAAGGCCGCGTCCCGGCCCCCTGGAGCCTCGTCGCCCGCGTCGCCGACATCGAAGCCCAGGCCCACCGGTTCGGCGTCGACGCCGACACTCGCGAAGCAATGCTCACCGGCTTCCGTATCAGCCGCCTCGACCCTGCCCGTCCCGCCCTCGATCTCTTGGAAGATCTCCTCGACGGCATCCGCGGCTGCTTGCTGCTCTACGCCGCTCACACCGAGTACGACGACGCCGAAACCCAGTTCGCCGAAGATGTGCGTCTCGAAGCCGACGCGGACCCCGAAGACCTCCTCTGAAAGCTGGGCGGGGCAGGGCAACGCCCCCGTCGCGCCCAGCGTGAACGCTCACCATCGATCTCGTTGACCAGCCCGGTCGGGCACACTTTCGGCGTCCGGCTCCAGCAGTCCCGGCGCGAAAGCGCAGATCAGGACGCGCCCGTCAGCGTGCGGACCGAGCGCCTCCGGCATCCGCGTAACGCCGGTCGGCGGAATCGATGCTGAGGATCGCATCGTCGGATCGCATCGCCTTCGACGCCTGCGATCATCCTGCCGTCGGGGGAGGGGACGACATCCTCCGGGCCGGTGCCGGGCAATCGAGAATCCCGGATCTCGGGAAGGGGTTCGGGTACTGCGGATTTGGCGTGCCGGGCGGGGAGCCGCGTGCGCCGAAGCGGTCGCTGCCCCAGGAGTCGGCAACATGCTCTTACGTAGATATGCGCATCTACGAATTTTTTTCCTATCCGGCCGTTACGCTCAGACCCGACGAACAAAAACAGCAAAGAAGGGCGAGAGGGGAGCGATCAGCGACACACCTGCATAAGCCGAGCGGTCTCGCTTTGTTGCCCGGTTGCCTGTAGGGGTGATCGCCGCGCCGCTTTCCGGCAGTCCGGGCGGCGGCGTCCAGATGTCAGGGCCGGTACGTGATGGTGTACCAAAGAATGGCCAGCGTACCGACCGTAAACACGGGTGCCACGATGAAGGTTTCGACCTTGTTCCCGGTGCGTTCAATGACGGGAAAGCTGACTCGGAGGGCGAATGGCCAGAACAGTCGGCAGCCGCGCTCGGTGAGACAGTCACCGAGGAGATGGGCCAGCGCGCCCAGCCCGACCGCGAACGGTAGCCAAACCGGCTTGTCGGCGATCCAATGTTCCATCGTGAATGTGCCCGCGGCGGCGAGTACGACGATCGGTCCCCATGCCTGGAAGCTGTTGCCGGACGGGCACAGATGCAGCGCGCGCACGGCCAGAGCCAGAAGGAAGAACACCAGGCCGAGAGTGAACCAGCGGCCGAGCCAGTGCTCGCCGGCCCAGGTGCCGTAGGCGACGGCCGCGACGAACGCCAAGGAGTGGGTGGCGCCGCGATGGCCGCCGGATACCCACGAGATGAGCTTGCACGCGGTGTGTGTGATCGGACCCAAGGCGTGGGAGATAGTCCCGTCGGGATGGTCCGCATCGGGCAGCAGTGCGGCGCCTGCGGTCAGGAAGACCCCCAGCAGTAGATCGACGGTGCCGAGATGTCCCGTCGCATTCTGTACAGCCGGAAACGTCAAGATCGTGACCGGCAGCGTCGTCGCCGCCGCCGACCAGGCCAACGCGCCACTGGTCGCATGTGAATGTCCAAGCACCATTCGAACGTTAGTTCAGCTTCCTGTCGGTATGCGAATGTCCTTGCGCGAGGCGAAAAGCCGAGACGGACCTGGGCCTGTCTTCCGGGCTCGTGCGGTAATGGGGTAGGGGAGTGTGGGTAAGTGCTGTTGAGAGTGCCGAAAGCGTTGGGGGCGAGGGATATCGGAACCGCGGAGCCGTGGAGGTGCGAACTAGTCTGGTGGTTCGAGGTGCTCGATGCATGAAGCTAAAATTGCGATATGTTCCTTTGCGCATGTATACATAAATCTTGCCCCGGCAAAGACTCTCGAAACAACCAAACCCAATCCCGACCAAGACACCGTAGAAGCCGGGAACAGCTACTCATCGCGACAGCGGAGAGCGCCCAGGGAGCCTCGGTCGCTGTCGCCCCGATATTCGGCAGGCAGCGGCGTGATCGATGGTGTAGGGGTGATCGGTGCGGGCCAGCGCCGGAGCCGAGGCGGGCTTTCCGGTGCCGGGTAATTCGTGGCAAGAACGAGTAGTTCGCAGGTGATGGCGGACCTCGGGGCGGTCGAGAAGCCTTGCACCTGGGCCTGGTATGCGCTGGCGATTGCCGTGCGGGAGTACTCGAGCGCATCGAGGCCGCCCGCTCCGCGGTCGCCGAGTTCGGCATCGCCACCGAGTGCGATATGGGCCGCCGCAGTGCGGATCAGATTCCCCTGCGCAGGCAGATATTTCGGGGTTGAGCCCAGGAACAAAGGTCTCAACGTGGACTGCCGCACGCGGCAACCTGGGGCCAGTGGGACCGATCAGGGAACCAGGGGGAGTGGCAACCCTTCCGCCGGCTCGAAGCTGAGGGCACGCGGTCGGCGAGACGCCCATCTGGCCGGCGCGGAGCTGGTGGCTCGGGCGGTACGTATCAGTACGTCCGATCTCGCGCGGTGTAGAGCATCCCCGTTTTCCCCGTTGCGGCATGTCGACCGTTGACGCAATCGCACGCCACGATGCTCGGCCGGTCCGATACGCACACCTGTGGCCGGTAGACGAGTCTGTGGACACCCGGAGGAGCGCCGTCGACACCCTCTAATTGACATAATATTGATTATCGGCGTAATTTCGGGTGGCTTGGTGGCTGGTGTCGCACTGGATTCGTTGCTGTCGGGTCCCATGGCGAGAACAGCTCGAAAGCTGCGTCTGGTGAGATGTTTCGGGAGATGCGAGTCGGTGGTCGATCTATGCGTGGTGGTGCGCATAGTTATGCACGGACGAAGGTTGCCGATACGCGTTATGTCAACTAGATGCCTCCTTGTTCTATCCGGGTCGGTGCGATCAGCCGGCACTCTGCTGCCACTGCACTCTTGTGCGGGTTCACGATCAGCGGAATGCGTGGATTGGATCCGGAAGTGGCTGTAGCTGGATGTCGCGAGCGTGGGTCTATGATGAGCCACTCCCCTCCTCCGGGCCCCTCCGAGCAAATTACGTCACTGTGACGAATTAGGGTAGTAAAACAGGTGGATACGCATTCGGGATGGCCGTCATGTGGTGACGAATCCCGGTTCGTAGGCGGCGATCACGGCGTGGATCCGTGGATCTGGTTCGTCGCACTGCCTGGCCGTAGTGTGCTGTACCTGGCCGATCTTGCCGTCGTTGCCATGCTGAACCGGCGAGCGCTGATGACGGTATGGCTGCCGTGTGGTTGACAATTCTTGGAAATTTACTAGATAGGGTTTGTCGAGACTAGCGGCAGGTCTCGGTGGATCAGGACAGTGACGATGTGTGGTGAGTTCAGCCGAGCGGCAACCCTCCGATGGCTGTGTCATGCAGTCCGGTGATCGGTGATCGGCGCTGGTTGTGGGTGGCCGGGGGGTGGTTTGCGCGGAGACCGTCGATGAGGATCGACAGCAACCGGGGTGCGCGCGCATCGAGTTCGGCGTCGTCCAGTCGCGACAGCCAGCTGATGAGCACGATGACATCGCGGGCTTCGGCGTCGGCGCGGACTTCGCCGGCCGAGCGACCAGCGGC
The DNA here is from genome assembly GCF_052545135.1 of Nocardia aegles. NCBI lineage: Bacteria > Bacillati > Actinomycetota > Actinomycetes > Mycobacteriales > Nocardiaceae > Nocardia > Nocardia aegles. Next base: position 110,834 of record NZ_JBQWRI010000002.1, read on the forward strand.
CAGCAGCAGTTCCACGGCGTCACCGATCGGGCCGAGGCTGTGGGCGGCGAGGTCACGCCATGTCGCGGCCTCGACGGCAGCGAATACGTCGCGCTTGACCCGGGCGTAGGCAGCCACGCGGTCGAACCACGCCGCCAGCGCATCCAGCGGCCCATGGGTCTCGAGCAGGTGTGCAGCCGCTGCGACCAGCTCGTCCATCTCGCGTCGGTACACCTCGGTGAGGAGGTCCTCGCGGGTCGGGAAGTGCCGATACAGCGTGCCCTGACCGATACCGCAGGCTTTCGCGACTGCGTTGAGCTTCAGCTCTCCCGGCTGGTGCACGAGTTCGCGGGCCGCCTGGAGGATCCGTTCGCGGTTGCGTTGTGCGTCCGCACGTCGTGTTGGGCCGCTCTTGACAGAAGCGGACATGTGTCCGCTAGTATGGTCGATGTAACCGGACATATGTCCATTCTAGGCGGAGGGATCCTCATGGCCATCCACGGCAAAGTCGTCGCCATCACCGGTGCCAGCAGCGGAATCGGTGAAGCGACAGCTCGTCATCTCGCATCACTCGGTGCGGCCGTCGCGCTCGGTGCCCGCCGCACCGACCGGCTGGACCGTCTGGTTGCCGAGATCGAAGCCGCTGGCGGCGAGGCAGCCGCCACAAGGGTGGACGTCACCGATCCCGCCGACCTCCAGTCGCTCGTCACCCTCGCCATCGAACGCTTCGGGCGGCTGGATGTTCTGGTGAACAACGCCGGGATCAGCAGGATCGGCCCCGTTGCCGACCTGGACGTCGCGGGCTGGTCGGCGATGGTGGAGGTGAACGTCAAAGGGCTCCTGCACGGCATCGCCGCTGCCCTGCCGGTGTTCCGCCAGCAGGGCAGCGGCCACCTCGTCACCGTCGTCTCAACCTCCGGTCTGAAGATCGTTCCCACACAAGCGGTGTACGCCGGGACGAAGAACGCGGTCCGCACTCTCCTGGAAGGGCTGCGTCAGGAGAGCACCGACGGGATTCTACGCACGACGTCGATCTCTCCCGGCTACGTGCGCACCGAACTCATCGACAACGCGGTCGACGATCCAGCCGTACGTGAGCAGGCCAGGCAGAACATGGCCGAACTCGGTATCGACCCCACCGCAGTGGCTCGGGCAATCGCATTCGCGATCGACCAACCCCACGACGTCGAAATCGGTGACCTGACCATTCGACCGACTCGGCAGGGCTGAGCAAACCGCACATGGGCAAGGATCGCGACTGGGACTACCCGCAACGCTGAAACGGCGAACCCGCGCCTGGTAGCTCCCGATTTGTTGCCCACCAACCGCCGGTCGTTCTTGCCGATCAGCGTCCACGACCCGATCAGATACTCGGGCGACCACTCCGGCTGGTGGACGGTGATCGAGGTGATGGTGCTGGTGACGGGGTTGGTGCTCGGCGGCAGTGTCGGCATCGGAACACTGGTGTACGCCTTCGGGATCGGCCCGCTGATCCACCTGCATGATTCCCCGCGGTGAACCGGTTCCTGCCTGGTTCCGCACCGAAGCCGGTGCCTGCCCTCGGTGGTGCCGCGGAGCTCCCGGCCGCGTAGCTTGGCGGCCCTACTCCCCTGTGATGCCCGAGTTCACGGCGGTCGGCACTGTGACGATCTCGGTCGAGGTCGGGAAGTGGTTGCGTGTGACTCGCGTACTGGACCGCTCCGGGCTGGCGGGGGCGCGGTGTCACGCCTGCTGCGGTCGAGGTGGTGACCCAGTGGGCGTTCGAGGTGGGGCTTCATCGGCTGGAGGTGTCGCATTCGGTGCGTAATCTGCCGTCGTGTCGTGCGGCGGTGAAGGCGGGATTCGCGCCGGAGGGTGTCCGGCGCAGCGCCGGTTTGCACGCGGACGGCTGGCATGACATGCACGTGCATGCACGCATCCGCTCGGCGTAGAGAGCTGCACGCGACGTGCTGTCCCCGATAGCCTGCGGGTAAGCGGTCAGGCAGAAGGTGAAATTTCGGTTTCAGAGGCCGGTTGGGTTCGTCGTTCGGGCCGATTCAGGCGCAGCACGTGGTCATCGGTGCGGCGACCGAATGCGGGGTTTCACTTGCTGACCTGGTCGACGCGGGTGCCGTCCAGCCAAGGTTGGGGGTCGGCGAGGAATGGGGTGTCTTCGAGGCGATCGAGGTCTTCGAAGAAGGCTTTGGTGGTGCGGGCGGCCGCGGCGGTGGTGCCGACGGAGACGAATCCGGCTTGTTCGGCGTCCAGGCCGCGGGAGAGGGATTTGTCGGAGCCGAAGTAGACGGCGCGTTTGAGTTCGGCGACGGCGACCGGGTTGCGGGCGGCCAGTCGTGCCGCGGTGGCTTGGGTCTCGGCGAGCAGGTCCTCGGTGGACAGCAGGCGGTGCACCAGGCCCAGGCGTAGCGCTTCTCGGGCGGTGAAGGGTGTGCCTTCGAGGGTGATCTCGATGGCTTTGGCGGCGCCGAGCAGGCGGGTGAGGCGTTGGGTGGCGCCGCCGCCGGGGATGAGGTTGGCCAGCGTTTCGATCTGGCCCAGGCGCACGTGGTCGGCGTCGGCGGCGTAGCGCAGGTCGCAGGCGAGCGCGATCTCGTGTCCGCCGCCGAGTGCGGGGCCGTTGATGGCGGCGAGGTAGGCGACGCCGGAGCGGTTCATCCGGAGGGTGGTGCGTTTCCAGCGGTAGCCCCACACCAGGCCGGCGCCGAGGCTGCCGCCGTGGCGTTCGACGAGGTCGGTGGCGCCGGGTACGTGCAGGAAAGCCGCGGCGGCGCGTAGGAACGGTGCGGCGGTGCGGGCGGGGACGAAGGGGCGTGGCTTGTCGATCATGCCGCCGAGTGCGGCGGGGTCGGCGTGGGTGAGGAAGCGGCCGGGTAGTCCTCCGGTGAGCACGACCGCGCCGACGGTGTCGTCGGTGTCGACCGTGGTGGTGAGGGTGTCGAGGTCGCGGACGACGGTGGTGGTGACGAAATTGACCGGGGGTGCGACGATCCGCGCGGTGAGTACTCGTCCGGTCTGGTCGAGTTCGATGGTTTCCAGCGGTAGGTCGGCGGCGAACATCGGCGGCTCCTTCGGTGCGGTGTCGGCGGTTGGGGCGTGAGAACTGTTTCGCGCGAGTTGTTTTCGATGATTGTCCGGGCGCGGTTGCCTGCTACACCCTAATGTTTTCGGCGCGATCGGGAACGTGCTCGGGTGGTGGTCAAGCGGTGGGTTTGTGGACGCGGGTGTCGTGGAATTCCATGAGTGCCTCGAGGGTCTGGGCGGGTGCTTCCAGTTGCGGGTAGTGGCCGATTCGCGGCAGTTCGACGACATCGGGGGTGGTGATCAGTTCGCGGTAGCGGCGCGCCATGTGGCCGCCGGAGACGGGGTCGGTGACGCCGTTGACGAACCGGATCGGAACCTGGGCTTGCTGTAGTGCGCCCACCCAGCGCCGCCGCTGCTTGCGGCGTTCGGCCATGTAGCGGATCAGCTTGTGGCCGTTGCGTTTTCCATGCTTGCTGCACCACAGCAGCCAGAACTGGTGTAGTTCGATGTCGGTGGGTTTGGTGTCGGGTCCGAAAACCGCGGCGAGGCTGTGGTGGAAGGTGCGTTCGCTGCCGAGGACGCCGACGAGCGGGCCGAGCGGGCTTGCCAGCAGTCGTTGTGCGGTGCGGGGGCGGTGGGCTTCGGGGAACAGGCCGCCGTTGAGCAGGAACACCGATTCGATCACCAGGGATTCGTTGCCGGCGGCGCGGCGTTCGGCGTCGCGTGCCAGGAGTTCCTGGGCGACGGTGTCGCCGTAGTCGTGGGCGAGGATGTGGAATCGGCCGATGCCTTGTTCCCGGAGCAGGTTTTCGTGGAGGTCGGCTTGGTCGGTGATGCGGTAGTCGTAGTGGCGGGGTTTGGCCGACCAGCCGAAGCCGATCATGTCGGGGGCGATGACGCGGGCGAATCGTTCGCACAGGCCGAACCAGATCCGATGCCAGTCCCAGGATGCGGTGGGAAATCCGTGGATGCACACCAGTGTCCCGTCGGTGCCTGCGCCTGCGTCGCGCCAGAAGATCTGGTGGCCGCGGTGGGTGTGGTGTCGTCCGTTTGTCCGCCAGGACGCGAACTCCTCCATGTCTACCTCCTTGTGCTCGACAAGCATGGCGCGTGTGTGCGCCGGGGCGGCAGTAGTTCGGTCGGCCGTGTACGTGTCATCTACTGCGCGGGGCGGCGGCCGGTCGGGGCTCTGCGAGAATTTCACCGTGCATGTCGCGATCGGCCTGGTTGTTCTCGTCGCGTCGGCGGCCGCGTTGGCGGCGTTGGCGCGTCGGTTCGGGGTCTCCGAACCGCTGGTACTGACAGTGGGCGGGGTGGCGGCGTCGTATCTGCCGTTCGTGCCGGAGATCCATGTGGAGCCGGAGATCATTCTGCTCGGTTTTCTTCCTCCTTTGCTGTATACCGCCGCGATCCGTACGTCGTTGGTGGATTTCCGGGCGAATGTGGGCACGATCGGGTTGTTGTCGGTGGGGTTGGTGTTGTTCACGACGTTCGCGGTGGCGGTGGTGGTGTGGTGGCTGCTGCCGGTGCCGTTCGCGGTCGCTGTCGCGTTGGGTGCGGTGGTGGCTCCGCCGGATGCGGTGGCCGCAACGGCGGTGGCGCGGCGGATCGGGATGCCGCGGCGGGTCGTGACGATTTTGGAGGACGAGTCGCTGTTCAACGATGCGACCGCGCTGGTGGCGTTGCGGACGGCGTTGGCCGCGGTGGTGGGCTCGGTGTCGGTGTGGGCGGCGGGGGCCGATTTCCTGTTGGCGGCCGGTGGTGGCGCGGCGGTGGGGGTGGTGGTTGCCTACCTGCTGGCGATGCTGCGGCGGCGGATCACCGATCCGGTGCTGGACACGACGCTGTCGTTCCTGGCGCCGTTCGCGGCGTATCTGCCCGCCGAGGGCATTCATGCCTCGGGAGTGATCGCGGTGGTGGTGTGCGGGATGATCCTCGGGCACAATGCGCCGGCGTGGCAGAGCGCGGCGTCGCGGATCGCCGAACGCATCAATTGGCGCACGATCCAGTTCATTCTGGAGAGCGCGGTGTTCGCGCTGATCGGGTTACAGGTGCGCGGCATCGTGGAGGGTGCTTGGCACAGCGAGCTCGATCACGCCGCGCTGCTGTTGTCGGCGTTGGCGGTGCTGGCCGTGACGATGTTGGCGCGTCCGGTGTGGGTGTTCGGGTCGTCGTTGTTGTCGCGCAGTCTCGGTGGTGGCAGGGCGGTGCCGGTGAGCCATCTGGTCGTGGTGTCGTGGGCGGGGATGCGGGGTGTGGTGACGTTGGCGGCGGTGTTTTTGCTGCCCGAGGGGACGCCGTTGCTGGCGGTGCTGCGTCTGCTGGCGCTGGTGGTGGTGGCGGGAACGCTGCTGGTGCAGGGGACGTCGTTGCCGTGGCTGGTGCGGTGGCTGCGGTTGCGGGCGCCGAGTCGCGCCGAGGATGCGTTGCAGAAGGCCAACGTGTTGCAGCAGGCCACTGCGGCCGGTTTGGCGGTTCTGGAGCGGGAGGCTACGCCGGAGACGCCGCCGGGGGTGGTGCAGATGTTGCGTGATCGCGTGTTGTGGAAGACCAACGCCGCTTGGGAGCGGTTGGGGCGGGCGGAGTCGGAGCTGGTGACACCGACCGCGGAGTACCGGCGGCTGCGGTTGGCGATGTTGCGGGCCGAACGCGAAACCGTGTTGCGGGTGCGGGATTCGGGCACTGTCGACTACGAGGTCCTGCAGCATGTGCTGGCGCAGTTGGATCTCGAGGAGTCGATTATCGATCGCTACGACGAGACCGAGGAAGAACGGGTCGAGCCGCTGGCCGCGGCCGGGGCCGACGACGCGTGCGGGCATCTGCGGGATGCGCCGTTGGTGCGTGCGCACGGCGGGCCGGACGAATGCGCCGAATGCGTCGCCGAAGGGCTGGCGTGGGTGCATCTGCGGATGTGCTTGTCATGCGGGCATGTCGCGTGCTGCGATTCTTCTCCGGGCAATCATGCGAGCAAGCATTACGCCGCCAGCGGGCATCCGGTGATGCGTAGTGTGGAGCCTGGTGAGGCGTGGCGCTGGTGTTATGTCGACGAGTTGCTCGGTTGACGGGGGTCAGCGCTGGGCGTGGGAGTAGATCAGGCGCGCGTACTCGGCCAGCAGTTGGTCCAGTGAGAGGTTTTCCCCGCCCGCGGCGATCTGCTGGTAGCCGACGAGCATCGCCATGCCGAGTGCGGTGACCACGGCGGCGGTGTCGTCGTCGCCGACGATGCCCTTGATGGCTTTGTGTACGGTGCGCCTGCGGGATTCGTCGACGCGTTTGAGTGCGAGGTTGACCGATTCGTCGTTAGCCGCCCAGGCGCGGATGGCGGCTTCGGCGGTGTGGTGCAGTCCGGCGGCGAGGTCGGACAGGGCGCGGATGTCGTTGTCGGGGTTGCCCTGGTTGAACGGCATGGTGCCCAGGATGCGCACCTGGCGGTTCTCCCAGTGTTCGAGCAAGGCGTCGACGAATCCTTGCCAGCTGCCGAAGTGGTGGTAGAAGGATCCGCTGGTGACGCCGAGCCGGCGGCACAGCACGCCGATGGTGAGACCTTTGAAGCCGAGTTCGGCGAGCACTTCCAAGCCGGTGTCGAAGTACTGATCCTTGGTGACCATTCGTGACATGCGTGCGCCGTTCTCTGCGTTCGGTCAGGGAAGGGACCGAACAGTACCTCATCCTAGTGTCGCTCGGACCGTGCACGGGAAGTACCGATGCGTACGCCGGGAAGACGCTTCGGTACCTGTCACCTGCTGCAATATTTGACGCCCGCCCGGTCCGCCGAGCGGAGTCCCGATTCGTCGCGGCTGCTGCCGGCGGCGGGGCGATCGCCGCGCCGTCGACCGTTTGTCGTGATGACTCGGCACGAACAGTGCCGGACCGAGGCGTCGCGCAGCCGCCGCACCACCGTGTGCAGCAGATGCGGGCAAGGGATCGGTTACAGGAGAACGCCCAGTAGTGCGTCGACGGCGGTGGCGATCAACGCGGGCGCGTCGGCGTCCTGGCCGCCGTAGTCCAGCGCTTGGCGAGCCCAGTTGTCGATCGCGTCGAGCGCCTTGGGGGTGTCCAGATCGTCGGCCAGGTGCTGGCGCAGCCGGGCGACGACATCGGTGGCCGACGGGCCGGCGGGCAGCGCGGCGGCCTCGCGCCACAGCTCCAGGCGCCGCTGTGCCTGCTCGAGCAGGGCATCGGTCCACATCCGGTCCTGGCGGTAGTGCCCGGCCAGCAGGCCCAGGCGGATGGCGGCCGGATCGACGCCGCCGCGGCGCAGCGTGGATACCAGCACGAGATTGCCGCGGGACTTCGACATCTTTTCCCCGTCCAGCCCGATCAGGCCGGCGTGGACGTAGTGGCGGGCGAAGCGGCGGCCCGCGATGAGCGATTCGGCGTGCGCGGCGGAGTATTCGTGGTGGGGGTAGATCAGGTCACTGCCGCCGCCCTGGATGTCGAATTCGGCGCCGATGCGGTTCAACGCGATCGCCGAACACTCGATGTGCCAGCCGGGGCGGCCGGGGCCGAACGGGGCGGGCCAGGACGGTTCGCCGGGACGCGCCGAGCGCCACAGCAGCGCGTCGATGATGTCGCGTTTGCCGGGGCGGTCCGGGTCGCCGCCGCGTTCGGCGAACAGCCGCTCCATGGTGGCGCGGTCGTAGCCAGATTCGTATCCGAACTGCTCGGTGGCGTCGGCGCGGAAGTAGATGTCGGGGTATTCGGCGTCGTCGACGATGTAGGCGGCGCCGGAGGCCAGCAGTTTCTGCACGAATTCGACGACCTCGTCGACGGATTCGACGGCGCCGACGTAGTCGCGGGGCGGGACGACCCGCAGTGCGGCCATGTCCTCGCGGAACAGGTCGGTTTCGGCCGCGCCGAGGTCGCGCCAGTCCACGCCGTCGCGGGCGGCGCGTTCGAACAGCGGGTCGTCGACGTCGGTGACGTTCTGCACGTAGTGCACGTCGTGGCCTGCGTCGCGCCACAGCCGGTTGACGAGGTCGAAGGTCAGGTAGGTCGCGGCGTGCCCGAGGTGGGTGGCGTCGTAGGGGGTGATGCCGCAGACGTACATGGTGGCGGTCGGGCCGGGGGTGACCGGGCGCACCAGGCGGTCGGCGGTGTCGTACAACCGCAACGGCGGTCCTGCTCCGGGGACGGTGGGGAGGGCGGTATCGGACCAGGACTGCATGCTTACGAGGGTAAAGGTCTGGTCGAGCTCGTTGTTCCCCGGGCCGGTGGCCCGGCCGTCCGGGCGGTCCGATCGGACGCCGCGACCTGCGTCTTCCAGGAAATCGTGGGATGTCAATAATTACGGTTTCGCTGAATCAGCTGTCGGCGCCGCGGGTGGGATCGGTGACGGTGTTGGCGGTGATCGCGAAGGTCCCGTCCAGTTCCGGGATGTCGGGATCGGTGTCGGCGAGCGCGATCTGGGTGAATACGCCGCGCGCGACGTCGAACTCGAGTTCGTGATAGGCGACGGTATCGCCCCAGTCCGCGGAAGGCAACGAGATGAACCGCATGGTGAACCGCCCGGAGTCCACCGAGCCCTCGGTGAGGACGTAGACGCCGAAGTGGTTCTCCCCTTCCGAGCTCAGCCAGTAGACGCCGTTGTCGTAGAGGTGCAGGTCGGTGTCGGGAAACGGTTTCTTGTCGTAGAGGTGTAGGTAGTGCAAGGCGATGCGGTAGGTCGGGGCGCCGACGACGATCCGCACCACCGGTGCCGCGCGATCGGGAGTGGGGTGGGGCATCGCGTCCTCCGGGTCGTCGCGCCGAGTGCTCGAAGTTTCAACTGTGCCAGGAAACCCCGCGCGTGGCAGCGGTGACGGTCAGAAGGCGGGCCACGGGATGGGCCGCGATGTGCGTGGCACCGGCATCACCGGGTTGTCGAGCACCTGCTGGGTGCGCTCGATCAACGCGTCGATCTCGGCGTCGGTGATGTGTTCGCCGAGCGTGTCGGCGAACGCGCCGGGTAGTTGCTTGGCGAACGCGGTGATGTCGGCGATCAGTCCGTCGTCGATGGGCTGCCCGGCCCAGCCCCACAGCACCGTGCGCAGTTTGTGGTCGGTGTGCAGGCAGATGCCGTGGTCGACGCCGTAGACCTGCCCGTCCAGTCCTTCCAGGGCGTGCCCGCCCTTGCGGTCGGCGTTGTTGAGCAAGATGTCCAGCACGGCCACGCGCTGCAACCGCGGATCGTCGGCGTGGATCAGCGACACTTCGTGGCCCATGTCGTCGATCGCGCGCAGCACTTCGCGGAAGCCGTCGGGCACCGCGCCGGCCGGGCACAGGTCGATCAGGTCGAGGCGGTCGCCGCGGTCGGTGTGGTTGTCGGCGCCCACGACCCAGCGTTGCACCATGCCGAGGCCGAAAGGGCCGTCGCGCAAGATGGTTTCGGGGATCACGCCCCAGCCGATCGCCTCGGAGATCAGATACGAGGCCACCTCGCGCCCGGCCAGGGTGCCGTCGGGGAAGTCCCACAGTGGTTGTTCGCCGCGGATCGGTTTGTAGACCACCCGTAGCGGTGTTCCGCCGGTGGCGGTGTCGTTCACCTCGCAGACCAGGGTGACGTTGCTGGCGGTGCTGACCCGCCCGATCACGGTCAACTCGCCGCTGTGGAATCCGTCCCCGGTCTCGGCCACCGAATCACTCCTCCAGTTCGGCCGCGCCGAAGATGTCACCGCGTTTGTAGCCGTTGGTGCGCACGCACATGTGCCCGCGCGCCGACAGCGGCTCCCCGCACAGCGGGCACGGCGGGCGGCCCGCGGCGATCACCCGGGTGGAGCGCAGCGCGAATTCGCGGGCCTGGATCGGGGTGAGGAACACCCGCACCGCGTCGGGGCCCTCGTCGGTGTCGTCGAGCACCACCGACTCGTCGACTTCGGTCTCGGTGATCGCCAGCAGTTCCACCACCACCGCCCCCGCGTCGGCGTCCCAGCCCAGGCCCATGGTGCCGACGCGGAATTCGGCGTCGATCGGGGTGACCAGTGGCGCGTTGTCGGTGACGTCTTCGGCCTGCGGGGGCACTTCGGCGCCGAAGCGGCGCGCGACCTCGTCCAGCAGCAGACCCATCCGGTCGGCGAGCACCTTGACCTGCTGCTTTTCCAGCAGCACGCTGACCACGCGCGGTTCCTGCACGGCCTGCAGGTAGAACGCGCGATCGCCCGGCTCACCGACGGTCCCGGCGACGAAACGATCGGGGGTGCGGAATACATGGATTGCGCGTGACACATGCACCTCCTGATATGACCCTGATCGACTACCCGCGGCGCGGGGATTCCATACAACGACCGCTCGGTTGTTTACAAGGAATCTCGTCGCTCCGCATTCCCATTATCCGCACGTGCGCTGTTGCCGAGTTCGCCACCGGGGACCGGTCCGGTCACCTCGCCCCCGGGCGTCGGCGCCGCCGCGGCCTGCTGTTGCCCGCCGGTGGCGGCGAGGGCCGACAGGTCGGCGCCGGTGTCGTTGAGCCGCCACACGTAGGGTGCGGTCGGGGTGTAGCGGATGACGCTGAGCGAGGCGGGTTCGACGAGGATCCGCTGGAATCCGTCGAGGTGGATGCCAAGGGCGTCGGCGAGCACCGATTTGATCACGTCACCGTGGGTGCACGCCACCCACAGTGCGTCGTGGCCGTGCTGCTCGGCCAGGGCGCGGTCGTGTTCGCGGATCGCGGCGACCGCGCGGGCCTGCACCTGTGCCAGCCCCTCCCCGCCGGGGAACACCGCGCCGGAGGCGTGCCGTTGCACGACCTTCCACAGCGGTTCCTCGAGCAGTTCGGCGATGGGGCGGCCGGTCCACTCGCCGTAGTCCACTTCGAGCAGCCGGTCGTCGAATACCGGTTCCAGCCCGAACTTTTCCGCCAGCGGTGCGACCGTGCGTTGGCAGCGCAGTAGCGGGGAGTGCACGATTCGTTCGATCGGCAGCCCGGCCAATCGTTCGGCTATGGCTCTCGCCTGCTCCTCGCCGCGCTCGGTGAGCTCGACGCCGGTGCTGCGACCGGCCAGGGTGCGGGCGGTGTTGGACGTCGACACACCGTGCCGCAACAGGATCACCGTCATGCGGTCAGCCTAGCGATCATGTCGCCGAGACCACCCCACCCGCCAGCAGACCCAGCAGGATCGCGCCCAGCGCGACGCGGTAGCCGACGAACCAGTAGAGCGAATGCCGTGCCACGAAACGCAGCAGCCACGCCACCGACGCGTAGCCGACCGCGAACGCCAGCACGGTGGCCACCAGCAGTTGCGGCCCACTGGCGTTGAGGCCCTCACCAGCGGGTTCGAACGCGTCCGGCAGGCTGAACAGGCCCGAGGCGGTGACGGCGGGGATGGCCAGCAGGAACGAAAACCGCACGGCCGCTTCGCGCTCCAACCCCAGGAACAGGCCCGCGGTGGAGGTGGCGCCCGAGCGGGAGACACCGGGGATCAGCGCCAGGCACTGCGCGAAACCCATGGCCAGGCCGTCGCGGGTGCTCAGTTGCTCGATCGGGCGTTCTTTGCGGCCGAAGTGCTCACCGGCGGCGATGACCAGGGCGAAGAAGACCAGCATGAACGACACCAGCCACAGATTGCGGGCGACGGTGCGGATCTCGTCTTTGAGCAGGAACCCCAGGACACCGATCGGTATGGTGGCGATGATCACATACCAGCCGATGCGGTAGTCGAGGTCGCGCTGGGCTCGGTCGTCGAAAACGCGCTTGTGGTCGGCGGTGATGACCGGAAGTCTGGTGGTGGGCTGATCGTGCAGGGGAATCTGCGGGCGACCGCGCGTGGTCAGCTGTTCGCGGACACCCGCGAACCAGGCCAGCACGATCCGCCAGATGTCCTTGGCGAAGTACACCAGTACCGCGGCTTCGGTGCCCAGCTGGGTGACCGCGGTGAACGAGGCGCCCGCGTCGTCGCCGAAGAAGACCGACGACACGATGCGCAGATGCGCCGAGGAGGAGATCGGTAGGAACTCTGTCAGTCCCTGCACGAGACCCAGCACCAAGGCCTGCACCCAGGTCATCGACTCGCCTACCACGAACCATCCTCCACTTCCGCGCGAAATACGCGTTCCTACCTGGGCATTGGTGCGGTCGGTCGGTTCCTGTCCGAGGACCTCTCCAATTACGCAGCGACAGTACAGTGTCGAGGTGGCGGCAGCGTGCCCGGATGTTGCGCTGCCGCCACCGCTCGGGTCGCGGGTTTTCCCGCGCACCGAAGCGCGACCCACTGTGCTGGTGGGCGCCGAGTCGCGTGTCCACACTCTAGGCTTGGCGCCGTGACGATTGTGCGGGCACGGTGATGGAACAGCGGACGGTGGGTCGCAGCGGCCTGCGGGTGTCGCGGATGGGTCTGGCGACCCATACCTGGGGTGCGCACACCGACGCCGAGGACGCGGCGGGGCAGCTGGTGGCGTTCGTCGAGGCGGGTGGCACGCTGGTGGACACCTCCCCCACCTATGCGGGTGGGGCCGCGCAGCGGATCCTGGCCGAGTTGCTCGGTGACCTGGTCTCCCGCGACGAGCTGGTGCTCAGCGGTTGTGCGGGGATCGCGCCGTGGGGGCCGGCCGCGGCGGGTGTGCCGGAGGCGGCGCGGGTCACGGTGGACACCTCGCGGCGGGCGCTGCTGCGGCAGCTGGACCGCACGCTGCTGGAGTTCGGCACCGATCATCTGGATATCTGGAATGTCGCGGTGTGGGATCCGCGGACGCCGCTGGAGGAGGTCGCCTCGACGGTGGAGCAGGTGGTGCGGTCGGGTCGGGTCCGGTACGTGGGGGTGCGCGGGTTCGGGGCCTGGCAGCTGGCCAGCTTGGCCGCGGTGGCGCCGGTGACCTCGGCGCAGACGCCGTATTCGCTGCTGGCGCGGGATGCGGAGGTCGATGTCGTGCCCGCCGCGCGGTTCCACGGGGTGGGGGTGATCGCCTCGGCGCCGCTGGCCGGTGGCATCCTGACCGGTAAGTATCGCGACGGTGTTCCGGCCGATTCGCGGGGCGCCGACGAGGCGACCGCGGCGGAGATCCGCAGTGGTCTCGACGATCGCGCCACCCGGGTGGTGGATGCGCTGGTGACCGCCGCGGACGGGCTGGGCACCTCGCCGTTGGCGGTGGCGCTGGCCTGGATCCGTGACCGGCCGGGCATCGCGAGCATGATCGTCGGCGCGCGTGACATCGGGCAGCTCACCGGCGTGCTGGCCGCCGAGACCCTGGAGTTGCCGCGGGCGATCGCCGCGGCCCTGGACGATGTGAGTGCACGCGCCGAGTGACACAGATTAGCCTTGCCTGCATGAGCACTGCAGTGACCGGGGGTGGGAACCGAGTCCGAGCCGGATGGTGGCGTGCCGTGCCGGTGTTGTTCGTGGTGAGTGTGCTGGCGGTCGCCGTCGGGTGTGGCGCGGACGCCGGGTCCGCGCACGGCGGGCACGGGCCGACGACGGCGACGCTGACCGATCTGGACCCGGTGCCGATCGGGCCGGAACCGACGCCGGCGCTGCCGGTGACGGTGCGCTCGTTCGACGGCGCGGAGGTCACCGTCACTGATGCCTCCCGCATCATCGCCGTCGACCGCTACGGCACCCTCGCTCAGATCGTGTACGCACTCGGGTTGGGGCCGAAGCTGGTGGGGCGTAGCACATCGGCGGCGTTTCCCGCGGTGCGGGACGTGCCGAATGTGGCCGGGGGCAACGGATCGCTGAACGTGGAATCGGTGCTGGCGATGCGGCCGTCGGTGTTCTTGACCGACACCACCAGCGCCGCGCCCGCGGTGCGTGAGCAGTTACGCGCGGCCGGGGTCACGGTCGTGTACTTCGATCCGGAACGCACGATGGACGGGGTTGTGCCGCAGATCGAGGCGGTGGCGGCCGCGTTGGGTGTGCCGGATCGGGGGCAGGCGCTGGCGCAGCGCACCCGCGACGAGATCGCCGCCGCGAGTGCCGCGGTGCCCGCGCAGGACCGGCAGCTGACCATCGCTTTCCTGTATCTGCGCTCGACGGCGATCACGATGCTCGCCGGGCCGGGGTCGGGTGCGGACGCGTTGATCGCGGCGCTGCGGGCACGGGACGCGGGTGCGGTGGCCGGAGTGAAAGAGCCGTTCACCGCGATCACCAGTGAGGCCATGATCGGTGCGGCGCCGGATGTGCTGCTGGTGATGTCGGACGGGTTGAAGTCCGTCGGTGGTGTGGAGGGCCTGGAGAAGGTGCCGGGGATCGCGCAGACCCCGGCGGGGCGCGACCGGCGTGTGGTGGACATGTCGGATGCGGTGTTGTTGAGTTTCGGACCCAACACCGGCCGGGTGATCGCGGCGTTGAGCGCGGCGGTGTACGGCAGCGGGCACGCATGAGTATCTCGGAGACGACGGCGCGGCCGCCGGTGCCGCCGCTGCCGAAGTCGCGGGGCCGTTCGCGGGTGTTGCTGGTGTTCGTGGTCGCGGTGGCGGGGCTGGTCGTGTTGGCGGTGGCGTCGGCGGCGATCGGGCAGGTGCCGACGACGCCCGCCGAGGTGGCCGGCAGCGTGTTGCACCGGATCGGGGTGGAGGTCGGGCCGATGCCCGCGCATCCCGCCGGTGAGGTGACGCTGTGGCAGGTGCGGTTCCCGCGGGTGGTGTTGGCGATGCTGGTCGGTGCGGCGCTGGCGACAGCGGGTGCGTTGTTGCAGGGTGTGTTCGCCAACCCGCTGGCCGAGCCCGGCGTGATCGGGGTGTCGGCGGGGGCGGCGGTCGGTGCGGGCACGGTGATCGTGGTGGGCGGGGCGTTCGTGGCGGCGTGGTCGGTGGCCGCGGCGGCGTTCGTGGCGGGGCTGGCGACCACGTTGCTGGTGTATCTGCTGGCGCGTTCGGGTGGCCGCACCGAGGTCGTCACGTTGGTGTTGACCGGTGTCGCGATCAACGCGTTCGCGGGCGGGTTGATCGCGCTGCTGCTGTTCGTGGCCTCCCCCGCCGCCCGCGATCAGATCGTGTTCTGGCAGTTGGGGTCGCTCAACGGGGCCACGTGGGAGTCGGTGGGTGTGGTGGCGCCGCTGACCGCGGTCGGGGTGGCGGCGGCGGTGCTGCTGGCGCCGCGGCTGGATCTGCTGGCGCTCGGGGAGTCGGCGGCCCGGCATCTGGGTGTCGACGTGGAGCGGTTGCGGCGCAACGTGATCGTGGTGGTGGCGATCCTCGCCACCGCCGGTGTCGCGTTCACCGGCATCATCCTGTTCGTCGGGTTGATCGTCCCGCATCTGGTGCGGATGCTGGTCGGTCCCGCCCACCGGGTGCTGATCCCGCTCAGCGCCGTCGTCGGCGCGGTGGTGCTGCTGGCCGCCGATGTCGCCGCCCGCTCCCTGGTCGACAACGCCGACCTTCCTTTGGGCATGCTCACCTCGCTCATCGGTGGTCCGGTCTTCTTCTACCTCCTGCGCCGCACCCGCGCCCGTTCCGGAGGCTGGGCGTGACCGGGTCTTGTCGAGTGGCACGTGGCTGCGCCGGAGGTGTGGGGTGAGGGTGCGGATGGTGCACGAGGTGCCGGGGTGGCCGGTGCGGGGCGATGTGACCGTGCGGGCGTCGGGGGTGAGTGTGGAACGGCGCGGGGGCGGGCAGGCGCGGCGGGTACTCGACGGTGTCGATTTCGAGGCGGTGGCGGGGCAGGTCGTGGCTGTTGTCGGGCCCAACGGTGCCGGGAAGTCGACGCTGTTGGCCGCGCTGGCCGGGGAGCTGGCGCCGAGCGAGGGGACGGTGGAACTCGACGGACGGCCGTTGGCGCAGTGGACGACGGTGGACATGGCCCGGCGGCGGGCGGTGCTTCCGCAGACCCACACCGTCGGGTTCCCGTTCACCGCGCGGGAAGTGGTGGCGATGGGCCGTGCGCCGTGGGTGCGCACCGAACGCCGCGCACACGACGAGGAGCACATCGCCGCCGCGATGGCCGCCACCGACGTCGCGCATCTGGCCACGCGCTCGTTTCCGACCCTGTCCGGTGGTGAACGCGCCCGGGTCGCGTTGGCGCGTGTGCTGGCGCAGGACACCGCCACCCTGCTGCTGGACGAACCGACCGCCGCGTTGGACCTCGGCCACCAGGAGGCGGTGCTGGGTGTGGCTGCCGAGCGTGCCGCGGCGGGCGCGGCGGTGGTCGTCGTCCTGCACGATCTCGGTGTCGCGGCCGCCTACGCCGATCGGGTGGCCGTGCTCGATGCCGGTTGCATCGCCGCGGACGGGCCGCCTCGGGACGTGCTGACCACCGAGCTGCTCACCAAGGTCTACCAGCATCCGGTCGAAGTGCTCGACCATCCGGTCACCGGCGCGCAACTGGTGCTGCCGGTACGCCGCTGACGGCGGGTGTGGCGTCGGTCGATACGGTGGCTGCCGCTTTCCGGCCCGGTGCACCGAAGGCCTCGGCTGTCGGGGGGCAGCGGCTGTCGGTGGTGTCGCGGACCGGCGCCCGCTACCGCCAGATCAGTGTGAGCACCGCGGGAGTCAGCAGCATGCGGATGATGGTGGCATCCAGGATCAGCGCGGCGATCATGCCGTAGGCGATGTATTTCATCAGCACCAGATCCGAGACGCCAAACGCGCCGGTGACCACGATGAGAATCGCGGCGGCGGAGGTGATCACCCCGCCGGTGCGGGCGATGCCGGAGCGGATGGCCTCGGGCGCGTCGGCGCCTGCGGCGCGCGCTTCCGACATCCGCGACAGCAGGAACACCTCGTAGTCGGTGGACAGCCCGAACACCACTGTCACGATCAGCGCGAGCACCGCGAACATCAGCGGTCCTGGCGTGAAGTGCACGATCCCCGCGCCGTGGCCCTCGACGAACATCCAGGTCAGCATGCCCAGCGTGGCCAGCAGGCTCAGTGCGCTCATCAGCACGGCTTTCAACGCGAGCACCAGCGAGCGGAATGCCGCGTACAGCAGTGCCAGTGCCGCGGCGACCAGGATGGCCAGCAGCATCGGCAGGCGGTCGAGCAGGCCGTTGATGCTGTCGCGTTCCAGGGCGGGCACGCCTGCGACCATCACCTGCACCCCGGGTGGTTCGGGGATGGCGCGCAGCGCGGCGATCACCGGGTCGGCGTCGCGTGTGTCGGTCAGCCCGGCGGCGAGCACGGTGATGCCGTCGTGGGTGGGTGCGGCGGGTTCGAAGCGTCCGGTCAGGCCGGGGATCTGATTGGCGGCGTAGCGGATGTCGCTCAGTTGGCGCGGGTCGGCGCCGACGACGACCAGTTTCAGCGGTTCGGTGCGGAAGCTGGGAAACAGGGTGTCGAAACGTTCCTGCGCGACGCGCGCCGGGTTGTCGTCGGCCAGATAGCGTTCGCTCAGGCCGCCGAATTCGATATGCCGCATCGGGATGCTCAGCGCGAGCAGGGCCAGCACGATCGGCACGGCCACCGCCACGGGCCTGCGCATTGCCCACAGGGCCAGGCGGGAGAAGAATCCGGCGTCGATCTGGGTCTCGGTCCGGCTGCGGGAGAACCGTTTCCAGCCCAGGAAGTCGATGCGGCGCCCGACGATGCTCAACGCCGCGGGCAGCGCGGTCACCGATAGCAGCGCCGCCAGCAGCACCGAGCTGATGCCGCCCAGCGGCACCGAGCGCAGCACCCCGGTGGGGAAGATGAACAGTGTCGCGAGGCTGACGGCGATGATGGCCGCCGAGAGCAGTACGGTGCGACCGGCGGTGGCGACGGTGCGGGCGGTGGCCGCTTCGACGGTGTGGCCCGCGGCGAGTTCCTCGCGGAAGCGGGTGACGGTGAACAGGCCGTAGTCGATCGCCAAGCCCAGGCTGACCAGGGTCATCACGGCGTTGGCGAAGACGTTCACCTCGAGGTGGTCGGTCAGTGCCCGGAGCGCGCCCTGGGTGCCGAGGATCGTCATGCCGCCGATGAGTACCGGCAGCAGCGCGCCGATCACGCCACCGAACACGAAATACAGCACAATCGCCACCACAGGCAGGGCGATCAGTTCCGCGCGCTTGATGTCGCGTTGCATGCCGGTGTTGATGCCATCGACGATCGGCTGCAACCCGGCCAATTGCACGGTCGTGCCGCCCGGGCCCGCGCCTGCGCGGCCGGCGCCGAGATGGTCTTTGATCGCGGCGTAGTTCTGGACCGTCGCGGTGCCCGAGCCGCGCAACCCGACGCTGGCGACGGCGTGGAGGTGAGTGGGGTCGGTGGCCTGGGCGGAGAACGGGCTGTCCCAGTAGCTGTCGATCTTCTGGATGCGGTCGGGGTAGGCCGCCAGCAATCCGGCCAGGTGCCGGGTGACCGGGCCCCGTACGGCGGGGTCGTCGACGGTGGCGCCGTCGGGTGCGGTGTAGAGCAGGATCAGGTCGCTGTCGGTGTCGCGGCCGAAGGTGCGGTCGGCCAGTTCGGCCGCGGCCACCGATTCGCTGCTCTCGTCGAACCATCCCTCCTGGGTCAGCCGCTCGGCCAGGTCGCGGCCGTACCAGCCGGAGACCAGGACCAACAGCAGAAACGAGGCCAGAACGAGGTAGCGGTTGCGGTGGACCCACCGCCCCCACTGCACTGCTGCGGACCGGCGCATCGCGTCGCGGGTCAGCCGCAGGCCGGGGTGCGGTAGTCGGCCGAGCGCAGGATGCCGCACAGGTCGGTGCGCGAGATCTTCCACGTGCCGTCGACGAGCACGAAATGCATGACGGTGGTGCGGACCGCGGCGCCGGTGCCGTCCTTGTCCAGTCGGATGGTGGCGGTCAGGGTGCCGTCGTGGTTGTCGAACACCGGGTCGGTGACGCCGTAGACGGCGCGCGGGTTGTCCCGCAGTGCCTTGTACATGTCGGGGATCGCTTGGCGGAAGGATTCCCCGTCCTCGATGAGGGCGGTGCGTTCGCTGTCGGGCAGCGCCGGGTCCAGCGCCCGCTTGATCTGGGCGTCCAGATCGGCGGCCGTCGGCAGCGGCGGATGCGCGGCGCTGGCGGACGCGGCGATCGAGGACGACAGCGACGCGTTCGCCGAGGAGCGGGCGGCGTCGACGGCGGCCTCGTCGGTTCCGGTGTCGCACGCGGCGGCGGCCGCCGCCAGGAGCAGGCCTGCCGCGGCGAGCGCGGCGCGGGCGAGTCGTGTGTGGGTCATCACTTCCTACATACCTTCGATGACGGAGCTGATTCGTCCCAGCAGGGCACGCACGGTCGTGGCGTCCCGTTCCGCGGCCGTGTCGATCGTCGCGGTGGCGGGGATCATATCCCGCACCAAGGCTGCGATACTGCGTTCGTCGTCGAGGTCGATGTCGGTGACCGTGGCTTCGGCGACCGCGAGCACGTCCTGCGGGCAGGGAACGGCGTCGCCCAGATCGCGGCGGTAGATCTCCAGGGTCAGGGTGGCGCGGACCGTGCGGAACGCGAAGGGGTGGCCGTCGGCCGTGGTCCCGAATCCGTGCGCGTACGCGCCGACGGTGAGGTCGTCGATGACGAATTCCGACGTATGGTCGGCTTTCAACCCGGATCTCCCTGTAGCGGACAGTGTGGTGTCCACGGTAGCTTCCGCGGCCGACATTCCGCTCCAGCCGCCACCCCGGTCGGTCGGTTGGTTGCGTCATCATGGTCAGATGGTGAGGTTGCGGCAGTTTCGTCGGTAGAAGGAGTTCGGTGGATGCGCTCTCGCGGCTCGCTCGTCTCGGTGTTCGCGGGTGTGGCGGTGCTGGTGTTGCTGGTCGGCTGCTCCTCCGGCCCCGGCGGTCCTGATCTGCCCACCAGGGACCCGGCTGCTCCCGCGGTCGCGCCGGCGGTGACGACGCCGCCGGTCGGGCGGGTGTTGTCCGCCGGTCCGCTGGCCGAGCTGCAAGCCGATTCCGGTGGCCGGTTGCTGGCGGGTCTGGACGGAGCGGTGCTCACCGTGCTCGATCCGGACGCCGCCGAGCCGGTGGTGCGCACGGTGACGTTGCCGGATCGCGCGAGCGGTCTCACGCCGGGCCGGCGGGGTGAGATGCTGGTGGCCGCGCCGGGCCGGGTGCTGCGGGTGGACCTCGCCTCCGGATCGGTGGCCGCGGTGGCCGTCGACGGCGACGTGCGGTCGGTGCGCTCGCGCCCCGACGGCGGGTTGTCGGTCGGCACCGCCGACGGCCGGGTGCTGGAGTTGGCGTCCGATGGTGCGGTCACCAGCACGGTGTCCGGGCTGGTGTCCGCCGATGTACTGGCCGAAGCCGACGGCAAGCGGACCGTGCTGGACCGGCACCAGACCGCGATTTTCGAGCTCGACCCGGGCAAACAGCGTCCTGGATTGGCGCTGCGCGCCGGTGATGGGGCCACCCAGCTGATCGGCGACACGCGCGGCCGGTTCGTGGTCACCGATACCGCGGGCGGAGAACTGCTGGTCTACACCGCGGGACCGCTCGTGTTGCGGCAGCGTTTCCCGGTAGGATTTTCGCCTTACGCACTTGCCTACGATCAGCGGTCGGACACCGTGTGGGTGACGTGCACGCAGCGCAACGAGCTGGTCGGATTCGACCTGTCGACTGGTATACCGAAGGAAGTGGGCCGCTACGCCACCGTCCGGCAACCGAACTCGGTGGCTGTCGAGCAACGCACCGGTGATCTGTTCGTGGGGTCCGCGACCGGCGACGGTCTGCAACGGATCGGTGCGGACGATCGGAAGAGAGGGCACTGATGGCTCCGACATCACGCGCGGGCGATGACTCCGCGGCATCTACCGAACCGGCAGCACATCGGGGGCGCGGGCGTGCGCTGCCCGCGGGCTGGGAAACCACCAGCGACGACTACGAGTACGTGCCGCTGCGGCTGCCGCCGGATGTCACGCGGGTGACCGCGTCCATGCGGCTGGCGATCCAGGCGGAGTTCGGCGGCTGGGAGCTGTCGCGAGTGCGCGCCTACACCGACGGCAGCAGGCGGGTGCTGCTGCGGCGGCGAAAATCCGCGCTACTACCCCAGCCCGAACCCGGAATGTGAGCTGATGTACGCCCTGCTACTCCGACTGATGTTCCTGGTCGCGCCGGAACGCATCCACCACGTGGCCTTCGTCGCCATGCGGTTCGCGGCGTGGTTGCCGCCGCTGCGCTGGGCGATGGGCAAGGTCCTGGTCACCCGCGATCCGATCCTGCGCACCGAGGCGTTCGGGGTCGAGTTCCCCGCGCCGCTGGGCCTGGCCGCCGGTTTCGACAAGAACGCCGACGGCGTCGATGCCTGGGCGCCGCTGGGGTTCGGTTTCGCCGAGATCGGCACGGTCACCGCGCAGGCGCAGCCGGGCAATCCCCCGCCACGGTTGTTCCGGCTGCCTGCCGACCGTGCCCTGATCAACCGGATGGGTTTCAACAACCACGGTGCGGCCGCGGCCGCCGAACGGCTGCGTGCGCGCCGCGGCGGGGTGCCGATCGGCGCGAACATCGGTAAGACCAAGGTCGTGGCACCCGACGCCGCGGCCGCGGACTACGCCGCCAGCGCCGCGCTGCTGGGACCGCTGGCCGATTTCGTCGTGGTCAACGTCAGCTCCCCCAACACTCCGGGGCTGCGGGATCTGCAGGCGGTGGAATCACTGCGGCCGCTGCTGCGGGCGGTGCTGGACAGTGTGCGGGTGCCGGTGCTGGTGAAGATCGCGCCGGATCTGTCCGACGAGGACATCGACGCGGTCGCCGATCTGGCCGTGGAACTGGGATTGTCGGGCATCGTGGCCACCAACACCACCGTTCGCCGTGACGGTCTGCGGACCGACGCGGCGGAGGTCGCCGCCATGGGAGCGGGTGGATTGTCCGGTCCGCCGGTAGCCGACCGTTCGCTGGAGGTGCTGCGGCGGCTCTACCGTCGGGTGGGTGATCGGCTGGTGCTGATCTCGGTCGGTGGCATCGAAACCGTCGACCAGGCGTGGGAACGCATTCTCGCCGGGGCGACGCTGGTGCAGGGCTACACGGGCTTCATCTACGGCGGCCCGTTCTGGATGCGCAGGATTCATCGCGGGTTGGCGCAGCGGCTGCGGGCCGGGGGCTACCGCAGCATCGGTGATGCGGTCGGCGCGGAGCACAAAGCCCACGCCTGAATCAGGCGAATCAGCCGTGTACGAACGGCGGTTCGGCGGTGCGCAGGTGTAGCCGCCGAGCCCGTGCCGGGTGCCCCGGCGGCGCGGGATCTCCCTTCGGCCGCAGTTCCTGCCCCAGCCGCGCGGCCATTCGCTTGGCGAGCAGGATCACCGCGTGGTCGCGCAAGATGCCCAGGTGGTCGGCATAGGCCTCGACGCGGGCGTGGGTCATCCGGTCGTGCACGACGTGTGGGTCGCTGAGCAGTTCGTCCAGGGACATTCCGGCCAGTGCCTGGCTGCGGGTCAGCCGCCGCTCCGGTAGCCAGCTCAGCCGCCAACTGTCGGTCGCGTCGGTGTCGCGGCAGGCCGATTCCGGGGTGATGTCACTGGTCATCGTCCATTCGGTGGTGTGGATGGTCATCGCGGTCTCCGGTGCGACGGGTGGAGTGAGGCCTGCTCCAGGATGCTGATGTCGATGCTCACGAATGCCTCCTGTCGTGCATCCGCTGATGCGGCGCGGTGGGGATGCGCCACATCGTGCGATCCGCCGGTGCGGCGGGCGCGGTGGGAGTGTCCCGGCCGGAGATCTCCGCTGCGGGCCGGGTGGCTAGGGGTGCTCGCTGATGTGGGGTGGTCGAGGCGGTCGCGCGGGCTGCTGTCGCGCGCCGGTTGCGGTGCGCGAGGCCTGATCGGCCTGGTGGCGTACGCCACGGCTGTGGTGGGTTCAGGGGTGGGGCGGGAAGCGGGCGTGGTGCCGAGGGGCCCGTGTGCGCTCCAGCGTGTGGTCGGCGTACCGGTGTGCCGCCGCAAGGCGGGTGATGACCGGTGCGTTGCCGCGGGAAGCGTCCGGTGGCTGGTTCAGTCCCTCACCGGCTTGGGCACCAGCTCGGTGTCGGATCCGGCGGGGCGGTGTCGCCGTCGCCGTCGCGGCTGCCGTATCTGAAGAATCACTCTCATCACCAGCCCTCCCGATTGCCTGGTGGTGCGATGGGGATCGCCACACCCAGTGTGGCATTTGCCGTTCCCAGCGCGCAATTGCCGTTGTAATTTGGTAATTGACAATTTTCTCGCCGGCTAAACCCGATGTGCGTGCCAACATGCGCGCGACGGCCCGAGGTCGCGCCGATAGAGGAGGGTGGCATCGCCATGGTCCCGCAGGATTCGGGAATGGTTGCCGTTCGCAATATCCTCACTCGCTTGTGCAAACGCTCCGGCCTGAGCTCGGATCGCTTGCGCAGCACCGAAATCGACGTACTCCCCCTGCTGGATCTGCTGGCAGTGCGGCAGTACGCGCGGCGGGCGGGCATCGACCGCGAAGACGCGGTGCTGCCGCTGGTGTGCGATCTGGCGCAGCGGATGGACCCCACCGACCGGCTCGTCGTCGACGCGGAACTGTCGCTGGGGCTGTTGCGCGAAAACCCTCCCGCCGGAGTGGATCCCGGTCGGCTCTACGCGCCGGATCTGGGTGAGCGGCGCGAGTACCTCGCCGAGCGGTGGGCGGTGCTGCACGAAGCCCTGGGGGCGCAGCCGGTTCCCCGCACGCTGACGGTGCGCTCGCTGCGCGGCGCACCCGAGCGCCGGGCGTTCACCGAGCTGGCCGCGCAGCTGGCCACCGCCTCGGTGTTCGACGGCGCGCACGTCGTCGACTTCGGCATGTCCTCGCAAGCGGTTGCGTCCGAATCGGTTACGGCGCACGATCGCGGTGTGGTCACGGTGATCGGGGACGCGGTCATCGACCACCTGTACGTGGTCGACCGTATCCCCGGTTCCGGCGCGACCGCCCAGGGCAGCTATCGGGAGCATCCCGGTGGCAAGGGCCTCACCCGCGCCGTCGCGGCGGCCCGGCTGGGGCTGCGGGTGCGGCTGATCTCGGCGGTTGGCGACGACGACGCGGGCGAGCGCATCCTGGAATATCTGCGCAGCGAACGCGTCGACACCGAACTGGTCAAAGTAGTGCCCCTCGCCCCGACACCGGTGACCGCGGTGGTGGTCGCCCGCACCGGCGCGGCGAGCACGATCGGCTGTAAAGACGAGCGAATCCGGTTGAGCGCCCAAGAATTACGCAGCGAGGCGATCCGTTCGGCGATCGCCACCTCGGACGCGGTGCTGCTGACCTTCGAGCAACCCACCGGCGTCATCGAGCAGATCATGGCGCAGCTGCGCGGACTGCCGGACCGGCCGCTGGTGGTGGTACATCCGGCGCCGCGGCTGGATCGCCCTCAGTACCTGTATCAGCATCTCGCGGCAGTGGACTACCTCGTCGGCGGCGATCGGGACCTGCGAGCGCTGGCGATGGCGGGCGAGGACGCGACACCCGGCGGCGAGCAGACCGCCACCCGGCTGCGCGCGCTCGGTGTCGGCGCGGTCTGCGCGATCCAGGATTTCCGGTGCGAGGTCTGGTCGGAGCAGGTCAGCGACCGATTCCAGCCGTTCCCGACAGCGCTGGAGGACTCGGTGGGCGCTCACGCCGCCTTCTCCGCCGCGCTGGTATATCGTCTCGTTTCGACGCGCCGCCCCGCCGAACGCAACGACTACGTCTGGGCGACCGCCGCGATGGTGGCGACGCAATCGATCGGGGATGTTCCCGGGGCGATGCCACTGGTGAGTGAGGTGGAGCGAATTTACAAACTCGCTACGGAGGAGCATTGACCAACGTTGTGGATCCTGCCGACACCGAGCATCGGTTCCGTCGTAACGGGCATGATCTGCGAGTTCGCGTGGTGGAGTTGGACGGGGTGGGTGAACAGGGGCACCTGTTGTTGTTCGGCGCGGTCGCCGACGGTTGCCTGGTGCGGGTGCATTCGCGCTGCCTGTACGGCGAGGCGCTGCGATCACAGGACTGCGACTGCGGGCCGGAACTGGACAAGGCACTGGATCTCATCCAGGCCGCGGGCTCGGGAGTACTGGTCTACCTCGAACAGGAGGGCCGCGGTGCGGGGCTGATCGCCAAAGCGCTGGGTTACCGGGAAAGCGAGCGCTCCGGCGCGGACACCTTCACCAGCTACGAAGCCCTCGGCTACCCCGCCGACGGGCGAACCTACGTGGCCACCGCCCGTGCGCTGGCCGACCTCGGACTGCGTTCGGTGCAGCTGTTGACCAACAATCCCGCCAAGGTCGAGGCCCTGCGGCAGGAAGGGTTGCGGGTCACCCCTGTGCCGTTGCGCACCCGGCCGCTGAGCGAACGCGCCCGCGACTACCTCGAGGCCAAGCGCGCCCGCCGCAAGCACTGGATCCCGACCGACTCCGCACCATGGGCGTTCGACGAGTACGACGGCGATCGCGCCGGCCGACCGCAGGCCGTGGACCCGGTCATGCTCGCACCCGGTGAGAACGTCGGTCCGCGTCCCGGACCCGGCGCCGCGCCGGATCTGATCGGCGCCTGAAGGATTTTTGCCCACCCGGCTTCCCACATGTCGCTACCATAAGTGAGCTGCGACACATGTGTCGCAGCTCACTCGTGACACCGACGGCGCCGCCGACCGCCATGTCGAGTCCCGGATCGGGCACCGGCCGGACCGGCGCCCGGTTCACGCCAGCGCTACCGGGAACAGGGATATGACGACAACAGAAATCGGATACGCGCATCGGTCGGGCGCAACGGTGTACACCCTGCCCGCCGCATTCCAGGAGACCGCGCGGCTGCGCCCCGACCAGATCGCCCTGCGCACGGTGGGCGGCACGCAGCAGTACACCTGGCGCGAGTACGCCGAACGGGTGCGCTCGATCGCCGCGGGCCTGGCCGGGCTCGGCGTCGGCCACGGCGACACTGTCGGCATCATCCTCACCAACCGCCCCGAATTCAATCTCGTCGACACCGCCGCCCTGCATCTGGGCGCCACCCCGTTCTCCGTCTACAACACCAGCTCCCCCGAGCAGATCACCCACCTGTTCACCAACGCCGGCAACAAAGTCGTTGTGACAGAACAGGTTTTCCTCGACCGGATCACCGCTGCCGGGGTGCCGGTCGAGCACATCGTCGTGGTCGACGGCCCCGCCGAGGGCACCGTCACCCTGGAGGAGGTGGAGGCCGCGCCCGCAACCGGCTTCGATTTCGACGCCGCCTGGCAGGCCGTCGGCGCCGACGACCTGGCCACCCTGATCTACACCTCCGGCACCACCGGGCCGTCCAAGGGCGTGGAGATCACCCACCGTAACGTGCTCGCCCAGATCATCGTCCTGCTCAGCGGCCCGTTGCAGGTCGGCCCGGACGACCGGGTGGTGTCCTACCTGCCCGCCGCGCACGTCGCAGACCGCATCTCTGCCCACGCGCTCAACCTGTTCACCGGCATCCAGATCACCACCGTGCCCGACCCGCGCGAAGTCGCCGCCGCCCTGCCCGACGCACGCCCGACCACCTTCTTCGGTGTCCCGCGGGTCTGGCAGAAGATCAAGGCCGGTGTCGAGGGCAAGCTCGCCGAAGAACCCAGCCCGGTGAAGAAGGCACTGGCCAACTGGGCGATCGGCACCGGAATCGCCGCCGCTCGCGCTGATCTGGCGGGCGAAGGCCGCGGTCCCCTGCTGAGTGCCCAGCACGCGATCGCCGAGGCGCTGGTGCTGTCCAAGCTGCGCCGTGCCCTGGGCCTGGATCAGCTGAAAGTCGCCTCCTCCGGTGCCGCGCCCATCCCGCCGGAAACCCTGGAGTACTTCCTCGGCCTCGGCTTCACCGTCAGTGAAGTGTGGGGTATGTCGGAGACCACCGGCGTGGGCACCTACACCGAACTGGACAAGCCCCGGCCCGGTTCGGTCGGGCGTGCGGGCGACGGCGTGGAACTGCGACTGGACGCCGACGGCGAGGTGCTGGTGCGCGGCGCGATCGTCACCCGCGGCTACCGCAACATGCCCGACAAGACCTGCGAGGCCATCGACGCCGACGGCTGGCTGCACACCGGCGATGTCGGCACCCTCGACGCCGACGGCTACCTGCGGATCGTGGACCGCAAGAAAGAACTGATCATCAACGAAGGGGGCAAGAACATCGCCCCCAGCAACATCGAGAACTCGGTGAAGGCCGCCTCCTCGCTGATCGGCCAAGTCGTCGCCATCGGCGACGCCAAACCCTACATCGCCGCCCTCATCGTGCTCGACCCCGACGTCGCCGCGCTGCGCGCCAAGGAACTCGACGCCACCGCCGAGGACATCGCCGCCCTGGCCGCCCGCAGACAGATCGTCGACGAGGTCCTCGCCGCGGTTCGGGCGGGCAACGCCAAACTGTCCCGTGTGGAGCAGATCAAACGCTTCACCATCCTCGGCGCGGTCTGGGAGCCCGGCGGCGACGAACTGACCCCGAAGATGTCGCTCAAACGCGCCCCCATCGCGGCCAAGTACCACGCCGAGATCGAGGCGCTGTACGCCGAGGAACCCTCCGGACGGGTGATCAGCGTCGAGTAGTGCCCGGCGAAAGCGCTGTGGCCGGTCAGTTCGGCATCGGTGTAGCCGAGCAATCCGGCGATACGGATGACGTCGTCTTCGGTCGCGGCTTCGATCTCCAGGTACGGCGGGATCGGAAGTCATACCGCATGCCGTCCGTCGGTGGGCGCGACAGCAACGGATTATCCGATGATCGAACGCGGTCACCGCCGATGCACCGTGTGTTCAGGCGTTAGCGGATTCGTTGCGACGCAGCACGATCAGTGGCGTGACATAGTGTTCGATCACCCGGCCGCCGAGTTCGTCCACAGCTTGAGCTGCCTCATCCACTTCGGCGGGGTTCCAGTTGCTGAATGTGGTGAACAGGTCCCGGATCTGGTCGGTCCGCATCTCGATCGACCACGGGAAGTGGCGAATATGCGTGGTGACGAAATGCCCGCTGGCGGTCAGGCGAGCTGCCCACGCGTCGGTGTCGAGTTCACCATGCACGCGCCGTGGTTCCACCGCTATCCGGCGGGCGACGATCTCGGCGACTCGCTCGCGAAACGGCGTGATCGGGACAGTGGGGTCGCCGAAGGCGTTGCGCCACACGGCGAAATGGCCGCCACGTCGCAGCATGCGATGCAATTTCGGCACGACTACCTCGAGATCGAACCAATGCACGGCGGTGGCCGCGACCGCGAGATCATAGAATCCGGTCGGCAGCTCAACCTGCTCGGCCGTGACGGCGTGCACGACCGCGGCCGGCCAGCGCCGACGCAAACGATCCGCCAGGGCCGGGCCCGGTTCGATCGCGTCGACCGACGCGCCCGCTTCGAGGATTCCTCCGGTGGCCAGTCCACTACCGGCACCGAGATCAATAGCTCGGATTCCCGGCCGCAGCACTCCGAGATCTTGCAGCTCGGCCCACAGTACAGCCGGGTACGGCGGCCTGGCCCGGTCGTAGACCTCAGCATGGTTGTCGAAATGCAGTGGGTCGGGCATCCGGAACACTCTAATTCAGCGCTGGCCGTCCCGAATGGCGCGACCAGCAGCGCGGAGTTCGACGAGGATCGCAGCCACGCCTGTAGCCGTGAGGGTCAGAAGAGGGTGTCGCGGACCCGTAGCGGCCGGTAGCCGGTCGGGCTGTGCTGAGCGAGTTCGGCATCGATGTCGACCTCGATCGCGCCGAAGAAGTTGATGTTGCCGAAGCGCTGGGCGCCGCGGTCGGGCCGGCGTGTGGTCTGCGCAGTGTTCGCCTGATAGGTGGCCAGATGGAAAGCGCTCACTGTGTGAGCCTGCGTCCGGCGTCCTGCGACCCTGCGGCTGGGCGTCGAGGCGACTGGATTGAGGACTACGACCTCGTCGCCACGCGGCCGCCCGCACCAGTGGCGACACCACGGTGCGGGTTGGTGACTACAGGCTGGCGATGCTGTCCTTGCACCGACTTACCCCAAGCCACGCCTTCGGCGTGCATGTTGGCGAAGTGAGCCGGCAGCTGCGCGGCAGCGACGCGGACGCCTACGCGCGGCTGTCCGCCCACGTGTAGGCGGTGGCGGCGGCGACTGCCGCAGACACCGCCCACCGCGGATGTCTGTTGGCCAAGGGCGTCGCCGAGCTGGCCGAACACGACGAGACGGTGGCCAAGCGGGCGCGCGCGGCCATCGAGGCGCTACAGGCGCTACTGGAAGGCGACATCGCAGCCTGCCAGCGCAATGGCGACATTGCCGCGGACGCGGATCCGGGAAAGCTGGCTGCGCTGGTGCTCGCCGTACTGCGCGGCATTGAAGCGCTGGGCAAGGCCGGAGCGAGCGAGGAGACACTGACCGATATAGCCCGGACAGCGCTTGCTGTACTGCCCCGCCCCGCTCACTGAGCTTCTTCCGTCTGGCCACCGAAGGATCGATCAGGTCCTCTGGCTCCCAGTCCTGACGCACGCTCAACCCCCTTCCGATCACCACGAACGCCACCAAGGTGACGGGGCCACATCAGAGAAGGGACGAAACGACCGAAGCCGGGACAACAGGCCCCGAACCGGCTACAGAGAGCTATTTGTCACTTCACGGCAGCTTCGGGAGCACAGCGCCTCGCCACGCTGTGCGCGGTGCTCGCCGTCACCCCGGAGTCGCGGCCCGACCCGGCAACCCCCTCAGCGTGTCCGCTGTGCACAAGTGTCGCTGTCGAGCATCATCGGGATGTCCCTCGGAGCGGCTCTACCGCGATCATCACGGCTCGGCCGTGCTGTGTGTGTCGTCGATGATGCGGCGGTGCAGTTCGGTGGTCATGGCGTGGATGGCGCGAGTGAGTTCGGTGTTGGTCTTGAGTTCGAGCTCTTCCTCGGCGAAATCGTGGTCGGCCTTGAGTTGCTGGAATTCGGCCGCACGGTTCTGCCCGATCATCACGAACGTCGACAGGAAGATCGCTTCGAGCGATACCGCGAGAGTCAATGTCGGCCAAGGGCTGTGCTCGCAGAAAATCATCCAGACGGCGAATCCGGCCGCGTGCAGGTAGACAAACGGCATCGAGCCGGCGAAGCGCGTGATCCAGTCCGCGAGGCGTAGTTGCCAGTTGTCGCGGCGGCGGGTGTGGAAGTCGGCCACGACCGGGTGCTGGGCGGGATTCGACGGCTGGGACATGGCGGGCTCCTCGGCGGGAGGATGGTGAGCAACGACGCCGGAATACTAGCGGCCTCGGCGTGCACACCTCGGAGCGCGAGCACGCGGCCATGGCGCAAAGGCCCTACCGTGCATGGCGGAGGCATGAACCTGCCTGTGGCGGCAGCGATCGCGGCGCTCCCGCCCGCCTATTTGCGGGCCCGCCAACCAGTTCCATCCCGCGCACCCACTTGGGGCGGCTGTTCAGCCGTAGCGGAGCGCGCCCGTCGGCGGAAAAGAGCGGTGGCCCCGAGCATGTCGCTCAGGGCCACGATCGCGCAGTGGTTCTTACTTCTGCTCGTAGGTGCCGATCAGGGTCGCACGAGCCAGGGTGTGGGAGAACAGGTTGAAGCCGAGGTAGGCGGGGGTGGCGGTCTCATCGATGCCGAGGCTTTCGACGTCGACGGCGTGCACGACGATGAAGTAGCGGTGCGGGCCGTGGCCGGGCGGCGGGGCCGCGCCGACGAAGCCGTGGAAGCCGCCATCGTTGCGCAGCGTGATCGAACCGGTCGGTAGGGCGCCGCCCTCTTCGCCGCTGCCGGCGCCCGCCGGCAGGGAGGTCGCGCTCACGGGGATGTCGGCGACGGCCCAATGCCAGAAGCCGGATGCGGTGGGGGCGTCGGGATCGAAGACCGTCACTGCGAAGCTCTTGGTCTCCGCCGGGAAATCCGACCAGGACAGCTGCGGGGAGATATCCTGGCCTCCCGCACCGAAGATGCCGCTGACCTGCTCGTTGTTCAACGGCTGCCCGTCGGTGACATCGGTGGAGGTGAGGGTGAACGACGGCACCTTCGGCAGCGCGTCGTAGGGGTTGTAGGTCATGGAACCTCTCTTCCGGATCGGATCAGCTGTGCAGTAGGAAGTGTTCCAGCACGCGGGTGCCGAATTCGAGGGCCTCCACCGGCACCCGCTCGTCGACGCCGTGGAACAAGGCAGTGAAGTCCAGCTCCGGCGGCAATTGCAACGGCGCGAAACCGAAGCAGCGGATACCCACGCGCGCGAACGCCTTCGCGTCCGTGCCGCCGGAGAGCATGTAGGGCACCGTGCGGCCGCGCGGATCATGCGCCAGCACGGCGTTGTTCATCGCGTCGACCAGATCACCGTCGAAGGTCGTCTCGTAGGAGTCGAGCTTGGTGATCCACTCGCGTTCGACATCGGGGCCGATCAGCTCGTCCACCTCCCGCTCGAACGCCGCCTGCCGTCCGGGAACCACGCGGCAGTCCACCACCGCCTCGGCGGTCTGCGGGATCACGTTGGCCTTGTAACCGGCCTGCAGCATGGTCGGGTTCGCCGTGTCTCGCAAGGTGGCGCCGATGATGCGCGAGATGGTGCCCAGCTTCGCCAGCTGGCCCTCGATGTCCGGGCTCGCCGGATCGAACTCGAGACCCGTCTCCTCGGCGACGGCGGCCAGGAACGCGGCCACCGAATCCGACAGCACCAAGGGAAAGGTGTGTTTGCCCAGGCGGGACACCGCGTCGGCGAGGATGGTGACCGCGTTGTCCTCGTGCAGGAACGAGCCGTGGCCCGCACGGGCCTTGGCACGCAACCGCATCCACCCCAGGCCCTTCTCGGCGGTCTCCACCAGATACAGCCTGCGTTCGGTGCCGTCGGGCCGCGGCACGGTGAGCGAGAACCCGCCGACCTCCCCCACCGCCTCGGTGACGCCGTCGAACAGATCGGGGCGGTTGTCCACCAGCCACTGCGAGCCCCACTTGCCGCCGTTCTCCTCGTCGGCGAGGAACGCGAAGACCAGATCGCGCGGCGGCACCGTGCCCTCGAGCTTGAACTGACGGGCCACCGCCAGCATCATCCCGACCATGTCCTTCATGTCGATCGCGCCGCGACCCCACACGTAGCCGTCGCGCACCGCACCGGAGAACGGGTGCACGCTCCAGTCCGCGGCCTCGGCGGGCACCACGTCCAGATGCCCGTGGATCATCAGCGCGCCGCGACTGCGGTCGGCGCCTTCCAGCCGCGCGAAGACGTTGCCTCGCCCGTCCGCGCCGGACTCGACGTACTCGGTGACATACCCCGCTTGATGCAGTTGGTCGGCCACCCACTGCGCACACTCACGCTCCCCTTTGGTGGTGGCCAGGTCGCCGGTGTTGGAGGTGTCGAAGCGGATCAGCGTGCTGACCAACTCCACCACTTCCGACACCGCGCGGGAGTTTCTGTTCGGGTCGAATCCTTCGCCAGTTGCGGACACGCCCCCTTTCCTACCACCCGCGCGGCAGGGCGAACGTGCCGACAGGGTGTCGCGGCCCGGCCATGCGGCCCGCACGGTGCGCGATCACCCCCGACCGGGTTGTCATCAGGGTGATCGGAACTCTCGCACCGTGCCAGCTGCTGGACCTCGAGCCCCACCGTACCGAAGTCCCGCGCCACTGGGCCCCCTGCTGGTCGACACCTCGAGGCCCAGATCGAAGCCGTCGCCGTCGTGCTCACCGACGTCCGGCGCAGCACGCGACACGATGAGCTCGTCACCGTGACGCCGTGTGCTGCCGCTCGTCGATCGCAGCGTGAGCGCCGCTGGTTCTCCGGTCCGGAAGCGAAGGTTATGCTGCCTGCGGTCCAGGTGGGCTGGGATCTGGAAGGGGGCCACCGGTGTTGAGGCAGCACGAGTCGTTCGCCGGCTACGTGATCGAAGGCGTGCTCGGGCAAGGCGGCATGGGCACCGTCTATCTGGCCCGGCACCCGCGTCTGCCGCGACTGGTGGCACTCAAACTGCTCAATCGCGCGGTGTCCGAGGACGAGGAGCTGCGCAGGCGGTTCGAACAGGAAGCCAATGTGGTTGCGCGCCTTGAGCATCCGGGCATCGTCGGCGTCTATGATCGCGGTGCCCAGAATGGGCACCTGTGGATCTCCATGCAGTACGTGCGCGGCACCGACGCCGCCCGGCTCGATCCCCGCAGCGTCCGCCCGGATCAGGTCCTGCAGATCGTCGGCGATACGGCGAAGGCACTGGACTACGCCCACAGCCGAGGCGTGCTGCATCGCGACATCAAACCGGCCAACATCCTGATCGCAGAGCCGGAAGCCGGTCGCGAAACTCGCGCTGTCCTCACCGATTTCGGTATCGCCCGAGTGCTCGACGCGGATACCAAGCTGACCGCCACCGGAACGTTCACCGCCACCCTCGCCTATGCCTCACCGGAGCAACTGTCCGGTGAGCCGGTCGATCACCGCGCCGATCAATATTCCCTGGGCTGCACCCTCTATACGATGCTGGCGGGGCAACCACCGTTTCCCTCGACCAATCCCGGTCAAATCGTCGCCGGGCACATCGCCAAGCCGGTGCCGCGACTGAGCGATTCGCGTCCCGACTTGCCACGGCGACTCGACGAGGTGATCGCTCGCGCGCTGGCCAAGCATCGGGACGAACGATTCGCCAGCTGCGGCGACTTCGCGGCAGCCGCGGCGGCGGCCCTGCGCGGCGACGTTCCCGCTGCGCCGCCCGCGCCGGCCTTCGGCAACCAGCGCTCCGCGCACCCGGCCACGGCGGTCGACCCGTGGCCGCGTTCGGTCCCGACCGCGCTGAATCAGCCTTCGGAGCCCCGGTGGCGCGCCGAGCAGCTCCCGCCGCTGCGACCGCTCACGCCCATCCATGATCCGGCCCGGCCATCCGGCGTTGTTCCCAGGATCGGCGCCGTCATCGCGTTCGCCTTCGGCCTGCTCTTCTGCGTGGTCCTCGCCAACGGGGTCAGCGAGCTGGCGAACTGGCGTAGCGGCGACCTATTCGGTCGCCCTCAGACGCTGCGTGCGGTCGCCCTGGAACTTGCCCCGCCCATGGCGATCTCCACGACGATGGCACTCCTACTGATCGGCGGCTCCATCGCACTGTTGCGGCGCAAGCGTGCGGGCCGGATCGCCGTGGTGTTAGGTACCGGCATCATCAGCATTGTCGGTTTGGTCGGAGCCGGAGCCACCCTTCGTGGCGACAGCCGCACCGCCGACTGGACCTTCATCGGGACGCTCCTGCTCTTCAGCTGCACCGCGCTGCTGTGCACGGTGTCGCGCCCGACCAGCCGCTGGCTCGCCGACAAACGCCCCAGGAATCGAACCCGCCGTCGACCTCGAGACCGCCTGGCGGCGGGAGCTGAAATAAGCGATAACCCAGCAGCTTGCTGCACCTCGTCAACCGCACCGCCAGCGTCGAGCACATTGCCGGCGAACCCATGCCGGAGCACGCGCGGTGAGACCACACGGCCATTCCCCGCTCGCCGTGGCCGGCCCGGTCTGCGCTGACAGGTCGGCAACGGTGAGGCTGACAGGTCGGCAACGGTGGGCCCGAGACGTTCCATCACCATCTGGACCGTGGCGATGTCGACCGCGGTGCGGGCGCTCACGCGTCCGCTCCCTCGGGATGCTGATGACACTGTCCGGGCACACCTCGGTGCGTTCGCCGGCGAAGTACGCACGGCGGGGCAAGGACGCCCTGCGGGCCGGGCAGGCGAACACCGACCCGGCAGCCCGGCGCTGCCACTGAGGTGGAACAAGCAGCGCAAGCAACGGGAGGAGATCCACCAACTCGTGACGTCACTGGGACGGCTTGTCCACATACTGAAGGCAGCCGACCCCACCGACAAACTCGAGGTCTACCGGCAACTCGGCCTGAAGCTCACCTACAACCACGGAAAGCGGGCGGTCGT
Organism: Nocardia aegles; assembly: GCF_052545135.1. NCBI lineage: Bacteria > Bacillati > Actinomycetota > Actinomycetes > Mycobacteriales > Nocardiaceae > Nocardia > Nocardia aegles. The sequence continues at coordinate 145,372 of NZ_JBQWRI010000002.1, forward strand.
GGCAGAAGCTGCTCCACAACCACCCGCGTGCGTAGTGTCTGTGTCCGGAGGGGGACTTGAACCCCCACGCCCGATAAAGGGCACTAGCACCTCAAGCTAGCGCGTCTGCCATTCCGCCACCCGGACCGGTGTGCCCAGCAAGATTATCGGATCCCATCGTTGTGGACCAAATCGCCCCTGGACCTGTGGTTTCTTCGGCATCGACGAGCGCGCGTTGTTGCTGCGGGTTGTTCGTCTCCGGCCTGCACGTCCGGGGGCAAGCCGGCTGTCGCCGGGCAGCTCTGCCCAGATCATGGTGTCGAGTTGCCGGAACTGGACGAAGCGGCGGCGCTCCTTCGGTTGGTCTTCCTCTCCGCTGATGACGACCGTCCCAGCGGACAACACGGCCACGTGCGGTGTCAGGCCGTCGGCGAACTCCGCCAACTGGTCATATCAGTCCTTGTTCTTGCAGCTCGATGGTCTTGTCGTGCATGGCGAGCCACGAGTTTGTCACCAAGTACAGGCATACCATGGTTTCGAAGCAAATCAGTTGGAGTGTTGTCCTTTCCCCGGCCCAACGGACCTCAGGTTCCTCCCCTGGAAGTTGCTTCGACGGTGCGCCCAGTTCATCAGTAAGCGCCGACACCATCCGCGCGAAGGCATCGCGTAGCGATGTGTGGCCACTTGCGTCACTGGTTGTCCTGGCAGTCACTGCCACCTCGATCACTTCGGCCAGGTCGGCGCGGCCTTGCACCCCTCCGCTCGCCATGCCGAAGCCCACGTCGAAGATGGCTGATCGCTCCCGGAGACTCTGCACCTCCCAGCCGAATTCGGCGGCCAGCTGAGGGATATCAGCCATCCGCCACGACCAATCCAGAGACAAGAGCTGGGTAGCCAACTCGACGATCTCGGCATCGCTGAGCGCTCGCCATTCAGTCACAGGACGACCTTACATTGCGTGCGAATTGATCCCTGCCACCGTGCCTCGAAACAGGTCAATTTCCTCCCGGCAGTCATCAGCGGAATTCTCGATACTGCGCTTATTCACCCTCTGTTTTATAATTCTAGGGAAAGGGAAAGGATCTTAGATGAACTTGAGCTTGATTCCACCAGTGGGTGTGCCGCCACTCCTCCTGGGTATGTCTTCCGATGAAGCCGCCGGGGCTATGGGTTCCTGGGGTGTTCCTGAACTACTCGAGGGGCCGACAAATAGGCTCCGCGTGTGCGACCGGAATCTGAACCTCGATGTATTCGCACATCTCGGCTCCGATGGTCGTTTGACAGCCATCGAGGTTTGGCGGCCCGAGGACATTGATTCCGACGTGCAGGTCACCTTCGAGGGTATCGAGGTGTTCGTGGAGACAGCTGAATCAGTGTTGAATATTATTCGTTTGCGAGGGTTTCGGGTAGATGATAGCGATCCTTACTGCCCTAGCTGCCCCGATCTGACTCTGGGATTCAATCGCGAGGGCGGCAATGATGTCGATCGGGATGGCTTGGCTCGATATTTTGAATCTATTCTGGTCGCCGGCCCAGGCTACTATGGGTAATTATCTGCGCTACTTATAGACGAATGCTTTGATGTCTCTATGTCGAAGCGGCTCGGAGCGTGCTCGAGGACCAGTAAATAAACTCTTCAGGTCGAATTACGATCCACGTCCATCGGCAATTCTCAACGCTGGGTTCTGTGAGATCCGCACCCGCACGGAAGCCCTCATCGCCGAACTGCTGTTCGCCCGCGCCTGACACATAGCAGCCGGACCGGCGAGCCCGACTTCCGGCGGATGACGAGGTTCTGTCCGGAGTTTCGGGCGGCGGGTCGCCGGTCCAGGGCCTGTTTCGAACGGGATCTCGCTGGTAGGAGATGTCCGGCGGGCAGAGGTTCGAGATCGGTCCCCGACAGGCGTGTCCGATACGTGTCACCACGCCACCCGGTTAACGTGCGGAGGTCGACCACGTAGGACTGCCCGGCGGGTGCGAGTTCCTCGAGTGTGCCGGGTAGTCGCGTAGCCCGATCGAGAGGACTGGACCTTGAGCGATCTTTCTCGCCGTGACCTGATCAGGGCGTCGGCGGCCGCGGGCGTCGGCGCAGTCGTCGGCGCGGGCCTCACTGCGGCGGTCACGCTGGATCACGCGGACACGAGCGCCCGCGATATCGCAGATCAGCCGAACACGAACCCGCAATGCCCGCCCGCGACGTTGACCGGCGATATCGTGCGCCCCGGTGACGCGTCCTACACGGAGGCGCGACTCGGCTGGGATCAGCTCTTTTCGCACTATCCGCTGGTCATCGTGTTCGCGCGGAACACCGAGGACGTGGTGAACGCCCTGACGTGGGCGCGGCAGCACGACATCGCCCTGCGGGTGCGCAGCGGCCGCCACGCTCTCGAAGGCTGGTCGAATGTCGACAACGGCATCGTGATCGACGTCAGCGGGCTGAAGTCGGTGCGGATCGACCCCGACACTCGTATCGCGACGGTCGGCGCCGGAATAACGCAGCTGGAAGCGGTGACAGCGCTCGCGAAGCAGAACCTCGCGGCCACGACCGGTAGTGAAGGCAGCGTGAGTTTGGCCGGTGCGACGCTCGGCGGCGGTCTGGGGCCGCTCAACCGTTCGTTCGGCATGGCCTGCGACAGCCTGACGGGAGCCGAAGTCGTTGTCGCGTCCGGTCACGACTGCGCCGAGGTGATCACCGTGGACTCCCAGCACCACTCGGACCTGCTCTGGGCGCTGCGCGGGGCGGGAAACGGCAACTTCGGCATCGTCACACAACTCACCTACACGGTCCATCCGCTCGACCATCTTGCCTCCGTGCAGGCGACATGGGACGGACTCGGGGATCTGAACGGGATCTTCGAGGCATGGCAGCGCACGGTGCCGTCCGCCGACAGCAGGCTGGGGTCCGAGCTGGAGATCCACAAATCCCAGATCATGCTGTCCGGGTGGCTCGTGGAAGGGGAGGCGGCGCAGGCCAGGGAGATGCTGGCGCCGATCCTGTCGGTCGGCACACCCGATGTCACGGTGCGGGTCGGCAACTGGGGCGACATCTTCGGCGGAAGCCAGATTCCACTCGCGCAGGAGCCCGCGAACTGGAAGTTCTTCTCGCAGTTCGCCAAACAGCGGTTTCCGAAGGCGGCCATCGACATCATCGGCGACTTCATGCGCAACGCTCCCTCCGAAGACAGCAACTACTTCGTCGATGCCTTCGGCGGGGCGATCGAGAAGGAGCCGACCGGCGGTACGGCCTTCGCGCACCGCGACGCGCTCTTCTACGGCGAGATCGGCGCGGCCTGGGGAACTCGTTCCTCACAACCCGGAGTCGGCGACCCGCTGACCGCGCAGGCCCAAGCCTGGACCGCCGAGTTCAGCCAGGCACTGCGACCCTATGTGGACGGCGCCTACGTCAACGTGCCGAACGTTGGAATGCAGCGGTGGGAGCCCGCCTACTGGGGCAGCGAGCACTTCGAGCGGCTGCGGGAGATCAAAGCGAAGTACGACCCCCACAACGTGTTCCAGTACGAGCAGAGCATCCCACCCGCATCACGTTGACCGGCATCGGCCACTCGCAGGGCCAGGTAGGACGCGGGCGACGTGCTCTGCGCCAGCTTCGCGTCGGCGATGAGGCGTTCAGACTATTGGCGTTTCAGGGGCTGTCGGGGTTCGGCGGCGGCTGAGTGAACTCCGTCCACTGGCTGCCGTCGAACCAGCGCCTCACGCCTGCACTGTCTGGATACCAGCCTGGGGGAGGGCCGGAAGTTCGCGGTGGAGCGATCACGACCGGCGCGGGCCGTTTGTCGCCCACTCGAATCAGGGCGCGGACAATCAGTACGAGGAGCCCTACAGGTATAGCCAGGATGAGCAGCACCGTGAACCCAGTGCCGTCAAGCCCAGACTGTTCCGCCATGCCGAGCACGAAAATTACAACGATTGCAACGATCAGTGGGCCTAGCCAGGCCGGGTCGTTCTTTTTGTACGGCCTCGCAGGACGAGGCGGTGGCCCATATGGCGGTGGTGGCGGCCCTGGCGGCGGTTGGGACACGGTGACCCCTGGTGCAGTCTGTTGTTGATTGATCAATCGTTTCGGCTGGGGGGCCGTTACGAAGCTCTCAGACTGTATCGAGTGTGGCGTATCGGCCGGAAGGGTAAGGGGCACGTTCCAGCTGACTTGCGCGATCGTGTCCCGACATGACGATGCCCCCGCAGTGGTGTGCGAGGGCATCGTCGTGCGTCTAGAGGTGGATGCCGCGCCGGCTCAGGCTCGCGGTGAAGGCGTCCCATGCGACAGCGTTGAAGACGAGCGCGGGGCCGTCCTGCGCGAGTTCTACGAGGCTCAGGAGGAGGAGCGGGATGAACCGGATTGCGAACGCGGCAGCGGCAGCGCCCGTGAACGGGCTGGTCAGCCTCGTCAGACCGGAACTCGGAATCGTGACGCCGCATCCGCAGATCGATCCCGGCCGTCAGAGGGTAGATTGCGTTCCCCTTCGCGTTGCGCCCATAGAACCTGGCAGTGTTGAGCCAATAGGGGCGACGCAGCAGCTCGCGTAGCACGGCCGTGGTGTCGAGAAGTCAGGATTTTCCTCGCCCGCGTTGCGGTAGAGGAACCGGGCAGCGAAATACTCTCGCAGGGACAGGAGCTCGAATTCGTAGGTTCCATCTACTTTGCTGGTCAAAGCCCACGGGGTGGATCGGGCGTCGAGGGCGTCGTGGCTTATGGCGCTTCGCCGGTCGCCAGCGCTTGCAGGAACTCGGCGGTTGTCGGGTTGCTGGGGAGGCGGCCCTCCTGTCCCCAGTCGGGCTGGCACTTCCAGCGCGACCGCATCCTGCCAGGGAGCACAGGCGAGATTCGAGGGTGGCCTGTGTCAGCCCTGGGGTGGGTTCTTTGCCGATGGTGGCTGCGGGATCGTTGGTACTGCGTCGACAACGGCGCCTGAACCCAAGGAAAGACATCATGGTGATCAACCGAATCCGCCGCCGCACCTTCGCAGTTGCCTGTGCTGCGATACTCGTGGCACTCGGAAATGCTGCGGTCGACGGTGCTACCGCGACGGCCGACACCAGCACCGCCGAAGCCATGTTCTTCGACGAGATCAGCCTGAACAACGCCACCCTGCCCGGAAAATCGGCGACCGAGATGATTACCGCGGGTTACGCGACCTGTGACCACCTGCGCGCAGGTGTGTCGGTTCTCGACGAGATATCTTCGGTTGAGCGGGTTTACCGTTTCAGCCAGGGCACGCTGTTCGTGAGCGCGGCGACGACGAACTTGTGCCCGGAATTCGCATCGTGAATCGGACGCCGCGGCCTGGGTTCGCTGTGGGTCAAGGATTTCCGGGCCACACATGCCGCCGCTGCCGGTCTGCACCAGCCGCAGCACTGGAAGGACGAACGTTCGACCTGGGTAAGCGGAATATCATTCGGGCCAAATTCTAGCGGGAAATCGTGCGCGGGTGATTCGATGTCGAACCTGCCCGGGATCAGGTCGGCGCGGTGCGACTGTGGCTGCGCTGCGCCGGTACTGGCCCGACGGCCAGCTGGCCGCGAGTGGGCCGTAGGTGAGTGCACCCAGACCGTACCTTCTGGCGATCGGCAAGGTCTCCCGCTCGATACCGCGGATCAGCAGCGGATACGGAACCTGTGCGGCAGCAGCACGATTCACCTCCCGGCTGTCCGCGATCCACTGCGCCTCGACCAGTTCACCGGAGGGACACCGAGGTGCCGTAATAGGGATCTTGCCCGAACACACGAGATCGTCCAGCGCCGCAACGGTTTCCTCGAGCGTGCTGACCGATTCGGGCCGGTGCCCCTGGTAGAGGACGAGGTGGTCGGTGCCGAGGCGGCGCAGCGAGTCGTCCACGGCCCGGATGATCCAGCGCCGGGAGTCGCCGCGACTGTTGGGGTCGGTACCGATCTGGCCGTGGAATTTGCCGGCGAGCACCACGTCGTCGCGACAGCCGCGCAGCGCCTTGCCGACGATCTCCTCGTTCTCGCCCTGGCAGTCCACGTCGGCGGTGTCGACGACATTGATGCCCGCGTCGAGAGCGCGGTGGATGATCTTCGCCGCGTCGTCTTGATCACGGTTGGCCCAGGCACCGAAGTTCATGGCGGCCAGTGTGAGTGGGCTGACCAGCACGCCGGTGCGGCAGGGGTATCGCGACGTCATGGAATGAGTTGTCAGTTTCCGGCAGCGGAGACAGGCTCGCGGGCAAAGGAATTCGCGGGCTCGGGCAGCCCGAGGTGCCCGCGCAGGGTGGTGTGCTCGTACTCGTGGCGGAACAGTCCGCGCTTGCGCAGCTCGGGCACCACCTGGTCGACGAAGTCGGTGAGGTAACCGGGCAGGACGGCCGGGATGATGGTGAAGCCGTCGATGCTGCCCGTGCGGAACCACAGCTCGATGTGGTCGGCCACCGTCACCGGCGTGCCGATCACCACGCGGTGCCCGCCGAGAAATTCGGTGAGCAGTTGCCGCACGGTGTGTCCGGTCTCGCGGGCGTATCCGGTGATCGCGGCGAAGAAGCCCTGCGGGCCGATCCGGCCTTCGGGCAGCGTGGTGAGCCGCAGTGGCAGTGGCGAGTCGAGGTCGAGTTCCACGTCGGGGTAACCGAGCCAGCGGGCGAGCTGGCGGGCAGGCGCGCTGTCGGGGTGCAGGCGGCCCTGCAACTCATCGAAGCGTGCCCTGGCTTCGGCCTCGGTCGCGCCGATCACCGGCACCAGCCCGGGCAGAATGCGGATCGCGTCCCCGTCGCGGCCGGACGCCGCTGCGGCCGAGCGGATCTCGGCGGAGAACGTACGCGAGGCCGACAGACTCAGCTGGGTCGTGTAGATCGCCTCGGCGTGCGCGGCGGCGAACGCGCGGCCCTGCGGGGACGCGCCGGCCTGCACCAGGACCGGGCGGCCTTGCGGCGAGCGCAGCACGTTCAGCGGTCCCGCCACCGAGTAGAACTCGCCGCGGTGCTCGACCGCGTGCACGCGGTCGGCATCGGCGAACCGGCCGAGCTCCTGGTCACCGATCACCGCATCGGATTCCCAACTGTCCCAGAGCTTCTCGGTGAGACGGACATATTCGCCGGCGCGCCGGTAGCGTTCGTCGCGCTCGGGTAGTTCACGGATGCCGAAGTTGCGTGCCGCGGCGGGCTCGAAGGTGGTGACGACGTTCCAGCCCGCTCTGCCGCCGCTGATATGGTCGAGCGACAGGATTCTTCGGGCCAGGTTGTACGGCAGGTTCAGCGAGGTCGTCGCGGTGGGGATCAGTCCGATGCGCTCGGTCGACACGGCCAGCGCCGAGGTGAGCAGGATCGGGTCGAGGGTGGCCGCGGGCGCGCGGGCGATCCCCGGCTGCTGCACCGGGATGTCGGGGAACAGCAGCCCGTCGAGGGCGCCGCGTTCGGCCTCGGCGGCCACTCGCTGATAGTGCGGCAGCTGGATGAACGCGTCGGCGGGCAAAGCCGGCTCGAGCCAGGCGGCCGGGTGGTAGCCGGCACTGCCGACATTGACGAGGAAATGCAGTCTGCGTGCCATCAGGCAGCCCCTTCCGCGGCGGTTCCCCGGTAGGCGGGGACGGGCAGTCCGAGGTGACCGCGCAGGGTGGTCGCCTCGTAGTCGGTGCGGAACACGCCGCGCTCGCGCAGGATCGGCACGACGCCGTCGACGAAGTCGTCGAAGCCGCCGGGCAGCACGTCGGGCATCAGGTTGAAACCGTCGGCGATGCCCTTGTCGACCCAGTCGATGATCGCGTCGGCGATCTGTTCCGGTGTGCCGGTGACGATCCGGTGGCCCGCGCCGCCACCCAATCTGCGCAGCAGTTGCCGCACCGTCAGGTTCTCGCGGCGAGCCAGGCCGAGCGCGATCTTGTAGAACGTCTGCGAGCCGCCTGCTTCGTCGGGGTCGGCGAGCAGGTGCCACGGCAGCGGACCGTCGAGGGTCAGGTCGTCGCGGTCGACGCCGAGCTGGCTCGCCAACCGGTCGAGCGCGTACTCCGGGGGCACCAGTTCGGCGAGCAGTTCCCTGCGTTGCGCGGCTTCGGCCTCGGTGGAGCCGATCACCGTGGACAGGCCGGGTAGCACCAGGACATCCTCGGCTCGGCGACCGTATCCGGCGGCGCGGCCCTTGACGTCGCGGTAGTACTCCCCCGCCTCGTCCTCGGTCTGGGCGGCGGTGAAGATCACCTCGCCGACCCGGGCGGCCAGTGCCCGGCCGTCCTTCGACGCACCCGCCTGCACGACCACCGGTTCGCCCTGCGGTGAGCGCGGCACGTTCAGCGGGCCCGCCACGTCGAAATGCGGGCCACGGTGATCGGCCCGGTGGATACGCGCTGGGTCGGCGAAACGGTGGGTGGCCTTGTCACCGATCAGGGCGCCGGGCTCCCAGCTGTTCCAGAGCGTGCGCACCACCTCGACGAATTCGGCGGCGCGTTCGTAGCGGGCGCCGTGCGCCGGTTCGGTGTCGAAACCGAAATTTCGGGCGGCGTCCGCGCCCGCCGTGGTGACGACGTTCCAGCCGGTGCGACCGCCGCTGAGCAGGTCGAGTGAGGCGAAGCGGCGGGCCACGTCGTAGGGGTCGTTGTAGCTCGACGACAGGGTGGCGATGAGTCCGATACGTTCGGTGGCCGCGGCGACGGCGGCCAGGATGACGGTCGGTTCGAGGCTGTTGAACGGCCGGTATCGGATGTCCTCCCGGATGGCGGGGCCGTCGGCGAGGAAGATCGCGTCGAAGGTGGCCGCCTCGGCGCGCTGCGCGATTCGCACGTAGTGGTCGAGGGTGAAGCAGGCGGCCGGATCGGTGCCGGGGAAGCGCCACGATCCGCCGAATACTCCCGCGTTGAGAATGTTGACGTTGAGATGCACCTGTCGTCGGTTCATGGCTGCTGCTCCTGCGCGCGGCCCGCGATCGCCGCCGGCGCGTCGGCGAATGCGGTCTCGTCCAGGCCGTGCACGGTCTGTGCTGGTGTCACGGTAGTCATTCGGGTGTCACTTTCCTGGTCGCGTCACGACCGACGTCAGCGATCGGACGCATGTATCTGTGCGGCCTACCGGAATCCGCCGATAAAGGCGCCCTGGCCACGATGAAGGGATTGTCGAGAAATTCGCGATTCAGTGTCGGAGAGGCCCGCATCGCCGATCGTCGCCCACGACTATGACGCCAGTTGCTCGGGTGTGGCGATGCCGCGCAGCGCGCGGATGGCCGCCCCGATGGCCGGTCGTTCCAGCGCGGCCTGCCGGTAGGTCACGCCGACCTGCCGCGACCCGTCGGTGATGGTGCATGCGATCAGATGCCGGTACTCCGGCGGAACCGACATCTGCGGCACCACCGCGACACCGAGCCCGTGGTCGACCATCTCGGCCATCCCGGCGAAGCTGCCGCTGCGATGCTCGATGCGCGGGGCGAAACCGGCCTCGCGGCACGCGTACAGCACCGACACGATCGACGGCGCCCCGTCGCGGGCAGTGATCCAGTCCGCATCGCGCACCGCGGCCAAGCCATGCTGACGTGCCCGTTCCCGCGGGCCCGGCGGGGCGAGCAACACCAGCGGATCATCGAACAGGAACTCCGAGGACAGCCCGAGCGGCAGGTCGCGAGCCCGGAACGAGTACGAGTAGGTGATCGCGATATCGACCTCCTGCTGGCGCACCGCGGGCACCGAGTCCACCGGCCTCAGGTCCACCACCCGCACCCGCAGACCGGGATGCTCGTTCATCAGCTTCGCGGCGGCGGGCAGCGCAAGTCGGGTCTGCGCGGTGCGGAAGGTTGCCAGGGTGAGCACCCCGGTGATCGCCTCCGCGGTCGCGGCCACCGCACTCTCGGCCTCCTCGAGGGCGGCGATGACACGCGAGGTGTAGTCCACCAGCACCCGGCCCGCGTGGGTCAGACGCAGCACCCGGCCTTCGCGCCGAGTGAGCACGGTGCCCACTTCCTCCTCCAAGATGCGCAACTGTTGCGACACCGCCGAGGTGGTGATTCCATGCAATTCCGACACCGCGGTCATGGTGGTTCGCTCCGCGAGATCACGCAACAGGACCAGACGTCGAATGTCGTACATGAATTCCTCGCTCCGATCGGTTGGCATCCCGATATCCCCATACTCGCTACCGACGACATTCCGGGAAATCCTTACGATCAGCGCGATTCTGTGCAGTTCCGCTACGCCGACCGGGCGAGAGCCACATGCGGCGAGTGTGGGTCGAGATCGGCGGGCGGGTCGAGCACGTTCAGTTTCTGTGCACGTTCGAACGCTCGGATCGTGAAGACGAACTTCAATATCGGTGTAGTCATTCTTGGCGATCCGAAATCGCGGAATGCGACGGTTGCGGACCTAATCTCCGGAGTGCACCCGTCACCATCCGCTTCGACGAAAGATCTACCACCGCAATGAGGACTATCCGATTCCGCAGGCTCCTGGCGTCCGGCACCGTGGCCATCGCCCTCGCCTCGGCGCTCGCCGCCTGCGGTGGCGCGTCGTCGCCAGGAGAAGCAGCAGGCGACCCCGTGTTCGGCGGCACACTCCGGTTCTACGACCCGATCGAGTACACCGCCTGGCTGCCGACGAATTCGATCTGGTCCAACAGCCAGGTCGCCAACAACCTCGCCGATCGCCTCACCTGGCAGGATCCCAAGACGGGGCAGATCAAGCCCTGGCTGGCCGAGTCGTGGGAGATCAGCCCCGACAAGCTGAAGTACACCTTCCGGCTGCGCAAAGGGGTGACCTTCAGCAACGGCGACCCGGTCGACGCGGCGATCGTGAAGGCCAACTACGACCAGCACGCCCTGGGCGACAAGACACTCGGCATCCCACCGGACCGGTTCTTCTCCGACTACCAGGCCTCGACCGTGATCGACCCGCTGACCATCGAGGTCGCCTTCACCAAGCCCAATGCCGGCTTCCTCCAGGTAGCGTCGTTCTATCGGGTCGGTTCCATCCTCGCCAAGCCGTTTCTGCAGAAGGATCTCAACGGGCAAGGGCAAGTGAAGAACTGGATCGGATCGGGTCCGTTCGTCGTGGAGTCGGTCGACGGCAACAACGGCGTCACCCTCACCCGCCGGGAGGATTACAACTGGGCGCCCGAAGGATCGGCTCACCAAGGCAAGGCCTATCTCGAGCGGGTCGTGTTCAAGACGGTGCACGAGGCGGGTACCCGCGTGGGGGCACTGCAATCGGGTGAGGCGGACATTTCCCGCAACATCACCCCCGATGACGAGGAAACGGTGACCGCCAACGGCGGCCGGATCGTGGCCTTCCCCGTCCAGGGACAGACAAACAAGCTGTCGGCGCAACTGGATTCGAATTCTCCGATCCGGGAGAAGGACGTTCGCCTCGCGCTGCAAGCCGCCACCGACCGCACCGAGATCAACAAGACGGTCCTCTCGCCCAGCTACCCCATCCCGACGTCCATCCTGGTCGACGGCACTCCATCCCGCGGTGACGCGCGCAGGTACCTGAACTACGACCTGGCCAAGGCGAATTCGCTGCTCGAGGGCGCGGGCTGGAAGAAGGGCAGCGACGGCATCCGGGTCAAGGACGGCAAGCGCCTGCAGTTCGACGTGTGGGTGGCCCCGGTCTACCAGGTGTCGCAGCCGGTGCTGGAGCTGCTGCAATCGCAGTGGAAGAAGGCGGGCGTCGACCTGGTGATCCGCAGCGCGTCGCAGACCGAATACGACTCGCTGCGCAACAACCGCCCCGACAACTGGTCCCTGGTGCAAGGCCAGACCTCGCGTGCCGAGGCCGATGTGCTGCGCACCGCGTTCGACAGCACCGCGCAGAACGAGTTCTTCGCACCGGTCCCCGACCAGACCCTCGACAATCTGGTGCGCGCACAGGCCTTCGAGTTCGATCCGGCCGCGCGCGCCAAGGCGGTGCAGGCGATCGAGGACCGCGTGTTCGGCGAGGGTTACGCGATTCCGCTCTACGACGAGACCCAGGTCTTCGGCCTGGCGCCGACCGTGCACGGTTTCAGCACCGAGTCCACGGCCCGCACCTGGCTCTACGACACCTGGATCACCAAGTAGGGGCGGGCAGATGCGTAACTATGTCTTGCGGCGGCTGATGCAGGCGGTACTGGTCCTCTGGGCCGCCTACACCCTGTCGTTCCTGTTGCTCAGCGCGCTGCCGGGCGATTCGGTGACCAACCGGATCCAGAACCCAGAAGCGCAGATCACGCCGGAGGCCGGTCGGCAGTTGCTCGAGTTCTACGGGCTCGACCGGCCGGTGTGGGAGCAGTACCTGCGCGCACTGTGGGCGCTGCTGCACGGTGACCTGGGCTTCTCACTCACCAACGGAAAGCCGGTGACGCAGGCGGTCGCCGACGCCCTGCCCTCGACCCTGACGTTGACGGGCCTGGGGCTGGTGTTCGGACTGGTGTTCGCCGGTATCGTCGCGGTCGCCGCCAACTACACGCCGTGGGCGTGGCTGCGCGGGGTGTTCGATTCCGCGCCTGCCCTGTTCGCCTCGGTACCGACCTTCGTGGTGGGTGTACTGGCGCTGCAATATCTGTCGTTTCGCTGGCACCTGATTCCCTCGGTCGACAACGGCACGCTGGTCGCGCTCCTCGCACCCGCGGCGACCCTGGGGCTGATCGTGGCCGCGCCGATGGCCCAGGTGTTCGCCACCTCGGTGCGCACGACCCGGCAGCGGCCGTTCGTCCACGTGGTGGCGGCCAGGGGTGCGGGTGAGGGCTACATCTTCCGCAAGGACGTGCTGCGCAACTCCTGCCTGCCGGTGCTCACGCTGCTCGGTCTGGCATTCGGTGAGCTCATCGCCGGTGCGGTCGTGACCGAATCGGTGTACGCGCGTCAGGGCATCGGCCAGCTGACCGTGGTCGCGGTCGACACCCAGGACCTGCCGATTGTCCAAGGGGTGGTGCTACTGTCGACGGCGGCCTATGTGCTGGTGAATCTGGCGGTCGACCTGGCCTATCCGTTCATCGATCCGCGGGTGCTCGTGGATGGGCGCACGCGCCGGGTCACCGGATCGCGCGTAGTGAAGCGCACGGAGATCGTCGCGCCTGTTCCGCGTCGCCTGCCTGCCGAGGTGGTGATGCCATGACCGCCGTCGAAATCCCCGGATCGGTCACCACACCGACCGATCCGACGGGTAACAGCCGAAATACGTTGTTCGCGTGGCACTGGACCCGCAGGAACTGGAGTGTGGTGCTGGCGGCGGTGGTCGTCGGCACGGTGCTGCTGTGGGCGGTCGTCCCGCAACTGTTCACGAGTTTCGATCCGCTGGCGGTGAATCCGGCACAGAAGCTGAAACCCCCGTCGGCGGAACACTGGTTCGGCACCGATCAGCTCGGCCGGGATCTGTACGCCCGGATCGTCTACGGCGCGCGTGCCTCGCTGCTCGGCTCGGCCATCGCCGTGCTGGTCGGCGTGTTCGTCGGTTCGCTGCTCGGTGCGGTGGCGGGCTGGTTCGCCGGTTTCCCCGACAGCCTGGTCATGCGGCTGATCGACGTGGTGCTGTCGATCCCCGGTTTCCTGCTCGCGATCACCATCGTGGTGCTCCTGGGCTTCGGGGTGTGGCAGGCAGGCATCGCCGTCGGGCTGAGTTCGGCGGCGACCTTCGCCCGGCTGCTCCGTTCGGAAGTGGTCAAGGCCCGCACCAGCACCTACGTCGAAGCGGCCACCACCAGCGGCGCGTCGACGGCAGCCATCCTGCGGCGGCACGTGGTCCCCAATTCGATCGCGCCGACGGTCGCGCTGATCACCGTGCAGTTCGGCATCGCGATCATCTGGATCGCCTCGCTGAGTTTCCTCGGCCTCGGCGCACAGCCGCCGGACCCGGAGTGGGGCCGTCTGGTGGCCGACGGCCGCAACTACATCGCCACCCGCGGCTGGCTGACGCTGTGGCCGGGTCTCACCCTCGTCGCGGTGGTGCTGGCGACCAATCGCCTGTCCCGTCACCTCACCAGGAGCACCTCCGTATGAGCGTCGCTTACGAAACAGACAGTCCCGCAGTGGAATCCGTCGACACGCCGGTGTTGACGGTATCCGACCTGGAGGTCGGATACCGAGTGCGTGACCGGCTCGTCCCGGCTGTGCACGACGTTTCCTTCGAGGTGCCCGCAGGCCAGGTGCTCGCCCTGGTCGGCGAGTCCGGGTCCGGCAAGTCCACCACCGCGCACGCGGTACTCGGGCTACTGCCCGCCAACGGGTCGGTGACCGGTGGCACCATCACCTTCCGCGGCCAGGTCCTCACCGAGCTCAGCGCCAAAGGCTGGCGGTCGGTCCGCGGGCGGGCGATCAGTCTCATCCCACAGGATCCGACGGTGTCGCTCGATCCGGTTCGGCGCGTGGGCCACCAGGTCGAGGACGTTCTGCGCCTGCACACCGACCTCGGCACCGCGGCGCGCCGACAGCGGGTCCACGAACTGTTCGAGCTGGTCGGCTTCACCGATGTCGAGCGCCGCTACCGGCAGTATCCGCACGAGTTGTCCGGCGGCATGCGTCAGCGCGTGCTCATCGCCGCCGCCGTCGCGGCGGAGCCGGAGCTGATCATCGCCGACGAACCGACCTCGGCGCTGGACGCGACGGTGCAGAAGCAGGTGCTCGACCTGCTCGACGAGGTCCGCACGCGCACCGGAACCAGCGTGGTGCTGGTGACCCACGATCTCGGTGTGGCCGCCGACCGCTCCGATCTGATCGGGGTGCTGCACCAGGGCAGGCTGGTCGAATTCGGGCCGACCGCGCAACTGGTCGCCGCTCCCCGGCACCCCTATACTCGCCGCCTGCTCGACAGTGTGCCGTCGCGGCGGCCGTGGGTGCGCGACCGTCCGCCGGTCGAGGTCACGAACGAGACCGTCATCGACGTCGAGCAGTTGCGCAAGAACTACGGTGGCGTGCCCGCCGTGGACGACATCTCGTTCCGGGTGCGGCGCGGCGAAACCTTTTCCATCGTCGGCGAATCCGGCAGCGGTAAATCGACGACCGCGCGGGTGCTGACCGGGCTGACCGAGGCGGATTCGGGGCGGGTTCAGCTGCTCGGGACCGATATCACCCGGCTGGGTCGCCGGGAGTTCCGGCCACTGCGCCGCGACGTACAGATCGTGTACCAGAACCCGTATTCCTCGTTCGATCCGCGTTTCGGCGTGTACGACGTGGTGGACGAGCCGCTGCGCTCGTTCGAACCGCGGCGCGGCTTCCGTCGTGGCAAGCCGAACCGGGATCGGGTGGTGGCCGCCCTGGAGGCGGCGGCGCTGCCCGCCGATTTCGTCGACCGTCATCCGCGGGAACTGTCCGGTGGGCAGCGTCAGCGGGTGGCCATCGCCCGGGCGCTGGTGGTGGAGCCGAAGGTGATCGTGCTGGACGAGCCGATCTCGGCGCTGGACGTCTCGGTCGCGGCGCAGATCCTGGATCTGCTGCGCGGCCTGCAGGAGGACCGAGGCTTGACCTACCTCTTCATTTCCCACGATCTGGCCGTGGTGCGGGCGATCTCCGATCGCGTGGCCGTGATGCGGCAGGGCCGCATCGTCGAACAGGGCACCGTGGACCAGGTCTTCTCTTCTCCCACCGACGATTACACCGTTCGACTGCTCGACGCGATCGCCGGCCGCGACCTCATCGGAGGACTGTCATGACCACTACCACCACTACCACCACTGCCCCCGCGTCCCTGGACGAGGCGCTGGCCCGCATCCGGGCCGTCCTGGCCGAGTTCGCGCCGGGCACCGGCGATCGCGATCTCACCTTCGAGCACCCCGACGAGCTGATCCGGTCGCTGGCCGACGCCGGTTTCGGCCGGTTGCGAGTGCCGGTGGAGTTCGGCGGTTTCGACGTCGATCTACCGACGCTGGTCGCTCTGCTCGCCGAGGCCGGGCAGGCCGACTCCAACATCCCGCAGATCTGGCGCGGTCACTTCACCACCACCGAGATCCTGCGCGCCGAAACCGACCCCGTGGTGCGCGAGCACTGGTTCCGGCGAATCAGCGAAGGCGCGGTGTTCGGCAACGCGCAGTCCGAACCCGCGGCCCTCGTCGCCGAGGCCGCACCCGCCGAGGGCGAATCCGTCGGCTGGGGCACGATCACCACGCGAGAGCACATCGGCGCCGACGGGGCGCGCGTGGTCTCGGGCACCAAGTTCTACTCCACCGGCGCGCGATTCGCCGACTTCATCCGCACGGCCGTCGCCGACGACGACGGCAACCGCCGCTTCGTGGTGATTCCCGCCCGCCACCCCGGCGTCACCCACGCCGACGACTGGGACGGCATCGGTCAGCGCCAGACCGGTAGTGGCACCACCTATTTCGTGGACGTCCCCGTCGCGGAGCACGGCGACGTCGGCCGCCATCAGGAGTCGCTGCGCGGCCTGGATTCCTTCGTCCAGATCGTGCACCTGGCCAACCTCACCGGAATCGCCCGCAGCATCGTCGCCGAGACCGCCGCGATCGTGCGCGCCCGGACCCGCACGAGCCTGCACGCCCTCACCCAGACCGCCACCGAGGACCCCGACATCCTGTCCGTCATCGGCACCCTGGAGACGCGCAGGCTCACCGCCGAGACACTGTTGCGCCACGCCGCCGAACAGCTGGAGGCCGCCCACCGCGCCGGTGACGAAGCCGCCTACGCCCGCGCCTACCTCGACACCTCGGCCGCCCAGATCGCCATCATCGAAGCCGTACTCGACGCCGCGACAAGGGCTTTCGACGCAGGCGGCTCCTCCGCGGTGCGCAACCGCGTCCACCTGGACCGGCACTGGCGCAATGCCCGCACCCTGGCCTCCCACAATCCGGTGGTCTACAAGCCGCGCGTCCTCGGTGACTTCGTGCTCAACGGCAACATCCCGGTGCCCGGCTACTACCGTCAGCGGTCCTCCCACACCGGCACCGGACCGGCAGACACCGACGCGGTGCGCACCGCCGACGCGTTCTCGGACGGTGCGCGATGACCACCGCACACCTCGATCGGTCCGACGACGTGAATCACGATCGATCGCATACCGACAACAGCGTCGAGCAGCCCGATGCGGCTGCGGCACTCACCGTGGCCGGGATCAGGTCGGCGACGGCGCCGATCCTGCGCAGGCTGGGCGACACCGCGCGAGTGCGAGAGGAGACGCGCGATTACGCCTTCGCCGACGTGCGCGCGCTCGCGGAGGCCGGCGTCACGCTGACCGGTATCGCGGTGGCCGACGGCGGGGCAGGCGGCTCGCTGCGCGAGGTCACCGAACTGGTGATCGAGATCGCCCGCGCCGATTCCAATGTGGCGCAGGCACTGCGGGCCAGCTTTTTGATCGCGAACCAGGCGGCGAGCAGGCCGGACCTGCCGCACCGGGCGCTGATCCTGCAGCGACTGCGCAACCGGGAACTGTTCGCGGGCACCTCCAACGAGCGCACCGGCGGAGCCGGCGGCCAGGTCAATGCCACCGCCCGCCGCGACGGCGAGGACTGGGTGATCGACGGCGAGAAGTACTACTCGACCGGCGGTCTCTACGCGCACTGGTTCTCGACCCAGGCGCGCACCGAGGACGATGAGATCCTGCGGTTCACGGTGCCGTTGGATCGCGAAGGAGTGCAGCGGCTCGACGACTTCGACGCGGTCGGCCAGCGCCTCACCGCCAGCGGCACCACCCGGTTCACCGGCGTGCGGGTATCTGCCGACGAGGTCATCCCGGCACCGGAGACCGAACCCGACAACCCGTGGCAGGGCTCCTTCGCGCAGCTGTATCTGGCCGCTGTCCAGGCGGGAATCGCGGCGCGGGCGCGCGACGACGCGGTCACATTCGTGCGCGAGAAGGCCCGCCCGATCAAGCACAGCACCGCGACCAGCAGCGTCGAGGACCCCTACGTCCGCCAGACCGTCGGCGAGATCGCCGCCCGTGCCCTCGCCGCGCGGGCGGTAGTGGTGCTGGCCGCCGAAACCCTCGACGACGTGCGCGGGCGCACCGGCGCGGATGCCAGGACAGCGGCCGCCGCGGCCGCTGTCGAGATCGCCCAGGCAGGTGTGATCGCCATCGAATCCGCCTTGGCCGCAGCCGGACTCGTCTTCGACGTGGGCGGCGGGTCGATCACCGACCGAGGCCTCGGCTTCGACCGGCACTGGCGCAATGCGCGTACCGCGGCCAACCACAATCCCCGCCAGTGGAAGCAGGCCGTCGCCGGCGCGTTCCACCTGACGGGCGAGCAGCCCCCGACCACCGGCCTCTTCTGAACCGACGAGAGAAAGAACCACCTGATGAGCTACGGCGCCTACGACCTGACCTACACCGCCGCGCAGGACCGCTACGAGAAGATCCCCTACCGCCGCACCGGTAACTCCGGTCTCGACCTGCCCGCCTTCTCCTTCGGTCTGTGGCAGAAGTTCGGCACCGACTACCCGTTCCAGACCCAGCGCGAGATCATCCTGCGCGCCTTCGATCTGGGCATCACCCACTTCGACAATGCCGACCGCTACGGTCCACCGCACCGCGCGGCGCAGAAGAATTTCGGCCGGGTGCTCGCCAAGGACCTCGGCCCGTACCGGGACGAGATCATCCTGTCCACCAAGGCGGGCAATCCGATCGGCCCGAGCCCCTACCTGCGCGGCGGCTCCCGCAAATCCATTCTGGCCTCCCTCGACCACAGCCTGCGTGACCTCGGCACCGACTACGTCGACATCTTCTACCACCACCGCCCCGACCTCGACACTCCACTGGAGGAGACCGTCGGCGCTCTGGTCAGCGCGGTGCAGCAGGGCAAGGCCCTCTACATCGGCATCTCCAATTACCTGCCCGATCGCACCCACGAGGTCGCCGAGCAGCTGCGCGCGGCAGGTGTGCCACTGCTCATCCATCAGGCCAGGTACTCGATCTACGACCGCCGACCCGAACAGAACGGCCTGCTCGACACCGCCGCCCAGGACGGCTTCGGCGTGATCGTCTACTCCCCGCTGGCCCAGGGACTGCTCACCGACAAGTACCTCGAGACCATTCCCGACGGCGCCCGCGCGCAGAACAGCACGTTCCTGTCCCCCGACGTGATCGACGAGACCTACCGGCAGCGCACCACGGAGTTGAACAAGATCGCCGAGGCCCGCGGCCAGTCGCTGGCCCAGCTGGCCCTGCAATGGGTGCTGCGCAAGCCCGAAGTCACCTCGGCGCTGATCGGCGCGAGCTCGGTCGCCCAGCTCGACCACAACACCGCGGCCCTGACCTTCCCGGACTTCACCGAGGAGGAGCTCGCGCTGATCGATGAGCACGGCGTGCACGGAACCGGACTGAAGCTCTGAGATGACCGGATTCCACCTGAACCTGTCCCTGCTGAGCCCGGGACATTTCCGCCACGCGTGGCGACTGGATCACGCCGATCCGCTGGCCTATCTCGACATCGACTACTTCCAGCGACTGGCGAAGATCGCCGAGGCCGCCAAGATCGACGCGGTCTTCCTCGGTGACAGCCCCGCGCTACGCGGGGAGATCGAGGAGGCGCCCGGCACCGGCCTCGACCCGCTCGTGCTGCTCGGCAACCTGGCCGCGGTGACCGAGAACCTGGGTGTGGTGATCACCTCGTCCACCACCTACAACTCGCCCTACAATCTCGCGCGGCGATTCCAGACGCTCGATCATGTGACCAAGGGACGGGCGGCAGTCAATATCGTCACCACCGGAACTTTCGCCGCCGCAGCCAACTTCGGCCTGGCCGAGCATCCGGACCGGGCGACCCGGTACCGGCGGGCCTGGGAATTCCTCGACGTCGTCACCCGGCTGTGGGACAGCTGGGACCCCGACTGGCTGATCGCGGACAAGGCGACCGGCCGCTACGCCGACACCGGCAAGATCCATCGCATCGACCACGAGGGCGAGTTCTTCTCGGTGGCCGGGCCGCTGCCGGTGGCACCGGGACCGCAGGGACGACCGGTGATCGTGCAGGCGGGTGGGTCCGAGGGTGGTTTGCAGCTCGCCGGTGACTTCGCCGACCTCGTGTTCACCGTGGCCCAGACCCAGGCCAAGGCCGTCGCATTCCGCGACGACATCCGGCGGCGAGCGGCGGCGGCCGGCCGTCATCCCGACGATGTGAAGATCTCGCTCGGGGTGGTGGTGCTCGTCGCGGCTACCGAGGACGAGGCCCGCCGGCGCGAGCGGCAACTCTACGACCAGTTGCCGATCGAGCGGCTCACCGCGAGCCTGCTGACCAACCTCGGGTTGCCGACGAACGCATTCGGGCCGGACGATCCGATCGGCCTCGCCGATCTGCCCGAATCCATCCCAGCCGAGGCGTTTTCCACCGGTTTCGGCGTTTCGACCAGAGCGCTGATCGCCGACGGGCCACGCACTGCGCGCGAGCTGATCCAGCTCGGCGCAGGCGGGTCGGGCCACCGGCTGCTGGTCGGCTCGCCCGAACAGGTCGCCGACGATCTGACCTCGTGGTTCAACGCGGGTACCGCCGACGGATTCACCGTCATGCCCGCCGAAACCGCCGTCGACCTGGAGAACTTCGCCACCTTGGTGGTCCCCATCCTCCAGCAGCGCGGCCTGTTCCAGACCCACTACCCAGATCCCACCCTGCGCGGACGCTTCGGACTACCGCACCCTCGTCAGGCCCGCGAGCGCACCCGCGCCTCCGCCTGACTCGCCCGCGAACACCCGGCCCATCAGCACTGGTGGGCCGGTTCGCTGTCCGGAACCGGGATCGGCTCCGTCGCTACGGTGGTGTGGCCCAGTGGTGTCAGGCCATCGGACAGTCCTGGCTCGGCATCGGTGTCCGGTCGACGGGCGGCTTGCGTGACAGCGGTATCAGTGCAGCGGCGGCCGGCATCGCGGCCACGCCGAGAGTGTCCGGACGACCCCAGCCGATCCCGCGCAGTGCACCCTTCCAGCCGTGCGCCTCCAGCGCCTGCGCGGTGAGCGTTCGGTGGTGATCAGCGAGCCAGCTGGGCGAGCTGGGCGCGACGGACATCGGTGGTCTGTCCCTGAACCAGGACGAAGAGAGCGGAGCGGGCGTGCAGTTGCGCGGTATCGTCGCCGGCGAGGCCACGGCCCGCTCGCGCGATGAGCAGCGCGCGGGTAATCGCCGAGAGCGCTTCGCCGCTGGCGACTTTGGTGGCCAGGCGCTCGTCGAGGCGATGCGGGCCCCCGCCCACGGACATGGCTTCGTCAGCGAGAGCGTAGGCAGTGGCCCGGATGTCGGCGATCCGCGGACGCCAGGCCGCCGCGACGTCGACGGCGAGCGGTCGGCCGGTGTTCTCCAACTCGGTCAGGACGGTTTCGGCGAGACCGAAGTGATGGGCCCGCGCGTCGCTCGCGGTGCCGATATCGGCGAATCGTGCTTGGTCGAGACTCTCCGTGGCCAGCACATTCTCGTCGGGGACGAACACCTCGTCCAGCTGCACCCGTGCTGTCCGGCTGCCCGCCACGGCGCCGAGTTCGAGTGGTCCAGCGCTGCGGGTGCGTTCACTCACCGGCACCAGCGCGGTCACCACAGTCTCGGTGTCCGGTTCCACGGCGGCCACGACCAGCACGGCATTGAGGCCCCATCCGCTGACCCAAGAGAGGGTGCCGTCGAATACCCAGCCACCCGCGGACTTGCGGGCGGCGATGAAGTGATCCGGGAACCGCCGCACATCACTGACGCCCGCGCCGACCAGCACCTCACCGCGCAGGATCTGTTCGGACAGAGCGGACAACGACGCCCCCTCGGCGCGGATGGCGGCGATACGCCCCATGAGCGGCGCGTGCTGCGCCCACACCAGCCAGGTGTTGAAGCAGGCACCCGCGACGATCTCATGCAGCCGCCGGTCGGTGTCGCGGTCGATCGCCAGTCCGCCGAACTCTCGCGGCGCCAGGTGATTGAGCAGGCCCAGCGCCCGCAGCTCACCGATCCGCTCGGCGGGGACCCCGCCCCGATCCGTCGACAGCGCGGCGGGGCGCAACACCTGCTCGGCGTAGTCCCCTACCCGAGCGAGTAACAGGTCGGAGTCGGAGATGCTGCGCGCTGCGGTCACCTCGACATCATCGCCCCTGGCGGCGACCGAAAGCCGTTCCCGCCGACCCCTCACGTCCCACGCCACCGGCGAGACCTGCGGTGATTAGGCACGGCCAGAGATAAATTCCCGCAGAGCGAGAAGTCGGCGGCTACCGCTGTCGTGGGGTCCCGATACGGAAGACTCCCGGCTCACCCACGCCGCCGGGAGTGGCGCGTCCACACCGATGCTGATGGCATTGTCCGGGCACACCTCGGTACGCAGCCTGACCAAGTACGCGAAGGTGTCGGCCAGAGGCCCTGAGGCGATGGCAGGCCGAGACCGATCCCGCTTCCCGACGAAACGGCCGCTGCCGTGAGGGGCGGCGCCCTCGGTTACGTTGTTGGTCGACGGTGTCGATCAGCTACGAGCGGCATGGCCGACTACCTGGAATCCACCACGCGCTCGGCGCAGTCCATCGCCCGCGCTCAGGAGGAGCTGCGGCACACGCGCGGTGCGACCGCGGCGGAGATCATGACACCGCTGCTGACCGTGGAAAGCTTCACCAGGTCAGTGGACGGTGACCGTTCCGGTGGCGCCGTCCACGGTCAACAGCGTGCCGTCGGCGATGCGTTTGGTCGCGTCGGTGACCCCCAGTACGCAGGGGATGCCGAGCTCCCGGCTGACGATCGCCGCGTGGCTCATCGACGAGCCGACGTTCACCACGACCGCCTCGGCGGAAGTGAACAACGGCGTCCACCCCGGGTCGGTCCATGGCGCCACCAGGATCTCGCCTGGTTGCAGTTCCACACCGTCCTCCGGATCCTCGATAATCCGCGCCTTGCCGGTGGCCACGCCCGCACAGGCGGGCAGGCCCTCGAGCACCTGACCGGCGGCGGCCGGCTCGACACCGTGGTCGCGCCGCTTGCGCCACTCGGTGACCGGCGGGACCGCCCCCTTCTCGATGATCAGTGGCGGCTCCAACTCCGACAGTTGGCGCCACCACTCCCACCGCTCGGCGATGGTTTCGCGAAACGACGCCGGGTCCTCGACGAGAGCGTCGAGTTCGTCCTCGCGCACCATGACGATGTCCCCGGGCTCGGCGAAGACACCCTGCGCGGCATACCGGGCACCCAGTTCCACCATGCACATCCGCGCCTCGTGCAGCACTCGGATCGTGTTGGTCTTGCTCTGCTCCCGGGCCTGGGAGTACAGGGCGACCGAGGCGAGCACGCGTTCGACAGCGGCGAGTTGTTCGGGCATACCCACGAGCCGGGAGCGCACGTCGGCCAGCATCGCGTCTCGCTCGGCGCGCAAGCGGGCCTGCTGGGCGGCTGGGTTCTTGTCCTCCGGCTGCAAGCGCATCCGGTCGATCATGCCGAGCGGGATGGCGGGGTGGGTTTCCCAGGTCTTGGCGTTGAGTTCCCACTCCTGGGTCGAGCGCGAGCCGAATCGGTAGAGGAAGTCGTCGAACTCCGCGACGAACGACTTCACCTCCACCTCCACCTCCGCCTCGGCCGAGGACCGCAACCGCTCGTCGAGATCCTTGACGCCGCAGTCGAATTCGGCGGTCAGTGTCCGGTTGCTCGCGACACGGCGCCCCAACTGCCACATGGCTTCGTTCGGTGCGGCCGAGGCGACGTTGCCCAGCCCGCTCATCAGCGCGACGGTGAGCGAGGGGTCCTCGAGTGGAGCCAGCGTCTGGTCGAGTGTGCCGGTGACCACCGACCCCTCGTAGACCATGCGCAGGTGAGTGCGAATCAGGGGCGGGTACACCTCGTTCATCACCTGGCGGCTGCGATCCACCAGCTCATGCTCCCGCAGCCCGCGCAGATCCGGGCGGTGGGCGCGCAGATCCTCGGCGACATCGCGGTGCGCCTCGACATCGGGGCGTGCGGTATCGCTCAGCACACGCTGTACGGTGGCGAGAATCCGCTCGGTGTACTCGGGCTTGTCGTCGTCGGGGTGCGGGACGTAGGGCGGTGCCTGCCGGTCGCCCAGGTAGGTCCGGTCCATGAGATCCGGTGTGGCGCCCGGCATCCGGGCGCCGAAGGTGCGCATGTTGGACAGGTTCAGATACACGTAGCCGTGCACCAGAGCCTGGATGTCGATCACATCGATACGGAATTCGTCGAGGTCGAAGGCGCCGAACTCGGCCAAGGCCTGCTTCCATTCGCGCTCGGCGAGCGGGCCGCCCACCATGCTCCAGAACAGTGGGGTCGCCGCCGTGGACGATACCTCGCCGACATTCCCGCGGGTGTAGACCGGCCACCGATCACTGAGCTCGTTGTCCACCACCCAGGGGCGCGTGATGTCGACCATGACGAATCTCCCTCTCTAGCAATACCTCTCGTGCGCAATCCGATAGCCGCACTGGCGAAATCGGGTCGGCTTCATCCGGGAGGCGACTCCGGCACCGGATCTGCACACTGTGATGTACATTACATGACGGTAGTCTAGCTGCATACTATTGACAACCCGACTTTAACGGGAGAATGCGAAGATCACCTCGCACAACGGGAACGGCAAGTCCACCGCCACACCGACTACCTGGACAGCCTGGCACCGCGACCCAGCTCCAGTCGCCGGCGCAGGAGATGGGGTACACCGCGGTCGCAGGCCGAGACCCCCAACGACGCGAGCCCGGCTCGTCGCCTTCAGAGCTCGCCGCTTTCAGGCAGGTCAGCCGATCAAGCCCGGCACCACCGCCGGATCGTTGCGCACGACCGTGCGCCGCTTCGCTTGCCAGTCGGCGAGCTTGGCGGCAATAGTCGGGGTCCGCAACGCGTCGCGGTCGAAGAAGTGCGCGTAGCGTTTTGTCGCCAGCGCCACCTCAGCGTCCTCCGTGGCCAGTTGGGACAGTGCGGCTCCGGCGGCCGCGGCCTCGGCGGAGGGCCGCTCGACGCCGATGAGTTCGGCTCCCTCGTAGGCTCCGTCGGTGGAGACCGCCATGGCGAAGACGGTGTCGATCACCTCGGTCATGGCTCGCTGGGCGCGGCGGCCGGCGGTCGTGAGGATCCGGTCCTCGTCGAGGGTCTGTTCGAGGGCGAGCGCCTCACACGCCGCAACCGACATGCCCTGCCCATAGAGGGGGTTGAACGCCATTACCGCGTCGCCGACGACCAGATACCCGTCCGGCATCCGCTCGAGTTTCTCCCACATCCGCCGGCGACTGCCCCTGACCCTATAGGGCACGACCGGTCCCAGGAACTCGGCCTTACGGGCGATCTCCCCGACGATCGGACTCGGCGCCGCATCCAGGTGCGCCAGAAATCCGTCCACGTCCTTGGGTGGATCCTGATTCAGCATGCCCAGACCCGCGATCAGATAGACGCCGTTGTCGGCGGGCACCACCGCAGCACCCCGGCAGTTGGCCGGGTGCGGATGGGACAGCACGCCCGCCACACCGTCCGGCAGCGCACCCTCCGGAAGGTGTACCTCCACCGTCGCGTAGCCGATGTGAGATCGCATCTCCTTCTCCTCCGGCGCCTCGTAGCCGAACTCCTTCAGCCATTCGGGCGAGCGCGAGACCCGGCCGGTCGCATCGACAACGAGGTCGGCCTCGACGACCTCGCCGTCGAGCAGTCGCACGCCGGTGATGCGCGACCGGTCCTCCGACGCGGTCAGGCCGACCACCGAGGAGGTGTGCACCTCGACGTTGGGCAGAGCCAACACCCGGCCCCGGACGACATGTTCGAGCTGTGGCCGCCGCATCATCACGGTGCGGGTGCCGCTGCGCACCCGGCCTGCCCAGCCCTGGCTGCCGAAGACCGCCAGATCGGCCGGAGAATCGACCATCCGCGCGCCGGCGGCCTCGAAATCGTCGACAATGCCGGGCAATAGCCGCTCCATCGCATCCTGCCCGGCCCCCAGCAGCGCGTGCACCTGCCGTCCCTGCGGCACACCGCGCCGCGGGCCGGGCTGGTCCGGCACGGGGTCCTTCTCCACGATCACCACGCGATTCGCGTAGCGGCTCGCCGCCGCGGCGACCAGCAACCCGGACATACCGCCGCCCGCCACTACCACCGCACTGTTCACCATCCGGCTGCCTCCTCGGCGAAACCTTTGCCATTTAGATTGACCATAAATAGTATGGCATGCGACTATTTGTTTCACGTTCTTTTGGAGTAGGAGGTCCCGCAGATGCACATTCACCCTGGTGCCGAGCCCCGAACCGACGCAGAGAAGGCGGTCGTCGGTTTCCTGGACGACTGGGGGCCGGGCGCCTGGCCGCACATGCGTGACTGCTACGACCGCTGGATGACCGACAACGTGTCCTGGGAGAACACGGGCTCACCCGCGACCAAGGGCAAGCAGGAAGCCATGACGTTCCTGACCACCCTGCACGACACCCTCGAGATGGCGTACTGCACCGCCGAGCTACTCAACATCGCCTCGCGCGGCAACATCGTGCTCACCGAACGGGTGGACCGGGTGCACGGGGCCGACGGGTCGGTGCTGATCGAAATCCCGATCATGGGCACCTTCGTGGTGGAGGACGGCCGCATCGCGCGCTACGCGGACTACAACGCCGACTCTCCTATCAAAGAACGCTTTCCACGCCACCGGCACTGACTCGCCTCGACATCGAACGGTAGGACAACGTGATCGACAACGATCTGGCGAAGACCGTACGCCGACTGGCCGCGATCGAGGACATCCGCGGGCTCAAGGCCCGCTACTTCCGGTGCGTGGACCTGCGACTGTGGGAGGAGTTCGCCGACCTGTTCACCGACGACCTGGAAGTGGACTTCGCCGAATCCACCTCGCTGCCGAAGGGCAAGCAGGAATTCCTGGCCAGCGTGGCCAACCACTTCCGATCCGGATACTCGGTGCACCATGGGCACGTCCCGGAGATCGAGATCCTCGATGAGGACACCGCCACCGCCATCTGGCCGATGTACGACCGGGTGGAATCCCCCGCGGACAGTGGCTACGTCTCGCATGAGGGCTGGGGCCACTACACCGAACGCTACCGCCGGTGCGCGGACGGGAAGTGGCGCATCAGCCGCAGCCGCCTGACCCGCATCCAACGGGACGTGCTGCCCAAGCGGGTGGACACAGCATGACCACCATCGGGCTCACCCTGCCCCAACTCGGTCCCGTCGTCTCGGCATCGCTGATCCGGGACTTCGTCCAGCAGGCCGACGACATGGGCTTCGATGACCTGTGGGTCCAGGACCACTTTCTCTACGCGCTGCGCCAGAGCGGCGAGTACGGCGGGAGCGCGCAGCGCCAACCCGAGATCTACCAGTCGGTCTGGGCGCCCACCGAACTGCTCGCCGCGGTGGCCGGCTGGACCGACCGCATGCGACTGGGCACCAGCATCCTGGTCGGCGGCAACCATTGGCCCGCCCAGCTGGCCAACCGTCTGGCGACCGTCGACCGGCTCAGCGGTGGCCGACTCTCCGTCGTCGGTCTCAGCGTGGGCTGGTCCGAGGAGGAGCACCGCGCCGTCGGAGTGGATCCGAAGACCCGAGGCAAACGTATGGACGACTTCGTGCCGGCGCTGCGCGCCTGCTGGGGCGACGACCCGGTCGAGCACCACGGCCCGTTCTTCGACATCAATCCGGCGATCATGCGCCCCAAGCCCGTGACACCGCCGCGCCTGATGTCGGGGATGTACTCCGAGCCCGGGCTGGCCCGCACCGCACGCGACTTCGACCTGTGGAATCCCGGCTCGATCCCGATCGATGCGGTGGTGGCGACGCTGGCCAGGATCAACGACCGGAGACCGGCGGGCAAGCCCGAGGTCGGCGCGATCTATCGCCTGGCCCAGCAGTCCACCGCGGGCGCGCGGATGACCGTCGACGAGATGACCGAACGGGTCGGCGAATGCGCCGCCGCCGGTCTCGACGGTGTCGTCGTGGAGACCAACTTCTGTTCCGAGATCACTGCACCCGAAGCCTGGCTCGACGTTCTCGGCAACCTGAAGCCGCTGATCGACGCCGCGCACGGGTGAGAAGCCCGCCATCAGCCGGAGGACCATTCCGATGACCACCACGACCGCCGAACGTCTGGTCCTGCGTGCCTCGACAGTGCGCCCGATCGCCGACGACATCATCGAGATCACCTTCACCCACCCGGACAAGCAGCCGCTGCCGGGCTGGGAACCGGGCGCGCATATCGAGTTGCGGTTGCCCTCCGGCCTGTCCCGGCAGTACTCGCTGTGCGGCGATCCGGCGGATCGGTCCTCCTACGTCATCGCCGTACTCCGGGCGGAGAACGGGCGTGGCGGGTCCCGCGAGGTACACGAAATCGCTCGCGCCGGACGGGAATTCGATGTCCGGGTGCCGAGGAACAACTTCCCGTTCGTCGAGGCCGACTCGTATCTGTTCGTCGCGGGCGGCATCGGCATCACGCCGATGATCCCGATGCTCGAGCACGCCCGTGCCCGCGGCGCGCAGTGGCTGTTGGTCTACGGCGGCCGCAGCGCCACCTCGATGGCCTATCGCGAATCCCTGGCCGCCCTCGGCGAGCGGGTCGACGTGTGGATCGAGTCCGAGTGCGGCTACCCCGAGCTGCCCGCGATTCTCGGTCGGGCCGTGCCCGGCACCCAGGTCTATGTCTGCGGCCCGAACGGGATGATCGACGCGGTGGCCGCGGAATACCCGCAGCACACCCACCTGGGTGGCCTGCACTTCGAGCGATTCGGCGCCGCCGGACCGATCGACACCGCGGGCGAGGTGTTCGAGGTGAAACTGCGGCAGACCGGGGTCACCTTCACGGTGGCCGAAGGATGCACGATCCTCGAGCAGGTGCACAAGGTCCTGCCCGACCACCCGAGTTCCTGCGAGGAGGGCTACTGCGGCGAGTGCGAGGTTCGGGTGCTGGAGGGGACGCCCGATCATCGCGACGACTACCTGACCGAGGACGAGCAGGAGAACGGCGACATGATGATGATCTGCGTCAGTCGCTGCAAGGGCCCGAAGCTGGTCCTCGACTTGTGACGCCGGGGGCATCACCCTCGGCACATCGCCCCTCCCGAGAGGTGGTGGACACCCATGCTCACGTCCAATACTCTAGACATAGATGATTTATGTCTCAGCTATTTTTGGAGGAGTTGTGGTGACTCACACGGCGGAAGCCGGGACCTGCCCGGTGGCCACGTTCGACGATCTGCTTGCGTTACGGCCGGATGTGGTGCGCTGCCCCTACGGCGCCTACGCCGCCCAGCGGAACGCCGAGCCGGTGGCCTACAGCGACCGGCTCGGCGGCTGGCTCGTCACGCGATACAACGACATCCTCGAGGTGCTCCGCGATGCGGAGACCTACTCCAACCGCCTGGCCAGCGGCCCGAGTTCGGTCTCCGGCCTGGCGCAGCGCGTGCTCGAGGACGACTCGCTCCCCGAGCGCACCCGCAGGGCCGCGGCGCGGCGCGTGGAACTCGCCAAGGCCCGCGTCCTGCTCTTCGCCGACCCGCCGTTGCACAAGCGCCAGCGTGCCCTGGTCAACGCCGGCTTCACCCCCAAGCGGGTGGCCGAGATGGACACCGCCGTAACCGAGCTCGTCGACGATCTCATCGCGCGGTTCCCCACCGACGAACCATTCGACATCGTCCCCGCGTTGAGCCTGCCCCTCCCGATGACGATCATCGCCCGGATGCTGGGTGTGCCGACGGAGCGGATGGAGACCTTCAAGGGCTGGTCCAACGCCTTCACCCGCGGTGTCGGTGCGCTCGAGCACGACGTGGACGCCGTCGTGGAGATGTTCGACCAGGTCGATGAGTTCTACGACTACTTCACCGACGAGCTGAACAAGCGCCGCGCCGCCCCCGTCGACGACCTGCTCAGCGATCTGATCGCCGCGCGCCTGGACGGTGCGGAACCGCTCGACGAGGCCGAGCTGCTGCAGATGCTCGTGCAGTTCCTCGTCGCAGGCAACGAGACCACCACCAACCTGCTTACCAGCGCGGTCTGGAAGCTCGCCGGAGACCAGGAGCTGCAGGAGCGCCTGCGCCAGAGCCCGGCCGAGATCCCGGACTTCGTCGAGGAGGTGCTGCGCCTCGAGCCGCCGGTGCAGGGCATCTGGAGGGTAGCGACCAAGGATGTCGAGATCGGCGGTGTCCGCATCCCCGCGGACAGCTTGATCTACCTCGTCACCGGTGCCGCGAACCGTGATCCGGAAGCATATCCGGAGCCCGACGCGCTCGAACTCGACCGCGGACGTGCCCGGCACCTGTCGTTCGGCCGCGGCGAACACGCGTGCCTCGGCATGAACCTGGCCAAGCTCGAGGCCAAGCTGGCGCTGGGCGCACTGTTGGCCCGCTGCGCGCGCATCGAGCTCGCCGATGCCGATTCCGATTCCGAGATCGCTTTCCACCGCAGCTTCGTCCTGCACGGCATGCCGTCGCTTCGGGTGCGGGTGCGCTGAGAGAGCACGAAGGCCGGGGCACCGTTTTCCAACGGTGCCCCGGCCTTCGTCGTCACGCCTCAGCAGGACCGGAAGTCCGGTGCGCGCTTTTCGAAGAACGCCCGTGCGCCCTCACGCGATTCCGCGGACCGGAACGCGAGCGACTGACCGAGCGCCTCCGCTTCGATCGCATCGGCGAAGGACCGCTGGTACGACGCGTTGAGCTGCTGCTTGATCACCGACAGCGCGCGGCGCGGGCCCGCCGCGAGTCGATCCGCCCATTCCTGGACCGTCGCGTCGAGCGTGTCGTCGGGCACACAGCGGCTGGCCAGCCCGAGCCCGGCGGCCTCGGAGCCGGGTAGTCGGCGGGCAAAAAGCATGATCTCCTTCGCGCGACCCAGGCCGATCAATCGCGGCACCAGCCACGATCCGCCACCGTCGATGGCCAGTCCGCGCTCGGCGAAGATCTCGCCGAACACCGCGCTCTCACCGACGACGACCAGATCGGCGCACAGTGCGAGGTTGGCACCGAATCCGATGGCGCCACCCCGTACCTTCGCGATCACCGGCAAGGGCAGCCGGTGGATCAGATCGCACAGCTGCCCCACCCGGCGCATGAAGGTGAGCTCGTCGGGCTCGATGCGCTCGGCCAGGTCCATACCGGAGCAGAACGAGGAGCCCGAGCCGGTGAGCACGACGACGCGGCAGGCGTCGTCGGCGGCGATCCGTTCCAGGGCGGTGATCGCAGCGTCGACCATAGCCTTGTTCAGGCCGTTCTTGCGCTTCGGCCGGTTCAGTGTCACGGTCGCGACACCGGCGGCGTCGATGTCGACGAGTACGGGATCGTCCTCAGACATGGGCGTCCTCCTGCAGCAGCAGCGAGGCGAACCGAGCACGATGCGCCGCGGGCACACCGAAGAGCACTTCGAGCGACTTCGCGCGGCGCAGGTACAGATGAGCATCGTGTTCCCAGGTGAACCCGATGCCGCCGAGGATGTGCAGCGACTCGTCGGCCACCAGGACGGCCGCCTCACTGCACCGCGCCTTGGCCATGCTGGCCGCGACGGCCAGCGCCCTGGCCCGATCCGCGGTCGGCTCGGCCAGATAGTCGTCACCCGCACGAGTCGCGACGTCGAGTGCCGAGCGGGCCAGCTCGAGCGCCATCAGCAGATCGACGAGGTGATGCTTGATGGCCTGGAACTGCCCGATCGGGCGATCGAACTGGATTCGTTCCTTCGCCCAGTGCACCGCCGCGTCGTGGCACTGTTGTGCGATCCCGACCTGTTCGGCCGCGACTAGCACCAGGGTCAGATCGCGGGCTGCCTGCACGTCCACCCCGACCCCGAGCACGGTGCCCTTGGCCTGGGCCAGGTCGACCGCGGTGAGCCCACGTGTCAGGTCGAGCCCGGGCCTACGCCGGCGAACCACACCCGGCCCCGTCGCCTCGACCGCCGCGACGACGGACTCGTCACCGCAGCGGGCCGGTATCAGTAGGACGTCGGCGTCGGCGCCGTCGAGCACGAACTCGGCGCGCCCGGTGACGCGTGCGTCCGCACCCGGCGCCGCCTGCCCGTCCACGACGAAGGCCGGGTCGGCAGTGGGCGCGGACGCGTCCGACCATACGACGGACGCGGTGACCGCACCCTCGGCCATACGTGCCAGCAGAGCATCAGCGGCATCGGTGCCGACGACCCGCAACAGCGTGGTCGCGCTGCCCAGCGAGGACAGCCCCGGCACCACCGCCAGCGATCGCGCCAGCTCCTCGAGGACGAGCGCGACCCCACCGAGGCCCGCACTCGCGTCGTCATCCTGCTCGGGCAGCAGCAGGCCGGCCAGGCCCATCTGCTCGGTCAGCACCTTCCACAGCCGCACGTCGAGGCGGGGGCGTCCCGCCTCGTCCATGGATTCCCGCGGTCCCGAAGCCGCCGCGTCCCGGACCGCGCGGGCCAGTTCTCGGCGCTCCTGAGCATCGATGCCCATGGTGTTTCCCCTATTCCGTTCGCGCACGGGCAGCCACCGGCGAGCGACCCGCCCTGGTCGGCAGCGCGATCATGGCGGTCCCCGGCATAACATCGGCGCCCCGCTGGTTGCGGGCGTAGGTGGTCAGCTCGACGACGTGTTCGCCGTCCTCGGTCACCGATTTGCCGGTCACCTCGCCACCGAGGGTCACCACGTCGGACAGGTAGACGAAGCCGCGGTATTGGGCGCTGCAGGAGACCACCCAGCCGTTGTCCCCGCACCAGTTGGTCAGCAATTGCACCTGCCAGCACTGCCGCTGGAAGCCCACGTCGTACTGGAAGGCGACGCCCATCGCGCTGGCGGCTGCCTTGTTGTAGTGCACCGCGTAGATCGGCTCGCTCGAACCCATCACCGGGTCGCGGAACGACCACGCCGGATGGGCCTGGTAGTCGGCGAGCGCGGCCGCGTGCGCCTTCAGTCGCGGTATCGGGGTGCCGCCGCCGGCGATGAACGCCACCTCGTCGGTGAGCCCGATCGGGCCCTTGGTGAGGGTCTGGACCTGCTCGCCGACATCGACGTCCTCCCAGAGGCGCGGCTCGGCGCCGCGGGGCTGCTCAGCGAGCACCTGCCGCTCGACCTCGGCAATCTCCTCCTCGGTCCACGGGTGCGGCAGCTCCAGGGGCGGCCCGGCGCTGTCGCTCACCTTCTGCCTCGACCGCGACTTGGCCGAGCCGCGCTCGAAATTCACTACCTGCCAGTCTATTTCGGCCACCAGCTCGCCGTGCTGGTTGCGGTAGCTGTTGACGAAGTGGTCGGTCACCATGCGGCCGGCGAACTTGCTCGGCCGCGGTCCGGTGAAGCCGTCGTACCGGCACGTCGCGGCGATCTTGTCACCCCAGTACACCGGCTGGTGGAACCGCGCCTGGGTGGCGTTGTGGAAGGCGCCGAGCCCGGGCCAGCCGAACTGGATGCCGGAGAAGCAGCCGATCACGAACGATGGGGGCGCCACCGGGGCGCCGTAGTCGGACCCGGCCGCCCGCGCAGGATCGGTCCACAGGGTGTTGACATCGCCGATGCCACCGACGAACTTCGTCACCGCGATGCGGGTGGCTTCCTCGTTGTTGACCGAGTGGTCGATCCGCAGGTTTACGCCGGCGCGGGCTTCCATGGACGCGATCATCTCGTCGGTGATGACCGCCTCGGGCATCTTGGCTTCAGTCGTGCGATCGACCGAAGGCTGCTGCACGGCTGTCACTTCGAGCCCTTCCCGGGATTGGCGGTCCAGCTGTTCGCACCGGCGGGCACGCCCGCGTCGGCGACCGCCTTCTCCAGAGCGTCGAGAGTCCAGCGGCCGTCGGTCATCAGCTTCCACTCCGGATCCTTGGTCCAGGGGCGGATGCGCTGCACGCGCGAGCCACCGACCAGGAAGACCTCGCCGGTGAGCTGGCAGTTCGGGGAGAGTAGGTAGCCGACGAACGGCGACACGTTGGCCGGGTCGAAACGATCGAACTCGCCTTCCTTGCCTGCCAGCGCGTCACCGAAGGCGCCCTCGGTCAGCCGGGTGCGGGCCTGCGGCAGGATCGCGTTGACCCGCACGCCGTATCGCTGCAACTCCTTGCTCGCCACCTGGGTCAACGACGCCACCGCGGCCTTGGCCGCCGCGTAGTTGGCTTGGCCCGGGTTGCCGAAGACTCCGGACTCGCTGCTGGTGTTCACCACCGAGCCCGCCACCGCCGCGCCGGATTTGCTCCGCTCACGCCAGTACCGGCCCACCTCGCGCGTCATCACGAAGCTGCCGCGCAGGTTGACCCGCAACACGATGTCCCAGTCGGCGTCATCGATGTTGACCAGCACCCGGTCGCGCAGAATGCCCGCGTTGTTCACCAGGCCGTCCACGCCGCCGAAGGTGTCCACCGCGGTGGCGACGATGCGCGCGGCGCCGGCCGAGTCGGCCACGTCGTCACCGTTGGCGACCGCGCGGCCGCCCGCGGCGGTGATCTCGTCCACGACCTGCTGGGCCGGGCCGATCGCGGCGCCGCTGCCGTCCTGGGCGCCGCCCAGGTCGTTCACTACGACGTTCGCGCCCTCGCGGGCGAACAGGAGTGCGTGCTCGCGCCCGATCCCGCGGCCGGCGCCCGTCACGATGATGGTCTTGCCATCCAGATGTCCCATCGATTCGTCCCTACTCTCGTCAGCGGCCCGCATAGGTGCGCTGTGGTTGTCCTGTCCGAACGGCATGGCGCTCATGCCGGTACGGGCTTGTCCTTGGGCAGCCCGAGCGATCGTTCGGCGACGGTGTTGCGGTGGATCTCGTCGGTACCGCCACCGATGCGCATGCCGGGCACGCTGAGCACGAACTCCGACCACGCGTAGGACGCGGGTACTCCGGTGTCCGCCACCAATTGCGGGCCGAGGACCACGGTCACCAGGTCGCTCAGCGCCTGCAGATTCGCGGTCAGCGCCAGCTTGCCCAGCGACATCTCCGGCCCGGGCACCCCGGTGGCCTTTAGATCGGCGTCGGCGCGCACGCGCATCGCCTTGGCCGAGGTCACCCCGGAATAGACCCGGGCGAAGGCTTCGAGCACCGCCGGATCGTCCTGCCTGCCAGTTTCTTTGATCCAGGCGGCAAGGTCGTCCATGCGGAACAGGCCACTGCCGCCGCTGGACGAACCGCCGATGGCGCCGCGCTCGTGCATGAGCATCGCGATCGCCACCGACCAGCCCTGCCCGACCTCACCGAGCCTGCACCAATCCGGGATCCGCACCTCGGTGAGGAAAACTTCGTTGAAGTCGGCCGCGCCGGTGATCTGCCGCAGCGGACGAACCTCCATACCCGGGGACTTCATGTCCACCACGAACGCGGTCATGTTCCGGTGCCGTGGTCCGTCGGAGGTGCGGGTCAGTACGATCCCGATGTCGGAGTAGTGCGCGCCGGATGTCCAGACCTTCTGACCGGTGACGATCCAGCCGCCGGTGTCCGGGTCCTGCTCGGCCTTGGTCCGGACCGAGGCCAGGTCCGACCCCGCCGCGGGCTCGCTGAACAGCTGGCATCCCACTACGTCGGCCCGGCGCAGGCCGAGCAGCCAGCGCTGCTTCGCCTCGGGCGACCCGAATTGCGCCAGGGTGGGCGCCACCATCCCCAGGCTGACCGACAGCGGCCCCTTGGTGGGAATGGTGTACTCCCGCTCGACTGCGGCGAACGCCTTCTCGTAGGCGACCGGCAGGCCGGCACCGCCGTTCTCGACCGGGCCGCTGATCCAGCCGTAACCGTGGTCGAACGCGGCTCGCTGGTAGTCGATCGCCGCGGTGATCTCCTCTTCGGTCGAGCCGGAGAACAGCGCGTACCGCGACTTTCCGCCGCCGGATCGCACCTGGGAGCGTCCCGCCGAGATCGAAGCAAGGAACTCGCGCGCGCCGCCGAGGAACTCCTCGAGCGTGGGAGCCACAGGATCACCGCCTTGAATAGTCTAGTACTCGACTTTTATCAGAATAGAATATTTATTACCAGATCAACAAGCGTCGATCGGTCAGAGCGATTCGAGCAGGGCTCGATAGATCGCGCGGGCCTCGCCGTCGGCCGGCTCGTCGGCGATGTGCGCCCGCAGACCGTGCAGAGTGACGATGGCTGTCTCGGCCAGCCGCCCCTGGTATTCCTCGTAAGCGGCAGTGGTCAGCTCAGCAGGCGGCGCAGGCAGGTCGACGTCGACGAACCCGCGGGCGCGGCGGAGTTCACGCGACACTGCTTCGGTCCCGGTGATCAGGTCGAATCCCCGGTTGTCCCAGTCGATCTGGGCCAGGACGGCGCGGATCTCGGCCAGCCGCGCTTTGGCGTGCTCACTGGTCAGTTCGGGTGCGATCGTCTCGGCCAGGATGGCCCGGACCCCGGCGATGACCTCGGACGGGCGCGGTCTCATGACATCCTCCGCATCGGCTCGGGCGCGGCATCGAGCAGTCCCGTCTCGCGCAGAGCGGCTCGTTCGATGCCCGTGGTGGGCGCGGCGGGACGGTCGGTGGTGCCGTCGCAGAACGCGCGCACTCCGGTCAGCGCGATCACCGCCAGCCGGAATGCCGACATCACCTGCCAGAAGTGCAATCGCTGTGGGTCCACCGCCGAGCCACTGGTTTGCGACCAGCTGTCGAGGAAGTCCGCGAGGCCCCACCGGTGGTCCAAGAAATGCTCGCGACGGTAGACCGAGCATGTGTACCAGCCCAGATCATCGTGCGGGTCACCCAGGTGCGCGAGTTCCCAATCCAGCAGCGCGACGATCTCGCTGCTGTCGACCAGGACATTGGCCGGCCGGAAGTCACCGTGCACCAGCCGCACCGGGCCGGGCGGGGGAACATGCGCGCGCAGCCAGGCGATCACCTCGCGCAGTCCCGGATGCGGCTCGAGCTCGACCCGATCCAGTTCGTGCTCCCAGCGAACCAGCTCGGCCGTGCCGGTATCGGCGGCGGGCAGGATGTCGCGCAGGCCCAGCGCGTCGACGTCGAGCGCGTGCACGCCGGCGAGCAGAGTGGGCAGCGCCGCGGCCAGCCGCAGGCGCGCCTTCTCCCCGATGCCGAGGGGGTCGGTGTCGCGCAGTACGCCGCGATGCGCCCGACCGGAGAGCCGGTCGACGATGAGGGCACCCCGCTCGAGCCGTGTGCCGTCGTCGAGCAGGTGCACCCGGGGCACCGGCAGATCGGTCGTGCCCAGCGCGCGCAGCAGCGCGAACTCGACATCCCGGGAGGTCTCGATGACACCGGTCACTGGCTCGCGCCGCATAAGCAGCGGACGCCGAACCGGGCCGTCGGGAGAGTCGATGTCGGCGTCGAAGGCCCAGTTCTCCTGCGAGCTGCCGCCGCCGAGCCGGGTCGGCTCGGTGATGTCGCGAACGCCCAGCTCGGCCAGCATGTCCAGCAGCGCGTCCCGCAGGGCGCTCATCGTGGCGCCCGGGGTTCGCGGCGCGGCGGCACGGCCTCCTGGTAGCGGCCATACCCCGGCAACACCATGTACTCGACGATGCCGTGGCCCACCGCGTCACCGCAGCGCACCCGGACCAGGTGATCCGAGCCTGCCTTGGCGTAGCGGTAGAAGTTCGCGCGGTCGGCCAGGTCCCATTCGTCATGTTCGGCGGTCAGCTCGCCCCGCCACTGGCCCTGCTTCCAGCCATTCCAGCCCTCGTAGCCGCCACCGCGCAGATGCGCGCGGCCAGGACGGGCCTGGAGTTCCAGTCGCAGTCGCTCACCGCCGTGCAGCAGCAACGTGACCGTTCCGCCGACCAGCGTCGGCGCGGCCGCGTCCTTCTCCCACTCGAGCTCGTGGTCGACGCCGACGATGACCGGGGCGTCACGCTCGTCGCCGGTCGGATAGGCGATCCCCGCCGACAGGTGCACCGGGAGGCCGGGCTCGGACTCCTGCAGATACAGGTGCACGCCGAAGTCGGGCAGTTGCAGTGGGGCGAACAGCAGCATCCGCCATTCCGGTCGCTCACCCGGGGGCCGGCCTTCGGCGCGGGGCAGCGGCCTGGTCCCCCAGGAGTGGTCTCGCTCGGCCCACCAGCGCTGCGGGGTGACCTCGAGTGTGGTGCCGTCCGGGGTACGGATCCAGCCGACGGCACGGCCGTGCTGGACGTAGCGAATCGCGTCATAGGTCGTCCGCGCCCGGCTGATCTGGAAGAACCTGCCCTCCAAGATCGGTTCGAACGAGGCGGCGAAGGTCAGCTCGAAGGTGAGGCCGGAGTCGTTGTCGGCCAACGTGAAAGCCAGCTCCCGCATCGGCTCGCGGACGTCGCAGGCGAACGGGCCGACGTGCATGCCGTGACTGTCCGGCAGCAGAGTGCGCGACAGCCGGACATTGGTCTGCCGCCCACGATGGGAGAGGCTGGCGAATGCCTCCATCACGTCCTGGTTCGGATAGCGGCCCAGGCCCAGGGTCAGCACGGTCTCGCCGGTCTCGGTGTCCTGGAAACTGACCCAGTACCGTTCGCGCCAGGACGGGTCGCTGGTCGCGACCATGGCGTGGGTCAGCGCGGTCTGATGGGTGAAGTACTCGTCCGCGGCGCTGAGGTACATGGTCATCCCTTCCGCCCCGCCTCGTGGAACGCGGCCTTGATCGACTTCTTGTCCAGCTTCTCGCCGGCGAGGGTCGGCAGCGGAAGATCGCTGATCTGCCACAGCGTGGGCACCTCGAAGTACGCGAGCGTGCCCTTGACGTGCGCGCGCAGCTCGTCGGCGTCGACCGGTTGTCCCGCGCGGTACCGGATCGCCGCCGCAAGTTCCTCACCGAGGTCGTCGTGGCGAACACCGAAGACGGCGGCTTCCACGACGGCCGGGTGACTGAGCAACGCCTGTTCGACGTGGGCGCACGCGATGTTCTCGCCGCCACGGATCACAATGTCCTTGCTGCGGCCGTCGAGGTAGAGGTACCCGTCGTGGTCCAGGTGGCCGAGGTCGCCGGTGTGCAGCCACCCCTCGGCGTCGACGGTGCCGTCGTCCAGGCCCAGATAGCCGAGCATCACCGTGGGTGCGCGCACCAGGACTTCGCCGATGCCCGCATCGTCCGCGTCGGCGATGCGCAGTTCGACCACCGGGTAGGGACGACCGACGGTGCCCGGCCGTGCCTCCAGATCGGTGTTGCCCGCGACCGTCATGAATCCGCCGGTCTCGGTCATGCCCCAGGTGTTGGCCAGGCCTCGCTCGCGCAGCTGCGGCAGCTTCGCAATCATCCGTTCCAGCAGCGTGGTGGGCAGCGGAGCGCCGCCGAGCGGGAACGAGCGCAGGCTCGACAGGTCGTGGGCGTCGAAGTCGGGGTGCTCGAGCAGCCGGACGGCCATGGTGGGGACGCCGCCCCAGGTCTGGACCCGTTCGACCTCGATCAGCCGGAGGATCTCGCCCGCGTCGAACTTGCCGGTGGTCAGCACCAGTTTGCCGCCGATGATCACATTGGTCAGCACGTTGGAGATGCCGCCGATGTGGAACAGCGGGGTGCAGACCAACGTGACCGGTTGCGGCTGAGCCTGGTCGAGATTCTGCGGCAACCGCCGCGACCGGGCCAGCAGGTTGTGCTGATTGGTGATCACCGATCGCACCGACAGCTCGACCGCCTTGGGCGCGCCGGAACTGCCCGAGGTGAACAGGATCAGCGCCGGATCGTCGAGAGCACCGTCGCGCACCGGGTCCAGACCTGCTTCGGAGTGGTTCCACAGCCGCGCCAGGTCCGCGATCGATTCCACCCGGCCGGCCGCAGCCACCAGGTCCTGATCGAACAGCCGCGGCGAATCCGTCAGCATCAGCGCCGGGGTGGTCAGCCCGAGCGCGTGCGCCATCTCCTGCCCACTCCACCAGCGGTTGGCGTACACGGGGACCGCGCCCAACCACCAACATGCCCACGTCGCGAGGGCGAACTCCGGACGGTTGTAGCAGTGCAGCACCACGTGGTCGCCGCGACAGACACCCAACCCGGCCAGGTGCTGCGCCGCCGCCGGAATCGCGTCCCGGAACGCCGGGTGCGAGATCCGCAGCTCGCCCTGGACCAGGAAGTCGCGATCGTCCCAGCGCCCCACCGAGGCGAGCATGGCAGGCAGGGAAGTCGGCGAATGCTCGTACACCCGTCCCGGATGTCCGGCGTAGTGGCCGTCCACGACGGTCTCGCCCCAGACCACCTCGGTCGTGGTATTCATGCGCCCGTCCATTGTCCCTCTCGTTTCTCGATGAATGCGTGCACCGCTTCCACCGCGTCCGCGCTGCGGTTCGACAACGCCTCCAGGTAGAAGCCGGTGTCGAGCACCTGATCGGTGGCTGTGGCCAGGACGCGGTTCAACGCGCGCTTGGTCAGCTGCGTGGCGATCGGCGGGATGGCCGCCACCCGGTGCGCCAGTTCGAACGCGGTCGCCCGCACCGCGTCGGAATCCTCCGCGAGATCGGTCACCAGGCCGAGATCGAAGGCCTCCTGACCGGTCAACGCCTCCCCCCAGAGCAGCTTCCGCTTGGCCCGTGCCAGCCCCGCGCTCAGCGGCCAGGCCACGCAGCCACCGTCACCGGCGACCAGGCCCATGTGCACATGCGGATCCGACAGCTTGGTCGTCGGCGTGGCCACCACGGCGTCCGCGGTGAACACCAGGCTGGTGGCGACGCCGAAGCTGCTGCCGTGCACCGCGGCGATCAACGGCTTCGGGAAGTCGGCGAAGGCGCGGAACAGCCTGCGGCCGTCGTCGACACCGCGCAGCAACGTGTTCAGGTCGGCGTGTCCGGCCAGGATCGTCTGGACGTCTCCGCCGGCGGAGAAGTGCTTGCCGGTCGAGGTCCACACCACCGCACGCACGCCGGTGTCGCGGGCGAGGTCGATCATCGCACCGGGGAGTTCGTTGACCAGCAGGTCGTCGAACGCGTTCAGGGTCGCCGGGCGGTTCAGCCGAAGTTCGGCGACGTGCCCGTCGGTGGTGACCGCCACAGCGTCGTAACTCATATCATGTCCTCGCAATCGACGGGTTGGACTAGATCCGCTCGACGATTGTCGCGGTCGCCATGCCGCCGCCGGTGCACATCGTCACCAGACCGGTGGTCAGGTCGCGTCGTTCGAGCTCGTCGATCACGGTTTGCAGAAGCATCGCGCCGGTCGCACCGATCGGGTGTCCCAGCGCGATGGCTCCTCCGTTGACGTTCACCCGGTCGGGGTTCAGCGCCAAGTCTCTGATCACCTTCAGCGGCACCGCCGCGAAGGCCTCGTTGATCTCCCACAGGTCGATGTCGGCCGCGGTCATGCCCGCCTTGGCCAGGCAGACCTCGGCCGCGGGCCCCGGGGCGGTCAACATGATGACGGGCTCGGCGCCGCGCACGGCGCCGGCGAGGATGCGGGCCCGCGGCGTCAGGCCGTGGGCCCGCGCGTAGCTGTCGGAAGCGATCGCGACCGCGGCCGCGCCGTCCACCACCCCGGAGGAATTGCCCGCGTGGTGCACATGCTGGATCGGACCGGCCTGCGGATAGGTCTCGCGGCACATGTCGTCGTAGGAGCGCCCGCCCTCGCGCGGCTTGCCGCCGGACCGTTCGAACGACGCGGGGAGCGCGGCCAGCGACTCGAGCGTCGTGCCCGGACGCGGATGCTCGTCACGATCGAGCAGCACCTCGCCGGATTCGGCGCGGACCGGGATCAGGCTGCGATCGAAGCGGCCCTCTTTGGTCGCCGCCGCCGCGCGTTCCTGGCTGCGTACCGCGAACCGGTCGACGGTCTCGCGGTCGAACCCTTCCAGCGTCGCGATCAGGTCGGCGGCGATGCCCTGCGGCACCAGTGGATACCGGGCGCGCAGCGCGGCATTACCGGCGTCGAGTGGCTGACCGTAGCTGTGCCGCGACATGGATTCGACTCCACCGGCGACAACCAGTTCCTGCCAACCGGCCAGCACGCCCGTCGCGGCCAGCATGACGGCCTGCTGACCACCACCGCAGAACCGGTTCACGGTGAGACCGGGCACGGTCACCGGCCATCCCGCGGTGAGCACCGCCGATCGAGCGATGTCGTTGGCGTGGTCGCCGGCGTGTTCGCCGTTGCCCATCACCACGTCGTCGACATCGGACGGGTCGATGCCGCGCTCGCTCAGCGCCCGCAGCATGCCGCCCAGCAGTTCCTGCGGATGCACGTCGTGCAGGGCGCCGGAGGCCTTCCCTTTGCCTCGCGGGGTGCGGACGCCGTCGATGATCCATGCCTCACGCACGGGTTTCCTCCTCGGACTCGGATTCGGAGTGCACGGGCCGGCTCAGCGCGGCCACGGAATCACCGAGCCGGCCCGCGCGGACGGCGGCCCCGATCTCGGCATGCAGCGCCGCTCGGTCCCCGAGCAGCGGTTCGAGGGTGAGCGCACGGCGCAGGTAGCGGTGGAAATCGTGTTCCCAGGTGAAGCCCATGCCGCCGAGCAACTGCTGGCACACCGCGCGAGCCGTGCGGCTCGCGCGCAGCGCCGCGACCTTGGCCAGCGCGGCACTCTCGATGCCACCGTCCTCCCATGCCGCGTCGGCCGAGAGTGCGGCGACCTGCCGCCACAGGTGGACGTCGGCGAGCTGGTGCTTGACCGCCTGGAAGGCTCCCAACCGCTGTCCGAACTGGGTTCGCGTGTTCACGTGCTCGACGGTCATGGCCGCCATGGCGGTGGCCACCGCGACGAGTTCGTGGGCAAGCGCGCGCCGTCCGGCGGCGGTCATCTGCTGCCAGATGCCGCCGGGATCGGCACCCAGCGCGGCGGTGTCGAGCAGCTGCTGCGCGGCCACCGTGCCGGTCAGCCGGACCCAGCCCGCGGCCGGGTCCAGCGGCTCGCCGGGACGGGCGGGCACCGACGGGCAGACCGCAAGCACCCACTGCCCGGCGTCGCCGACACACGCGACCAGCAGCGGGCCGTCGCCCGACTGGCCCACCCCGTCGAGGTGGACCGAGCCCGTCGTGTCGAGCCGGCCCGGGGGCACCGACCGGCCCGGCGCGGGCAGCACCACTCGGGTGTCGGCGGCGAGCCCATCCAGTCCGGCGGCTTGCAGCAGCACCCGGTCCAGGACCGACCCCGCGGCGAGCAGTTCGCCGGAGAGCGGGAACAAGGTGGTGACCGCCACCTGCGGTTCGTCGGCCAGAATCTCCGGCCAGCCGAAGTCGAGGATCGTGTCGCGCGCCCGGTGCGGGTCGGCGCTCAGTGCCTGACGAAGGCCGGCCGTGATCTGGGCGACGTCGTCGGCGTCCATGTCGTCGAGTCCTCCGTGCTCAGCGGGGTAGGCCGAGCAGGCGCTCGGCGATGATGGTGCGTTGGATTTCCGCGGCGCCGCCGTAGATCGACGAGGCACGGCTGTACAGGTAGTCATTACGCCACTGCGCGGCGTCCTGACCGTCGCCGAAGACGACCGCGTCGCCGAGTGCGGCCAGGGCCGCCTCGAAGAGGAACTTCTCGGCGGTCGACATGGCCAGCTTGTCCAGCGAGGTGGTCGCACCGACCGGCTCGCCCGCGGACAGCGCGCGCACGGTCCGCCGCGACAGCAGCCGCAATGCCATCAGCAGTTCTGCCGCCTCACCTATCGTCCCGTCACCGACGGTCTCCGCGCCCGCCGCGGCCAGGTCGTCCAGCCGCGACCGCAGCCAGATCTGGCGCTGCCACGCCGCGGCGCCGCGCTCACCGGCCAGGACGTGCATGGCGACTTGCCAGCCGCCGTTCACCATCCCGAGCAGCCGCTCCTCAGGTATGAAGACGTTGTCGAAGTACAGCGAACAGAACTCCTCGTCGCCGTTCATGCTGCGCAGCGGGCTCACCTCGATGCCTGCGGAGTCCATGTCCAGCAGGAAGGCCGAGATGCCGCGGTGCCCGGAATCCGGGACGCCGGTACGCGCCAGCAGCAGACAGCGATCGGCGAACTGGGCCCAGCTGGTCCAGATCTTCTCCCCGGACACGCGCCAACCACGTTCGGCCGCAACTGCTTTGAGCCGCAACGAGGCCAGGTCGCTGCCCGCGCCGGGCTCGGAGAAGCCCTGGCACCAAGTCTCGTCGCCGCGCAGCAGCCTCGGCAATGCCTCGGCGGCCAGCTCGGGCCGGGCGAACTCGGCCACAGCGGGGCCGAGAACCTCCTGGGTGGCGAACGAGAACGGCGGCGGATATCCGGCCGCGGCCAGTTCCTCGCTGATGATGCTGCGCAGGATAGGACGCCCGCCGAGCCCGCCGATCGCACTCGGCCACCCCAGCCGGATCCAGCCCGCCTCGTAGAGCACCCGCTGCAGCAGCCGCAACCTGGCGAAGATCTCGGTCACCTCACCGGCGGGTTCGCGGAACCGTTCGAGCTCGTCGCGGTTGTCACCCACCCAGGCACGGAATGCAACACGAACTTCCGGCAACGATGCGGCCGGGTCGGCGACCGGCACGACCGCGGTCATGACGCCGCCTCCGCGGAGAGCCCCACGTTCATCCGGTCGGTCACCGACAACGGGGAGACACTGTCGGAGCACCAGTCGGCGAGGACGGCGTGGGTGTCCTCGCCTGGCAACCGGGGCGGGCCCGGCACCGGGCCCGGTGTGCGGCTGAACCGCGGGGCGGGGGCAGGCTGCGCCAGCCCGGCGACGTCGATAAAACCGCCACGCGCACGGGCATGTTCGGAATCGGCGACCTCGTTCGGCGCGAGCACCGGGGAGACGCAGGCGTCCAGGTCGGCGAACACCGCCGACCATTCGGCGCGGGTACGGGCGCGGAACACCGCAGCGAATCGCGCCCGCATCTCGTCCCAGCGGTCCCGGTCCATCTGGGCGGGCAGGTCGGGATCGTCGTCGAGTCCGAGCCCCACCAGCAGTTGCCGGTAGAACCGGCGCTCGAGCGCACCGACGGCCATGTATCCGCCGTCTGCGGTCTCGTAGGTGTCGTAGAAGGGGGCGCCGCCGTCGAGCAGATTGGTGCCACGCTCCTCGGACCAGTGCCCGTCCGCCCGGACTCCGTGCACGAAAGCGGTCAGCAGCGCGGCGCCGTCGACCATCGCAGCATCGATGACCTGGCCCAGGCCCGAGCGGGTCCGCTCGTGCAGTGCGGCGAGGACGCCGACGGTGAGCAGCATTCCGCCGCCGCCGAAATCACCCACCAGGTTGAGCGGCGGCAGTGGCCGTTCGCCCCGCCGCCCGATCGGCTCCAGGGCACCCGCCACGGCGATGTAGTTGATGTCGTGCCCGGCGCGGGCCGCCAGCGGGCCGGACTGTCC
Source organism: Nocardia aegles (assembly GCF_052545135.1). NCBI lineage: Bacteria > Bacillati > Actinomycetota > Actinomycetes > Mycobacteriales > Nocardiaceae > Nocardia > Nocardia aegles. The sequence continues at coordinate 190,201 of NZ_JBQWRI010000002.1, forward strand.
GTACCCGGTCATCCGGGCGAAGATCAGGCCGGGATTGGCGGCCGCGAGCACATCCGGCCCGAGCCCGAGCCGTTCCATCACCCCCGGCCGGAAACCCTCGACGATGACGTCGGCTTCGGCGGCCAGCCGCCGGACCAGTGCCACACCCTGGTCGGTCTTGAGGTCGGCGGCCACCGAGCGGCGGCCCCGCACCAGCGGATCATTGGGGCGGCGCGGCGCCCGGCGCGTCGACGTCCGGTCCACCGTGACCACATCGGCGCCCAGATCCGAGAGCATCATGCACGCGAACGGTGCCGGCGCCGCACTGGCGATCTCCAGTACGCGCACACCTTCCAGCGGCCCTGGCATCAGCACATCCCCCTCATGCCGCCGGTGCTTCGAGGATGTGCACGGCGCAGGCGGAGGCCAGTCCGATCACGTGCGTCAATCCCACTCGGGCGCCGGCGATCTGGCGGTCGCCCGCCTCGCCGCGAAGATGCGTGGCCACCTCGTAGAGGTTGGCGATGCCGGTGGCCCCGATCGGGTGTCCTTTGGACAACAGCCCGCCCGAGACGTTGACCGGGATCTTCCCGTCGCGCATCGGCGCGCCGGAGTCGATGAAGTCACCCGCCCCACCGGGCTCGCACAAGCGCAGGTTGTCGTAGTGGATGAGTTCGGCGGTGGCGAAGCAGTCGTGCAACTCCACAAGGTCCAGATCCTCAGGGCCGACACCGGCGGCCTCGTAGGCCTGGTCCGCGGCCATCCGGGTGAGGGTGTTGACATCGGGCTGCACCTGGCCGCCCTCGGACCATGGATCCGAGGTCATCACCGACGCCGAGATCTTCACCGCGCGCCGGCGCACGTCGGGGTCGAGCTTCTTCAGCTTCGCCTCCGACACCAGCACGACCGCCGCCGCGCCATCGCCGGTCGGACAGCACATCGGCAGCGTGTTGGGGTAGCTGATCACCTCGGCACCCAGCACCTCCTCCAGCGAGAACTCCTTGCGGTACTGCGCCAGCGGATTGAGCGTGGAATGCAGGTGGTTCTTGACCGCCACCTTGGCGAACTGCTCTGCGGTGACGCCGTGCGCCACCGCGTATTCCGTGCCTGCCTGCGCGAAGACACCCGGCATGAGACCGGTGCCGAGCAGGCCTTCGGTCTTGACGATCGCTCCGTAGCGGCCCTTGGGGGTGAAGACCTTCTTCTCCCCAGCCGGGCGGGCGGCGCTGCCGAGCATGCCCATCTTGCCCATCTTCTCGACACCGACCGCCAGCGCGATATCGCACTCTCCCGCCTTGATACCCATCATCGCCACCCGCACCGCGGTGGCGCCGGTGGCACAGGCGTTGACGACGTTGTAGACCGGGATACCGGTCTGGCCGATCTGCTTCTGCAGTCGCTGACCGTTGTGCGAGTTGGCCTCGTACACATTGCCCAGTGCGAGCAGGCCGATCTCAGCCATGCTCAGGCCGGCGTCGGCCAGCGCGTCCAGTGTGGCGTCGGCGGCCAGGTCCAGCAGGTCCCGGTCGGGGAACCGGCCGAACTTCGTCATCGAAGTCCCGATGATCCAGACGTTGTCGCTCATCTCACGCTCCGATCGGCTCGTATCCGAAGGCCACGGCCACCGTGCCCTCGTCGTCGGTCCCGGCCTCGAAGGTCGCGAGCCGGACCTTGGTCCGCGGCTGGATGCGGGCCGGGTCGGTGACGCCGATCAGATTGGCCTTCACCACCCCTCCGCCGTCCAGATCCACCACCACCGAGGTGAACGGCCCGGACTTCGCGCCGCGCTGCACGATCGTGTACGCCCGCACCACGCCCTCGTTCGATAGCGCGCGGCGCGCGAACGTGGTGTGCGAGCACTTCGCACACGCGTTGCGGCGATCGAAGTACAGGGCTCCACAGTCGCCGCATTCGTGAGCCACCAAGTGCGGGTCGTCGCCCAACACCAGGTAGTCGACGGCGGGGATGGTTCGTGTCATCGAATCCTCCGACCTCTCCACACCGGCCGGTAAGGCCGCTCAGCAAATGATAGAGTACTAGAGTATTTATCACTCGACAATCTGGGTTGCTACCCCGGCCCGGCAACCGGGCCCGATCCGAGGAGGCACCGTGACCGACTCCGCTCCTTTCGATCCGAGCGCCATCGGGGCGCGTTCGAATCCGAGGCGGATCTCGTGGAACGCCCGTGACTGCATGCTCTACGCCCTCGGCGTCGGGGCGGGCGTCGACGACCTGGCATACACCACGAACAACACCAAAGGCGTGGAACAGAAGATGGTTCCGACCATGCCGGTGACGCTGGGCGTGGACTTCAGCGTGCTCGAGCAGGCCGGACGCTTCGACTGGGCCAAACTGCTGCACGCCGAGCAGCGGGCGGAAATCCTGGCCGACATCCCGGTCGACGGCGCGGCCGAGGCCGTCACCGAGATCACCGAGATGTGGGACAAGGGCAAGGCCGCCCTGATCGTCGCCACGACCACCGGCACCGGCTTCGACGGCACCCCCCTGTGGCGCAGCTCGGCGGGGCTGTTCATCCGCGGCGCCGGCGGCTGGGGCGGTGAGCGCGGTCCAGCTGGTGCCGCGGAATCGACCGGCGAAACCACCGGTCCGAGCAAGACCATCACCTACTCCACCCGCCCCGACCAGGCGCTGATCTACCGATTGTCGGGTGACTACAACCCGCTGCACTCCGATCCGGCCTTCGCCGCCCGCGCCGGCCTGGACCGGCCGATCCTGCATGGGCTCTGCACTTTCGGCTTCGCCGGGCGAGCCGTGCTGGAGGTGGCCGGGCCGGATCGCACCCTCGCCTCGATGTCCACCCGCTTCGCCGCCCCGGTCTGGCCGGGCGACACCCTCGAGGTGGACGTGACGCGGACCGGCGAGCGCGACATCCGGTTCAGTGTCCGCGGCCGCGACGGCAAGGATGTCCTGACCGGCGGCGTGGCGACCCTGCGATGAGCACCGTGACACCGGGTTGGCAACCGCTACTCGACCGGATCGCGGCCGAACGCGATCCTCGTCGGCGCGCGAACCTGGAGGTAGTGGCCCGCCACGTGGCGGAAGAAGTGGCGGGCAATATGCCCGCTCTGATGGCGACGCTGGTGCCCGAGCCGGAATATACGGTGTGGGGAGCCTCGGACAGCACCGGCCCGTCGGGCTACGACCAGGTCGTGCGGTGGTACCGGCGGCTGCAGTCCGCCGGTCGTAATCGGCTCGACTACCGAATCGTGCGGGTGGTGGTCGACGAGAACTGTGTCGTCACCGAGGGCGACTTCCAGTACGCCATCGCAGGCCGCGACCTCGACGTCACCCGGACCGAGTCGGGTGAGGACGTGCGCCCCGACGACTACCACCTGGTGAGTCACCGCGCCACGGTCCTGTGGCCGATCAGCCCCGACCGGCTGATCGAGGGCGAGCACATCTATTCGGGCGAGCGCCACCGGGTGCTGCGCCGACTGGCGCCGGGGGAGCTCCCGCACCTGGGCCCAGCGGACCGGGCGCGTCCGCAGCCCGACACCGACACCACGGAGGAATCATGACATCACCCGAATGACCTTCGGCCATAGTCGGGCTTGGCGGCCAGGCGATGCGCGTGCCGCGGCGACATGATCCAGCCGCATAGGTGCAGGTCGGCCTCGAATCGCTCGCCGGCCAGCCAGCGGCCGTCGCCCGCGAAGTACCCGACCGCACCGTTGCTGCGTGTCACCTTGACCCGATCGCCCTCGGGGTCGCGCTCGTAGAGGTCCTTGCTGTACGGGTGGACGATGCCGTTCATCGCTCGACCTCGGTGACGTAGCGATCCATCAGCCGGTGCATCCATTTGAGGTTGTTCTCCTGGTAGGACGCGAAGGTCACCGTCTGCTTCGTGGCGCTTTCGAGTCCTCGCTGGACCTTCTCCATGTTGCCGCAGTCCTGGTCGAGCACGTTGCCGAGAATGCCCAGCGGGGTACTGCTGAACGGGGTGTCGGCGTCCAGGGCGATCTCCTGCGCCGGCGCGGGCCGCTCCCCCACCACCGGCGCCAACATGAGGACCTCCATGATGCAGCTGCGGTGGTCGTCGCCGTTCGGCCGGAAGCGGTAGACGATCTTGTGCACGCCCCCCCACGGCATCATGTTGGGGAACACGGTGTAGGTGAAGTTGTCGACCAGTTCGGCATCCGACCAGCGCTCGACTTCCTCGCCGATGAGACCACGCCACTTCGCGCGGGTCGTCCGGACGATGTACTGGCGGGCCGTCTCCCCCGGTTCGGGGCGCACCGGCAGGTCCTCGTCGGTCCGGACATCCATGGTGGAACGCAGCATCTCCTCGGTGCTGGGATCCCACGGCATCATCGGGCCCACCACCTCCGACGGCGTGATGAACCGCGCGAAGTTCTCGTACACGTCGACCTGACAGGCACCGAACGCGGCGTACGGGACGGTCTGCGGATGGGTGGCCGGCGCGTGCCAGCACTCCATGAACGCTTCCTGGGCCACCTTCCAGTTGGCCCGGATGACCTTGGAGACATGCGCCTCCACGAAACGCTCGTGGCCGTACCAGACGGAGAACTGGTCGATCAGTTCGCCGAGGTAGCTCTCCAGCGGTTCGGCGTCCGGATCGGGATTGATGAACACGAAACCGGCCCACACACCGACGCTGCATCGAGGCAGCGCGAAGTTCTCGGGATCGACGTGCTCGAACTCCCAGGGCGCCGGAATCCGCTTCAGCTCACCCTCGAGCGTCCACGCGATCCCGTGGAAGGGACAGCGGATCTCGCTGCACCGGCCCGCGTAATCCTTCAGCTGCCTGCCACGGTGCAGACACGCGTTCGGGTAGGCGCGGATGGTGTCCGGCGCGGACCGGATCACCACGTACGAGGCTCCGGCGATTTCGTAGACGATGTGGTCACCGACCTCCGGAATGTGCTCTTCGCGGCAGGCGAACTGCCAGACCCGGCTCCAGAGCCGCTTCTTCTCTGCCTCGTGGTACGCCCGGGAGATGTACCGATCGATGCCTGCCTCGTGGAAGTCGAACTCACCCGGCACCGGCTGCAGCAGGTGCTCGGGCACCGTCCTGGTGTCCAACGCGAGTACGTCCTGGTAGGTGACGCGGCGGTCGCCGACATCGAGGCGTTCGCCCATGTTGCGCTCCTGGTTCGGGTCGAGGGTCAGAGCAGGCTGCGGACCTTGGCCACAACCTTGTCCACGGTCGGGTATCCGGACAGCGACGTCGAGAACGGCACCGGTGTGAAGGCCGCGCCGAGGCGTCCGACCGGAGCCAGCAGCTCGGGGAAGAGCTTTTCGTTCAGCCGCGCCGCGATCTCGGCACCGGGCCCGACGAACTCGGTGGCCTCGTGCACCACCACCGCCCGGCGGGTCCGCTCCACCGACGCCTCGATCGTCGCGAAATCCAACGGCACCAACGTACGCAGGTCGATCACCTCGGCCTCGACACCCGACTCGGCGAGGGTCTGCGCGGCCTGCAGGCACACGCCCAGCTGCGTGCCGTAGGTGATCAGGGTGACATCGGTACCGGAACGGACGGTGTTTGCCACCCCGAACGGCACCTTGTGCACTCCGGTCGGCACCGGTTCCTTGACGCTGTAGAGCAGCCCGGAGTGCTGGATCAGCAGGCTCGGATCCGGGGACTCCAGCGCCGTCGCGAGCAGGCCCTTGGCGTCCGACGGTGTCGCCGGATAGAGCACGTTGATACCCGGGGTGTGCATGAACCACGCCTCCAGCGACTGCGCGTGCTGCGCGCCGAAGTGACTGCTGCCGATCGTCGTGGTCACCGTGATCGGCGCGGGAGTGGCACCGCCGGTCATATACCTGAACTTCGCGGCGTGGTTGAGGATCTGGTCCATCGCCAGCGTGATGAAGTCGAAGAACATGATCTCGGCGACGGGCCGGTAGCCGCCCAGCGCCAGGCCCACCGCCGCACCGGCGATCGCCTGCTCCGAGATCGGGGTAGCCCGGACCCGCTGCTCACCGAACTTGGTGGACAGGCCCTTGCTCGTCTTGAACACTCCGCCGATGGGGTCGGCGACGTCCTCGCCGAGCACGACGATGCGATCGTTGTGCTCCATGGCCAGGTGGAATGCCGAGTTGAGCGCGGCCGCCATGGTCATCGTGGCGTTCTCGGACGGCTCCGCTGCGGCGGCGGGCTTCCCATCAGTCATGGTGCAGACTCCTGACCCAGGTGTCGTCGGCGAAGACGTCGGTGTAGACGTCGGAGGCGGCGGGCAACTCACAGCCCGCGGCATAGGCGAAGGCGTCCTCAACGGTGGCCCGCGCCTGCTCTTCAATGGCGTCGAGTTGCGCCGAGTCCAGCTCACTGTGGTCGAGCAACCAGGTCCGGAATGTCGGCGCCGGGTCGCGCTGCATCGCCGCCTTCAGCTCGTCCTCGGGGACGTAGCTGAAGTCCGCCGTGCCGGTGTGGCCGGTGAGGCGGTAGTGGATGAACTCGAGAAAAGTCGGCCCCTCACCGTCGCGCGCCCGGGCAACCGCCTCGGCCAGCGCCTCGCGGGCCGCGATCGGGTCGAAGCCGTCGACGGTGCGGGCCGGGACGGAGTACACCGCGGCCCGCGCGGTGAGGTCGGTGTTGGCGGCGTAGCGCGCGATCGGAGTGTGTTCACCCCACTGGTTGTTCTGGCAGACGAACACGATCGGCAGCTGCCACAGCCCGGCGAAGTTCATCGCCTCGTGCCAGGCGCCGATCGAGGTGGCACCGTCGCCGAAGGTGACGACGGTCGCGGTGCCGTCGTCGTCGAGCTGGGCGGCCATCGCCAGGCCGACCGCGATCGGCAGTCCAGAACCGACGATGCCCGTGGTCGCGCTGAATCCGACCGCGGGATCCTGCAGGTGCATCGGTCCGCCCTTGCCGCGGGACAGCCCCGCCCGGCGGCCGTATAGCTCGGCCATGATCGAGCGCAGCGAGACACCCTTGGCGAGCGCGTCACCGAGGTTCCGATAGGTCGACACCAGCCGGTCGCGGGGACCGAGCACCTCGCCCAGCGCCGCGCACACCGCCTCCATTCCGCGGATGGGGTAGAACGCGGCCTGCAGTCGTCCGGCCTTGGATTCGGCTACGGACTTCTGGTCGGCCAGCGCCGTGACGCACATGAGTGTGTACATCCGGCGATATGCTTCGGCGTCGAGCGCCTTCGCCGCGGTGCCGGCCGCGCCACTGACGGTGGTCATGCTCCGAGTTCCTCTCGCGTAGGGATGTCAGCGGCCCGGCGTGCCGCTTCCTCGCCAGCGATCCGGCCGAACCCGCAGGCGTTGGCCAGCGAATTGCCACTGCCGATATAGGTTTTGATGATTCCGCCGGTGCACTCACCGGCGGCGAACAGACCGTCGATCGGACGCCCGTTGTCCCCGACCACGCGGGCGCGGTCATCGATACGCAGCCCGCACGCGGTGAGGTTGACCGTCAAGGGACGCACCTCGATGGCGTAGTACGGCGGGGTGGTCAGCGGTAGCAGGAACTTGCCCGCCTTGCCGTGGTCGCGGTCGTGTCCCTCGGCCGCGAACTCGTTGTACCGGGCGACCTCACCGCCCAGGGCGTCCGGGCCTACACCAAGTGCTGCCGCCAGCTCGGCCGGCGAGTCGGCACGGTGGACCCGGTCCCCGCCGTCGGCGAGATGGGCGTCGATGATGTCGGCGTTGTAGTTCTTCGTCTGGAACGGAGGGTGATTGGGCCACACCTGCTTATAGGCATCGCGGTAACGCGCGGCGAGGTCGGCGGGCGGGCGCAGGGCGGCGTCGTCGAACACCACGAACGCCCGGTCACCGTGCGCGCGAACCACCTGGTCCAGCAGCCCGTAGGGCGCGGTCTCGTCGACGAAGCGGCGGCCGTCGGGGCCGACCAGCACCGCCCAGCCCGGCAGGAACGCCTCGTTCAGCCGCGCCAAGCCCGGATCGAGGGTACGCAGGCCGCGATCAAATCCGATGATCTGGGCGCCGACCGCCTCGGCGAACGAGAAGTGGTCGCCGCGCGAGGATTCCGCGCCGATGTACCAACTCCAGCCCGGAACCCAGGCCGAGGGGAAGTACCGGCGCAGCAGCTCCGGCGCCGCGCCGAAGCCGCCCGTCGCGGTGACCACCGCTGCGGCGGTGAGCGTTTCGCCCGCGGACTCGACACCGACGACCTCCCGCCCGGAGACCGCGAGCCGGTCGACGCGGCGGCCGAAGGCGAACTCGATGCCCTCGCCGCGCGCCGCGGCGTACAACGCGTCCACGAGGCTCTGCCCGCCGCCGTCGACGCAGTGCGAGCGGGCCTGCCGTTCGTCGCCGCCGAAGATCAGGCGATCGAAGAACCTGACGCTGTGATCGGCGAGCCAATCGATCGTCTCGCCGGTGCGCAGCGCCCAGCGGCGCACCGGTCCGGCGATGACGTCCCAGCCGTTCAGCGCGAGATACTCGTGGACCAGATTCTCCGGCTCGTCGGCGATCCCCGCCGCGCGTTGCAACCGACTGCCACTACCCATGATCACACCGCCCGCGAGCCTGCTCGAGCCCCCCGGCTGTGCCTCGGCCTCCACCACCAGCACCGACTGCGCGCCGGATTCGGCCGCGGTGACGGCCGCACACAGCCCGGCCGCGCCCGACCCGATCACGATGACATCGAAATCACTCATCGGACTGTTCGTCCTCTCCCTACCGCGCGCCGGCGCCAACAGTGGTCAAGTGCAGGATGTCGTTGACCGACACCACGGTCCGCACCCCGGTCCGCGACGCGCGGAAGCGGCTGATCGACGCCGCCTCGGGCGTCGGCACGAGTGCGGCGGGCACCGACAGAACCCGCGCCGCCAGCTCGCGAGCTCGCTGCGGCTCACACAGGACGAGCACCCGCCCACCTGGGTTGTCGGCTATCAGCCGCTCGAGGTCGAGGTCTGCGACAAGCTCGGGCCCGGCGTCGGCACTCGAATAGGTCGGCGGCAGACCACTTCCCGCGAACGACGCCGCCACGGCGTCCTGGACGACCACCACCGTCCACTCGGTGCCCGCGAGCCGCTCGGCAGTGCGTCGCACCAGCTCGGCCGGACCTCCCGCCACCACCGTCATCTCCATCGCGACTCCCTCCGGGCCAACCACTCGCCGATTTAGTCTAATAGTAGACTATATCTTCCGTCGGGGCAGCTCGTGGGCAACTTCGTTCAAGCCGAGCAGCGACCACCTGCCTTTGGAGAAGTCGAAGCGATGCATCGACGCATATCCCGGCTCGAACACACGCAATCGATCGGGCACGCCGAGCACCTGACAGGCCCAGGCGTTGACGACACCGCCATGACACACCGCGAGCACCCGTCCGCCGGGATGCGCGGCCGCCAGTCGCTGCATCGCGCCCGCGATCCGCCCGTGGAACTTTTTGCTGGTCAGCCCCCAGGGGCTCAGGTCACCGGCGTGGTAGCGGTGCCAGATCTCGACCTCGAGGTTGTCGTAATGCACGTAGTCGGCGCCGTGGTCGAACTCCACCAGCCCCTGATCCACTGCGACCGGCACATTCAGCGCCTCTGCGACCACCGCGGCGCTCTGCGCGGCGCGCAGTTGCGGCGAGGTGTAGACCGCGTCGAATCGCCTGGCCCGCACGTACGGAACCACCGCCCGCACCTGATCGACTCCCTCGTCCGCCAGACCCGGATCCCTCCGATCGACCGCGTCGTACTCCGGCAGGCCGTGGCGCATCAGGGTCAGTAACACGTGGGCTCCTTGTGGACATGTGATCTGTCTCTCAGCTAAGCTCCGATTAGTCTAGCACTAGACGATCGAATACTAGATTAGTTCGACGACAGAGAAGAGGGGAATTCCGTGGCTCACGAGTTCGCCATACTGCAAGCGGCCCGGCTCAAAGGGCGCTTGTCCCCCCAGCTCGCCGCCGATTCCTGCGGCATCAACGCCGAGACGGCCGAGGCCGAGCTCGCCGACCTCCGAGAGGCCGGGTTCGTCAAAGGTGAACCGAGCGTGCGCCTGACCCCCGAAGGCCGCGAGCGACTGGCCGAACTGGTACGGGCCGAACGAGACGGCGTCGACCAGCAGGCACTCGCAGCGCTGTACGAGGAATTCGACGGGCACAACACCGCGCTCAAGCACATCGTCAGCGACTGGCAGCTCAAGGACGGCAGCCCGAACGATCACACCGACACCCGGTACGACCGGGCGGTGATCGAACGACTGGCCGCCCTGGACACCGACTTCCAGCCGCTCGTCGCGCGCATCGCCCAGGTCGCGCCGCGCCTGGCCGCCTATTCGCGCCGGTTCGGCAACGCGATCGAGCAGATCCGCGGCGGAGACGTCAGCTTCGTGGCCCGGCCCATCGCCGACAGCTACCACACGGTGTGGTTCGAGTTCCACGAGGAGCTGATCGGCCTGGTCGGCCGTACCCGCGAGGAAGAAGCGGCCGCGGGCCGGGCCGTCTAGGAGGATTTTTTCGATGACACTCATCTGGCTGGGTGACAGTCCCGACCTCGATCCGGCTCTCGTCGGCGGCAAAGCCCGCAGCATCAACCGGATGCGGTCCCTGGGCATGCCGGTACCCCCCGGTTTCGTGCTCACCACCGGGTTCTGCGCAGAGGTCAACGCCAATCGGGGCAAGCTCACCGGCGCGGTCCTCGAGTGCCTGGAACGTGGCGTGGACATGCTCGAGGAGAATCTGGGCCGCCGACTCGACGGCGCCGAGCACCCACTGCTCGTCTCGGTGCGCTCCGGTGGCGCGCAGAGCATGCCGGGAATGATGGACACCATCCTCAACCTGGGTATGAACGACGCGGTCGAGGAACGGGTAGCCGAGTTCACCGGCGATCCAGCGTTCGCCGCCGACACCCACCGCCGGTTCCGGGAGCAGTTCGAACGCGTGGTCGGCACTCCCGCGACCGGTAATCCCTGGAAAGACCTTGTGCTCGCCGCGGCGGCAGTCTTCGCCTCCTGGAACTGCCCGCGCGCCCGGGCCTACCGCAACCACCACGGCATCTCGCACGACGGCGGCACCGCCGTGACCGTACAGGGCATGGTGTTCGGTAACTATGACGACAACTCCGGCACCGGCGTGCTGTTCACCCGCAACCCCCTCACCGGAGACCCGGACCCGTATGGCGAATGGCTGCCCCGCGGTCAGGGCGAGGACGTGGTGTCCGGCCGGTTCGACGCGCTGCATCTCGATTACCTCGCTGCCCAACTGCCGGATGTACACAAGCAACTGCTGGAAGCCGCCGGCACCCTCGAACAGCACTGTCGCGATGTCCAGGACATCGAGTTCACCGTGGAGGCCGGGCGGCTGTGGCTGCTGCAGACCCGGTCGGCCAAGCGCTCGCCGCAGGCCGCGGTGCGCATCGCCGTCCACCTCGCCGAGCAGGGCATCATCGAGCGGGAGGAGGCCGTCGGGCTGGTCAGCGAATCCCAGATCATCGCAGCGCTGGCACCCCACGTCGATCCGGTAGCCCGCACGAACGCCGAACTGCTGGTCAGTGGCTTGCCCGCCTGTCCAGGCGTGGCGACGGGCCGGGTGGTCACCTCGTGCGAGGAAGCCGAGGATCTGGCCGACAACGGCGAATCGGTGGTGCTCGCCCGGCCCACCACCGATCCCGACGATGTCAGCGGCATGGTGGTCTCGGCGGCGGTCATCACCGAGATCGGTGGCTCCACCAGCCATGCCGCCGTGGTCAGCCGCGAACTGGGCACACCCTGTGTCGTGGGCTGCGGCCAGGGGACGTTGGCGAGCCTGGCCGGCCGCGTGGTGACCGTCGATGGTGCCAGCGGCGAGGTCTTCGCCGGCGAGCTGCCTCTGGCCGATGTGTTCGGCGCCGAGCGTGACGCGGCCGAGCGACTGCGGGAATGGGCCGGTGCCACCGCGAAGGTGGCGCCGTGACCTTCGCCGCCGACCTCGCCCGCCGGCGCCCCGGCGAGATCGCCGTCTGCGATCCAGCACGAAGCCTCACCTGGCAGCAGGTCGACGACTGGTTGCGCCCCGCCGTCAACGCCCTGCTGGCCAAGGATCTCGGGCCGGACCGACGGGTGGCGATCCTCGCCGCGAACTCCGCCGAAACCCTGCTCGGATATGTCGCGTGCACCCTCGCCGGCGCCTCCGCCGTCGCGGTCAACGCACACCTCACCCCGTCGGAAACGGCCTACATCCTCGGCGACTCGCACGCACGAGTCGTGTTGTGCGACAACACAACCGCTCCGGTTGCCGCCGAGGCGGCCCGAACCGTGAGCATCGACACCGTGGTGGCCTGGGGCGACGGGCCACTGCCCGACGGTGTGACCGCGTGGCGGGACTGGTGCCGCGACGATAGCGAGCCCCGGCCCGACGTGGCGCCGCGCCGGACGCTGGTCTACACCTCCGGCACCACGGGCAAGCCCAAGGGCGTCGAACTGCCGTTCACTTCTTGGGTCGGTGGGGCCTCCATCGACGTGCATCTGCAGCGGCTGTCGGAGAACCGGATGATCCCGTACGGCCGCCACCTCGTGGTCGGCCCGCTGTACCACTCCGGGCCGCTGACCGGTACCCGACTCCTGGCGGGTGGCGCCCCGGTGACCGTGCTGGGAAAGTTCGACGCCGAGGCGACGTTGCGCGCGATCGAACGCGACCGGATCGGCTCGACGATCATGGTTCCGACCCATTTCCAGCGCCTCCTGGCTCTCCCGGAGCAACGGCGGGCCGCGGCCGACATCTCGTCGCTGCGGTACGTGTTGCAGGTGGGCGCGAAATGCCCGGCCCCGGTGAAGGAAGCCATGATCGAGTGGTTCGGACCGGTGCTGTGGGAGAGCTACGGCGCCAGCGAGGTCGGCACCACCTGCATGATCAGCGCGGAGGAATGGCTGGAGCAGCCAGGATCGGTGGGCCGGGCCGTCCCGCCGTTCGAGGCATTCGTTCTCGGCGACGACGGCGAACCCGCCCCGCCGGGCACCGAGGGGCCGCTGTGGTTCCGCGACACCAGCGGGCACGGCATCACCTACATCAACGGTGGCCGCAGCGGCCCCGAGTTCACCCTCGGTGAGATCGGGCGGATGAACGAGCAGGGCTACGTCTGGATCACCGACCGCCTGTCCGACATGGTGGTCTCGGGCGGCGTCAACATCTACCCCGCCGAGGTGGAGAGCGCCCTCATCCGGAATCCGGCGGTCCGCGACGTCGCCTGCTTCGGCCTACCGCACGAGGAGATGGGCGAAATGCTCGTGGCACTCGTGGTGGCGGCCGACCCCGACCGGCCGCCGACCCGCGCGGAGGTCGAACAGCACGCTCGAAAACTGTTGGCTGGGTACAAAATTCCCAAGCGAATGTACCTGGTCGACGCGCTGCCCCGCACGGCGGTCGGCAAGCTCGACAAGCGCACCATGAAAACGATGCCGACGGACGCGACGTCCGCCGTTGTTCCCCTCGTCCCGGAAGTGAGTGCAGCACGATGATCAATGCAGCCCCTGTCGCCGTCGTCACCGGCGCCGGACGCGGCATCGGCGCGGCCATCGCCCGGCGGCTCCACCGCGACGGCTACCACGTGGTCGTCGCCGACCTCGACAGCGATTCGGCCAAGCGCGTCGCCGATGAGATCGACGGCACCGCGGCAGCCATCGACATCACCGATCCGGCGGCGGCCGACGAACTGTCCGCCTCGTTGCCCCGGGTGGACGCCCTGGTCAACAACGCGGGCGTCTTTCCCCCTGCACCCATCGCCACGGTCACGCCGAACGAGTTTCGCAAGGTCATGGACGTGAACGTGCTCGGCACGCTGATCATGACCCAGGCGCTGATTCCTCAGCTCACCGCGGCGCCCGCCGCGGCGGTGGTCAACGTGGCCTCCATCGCGGCCAAAGCCGTCACCCCGGGCACCGCCGCATACTCGCCCTCGAAGGCCGCGGTGGTGTCGCTGACCAAGCTGTGCGCGGTGGAGCTGGCCGAGTTCGGGATCCGGGTCAACGCCATCGCTCCCGGCGGTGTGCTCACCGAGGGAACGGCGAACGTGTCCGCCGACGAGGAGCGCGAAGCCCGTTTCAACGCACTCGTCCCGCTGGGCCGGCGCGCCCGGCCGGAAGACATCGCCGATACCGTGCCGTTTCTGCTCGGCCCCGACTCCCGGTACGTCACCGGCCAGATCCTCTACGTCGACGGCGGCTTGACCGAGGCCACCATCAACTTCCTGCGGGCCGCGCAGGGACCGCGCTGACCGGATCCGGTCACCATCTCCGAGTCCCGGGCTCGGATACAGATCGGCGGGCGAGCACCAGGATGTGCTCGCCCGCCGCTGCGTTGTCAGGCCGTCGCCGTCTCGGCCACGCCACCGCGCCGCAGCACTTGCACGGAGTTGGCACCGCCGTCCACCCGGATGCGGTCGCCGTCGCGGAGCAGTCGAGTGCCGGTCTCGGTACCGATCAGATACGGGATGCCGAGTTCGCGGGCGACGACCGCGCCGTGGCTGGCCGACCCGCCGATGTCGATCACCAGCGCGTCGGCCAGCGCCATCAACGGCGCCCAGCTCGGATCGGTGAACCGGCAGACAAGGATGTCGCCCGGCTCGAGATCGACCTCCTGCTCCGGGTCCACCACTACCCGCGCCCGGCCTTCCACCACGCCGCCGCCGCTCGCCGCGCCGCTGAACTGAGCGGAGGCGTTGGCCTCGAAGTCCGGGTCGACCACGATCGGCTCGGGCATCCCGCGGAAGGAGACCGGCAACACCATCGCCTTGTACTCGGCACGGGTGGCCCGGCGCGCATCGACCACCGCCTGCGGATCCGCCAGCTCGCCCGCGTCGAGTTGCCGGCATTCCTCGACGGTGAAGAAGAAGACGTGGTCGACCTCCTGCAGCCGGCCCAGCCGAACCTGCTCCGCACCGAAGTTGCGTACCGCCCAACGGCATTCATCGATCGCCATCAAGTAGGCGGCCTTGCCGACCTGCAGCGTGCGCACGATGTTGCGCATCCGGCGCAGCAGCCAGCGCACCCCCGCGCGTCTGAGCGCCGGGGTCGCCGCCAGCAGCCGCCGCTCGGCCTCCAGCCCGGCCGCCTGGGCCCGGGCGGCGCGCTCGGCAGGACGCTCCCGCTCGGCCGACGCGCGCGCCAGCGACCGGATGGGCGCCGGGTTCTCCCGCCACGCGGTGGTGTAGGGATTGCCCTCGTTGGGGCCGTGGTAGCCCCAGGACCGCAGGAATTCGTCCTCACTGATCTGGCCGCGGCCGAGGTGCCATAGGTCATCGGCCATCCGGGTCTCGTTGACCTCACCCACGCCGGAAAGCAGTTCGACGGCCAGCCCGGCATCACCGGCGGCTTCCGCGGCTCCGGTCACCGCACTCTGCCCGCCCTGGAACATGAAGCGCACAACGCAGTGCACGGAAAACACCCGGATGAAGTCTTCCCGCGCGGCCACCAGCAGATCGATCGGCCGCTGCCCGGAATCAGTGGGGGTGCCCGATTCGAACACCGTCGCCAGCCACTTCTCGTACATCCCGTCGTGCAGTTTCCGCAGCCGCTTGCCCGTCCGCAGCAGCGTCCACGGGGCCTTCACCAGCAGCACCGGCAGCCGGGCGTAGCTCGTCGGGAACTGGGGGGCATCCGGTCGCACACTGCCCATCAGGTCACGCTCGAAGTCGTCGGCGCTGACACCGGGCAGCGCCGCCATGATCTGCTTGATCGCGTCGACGTTCAGTGCCTGCCTGCCGTAGAAGCACGACAATCCCCGGTCGTTCACGTCCGGCGAGACGCGGACCTTGCTCTTCGGAATGACCCCGAACGCGGACATCGAGTAGAGCCAGCCCAGCTCGGCCGACTCCTCCCAGACGCTCCAGCACATCGGAGTCATGACCTCCGGACATGCTTCACCCAGGTTGGTACTCGTCCAGTACCGATCCGGCTCGGACGTTCCCCGGATGGGATCACTCACAATGGTGGACACGACGCATCTCCTTGCTCGGGCGCGGTGCGCCTCGTTCTCGCTACTTGGTGGGCCGCTCGATCGCCTGCCGCCGTGATTCACGGCACTTCCGGCAGAAGCTGTGATTCATGGCACAACTAAACTCTACAAGACGACTATTGTGCAATAGATAACCTTGCGGAAGGTGTGGTCACCGCGGGGGATAATGTCGCTGTAGAAATATTTGCACGGTAGACTTTTTCTCTTCTTACCAACCGAGGAGGCCGGCGTGACGAGCACGCATAAGACGCCCGACACCGTCACCGATCCCGTCGACTGGGCGCGACACTACTGGGAGCGGCGAGGTCTGGACGGCGACGAGCAGCGATTCCTCGCCCTCACCTCGCTGCTGCGCTACCAACGGATCGTCGCTGACTCCGTGGACGGCGAACTGCGCAACCATGGCTTGAATATGACCGACTACCTGCTGCTGATGACCTTGCAGCTCTCCGAGACGGGCACCCGGCTGATCTCGAGCCTCGCACGCAACCTGCTGGTGCACGCGACCACGGCCACTCTGGCCACCGACCGACTCGAAGGCAGGGGCATGTTGCGGCGCAGCCCGCACCCGACCGACCGGCGGGCGACCTGCGTGAGCATCACCGACTTCGGCCGGGAAACCGTGGACAAGGCCACGCGTGCCCTCACCGCGCTCGGCTTCGGCCTGCGCGGCAGCACCGACGACGACGTTGCCCAACTCCGGGCAGCGCTCACCGCCATGCGCCGGTCCGCCGGAGACGCCTGAGAAGGGAGCCGAACCCCTCCGGCACCTCTACCAGGCGGCGGTCCATCCAGCGCAGCGCTGGTCACCGGCGGAACCAAAGGCATCGGACCGGCCATCACCCGGCTGTTCCGCGAACGGGGCGCCGAGGTGGTCATCTGCGGCCGTACCGAAAGCTCCGGCGCCGCCGTCGCCGCCGAGCACGATCTGGTGTTCCGACGCGCCGACGTCACCGACGACGCCGACGTGCGCGCCCTGGTGGCCGCCAGCGAAAGCCGACCACGGCGGCATCGATGTCCTGGTGAACAACGCGCCCGACCGATCTCCCGTACACCCGCGACGTCGACGGTCCCATCGGCGAAGTCGAAGCGGCAGCTCGAGCCGATCAAGCCAATCCGTACCGGGGCAACGCCCCGCGGGTCATCACCGTGCAGTACCCGACGGTGGGTGCCCCGTCGATGGTCACCGTGGCGAACTGTTCCCGGTGGCCGCTCGGGGTCGGCGCGCCGTTCAGGAGCACCTGATCCGGCGGGACCAGTTTGTACTCGTCGTACTCGGCGAGCGCGCCGCGCGGGAACCCGAGTCCCCGGCCGTCGCAGTATCCGCCGTCATAGCCGGTACCCGCGTAGGCCCACGGCTCCAGCAACGGGGTGGCGACGATCTCGACCGAACGTCCATCCGCCAACGACACCTCGACACGCACCGATTCGTAGGTCCGGGCGCCGGGCATGAAGCGCGGCTCGATGTCCGCACCGGTCACCAGCACATGCGTACCGGAGGCCGAGATCGCCTCCCCGTCGAGATAGGTCACCCGCCCGGCGGCGTCCTCGCGGCGCGACACGCAGAACGACTCCGTGGCCGTCGCGCAGTAGAGCACGGTGTGCATCATCGGCGCACTGCGCGCGGCGGGATCGGCCACCGAGCGGTCCAGCCCGCCCACGCCGGGTCGTACGCCCCAGGAATGGTCGCGCACCGCCCACCAGTCGGTGACCTCGATCCGCTCGCCGTCGAGCCCGAGCCACCCGTTCCAGCGGCCGATCTGGTTGTAGCGGGTCACCTCCTGGGTGATGCGCCCGGTGCTCGCGTCCAGGTAGTGCTCCTCGACATATGGCTCGAATTCCGCCGTGTACTCCAGGTCCGCCGACAGCGGCACGCCGTCGCCGGACCAGCGAATCCGCAACCGGCGGAAGGGCTCGAGCACCTCGACCGACAGATCGCCGACTCCCGTCGTCTCCATGTCCACGCCCAACGGCCGCGACCAACGGCCGTTGTACTGCCGCCCGGCCCGCTGGATCACCCCGTACCCGTCACACACATGCATGTTCTTGTAGAAGGCCATGCCGGACAGGAATCCACCGCGACCGGCCGGGTCTACACCGGAGAACCAGTAGCGGTCGTAGAACCGGTGATCCGAGGAGCTCGCGAACCGGAACGGCCACGGCGTCTGGTGCATCAGCGTTTCGTCCAGCGAGTGCAGCGATCGGGTGCTCACAACGTCACCTCGAACGCGTTCTCGATGCCGGCGAGCAGGAAGCGCGGCGCGTGGAGCAGTCCGAGCACGCCGTCCAGCAGCGACGCGCGCCGCGACATCAGCCTGCCCAGGCCGCGGTAGGCGCCCACGAACCGCCAGGTCTCGTGCCAGACGCTGTAGAACCGCATCCGCTCCTCGTCCGGCGGTTCACCACCCGCTTCGCAATAGGCAGCGAGAAACTCCTTCCAGGGCAGCACCCGGCCGACATGCGGGCGGACATAGGCCAGATCCTGCGCGGCTTCCCCTACTCTGGCTCGTTCCCAGTCCAACATGGCGGTGAGCGTCCCGTTCTCGATCAAGATGTTGTGAAATCCGGGATCACCGTGTAGCAAAACCGGCCGGTCGAGCGTCGCAGGAGCATGCGCGCGCAACCACGCGAACAACAGGGCGTGCAACGGCTCCAGCGCCTCACCCGCGGCTTCGGCGGCCGCCGCCGCGAGTTGCGCCTGCTCGGCGATCGCAGCCGGCAAGTCGTCCGGCGAGGCCATGGGCGGTACCGGGGTGGTGGGCAGCCCGGCCAGGTCGACGGCGTGCAACTTGCCGAGGGCGCGGGCGAGTTCCAACCCGGCCTGCGGATCAATGCCCGCTTCGGGACCGAACACATCGCCGACATTGCTGCCTGCGGCGCGGCGAGAGGCAAAGAAGGGCTGCCCGAGCGCATTCTGCTCCGGCTCGATCCACAACGGCTCGGCCACGTCTACACCACGCTTCCAGGCGAATTCGAGAACGTGGTACTCGTGGGCGAGCGTGTGCGAGTCACGGCCCGGGGTGATCTGGCGCAGCACGATCTCCTCCGGCCCGTCACCGCAGTCATAACCGACCAGGATGGTGGTCTTCGAGAACCCACCGGACAATGCTGCGACGCGCGCAACCCGCAGGTCGCGTCCCAGACGGCTGCGAAGATAGCGTTCGACATCCGCATGCACGGTCTGCGCGCCCGAACTCGTACCCAGCCAGTTCATGGCGCGCGCTTCACGCTCGGCCTGCGCTGCCGGTGCTGTGGAACCCAACTCGGGCAGATCCGCGGCCGCCAGCAGACGGACGATCTCCGCGGAGCTGTCCCGGGCCGACTTCTCCGCGACCAGCTCGGCCGCTCGTTCGCAGACAGTTCGGTAGGGGTTTGCCTCGAGATCCGGGATCACGCCTCGCAACATTTCAGCAAGGCGCTCACGGCTTCGGTTCCGGCGTATCGGAGCCAGGTCACGCAGCACCGCTCGGTGGAAGAGCACGTCGATCACGGCGAGCACATGCTCGAGCTGAGACCGATCATCGGTCCTGCCGGCAAGTTCTACGTCCAGAATGCGATGCACCGCATCGACGGTCGCCGTGGCTTGGGATTGTGACGTCACGAATTCGACACCTCTCCGGAGGCCGTCGCACCTCCAACCATAAAAAGTCTAGTATCCAACTATCTGATCATCAACAAGTGAGCAGGGAGCGGCGCAGTCGCGACCAACGTGGCAGAGGTCCGGGCCGCCGTCGAAATGGCGAGGCCGCTGTGCTGGCGGCGATTCTCGGCCGCGCTCGGCGTATCGGCCGGGGCAAGCGGGCGGGTGTGCGTGGTGTTGTGCAGCGCCAATGCCGATCCCACACCTCTCGCGGCCACCGTGGACCACAAGGTCGATCGGAGCGTTGCGGCCGCATTGCCCAATAGGTGCGACAGACGCTTGACAACATACAACTAATTGGTTGTATATTCTTCTCGTGACCGAGCGAGACGAGGAGGACAGGGCTGATGCGCTGTTCCACGCGCTCGCCGACCGGACCCGGCGCGACATCATGCGCAGGGTGCTGGCCGGGGAGCACTCGATCTCCGCTCTCGCCGCGAAGTACGACATGAGCTTCGCGGCAGTGCAGAAGCACGTCGCCGTCCTGCAGAAGGCCGGCCTGCTCACCAAGCGGCGCGACGGTCGCGAGCAGCTGGCCAGCGGCGACGTGACGGCGGTGCGGTCAGTGGCGTCCATGCTCACCGAGCTGGAGCAGGTCTGGCGGGGCCGCATCGCGCGCATCGACGAGCTGATCGCATCCGACACCACACCGCACCACAGTCAGAAGGAGTAACAATGCCCGTCATCAACGTCCAACACGACCTGGACTCCCGCACTCTGACCATCACCGCCGAATTCGCCGCGCCAGTGGAGCGGATCTGGCAGATTTACGCCGATCCGCGCCAGTTGGAAAAGGTCTGGGGCCCGCCGACCTACCCGGCGACCGTCGTCGACCACAACCTCACCCCCGGCCGCCGGGTGACCTACTTTATGACCAGCCCGGAGGGCGAGAAGTTCGCCGGATACTGGAAAGTCACGGCCGTCGACCAGCCGCGCAGTTTCTCGTTCGAGGACGGGTTCGCCGACCTGGATTTCAACCCGAACCCGGATTTGCCGGTCTCGCAGAACGTCTACACGTTCACCGAGCAGGATGGCCGCACCCGCGCCAGGTACGTGAGCACGTACGAAACCGCGGAAGGACTGCAGAAGGTGCTGGAGATGGGTGTCGTCGAAGGCGCCAGCGCCGCGCTCAACCAGATTGATGCCCTCATCGCCTCTTGATCCGAGTTGGTGCCAGTGCCGCATCAACCCCGCGGCGGATACACCCTCGAGCGACGCGATGGCGGCCTGGGCCCACTCCCCTGCGTCGCCCCACAGGTCGTGGCCGTTCTCGCTGGTGAGGCCGAGCGGGTCGGCCACTGCCCGGGTTCGGGAGTGCGGGGCACGCAGGTCGCGATCGACGTCGACGACCGCGCTGGGGTCTGCGGCGGGGTTGATCCGGTCACTGGTGGTGTGCAAGGCGTTCCAGGCGCGTCCACGGCCACCAGGCGGGTCCGGGAATTGTCGTGGGGCGGGCGACCGCAAGAACGACGTGGCCGCGGCTGCCAGTGTGGCGGCGGTGCACGGCAATACGGTGCCGTCGAGGGCGAGGGAGCGAGCGCCGCTGCGGATGCTTGATGAGCGGCGCACCTATCTGACCAGACAACGCCCCCGGACGGTCAACCAACTACACGCGGTGATGCGGGAGTGCATCGGACTGCGTGGACCAAAGAAGTTCCCCGATAGGGCGGTGTTCCGGCGCACTGGGCGCGGCGCGGTGGCCGCCGGTGCGCGCCGGCAAACAGCCGCCCGTATCGAGGTGTGCGGTGCTGCCTACTTCGCCGGGTACGGCGAGTTGATCGTACTGAAGTACTGGATCGCGGCGCCGATGGCCACCGGCGCGGTGACCAGGATCTGGCCCGCGACCGTGCCCAACGCGCCGACCGCGGCGACACCGACGAGGCAGCCGATACCCGCGGCCGGGATGAACGGACCGAACAGGCCCGCGATGGTCCCCGCGGCGATGGTCGCGCCCGCGATGCCGCCGAGCACGCAGCCGACCGCCGCGCCGCCCAGGCCGCCGACCAAGGTTCCGATGGTGGCACCCATGCTGATCGTGCTGGTCATCCGGGACCAGGCCGCTTGCTCACGGTCGTACTCGGATTTCCATGGCGCCTTGTCCTCGAACGGTAGCGCCACCGGCTTGTAGACGGCTCGGTCCATCGACAGGTCCGGTGTCAACGTCGCGGTGCGGCCGGAGATCTCGGCGATGATCGGGAATTCGAAGTCGTCCAGGGTGAACCGCAGCGGGGTCCCGGCGACGGTGACGCCTTCTCGGGACTGGATCTTCAGAACTTCGCCCTCGACGACGAATGCGCCGGAGTCGATTTCGACGATCGAGGACGTGTCGGTGGCGTAGGCGGTGAAGGAGACGGACTGGTCGTCATCCGGGTCGGCGTGCGCGACGCCCGTCACGACGGTCAGGGCGGCCAGCGCCAGCGCGGGCACGGCAAGACTCCTCAGCAACATGGTGGTTTCCTCATCATGATCTCGGTCGGGCACAGTGCGCGACCACGTCATTATTGATAATGATTATCGTTATCAGCAAATTTTTTGCGAAATACCTTGTGCCACAGTGCATCTGCTCCAAGCTGCCACCGATAGCGCTTGCGTCGTTACTGGGAATGGTTATCATTACGTGTCGCTTGGCGCTGGGAGGTTTTGTGGGACATCTGCTGATGGTGGAGAGCTGGGTCGGCTCGATGAGCACGCTGCTTCCTGCCGGGATACGCGACGGAGGGCATACATTCAGCTTCCTCACCCGAGATCTGAGTCATTATCTGCGCGGGAAGCCGAGCACCCATCCGCTCCTGGGTGCGGCCAACATCCTCACCGCCGAAACCAACGACCCGGCGGCACTCGTGCCGTACGTGCGCAGGTTGCACGAGATGCTGGCCTTCGACGGGGTGCTGTCCTCGTGCGACTACTACTTGCCCACCGTCGCGGCGATCGCCGCGGACCTGGGTCTGCCCGGCCCCGGCGAAGACGCCGTTGCCGCGGCCTGCCAGAAGCACCAGGCCCGTGCACTGTGCCGGGCCGCCGGAGTGCCCGGCCCGGCCTTCGCCGTGGCCGAGGACTGGGACGAATTGAAGCTTGCCGCTGTGGAACTGGGATACCCGCTGGTCGTCAAACCGGTGGATCTGTGCGGCGGCATGTACGTCCGGCGCGTCGATGATGAGCCGCAGTTGCGTGCGGCCGTCGAGCGCATCGCCGGTTTCCCGGTGAACGCGCGCGGGCAGGTACGGGCACCGCAGATCCTTCTCGAAGAATGTCTGGACGGGCCGGAATTCAGCGTCGAGACGGTCACCGTACGCGGCCGGACCACCGTGGTCGGCGTGACCGACAAGCGGCTGACCGGCGCACCCGCGTTCATCGAGGCGGGGCACATGTTCCCGGCCGCGCTGAGCGCCGGCGAACAGGCGGAGGTCAGCGCGGTGGCCGTTGCCGCGATCGCGGCGCTCGGCCTCGACGACACCGTCGCACACACCGAGATCAAATACACCGTCCACGGCCCACGGCTGATCGAAGTCAATCCACGTCCGGCGGGCAATCGGATCACCGAGCTGGTACGCCGGGTGACCGGCATCGACCTCGCGGCCGTCCACGCCGAGGTGGCCGCGGGCGGCGTTCCCGATCTGACGCCCCGCCCGACCGGTACGGGCAGCGCCGCCATCGCGTTCGTGGTAGCCGATCGCGCGGGTGTGCTGACGGCGATCTCGGGCGCCGAACACTGGGACGACGACCCGCGCGTCGTCGAGCACACCTCGGCCGAGCCGGGCACCCGAGTCCGGATCGCGACCGACAACAACACCTACCTGGGCCATGTCATGGTGGTCGACGAACGTCCGGGCGTCGCGGGTGATCGCGCGCGCGACCTCGTCGACAAGCTCATCGTCGAGGTCGCGCAGGTGCCGTCGTGACCACCGCGGATCTGGCTCCGACACCGCGTCCGCGCTCGGTCGGTGAACTCACCGAGTGGGCGCGGGAGGCCCGTCTCGGCGCAGACCCGGCCGGTTTGGCGGTGGCCACCGCGTTCCACACCCGCTACGGGACCCGCCACGTGGGCCGCCGCGGCGGCTACCGGAACGAGGTGCTCAGCGTTCGCGTCGGTGCGGCCGTCGGCTCCTGCGGGATCGAGCCCGGCGACAACTCCGGCCGCGCGGACGTGCTCGACGACTGTGTCGGAGCGACGGTGGCGCAGCTGCTCACCCACCCGCAGTCCACCGTCCGGATCGCTGCTCTGGACGCGTATCTGATGCATCTGCGGCCGCATCCCGCCGCGGGCGGTGCCGCCGCCGAGCTCGTCGGGGTGAGCGGGGGCAGCTCGGTCGAGAAGTCCCGGCAGCGCGCCGAGTCGGTGGTAGATCTGCTGCCCTCCGGCGTGCGGCGCGTACTGGTCGTCGGCGTAGTCGGCTCACTGCTCGCGGCACTGCGTGCCCGCGGCATCGGTTACTACCCGTGCGACCTCGTCGGCGGGCGAACCGAATGGGACGAGCCCGTGTATCGCGGCGTCGCCGATACGCCGCCGGACTACGACGCGCTGCTGGTCACCGGGATGACGCTCGGCAACGGGACCTTCGACGCGCTGCTGGCCGAAGCGAACGCCCGATCTATCCCCTTGGTGCTGTTCGCCCAGACCGGCAGCGCCGTCCTGCCATGGTTCCTGGGCCGGGGCGTCACGGCGGTCTCGGCCGAACCGTATCCCTTCTTTTCCCTCGACGGCGGTCCGAGCACGCTGTTCTGCTACCGGGACGGGAGAATCTCGTGCACCCGATGACCAGCCCAGCCCCGCACCCCGCGCTCCTCGGGTTGGTTGGCGGCACCCCGGTCGTCCCCATCCCGGCCGGACCGGGCAGCTACCTGGCCAAGTTGGAGGCCGCGAGCATCGCGGGCATGAAGGCGCGTGCGGCGGTGTCCATGCTCGCCGCCGCACAGATCCGCGGCGAACTCGCCCCGGGCGCGACCGTCATCGAATCTACCAGCGGCACATTGGGTCTCGGCCTCGCCCTGGCCGGAAAGGCCCTCGGACATCCCGTCGTGCTCGTGGTCGACGACGAACTCGAGCCGGAGATGCGCGCGCTGTTCACCGCCTTCGGCGTCGGACTGGAAGTGGTCTGTGACCCGCACCCGGAGGGCGGCTGGCAGCGCGCCCGGCTCGACCGGCTCGCCGAGCTGCTCGACGCCATTCCCAGCGCGTACTGGCCCGACCAGTACGACAACCCGGACAACGCCGCCGGTTACGCGGACATGGCCGGCGAACTGCTCGAGCAGGCAGGCCACGCGGATGTGCTCGTCGCGGCCATCGGCTCCGGCGGCCACTGCGCAGGCCTGACTCGGGTGCTGCGCCCACACTGGCCGGACCTGCGGGTGATCGGCGTCGACTCGGTCGGCTCGCGCATCTTCGGTCAGCCGGCCCGACCTCGACTCATGCGCGGCCTGGGCAGCAGCATTCTCCCGCGCAACGTCGCCTACGACGACTTCGACGAGGTGCACTGGGTCGGCCCGTCCGAAACCGTGGCCTCCTGCCGGAGACTGGCCGCCGAGGTGGGCATCGCCGGTGGCTGGAGCACCGGAGCGACCGCGCTGGTCGCCGGGTGGATCACCCGGCGCGAGCCCGGTATTCGCGTACTCACCGTCTTCCCCGACGGACCGCACCGCTATCTGCGCAGCATCTACGACGACGAGTGGTGCCGACGCAACGGCCTGCTGCGGCCACCCGTCACCGAACCGGTGGAGCTGCCCGCACCCGACGCCGAAGAGGCGCACGGGTGGGCTCGGTGCGCCGTGGTCCGGGACCCGTGGGGTAAGGAGGTCCGCGCGTGAGATTGACGTGGACGGCTTCGACTCTGAAAATGGCCCGCCCCCTGCGCATCTCACGCGCGACGATGACGGAGCGGGTGGTGGTGTGGGTCACGCTGACCGCCGACGGGCACGCCGGACACGGTGAAGTCGTCGGCAGCCCTCGACTCGGCCTCGACCTCGCCGCGATCGACACCGCGCTGCGCGGCCTGGCCGAGCGGATCGCGGGCTGCGCCGATCCCGAGCAGGTCCGCACGCTGCTGCCGGGCCTGCGCTCGGAATTCGCGCTGCCGGTGGTCGCCGCGCTCGACAGCGCCGCCCACGATGTGCTCGCCCGCCGCGCGGGGCTGCCGTTGGGCGAGTATCTCGGTCTGCCCCCGTGGGATTCGGCGCCGACCGCGTACACGATCGGCCTGATGAGCCCCGGGGACGCCGAGTCGACCGCACTGCAGATGACGCGAGCCGGGTTCACCGTGCTCAAGATCAAGGCCGGCGCGCCGGAGACCGCCGAGGACATCGCACGCGTCCGGGCGATTCGCGCGGCGGCGCCGACCGCGGAACTGCTGCTGGACCCCAACGGCGCCTGGGATGTCCGCACCGCCGTCGCGGTACTCGGCGCCCTCGCCGACCAGCGCATCGCCGCCGTCGAACAGCCGGTGGCCGCCGGAGATCCCGATCGGCTCGCCGCCGTCGCGAGTCAGGTGCCGATGCCGGTGCTCGCCGACGAGGACGCGGGATCCATCGCCGATCTGGACCGGCTGCCCGACGGCATCGGCGGCATCAACATCAAGCTCGCCGAATGCGGCGGACTCGACGCGGCGCGCACCATGCTCGACTGGGCGAGGGCACGTGGACTGCCGGTGCTGCTCGGCTGCCAGGCCTGCAGCTCGCTGGGCATCGCCCCCGCCGCCCACCTGGTCGGGGCCGCGCGCTGGGTAGATCTGGACGGTCATCTGTTGCTGGCGGACGACCCGTGGACGGGTTTGGGCGGTGCGGACGGCACGCTGCGCCGGCCGGCCGGGCCCGGACTCGGGGTGCGGCGCGAGCGAGCGGCCGCATGACCGGACTGGGGCTGTTCGGCACATTTCCGCTGTCGGTGCGCCTGCTGCTGGCGAACCAGCTGGTCGGCAACATCGGTTTCTTCATGCTGGTGCCGTTCCTGGCCGAATATCTGCGCACCGATCTGGCGTTGTCGGCGGCGGTGGTCGGCGTCGTGCTCGGTGTGCGCAATCTCAGTCAGCAAGGGTTGTTCCTGGTCGGGGGCTCGGCTTCGGATCGCCTCGGCGCGCGCGGGGTGATCATCGTCGGCGCGAGCATCCGGGCGGCGGGGTTCGCGCTGTTCGCCGTCGGCGGCTCCCTGCCGGTGGTGCTGCTCGCGTCGGTGCTCACGGGATTCGCGGGTGCGCTGTTCAACCCGGCGGTACGCGCCTACATCGCCCGTGACAGCGGCGACCGGGCGGCCGAGGCGTTCGCCCTGTTCAACATCTTCGGCAATACCGGTTCGGCCTTGGGTCCGGTTGTCGGGACGCTGCTGGCCGGGGCCGGATTCCGGTTGACTGCGGCCGCCGCGGCCGCCGTCTTCGCCGGATTGACCATCGCTCAGCTGATCCTGCTGCCCGCCCGGCCAAGGCCGCCCCGCGACACCGGACTGCGCGCGGATTTCGCGCGGGTGTTCGCCGATCACCGGTTCTGGGCTTTCGCATCGGCGCTGATGGGCATGTTCGCGTTGCAGAGCCAAATCTATTTCCTGTTCACCCTGCAGGTGCAGGACCTCGCCGGCCCGTCCGCGGGCCCCGCCGCGGTGGCGGCGCTGTTCGTCATCGAGACGATAGTGGTGGTGGCACTACAGGTTCCGATCACCAGGACGCTCTCCCGGCGCACCGATCGTGGTTCGGCGATGGCGCTGGGGATGTCCCTGCTGGGCGGGTCGTTCCTCATTCCGCCCGCCGCGGGGGTCGTCCCGTCGGCCGTCGGCAGCGGTCCGCTCGCCGTCGCGGCGCGAGTCGCGCCGGTCATGGCGGCCGCGGTGGTGCTCGCGCTCGGTGTGATGGCCGTGCAGCCGTTCGTGAACGAGGCGATCCCCCGGTTCAGCGGACCGCACTTGACCGGTACGTACTTCGGCGCGTTCTATCTGGCCTCCGGCGTGTTCACCGTGGTGGCCACCACCGTCGTCGGCGCAGCCGTCGACCACGCGGGCGGACCGCTGACCTGGCCGCCTGCCCTGCTCTGCACAGGCATCGGAGCATTGTCCGCCGTCGCTGTGCTGCTGTTGCGCAGACGCGGCTGCCTGCCCGAGGCCACCCCATCGCGACCCCGACCGATCAACGCGACGCCAAGTCGCACGGCGAAAGGCGATTCCGCCCGATGACTGCTCACGATCAGGGCCCGGTCCTGCTCAGCGAGAATCTGCTGACCGACAATCCCGCACTCTACGAACGCACCTTTCCCGACAGCGGCGAACGCAACGTGCGCTTCGTCGCCGACCTGGTGGCCCGTTTCGGTACCGGCACGCTGGTCGACCTGCTCGACGTCGGGTCCGGCACCGGCCGCGACGCGGCCCGCCTCACCGAGCTCGGATACCGGGTGCGCGGTGTCGACATCTCACCACGGATGGTCGAATACGCCCGAACCCGCTACCCGGCAGTGGAATTCGATGTCGGCGACGCCCGCATCCTGCGGACCGACGCACCGGTGGACGTGCTCACCTGTCTGGGCAGCACGCTGCTGCACCTGCACGACACCGCCGAATTGGTCGCGGCACTCGACCGTTTCGCGGCGTGCCTGCGCACCGGCGGTCTTCTGATCCTCGAGATGCGCAACGGCGCCTTCCTGCTCACCGATCGCGGACGACGAGAACTACTCGACGAGGAACTGGTCCGGCAGGTCGACTGGGAAGGCATCACCTACACCTCCCGCACGTCGCTCACCGTGGATTTGCCCGCGCAATTGCTGCGCAGGCAACGGGTCTGGACGTGGCCGGGATGTCCCGAGCCGGTCGCCCAGCGCACCGCCTGGCGATTGCTGTTTCCGCAGGAGCTGCGCCACCTGCTGACGGGTGCGGGTTTCGAGGTGCTCGCGCTGTTCGACGCGCCGGGCCCCTTGACCACGCCGGCCTGGCCCGCCGACGGCGTGCTGTCCGAACGGCTCGACGGCGATCGGCTGCACGTGGTTGCCCGCCGCACCGGTGCGGGGCCGCGGTGACCGCCCCACCTCGGGTCGGCGTCGGCAGCGCGTTCGGCAGTTGCGGGGAACTGCTGCAGGGCATTACCGCGGAGCACGATCGCGACTTCCTGGTGACCCTGCCCATCGCGCGCGGCACGGTCGCGGTCTTCGAGCCCGACGCCCACCGGCAGGGCGTCACCGTGGTTCCCGCGCACAAGACCAAGTCCGCCACGCTGGCCCGCGCGCTGCTCGCACGCTCGACAGTGCTGCGTGGCGGTGTGCTCACCCTGCTCGGCGACCTGCCGGAGGGCAAGGGTCTGGCCAGTTCCACCGCCGACCTGGTCGCCACCGCCCGCGCCATCGCCGACGCCGAGGGCCGGGAGATCAGCGCAGCCGAGATCGAGACCGAACTACGGTGTATCGAACCCTCCGACGGAGTGATGTATCCCGGCGCGGTCGCCTTCTACCACCGCGACGTGCGGCTGCTGGCGATGCTCGGCGCGCTGCCGCCGCTGACCATCGTCACCGGAGACGAAGGCGGCCGCGTCGACACCGTCGCCTTCAACCGGCGCAAGCCCGCGTTCACCGCGGCCGCCAAACGCGAATACAGCGCGTTGCTCGCCGAACTCACCGGCGCGGTCGCCCGCCGCGACGTGACCGCGATCGGCGCGGTGGCCACCCGCAGCGCGGAATTGAGCACCGTGCTGCGGTCACGGCCGCATCTGGACGCGACCATCAGCGCGGCCAGGGATCTCGGCGCTGCGGGGGTCGTCGTCGCGCACAGCGGCACCACCACCGGCATCCTGCTGGACGAGACCGATCCGGCGCTGCCCGCGAGAATCGCCGCCGCCCAGACAGTCTGCGCCGGTTTCGCCACAGCGGTCACCGTTCACCGGACGTGGCGGCCCACCCCGCCGGACTGGACAACGCCGCCTCGGCGCGCCGCGGAAGTGGTGATCCGATGATCACGGTGGACGACGTCGGCTTCTCCTATGATGGCCGGATTGTGCTCGACGGAGTCGGGCTGGTCGCCGAGCCCGGTGGCACCGTGGGCTTGATCGGGCCGAACGGGTCGGGAAAATCCACGCTGCTGCGCCTGGTCTATCGGGCGCTGCGGCCCCGGTCGGGTGTGGTGGCCATCGACGACACTCCGGTCGAGACGCTGCGCGGCCGGGCGCTGGCGGCGCGACTGGCCGTCGTCGCGCAGGAGTCGCCGACCGAGACGCCGATCACCGTCGCCGAGACGGTGCTGCTGGGTCGTGCGCCGTGGGCCGGTGCGCTGCACGGCTACTCGCGTGCCGACCGGATCGCCGCCGCGGCGGCGCTGGCTCGTGTCGGGGCCCGTCACCTGGCCGATCGCCCCTACACGGCGCTCTCCGGTGGGGAGCGCCAGCGGGTGCTCATCGCACGGGCGCTGGCGCAGCAGGCCGATCACCTGCTGCTGGACGAACCGACGAATCACCTCGACATCGGCTACCAGCATGAATTGCTCGGTCTCATCCGGGATCTGACGACCACGACCACGTTGGTGGTGCTGCACGACCTGAATCTGGCCGCCCGCTACTGCGACCGTCTGGTGCTGCTGCACCGAGGCCGGGTCGCCGCCGCGGGACCGGTCGAGGAAGTACTCACTCCGGGCGTCCTCGAACCCGTCTACGGCGTATCCGTCCATATGTCGGCCGCGTTCGGCGCGATCCAACTGCTGTTCGGCCCCCGCGACGCGGGACCGCCCGCCGAGGTAGCAGATTCCAGGAAGGCGGTGGTTCGATGATCACGACTGTGCCCGACACCGAGGACGCGGACGATCTGGACCACGCGCGACACCGCGCGACGACCGTACTGTGGCTCGGCGGGCTCGGCGCCACACTGGCCGTGGTGCTGATCGTGGCCACCGGGCTCGGCCCGGTGTGGGTACCGCCCGGCACCGTCGCGCGTATCGTCGGCCATCATCTTCTCGGGGCGCCCGCGGTTGCGGACTGGACACCGGCTCAGGATTCCATCGTCTGGCTGGTGCGCGTGCCGCGCGTGCTGCTCGGCGCCATGGTCGGCGCGGCGCTGGCCGTCGCGGGCGCGGTGCTGCAAACCTTGGTGCGCAACGTGCTCGCGGACCCGCACATCCTCGGTGTCACCTCCGGCGCCTCCACCGGGGCGGCGTTGTCCCTGTTGTTCGGCGTCACCGCGGCCACCGCGAGCGCGCTGGCCGCCAGCGCGTTCGCCGGCGCGCTCGCCGCGACGGTCCTGCTGTTCGGCATCGCCAGGATCAACGGGCAGATGACCTCCCTGCGACTGTTGCTGGGCGGGGTCACCATCGGTTACCTGTTCTCCGCGGCCACCAGTTTCCTGATCTTCGCCTCCGACAACCAGGAAGGCGCCAGGACGGTGTTGTTCTGGCTGCTCGGTTCGCTCAGTTCGGCCGGCTGGTCGTCGGTGGCCACCACGGCGCTGGTCACCGCGGCCGCGGTCGGTTCGCTGCTACTGCTCGCGGCGCGATTGGACGTGCTCGCCGCGGGTGACGACACCGCACGCGCGCTGGGCCTGTCCCCGGTCCGGCTGCGGATGCTCGCATTGGGCGTCGTCGCGCTCGCCATCGGCGCGGTCGTCGCGGTGGCGGGCGCGATCGGCTTCGTCGGCCTGATCGTGCCGCACGTCGCCCGCCTGTGCGGTGGCGGGACGCATCGTCGGCTGATCCCGCTTTCCGCGGTGCTGGGCGCCCTGTTCCTCGTTGTCGCGGACGTCGCGGCCCGCGTGGTCTTCGCCCCCCGCGAACTGCCGCTGGGAATCGTCACCGCGGTCGTCGGTGCGCCGCTGCTGCTGGTGCTGATCCGCCGGTTCCGGCACTCACCCACCTGAAAAACTCTGCAAGAGAGGAATACCGATCGTCATGTCCCCATCTCCCGCCCAGGCCGCCCGGCTCGTACGGTTACCCGTCGCGCTGCTCACAGCGGCACTGCTCACCAGCTGCGGCAGCCCGCCTCCCGCCACCGTCGAAGCGTCGGAAGGGTTTCCGATGACGATCTCCAGCTGTGGCCGCGACATCACCTTCACCACCGCGCCCCGGCGCGTGATGACGGTCGGTTCCGTCGCGGCTCCACTCATCGCGGCCGCCGGCGCTGCCGACCGCATCATCACCCGCACCTTCGAAACCGCGCCCTTCCCAGGGCAATACGCCGACGCGCTGAAGGACATCGCGGTCACCGCCCCCACCGGCGAACTCGCGCGCGAGGAGATCATCAACCGCTCCCCCGACCTGGTCGTGAGCTTCGAGGGCGCCGCGGTCACACCCGACGATCTCGCGCGGGTGAACATCCCGCTGCTGGTGACCCGCGGCTACTGCCGCGATGCCGCGGGAAGCTACGACGACATCTTCGCCGACATCGAGCTGTACGGCCGGCTGTTCGGCACGTCCGCGGCGGCGAACGCCGAGGTCACGGCCCTGAAGCAGCGGGTAGCAGCGGTCGCGGACCGGCACCGCGGCGAGCCGACGCCCCGGCCCGCCGCAGCGCTGATCATCTCGCGCGACGGCGCCAAGCTCAGCGCCTACGGCAGCACCAGCACCGTCGCCACCCAGATGCGGATCCTCGGTCTGGCGAACGTCTTCGGCGACGTCGCCAAACGCAGCTTCGACGCGAGCACCGAGACACTCATCCAGCGCGACCCCGAGGTGATCATTCTGCTCACCCAGGGCACCCAGACCCCGGAATCAGCGCGCGCCGCCCTGCGTGAGCGGCCCGAACTTGCCGGACTGCGCGCGATCCGCGCGAACCGGATCATCGCCGTCCCGTTCGGCTACACCGGCCCGGGACCGGTCGCCGTCGAGGGTCTCGAAGTGCTCGACCGTGAGCTCGGAGCGCAGCGATGAGCGCGCCCGCCGCCACCGGCTACCGGCTGCGCATGGCCGGGCCCGAAGATCTTCCCGGCGCCCGCAGCGTCATGCTCGACACCTTCTATGAGGTGTTCGGCATCGGGTATCTGCCCGAGCATCACCACGACGTGATCGACCCGGAAACGGCGTATCTGCGCCACCCGCTCAACCAGCTGTGGGTCGCCGAACACGAAGGCCGTATCGTCGCCACCACCGCGATCCGTGCCCAGGGGCCGCGGCATCCACCGCACCCGGTGTGGCTGGCCGAGAAGTATCCCGACCCGAGCACCGCGCAGCTGTTCCGGGTATACGTCCGCCCAGAGCACCACCGGCGCGGTCTGGCCACACAGTTGGTCAACGCGGCGATCGACTACGTCCGCGCTGCACCCGAGTTCGAGCGGCTGTATCTGCACACCGACGCCAGGACTCCCGGCGCCCTGGACTTCTGGCTCACCTTCGCCAAGATCATCCACGACGCACGGCTGCCCGGCCCCGGATTCCAGACAGTTCACCTGGAAATCCCCTTGACCGGCCACTAGCTCGTGGCCGTGTCGTCGCGGGCGCGCATTGTGTCCGACCGCGAGGTCACACCAAGGGCTCCGACAATCGGAAGCCACCCGACAGCATTGGGACGAAAACTCTGTCGCTCGGGTGTCAAGTCCGAGTGGTCGTCGAGGCTCTTATGGATGGTGTTCAGCGCTGACCATTGACCATCAGTTGCCATCCTGGAGGAGGCAGCCTCCTCCTTTCGCCGCCACGCACACCGCTCCGCCCACGTTCGCCCAGGGCGACGGCCGTCGTTGATCCGGCCGGGAACGTAACCTCGGTCGGCGCACCCGCCTACCGCGCGGTGTGGTCTCGGGCCGTACCGTGGCGAGAATCGGGTAGGAGAACCGAAGCCCCGCCGAACGGCAGCGGGGCGAGAACAGGAGCAACCATGGCAGTCGGGAACGCGCTGAACCTGTCCGTCGACGAAGTTCTGGCTACTACGCGTTCGGTGCGCAAGCGGCTGGATCTGGAGCGGCCGGTGCCGCGGGAGGTGCTGCTGGAGTGTCTCGAGCTGGCGCTGCAGGCACCGACCGGTTCGAATTCCCAGGGCTGGCAGTGGGTGTTCGTCGAAGACCCGGAACGGAAGCGGGCGCTGGCCGACGTCTATCGGACCTACGCGACGCCGTACCTCGACGCTCCGAAATCCGCGTTCGGGGACGAGCGCGACGATCGGCAGCATCGCGTGTTCGAGTCGGCCAAGTACCTCAATGACCATCTGCACGAGGTGCCGGTGCTGATGATCCCGTGCATCGAGGGCCGGGTAGACAACGTGCCAGGGCGATCGAGCGCGGGCTTCTGGGGTTCGCTGTTGCCCGCAGTGTGGAGTTTCATGCTGGCGTTGCGCTCGCGTGGGCTCGGATCGGCGTGGACGAGCCTGCACCTCCTCGGTGACGGCGAGAAGCGGGCCGCCGAACTGCTGGGCATCCCGTTCGACAAGTACAGCCAAGGCGGTCTGTTCCCGATCGGCTATACGAAGGGCACCGAGTTCCGCCCGGCGCAACGCCTGCCGGCCGAGCGGCTGACGCACTGGAACCACTGGTAGGCCCGCATCGGCTCGCCACCGGTCGGCGCCGGCAGCGACCACCTTGGCATGCGAAAATGCCTCGGCGCCAAGCGATTACTGCACGGTGGCGGGCAGCCGCTCGGGGAGCACGGTGAAGTGGCGGACGAACCCCGACAGCTGGGTAGGTCCCAGGGTGGGGTCCGAGCCCTGAGCCGGTCGGTGGTGACATGGCCGAGGGTTGCCCCGACCGGCCGGTGCCGATGGCCGGCGCCGACTGGTCGGGGCGGTTGTGCATCTGCTGGGCACCGCTGTCGTGGAGTGTGGGACCTGTCCTCGATGAGCGGCGTCCTGGCCGACGGCTCCTATCGTGTGACGCCCGGCCTGGGGGTCGGCGTCATTTCAGGTGCCGGGCGAAGAACCGGTTGCCCTCTTCCCCCGCGAACGCTGGGACGCCGGTGTGCCCGCCCATATTGGCGTGCAGCGTCTTCTCCGTGGAGCCGAAGGCGTCGAACAGGTCCAGGGCCATTTGCCGGTCGTTTCCTTCGTCGTCCCACTGCAGCAGGACATGCAGCGGAATGGTGACCTGCCGGGCCTCCCCGACCATGCTGCGGGGCACGAAGCTCCCGGCGAACAGAACAGCGGCCGAGATGCGCGGCTCGACCACCGCCAGCCGCAGGCCGATGGCGATCACCCCTCCCGAGTACCCGACCGGGCCGCCGATCTCGCGCAACGAAAGCAGGGCGTCCAGGGCGGCCCGCCATTCCGGGACCGACTTCTCGACCAGCGGCAGGACGAGCCGGTCGACGATCTCGTCGGCGACCGGCTCGCCGGCCTCCAGCGCCCGGCGCAGGTCGGCGCGGGCCTGCTCGGCAGCGGCCGAACGGGGCCGGTCACCGCTGCCGTGCAGCTCGATCGTGGCCGCGGCGAAGCCCGTGGCCGCGGCGGACCGGGCCCGGGCCACCAGCCGCGGATACATCCTGCGTAGTCCGCCGGGGTGGCCGACCAGGATCAGCGGCGCCGGTTCGGATGCGGATGCGGGAGTCCACAGGATGCCGGGGATCTCGCCGAGGGTGAATTCGCGTTCGAGGACGCCGTCGTCGAAGCGCTGTTCAGAAGTGAAGTGCATGATCGTGTCTTTCGGGAGTGCTGGTGAACGGCGCTCCCGGACGACCTATCGTCCGACCGTGACCCCGGAGGGGAGCACCCATGTCGATACTGCGTTCACGGGTATCACCTCCTTGTTCTCTGGCACGGCTCCCGGAAGGCTAACCGCGGTCGCAGTGGTCCGCCAACAGGTTTTTGGAGGCTCCGAGGCCGGATGCCACGATGTCAGTCGCGCCCGAAGACATTCAGCTGTGCTGGTGTTCAGGGAAGCGGAACCGGACCGGCGTCGACGACGGCGACGTCCCCTCGGCTCGCCGCGGGTGCCGTAGGGGACCACGACCGAGCCGACCGCATGGCGCGCACTTACTTCGGCGCGGGCTGGGACGCGGTGATTCCTCTGCGTATTTCGCCCGGGGTGTGCTCGACTCGCGATAGGTTGCGTCTGTTCGACGACTGCAGCTGCCACGGAACGCTGGTGACCATGACGCCCGGCTCGAACAACAGGCGCGCTTTCAACCGCAACGAGCTCTGGTTGTGCAGCAGGTTCTCCCACCATCGGCCGACGACGTACTCCGGAATGTAGACACTGATGACATCGCGGGGGCCGGCCCGGCGCAGGCGCTTGGTGTACTCGAGGACCGGTCGGGTGATCTCCCGATACGGCGACTCGACCACCTTCAGCGTGATGTTCACGTTGTGCCGCTCCCAATCCTGGACCAGCAGACGGGTATCGGTGTCGTCGACATTGACGGTGATCGCGGTGAGGGTGTCCGGGCGGGTGGCGCGAGCGAACTGCACGGCACGCCGGGTTGCTTTGGTCCAGCCCGACACCAGCACGATCGCGTGTACTCGGCTGGGCAGCGTTTCCTCGTCGCCATCATCGATGTTCAGTTCGGCACGAACCGCCGCGTAGTGGCGGTGGATCAGGTACATCGACATCACGAGCACCGGGATCGCGAACACCACCAGGTACGCGCCGTGGGTGAATTTGGTGATCATGACGACCACCAGGACGATGCCGGTGAAGCAGGCGCCGAACGCGTTGATCGCCCTGGCCCGATGGAAGCGGAGGCGCTCGGCGGACGTCGTGGTCATGGCCAGTTCACGGTTCCAGTGCCGGACCATGCCCGCCTGGCACAAGGTGAACGAGGTGAACACGCCGACGATGTACAGCTGGATCAGCCGGGTCGCGGAACCGTCGAAGGCGTAGATGAGTGCGCCCGCGACGACGGCGAGCAGGATGATGCCGTTGGAGAAGGCCAGCCGGTCGCCGCGGGTGTGTAGCTGTCGCGGCATGTACCGGTCTTGGGCGAGAATCGAATTCAGTAGCGGGAAGCCGTTGTAGGCGGTGTTGGCCGCAAGGATCAAGATCAAGGCGGTGGTGACCATGACGTAGTAGAAGGCGACATTGTGGCCGCCGAATACTGCCGCTGCGAGCTGGGCGATCACCGTACGCTGTGGATCGGTCCGGCAGTCGCCGGGGAATCCGATCAGATCGCAGGTGTTCTCCGTGACCCGCGTCTTGGAGATCATGGCGAGTACGGTCACGCCGGAGAACATCGTGATGGAGATGATGCCCATTGCCACCATCGTGCGGGCAGCATTGAGCGCTTTGGGTTTACGGAACGCTGGTACACCGTTGGAAATCGCTTCCGCGCCGGTCAAGGCGGTGCATCCGGAGGAGAACGCGCGTAACACCAGGAACGCCAACGCCGCCGTGCTCAGGCCGACGTGCTCGGCACGGATGTCATAGTGAGCGCTTTCGGCCACCGGCGCGTCGCCGAACAGCGATTTGGCCGCACCGACCGCGATCATCAGCATGATGCCGGTGATGAACGCATACGTCGGCACGGCGAACGCTCGTCCCGACTCCCGCACACCACGCAGGTTCATCGCGGTCAGAAACGCGATGAACCCGATGTTGATCGCGACCCGGTATGCGTTCAGGTCGGGAACCGCGGAAATGATGTTGTCCACGCCGGCTGCGACCGATACCGCCACTGTCATCACATAGTCGACCAGCAACGCGGCGGCCACCACCAGTCCCGGAACCGCTCCGAGGTTCTTCGCGGCAACCTCATACGAGCCTCCGCCAGAGGGGTATGCCTGCACGACCTGCCGGTAGGACAAGACCACCACGGCGAGCAAGACGACCACCGCGCCGGCGACCCACGGCGCCAGGTGAATGTAGGCGAGTCCGCCCAGCGTCAGGATGAGCAGGATCTCCTGCGTCGCATACGCCACAGAAGACAGCGGGTCGCTGGCGAAGATCGGCAGCGCCAGCCGCTTGGGCAGCAACGTCTCACCAAGCCGATCGCTGCGATACGGACGCCCGAGAACAAGACGCTTGACCACGTCGACCGGTGAAACCACGATTGGCCACCCTAACGCCGGCCGGCCGAGTTCAGCCTTCGGTGGACCGTAGAGATTCTGTAAAAATTCTGCGCTGATCGCCGAGATCGCCGTAAAAGCGCTGTCTTCTTCGGCTTCGCCGCCTCCCACGGATACTCCGCGGCGCTGACCGCGAGTGGGTGTGCCATCATCGCGGCACTGGTGGTGGCCGCCGCGGTGAGCTTCGGCATACCGCGCCGGGCTGAGCCTGCCGCAGCGTATCGGAAACCTGGGTGACGAATTCTGGGCCGGTTCGCGAGGAGCGCCCGGAAAATCTGCTCGGGACTTAACTCTGCTGCGGAACAGAAATGTCACGGGGGTTCGCGGAACAATTTCTCCGGCCTAGCCCGGAATTCGGTCGGTCGTGCCCGGCTCGTGCCCGGACGGGCCGGGCACGACCGTGGTCAGACCCGTCCGGCGGCGACCCGCCCGGCGACCGGGCGCACGTCGCGCCGCGCGATCAGCCACCGGCCGTCGTGCTTGTCGAACTCGTCGGTGACCAGTCCGATGGTCGTCCAGTCCGCCGGGCGGTTGTCGTCGGGCGCCGTGCTGCTGGTGTGCCAGTGCCATACCGTGGCGTACCCGGTGAGCACCGGACGCGCACCGGACCAATCGATGCTGGTCTGGCCCGCGACATGAGCCACACGGCCACGCTGGGAGCGCGGCGCGCGGGTCATGTGCGCGGTGAACTCGTCGCGGCCGTGGAAGCGGACGACCGGGCCCGGCATGATCCGGTACTCGATGAGCGCGTCCGGGGTGAAGCACTCGACGAAGCGCTCGCAGTCCTGGGTGTCGGCGAGTCGGTAGAAGTGGTGGTAGGTCCGCAGAATCTCGCGCTCGGCCTCGATCGTGGCCAGCAGGTCCAGGTGCAGATCCGTCACGACGTTCCTTTCTCCGCCGCCGACCACCGTCGTACGGCGCAATTGTCGAGCACTTTCCGAGTGCAATGGACGAGGCATCGCGGGAACGATGTCCGGCGATTCCGGTCCAGCGTATCCGGCACCGGTTCCGGGATACCAAAGGAATGTGCCGCGCGCATTCCGCAAGCGTTTTCGGCACCATGATCGGAATTGTTGACCGATAAATTCCGGGCGTGGAATCTTGCCACATACCGGTGGTGCGACGGGTGCCGCTCAGTATTCGGTGACTTCGGCCGCGTTCCGCCTGTGCGGCATTCCGGCAGAGATAGAGGAAACTCAGTGAGCCCCGCAGTTCGTTCGACTCCGACCCGATGCGCCCTGGCGCCGGCCGCCGCAGCGGCCCTGCAGACCGGCGCCTGCGGCACCGGCGGCAACGGTGCCGCCGGACCGCCCCGATCCGGTGGCACGCTTAGCGCCGATGCGTGATCCAACAGTGTCACCTTGACGTGCGACAATTTCACTGCGCTCCGTCATACTTTTGAAGGATCTCGACAATGAGCTTTCGAGTTGAAACCGACTTCTCGATTGGAGCGGATCTACGAGGTCGCCCTGGACCTGTCCGTCACATCCAATGTGTTCCTGCCCGGCCACCGCATCCGTCTGTTGTTCTCCAGCAGCAACTTTCCACGCTACGACCGCAACACCAACACCGGCGGCGTGATCGTCGAGGACTCCGCCGAGGACGCCGTCATCGCCACCAACCGCGTGCTGCATGGCCCCGACAGCTCGGCCGCCTGATCTTGCCGATCCTCCCGACGCGGAGCCGATAGCAGCTCACCCAGTTGATGGCCGGCGGCATGTCGGCCGAACTTCCAGGAGGGTAAGCGAGACCAACGATGCCCCGGCGTTCCCGCTCGCTCGGGCCGGGACGCCGGGGCGACAGCAATCGCGCAGGCTGTGCCGAACTCTCCTTGCGTGACGAGCAACGTGCCGGTTGAGTCGGGAGGAGGTGTCATCCATCCGCTCACGGTGGCGGATGGTAGAAGAGGAAGTGAGAGATTCTTCCCGTACAGGTAATTGTCTGGGCCAGGGAGGCGTGGACGTGGCGGAAACGTCGGCGGGTGCCGGTGGTGAACGGGCCGGGGTAGAGCCTGCGGTGAGCCGACGGCGCGAGGTCGGGGAGGGCAGCGCGCGATCGCTGCTGATGACCATCCTGGGTGAGTTCGTTCTTCCTTTCGGTCAACCGGTGTGGACGGCGACCTTGGTGCGGGCACTGGGTATGGCCGGTGTCGAGGAGAAGTCCGCCCGACAGGCGCTGGCCCGCACCGCCGCCGAAGGCTGGTTGTCCTCGGATCGCGTAGGTCGCCGAACGCGATGGTCGCTGACCGATTCAGGTCGTCAACTACTGGGTGAAGGGGCGCAGCGGATCTATTCCTTCGGCTCTGGCGAGCAGTCCTGGGACGGTCGATGGCTGGTGGTGCTGATCTCCATACCGGAATCGATGCGGGCCCTGCGGCACAAGTTGCGTACCCAGCTCACCTGGGCCGGATTCGGCTCTCCGTCGCAGGGCGTGTGGATCTCGCCGCATACCGCAGCGGAGGCCGATGCGAAGGCCATCCTCGACGCGCTCGAATTGTCCGGCCGGGCACAGTCTTTCATCGCCGAGTGCGGCGCACTGGGCAACCAGCGGGATATGGTCGCCGCCGCGTGGGATCTCGCCGACATCGAATGCCACTACGAGCAATTCATCACCGAATTCGGCAATCTCGACCCGCGGTCCGCCGATGACATCGTGCTGGCTCAGATTCGGCTGGTGCACGAATGGCGTCGATTCCCGTTCCTCGACCCGCAGTTGCCGCAGCTGCTGCTCCCGCCGCGCTGGAGTGGTACGGCGGCGACGCGGCTGTTCGAGGCGAAACATACCAGGTGGCGCGAACCCGCGCGGCGCCGCTGGAGCCAGCGGGCCGCCGAAGACCTCTGAGCGACTTCGGCATCCCGCTACGCGCGTGCTGCGGCACATGACCGACGCTCGACGCCGAGACCGATACAGACTCCGCGGGGCCACAAATTATCTACAAATCCGTGCAGAGACGTGATTTCTGCGTAGCATATCTTGTGTGCCCATAATGTGACGGGCGCTACAAGGAGGAGCCATGGCTCTAGTTGCCGACACCGGGCGGGAGCCCGCGGCCTTGCCCCCAGAGGTTGTCGACGCCAGCGAGGTGCCGGAGGTCTCGTTCGACACCCACCCCGATCGCTACCGGCACTGGAGCCTTCGCCTCGAGGGTGAGGTGGCCTGGTTGGTACTGGACGTTGCCGAAGATGGCGGGGTGGTTCCCGGGTACACGCTGAAGCTCAATTCCTACGATTTGGGCGTCGATATCGAACTCTATGACGCAACACAGCGACTGCGGTTCGAACATCCCGAGGTGAAGGCGGTAGTGATCACCAGCGGCAAGGAGAAGGTCTTCTGCGCCGGGGCGAACATCGGCATGCTGGCGGCTTCGCCGCACGAATGGAAGGTGAACTTCTGCAAGTTCACCAACGAGACCCGAAATGGGATGGAGGACGCTACCGCGTTCTCCGGCCAGACATACCTGGCGGCTGTCAACGGGTCTTGCGCCGGGGGTGGTTACGAGATCGCACTCGCCTGCGACCACATTATGCTTGTCGACGATCGCTCCTCAGCGGTGTCGCTGCCGGAGGTCCCGCTGCTCGGGGTGTTGCCGGGCACTGGTGGGCTCAGTCGCGTGGTGGACAAGCGACTCGTGCGCAAGGATCTGGCCGATGTCTTCGCCACCCGCCCTGACGGTGTTCGCGGGAAGACCGCGCTGCAGTGGGGGCTGGTGGATGAACTCACCGCACCACGGCAGTTCGACCAGGCTGTGCGCGAGCGGGCCGCGGTCCTCGCATCGCGGTCAGGTCGGCCGTCGGATGCCCGGGGCGTCGAATTGTCCCCGCTGAACCGCCGGACCGGCCCGAACCTCATCAGCTACGACTATGTGACCGCCGAATTCGATCGGCGGAACTCGGCCGTGCGCATCACGGTGCACGCGCCGACTGCGCCGGCTCCCGCCGATATGGTCGAGGCCGCCGAGCAGGGGGCGGAGTTCTGGCCGCTGGCGCTGACCCGTCAGCTCGACGACCTGATCCTGCGCCTGCGCACCAACGAAAACAGCATTGGCACCTGGATTTTCCAGACGCACGGCGACATCGACATCGTCGACGGCTACGAGCGCCTGCTGTTGGGCGATGACGGAAACCATTGGCTGGCGAACGAAATCGTGCAGTACTTCAAGCGCACGCTGAAGCGGCTCGATGTCACCAGTCGCAGCCTTATCGCGCTGCTCACGCCGGGCAGCTGCTACACCGGCATGCTCGCCGAACTGGCATTCGCAGCCGACCGGCAGTACATCCTCGACGGCCCACCGCCCGGCGACGAGGACAGCGAGGTGCGGGCGAGCCTTCGCCTTTCCGCCGCAAATTTCGGTGTGTTCCCGATGGGCAATGGGCTGTCACGACTGGAATCGCGCTTCTACGGGCACAGCGACCATCTGAATTGGTTGCGCGACCGAGAGATCGGAACGAAACTCACACCGGCCCAGGCCAATGAGCTCGGTCTGGTGACCGCCGCGCCGGATGACATCGACTGGGAGGACGAGATCCGAATCGTCGTCGAAAGTCGGGCCGCCCTGTCGCCGGACGCCTGCACCGGCATGGAGGCCAATCACAGGTTCGTCGGCCCGGAAACCCTGGAAACCAAGATTTTCGGCCGCCTGTCGGCCTGGCAGAACTGGATCTTCATCCGGCCCAACGCCTCCGGAGCCGACGGCGCACTACGCCGCTACGGCACCGGCAAGAAGGCCGTCTTCGATCGGAAGCGGGTGTAACCCTCATGACCACCTCCATCAACTACGAGGACAAGATCCCCAACAATGTCGATCTGTCCTCGGACCGGAGACTGCAGCGCGCACTGGAGGGCTGGCAGCCGAAATTCCTGAACTGGTGGGGCGAAATGGGCCCGACACTGGAGACGAACGACGTCTATCTGCGCACGGCCATCTCGGTCGGTCGCGAGGGCTGGGCGCATTTCGGCCATGTCGCGCTCGATCAATATCGCTGGGGCATATTCCTTGCCGAGCCCAAAGCAGATCGGCGCATCGCCTTCGGCGAGCACAAGGGCGCGCCCGCCTGGCAGCAGGTGCCCGGCGAATACCGTGCCGATCTACAGCGACTGATCGTGGTGCAGGGCGATACCGAACCCGCCTCGGTCGAACAGCAGCGCCTGCTCGGGTTGACCGCCCCTTCACTGTACGACCTGCGAAACCTGTTCCAGGTAAATGTCGAAGAGGGGCGTCATCTCTGGGCCATGGTGTATCTGCTGCACGCCTACTTCGGCAAGGAGGGCCGCGAGGAGGCCGAGGCGCTGCTTTTCCGCAATTCCGGCAGCCCGGACGCGCCACGCATCCTCGGCGCGTTCAATGAACAGACCGCGGACTGGCTGGCGTTCTACATGTTCACCTACTTCACCGACCGTGACGGCAAATACCAGTTGGGCACGTTGAAAGAGAGCGCGTTCGACCCACTCTCGCGCACATGCGAATTCATGCTCAAGGAAGAGGCCCACCACATGTTCGTGGGCACCACCGGCGTGGACCGGGTGGTCACGCGCAGCGCAGAATTGATTCGCGAACACGACACCCTGGACATCGCCGCATACGGCGGGATTCCGCTGGAGATCATCCAGAAGTACATCAACTTCCACTACAGTGTCTCCCTCGACCTGTTCGGCAGCGACACCTCGACGAATGCCGCGAACTACTTCACCGCCGGGTTGAAGGGGCGCTGGCAGGAAGAGCGCCGCACCGACGATCACTTGCTCACCGACGACAGCGTGTTCATGGATGTGCCCAGGGCCGATGGCACGTGGGGACAGGAGGAGCTGTCGGCGTTGCTGGCACTGAATCTGGATCTGCGCGGCGAGTACATCGCCGACTGTCAGAACGGGCTCAACCGGTGGAACAAGATCCTCGCCGACCACGGGATCGAATTCCGCTTCCGGCTCCCCCATGTCGGATTCAACCGTGCTGTCGGCACCTATGCCGAATTCCGGATCAGCCCGACCGGAACCATTCTCGACCCGTCGAGTTGGGCGCAGGCACAACATAAGTGGCTGCCCACCGAGGAAGACCTCACGTTCGTGCAGTCACTCATGCGACCGGTCTACGAGCAGGGCAAGATCGCCGGCTGGGTGGCCCCACCCGTGCATGGCATCAACGGCAAACCGTTCGACTACGAATACGTCCATCTGGTCTGAGGCAGTTCGTCATGAGCTCTATATCGACAATGTCGTCGAACCCGCAGCTGTTCAATGCCGCCCATTATCTGGTCGACCGGCACCTGGAAAACGGGTACGGCGGCCGCACCGCGGTCGTCACCTCCCAGCGCACACTCACCTACGCGGAGCTGGCACAGGAGGTACACCGAGTCGCCGGCGCGCTGCGCGCCCTCGGCCTACGGCCGGAGGAGCGCGTCATGCTCTGTATGGCCGACGATGTGGAGTTGCTGACCGGAATTCTGGGGGCTATCTATCTGGGAGCCGTCCCCGTTCCGGTCTCCACCATGCTCACCGGAACCGATCTGGGAAAGCTCTTGGCCGATTCCCGGGCGCGGATCTTGTGTGCCTCGAAAGAATTCGTGACCACGGTAGTCGCGGCTGTCGCTCTGGCGCCGGAGGTCACAGATGTGATCTTCGACAGTGAGCCCGAGGAGATGGTCGCGCGGGTCACGGTGCATCACTGGGACGACCTGGTCTCCGCCGCCGTCCCGGTGTCCACCGCATACCAGACGTGGGCGGACTCGCCCGCCTTGTGGCTTTATACGTCGGGCACCACCGGTCTGCCGAAGGCCGCCATGCACCAACATGGCAATATCCGGGCCGTCGCCGAAAGCTACGGCGCGCAAGTACTGGGAATCCAACCACACGACCGGGTGCTGTCGGTGGCGAAGCTGTTCTTCGCCTACGGTATCGGCAACTCGTGTTTCCTTCCATTGTCCGTGGGCGCCACCTCCATCCTCGAGCGAGCACGTCCGACCCCGGCCGGGATCGCCGAGCGAATCCGGGCGGGGCGGCCCACGCTGTTCTTCGGAGTGCCGACCTTCTTTGCCTCGCTGCTTGCCAGCGAGGTACCCGACGACACCTTCGCCGGCGTGCGGCTGGGTATCTCGGCGGGTGAGGCGCTGCCGCCCGCCCTGTTCGAACGGATGGGAGCGAGGTTCGGGGTCGAAGTGCTCGACGGCATCGGGGCGACCGAGGCGTTGCACATCTTCCTGTCGAACCAATGTGGTCGCGTGCGGCCGGGATCTTCCGGAGTGCCGGTGCCCGGCTACGAGGTGCAGCTGCGCGATGACGACGACCGTGTCATCGAGGCGGCCGGAGTGCCCGGGGCGCTGTACCTGCGAGGCATCTCCACCGCCACCGGTTACTGGTGCCGGTCGGAGGCGACACGGCAGGTGTTCCAAGGAGTTTGGCTGCGCACCGGCGATATGTACGTGCGCAACGAGGACGGCAGCTACAGCTGTCTCGGACGCCTTGGCGACATGCTCAAGGCCGGTGGTATCTGGGTGTCTCCCGCCGAGGTGGAGGAGCGGCTGCTGCGACATCCGGATGTCGCCGAGGTGGCCGTGGTCGCCGCACCGGATGATGCGGGACTGGACAAACCGGTCGCGTGTGTGGTTGCCCA
The DNA here is from genome assembly GCF_052545135.1 of Nocardia aegles. Taxonomy (NCBI): domain Bacteria; kingdom Bacillati; phylum Actinomycetota; class Actinomycetes; order Mycobacteriales; family Nocardiaceae; genus Nocardia; species Nocardia aegles. Next base: position 235,149 of record NZ_JBQWRI010000002.1, read on the forward strand.
GCCCGGGCGCACCGTCGACGCCGATGCCCTCATCGCCTGGTGCCGGGAGGGCTTGGCGTCCTTCAAACGGCCCCGTGCGGTGGTGGCGCTCGAACAGTTGCCGAAGACGCCCACCGGCAAGATACGCCGGAATGTGCTGCGGGGACTGGTGGCCGGTCAGCTGAGGAACGGCTCGCCGCGGACCTGACCGACGGCGCCGTCCCGGATGAGACAGGCAGATACCGAACGACTTTCGAGCAGGAGCGCACTGATGTCCGCAACAGCAGATCGGTCGGCCAACGCCGATGTTTTGATCGTCGGCGGCGGGCCCACAGGCCTGTTCGCCGCGTATTACGCTGGATTCCGCGGGCTTTCGGTCGTGGTCATGGATTCGCTGCCGGAACCGGGCGGTCAGATCAGCGCCATGTATCCGGAGAAGGAGATCTTCGATATCGCCGGATTCCCGGCCGTGCGCGGCCGGGAACTGGTGGAACGGCTGGTACATCAGGCGGCCCCGTTCAACCCGCTGTATCTGCTGGGGCAGCGGGCCGAACGGCTCGAGCGGGTGCACAATGCCGACGGCCCCCAGTCATTCGTGGTCACCAGCGCCGAAGGTGTAGTAGTGCACACGAAGTCGGTGATCGTCACCGGCGGCATCGGTACCTTCACCCCACGTCCGCTGCCCGCCGCCGCTGAATACGAAGGGAACGGCCTGGCCTACTTCGTACGTCGTCTCGACGACTACGCCGATGCCGATGTGACCATCGTGGGTGGCGGCGACAGCGCCTTCGACTGGGCACATGCCCTTCGCCCGATCGCGCGGTCGGTGACGCTGGTGCACCGTCGCGACACTTTCCGCGCTCACCCCGCGACCGTGGCCGCCGTGCGGACTTCCGATGTCGAGGTAGTGACCAACGCGGAGGTTCGACGAGTACTGGGCAACGGCGGCATCGACGCGATCGAGATCGCCATCGACGGGGGCGCCGTGCGGACGGTGCCGTGCCAGCGAATAATTGCCGCGCTGGGATTCACCGCGAATCTGGGCCCGTTACTTCAGTGGGGCATCGAGATCCGAAACCGCCGCCACATAGCGGTCGATTCGGCCATGCGAACAACGATCCCGGGCATATTCGCGGCCGGTGACATCAACGACTACCCGGGCAAGGTGCGGCTCATCGCGGTCGGTTTCGGCGAGGCCGCGACCGCGGTCAACAATGCCGCCCACTATCTCGATCCGGATCAGCCGGTGTTCCCTGGCCATTCCACCGACGCAGCGCCGACAGCGCTCCCGGCCTGAGCAGAAAGAAGAATCGATATGCCCTATGTCATCGCCGAGGCGTGCATCGATGTCATGGACCGCTCATGCATGGAGGAGTGCCCCGTCGACTGCATCTACGAGGGCGGGCGCAAGCTCTACATCAACCCCATCGAATGCATCGACTGCGGCAACTGCGAACCTGTGTGCCCAGTGCAGGCCATCAGCCAGGACCGACGAGTGCCCGAGGCGCAGCGGGAATTCGTTGCCGATGCGCGCCGGTTCTTCGCCGAACCGTTGCCGGGACGGGACAGCACTCTGGGAGCTCCGGGTGGTTCGGTCAATACGGGGGCGATCGGTGTCGACACGGAGTTTGTCGCGAGTTATGTAAAACCTTGAGCGCGTTGTGTGCACGCACCGCGGGACCGCCTCCGCGCTGAGCGTCGCACGGCGACCGAAACGACGAACCGCGTCGGCTGCGCTGGCCGAGCCCGCGTCGAACTATCGACGGCGGGGACCGGGCCGTTCGCGTTCGAACGTCTTCGAATCCGTCTCCGCGGACGCGACGCGATTCGGCGCGCTGACCAGCGACCAGTTTGCAGGGCATCGCGGGTGTGCCACCGGTGTCGGCGGGGCAACTCGCCGCGCTGCCCGGGTTCGCGCTCCAGAGCACCGAGACCGCCCGGACGCAACAGCGTCACAGACGGTTTCGCCCTGCGGTCGGTCAGGGACAACGGACCGCGCCTGCCTCCGACGATCAGGCACGGCAGCAACCGCGCGGTGCCGGAGCAACTGGGTGGGTGGCGTGAGTACCTGCGCGGGCACGCCCTCGATGGGGCCGCTGCGGTAGGGCAGGGTGAGCCCGGCGATGCGTCGAGGCTATGCGCGACAAGCGCTCGCGGCTATGCCTGTGGGTTCGGTTTCTGGGCTGGTAGCCCTTTGCGTGGTGTCACTGCGGGCCCAAATTGAAACTTTATATTTACGTTCGTCCCGAGTTGTGATACACATCATAGCGGAGTAGGCCCGAGCTCGAAGAGGAACTGTCATGGCTTATGTGGGAACCGCCATCAAGGGGACGAACAACGACCGGCTGGTCGTCGGGGGCGGCACTTACATCGCCGATATGGCACCAGCGGGGTCACTCAGCATGGCGGTCCTGCGCAGTCCCCATCCCAACGCCAGAATCCGCGGTATCGATACAGCTGCCGCCGAGGCGGTGCCGGGGGTCCGGATTGTCGTCACAGGTGCGGACATCCTCGCCGACACCGACCCCATCCCAGAGGCTATCGATACCCGCGCTCTCGGCGCGCAGTACAGCCCTTGGTACGCGTTGTGCGTGGAGCGGGCACGATATGTCGGAGAGGCGGTTTGCGCAGTCGTCGCCACCGATGAGGAGACCGCCAAATTCGCGGTCGGCCTGATCGAGGTCAGCTACGAGCTGCTGCCCGTGGTCCCCGACGCATCAGCGGCGCTGGCGCAGGACGCACCTCTGGTGGAACCGGGCTGGACCGATAACGTACTGATCCGGCAGAACATGGTGGTGGGCAACCTCGATGAGGTGTTCGCGAACGCACACGGAACAGTCGAGGGTGAAGTGCGCTCGGCCCGGATCCAGGCATCGCCGATCGAGACCCGCGGTGTGATCGCCTCGTGGGACAAGCACCGTAAGCGGACAACCTGCTGGTCGGCGACCCAGGCCCCGCACGTCCTGCGCACCTATCTGGCCAAGGCACTCCGGACGCGTGAGTCTGCCGTTCACGTGATCCAGCCGGATGTGGGGGGAGCATTCGGCATCAAATGCCCGACCACCCAGGAAGAGGTTTTGGTCTGCTATCTCAGCAAGCGGGTCGGAGCCCCGGTGCGCTGGATCGAGGACCGGCAGGAACACCTGCTCGCGGCCGGTCATTCTCGTGATGTCTCTTGCACCTACAAGGCATCTTTCGATGCCGACGGGCGGATCACCGGTTTACGTGCTCGGGTGGTAGCCGACGTAGGCGCGCCGATCGCCCTGGCCGGATGGGGGATGGCGTACGTGACCTGGCTGTGCATACCTGGGCCGTACAAGATCGAGAACCTCGATACCGAGCTGCTTGCTGTGGTCACCAACAAGGGGCCGTGGCAGGCCTACCGCGGCTATGGCAAGGACGCGGCGTCGTTCTTCCTCGACCGAATCATCGAACATATCGCCCGAGCAGGCGGAATCAGCTCGGCCGCAGTGCGACGAGCCAATTTCATTGCGCCCGAGGAGTTTCCGTATACCCATCCCAACGGCGCCACGCTGGACAGCGGCAATTACGCCGGCGCCCTGGACAAGCTCCTCGAACTGATCGACTACCAGAACTTCCCCGCCCGCCAGGCCGCAGCCCTGGCGGAAGGCCGCTACCTCGGGCTGGGCCTCGGCCAGGAGCTGACCCCGGAAGGGTTTTGCATGCCCGGCAGTCTCTACGCCGGCTACGAGGCAACCACGGTCAGGGTCAGTCCCGGCGGGGACGTGACCGTCCTGACGGGGGTTACCTCACCCGGCACCGGAAACGAGACCGGCATCGCCCAGATCGTCGCCGACGCGCTCGGTTGCCGCATACAACGCATCCGAGTCGTCCAGGGCGACACCGAGTCGTGCCCGATGGGTTCGGGCAATTACTCCTCTCGCTCCTTGATGCTCGGCGGCTCGGCTTCGCACGTCGCAGCGCTCACGATCAAGAACCAGATGATGAAGGTGGCCGCGTCGATGCTCGACGCACAGGACGAGGATGTGGTCGTCGCCGATGACGTGTTCACAGTGGCGGGAGCACCGGACCGGCAAGTCACCTTCGATGATGTGGCGACACAGGTATACCTGTTCCCGCATGGCCGGCATATGAACGGCACCGACCCCGGTCTGGACGTCACGCGGAGTTTCAAGATCGGGAACGTGTATCACCAGCCGGAGGTCGACGGACGGTTCAACGGATACCCCACCTGGTCCAACGCCGCGGCGGCAGCGATCGTGGAAGTCGACCCCGCCACGGGCGTCGTCTCGGTAGAGAAGTTCGCACTGGTCCATGACTGTGGCCCGATCGTGAACCCGCTGCTGGCAGAAGCGCAGCTGCACGGTGGCATCACCCAAGGGATCGGGGCGACGCTGCACGAGTTCATCGCCTACGACGACCAGGCCCAGCCCATCACTCGGAGCTTCATGGACTACACGATGCCCACCCCGAAAGAAGCCTACGACATCGCTCTCGCCCACCAATCCACTCCTTCGCCGTTCACTCCCCTGGGCACCAAAGGTGTAGGCGAGTCCGGTGTCGGCAGCCCACCGGGCGCCATCACCGCCGCCGTCGAGAATGCCCTGGCACCACTCGCGCAGGTCCAGCTCGACCACCTTCCACTGACACCGAGCCGGGTGTGGGGCGCGATACAAGCCGCGACGAAAGCGAACGGGCCTGGAAATGGGGTGCGCGGCGCGCGCAGCGAAATCGACGGCACCGTCCTCGGCGGAGCAGGCCGGGCCGGCACCCCGGACGGCGTTGTGCACGCCGACGCGACAGAGGTGAACTGATGCTGACCGACACCTTCGCGTTCCATGCGCCGACCTCCGTCGAAGACGCTATCGCGTTGCTGGGCGACGGAACCGGCAACGTCCTGCTGGGAGGCGGGATGAGCCTGCTGCCATTGATCAACCTGGGTATCCGCGAACCGGGCGGCCTGGTGTCCCTTGCCAAGGTCGAGGGTCTGGCCGGTGTCACGGAGACCGCGGGCGTGCTGCGCATCGGCGCGTCGACCACCCATGCCGGGCTCGCTGCCGACCCCACCGCGCGTGCCCAGTGTCCGGTGCTCGCCGAAGCAGCGGGGCTCATCGCCGACGTCCAGGTGCGCAACCGGGGAACGGTGGGCGGCTCTTTGGCGCACGGCTACCCGGGCGCGGAGTACGCAACCGTGATGTCCGCCCTGGATGCGACCGTCCATCTGCGGGGCCCCGCGGGATCCCGCAGCGTCCCCGTCCGGGAGTTGGTGCACAGTCGGTTGGTCACCGCGGTGCGGCCCGATGAGGTGATCACCCACGTGAGCGTGCCGGCGACCCCGCCGGGCATGCGCGCGGCCTACCTTCGCTTCTCCCGCGTTCAAGGCAATTACTCGACGGTGAACGTCGCGGTGGTGGTGACCGGCGAGCGGGTTACCTTGGGCATCGGAGGCGCCCTCGAGAAGCCCGTGGTGGTCGAGACCACCCAGCATGCCGACATCGAGAGCCTCGCCGGTAACGCTTGTGCCGGCGCCTACACCGATCACATGGCCAGTGCCGAATACCGCGTCGCGATGGCGGGAGTCCTGTCCCGTCGAGTTCTGAATATTGCCCTGACCAGGGCATCCGAAGTGGAGAAGTGATGAACGAGTACACCGTGCATGCCGTCGTGAACGGCGAGGCCGTGGAGGTCACGATCGATCCGCGACGCACCTTGGTCAGCATGCTGCGAGACGACCTGGGGCTGACCGGCACCCACATCGGCTGCAAGACCGGCAACTGTGGCGCATGTACTGTCGCCCTCGACGGATTGACCGTGAAGGCATGCTGTTTGATGGCCGCCGAGGTCGACGGGCGCACAGTGGAGACGATCGAATCGCTGAGCGCGGACGGCGAACTCCACCCCATCCAGGAGAAGTTCAGTGCGATGCAAGCTCTGCAATGCGGGTTCTGCACGCCGGGCATGGTGATGTCGGCGAAGGCCCTGCTGGACGCCAACCCCACCCCAACAGAAGACGAGATTCGGTCCGGGCTGAAGGGAAACTTGTGCCGGTGCACGGGATACCTCGCGATCATCGGAGCCGTCGGTAGTTGCTCGCGGCGGACCGGCTCCTAGGCTTCTGAGCGCATGTAGTCGTTGTCTGTCGCGCGGCCGCTCGAAGTCGGTCGGCCGCAACCGGAAAAAAAGGGGGCGCCTGTGCAAGCACGTTCAGTGGTCTTCGACCTGTTCGGCGGCTATATCCGCGACTCGGGCGGTGAGATCTCCCTGCAAAACCTGATCGCACTGTTGGAGTGCTTCGACGTGGCCGCGGACTCCGGGCGCGTCGTCATGTCCAGACTGGCCAGAGAGGGCTGGTTCGAGGTCAGGCGGGAACGGCGAACGAGTGTCTACACGCCCTCTGCCAAAGGATGGGACCTGCTGGACGAGGGTTTGGCACGTATCATGCACCGGCCGGAAACCGAGCAATGGGACGGACGATGGGTCGTGGCCACCTTCAGCGTTCCGGAGAAGGAACGAGCCGTGCGCACCCGGCTCAAAACCAAGCTCGCCTGGCTGGGATTCGGGCAGCTCGCCTCCTCGATCTGGATCTCGCCGCACGACCGCTTCGCCGACGCCGAAGAGGCTTTCGCCGCCGAACCCACGGCGCGCTATGACCTGTTCGAGGCGCGCGGCCGCGGCCCACGCAGCGACGCCGAACGTGCCGCGGCCAGCTGGGATCTCGACCAGCTCGCCGCCGACTACCACACGTTCACCGCTCGTTGCCACCACATCGTCGACAGGTCCGCGAGGTTGCATGGCCGAGACGCGCTCGTCGCCCGCACCGAACTCGTCCACGATTATCGCAAGTTCCCGTTCCGCGATCCCGGTCTACCGGCCGAGCTGCTTCCCCCGCAGTGGCCCGCCGGCGCGACGTTCGACGCGTTCATCGAGGCCTTCGAGGCACTCAGGCCCGAGGCGATGAGATTCTATCTGGACATCGTCGGGGCGGAGGGCGACGCGGCGACCGCCTGATCGGGTGAGCGACCAGGCGGTCGCCGCGGCCGGCATCGCTGGTGCTCGGACGCGCCCGGTGACCGGTCAGCATGCTCGGCCCCTCCGTGACCGAGCATGCTGACCGCGCCTGGTTCAGATATCGACGGCTTCCTCGCGGAACATCCCGAGTGCCCGGAGGACCGGCTCATTGGTGTACGACATCAGCAGCGCCTCATTCGACCGGGAACCGTTGAGGTGACGGTGGGTCGCCCAGCCGGGGATCGCGAAGATGTCCTTCGGCCCCCAACTCAGTACCTCGCCGTCGACCTCGGTTCGCCCTTCCCCGCCCACCACGTGATAGATGGTGGCTGAAGTATGCCGATGCGGCAGACCACGGAAACCCGGACGCAGCCGGGAGATCCGGCAGGCGGTCGTCGGCAGCACAGGGCCGCCGGTATTCGGGTTGGTGTACTCGAGCATGACGCCGTCGAACCGGCTGCCGACGGCGTCGTCACTGATCCCGGCGAGCGCCTTCGCCGTCTCCGCCCATGGGTAGTTCCCGATCGGGGAGTTGAGGCTGTCGGTGTGAAGCCAGGTGGGGTTGAGCCGACCGTGGATGAACTGGCGGCTGGACAGGTCGTCAGGAGTCGCCGAGGGCTGGACCCGTTCGTGATAGAGCTCGAAGAAGCCGGCTTCGAGTGCGTTGGTGAGGGGGTAGTCGAGGCCGTCGAGCCACATCATCGGCCCGTCACCTTCGTGACAGTGGTCGTGCCAGTGCCAACCAGGGGTCAACAGCAGGTCGCCCGGGCGCATGTGGATGCGCTCGCCGTTCACGGTGGTATAGGCACCTTCGCCTTCGATGATGAACCGGAAGGCGTTCGCGGTGTGCCGATGAGCCTGGGCTGTCTCACCGGGCAGGATGATCTGAATGCCGGCATAAAGCGAGTTCACGGTGGCCGGCGGCTCCGTCATGCCAGGGTTGACCAGCATCAGGACGCGCCGCTCGGCCTCCTCCAGGGACAAGGCACCGGCGAAATGCATCATGTGCGGGCGCAGCTGCTGGTACTCCCACAAATACGGGATCGCGCGGCTCTTGGGCTCGCTGCGGAAGAGTTCGCCGTAGTAGCGCCACAAGGGCGAAGCGCTCGAGGCCTCGATCGCCAGGTAGTGGTCGACGCTGCTATCTCCGGTATCTCCGGTATCTCCGGTATCTCCGCCCGCTGCTGGGCCGCTCGCGACCCGGGTGTCCGACGGCGACGCGTCGGTGGCGCCCCGAGGGGCGGAACGTTCGCTCGCTCCCGTGCTGTGTTGAGTGGTCATCGGTTGTCCTGTCTGCGGTTCGCCGGAGGCGCGATGGGTCACCTGACTCACCTTTGATTGAAACAAATCCTTGACCGATCGTCAATGAAATGTTTCAATTTCCTGTGACGGCGACCACAGAAGGGTTCAGCGTGAAGATCACCATCATCGGCGGGGGTCCCGGCGGGCTCTATCTGGCAGGTCTGGTCGGCGAGCGGGTACCCGAGGCCGACATCACTGTGTACGAACGCAACTCTCCCGAAGTGACCTACGGATTCGGCGTCGTTTTCAGCGAACCCACTATGCGAAACCTTCGCGAGCAGGACCCCGACGGATTCGCTTCGCTGTTCACCGGCGCGGCCCGCTGGCCCGGTATCGACATCCGCATCAAAGGCGAGCTCTGGCGGTGTGAGGGCAACGGATTCGCGGCTATCGAACGGCGCGAACTGCTCCGTTCACTCTCGGCACGCGCTGAGCATGCCGGGGCGAAGACCCACTGGAACACCGAGATCGGCCCGGGCGCGCCCGAGCTTTCCGACGCCGACCTCGTCGTGGTCGCGAACGGCGCCAACAGCGTCTGGCGCACCAGCCGCGCCGATCAGCTCGGCTCCAGCGTCGACACGGCCGCAGCGAAGTTCATCTGGTTCGGTGCCACCAAGGTCTTCGACGGGATGACGTTCCTGTTCGAACAGAACGAGCATGGTTGGTTCGCCGTGCACGCGTACCCGTACAACGACAAGGCGAGCACGTTTGTCGTCGAGACCGACGAGGACACCTGGCGCCGCGCGGGTCTCGACGCGTTCGACACCAGCCTGCCCCCGGGCGCCTCGGACACGGCCAGCGCCGGCTACCTCCAGGACTTGTTCGCCGAGCACCTCGACGGCGGGCACCTCATCCTCAACAACTCGCGGTGGGCGAACTTTCGCACGGTGCGGACCCGCGACTGGCGGCTGGATGACAAGGCGGTACTTCTCGGCGACGCCGCGCACACTGCTCACTTCTCGGTCGGCTCTGGCACAAAGATGGCCATGGAGGATGCCCTGTGCCTGGCACAGAAGGTTCAGGCCGTCACCGCCGGAGACCTCAGCCTGGCTCAGGCCCTCGCGGAGTACGAGACCGAGCGTCGTGCCGACGTGCGCAAGGTCCAGGACGCGGCACGGCCCAGCCTGTCCTGGTGGGAACACTTCGGTCAGTACGCCGAGATGTCACCGGCGCAGTTCACCGTCCATTTCCTGACTCGAAGCGGCCGGGTCGGGCGCCGGCGACTGCAGCGCTCGGACCCCGACTTCGCGAACAAGGCACTGACCCAGCTGCTGGGTGCGCCCGGAACGAGCATCCTGCGGTCCGAGGTCGAAGTCGCCGGTGGGGCCCGCAGCCCGTTGCGCCTGATCGCGCTCGACGCCACACAACCGGCCGGCCGGCGCGCCGACCCACATGACGTCGGTGACCGCAGCGCCACCACTACTGAGCCAGACGCGTGGACGATTCCCGACCTGGCAGATCGAGTGCGCCCCGGGACGGTGCGCGAGATCGTCATCGAAGCCTCGACCTCGCGCGCCGTGTGGGCCTGTTCCCCGGCCGAGTTGGACGGAATCGAGGACTTTCTCTCCTCGAGCAGCGACGTCCTCGATCCCGCGGCGATCGTGATCGTGGACTCGGCCGCGGCCGACCCGGCCGACCGCAATGCCGTCGTCGAGGCCCTCGTGGCGCAGCAGCGCGTATCGGAAATCGTCCGCCTCCGGCTCCACAAGACTGCGGTGCTGGTCCGCCGGGCTGCCACCGCGGACGACGCGGCCACACTCCTCATCGCCGGTCGCGCCGACCTGGTCGCCGTCCCGGCCGAGCGGGTCGCGGACCTTCTCGCGACCGAACTCGCTCCAGTCTGAAGGCTCGCAGCGCCGTGAATCGCCGGTGTCCGAGCGACTGAACTCACCGAATCCAGGAAAGGTCCTGATGACCACCACACCCACGGCCACACCGGCAGGCTCCGCGACCTCCGAGGAAGTGACGACCACCGCTGCCGCGAGCCATCGTCTCCGACGACTCTTCGATCCCCGCGTCATCGCGGTCGTCGGTGCCTCCGCATCCTCGAACAAAGCCGGCGGCGCCCTGATGGAAGTGCTCGAGTCCTTCCCAGGGCCGCTGTATCCCATCAACCCGTCCGCGGAGCACATCCACGAACGACGCGCCTATCCACGCATCAGCGACGTTCCCGAGAAGGTCGACCTGGCCATCATCGCGGTTCCGCCACCGGCAGTCGTGGGGGTGATCGAGGACTGCCGCGAAGCCGGTGTCGGCGCAGCCGTCATCTGTACCGGAGGCTTCGCGGAGTCCGGCGCGGACGGCAGGCGGCTGCAAGAAGAGGTGGTCGCGGCGGCGTCCGAGGCAGGCATCCGGATCCTCGGCCCCAACACCTCGGGCTTCATCGTTCCGTCCCGCTCGGTCCACGCCACCTTCATGCCGGCGGTACACGGACTCACAGCTGGTTCGCTGGCAGTGGTGGCACAGAGCGGCGGAGTGAACCTCGCCTCGGCGTTCATGGCTTCCCAGCGTGGTTGCGGTATCAGCCTCGCCGTCGGCTTGGGCAACGCGGCCGACGTCGATTTCGTCGAGGTCCTGGACTACCTGGCTCGAGACGACGCGACAACCGCGATCGCCCTCCATGTCGAGGGCGTTCCCGACGGGCGTGCGTTGATGGATGCCGTGCGCAGGGTCACCACGCGCAAGCCCGTGGTGGCGTTGCAGGTGGGGCAAAGCGATGTCCGTCATTTCGCCAAGTCACACACCGGGGCCATAGCCGGCAACTGGGCCGTCGCCCGCGCCGGGCTCGAGCAGGCCGGCGCGGTCGTCGTCGACAGTCTCACCGACCTCATCGATGCCGCCTGCGCGCTGTCGGTAATGCGGTTGCCGCCCAATCCGCAGCCGGGCATCGGCATCGTCACCGGGCAGGCCGGGCCCGGACTCATCATCACCGACGGTCTGTCCACGGCAGGAGTGCGTATCCCCGAGGTTTCCGTCGCCACCACCGAGCGGCTCAGCAGGCTTCTTCCACCCTTGACCTACCAGCGCAACCCGGTCGACACCGGCCGCCCCGGACCGACCTTCTTCGAGGTCATGACCGCCCTCGGCGACGACGCCGAGATCGACGCGCTCGTGGTGTACGCCCTGCAGGAGGCCGGCACCGCCGAAGTTGTCGACGCGTTGCGCAACTCCAGCTGCCGCGACCTGCCTCCTGTGCTGATGGTGACCGGAGGACCCGAGGACATCGTCACTGCTCAGCGGGACACGCTGCGCGCGGCCGGCTACGCGACCCTCGACGCTCCCGACCGGGCCGCGTTCGTGATGTCCGCGCTGGTGGCCGACGCCCGGGCACGTGCTCGCCTGGCACTCGCGTCCGAGGGCCGGGCCGACCACCGTGCGAACTCGGATATCGGGCGCATCGCGGGCCACGGCCTCTTGGATGAGTACGAGGGCAAGGACTTGCTGGAGCAGATCGGAATCCCGACGCCGCACCGAGCCGTGTGCCACGATGCGCAGGGAGCCGAGCAGGCGTTCGCCGACATGACCAAACCCGTCGTGGTGAAGGTGCTGGACGCGAACCTCACCCACAAGAGCGCGGCCGGTGGTGTCCGGCTCGGTGTCACCACCCGTGAGGAGTTGCACGACGCGCTCGCCGCGACCGCTGCCGCCGGAACGAGCGGGGCGCGATGGTTGATCGAAGAGCAGGCCCCATCCGGCATCGAACTCATCGTCGGCGGCGTCCGAGACACCGCGTTCGGTCCCGCGATCCTTCTCGGCGCCGGCGGCACCACCGTCGAGTGGGGCGTTGCTCCCCAGATCCGGATCGCACCCCTGACCGAGACCGAGGCGGCCGCAACGGTGCAGGCTCTTCCGCCGCCCCTGGTCAAGGCCCTCGGCGACCAGCGCTGTGCCGAGCTCTGCGAGCTCGTCGTCCGGGTCGCGACGTTCCTCGCAGATCACCCGGAGATCGCTGAGCTCGACATCAACCCCCTACGTGCCACCGACACCGGTTTCGTGGCGCTCGACGCGGTCTTCCGGCTCGTCGACCCAACCAGTCCCACCGACGACCCGACACACGAGAGGAACCACGGATGAAGTTCGTACGGTTCGGCGCCGACCAACTCGGCGTCATCGCCGGGGACGACGTCATCGACATCTCTGGCCTGGTGGAACCCGCAGCGGGCGGCCGCCTCCACGCGTGGATCGAGGCCTCCGGCGCCGGCGCCGCGCTCTCCCCCGGCCAACTGTCCGGGTTGCCGCGTCTGGCACTCGCTGACCTGCCCCTTACCTGCCCGCTGCCACTGCCGCCGAAGATCATCGCCGCCCCGGTCAACTACCTGGACCACAAAGCCGAGATGGAGGTCGAGCACACCGTCGCCGACCTCGGCATCTTCCTCAAAGCCCGGACGAGCGTCATCGGTCCGGGCGAGACCGTGGTGCTGCCTTACACAGACAAGCGGTTCGACCAGGAAGCCGAACTCGGCGTCGTCATCGGCTCCCGTGTCCGCGACATCGCTCCCCACGACGCGCTGGACGCGGTCTTCGGATACACCTGCTTGTTCGATATGAGCATGCGCTCGACCGAGGACCGCTCAACCCGCAAATCCTTCGACACCTTCACCCCCATCGGCCCCTACGTGGTGACCAGAGACGAGGTGCCCGACATCGCGGCTCTGCACATGACGTGCTCGGTGAACGGAACTGTTCGTCAGGACACGAGCCTTGCCGACCTCATCTTCGACGTGCCCACGTTGATCGCCTACGCGAGTTCGGTGATGACCCTCGAACCCGGCGACATCATCGCGACCGGCACCCCCGCCGGGGTCGGCGCCGTCGCGGACGGTGATTCCCTCGTCATGGAGATCACCGGGCTGGGCCGGTTGGAGGTCTCGGTCTCCGCCCGTGACGCTGTGCCCTACGAGGAACGCCCAGGGGCACGCCTGACACCGCGTACGGTCGGCAACCGACTGGGTTCGTCCGCCTGACCAGCGGCTCGACGGTTATCCGGTGCTCGTGCAGGGTGGCACGGCAGAAAGAAAGAACGACATGGCAGAAAACATCCCCGTCTCGCGGAACGGTATCCGCCCAGCCGACTCCGTACAGCGCTTCCGGCGTCTCGTCACCGGCGTGGGCCCCGACGGGAAGTCCCGGTTCGAGGACGACGCACCGGGCGTGCACCAGCACGTCATCGCCGATCTCGACACATTCGTCTACACCAACCTGTGGCGAACCGAGACCACACCCGTCGACAACAGCGGCGCCGTCGATGACGGACTCGCCGAGCCCACGGGCATCGCGCCGCCGCCGAACGGCAGCGTGTTCCGCGTGGTGGAGTTCCCGCCCGACAGCAGGTGGGACAAACGAGACGGCACCGCCGAGCGGATGTACCACTCCACCCCGTCCCTGGACTACGCCATCGTCCTCAACGGCGAGATCTACGCGGTCCTCGACACCGAGGAACGCCTGATGAGCGCCGGCGACGTCCTGATCCAACGGGGTACCGCCCACTCATGGTCGAACAGAAGCGACAAATCGTGCGCGGTCGCATTCGTTCTCATCGGCGGCACCACCCAACCCCCGAGCTAGAACGGCGGGGTCCGTCCCGCCGGCCCGGTCGTCACACCGCGCTATGAGCGGTGGCTGCACTACAATTCGAGGAGAAGTTCAATGTCGAACAAAGTCATCATCACCATCGCCCCCACCGGCGGGGTGGCCAGCAAGACCCAGAACCCGCACCTGCCCACGCAGCCCGAGGAAATCGCCGCCGACGTCTACGACTGCTACAACGCCGGGGCCAGCGTCGTGGCGGTGCACGCGCGCCGCGTGGACGACCTCGCCACCTGCAACGCCGACATCTACCGGCGTATCAACACCGCCATCCGCGAAAAGTGCGACATCGTCATCAACAACTCCACCGGCGGCGGCACCACCGGCGACATGCTTATCGAGACCGAGGAGAACGGCTGGGAGGTTCCGTTCGCCGAGCGGCTCAAAGGCATCGACGGCGGCGCCGAGATGTGCACCCTGGATCCCCTGACGATGGTCGCCTCGTTCGACGGCAAGGAAATGGTGATGAACACATCACCGTCACGTATCCGAACACTTGCCGAGAAAATGCTCGAGCGAGGTATCAAGCCCGAGTGGGAAGTCTTCAACGCCCCGCACATCTTCCAGGACGTTCAGGCATGCATCGACGCAGGCCTCGACGAGGCGCCCTACTACGTGAACATCGTGCTGGGCATGCACAAGGGCTTCCAGGGCACGATGCCCTACTCGCCTCGCTATCTGCAGCAGATGGTCGATGTCCTACCCAAGGGCTCGCGGTTCTGTGTGACCGGCATGGGGTCGGCCCAGCTGCCCGCCGCCATCAACTCCCTCCTCCTGGGTGGCAACATTCGAGTCGGTCTGGAGGACAACCTCTTCTACAAGAAGGGAGAAGTCGGGACCAACCTGCAACTCCTCGAACGCCTCGTCCGGATTGCCGGTGACATGGGCTTCGAGCCCGCGACGCCGGCCGAGGCACGCGAGATGCTGGGTCTTCCGCTCGCGCACGCCGACGTCAAGCCGGACTTCGCCGTCTAGCAGAACCAGCTGGGTCGAGATCCGATACGAAGCGAACGAGCTCGCTCGCGAAGCGACCGGGGTCGTCGAGAAACGGCGCGTGCCCGCCGTCGCGGTATTCGTGCACGCTCGCCCCGGGGACGAGATCAGCGAACGCCCTAGACGATTCCGGTGTGACAATGCGGTCGGCATCGCCGAAAGCCACCCCCAGCGGAACACCGGAGTCCTGCCAGACATCGTCGTTGTCCAGTTCCCGGCCGAGCATCGCCGCGCGGACGTGCGACGGCACCGACAGGGCGGCACCGAGCCGCTCGTAGGCTTCGGCGTCACCGAACGGTCTCGTGCTGATCAGGTCGAGGAACTGCCGGGTGGCCGGCAACAACTCCGAAATGTCGGTGGCAAGCAGGCCTGGCACGAGCTGGAGGAACGACGGGTCGAGCAGGTCGACAGCCTCGGCGGTGCCGATCTTTCGCAAGGGGGCGACGAGGTAGACACCACTCACCCGATCCGGACCGTACTTGCGGAGGTAGTCGCCGACGATCATGCCGCCGTAGGACCAGCCCACGACCGCAGGTGCGGTCGTGGTGCAGCGGTCGATCACGGCGTCGAGGTCGTCGGCCCACTGGTCCGCGTCGCTGTAGCTCTGGTCCGCGGGGTCGCCGGATCGTCCATGACCGCGAATGTCGAGGGTGATGACGCGGCGCTCGGCGGCCAGACGATCGACCTGATCGGCCCACACCAGGCTATCCGCGCTCATACCGTGCACGAACAGGATGCTCGGCGCTGCAGACGGTCCGTGCGTGCGCACATGCAGTGGCGTTCCGTCGGTCGAACGGACCACCGTGGCTCGGCCGTGCTCGGCCGCGGTCGAGGCCGTCATGCCGTGGCCTTGACATCGTCAGCAAGCCCAACGCCGGTGGGACCGTCCTCGCCGCGTAGTTGGCGCAGCAAGGTCTCGGTGTCGAAGTAAACCCGTTCGACCAGCAGCTTTCCCGCCTCGTCGTCGGTCTCCCCGAACAGGTAGAACGCCGCGAGCTCGAACGTGACGCGGTTCCCGGTCGGCACGATGCCGGCGAAATCACCTTTGTGCGTAGCCGTCACGGTAACCTCCCGGATGGAGCACCCTGGCACGTCGTACTCGTGGGTCACCGTGAGCTGGAAGTCGGGGAAGGAGGACTCGAACGCGGCGTAGAAATCCTGGACTCCGGTGAAGCCCTCGTAGCGAGCGCCGAACGGGACGACGTCGTAGTAGGAACGCTGATCGCGGATGAACGTCTCCCACACCTGTTCCCAATCGTGAGCGTTCTCCCCCGCCATATGCTGCGCGACCGTCCTTCGCTGTAGCTGAACCTTCTCGGCGTCGGTGATCGACATTGATCTTCCTCCTGTGCAGTGGCGAGAGATGTTCTCGCCGTTACGTAATGCTGTGCCGTCCGTCACGGCGCCGCTATGGGACGAAGGTGGAACACGACCGGTCTTGAGCTGACCGGCGGTTGCGGGGGACGATGCATGCGTGCGACCACCGGCGACCGAGCGTTCGAACCTGGAACGGCGGGACTACCAGCGCGTCCTTGCCGTGCTCAGGCAGTGCGAGGATGCCGAGGACGCCGACGCCTTCCGCACCACGCTGCTGGCCGCAGTCGCCGAGCAATTCGGGTACGAACACCTGACGTTCTTTCTTGGCCGTCATCCGTCGTCCCAGATCGACCTGCGCGACCCGGTACTGCACGGGGTGGCCGAGCCGTTGATCGACCGGTACCTGGCCCGCTTCGCTCGCGACGACGTCTTCGCCGCCGCAAAGGCGCGCGGGCTGCTCCGCGCTTACGGTATGGCGTGCCTGCCGCACCTGCTCGATGGTCCCTTGGCTCCGGCGCAGGAGGAGTACATCCACACGTTCCTGCACCCGACTGGAATCACCGACAAGGTCATGTTGTGGCTGGACACCGAACTGCCCGTGCATGGGTTCCTGGGTGTCCTGTCCGCGGGCGACCGTGACTTCGACGAGCACGACAGAGCACTGTTGGCAGAGCTACGTCCGCACCTCAGCTACCTGTTACGGACACACCTGCGCTATTCGACGACCGTCATCGACCCTTCGCCACTGACCGTTCGCGAGCACGAGGTGGCGCGCTTGGTCGCCGATGGATGGTCGAACCGGGCAATCAGCCGCCATCTCGACGTCGGCGAATCAACGATCAAGAAACACGTGACCCGGGTACTGGCCAAGTGCGGAGTTCATTCCCGCACCGAGCTTGCGGTGGTGTGGCGTCACGCCCACGCTGGAGCCGCGCGAGATGAGACGACCTCCGCGTAGCAACACTCGCCCGAGGACGGCATCCAGATCGGGCACGCCGTGTTCCGACCGCCCCCGTCGGAGGTGGTCGGCTACCCGGGCGCATCCCGAATCTCGCCGGTTTTTCGACGATTACTGCTTGCGATCGCTATTTCATCTGATGATGAACTCCGACTACCTGGCAGACCGGGATCCGCGTCGGCGCTGAGCAGGCCGGGGCGCTGACGTTCTGGAGTCGAGGCGGGGCGCTGAGAATCATAGCGGCAGTGGAGGTTCTGGGCACCTGTGTTGACCTGCACACTTGCGGGGCGATTTCATCTAATGAAGGATCTCTTCGTCTGATGTAAGTGGTTCGTGAAGGGGTTGATGCCGGTGTCGCGGGATATTCTGGCGCCGGGTGCGGCCCGGTTGCAACTGGTCGACGGTGTCTCTCTGCTGCGGCCGGACGAGCAGGTGTTCACCGCGATGCTCTTCCCTGTCAAGTCAGCGTGTTGAGATCTTGAAGCCAGGTCTCCCTGCTTGTCGTTTGAGTTGGTAGCGAGAAGGCATGGCCTCGGTCTGCGTCACAGATTGGTGTATTCCGCGTGGATGTCACCGCCGAACAGTTTCCAGTAGAAGGCGTTCATCTTCGCGGCGGCAGGTGCATGCCGGGTCAGGATCGCGGCCACCGCGGGCGGAACGTTATCTGGGATGCGGCCGGCGGCGCACTGGAGCACGTACTCGTTGCGGGCGACCGGGCCGCCGCTGGACGGTGTCAGCACCCCGCAGACGTCGGTCACCAGCCAGTTGACCAGGCGCATGGCGGCGTAGTCTGCGTCGTGAGTGGTGTGACGCTCGGCGAAGTCTCGTTCAGCGGCCGACAGGTCGAAATGCGGCGATGTGGCCAGCCCGAAGTCGCTGAGATAGATCTGCTGTCCGTCGGTGCGCATGTTGCCGAAGTGGCCGTCCATGTGCAGCAGGTCCCGCTGGCGCAGGAACGTGACGATCTCCGAGAACTGCTGTTCGACTGTGGCGGCCTTGCCCACAGGGTTCTCTCGCAGCCAGTCCGTTATCGGGTGTGGGATGTACTCGCAAAACAGCACGAGACTGCACGGTGCGGCGGCCAGCGCTTCGAGGCGAGCCCGCACCGCCCGGGAGTCGCCTTTTGCGGTGACAACCGCGTCGATGTCAGCGTGTTCGGCTGCGATCGGCGGACGGCCGGGTAGCACTCGCCAGTGGTAGAGCATCGGAAACGACTGTGTCTCACCGGCTAGGACGGCGTCGGTAACCAAAATGTTCGCGGCCAGCTCTCGCCATGCGTTGAAGCTTGGGCCGCCGATCCCGTACTGGCAGAACATCGGCAGGTCGAACAGGTTCGCTGTGGAATCCCGGTTCGCGAGCTCCCGATCGGTCAGCGGGATTCGTTTGGCGAACACCGGCACGCCGTCGACATCGATGACTGCCGAGCCGCCGCCGACACCCAGGTTGGTCTCCCGGCTGGTGTCGACGAGTGCAGCGAGCTCAATGTCACTGCGGGAAGCCAGCAAGGCCGAGAGTCTTTGGTGGCGAGAGTTTTTGGAGACTGTCATCGCGCGAGTCTGCCACGTACCGGACCGTTGACCGGTTGCGGTGTTGAGGTTGTCCTCAATGCCGACGATCGTCTTCGGTTCGGTGCGACCACCTTCTTCGAATCGGGATGACCGTAGCGCTGGGGTTCGCCAGCGCCTCTTGCAGCGCCTGGTTCTCGAGCGTGAGTTGATTCACCGCCCGGACGAGGGCGGGGACGTCGGTGCGAAGTTGGGTGAGTTCGGCGTTCTTGTTCGCGATCGTTTTCTTCAGTGTGGCGATGGTGGCCCGGAGTTGGGTCTCGGCCTCCGATGGCGCCCCGCGTTCGGCGACCCGCGCGTAGAACTCGTTCTTCAAGTCCGTATGTCGTTGTGTGAGAGCGTTTCTGGGGACATCTGCCTCCAGGGCGGGGGCGACGATCGTGAGCGCACCATTGGATCGCTCGGCGGCGCCAGACAGGATGCGGTCCATCGCGGCGCGGATTTGGTCGCGTTCGTCGGTGTTCATCGCGCGTCCTCGGTCGCGGTGATTCGGGTGCGGTCATGGGTGTCGGCGTAGCCTCGAAGTTTGTCGGCGTTGGCCCGCAGCCGATCTTCGGGTTGCGCCGCAACGAAACCCGCATGCTCGACGCAGTCGATTTCGGCCACAACCCCGAGGGCGCGGAGTTCGGCGACTACGGGGTGGTCTACGTCCGCCACGGCAAGGCCAAGAAGGGCTCCCCACCGAAGCGGCGCAGCATGCTGACGGTCTGGCCGTGGTCGGCGGAGATCCTCGAGCAGTGGAACGAGGAGGTTCGGCCGTTGCTGCCGACGGCGGCGCAGGGCGCGTGCTGGCCGTCCGAACGCAGCGCCCGGATCGGATTCACCCAGATGAACACCCGTTTCGCCGCCTACCGCGACGCGGTCGGCCTCGATGCCGCGCTCGATTTCCACTCGCTGCGCCGCTCCTACGTCACCCACTTGATCGAGGACGGCTGGGATCCTCGGTTCGTCCAGGAACAGGTCGGTCACGAGCACGCGTCCACGACCTCGCTCTACGCCTGCGTGTCCTCGGACTTCCGCACCCGGACCCTGCGCCGAGCGCTGGACGCCACGATGGACGCGCTCCTGAAGCCAGCCGGGAGGGCCGATGAAACGTCAGATAAGCTACCAGTGGCGGCTGCGCGAAGTGATGGCCACCCACGGCATGTTCGCCGCGACCGACCTCGAACCTCACCTGCACGATCGGGAGATCAACCTGTCCTCGGTCCAGGTCTGGCGCCTGGTCACCCAAACCCCGGAACGGCTGTCCATGCCGGTACTGGCGGCGCTCTGCGACATATTCGACTGCACCCCAGCCGATTTGATCGCCACCAGAGCCGAGAACGTCGCGCCTCGCAAGGCCGCCTCAGCCGGGCCGAACGTGGTCGACATGGCCGCCACGATCCGTCCCAAGCGGGCTCGCATCCGACCCGACCGATGAGCCTGCCGCCCAGTCGTGAACAGCTCGAACGGTGGCAGAAACGCGACTGCGTCCGCTGCGGCCGGCACGCCTACGTCGCGGCCTGGTGGCCCGACGGCCCGTCCTGCCGCACCTGCGGCGACCGCGCGCTGCGGGTCCGTGGCTGCTGCCCGGGCTGCGGCCAGGACCGCGTCCTGCCCGGGCTGACACCGGAGCGGACCCCGATCTGCCGGATGCGCCGGCTTCCGGCTCTCGGTCGCCTGCGTCCGCTGCGGCACCGAGGGAAAACTGCACCGCGGCAAACTCTGCAGCCATTGCTCCCTCGTCGACCGGCTCCAAGGCCTGCTCGACGACGGAACCGGGCAGGTCCGGCCCGAACTGACGCCACTGTTCGACGCCCTGACCGCGATGCAGAACCCGCTCACCGGCGTGACCAGGCTCTACAACCCCTACGTCACACGCTTCCTCTGCGGCCGCGCCGACGGCTCGATCCCCTTGAGACACAACGCCCTTCGACGAACTCAAGCCCTGGCGCGCGGCCGCGCACCTGCGCGAACTGCTGATGAGCTGCGGCCTGCTGCTGGTCGTTGACAAGCAACTGCTGTTCTTCCAGCGCTGGCTGCCCGGTCACCTCGCCTCGATCAGCAACCGCCATCATCGCCGGATCGTGAAAGAGTTCGCCACCTGGAAGGTCCAGCCCTGGCTGCGGGCGCGGGCCGAACGCGGACCATTGACCCCGGGCAGCCGCCGCAACGCCGGCGCTCAGATCATGCGGGCCGCCGAGTTCCTGGCCTGGCTCAGTGAATCCGATCTGACTCTGCGCCGCTGCGACCAGGCCCACCCTCGATCGCTGGCACGCCACCCATCTGGTCCACCAGCGCGCCAGCTGCAAGCCGTTCTTCGACTGGGCGAAATCCACCGGCCGCATGCCGCGACTGGACATCCCGGCCACACCAGCGCGGCCCGGCCAGCCGCTCACCCAGCACCGGCGCCTGCAGATCCTCCGGAAGCTCCTGACCGACAACGCGATCGACCTCCGGTTGCGTGTCGCGTTCACGCTGCTGCTGCTCTACGGTCAGCCGCTCAGCAGAATCGTGCGGCTCACCGTCGACGACGTCATCACCAACGACAATGGTGTCTCGATCCGGTTCGGGGAACCATCGACGCCGGTTCCCGAGCCTTTCGCCGGGCTGGTCCTCGATCTGATCGACCACCGAACCAATATGCGGACCGCGACGAACCCGAACTCCCGCTGGCTGTTTCCGGGCCGCCGCGCGGGCCAGCCGCTCCGCCCCGAAACCTCGGCCAGCAGTCCGCCAAGACCGGCGTTCCCACCATCACCGGCCCGGGTCTCCGCCTTACGGCAGCTCGTCCTGCAAGCACCGGCACCGGTCGTCGCCGACGCCCTCGGCATCCACTACACCACCGCCCACCGCCACCGCGAGCACGCCGGCGGCACCTGGAACCGCTACGCATCAGGCGACCACGAGCGATGACGGCTGACAGCATTTCGGCTGAGCCCCGAACCCGAGACCGCCGTCACGACTGAACTTCCCCTGCTAGAGCCGTCGGATGATCCGGCAAGGATTTCCCGCAGCGAAGACCTGCGCGGGAAGGTCTTTCGTGACGACGCTGCCGGCGCCGACGACTGTATTCGAGCCGATCGTGACACCGGGGCAGACGATGACGCCGCTGCCCAGCCACACGTTGTCGCCGATGGCGATCGGAGCTGCCGTCTCCCAGCGCTGACGGCGCAGTTCATGGTCTTCCATCGGATGCAGGGCGGTCAGCAACTGCGCACGCGGACCGATCGATACATCATCGCCGATGACGACGGGAGCGCAGTCCATCACGATCGCGTCGTAGTTCAGAAAACTGTTGCGGCCCATTGTGATCAGATGGCCGTAGTCACACTGAAACCTCGGCATGATCCATGAACCCTCGCCGATAGCGCCGAGCAACTTCGCGAGGATCGCACGGCGTTCGGAATCCTCGCCTGATCTAGTTGCGTTGAATCGGTCCAGCAACACCTGACACGCACGGCGCTCAGCCACCAGCTCCGGATCGTTGTCCCGATACAACTCGCCCCGAAGCATGCGCGCTTTGTCCATCCCCATGACACGATCCTGCCCCACTGACCGCACCCCTACACCGACTACCTGAATACCGGCCCCTGCGAGTCCGGAACCCCGGATAGGGAGCTGGACACCGGCGCCAGGTACTGCGCCCACCGAGCGGGCGACCGGCCGAACCCGATAGGAAATCCAAACCGGACGAAAACGGACTGAGTATTCATTGCCGAAGTGCTGCCGCAGGAGGGTTACTGGGTACAAGCGGTTGCCAGGCTAGGTCCTGTGCTGCTGTGGCAGAACGGATTTCACCGACTACTGGTTAGAAGGCATGAAATGGCACCTGTTATCACCTCGCTGACACCCTCTTCCGGCCCTGCGGCCGGGTTCAACTCTGTGATCATCACCGGCTCCGGATTCAGTGGTGTCGGTCCCTTGACGGTCCGATTCGGCACGAACGCAACGACATTCACCATCGACTCCGATACCCAGATCACCGCCATCGCTCCGCCTGGAACGGGCACGGTGAACGTCACCGTACAGGCACTGCTGGACGGCACGAGCAACCCGCTGCCCTACACCTACGCCGGGGTTCCTACCTTGACCAGCATCAATCCGGCTTCGGGGTCGGCTGCCGGTGGGACAACGGTCGTGCTGACCGGGACGAACCTGACCGGCGCGACCGCAGTAAGTTTCGGTGGCACCCCGGCGACCTCGTTCACCGTCAACTCGTCGACGCAGATCACGGCAGTGGCGCCCGCCCATTCAGCCGGGACCGTATCGGTCATTGTCACTACGGCTGGCGGAACGAGTAATGGTGTCTCCTACACCTACGTTGCGGTGCCCACCCTCACCACGGTGGTGCCCAACGCGGGGTCGGTGACCGGCGGGACCACGGTCGTGCTGACCGGGACGAACCTGACCGGCGCGACCGCAGTAAGTTTCGGTGGCACCCCGGCAACCTCGTTCACCGTGAACTCGTCGACGCAGATCACGGCAGTGGCACCCGCCCATTCAGCCGGGACCGTATCGGTCACCGTCACCACCGTCGGCGGAACCAGCAACGGCGTCGCCTACACCTACGTTGCGGTACCGACACTGACCACAATCACCCCGAACGCCGGTCCGGTGACCGGCGGGACCACGGTCGTGCTGACCGGGACGAACCTGACCGGCGCGACCGCAGTAAGTTTCGGTGGCACCCCAGCCACTTCGTTCACCGTGAACTCGTCGACGCAGATCACCGCGGTGGCACCCGCCCATTCAGCGGGAGCCGTATCGGTCACCGTCACCACCGTCGGCGGAACCAGCAACGGTGTCGCCTACACCTACGTTGCAGTGCCCACCCTCACCACGGTGGTGCCCAACGCGGGGCCGGTGACCGGCGGCACGACCGTCGTGCTGACCGGAACGAACCTGACCGGCGCGACCGCAGTAAGTTTCGGTGGCACCCCGGCGACCTCGTTCACCGTGAACTCGTCGACGCAGATCACGGCAGTGGCGCCCGCCCATTCAGCCGGGACCGTATCGGTCACCGTCACCACCGTCGGCGGAACCAGCAACGGCGTCGCCTACACCTACGTTGCGGTACCGACGCTGACCACAATCACCCCGAACGCCGGTCCGGTGACCGGCGGCACCACGGTCGTGCTGACGGGAACAGGTCTGACCGGCGCGACCGCCGTGAATTTCGGTGCCACCCCGGCGACCTCGTTCACCGTGAATTCCGACACCCAGATCACGGCGGTCGCTCCTGTCGGGTCGGCGGGGACGATACTGGTCACTGTCACCACAGCTGGCGGAACGAGTAATGGTGTCGCCTACACCTACGTTGCGGTGCCCACCCTCACCACGGTGGTGCCCAACGCGGGGTCGGTGACCGGCGGCACGACCGTCGTGCTGACCGGAACGAACCTGACCGGCGCGACCGCAGTAAGTTTCGGTGGCACCCCAGCCACTTCGTTCACCGTCAACTCGTCGACGCAGATCACGGCAGTGGCTCCGGCCGGCTCGGCCGGAACGGTGTCGGTCACTGTCACTACCGTGGGCGGAACGAGTAATGGTGTCTCCTACACCTACGTTGCGGTGCCCACCCTCACCACCGTGGTGCCCAACGCGGGTCCGGTGACCGGCGGGACCACGGTCGTGCTGACCGGAACAGGTCTGACCGGTGCGACCGCAGTGAATTTCGGTGCCACCCCGGCGACCTCGTTCACCGTGAATTCCGACACCCAGATCACCGCCGTCGCCCCAGCTGGGGCAGCAGGCACGGTGTCGGTCACGGTCACCACCGTAGGCGGAACCAGCAACGGTGTCGCTTACACCTACGTTGCGGTGCCCACCCTCACCACGGTGGTGCCCAACGCGGGGCCGGTGGCCGGCGGGACCACGGTCGTACTGACCGGGACAGGTCTGACCGGTGCGAGCGCCGTGAATTTCGGTGGCACACCCGCAACCTCGTTCACCGTCGACTCCGACACCCAGATCACCGCCGTCGCTCCTGCCGGATCGGCCGGAACGGTGTCGGTCACCGTCACCACCGTGGGCGGAACCAGCAACGGCGTCGCCTACACCTACGTTGCCCTGCCGACACTGACCACAATCACCCCGAACGCCGGTCCGGTAACCGGCGGAACCACGGTCGTACTCACCGGGACGAACCTGACCGGCGCGACCGCAGTGAATTTCGGTGCCACCCCGGCAACCTCGTTCACCGTCAACTCGTCGACGCAGATCACCGCTGTGGCTCCGGCTGGGTCGGCCGGAACGGTGTCGGTCACCGTCACCACCGTCGGCGGAACCAGCAACGGGGTTTCCTACACCTACGTCGCGGTGCCCACCCTCACCACGGTGGTGCCCAACATCGGGCCGGTGACCGGCGGGACCACGGTCGTGCTCACTGGAACGAACCTGACCGGCGCGACCGCAGTGAATTTCGGTGCCACCCCGGCAACGTCGTTCACCGTCGACTCGTCGACGCAGATCACGGCCATCGCTCCCGCCGGCACAGCCGGGACGACACTGGTCACGGTCACCACCGTGGGTGGAACCAGCAACGGCGTCGCCTACACCTACGTCGCGGTGCCCACCCTCACCACGGCGGTGCCCAACGCGGGGCCGGTGGCCGGCGGGACCACGGTCGTACTGACGGGAACAGGTCTGACGGGTGCGAGCGCCGTGAATTTCGGTGGCACACCCGCAACCTCGTTCACCGTCGACTCGTCGACGCAGATCACGGCCATCGCTCCGGCCGGCACAGCCGGGACGACACTGGTCACAGTCACCACCGTCGGTGGAACCAGCAACGGCGTCGCCTTCACCTATGCGGCGGTGCCGACGCTGACCACGGTGGTGCCCAACATCGGGCCGGTGACCGGTGGGACCACGGTCGTGCTCACCGGGACAAATCTGACGGGCGCTACCGCGGTCAGTTTCGGTGGCACCCCGGCGACTTCGTTCAGTGTCGACTCCGCAACCCAGATCACGGCCATCGTCCCCGCCGGGTCGGCCGGGACAATACTGGTGACCGTCACCACCGCGGGGGGAACGAGTAACGGCGTCGCCTACACCTACGTCGCGGTTCCCGCTCTGACCGCCATCGCTCCCAACACAGGTCCGGTGGCAGGTGGGACCACGGTCGTGCTCACCGGAACAGGACTGACCGGTGCGACCGCGGTGAATTTCGGTGCCACCCCGGCAACCTCGTTCACCGTCGACTCCGACACCCAGATCACGGCGGTCACCCCCGCCGGGACCGCCGGGGCGACACTGGTCACCGTCACCACCGCGGGAGGAACCGTCGACGGCGTCTCCTTCACCTACGCGGCGGTGCCCACCCTGACCGCGGTAAGTCCGACTTCGGGCACCACAGCCGGCGGCACCACGGTCACCATCACCGGGACAGCATTGACGGGCGCCACCGCGGTCAGTTTCGGTGGCACGCCGGCGACCTCGTTCAGTGTCGACTCCGACACCCAGATCACGGCCATCTCTCCGGCCGGGGCGGCCGGGACGATACTGGTCACCGTCACCACCGCGGGAGGAACGAGTAACGGAATCTCCTACACCTACGTCTGACAGTTGGCGTGGCCGGGCCGTCGGTGGGCAATTTGCCTGCCGACGGCCCGATCACGTTGCGGTCGTCGAGTGCGGCCGCCACTGTGGATGGCAATTGCCAGCGTGCTCGACGACCTCCTCGCACCCAGCATGCACATGTACTTGGAATGCGAAGCTATGCAGGGCCACGCCAGCGCCAAGCGCTATCGCCCTGGTCGCGACGCTGCGCGAGTGCGACTCCGGTATGGGCGCCTACTGCTGCTCGAATTCTGCAAGGACCTGACGTAGGAACGGCCGCGTCGGACCCGATATCCGTGTTGTCTTGCTATAGACCATCTCGATAATCGGCAGAAGCCGGCGACCGCTGTCTACCACAACTCGCACGAGGCCCTGCTCGGCACAACGGTCCAGGGCGGAGTGCAGCATCGACGTCGCCTGCGCCGTTTTCCCTGTCGCCGCGAGACAACATCCGTACAGCAGCTGTGCGTGCAGCAGCGCCCGCGGCCGCTGCTGCCTCGCTATTCGACGGACCAGGCGCTCGGCGCGTCGGCGTGCCCGATCAGCCGATTCGGCAGAGCCCTCGGAAAGGAGTAGCCGAATGGCTGAGTCCTGCTCCAATTCCGCCGCCAGGGCCAACCCACGAGTGGTCTGCTCTACGAAAGGGCCGAGGTTCTCGAGGGCCTCCCTCTCGCCGTCGCTGATCGGTAGACCCAAGCGAACGCGCTCGTTGACGATCCGCGCGGCCAGCCGCGGAAGCCGCAGTTCGGCAGCCATGTCAGCCCCTTCTTCCAAGCGCTGCTCCACCGCTGCAAGCTCGCCCCGCACTGCGGCCAGGCGCACGCCGGTACCGTAGGCGGCGAGTGGATAGTCGACCATACCGCCCTCGAGGTGCATCCCGGTCTCGATCAATTGCTCGGCCTCGATGAATTGTCCCTTCTCGTATAACAATTCACCGAGCAGCGAGCTGGCAAGCCGAGTAGCGTGTGACTGGCTGCCGGTTTTCAGAGCGAGTTGCAACGCGTTGCGGTACAGCGTCTCCGCCGCTTCGACATCAAGCCGCTCGGCGGCTGCCATGCCTGCGAAGCAGTCAGCATGCATCAGGGCGAAAGGGCCCTGTGCAAGCGGTCGATACGGCTGGAGCCACTGATGCCAGCGGTCGGTCTCGACGAAGTCGAAACGATACAATGCCGCCATCATAGTCGTCAGTGCGAGTGCCTGCGCCAGGAAGGGCCTGGGCTGCCGATCAGCAAGTGCGGCAAGCTGGTCCGGAATTCTGGCCGGATGATCGGTTATCAGCGCGATGGCGGTGCGAGCAAGCATGATCTCGAGAGCGGCCTCGCCGTCGGCCGATGCTGCGGCGAGCAATGCCTCGGCCCGGTCCAGTGCGGCTGACGCCTCAGTGGGGCGCTGCACGGTGATATCAGCCCAAGCAGTTTGAATCTGCAATCTGGGAGCGAGATTGGTCAGCGATTCGGGCAATTTTGCCGCCAATCCTGAAAAAGTCGCGTTCCTGGAGAGCAGCAATAGTTCTTCGGCATGGTCTTCCACCAGCGTGATCGCGCGGTCCGCGGCGTCCGCGGACAACGCGTGATCCACGGCTTCTGCGAGGAAACCGTGCATGGCGAACCACTCCGATGAGACGAGGTGAAGCTCCTCGAGCAGGCCCGGATGGCGGCGGATGAGAGTCCTCCGCAGAAAATCGGCGAACAGCCCATGGTACCGAAACCACTGCAGATCGTCATCGAGGCCGCGCAGGAACAGATCGCGCTGTCGTATCTCCTCCAGCATCTCTTGTCCGGAAGGTACGCCGGTGAGCAACTCGGCCAGATCACCGCAGATCCGGTCGGAAACCGCAGTCCTCATCAGGAACTCGATCACCTCGGGTTCGAGCCGGCCGATCACGTTTTCCATCAGGTATTCGCCGATGGCGAAATTTCGTCCGGAAACTCGGCTGATGTAAGCGCCGGGATCCTTTTGGCCTCGAAGCGATAACGACGCCAGTTGTAGCGCAGCCGCCCAACCTTCGGTCGACTCACGTAGCCGATTCACCTCCTCCGGCGTCAACGACAGACCGTCGATGTCGGCGAGAAAGGCGGCGGCCTCGTCGTCATCGAACCGCAAAGCGACCTCATCGATCTCGATGAGCTCGTCGCGAACACGCATACGACCCAGGGGCAGACCCTTGCGGCTACGGCTGGTGATCACCATTCGAAGGTGATGACATCCACGGTCGAGTAGAAACTCCATTGCCTCGATCGCCGTCGGACTGGTTACCCGGTGCCAATCGTCGACGACAACGGCCACGGGCTGATCGTTGCGATGGATCTCATCGATCACTGTGGCCATGACCTGCTGCACCGCGTCACCGGAGCGTTCCTCGAGCATCGCCGTCAGTCCGGTCGCCACTTCCGGAAACGCGCGGCGAACCGCTTCGATGAGGTGTGAGAGGAACCAGATGACGTTGTTGTCGTCGGAATCTACCGATAGCCAGCCGACTCGAACGCCCTGGGATACAAGAACATCCGCCCATTCCGACGCCAGGGTGCTCTTGCCGAAACCGGCAGGCCCGTGAATCAAGACCAGTCGACGCGGTCCCCCGTCGCGCAGTGTGTCGAGCAGGTGACGCCGCTGCACCGGCGGACGTGATGCCGTGGGTGGCCGATAGCGGGTCGATGGTGTCGGCACCAGGGCACGAGCCAATTCCCCGCCGGTCTCAGGTCTCCGCGGCTTGCTCGCTTCGGCGCGCGGTATCTGCACTTCGGCCGGCAGCATCATAGAATCCACCGCAAGCCCCGCGGAGTACTGGACATTACGCAGCACTTCGCCGAACGCCTGCGCCGTGACCGGTCGTTCTGCCGGATTTGTGGCCATCGCGGATTCGATCGCGGCGCACAGCGACGCCGGAACCCCATCGCCCCGCAGGTCCGGAACCGGCTGGCAGGTTATGCGCACGAACTGTGCCACCAAGGATTCACCATGCTGTCGCTCGAAAGCCGCGCGGCCGGTCAGCAAGCAGAACAGCGTGGCACCGAGGCTGTAGATGTCGCCAGAAGGGGCGGGTTCGGCGCCCTGGAGAACCTCCGGGGCGATGAACGCCGGAGTGCCCGCGACAAAGCCGTCCGCAGATACGAAGCCATCCACCATGCAGGCAATGCCGAAATCGCTCAACTGCGGCTCACCATAATCGGTGAGCAGAATATTGTCCGGGTTCACATCCCGATGCACGGTTCCCCGAATGTGCGCAGTAGCCAGCGCACCGGCAATCTTCACCCCGACGCTGAGAACTTCCTCCCACGGCAGCGGGCCGTCGGCCCGTATCCTCTCCAGCAACGAACCTCTGGAATGAAACGGCATGACGAGGTAAGCCCGGCCGCTCGCAGTAAGTTCTGCGTGCAGTACCTGCACGATATGCGGATGGGCAGCAAAACTGCCCATCGACCGCTGTTCTCGCAGAAACCGCGATCTCTCCTCGTCGGTTACCTCGGAATCGAGTACCTTCACCGCGACAACCCGGTCCAGAAAATTCTCGACGCATCGATAAACGACGCCGAAGCCGCCGCGACCGATTTCCTGCGCATCGCCGAAACCCGCAGCAGCCAATTCGGCTTCTATTCTGGTGCCCAGATCCGGCTTCGTTTCCTCGTCTTGCATCGCCCACTCAGCCGGCCGGATTTCCGAACACATCGGTGATCGAAATACGAGTAGCCTTGCCAGGCGCTACAATTGGTCGACCGCCCGAACGTCGAGATTGCTTCCTGGCTACGGTCGCCGCCAAATCGGGGTTCCGGACGATCAATGGTGTCCGCCCGACTCACTCGAGCACTTGCGGAAGAGAGCATCCGGTAAACCCCGCGGCTTCGGCGCCGAGTTTCGCGCACCCGGCAGCGGTGCTGGAATGTCGTGTGAGGCGACACCCAGTGCCGTGAGCAGACGACCTGGTCGGTCAACGCCACGATCCGGACCGGGAAGTTGGACCGCGCTCGCACGCAGGCGATTCGACCACACTGTTTCGCTCCTTGGAAACACACCTGACAGGGTGGCCTCGACGGTACCGGTGGCACCGGCCCCGCGACTTCTTTTCGGACAGATTGACGCCATCCAGGCTGTGACGCGTTTGCCGGTGTAGCTCCGAGCGCCGCATCATCGGTCCGGGACTCGCCCGCTTTCCTCCTATCCGTACCTGCTGCCGACGGTGATCGCGCCGACTTCGGCTCAGCCGGAGTGTGGCGGTGTGGCTACCTCTAGTGGATGGCAGCCTTGTGGCGAGTGGACCCGCCGGTCCGAGTGAGATCGGCATTCGGCGTCAGCTCAATCGCATGATATCTCATATAATCGACATGACATACCCACCAGATACGAATTCGAAGCATCGGGGAACCCATGGACAACGGATCGACTACCTCCGACCCGGTCGCGGCGCGCGGCAACGCCAGCCCGTCACCGACGCGAGAAAAATCGGCACCTCCACTGCACGACACGGCCTTTGTGACAGAGGAATTTCTCCCCTACTTGCTACACCAGACAACGAATACATGGGACCGTAAATGGAAGCGGGCCCTGAAGCGCTCATCGGTCAACACCAGACAATGGCGTGTGCTGTCGATCTTGAACCGCTCTCCAGGACTGTCGCTGACGGAACTGATGGAACGGACCGCAATTGATCAACCGACCCTGAGCCGGATGATCGATCAACTGAGCGGCCTCGGCATGGTGAAGCGTGAAATCTCCGAGCAGGACGCGCGCTTCCTTCGCCTTTCCCTGACCGAGCGAGGCGAAGCGCTGGTCGAGGAAATCTGGCCGATAGCGTGGGCGAACTACCGGATCGGTGTCGCCGACCTGATGCCGGAGGAAGAGGCGTTATTGATCAAGCTGTTGAAGCGCGTTCTGGACAGCTTGCAGGCCGACTGACCCGAACATTCATGGCCGTGGTTCGCCGGCAGCGATCAGGCGTCGCGACTGCGACGCACGATCCGCTGCGCCTCCCGGTCGTACGGAGCCGGAGCGATCTGCGCCCGGATCGTCGTCTGCTCGTGGCGCTCGACCTGGCTCTTTCGCGATCCCCCGTCGGGTTCACCCCATGTGATCGCGACCTCGGAGCCGATCGTCGCACGCCCGCGGTCGATAACGGCCAGCGAGATGATGTCACCCAAAGGATTCTGGTACGCGGCATGCCGTGACAGGCCGATCAGATCACCCTTCAGCGATCGAACCTCGTCGAACTGACTCCAGGCATAGCTGACCAACGGAAGGTCGATCGACTTGTACCGCGGGCCCGACCCGAACTGCGACATCATCACCCGCTGGACATCGTTCCGATTCCAGACCAAGGTCACTTTCGCCCGTTTCGCCTCCTCCGGCACGCGCTGGAGCGCTTCCCGACCATGAAATTCGTGATCGAATTTGATCAAATTTCCGTAGCCGTGGTCGAATGGAGTGGCGTAATAATCGCTGATTTCAGGGGTCAGGAAGCTACCGCCGAGTTCGAAATTCGCTTCGTATGTCGTCGCGGGAAGATATTTTCGATATTCCGATAGTTCGGGGTCGGTGAAGATCCCGGGCAATGGATATGCCATCCAGCCACTCTGGTAGTTGGTGTAATACGCCGTCATTCCGAACGGCTTCAGTCCGAGATCCTTACCGGCATCCAGAATGAAGGAGCGAACAGCTTGCTCCTCGGCGAACGGACCGGAGATCTCGACCGAAAACGAACCCGTCATACCATGCCGGAGCGCCAAGACGTCGTGACCGGCGATCCGCACCGTCTTGGTGCGGAAGAAGGGGATATCCGGGGTGGTTCCCTCGACGACCCGGTCGAAGATCTCCTTGGCCTTGGGGCCGGCCAGCTCGAATCGATACTTGAGTCGAGTTCCGGCCGGATTCAGGTTGGAGGACTCGTCCCGGGTGAGCTCGACGTCGTATCCGCCCTGTTTCGCCTGGTACTCCACCCAATTTTGAACGGGAGCACCGCTCACCAGTTCGAAGCTGTCCTCCCCGTTCCGATACAAAATGCAGTCCCCGATGAGGTGGCCACCGGGCGTGCAGGCAATGAGCTGCTTTGCCCGATCGAGCGAGAAGTTCTCGAAAGTGTTGATTGCGATCGACTTCAGCAGGTCGAACGCTCCGGGACCCTCGACGTATAGCTCGGGCATGTTGTGTGACTGATGCAGCAGGACGGCGGTCTCCGCCGCCGCTGTCTGTTCGTCGCGCCAGTTCGAAAAGGCAGGCGGGACCGACGCCCCCTTTGCCCCCGTTGCCCGCGACGAGTGCAGCGGCTTGACTTCGTTGTATAGGTATTCGACCAAATTCGGCGTACGGTCGATGAATTCCTGCAGGCTCTCGGTATTGCTCGCCATCTCGCACCTCTTCTCCGTGGCGGCGATGCCTGCCGCCGGGTATGGTCCTCGCGGGACCTTTCGACCGCGGCCGGAACGCAGACCATTGGTCTTCGCGCTGTCCGACCGCTGCAAAACTTGTAGTGCGCCGATCCGCGTCGGCGACCGCCAGGTACTTCTACCCCACGGGGCCGCCGACGACCGGCTTCCGCAATCAGATGGTCGGCGCGACCACCAGGCGCTCGTCTGTGAATCGGCCTTCCTCGAGTACAGCTTTGCCGTCGAGCAGCACGGTGCAGTCGGACATGGGGATGTCGATGTGCCCCTTCGTCGACCGTGTGCCGCCGTGCTCGGTATTGGGTCCGGTGGAGAACAGGAAGTTGCCCGCGTAGACACGTGCGGCGGCGGTGAGCCGGTTCAGCTGCGCATTGACGTGGAAGATGTAGTCGCGGTGCGCGTTCGGATGCAGACCGAAGCCGAGATGCGAGACGGCATAGGGATCCATGTCGTCCTCCGACACCTTGTTGCGATCGAGCCAGTGCCTGAACTCGCGGGCATCGGCACTGCCCTCGACCTTGCGAATGAAGCCGTCGCGAATCTCCAGGCGGATCTCCGACTCCACGACGCGTGCGAAGGGAAGGATCCACATATCGCCGGGCTGGATGACTACTGTCCCGTTGGCGCTGCCCTCGTCTGGGCAGTTGGTGATGTGGCCCGCGCCCCACATGTCCATGCGGCCCGCTTCATCCGCAAACCCATACTGCGACTTCACATTCAGCTCGCCGCGCGTCCAGGTCAATTCGGTGCCCGCCTGATTGAGCAGCGTGATCTCGTGAGCGCCGCTCCACAATTCCGCGGCGTGTAGCACCGCCGGCTTCAAGCCCGGCGGGGAAAGCAGCCTTTCCAGCTCCACCGGGCCATCGATGATGGTCTGGATGCGCACTCCGGCGTCACGTAGCGCACGCGACCAGCTCGCGAAGTTCGGTGCGTGGAAGGTGACCACCAGCTGGCATTGCCGGAGCGCGGCCATCACCCCTTCGGCACCGGTAATGCCGTCAGCGGCTACCCGACTCGGGTCCGGCAACGAGCTGAAGCCGAGCTCGAAAGCGAACGCACCGAGCTCCTTGAGGGCATGGGACGCCGCGGCCACATAGTCGCGGGGAGTGTTCAGATTGGTCAGGAGGGCTACCGTCTCTCCCGGCACGACCTTGCACTGCTCGAGGTTTTTCTGGAACAGGCTGGCCAGCTGGACCTGCTGCATCAGGGACATATAGAGCACGCTTTCTCTTCGTAATCTTGTTTGAGGTCACACAAGGTCGGCTACCCCAGAACGACGGTCTTGTTGCCATTGAGGAATACCCGGTTCTCCACGTGCCCCCGGACCGCGCGCGCGAGCGCGCGGCACTCGGCTTCCCGGCCGCGGGCGACGAGGTCCTGCACCGACATCGAGTGATCGACCTGTACCAATTCCTGCTCGATGATCGGGCCCTCATCGAGATCGCTCGTCACGTAGTGAGCGGTTGCCCCGATGAGCTTGACGCCACGCGCATGGGCTTGATGATAGGGGCGCGCGCCCTTGAAGCTGGGCAGCATCGAGTGGTGGATGTTGATCGCCCGCCCCTCCAGCTCCTTACACAAGGTCTCGGACAAAATCTGCATGTAGCGGGCCAGCACGACCAGATCGATCTGTTCGCGCTGGATGAGCTCGAGCAGCTGGGCCTCCGCTTCCCGCTTCGTATCCGGAGTGAGCGGAATATGCTCGAAAGGCACGCTGTAATGGTCGGCGAAAGGGCGCAGATCGGGGTGGTTGGAGATCACCGCCACCACATCGATGTTCACATCGGCCATGAATGTGCGAAACAGCAGGTCGTTGAGGCAGTGAGCGAATTTGCTGACCAGGATGGCGACTCGCTGGCGCGCCGAAGCATCCACGAGCCGCCACCGCATCCGCAAGTCTGCCGCGAGTGGAGCGAACTGATGCCGCAGTGTGGCAATGTCCAACTGCCTGTGCGTATCGGCGTGGCCGAATTCCACTCGCATGAAGAATGTGCCGCTATCGGGATCGCCGAACTGTTTGCTCTCGAGGATCGTGCAGCACCGATCGACGAGAAAGCCGGCGACGGCGTGCACTATGCCCGGTACGTCGGGGCAGGACAGGGCGAGAACGCCCCGCCGGGCGCGCTGATCGGTCATCGTGCTGATTCCTTCGAGGTGGACTGATCCGGATCGTCAGCGAGCGCGGCGAGACATGCGCGACGCCACGCTTCGGTTTTCGCCAGTTCGTTGAATGTGAACACGTGAAAACCGTGCAAGTTGTTGTCCGGCATGCCGAGGTGCGCTGCCAGCTTTTCGACCAAAGGGCCGGGCTGGTACCCCGCCGGGTAGCAGGAACCGCCAGAAAAGGCTTTGCTGCTTCTGCAGGAACCGGGCGGACTGTCCCAGACCCAGACCCGCGGAGATGCGGATCAGCTTCTGCCGGTTCACCGCTCCCGGAATCCCGACTCGCACCGGAAGATCCACCCCCGATCGCTTCAAGGAACGCGCCCAATCGGCCGTAGTCGGTGCCGCGAAGCAGAGCTGGGTGATCACTTGGGTGGCATGGGGTGCCTTGCGAGCCAAGGCCTGGTCGATGATTTCGCCGGCGATGTGCCCGTGCCCTTCGGGGTACCCCCCGATACCGATATGGTCAAAGGAATGACCGCGAACCCGCAGTTCCTCCAGTAGAGACAGGGCGTCGGTGAAACGCCCCACAGGCTCTCGGGCATCGCCACCGACGACGAAGATGCCCCGAACCTTGGACTCCGACAGCCGCGCGGCAATGTCGTCCAAATGATCGCCGTCACGGACCAGGCGCGCAGCCAGATGGGGCGCTACGTCGTATCCTTGCTCGGCCAGTCGCACCGCAAGGTCCAGCGTCGGGCCGAGCCCCTTGGCCTCCGTGGTGGTCACGGTCAGCGAAATATCCCGTGGGACATGGGAAAGCACCTGCTCGTCCGTGCCCTTGAACGGGAGCACCTCATAACTGATCGTCGCGAGGGCTCGCGTCAGCAGATCGCGCGTGGGCTGATCGGCAGGTCGCCCTCGCCGGCCGGCGTTTCGGCTGTTCAACACAGAATCGTTCCTTCCTCGGCGCGGTAGCGAGCCGGTCGTCGACACCCCCGAAGATTGCATCGTTCTTCATATGAGTTTACATATAAGTGGGCGGGGACACGCTGCGGAACCGGATCGCGGCCCCGTTGGCACTGCTGTGCGGGGACGAGTCCGACAACCGTGTGGTCCGGGCGACCTTGGTGGACGGACGGCGGCGCTCATGCCGTTACCTGATTCCGTATTTTCCAGGGGCGATGACACCGTTCGGGTCGACGGCATGCTTGATCGTGGCGGTCAAGCGGCCGAGTGCCGGAAGGCGCCAGCCGGCCGGCCGACGATCACCACCGGGCAACCGATTGAACCCATAGGCCGCCAACGTCTCCGGTGACGTATCCACGGCGCCCGCACCCAAAGCTGTTCGGGCAGCGGCCAAAAATGAATCGGACATAATATTCTTCCTCTCCCACACGACTCAGATCAGCGCAGCCTCGACATCTGCCCACCAGAAGTGCCCGGGATCGGCGAGTGCCAGATGCGTGTCGTAATGGTCATGGCCGGCCAACACCCGCCGACTCGTCTCGGTACCCACCGCACGCAGCTTCTCGTACATCTCCTGTGTGGAATTCTGGATTCTTTCGATGTCACCTTCTGCCAATACCATATGAATGGGTACCGACCCCGTTTGTATCTGATACACCGGGCTGGCCTGCACATCGTCGTCGGGCTGCTCGAGGAAATACTTGTAAATTCGTTCCGCGACACTCCCTTCGGGACGCGTATCCGCACACACGGTCATCGAACCCGAGACGGAATACGCCCCACGGAAGGGCTCTGCCGGCAAACCGTGCTTTTTGTACAGGTCCTTGCGGAGCGCGGCGAGAGCGGCGAGATGACCGCCGGCCGAATGCCCTGCGAGGATTATTCGATCTCGATCGATGCCCAGCAGCTCGGCATGCGAGTGCACCCATCCGAGCATTTCCAGGGCATCTTCGAGATGGCTCGGATACTTCCGCCGTGGGGCGAGCCCGTAGCTGGGCGCGAGGAAAACCGCGTTCAAGGTGTGCGCCGCAGGCGCCATGAAGCCGCACCAGTAGGAGTAGCCGACGGTCCAGCCGCCACCGTGCATGAAGATGATCGCAGGCCGACCGCGGCCGCCGGGTTCTGGATCGTAGACATCGATGACCTGCTGCGGGTCCGGACCGTACTGTTTCCGGCTCGGAGCGGGCACGACATCGAGCGCCCGGCGAGTCGCCGCGACGGCCAGTTCCACATATTCTTTGGCTCTCGGATTACCGATAGCTATCTGCTCCGGAAAAGCAGCCGGATCAAGAAAAGCGGTGGCATCGAAGGACAATTCATCTCCTCGTTCTCGTGGCGGGCGTGACATCCCGAAACGCATTTTGTCACCGGCCTGCCGACGGCGAATCAGTGGAATGTCCAGGGAATAACGACTCTTCCGGGCTGATGCGGACCGCCGCGTTGTTGACCGCCGTCGCGGCCTCACCGAAGCCCACAGCGATCAGTCGGACCTTGCCGCGGTAGTCGGAGACGTCGCCGGCTGCGTAGACACCGGGAATGTTTGTCTCCATAGCGCTGTCGACTGCGATATACCGGTTGGCTACGATCTCCATCCCCCAGTTGCGGATCGGACCAAGGTTCGCGGTGAAGCCCAAGGCGGCGATCACCGCATCGGCCGACCGCGCCAGTTTCGTGCCGTCGGATTTCGTGATCTCCACGTGCTCAACGTGTCCGGCTCCACCCACCGCCGTGATCTCCGCGTCGGTGATCACCTGCACCGTGGAGTTCTTCAGCTGCCCCACCGTGTGCGCGTGCGCACGAAATGCGGATCGGCGGTGGACAAGTGTCACGGAGCGAGCGAGCGGCTCCAAGGCGAGCGCCCAATCGCAAGCGCTGTCGCCGCCACCAACTACGACAACGTCCTGATCCTTGTGGGCCTCGAGCTCCGGAATGAAGTACGAGACCCCAGATCCGAGCCAACCGGACCCGGCCGATAGCGGACGGGGCGTGAACGTGCCGATGCCCGCACTGACCACCACAGCACTGGCTCTGACCTCCACTCTGTCCTCCATGGTGACCACGAGTGACCCGTCGTCGAGTAATTCGAGCGTTCTGGCATTGCGCTCGAGGAGGTACACCGGGTCGAACGGAGCCGCTTGTGCTACGAGACGGTCCACCAAGTCCCGGCCCTTGACCGCTGGGAATCCGGCCACATCGAAGATCGGCTTCTCCGGGTACATCGCACTGATCTGACCGCCTGGTTCGGGCAGCGAGTCGACCACCACCGTCCGGAGACCTCGAAACCCCGCATAGTACGTGGCGAACAGCCCTACTGGGCCGGCTCCGATGATCAGCAGATCGCAGTCGAGGTCGGTCACATC
Source organism: Nocardia aegles (assembly GCF_052545135.1). Taxonomy (NCBI): domain Bacteria; kingdom Bacillati; phylum Actinomycetota; class Actinomycetes; order Mycobacteriales; family Nocardiaceae; genus Nocardia; species Nocardia aegles. The sequence continues at coordinate 273,184 of NZ_JBQWRI010000002.1, forward strand.
GTGCTTGCTCACGGAATCAGCACCGGCTTCACCGATCGACCGCTTCGGGAAGCTTCGGCGGCCGCGTTTATTTCGGATAATGGAAACTGCTCGATCAGCTTGTCGAAGGGGAACAAGCCCTGCCGCCACCAACGGATCATCGTCGGCAGGAACACGTGCGGTGAGGCGTTGCCGACAAGTGCGTCCGTAATGGTTCGCCCGAAGATCACAGCCTGGGAGTCGATGCGCAGTTCGTCGGCAAACGCCACCAGCGCACAGGTGCCGCCTGGAGCAAGCACGTTCACCGCCGTCGAGATGACACTTGCGGCACCGCTCGTATCGAACGAATAGTCGGCGCCGCCCGTGATGTCTTGTAACTGCTCGGCGAGGTCTTCTGCCCTGCCGTCGATCGTGTGTGTCGCACCCAGTTGCTCGGCCAGGTTACGACGGCTTTCGACAATATCCACCGCGACGATGGTCTCCGCGTTGCAGACCTTCGCGGCCATCACCGCAGCCAGACCCACCGCACCCGAGCCAAAGATGACGATCGACTGCCCCGGACGGACACCCAGGGAATTCACGACCGCACCCGCGCCGGTCTGGAAGCCGCAGCCGAGGGGGCCGAGTATTTCCAACGGCAGATCGTGGTCGACCTTCACGGCGTTGTTCTCCCTCGCCACCGCATAGGTGCCGAAGGAAGACTGCCCGAACCAGGTGCTGTAAACCGGGGCGCCGTCGGAATCGATTACGGCAGAATGAACGCGGCCCAGCGCGGGGCCCGCGTTGAGATCCTGCCATCCGTCGCAGTAGTACGGCTTTCCGGCGTGGCATCGTGTGCAGTGCCCACAACTGTCGTAGCTGAGAACAACATGGTCACCGGGTGCCAGGCCGGAAACGCTGGTGCCGACCGCCTCGACGACTCCTGCCCCTTCGTGACCGAAGATCGCTGGGTGAATGTACGCTCCGGCCGCACCTGCGACGGCCAGGTCGGTATGGCAGACGCCGACTCCGGCGATTTTCACCAAAATCTCATGCGGGCCGAGACCGCTCAGCCGCATCTGCTCGAGTTGAAAGCCGCGAGTTGCGTCGCGTACGACCGCGGCGGTAAATTCGCAAACTTGCCGCGTCTGAGACATCAGATTTTCTCCTTGCGTCACCGTTGACACTATATGTTCGAATACAAAATTTCACTCGTTATAACCGAGCGGATGTCGGCCGGACCGAGATATTCAGGCGAGCGCATCTCGCAAAACATTCTTACGCACCTTGCCGGATCCTGTGCGGGGTAGCTCGTCGACTACCTTCAAAAGGCGCGGTATTTTGTAGTGAGCAAGTCCCGTGCGGCAAAATTCGCGCAGTTTCTCCAAGTCGGGCTTCCGGCCGGAGACCGGGACTACTACCGCGGTGACAGTCTCCCCATACGTATCGTGCGGAAGCCCGATTACCGCGACCTCGAGCACATCCGGGTGTCCGGCCAGGACCGATTCGATCTCGGCTGGGTAGACGTTGACACCGCCGCAGATGATCACATCTTTGATCCGACCGACAATCCACAGAAAGCCGTCGCTGTCCAAGACCCCCAGGTCACCGGTCCTGATCCAACCACCGGGAGCGAGCAACTCTGCCGTCGCTTCGCTGTTTTCCCAATACCCCGTTGTCACCGTCGGTCCGCGTTGGAGGATTTCGCCCGGTTCACCAGGTTCCGCAAGGGATCCATCCGGGCGTACGACGGAAATCTCGGTGTACATGGTCCGACTACCCACCGACCCGGTGCGGATCTCCGCATATTGTGGCAGCAGGAATGTCGACACTCCCCCGGCCTCGGTGAGGCCGTACCCCTGGTACACGTCGATTCCATAGGACCGGTACGCCTCGATCAGCGGAAGCTGGACCGGGGCCGTGCCTGCCGCGACGAGCCGCAAACTCTTCAGTTTCCCGGGTTCGAAGGACTCGTCGTTTATCAGAAGGTTGAGGATCGCCGGCACGATCATCGCCACCGTAACCCGATGCCGTGCGATCAAGTCCAGCGTGTCGGCCGGCGATCGGTAGCTCGTCAGCACGACGGTTCCGCCGCTGACGAAAACCGGCTGCGACACCGTGACGATGCCGCCGGCGAAGTAGAGAGGCGCGGTGACGATATGAATGTCCTGCTGCGTGAAATCGAAGCTTCTACTGATCGTTTCCGCGGCAAAGTGAATATTCGAATGCGTTATCATCGCCCCCTTCGGCCGCCCGGTAGTACCGGAGGTGTAGAGGATGGCGACCAGGTCATCGAAACCGACTTGCGGGAAACGGATTTCTTCAGTTCGCTGTGGGGCGGCCACGGGGTCGGCGAGTAACCGCTGCACCGCGCCGTCGACCGGCAGGAGATTGATGTCTGCCGCATCGCGGATGATCGGCTTCTTCGCGGAGTCGTAGACGAGCGCTCGAGCGCCTGAATTATCGATCAAGAACGATATTTCTGCGTCGGTCAGCTGAAGATTGACAGGAACGAAGACGGCGCCCAGTTTTGCGACTGCAAAAAATGCGAAATAGAACTCCGGACGATTTCGCATCATGCACGCGACACGCTCGCCGCGCCCGATTCCCTGGCCGCTCAGCATGCGCGCCCAGCGGTTGACCGAGTCACGGAAATCTCGCCAGGTCACTTCCCCGTCTTCAAAAATTATCGCCGGACATTCCGGCTTGACTTCAGCCCAATATTCGATCCAGCGCGTTATTGGTGCCGCGATCATTTCATACCTCCTCCGGCCACTCGAGACCCGCACCGACCGTGCACGTCGAAGCCGCGCGCATAAGTCTCATCGACTGGATCGAAAATTTCTGCTATGGCCCGCGCCAGCTGCGCAGTTATTTAGGTAACCGATCCGGACCGAGACCGGTAAGGCCGCCCTTTCAGCGATCAGGATTACTCGTCGGCGAAGGCCGGGGGAATGAGCGGCAGCTTCGCCGGAGCTCGGAAGTTGACCTCCACCAATTCCGCCAGGTCGTTCATATCCCAGGAGCCGTGCGTACTCACGACCCGGATCGGCTCCGGGATGTTGTACAGCTCGACCAGCGTGCCCCGCGCTCCCACAATCCGCCCGTTGAGCCAACTCGAGCGTTCGCTGGCAAGATAGGTGGCGATCGGGGCAATGTGCTCGGGACCGGGCGGGCCGGCCTGCATTCGCGTATCCGGAATGGTGTCGATCAGCCGTGATGCGGCGCCCGGCGAAATCGCATTGGTGGTCACGCCGTACCTGCGCAATGCGTTTGCGCAGGAGTATGTCAGGCCGACGATGCCCATTTTCGCCGCCGCATAGTTCGGCTGCCCTGCCGATCCGTGCAGGCCAGAGATCGATGTGAAGTTGATGATCCTGTTGTGTGCGTTTTCATCCCGCTGACCGCGCCAGTACCGAGCGGCCGGCTTGATGGTGTTGTAGTGCCCCTTCAGGTGCACTGCGATCACCGCGTCCCAGTCGTTCTCGTCCAGGTTGAAGATCATCTTGTCGCGCAGGATGCCCGCAGCGTTCACCAGGACATCGAGTCGACCGTACTGGTCGATCGCCGAGCGGATCATGGTCTCGGCGGCTGCGTGATCGGCGACATTCGTGTCGTCCGCCGACGCTGTGCCACCTGCTGCTCGAATTTCCCTGACCACCGACTCGGCGGGCGTTTTGTCGGCGCCGGTCCCGTCACCTGCGACACCGAGATCGTTCACGACGACCGCAGCCCCTTCGCGCGCGTACATCTTGGCGATCTCCGCACCGATACCGCGTCCGGCGCCGGTCACCACCGCGACCCGATCCTTCAACCACTCACCCATACCTCACCGATCCTCTGCTGTTCGAACGCCGCTACAGCCGTATCGTGCGTCATACTAGAATAGAGTTCTAAATTGGCTGTGGCAAGGCCTTCGCATCTTCCCTGGGTCTTCTACGGACCACCTGGTGCTGCGTCAGGAGACGTGGGCTCGACCAGGGGTGCCGCGTCCGAATCCACACCTCGGCGCGTTCGTGGCCCGAGTAGTGGTCCCAGATCGGATGATCCGACTTCCGACCCGGCCGACGGACCCTCTTGCAGCGCCGCGAGCGACAGAATCACACGCTCGCGCACCACCTGAAGTCAGGACCACGTCCCGGACCGCACCGGCCGCCGCACGCAAGACAGCTTGTCCGTGACTTCCGGCGCGGCCAGTGGGGCCGCGGTTCTCGCTTCGCAGATGTCACCCGTCCTCATCCACCAGACGCAGGATGAGCCCGGTGAAGTAGTCCGCGATCTTTTCCGCAGTGGCGGCGTCATCGATCTGGACGATCTGGAGCGCGGCGGCATTGACCAGGCTGGTGACCGCGTGGGCACTCAAGTCGGGCAACGGCGGGTCGCCGATCCTGAGCCGACGAGCTCCGTGCATGAACCGCAAGACTGCCTCGCGCCTGACTTCCGAGAAGCCAGGGGGAACATCGTCGCCGAAAAGGAAGCGCGTGACCTCCCGCAATCTCCAGGTATCGATCAGGTGCGCCTTGGCGCCCGCCACATAGAGAGCGCCCGGGCGAGTCTCACCAGCGGCACGTGCCTGCTCCGTGGCTCGCGTCGACGCGGCAGCATTGCTGCTGAGCGCCTCACGGGCAAGTGCCATGAATACCTCGGCCTTGCCTCCGAACTGGTGATAGATGCTCCCGACACTCACCCCGGAGGCCTTGACCAACTCATTGATACTGGTCGCCTCATACCCCTTGATGCTGAACAGGACCCTGGCCGCGTCGAGTACCGCCTGCTTGGTGGCACTCGACTTGGGCCAGCGCCCGGACTTTGCGCGCACCGCTGCGGCCGCGGCAGGCAGCGGAAGCTCCAGATCCGGCTCTACCATCCCTACACTCCATTCGTCACGGGAGCATGCGGCACATGCATTCCAGAATTTAATTCTAGAAGCTGACGAGTACCGGGATTCCTAGGGGCGCCGACTGCCGAAGATGATCGAGCCCGCATTCTGGAACATGCCACCGACACCTTGGGCGAAACTGGTCTCGACCTCTGGCACCTGCGCGGCCGCCTCGCCGCGTACCTGTCGAATCGACTCTTGCAGAGCGAACATCCCGTACATACCAGTGTGGGTGTAGGACAGCCCGCCGCCATTCGTGTTCATCGGCAGGCTGCCACCGGGCGAGGTGTGGCCCTCGGCGACGAATGCTCCCGATTCGCCCCGCTCCACAAAACCCAAGTCCTCCAGTCCATACAGCGGAACATGCGCAAAAGCGTCGTACACCATCAGGTGATCGATATCTTTCGGCGACAACCCCGCCTCGGCGAACGCCATCGAGCTCGAATCCCGGAAGGCCCGGGAGCTCGTGAAATCGGCCATCTGCGACACGATCGTGTGCTCAGAACTCTCCCCGGTACCCAGAATGTACGCAGGTCTCGCGTGCAGATCGGCCGCACGCTCGGCCGAAGTGACCACGATGGCGCCACCGCCATCGGTTACCAAGCAGCACTCGAGCACGTGGAACGGATAGGCGATCACCTTCGAGGTGAGCACATCGTCGATGGTGATCGGATCCCGCTTCATTGCTCGCGGGTTCCGCATGGCCCACTTCCGCTGTGCGACGGCGACGGAAGCCAACTGCTCATGAGTGACACCTCTGTCCTTCATGAAGCGCAGCGCCGGAACGGTGAACATGGATGCGAACCCGGCAACACCGTAGGGCATCTCGAACTGGCCGAGGGCTCCGTTGGCCGGAAACTCGAACGGTTCCATCCCGACACGCGACCGCCCCGATTCACCGTGCGAGATCAGCACTGCCGTCGCCATGCCGGAAACGATCGCTGCGGCCGCATGCCGCAGATGGAGGAAGTATGAGCACCCGCCGACGCTGGTTGTGTCGACCCACCTGGTGCGAATGCCGAGATTGTGCGCGATTTCGGTAGCGAAGTTTCCGGTGCTTGCCACGCCGTCGATGTCGGCGACCGTCAGCCCGGCGTCAGTGATGGCACGCAGCGACGCGTCGAGATTGAGCTGGAGTACCGACTGATCCGGGACGACACCGATCCGCTCGGATTCCGCGGCGCCGACGACCGCGACCTCACCCGGCTTCATGCGCGCACCGTCGGCTCGAACACCGGCAACGCCATGCCGTCGCGCCGCTCGAAGGTGACGCGCAGCGGCATGTCGAGGACAAGGTTTTCCGGTGTGTTCTCGATCCCGACGATGTTCGTCATCATTCTAGGTCCTTCTTCCAACTCCACCACCGCAAGCGCATAAGGACCGCGGTCCTCGAAGCCCGGCGCCGGGCGCTGGACGATGTTGTAGGAGTAGAGCGTCGCATTGCCCGATGCCTTCACCCATTCCACGGCCCCGCCGGTGACGAACGGGGAGTACACGCGCGGATAAAAGAAGTGCCTGCCGGTGGTCACGCAACGCTGGATCCAGAGTTCACCGGCAGCGGCGCCATCCCAGTAGCGCTGCGTCTCCGGTGTCGGCTCGGGCAATGGAGGCTTCATGGATCTCCGCTTCCGCTGTGGTTTTAGAGTGATATTCTAGTACATGATACTAGACCGTTGACGGTGCGTCCGAGGAGAAGTCTTTGGTGAAAATCACGTCGGAGCTCGTAGGCACGAAGCTCGAGTCCGCAACCGCACGGTGGCACAGTCGCGACTGTGCCCTCTACGCGCTGGGTATCGGCGCAGGCCAACAAGACCCGCTAGCCGAGCTGGAATTCACCACGGACACCACGCCGTACCGGCAACAGGTGGTCTATCCCACCTTCGGCGTGCTCGCTGGAGCCGAGGTCGGCGTCGCGGGGTTGGTGAAGTTTCTCGACGACGCGGTCGACGTCCGGGCGATGTTGCACGGCGAGCAGAAATGCGAACAACTCCGCCCACTGCCGACAGCGGCGACTGTGCTGGTCACCGCGGAGATCTCGGCAGTGTGGGACAAGGGCAACGCAGCCGTGGTGGAGACGGTTTCGGAGGTCGCCGACGCCGCTAGCGGCGAGCCGTACACCCGCTCCACGCAATCCATGTTCTTCCGCGGCGCAGGCGGTTGGGGCGGGCAGCGCGGCCCGGCTCGCGTTCCCGCACCTGCGCCCGAACGCGAGCCGGATGAGGTGCTGACTGCGCAGACGCGGCCAGACCAAGCCCTCCTCTATAGATTGACCGGCGACAGCAACCCTTTGCATCTCGACCCGGTGGCTGCGAAACAGGCCGGCTTCCCACGACCGATCCTGCACGGCCTGTGCACCTACGGCATCGTCGGGCGCACGTTGCTCGCGGGATACGCCGATTCGGATCCGAGCCGCTTCATCTCGCTGGCTGCACGGCTCAGCGCGCCGACAATGCCGGGCGACACGCTGACAATCGACACCTGGCACCAGCGCGGCGGCGAGATCAGCTTCTCGGTCAAGCGCGACAACGGCGATGTGCTGCTGTCGCACGGCGTTTTCATTCTCCAGCAGTAGCCGCCGACCTCGGTCGACACTTGGCATAGGTACAGCAGGCCGGGTCGCGAACAGGTCTGCCCGCTCCGAACGGTAGGACGGGGCGGGCGGACCAGCTACTCGGATCGCGACGAGCCGGCTCCCATTCCGCCGCGACCTGCGCTAATCCGCGCTGATCTCGATCGCGGCCGACGGGCAGACGCGCGCCGCGCGGCGGACGGACTCATGGGACTCCGCCGGCGGGTGCGGCTCGAGAACGACCACGATGCCGTCGTCATCGTGTCCGAATACGTCGGGAGCGACTGCTGAGCACTGCCGAGAACACACACATCGGTCATCATCGGCTGTGACACGAAAAAGCATCGCTCACACTCCCTTCCTTATCGGGGTTCGAGGATCATCGGCATCGTTTTGATACCGTGGAAGAGATTGCTCGTGGTGAATGGCGTGTCACCGGTGATCTCGTAGTGGGGGTAACGGCGCAGAAACTCCTCGAAGATGATGCGCAACTCCAGGCGGGCGAGAGGGGCCCCGAGACAGAAGTGCGGCCCACCGCCACCGAATGCCATGTGCTCGTTCGGGAAGCGCCTGATCTTGAAGACGTCGGGTTCCTCGAAAACCTCCGGATCACGATTGGCCGCCGTGTAGAACATCACCACCCAGTCACCCTTCTTGATCTGCTTTCCACCGATTTCCGTATCCTGGGTAGCCGTGCGGCGGAAGTGGGTCACCACACTTCCCCAACGCAGCATCTCCTCGACCGCGGAGCGCATGAGCGAGTAGTCCGCAGCGAGGTCGGCACGCTGATCAGGGTTGTCGAACAAGGCTCGCGCACCCGCGCTGGTAGTGTTGCGCGTGGTGTCGTTGCCCGCGCCTACGAGGACGAAGAAGACCTCTCGTTGCTGTCGCCAGGTGAGCTTTTTGCCGTTCAACTCCGCTCCCATGATCCGGGATACGAGATCTTCTTTGGGGTTTTCCTCCCGATCCCGCTGCATACGTTCGAGATAATCGAACATCTCGGTCACGGCAGCCGAACCTTTGGCCGAAAACGCAGTGCAGGCTTCCAGGTCGATTTCCATATCGTCGAGGTCGGTGACGGCGTCGGTCCACTCGGCGAGTAGATGCTGGTCTTCCCGCGGGAATCCGAGCAAGTCGCCGATGATCTGGCCCGGAACGGCGGCGGACACCTCATGCACGAAGTCGATTTCTTCGTGCTTACGCGGGGCGAGCGCGTCGAGCAGGGCGGCGACTTGTTGCCGGATAACCGGTTCCGCCTGCATGACCATCTTGGCGGTGAACGCACTGCTGACTATCCCACGCATCCATGCATGCATGGGGTCGTCCATCCCCAGCATTGCGAAGGTGTCGTAGTCCGTGAATCCGGTTCCGAGTGTCAGTGTCATGTGGCCTTCCGCGGAGGAGAAGATCTCCGGATGGCGCGAGACGTGTGCGATATCTTTGTGTCTGGTCAATGCCCAGAACGGTTGCGTGTGAGTGATATTGCCGGGAGCGGGCGTGTGCCAGTGGACGGGATCGTTTTCCCGAAGCTGTCGCAAGACAGTATAGGGGTCGCCCATCCACAGCGCGATTTCGGTCAAGTCAACAGATTCGGTGGTGCTCATTTTATCGGTCCTTGCATTCCGTAGTCATCCGGCCGCCATTCGATGTCACGGCCAGCCGGCGCCGAGTGCGCGGGGCTGGTGAACAACGTGCACGTCGGTGAATTCGTGCAAACCCCAGACGCCGTTCTCCACACCGATTCCGCTCCATTTGACGCCGCCGAACGGAAGCGTGGGCGGCAGCACGATATGGTTGTTGATCCACGTGGTGCCCGCTTCGATCTGAGGAGCGAGCTCCAGGCCGCGTTGCGGATCGCCGGTCCAGATCGAGGACCCGAGCCCGAAGTGCGTGGCGTTGGCGCGTGCGATCACTTCGGGCACACTGTCGTAAGGCAATACGGGCAGCACGGGTCCGAATTGCTCCTCCGCGACGACAGCCATGTCATCGTTGACGTCGGTGAGGATGGTCGGTGCATAGAAGTAGCCCGGTCCATCGAGTACCGGACCGCCTGCCTCGACTGTGGCACCCGCGCTCATCGCGTCGGCCACCAGGCCGGCGACCCTTTCCCACTGCGGACGGTTGTTCAACGGCCCGTACTCCACGCCGGCTTCGAGCCCGTTACCGACCTTGGCAGCCCTGGCCTCATCGACCAAAGCGGCGACCACATCGCCGTACAGTTTCCGCGGCACATAGGTTCGCTTGACAGCCACACAGCTCTGGCCGGTGTTGCCCATCGCGCTGGCGAAAATGCCGGCCGCGACGGTCTGTGGGTCCGCGTCGTCGAGCACGATCGCCGGGTCGTTTCCACCGAGTTCGAGAGTCACCCGCTTGAAATCCTCAGCGGCAGCTAGGGCGACCTTGCGGCCAGTGACGGTCGAGCCCGTGAAACTGATCTTGCGAATCGCCCGGTGCGCGGTGAGCCCGGCGCCGAGCGGCTCCAGCCCCGACACGACGTTCAGCACGCCCGGCGGCAGAACATCGGCCAGTAGCTCACCGATCTTCAAGGTGGTCAGCGGGGTGAACGGCGACGGTTTGAGCACCAGGGTGTTACCCGCCCGCAGGGCAGGCGCGATCTTCCAGAACGCGAGCACCACTGGGAAGTTCCAGGGCGTAATAGCCGCGACGGGACCGAGCGGCTGACGAAGCAGCTTCACGTAGGCCCGCTCGTCGTCTTGAAGTACTTCGGCAGGGGTGTCGAGTGTGGCGTAATACCGCAACCAGTACGCGGAGACCGTCATCTCCACTGGCGACTGGGGCAGCGGCCTCCCCTGTTCCTGGGTCAGGACGCGGCCCAGATTCTCGGCTTCGGCCTCCAAGCGATCGGCGGCGCGGAGCATGGCCTCTCGACGAGCTCCCTCGTCGGTGCGCCAACTGGTGTAGGCCTTCTCGGCCGACGTAACCGCAAGGTCGAGCTGGGCGGCCGAGCAATCGGGAGCTTCCGCGAACGGTTCGCTGGTCGCCGGGTTGATCACCGCGAATCTTGAACTCCCAGCGACCTGTTCGCCACCAATCGTCATCGAAAAGTTGGGCATGTCTGCTCCCGGAGAAACTTGCTTACGAGGTCGGGCACTGATGGTTCGCCGTCCGGGCGTCAACCCGCCGGGCTGGACCGATTCTAGAGCATCATTCTAGTATGGATCTACGTTACGGATGAAGTTCCGCGAAGTTCTTTCGAGCACTCGACCGAACCCGCGGGGCGAGTAGGAGGATCGACCCATGGCGTACGTGATCGGTGCGGCGTGCATCGACGTGACCGACAAGTCCTGCATGGACGAGTGTCCGATGGACTGCATCTACGAAGGTGCCCGGAAGATGTACATCAATCCCAAGGAGTGCATCGACTGCGGCGCATGCCTACCGGCCTGCCCGGTCGAGGCGATCACTCTCGATCGCAAGACGCCCGAAGAGCTGAAAGAGTTCGTGGCCGACAACCTCCGGTTCTTCACCGAACCGCTCCCGGGCCGCGACATACCTCTGGGCGCCGCTCCCGGTGCGATCGGCCGGGTAGGGCTCGACACCGAGCTCGTCGGGCGCTATTGAGATGGCCCGGATGAGTCGTGTCCGATGAATTCTGCTCGTCCGGGCGGTCTACCCTGTCATGAGGAAACTGATCTACTCGTACGGCGTGTCCCTCGACGGCTACGTCAACGACCGTGACGGCAGCATCGATTGGACGAACCCGGACGAGGAGCTGCACCAGTTCCATAACGACCGCTACCGCGACATCGAAGTCTCGCTGCACGGCCGTCGCCTGTACGAGCTGATGGCCGAGTACTGGCCGCACGTGCCCGAGGACGCGCCGCGCATCGAGCGTGAGTTCGGCAGACTCTGGATGGACAAGCCGAAGTTCGTCTTCTCCCGGACGCTTACCGATGTCCACTGGAACAGCACGCTGATCAGCGAGAACGCGGTCGAGGAGGTCCGCGGGCTCAAGGCGGGCGGCGATGGCGTCATGGAGGTCGGTGGCGCGAGCCTCGCGGCCTCGCTGATGCCGCACGGGCTCATCGACGAGTACTGGCTGTTCCTGTATCCGGTCGCCGTCGGCGGCGGCACACCGCTCTTCCCAGTGCTGGACAAGCGAATCCAGCTCCGGCTGGTCCAGACGAAGCACTTCCGCGAGGTGGTGCTGCTGCGCTACGTGGCCGACTGACTGTGCGGGTGCCTGGGCTACCCGACGTGCACCGACCGCACCGGACCACACAAGTCGCGTGGGTCATCGAATCCTCGACCGAATCCACTGTCATCACAGGTCGAGGATCAGCCGGCGCGACCTCGCGCGACTGACACAGATCATCATGGTTTTGCCACTTTCGCGCTCGGCGTCGGTAAGAACGTCGTCCCGATGATCGGGTGTTCCCCCGAGCACCGTCACCTCGCACGTACCGCAATAGCCTTCCGTGCAGGAATACGGTGTGCCGGGCTGCGCATCGAGGACGGCGTCGAGCACCGTGCGATCGGCAGGTACCGTGAGCACCCGGCCGGAACGAGCCAGCTCGACCTCGAAATCCTGATTCGCGCAGGCCCGACCGGCACTGTCGGGTGCGGCTGCTGCGAACCGCTCGATATGCAGAGCACCCGCGGGGAGATGCGTGGCGCACAGCGACTGCACCACCCGCAGCATCGCTTCCGGGCCGCAGCAATACACAGCGGTGCCCGGAGGGCAGGCGCGGACCGCGGTGGCCAAGTCGGGCAATCCGCGTTCGTCCTGCGGGACGATGTCGACCAGACCGCCGAGCGCGGTCAGCTCGTCGATGAACGCCATGCTCGTCCGGGATCGGCCGCCGTAGATCATCGACCAGCGCTGCCCCTGCCGGGCCAGCCGGCAGGCTATCGTCAGCAGCGGAGTAACGCCGATCCCGCCTGCGATCAGCAGATAGTTCGGCGCGGCGGCCAGTGGGAAATGATTACGCGGGCCGACGACCTCGAGTTCGCGGCCCGCGAGCCCGGTGTCGTGCACCTCTATCGAGCCGCCGCGGCCATCGGCAACCCGGAGAACGGCGATGCGGTATCGCGTCCGGTCCGCGGGGTCCGAGCACAGCGAATACTGGCGGACCAGACCGGAGGGCAGATACAGATCGATATGTGCACCCGGCTCCCAGGCCGGCAGCTCGGCCCCTTCCGGGTGCCGCAGTTCGATCGACACCACGCCCGCTGCTTCGGATGCGACCGATGTCACCAGTAAAGACCGGCGCGCTGCGGTCATGCTGAACTTCCAGTCGCCAACCGCGGTGCGGCTTCTGGCGTTGTCCGGTCCGAATCGCCACGTTCGGCTCGCAGGCGATCGCGCAGCACCCGTTTGGCGAACTTGCCCGCGCCGGTCTTGGGGATCTCAGCGATGAATCGGAACTCATCGGGCAACCAGAACGCGGGGAACCGCGCACGCAGATACGCACGCAGCTGTTCCCCGCCGACCTGCGTCCCCGGGCGCAACGCGACGAAAGCGAGTGGGCGTTCGACCCACCGCTCATCCGGCACCGCCACCACCGCCGCCTCCACCACCGCGTCATGCCCCATCAGCGCGTTCTCCAGCGCCACGGAGCTGATCCACTCACCACCGGACTTGATCAGATCGTTCTTGCGATCCACCAGCGCGACGAAACCCTTGTCGTCCACCGTGGCCAGGTCACCGGAGACGTACCAGCCATCCCGGAACGCCGACTCGGTGCGCTCGTCGCGGTAGTACTCGTCGGCGATCCAGGGACCGCGCAGCTGGATCTCGCCGGCTCCCCCGCCCGGTGCGACCACCTCGCCCCCGTCGTCGACCAGCCGCATCCGCAGGCCGGGCAACAGCCTGCCCTGTGTCGAGCGAACAGCGAGTCGCTCGTCCTTCGGCAGGTCGTTCATAGACGCCGGCAGCCGGCAGATATGGGTGCACGGCGAGGCTTCGGTCATGCCGTATGCCTGGATGAAGAGGGTGCCGTACCTGGTCTCGAACTCCTCGGCCAGCGCCCGCGGAATCGCGGAACCTCCACACATGATGCGGTTCAATGCGGCGAAGTCGCGTTCGCGGGTGTGCTGGGCTTCCAGCACACCCGCCCACACTGTCGGAACGCCCGCGGCCACCGTCACGCCGTACGCTTCGATCAGGTCGGCGACGTTTGCCGATGTCGGACGCACACCGGGCAGCACAAGCCTCGCCCCGGTCATGACGGCCGAGTACGGTAAACCCCAGGCGTTCGCATGAAAGAACGGCGTCATCGGCAGAATGACATCGCTTTCGGAGATGGCCAGCGCGTCGGCGGTGCACATCGTCGTCGCGTGCAAGACCTGCGAACGGTGCGTGTAGACAACGCCCTTCGGCCGACCGGTTGTGGCCGACGTGTAGCAGAGACCCGCAGCCTGCCTTTCTTCCAAAGCCGGCCAACGATAGTCCGGAACGCCCGCTTCGAGCAGCGCGGCATAGGACAGCACCTCACGTCGCGTGATATTCGCACCCAGCGCGTCGGGGATGGGGCCGGTGACTACGATCTGCCGGACGCTGGCGACTCCTTCGAGCACTTCGTCGAGCAGGTCCAGGTGATCCGGGTCGACGATCACAACCCGATCCTCCGCGTGCCCGATGACATACCGGAGGTCTTCGATCGGAAGCCGGAAGTTCAACGTGTGCAGAACGAAACCACCCGAAGGCACGCCGAGATAGCACTCGAAGTGGGGGATGTTGTTCCACAGCATCGATGCGACGCGGTCACCTGGGCGCACCCCGATCCCGTGCAGGCCGGCCGCCAACCGGCGAGCGTTGGCGATCGATTCTCCATAGCTGGTGCGTATTTCACCGGATTCGGTTCGCTCGATGATCTCGGTACTCGAGAAAAGCTGTTCCGCCCGGCTGACATACAGCTCGATGGTCAGATCGACATCCATCATGGTGGGTCACTCCGTTTCGGAGAAGAACCGGGCGACTTCGCGACGGAATTTCTCGCCACGCTCCACCTGCGCCCAATGCCCGCACCGACCGAGAACCACCAGATCGGCGTTCGGCAACACCTCCACCAACCGCAGCGAGGTCGCGGCCAACGGGACCACCCGGTCGTGCACGCCGTGAATCAGCAGGGTGGGCGTGGCGATCCTCTCCAGGGTTGTGAACGGCAAGGCGGCCGCGTCGATATGCCGTTGCCTAGGAGCGGGGAACATATTCGCCCACCGCTCGGCAGCCACCGGTGCCCGGGACGCCTCGAACCGCGCCCGTACCAACTCGGGAGTGACGCGGGAGCGGTCGTAGGCCATCAATTCGAAGATGCCGCGCATATTCGCTTCGCTCGGCGTGTAGCCGTAGAGTTGGTCGACCTCACGGGTCACCGGGAACGACACTCCCGCGGTACCCATCAGCACCATGCGCTCGACGAGTTCGGGATATTCCGCGGCGATCCCGAGCGCGATACTGCCGCCCATCGAGTTGCCCACCAGCCGCGCCGGTCCGAGGTCGAGTGCGCGCAGGAACTGCGCGATGTGCTGCACCCGGTTGTCGTGGGTCAGTCCGACCTCGGGAAATTGCTCGGTCGTCCCGTAGCCCACGATGTCGGGCGCGATCAGGGTAAACCGTTGAGCGAGTTCGGAAGTCAGAGTCGACGCCCAGTTCGCGCGTCCGGTGGCGCCAGGGCCGGAGCCATGCAGCAGCACAATCGCCGGTCCGGACCCGGCCTGCAGGTAGTGCGTGCGATAGCCGTCGTGCTCGACAGTCGATTCGAGCGGCTCGGAGGCACTGTCGCGTGCTCGGTCGGCGACGACAGCGCGGTCAACTGTAGGGTTCATTACTTCGCTGCTTTCATAGATGGCTCGGTCACGGCGCGGCTCAGGTCTGCGCCGTCAAGAATTGCTCGGACATCCGGCGGTCGTGATAGAAGATCGCCCGAGCGATCTGGTCGGCCGTCCACGTGATGCACGGCATATCCGGCCCTGATCGGTAGCCGCCGGCGAACACTTCGTTGCGGTTTCCAGTGGGGTCGAAGAAATAGACGGTCTCGCCGCGCGTAATGCCGTGGCGGGTCGGCCCGATATCGATCGGCACGTCGTTCATCGAGAGCACGTCGGCCGCGTGCAGCACCGCGTTCCAACTCTCCACCTGGTATGCGATGTGGTGCAGCCGGCCGTCCTCACCCTTCTGGACCGCGATGTCGTGTGCCTGCTCACCGCAGCTCAGGAACGAGGCGATCGGGTCGGCATCGCCGGGATCGGCCACGATGCGCTCGGTGACATGGAATCCGCATACGTCGACCATGAACCGCTCCATGCCGGCGACATCCTCGGCGGAGAGCGCGAGGTGTGACAGCCGGGGAGCGCCGATTCCGGGCAACCCGGCGCGCGGCCAGGGGTCGGGGTTGAGCGTGCCGACCGCTGTCCCGACCGTCTCGATCTCGGAATAGAACTCGGCGACATGGCCGCTCGGCAGGGTGCACCGGAAACCGTCGCCGACCGCAGTGCGTTCACCGTCGGACAGGCGGCGCACCGTGGCGCCGAACCGGTGCGCCGCCTTTTCCACCTGGGCCAGCGAATCGTTGTCCCGGACCTTCCAGCCCATCGCCAGCAGTCCCCCGTCACCCTGCTCGAGCACCAGCGAGTGATGGTCCCACTCGTCCCAGCCTTTCAGATACAGCCGCTCCGGTGTCTCGGCGCTCTCGGCCAGACCGACCACACCGGTGTAATGGTTGTGGGCACTCGGCATGTCGGTCACGGCCAAATGCACGTAACCCAATCTCAGAACACTCATCGGCACTGCTCCTTTACAAAACTCCGGGTTTCTCGGACATAGCTGTGGCCTGCTCGCCATCCCCGTGGCAGAACTCGATCTCGACCACCGGAGTCGTGGGCAACGCGCGACACGCCAGCCCCAGCCGCTCCTCGGTCTCGGCGCGCCGGGACAAGGCCCGCTGGGTATGCGGCCCATGTCGCACAGCGCCGCGATGAATCCGGATCAGGCACACCCCGCAACCGCCGCGCCGGCAGGCGTGCGGAGCCGCCCAGCCCAACCGCAGCAAGGTGTCGAGTACGACCTCGTCGTGCCGTCGAACCAGGACCTTCCCCTCCTCGCCCACGTGCTCACCAGGTGCTGCGATGAGCACCCGCTGATCACGGGTCCAACAGCCGCGCGTGATCATCGCCGTACCTCGTTATCGGCGCTGCGAGCCTGCGGGGCCGGCGCCGACCGGATGCGCGGAATGCCGAATCCCGTCCGGATCGGGTGGCGTTCGATCCAGGTAGGACGCGTGGCAGCCGCGGTCGCGTCATTTCGAGCGGAGTTCACCGGCCCGCCTCAGAACGGATAGGTGACCGGGCGGGTCAGCAGATCGTTGTCGTGCACGGCGGTGCGGCGCCGGAAACGCCATCCGTCGAGATGGACCAGTTCGTCCCGGTAGGTGCCGGTCGCCTGGATCGCCACCCGGCCGTCGGGATCGGTGAGATACACCACGAACGCGGAGCGAACCTCGAGCCGGTGCGGACCCGCCGCTTCGATCTCTACGTTTCCGACTATCCGGCGGGTCCGGCCGGGCTCGATCGACCAGTACTTCTCGATGAACTCGGCCCGGTCGAGCATGCTCGCACGGTTGTCGTCGATGACCGACAGCGGCCAACTGTTCTCGAAGTTCTCCGCCGAGATGGCAACGTACCGCCCGTCCGGAGCGAACAGTTCGATCCAATCGCGATAGCGCCGTTCGTCCAACATTGCGCAAGCCTGGTGCAGCAGGTGCAGAACCTGTTCGCGCACCGCGACGTCCACGGCGACGTCCCCGCCTCGCGGGACCACGCTGTTCACTGTTTCGCTCACGGTCACCACCCCATCCGGGTGCGGTACGCGTCGTAGAAGCCTCGGACGGTGTACTCACCCTCC
Organism: Nocardia aegles; assembly: GCF_052545135.1. NCBI lineage: Bacteria > Bacillati > Actinomycetota > Actinomycetes > Mycobacteriales > Nocardiaceae > Nocardia > Nocardia aegles. The sequence continues at coordinate 290,455 of NZ_JBQWRI010000002.1, forward strand.
AAGTCGCCGCTCGGTGTGCCGAGGTCGCCGAGCGCCATGAAACTCGAGTCCACGCTGGACACACCTTGGGTCGCCTGCACCGCTCCGATTGCGACAACGTCGTCGCGGCCGGCGAATCCGGCGGGGCCGAAGAAGTTGCCATAGTCGCGAGCCCGTTTGGCGTGTCTTTCGGGCGACTCGCCTTTGTGTCCGAGCGAAACTGTGTGCAGTTCGACGCGGCCGGGGCCTTTCGGCACGATATGCCGGACGTTGAGCATGTCCCACTCTTCGAGTACCAAGGCGTTCGGGAAGATGCCCATCACCCTGTTCCAGCTGTCTCCAGCGGGCCGCTCATGACTCTGGAAAAGCGAGAAATCTCGCATCTGAAAGGTCTTGGTGGACAGATGTTCGCGCATCGCTTCGTCCGACAACGACACCATTTTCCACTTGAGCGCCCCATGACCGTTTTCGAAGACGAGATTCTCGCCGACGGGGTTGACGCCCACGGCCATCGCAAAGTTGTGCAAAAGCGCCGCGTGGTAGGCATCTTGCGTGTTTTCGAAGAAGAGCTTCCAGTTACCCTGCACCTCGAACCGGTGGTAGCCGAGAATTTCCACATCGCCGTCGCGCAGAACGTCCGCGAGGTGCGGTCCCGCATCCGCGAGGTACGCCGCGAGTGGTTCGACATCTGCGCCGAAGGTCGCCCAGACCATGCCGGAGAAGGTCTCGACCCGAGCCGCCCGCAGCCCGCCTCGCTCCTTGTGCTGCCCTTCGGTGTAGTTCTTCCGCAACGGAACGCCGAGCAGCCGACCGTCGTCACCGAAGGCCCACTGATGATAGATACAGGTGAAAGTCGAACAGTTCCCACGCTGATCCAGCGCGACCAGGGCGCCGCGGTGGGTGCACACATTTTCCAGCACTCGCACCGATCCGTCCCTGGATCGGGTCATGATCACCGGCAGATCGCCCATCCAGGATCGCCGGAAGTCACCGGCCTCGGGGATCTCAGCCTCCAGCCCGACGTAGGTCCAGCCGTCGCGAAACAGCCGCCGCATCTCCAGCCGATAGATCTCGTCGTCGGCGAACACTCGCCGATCGACCTCCGTTCGAGTTATTTTCGGGGTCACGTGCACCATACGAGTCCTCCTTTCCGATATCCGGGCTCGTCACCCGAGGGAAACCGCCTGCGTTGTCGAATCGAAAATATGTGCTCATCAGTGGTGATCAGTAATTCGAACTGCGGGACTAGCGGATCGAATCCCGCCGCTCGAGTAATGCCGAACGGCACGTCGGAATTGCATCATCTCCGGTCGGCCACTTCGGAATACGAGCGTATCGTCTGAAATACGGAAAATCTATCCGAATAGCGTTGATATTATCCAATGGTGCTATGTCTTCGACGCTTCCGCCTGCGTGTCGATCAGCCCCGGGCACGCGTCGTCTCGGCGACTCCGGCAAGAATTCGGAAGCAAATACCGCGCAGCGGCCTCGAGTTGTCCGGGGATATCCGTGATCTTATGCCGAGGACGTCCCAGGGCTCGGCCCGCTCGGCGCTCGTGGTCGTCGATACGCAGCCACCCGCGCTGGTCTATCATCTGCGGGCGTCGCTTTGCCACAATACTTTTCACCGCTGCCGCTGCCAAGGTGCCGTCGCGTGGCAGTACGCCGGCCGCGGCGTCGGCCAGCAACGCCCGGACGGTGTCGCGCGCGCATTTCTTATTGGTCCCGATGATTCCGCGCGGGCCTCTCTTGATCCAGCCGGTCACGTAGGTCCCTGGTACGGGTCGCTCGTGATCGACGACGCGACCGTCGACGTTCGGGATGACGCCGCGCAACTCGTCGAACGGCACACCGCGCAGCGGGGTGCCGGAATAACCGATCGCCTTGATGACCAAACCCGTGCTGAGGATCTCACTCACCCCGGAGGGGCGCGCGCACGGAGAGCCGGAATCGTCGCGCTCGAGGTGATTGCGCGACACCAGCAGTCCGGTCACCTTGTCTGTTCCGAGTATCTGTACCGGAGAGGTCAGGAACCGCAACACGATTGCGCGCCGCTGCCCTGTGACCGGCCGCTGCTCGTATCGTCGCAGAGTGGACATTTTGCGTCGCGTCGACGCGTCCCGGTCGAACGGATCGCGGTCGCCGCCGGACGGCGAATCGCCCTCGACCACGATGTCGACACCGGGCAGCTCACCGAGCTCCTCCAGTTCGGCGTTGGTGAACGCGCCGTGCACGCGACCGCGCCGCCCGAGCAGCACGACCTCGCGAACTCGGCCGGCGCGCAACACCTCCAGCGCGTATGGTGCGATATCGGTACGTTCCAGCTCTCCGATCGGCATGGTCAGGATCCGGGCGACATCCAGGGCGACATTGCCGTTTCCGACGACGACGACGCGCTCATGGGACAGGTCGACCTCGACATCACGGTAGTCCGGGTGACCGTTGTACCAGGCGACGAAGACCCGGGCGGCGAGAGATCCCGACAGCTCCTCGCCGGCGATTCCCATCGATATGTCACCGGCCGCGCCGATCGCATAGATCACTGCGTCATACCACTGCGACAGCTCCTCAGCGGCGATGTGGTTGCCGACTTCGACATTTCCGAAGTACCGGAAGCCCGGGCGCGCGGCCGTCGCGTCGAACACGGTCTGGATGAGCTTCTTCTGCGGATGGTCGGGTGCTACGCCATACCGGACGAGTCCCCCCGGCGTGGGCAGCCGATCGAACATGTCCACCTCGATCGGGTGGTGGCTCGAGCGCCGGAGCCCGCCGTCGAGATAAGTACCCGCCGGACCTTCGAGCAGGTGCCCGGCAGCGTACATACCGGCCGGTCCGGCTCCCACGACCGCGACCCGCAGGGGCGCCGTCATGTCCGCGCCTGGAAGTATTCGGCGTTGACGTGTTCGTATGCCGCCCACTTCCGCGGCAGCCCAGACGCCTCGTATACCGCATTCACCGGGCAGGCGGTCACGCACGCTTCGCAGTCGATGCACGCGCGCGGGTCGATGTAGAGCTGCTCGGTACGCATGAACTCCGGGTCATCCGGTCGCGGCCGGATGCACTGGACCGGACACACCTCCAGGCAGGAGTAGTCAGCGACGCACGGTGCGGCAATCACATACGCCATCGATCAAACCTCTTTCTCGACATCAGTTTCCACCCGCTCGACTCGGATGCGTACTCCGTTGAGGTGCGCCACACCGGACAGGGGATCGACATCCGACGGTGCGGTGGTCATCAGATCGTTGACGCTGACACCGCCTTCGCGGTTGGCGGTGCTCCAGCGCCCAGTGCCGTCATGGCCCCAGCCGTGCGGCACGGCGACGACACCTCGGTGGATGTCCTCGGTGATCAGCACCGGCAACTCGATCGCCGCATACCTCGACACGAGGCGCACGCGCCCGGTGTTCACCACACCGAGTTCCTCGGCGTCGCGGGGATGCATGCGCGCGGCATGGGCCGGACGCCCGGCGCGCAATTGCGTGGCATTGTGCATCCAGGAATTCTCCGAGCCCAATTCACGCATCCCGATCAGGAAGAACGGAAATTCCGGGTCGCCGCTGCGCCGCTCCAATCGGTCGATTTCGGCCCAGATCCCGGGATGATCGAAATGCACCTTGCGGTCGCGGTGGCGGATCACCTTCCGTCGCCGCCCGGCGACGGATTCCTCGGCGAACAGTATTCCGTGCGGATTGCGCTTCACCAGTTTGTCGAAGGTGAGTCCCCCTGGCCGCAAGCCGAAGAGGTCACCGCCGCGGCCGACCCGGATCATCGCGTTCAGCATTGTCTGTGGCGTGAGCGGCCTGCCGACGACATCCGCGGCCTTCGCCGCCGCACGCAGCGCCCGGGAGGGCAGCGCCCGGGTGCCGAGACCACGCGCGAGCTGGTCGATGATCTCCCATTCCGCGCGCGCCTCACCGGCAGGGGCCACCAGCGCCTCGGTCGCCTGGACGAATGGCTTCGGATAGTACGGCTGGACGAACACCATGACGTCCTCCCGTTCGTACATCGCGGTCGCCGGCAGCACGTAGTGCGCGTGCGCGCTGGTTTCGGTGATGTACAAGTCGAGCGATACGACCAGGTCGAGTTCGTCCAACGCGGCACCGAGGTGCCGGCCACCCGGGGTGGACACGACCGGATTCCCGGCACCGATGAACATGGCGCGGATTTGGCCACGTCCCGGTGTACGGATTTCCGCGACCATGTTGGCGGCCGGCTCCATACCGGAGACCTCGGGCAGGTTTCCGATCCGGCTACGGCGGGTGTTGTACGTGGATGCCGTTACCTCCCGCATCGGGAGCACCGCGTCGCCGAAGATCGCGCCGCCGCTGCTGTCGAGATTGCCTGCGACGAGATTCACCGCGTCCATCAGGCAATTGACGAGCGTCGCGCTGGTGCCCAGGCAGGTGCCGGTGCGGCCGTACAGAACCGCCCTGGTGCCCGCGATACGCCGGGTGAGGTCACGCACCACCCCGGCCGGGATACTGGTCCGCGCCTCGGTAGCTTCGGGTGCGAAGCGTGCCGCCGCCGCGCGGAGTTCACGGTGACCGGTGCATGCCGCCAGGGCCTTCGCATCGAACAGCTCCTCGCCGAACAAGACGTGGAGCATCGACAGGAGCAACCACGCGTCGGCGTCCGGGGTGATCGGCGTCCACTCGAACAGCCGCGCGGTCTCGGTCCGGCGCGGGTCGATCACGATGACCCGCCCCCCTCGATTCTCGACCGCGCGCAGCTTGTCGGCGAACCGGGGAATGGAGGCCAGGCTCCCGTGCGACACCACGGGGTTGGCGCCCAAGATGACGACGGTCTCGGCGGCTTCGAGATCCGGGAGCGGAACCACCATCTGATGCCCGTAGAGCAGGTGGCTTGCGACGGATCGACTGTGCGTGTCCTGCGAAGCGGCGCAGTACCAATGCGAAATTCCGAGCGCACGTACTATGCCGAACGTCCAGAGTAGATGACTGTAATTCAGTCCGCCGGGGTTCCCGGTGTACCAGCCGAGGCTCTCCGCACCGTATTTCTCCCGGATGCCGCGCACTCGCCCGATGATGTCATGCATGGCTTCGTCCCAGGACACTCGCTGGAAAGAGCCGTCCGGCTGCCGCCGCATCGGGTACAGCACCCGGTCCGGGTCGTTCTGCACACTCGCGTAGGCGATGCCCTTGGGACACGCGAAACCCGAGCTGAGGGGGTGATCATCGTCCGGTCGTAGGGTCAGCAATTTGCCTTTCTCGACTGTGCCGACCAGGCCGCACGCGGGCTCACATATACGACAGAACGTCACCTTTTCCTGCGTCACCATTTCACCCCGTGGTGTACGAAATCAGCCACCGCGCGGCGAATTTTTCCGCCCTCTGCTTCGAAAAGATGGTCGTCGATCCCGTCGAGCAGGAGGGCGCCGGCCCAGGCCGCGCGGTTCCCGAAGAGAAATGGGGTGTCCAGGCCGTGGCAGCTTCCGAGACCGTCCAGCGGGCTCGGCACCGAGAACTCACGCAATTCGGCTCGGATGCCGCGCCCGCGGGATTCGGCGACCAGCGCTTTCGCGTGATCCGCGAAGAGCGAGTCGGTCGTGTGCGCGATGAGTTCCGCATACGGAGTGTCGTGGGTTCTGCTCCGCGGGTACCCGAGCCGGCGCAGCTGCTCATCGGTGATAGCCCGCTCGCGGGAGTTGAAGAAGTATGCCCCCGTCTCGTCATGGGTGAAGGTGACCAGCAGGTCCGCCACGTGTATCGCTCGCGCGATCCGGGCCGGATCGTCCAGCCAGTCCGGGACGCGCGCGTCCGCCGTCGGCATCAGACAGGTAGGAGCGACCGATCCGAACTCGACGTGCTTCTTCATCACCTGCTGGTGACTCAGCAGCAGTCTCTCGATCGGCGCGGTTCCGGGGTCTTCACCCCGTAAATTCTCGATGACCTCGTCGCTGAGGGATGCGGTACGACTCCAGCTGGAGGCCGCAATTCCGGGGTTGCTCATGAGCAACAGCCGTGAAATCAGGCTCCGAGACTCTGGCAGCACCGCCAGAATTTGCGTATAAAAGGCACCCGCCGATTGACCCGCTACGGTCAGAGTTTCGGGATCACCGCCGAAAATCGCGATGTTCTCGCGCACCCAGGTCACTGCTTGGAGCAGGTCGTCGACCGCACGATTCGTATCCGCACCGGGCGGCCCGATCATCAGATCGGCCAGTGGTCCGAGTCGATAGTTCACGGTCACCACAACCATGTCACCCTCGCGGGCGAGCCGGTGGCCGGAATACCACGATATGACGCCGCCGCCGGAGACGAAGCCGCCACCGTGCACGAAGAACAATACCGGCCGATTCGACGCGCCGGACGGTGCCCAAATGTTGAGCAGAAAGGCGTCTTCCTCTTGTGGGTGTTCGCGCCAGGCAGCGCCCAAGAGAGTGTCGAGCCGGCTCGGAAGCTGCGGAAAAACGGCTGGAAAGTCGCGAAGATCCTGTGCGGAATCGCGGCCCGCCGGCGCGACCGGATCGAAACGGTGCCCGTTCGCCAGTTTTCCGTAGCGGATTCCGCGGAAAGCCGTAACCTCCGCGGTAGTGCGGCCGACGACGGTACCGGTGGTGGTATTCAATATCATGGAAAATTCTCTTCTGTGCCGAGGTGGTCACCGGCAGACCGCGTGGCGAACCAGGCCCTGCCGGCCTTATACGCCCTGCGCCAGCGGTGAGCTCTCCGGGAGGAAGAGGTGCCTGCGCTCCTCGAAGAATTCGCGTAGCGTGCGCGGTTCGCGACCCAGCAAGTAGCGCAGTTCGTCGGTCACGATGAACAGCGGTTCCTCCTTCTGCTCGTTCTCCGAGAAGGCGAGGAACCAGTCGATTACGCCGGGGCCGTAGTGTGCGGTGAAGAGGTCCCCGAGTTCGGACTTGAATTTGTGCGGATCATCCTCGTAGGCGATCTCGACACCGAGAATGTCGGTCATGATGCCGGCGATCTCGGAGAACTTGATCCGCTGGGTACCGGTGATGTGGCGCATGTACCCGTCGTGCTCGCGGTTGTGCGGCCGAAGCAGCAGTTGCGCCGCCGCCTCGCCCACATCACGGGTATCGACAAACAACGAGCTCCGGTCATAGGGAGCCGCGAGCACTCTGCGGTTGAGCACCGGTGGCAGCCACACCGTGAGGAAATCGTCCATGAAGTTGGCGAAGCAGTTCAAGAAGGTCACCGGCAGTCCCGACGCGTTCAGGACGGCTCGGGCCTGCTGGTACTGCAACGACGGTCCCGGCGTGTCCCGCAGAGCGGTGCGCAGCTCGTTGACGTTGTTGACGCCGATCGTCACGCCGACGAGCTTGACCAGGTGCGGCTGCGTTCCCGCCGCGTACGCGGCGGCGCTGATATTGATCATCGCCTGGCGCTCGTCGATCCTGAAGTCCGGTGTGATGAGAAATGCCGCGTCGACACCATCGAATGCCGCGACCAGGCCGGCCACGTCGGTATAGCTCGCCTGCACAACTTCCGCCGACGGAAAGCCGGCCCTCAGTTCAGCGGCCTTCTCGGCGGAACTCGTGGCGAGCCGCAGCGCGGGCGCATCCGGGGCGGCCGCGATCGCAGCCGCCGCCGGGCCACCGACATGTCCACTGGCGCCGAACACAAGAATTCGTTCGGGTGCGGGTCGAATTTCTTGTTTCATCAAATCTACCTGCCATTCGGCGATATTTTTATTTATCAGTTTGATCGGCCCATTTTCAACCGGGGCCTACACCAGTGGGGCGATTATTTCTTTACTGCCGACCAGCGCTTTACCGTATATTTCGAAGCCCAGCATCGGGGTGAGCATGCCGTGACTCGTGGCGGTGTTGACGTCACGCCACATCCGCTGCAAGGGGTTGGCTTCGCCGAAGGACGCCGTCCCGTGCGCGCTCAGCAGGATCTGCATCGCTTCACGTAGCTGCCGGCAGGCGAACCCGATCGCCGCCCGAAAGCGGGTGTGGTCGGTGTATTCCAGCGCCGCTCGCCCGGTGGCGGCGTCATCGAGATCGCGGGCCAGTTGCGCGGCGAACAGCCGCGCGGTGTCGATCTTCAACGCTGCTTCGGCGACCTGTACCTGAAATCCGGTGGACGCGCTCTGCGACGCGAACGTGCTGTAGGCGATGCCACGCTTGTCGGCCAACTTCAGCACATATTCCAGCGCACCCTGGGCCACGCCGATCGGAGAACCCGCCAGTCCGAGCCCGAGGCTGGGACCGATCGGGGTGCGGTAAAGCGCCTCGTCCCGGTATTCGGTGGCATAGTCACCGGCCAGAGCCTTGGTGATGGACAGGACGCGGTGGTCCGGTACGAGGTGATCATCGAGCACCAAGGTATTGCTCGCGGTCCCGCGCATCCCGACGACGTTCCACGTCGGCTCGACAGTGCCGGCGGCAACGGGGACCAGAGCGAATCCGATTTCCGGCGCGGCCGGATCCTCCACGATCGGCATCATCAGCAGCGCCCATCCGGCCTGTTCGACACCGGACAGGAAACCCCACCGTCCCGAAATACGGTAGCCCCCTTCGACTCGAGTCACCGCGGACGCCATGGTTTGCGAAGCGCACACTCCGATATCGGGGTTGCTCTCCCAGACCTCGCGCTGCGCCCGCTCGCCGAACATGCCCACCAACAGCGCGGTGCCACTGATGTTCTGGGTCACCCAGGCGGTGGAGCCGCACCCTCGCCCCAACGTCGCGCTGATCGCGAGCAGCGTCTGAAGCTTCTGCTGTTCCCCACCGAGCCGTTTGGGGACACACACCCGCAGCAAGCCGGCATCGACCACTTGCTCGAAGATCGCTGGGGAGATATGGCCGCTGCGGTCGACCTCCTCCGCATGCTCGGCCAGGGTCGGCACCAACGCCTCCGCGGCACTGATCAGCCGTAAGGCGTCGTCATCCAATCCGACGTGCAGTCCATTCACAGTATTCACCTACTCCGTCAGATCGGACGGGCGCGTACCGGGAGCGCCGAGAAACCGCACTCCGTACTTCGTCGCCACCGCACCCAGCTCGGCCAACACCTCCGGAGTGAGTTCCAGCGGATCAGGCAGCCGACGCTCCGTCGCAGGCGCCGAAATCTCGCGCACATACCCTTCGAACCCGGCCGGTGAAGTGATCCCGAGCCACCGGGCCTGCGCATCGGAACTCACCCGATAACAGTGCGGGACATTGCGGGGCATCAGCGCGTAATCCCCCACCTGGAGAACCCGCTTCTGATCACCGACCCATACCGTCATCTCACCTTCGATGATCAAGAATGCCTCGTCCTCATCGGTGTGCAAATGCAGCGGCACCTCGTCACCGGGCGGACCGATCAGCTCGAAAATCGCATACGCACCACCGGTCTGCTCTCCCCCGGCGATGATGTCGACCAAATTTTTGCCGAACCACACGGTATCCCGCTCACTGGCGGTAACCAAGACGACCGCGTCCTGTTTTTCATCCATCGGAAGCTCCCTTACGCCGACTGAGCGTCTGTACAGCTCTTCTGTCCTCGGGAGGCCAACGTACCCAACCGATCTCTGGTTGCAATATCCGTATAGCGGCACGATTGTCCATCCGTCCGAATAACGTGCGGATTGTCCACCGCCGGCATTTTCTGGATAGCTCGGCCGCATTTCGGCTACTCGACTGATCGGCGCAATGCTATGGTCCAGTTGTTCCTAAATTCACCGCAGGCCCACCCGCAGCGGTTACAGACACCACCGGCCGGGCGGCTCTCCTATCGCCGCAATGTCTGCGATGGCGACTCGCCGAATCGGCGGCGGTACTCCACCGAGAATCTCCCGAGATGCATGAAGCCCCAGGCCAAAGCGATATCGGTGACGTTGGCGCCGGACGCCGGGTCCGCGTCTGTCAGCGCCTCCCTGGCCCGATTGAGGCGTATTTCGCGGAGGTAGGCCATCGGCGAACAGCCGAGGAGGTCGTGAAATCCCTTTTGCAGAGCCCGGACCGTCACGCCGGCGTCGGTGGCCAGTTCCTCGATCGTGAACGGCAACTCGGGAGAGGCCTCGATGCGTTCCACGACACGCCGCACCGGTCGCGGAGCGGCAGGCACTTGTTCGGCTTGCAGAGCCGCGCTGTAGTTGTGGCGCTGCGCGAGCAGGAGTCCGGTGAGGATGACGCTCTCGATCTGCGCGGACAACAATGGGTGCTCGAGCAGGCCCCCGGTCCGCTGCGTCTCGGCGAGCAACAGATCCAGCGATGCGCGCCAACTTCGGCTCCGGCTCGTCCGCAGGTCCATCTCGAGGTCGAAGGTGACCGGTTCGAGCACCGGTCGGCCGATGAGCGACTGGAGATGCCGCTGCAGATGATCCGCCTCCACGCGAACGGCGACCTGCGCGCAGTCGGGCGCCAGCTTCATCGAGAAACCACGTCGAGGGTCGGGCAGCGAAGCCAGGTCGGGTGTCGACACCGCCTTCTCGCGACCCGACACGACCAGCGCGGACCCCCGCAAAGGCAATTGAAGGATGTGGAACGGCGGCTCCGGCGGATCTGCTTCGATCCGGACGGCGGCGCCGTACTCGATCCGCAACACAGTGAGTTTGTTGATGTTGATCGCGCTGAAGCTCGCATCCAGGGCCGCCGGCTCGACCAAGCCGACACGATGGTCGGTCAAGAAGGTCGACACTGCCGTCCGGACAATGTCGAGATCATCGGTGTGCACGAGATGTTGCTGTGGGATCGATGCTCCAGCGAGGTTCACTGCTTCCTTCTCTCCGCGAGAGGCCGGCCGCAGTGGCTACCCCGCGTCGATTATTTCCAATTCTTCAGAACCCCGTCGTGGGTGGCGATGCGGTGCACAGCGACAGCTTCCTCGTCCGGCGCATCATGACAGAAAATGATCGATCCACCGAGCGGGGCCGCCACCGATCCGAATGCGCGGCCTCGTCGTGCTGCGCCGCGGCCGCATTTGCATGATCTTTCATGGATTTCTCCTGTTGCCGGGAAGCAAGGTTACGCGCTGATCGAGATTTGCACTATCCGCTGAGCGACATGATTGTCCATGATGCGTGAGCTCCGCCCCGCCGTCAGCGGCGATGATGCGCGAATGTCTTTGCCTTGAAATGCCTTTGCCTTGACCCTGCCACCCGGGACCGGTAGGTTGAAGATTCTCTGAAGCCTCCGCGACCATGGGCGGATCATCGGCCGCCGACTGAAATTAGGTCGATCATCTTCACAAAGGAGCCGGACGTTGGCCGATTACACCACCCTGCGTATCGATCGGCCGCGACCCGGAATCGCGGTAGCCTATCTCGACCGGCCCGCTCGGCTGAACGCCATCACCTTCGAAATGTTCGACGAGTTCGTCGAATTGCAACGAGAAGTCACGGCGGACAACGACATTCGAGTATTGATTCTCGCCGGGAGTGGACGCGGGTTCTGCGCCGGGTTGGACTTGGATCAGGCGGCGACCTTGCCCGATATGTCCGCGGCGGAAATGCTACGTGGACAGCAGTCGTGGGCACAATCGGTGTCGGGGTTCGCGCGCATGACCACTCCGGTGATCGCCGCGGTGCACGGCCCTGCCGCCGGCGCCGGGCTGAGCCTGGCGCTGGCCGCGGATATCCGGATCGCCTCGACCACAGCGCGGTTCAATGCCGCGTTTGTCCGGATCGGGCTCTCCGGCGGCGATCTCGGCACCTCGTGGGCACTACCGCGGCTGGTCGGGCTCGGACGCGCCACCGAGATCCTGCTGACCGGCCGGTTCGTCGACGCGGCGGAAGCACTGCGCATCGGATTGGTCACCGACGTCTGCCAACCGGAGGACCTGATCGATCGGGCGCTCGAGGTCGCCGATCAGATCCGGGGCAACAGCCCGGTCGGCATGGCGCTGACCAAGCAGGTGCTGCAAACCAACGTCGACGCCCCGTCGCTGGATGCGGCGCTGATGATCGAAAACCGCAATCAGGTGCTGGCCAGTCGCACCGCGGACATGCGGGAGGCGCTTGCCGCGTTCCGAGCGAAGCGAGCGCCCCGGTTTGTCGGAGGATGAGGTATCCCGGCGGCTCGGGACTCGGCACCGGTTGCCGCAAGACCTGATCATCCGCACCTTGTCGAGTGGGCCGATGCGCGTAACCCGTCGAGGGCCAGGGTGATCAAGCGATCCGCGCGATCGGGGCCGGCGTGCTCGCGTGTCCAGGCTGCCGCGTTGATGATGGTGAACACATCGGTGGCGGTGACATCGGGCCCGAGCGCTGCCGATCGGACGGCACGGTCGAGGAGCTCCGCGCCGATCGAGTTCATCCGCAGGCACGATGCGCGCAGTTCACTGCCGTCGTCGTCCAGGCTGTGCACGAGCATCGTGGCCAGGCCTTGATAGGTGGCGGCGTGCCGGACGACCGCCCGCACCCACTCGGCCACCGTGTCGGCGGATATCGAACCGTCGAGCAACCGGTCACCGTGTTCGAACAACTCCTCATTGCGCTCGGCGAGTAGCGCGGCGACGAGCGCCCGGCGAGTCGGGAAGTGGCCGTAGAGCGTGCCGATGCCGACACCGGCGCGCCGGGCCACATGCTCCAGTGGCGCGTCGGCGCCCCCCGCGCCGAAGACTTCATCGGCGGCGGCGAGCAGCCGCTGCCGATTGCGGCGGGCATCCGCGCGTGGTCGGCGGGGCCGGGATTCGGTTTCCTCCATCACAGCACTCCTAAGTCGAGGAGCCCTCGAGATATATTTCGAGGGTCTCTCGATTTTAGAAGGAGTAGCTGATGATCCTGGTCACGGGCGCTACCGGCTCGATCGGCCGCCATCTGGTGCGACGCCTGCGGCAGCAGGGCACCCCCTTCCGGGCACTGGTGCGCGACCCGGAGCGCGGGCGCGAACTGGATTGCGCCCTCGCGATCGGAGATTTCGACGATCCGGACTCGATCGCGACCGCACTGTCGGGAGTCGATCAGGTGTTCCTCTGTTCACCCGGAGCGGAACCCACCGCGGGGCCGCAACCGATGATCGCCCAGCAGACCACCGTGATCGACGCGGCGGCGCGCGCGGGGGCGCAGCGCATTGTGAAGGTCTCGGTGCGCGGCGCTCGGGCCGGTCGTCCGCTGGCGGAGGGCGCGCACGCCGAGATCGAGGCCCGGCTGGAGGCGTCCGGGCTGGACTGGTCGATCTTGCAGCCGAACGGGTTCATGCAGAACTTCCTCACCGGCGCAGGCGCATTCACCAGCGGCGGCGACCTCCTCGGCGCCTATGGTCAGGGTCGCGTGCCCTACATCGATTGCGCCGACATCGCCGCCTGTGCCGCGGCCTTGCTGACCCGCGACCTCGGCAGCAGGCGGCGGTTCGTGCTCACCGGTCCCGAAGCTCTCACCCACGCCGACATCGCCGCCCGGTTATCGGAGGCACTGGGCCGGACAGTGTCCTACATCGATCAGTCTCCAGCGGATTTCGCGGACGGCCTCGCAGCGCAGGGGTTACCTGCCCAGTTCGCCGCCGACGTGGCGACACTGTATGCCGACGTCGCCGGCGGGTCGCACGCCGAGACGACCTCGGCCGTCCATGATCTCACCGGCCGACCGGCTACGACCTTTACCGAGTTCCTGGCCCGCGAGCGGGATCTGTTGCGGCAGTGGCCACCCCGGCACTACGCGTAGGTCGTCGGGCCCCGCGGCTCGCCGTAATCGTCCGAAACGGCGTTTCTCCGGGACTACGCACCGACCGCTGAACCGTGGGCGCGCTGACCCAGCGGCTGCGCGCTCCGGCCGTTGCGCACGGAGATCACCTCGGACAGGATCGACAGCGCGGTCTCTTCCGGGGTTTTTCCGCCGAGATCGAGACCGATCGGCGAGTGCAGGCGCGACAGCATCTGTGCGGTCGCGCCTGCGTCTCGCAGGCGGCGCATGCGGTCATCGTGGGTCCGGAGGCTACCCATGGCGCCGATATAGCCTGCCGGTGTGGCGAACGCGGTGAGCAGCGCGGGCACATCGAACTTGGCGTCGTGGCTCAGCACACAGATCGCGGTCGCGGCATCGATCCGGGTATTGGACAGATAGCGGTGCGGCCAGTCGCAGACCACCTCGTGCGCGTCGGGAAAGCGTTCGGGTCTCGCGAAAACCGGGCGCGCATCGCAGACGGTGACCCGCAGGCCCAGCAACCGGCCGAACTTGGCCAGAGCCGCGGCGTGATCGGTCGCACCGAAGATGATGAGCCGAGGCGGGAGGGTAATCGATCGTACGAATACCCGGATCGGCGCGTCGGCCCCGAGCGTGCGCACCCCGGTGGTTCCGGCGGCGAGCATGGCCGATATCTCGCCGGCCGCGCAGGCATCGATCGGGTCGCCGCCGAGTGATCCCGATGTGGAACCGTCCGCGCCGTAGACCTGGTGCGCTACCGTCGAGTCGAGCCCCTTGGGCAAGGTCGTCGCCCATGCCAGCGGCTCGCCCGACGCGCACCGAGCCACGACGAGGTCGTACTGCGGAAAGGTGCCGCGATCGATCGGCTCGATCAGAACCGTCACGGTGCCTCCGCAGGTCAGACCGACCGCGAAGGCCTCACTATCCGAATATCCGAACGTCTCGAGCCGCGCGACGCCGCCATCACGGACCGCACACGCGGATTCGTAGACCGCTCCTTCGACGCAGCCGCCCGAGACGCCGCCCAGCGCCACACCGTCCGGCCCGACCGCCATGGCCGAGCCGACCGGCAGTGGGGCGCTACCGACGGTCGCTACCACCGTGGCCAGCGCGAACGTGCGCCCGGCGCTGAACCATTCGACGGTGATCGGATCAGCGTCGGAGTTGATCACTGCGGACACGGGCACTCCCTCGCTGTGGAAATTCGGCCGATCGGCGGCGCCGCGACCACGGTACCGCCTCCGGAAGTCCATGCGCCGGTCCATGCATCGGCGTTCGCGACGCCGGTACTTCACTCCCGCCGAAAAGCACGGCTGACCAGCCAGCCCTCGACCATGCCCAGCGCAAAGACGGCGGCGTAGCCCGCACGACGGACCACTGTCGGCGGCACCAGACTGAGCACATCCAAACTCGCGCCGGAAGAAGCGTTTTCCGCCGCAGCACTCGTTGCGATCTTCGCCACCGACGGGGCACCGTTACCGACGAACCCGGGGGCACCCACCGCGGCCGTGACGGCGACCGCCCCGCCGTCCGACGGCTCGCTCAGCAGCGCCGCCAGGTTGGCCGCGAACTGCGCCATGATCTTGTTCGACACCGCGACGATGGCGCCCTTGCCGAATGCGACGATCTTCCCGCTGAGCACCAGATCGGTGTCTACTCGCAGCAGCGAGCCGTCGGGCGCGGGATCCACCGCGAGCATGATGTTGGCCTGTGCGTCGCCACCGCCGTTGGTGTCGGCGGCCCGCCCCGACATGGTCAGCCGCCGGCTGTCGACGTCGACGGTCTGGAATTCGACGGTGCCACTGTACGCGGCGCGAATCGGCCCGACCTTCACCGTGATGCCACCCCGGTACACGTCTCCGTCGCGTCCGGTCAGCGCCGCGCCGGGAACGCAGGTCACCACCTGTTCCACGTCGTTGATGAGCGCGAACACCTCCTCCGGCGCGGCGGCAATTCGAACACTGTTCTCCAACTTCATGATTGAGCCTTTCCGCACGCTTTCCCGCGCGCGGTGGCGCAGGCGGCGATGCTGTCGACGATGGTCTGGTATCCGGTACACCGGCAGTAGTTCGCGGCGACGGTTTCCCGGATGCGTTCCCGATCGGGGTCGGGTTCGGCGGCCAGTAACGCCTCGCCCAACATCAGGAATCCCGGTGTGCAGAAGCCACATTGCAGCCCATGGTTCTCCGCGAAGGCCTGCTGCAGGTCGCCGAGGCTACCGTCCGGCTGAGCGAGTGATTCGACAGTGCGGATTCGCTTGCCCTCCGCCTGCGCGGCGAACATCAGACAGGCGCGCACCGGCTCGTCGTCGACCAGCACCGTGCAGGCTCCGCACACCCCGTGCTCGCAGCCGACGTGGGTTCCCGTCAGCCGCAAGTCATGGCGCAGCGCGTCGACAAGGGTGCGGCGGGGTTCGACCACGAGTTCGTAATCGGTGTTGTTGACGTTCAATTCGATGAGGATCCGGTCGCTCATAGCTTCGTACCTTTCTGCGCCAGCGCAGCCGCTACCGTGTGCGGATGGATCGGCGTGTCGTCGAGCTCCACACCGGTGGGCCGTAGCGCGTCGTTGACGGCGTTGAGGATCGCGGCCGGGGCGCCGATCGTGCCGCCCTCGCCCACTCCCTTGGCTCCGGTCTCGGTGAACAGACACGGGGTCTCCAGGTGGGCGATGCCGATGTCGGGTATCTCGCACGCGGTCGGCACTCGGTAATCGATGAAGCTGGCGACCAATGGTTGCCCGGTCGGGTCGTAGGTGACCTCCTCGAACAGCGCGCCGGCGATACCCTGGGCGATGCCGCCTCGACATTGGCCTTCGACGACTTGCGGATTGATCGCCACGCCACAGTCCTCGACGCAGAAGTAGCGCAGGATCTTCACCTGGCCGGTGCCTGGCTCGAGTTCTACGACGGCTCCGTGGGTGGCGTTGGCGAATGTGCCGTCGCCGTCGGTGTCGAAGCTGGCGGTGGCCGACAGGCCGGGCTCGACGCCCTTGGGCAGCAGATGCGCTTGCAGGTAGGCAATTTCGCCGATCCTGCGGTAGGTGACCGCCTTACTCGGATCGTCACGTCGCTCGACCCGGCCCGCGCCCAGTTGGACGTTGTCGCGATCGGTCTCGAGCAGGTGCGCGCCGATGTCGCACAGTTTGTCACCGAGTTCGACCGCCGCCAGTGATACCGCGCTGCCACCGATGGTGATCGATCGACTGGCGAAGCTGCCGTAGCCGTACGCGATCCGGTCGGTGTCGCCCTGCACGATCTTGACCTGGTCGAGGTCGAGTCCGAGCCGGTCGGCGACGATCTGCGCCATTGTCGTCTCGTGGCTCTGGCCGTGGCTGAGGGTGCCGGTGGTGACCACGACCGTGCCGCTGGGGTCCATGCGGATCTCGGAGATATCGAACCCGGGCACCACCGCCATCTTGCGGGCGGCGAAGGCGGCGGATCCGTATCCGGTGCGTTCGCTGAAGCAGGAGAAGCCGATTCCGAGCCAGCGGCCCTGTGCGCGGGCCTGCTCACGCAGGTCGAACCACCCCTCCTCGCGCAGCGTCCGCTCGCACAGGTTCAGTGATTCGAGATAGGAGCCGGGGTCGTAGGTGATGTTGTTGACGCCCCGGTACGGGAAGGAGGTGATCAAGTTGCGGCGCCGCACCTCCACCGCGTCCAGTCCGAGTTCCCGCGCCGCCCTCTCCATCAGGCGCTCGACGACCATCACGTACTGGGGTCGGCTGACCCCGCGATACGGCGCGGTGGGTGCCTTATTGGAGGTAATGGAGCGCCCGCGCACCCGGTACTCCGGAACCCGGTACACCCCGGGCATTTCCGCGGACGCCATCAGCGGTTCGATGCCGGCCGTGAACGGGTAGCACGAGTAGGCCCCCATATCGCAGACGATGTCGGCGTCGATCGCCAGGATGCGTCCGTCGGCGTCGAAGGCCGCGCGGACGTCGTAGCTCTGTTCCCGGGCGAGGAACGACGCGGTGAGCGCCTCGCGGCGATCCTCTACCCACTTGACCGGTCGACGCAGTCGCAGCGCCGCCGCGGCCACCGCGATCTCTTCCCGCCCGACCACGCATTTGATGCCGAAGCCGCCACCCATGTCCGGGACGATCACCCGTACGCGGCGCTCATCCAATCCGAGGCACTGCGCGGCGACCGTGCGCACCAGATGCGGCACCTGCGTACAGGTGTAGATGACGAGCTGTTCGTCGCGGTCGTCCCAATAGGCGAGCACACCCCGGGTTTCCAGCGGCAGCGCGTTCTGCCGTCCGGTCTTGGTTCGCACGCGAACGACGGCCGCGGCGGACGTGAAGGCCGCATCCACCCCATCGGTATCGAATAGCCGGACATCCACGAGAGTGTTGTGTGTGGCCGCCGGATGCACCAGCGGTGCGCCTTCGCTCAGTGCCTGGTCGATGGTGGTGATCGCGGTGCTCGTGCGATATTCGATCCGCACCCGCTCCAGCGCGTCTTCGGCCAGATAAGCATCGTCGGCGATCACGATCGCCAGCGGCTCCCCCACGAAGCGCACCACCTCGTCGGCGAGAATGGGCATTTCAGTCGGAACGAACTCGCTCGGCGGCCGGTCCAGCAGTGCCGTGATCCCCGTTGTTCCGAGGTCGCCGGCATCGAATACCGCTCGGACACCGGCACTGTCCCGGGCACCGTCCAACGTCATCGACACCACATGCGCCGCGGCCGCGGTGGACCGCACGAACTGCGCGTGCAACATCGCGGGCATGGCGATGTCGTCGAGGAAGCGACCACGCCCGCTGAGCAGGCGTGGGTCTTCCCGGCGCGGCACCGAGGTCCCTACCCAGGATCCGCCGCGCAACATCTGTTGTTCGGGCGCCGAAACCGCGCTCATGGAGCCTCCTGTGTGATCCGTCGTTCCATTGCTTCGCTCCTCGTGCACGCCGATCGTCTCACTGCGCTCCCGCCGGCAGCGCGGGCGCCTGCACAGCGGCGGCGAGCGCTCGCGGAAGCAGTGTGCGGATCAATCCACGCAGATAGTCCGGTCCGCCGGGAGCGTCGTCATCGAATTCGAGGCTGTCGATCGCGGCTTGCGCGCAGCGCTCCGACAGCTCCGATGTCAGTGCGGAGCCGCAGGCCAGTACCTTCTCGGCCGCATCCACCCGCACCGGAGCCGGGGCCACACCGCCGAGCGCAATGCGCGCACCCACTACCGAATCCTGATCCAGGTCGATCGCGACCGCCACCCCGAGCGTGGCGAAATCCCCATGTCGCTGGGCGAATTCGGTGATCGCCGCGTGCGGTGCCGGGCGCGGGAACCGCACTTCCACGATCATCTCGTCCGGCTCCAGAGCGGTGCTGTAGTAGCCGAAGAAGAATTCGGAGGCGGCGATGGTCCGTTGCCCACGCACCGACTCGGCCACGATCTCGGCATCGAGCAGGGCTGCCAGTAGACACCATTCGGCGGTGGCGTCGGCGTGCGCGATGCTGCCGCCGACGGTGCCGCGGGTGCGGATCGGCAGATGACCGATCCACGGCATTGCCGCGCCGATCACCTCGAAGCCGCCGGACAGCATTGTCCGGTAGCGCGTTTCGACCTGATGGTGCGTGGTGAGCGCGCCGATGCGCAGCCCATGGTCACGTTCGGCATACCGCAGCGCGGCGAGGCGGTCGATATCGATCAGGTGCGCCGGCCGGGCCAGGCGGAAGTTCATCATCGCGACCAGCGACTGCCCGCCCGCGATCAGCTTGGCCTCGTCGCCGAGTTCGGCGAGCAACCCCACGGCCTCGGCAACCGAGTGTGCTCGATGGTAGTTGAATGACGCGGGCTTCAAGGAAGCCTCCTATTTCTGAATCGGTTTCGGTATGAACCCCTCGTGCACCGGCGCCTGCTCGTCCAGGTCGCGCCCCTTGGTCTCCGGCGCACCGACGCTCATCCACAGCACCGCGGCACAGACCGCCACCCCGACGATCGCGAAGGTAGCGGGCAGTCCCACTGCCGGCCACAACACGGTGCCGAAGATCCACGGACCCAGGCTGGTGGTGAACCGGCTGACCGCCGATGCCCAGCCGAAACCGCTGGCCCGCAGCGAAGTCGGATACAGCTCCGAGCCGTAGGCGTACAGCACGGGAATGGCGATCTGGATGAGAAAGCCGAACACCGCCAACCAGGCGAGCGCGGCAACCCGTGTGTCGAGCATGAGCGCGAACAGCACCAGCGCCACGCCCGCGGCCGGTCCGGACAGGCCGATCACCCATTTGCGTCCATAGGTCTCACACAGCCACGCCGAGAGCAATACACCCACGATGCCGACGCCGGTCATCAATGTGGTGCCCGCGAACGCCGCATAGTCGCCGTAGCCCTGCTTGCGCAGAATCGACGGCATCCAGGTAAGTGCGGCGTAATACAGCAGCAGGATGGTCACGAAGAGCGCCCACGCCGTGGCCGTGACCGACGGGCTGTACCGCCATATCGCGCGCAGCTGCGTGAAGAACGCTGTGGCAGAAAGCCGTTCGACCGACTTCTCGGTAGTGATCACATAGCTTTGTGCGCCGGCACCGGTACGGGCGACCAGGTCGTCGATGACCGCACGGGCCTGCGCCTCACGTCCGGCGCGAGCCAGATACAGCGGTGATTCCGGGACACCGCGGCGGACCCAGAACAGCAGCAGCGCAGGCAGCACCATGAAAACCAACAGCCAGCGCCAGCGCTCCCCTTCGTGCACGGGCACCAACGCCGTCGCGACCAGGCCGCAGATCGTGCCGCCGATCGGCCACCACACATCCATCGCCGCCAGTACCCGCCCGCGCAACCGCGCCGGCGAGAACTCACTGACGATCGCGTAGTCGACCGGTATGCAACCGCCGAGTCCGAATCCAGCCAATACCCGCAACACCACGAACATTCCGAACGAGTTCGACAGCGCTGCCAGAACCGAGAACACCGCGAAGATCAGCATGGTGATGCTGAACGCCTTCTTGCGCCCCACCTTGTCCGCGATCGTGCCCCACACGATCGCGCCGACCGCCATGCCGAGCAGATTGGCGGTCGCGACCAGCCCCCGGTCGCTGACGCTCAGATGCCAGAACGTGCCGACCAGCGGCGTGAGATAACCGTTGAGGACGACATCCCAGGCATCGAACATATAGCCGAGGCCGCCGATGATGAAGATACGTCCCTGCACGGACCATTTCCATGGGAGGGATTGAACGATTTGTTCGCCGGTTTTCATGGCGAGACTCCGAATCTGAAAAAAATACGAAAGCGGCCACCACAGCTCGTCGAGCGGTGACGCAAAGTTTGATATTCGCCTATTTCGCGAACTGGTAGTCGAAACTTTCGTTATCCGGGTCGTCGAGCGGGGTGCCGTTCCACAACCAGTCGTAGGAAACAATGGATTCGCCGGAGAAATCCTTCAGCTTGCGATCGCGTTCACGTTGTTCAGGCCCGTCCGGCAGGTGATACAAGGCCATATTGGCCAGGGAGGCGTCCTGCACCATGCCGGCATGTTTCGAGCGGCGGGCGGCATAGCGGACCAGCGCCTCCCCGATCTGGGGGCGGGTGACCCGGCCGAGTTCCTCGGCGAGCACGGCAGCATCCTCCATTGCCTGCGAGGCGCCCTGCGCCTGATACGGCAACATCGCATGGCAGGCGTCGCCGAGCAGCGCGAGCCGACCATCGACCCAGATCGGATCGCGGGTGCGGTAATACAGTGCCTGCAGCAAAACGTCGTCATTGGCCTTGGACAGCATCGCTGCCACCCGGTCGTCCCAGTCGAGGTATTCCGCCGCCAACTGTCGGGCGGTAGCCACGGTTGGCCCGTTCTCGCGGACGGTATCCGAGCAAGGCACCAGCGCGACGACATTCAGGTATTCGCCCCCCCGGATCAGGTAATGCACAAGATGGCGCTCGGGGCCGTACCAGATGGTGGACTGGAAGCGGTCGAACAGAAAACGCGTCGCCGGATCTTTGGCGATGCGTTCGCCCGGGATCAGTGCGCGATAGGCCATGTCTCCGGAGAACACCAGGTTGTCGCTGAATCCGGCCAGTTGGCGGACCGTCGAGCGCACGCCGTCGGCACCGATCACCACATCGGCCTCATGACGGATTCCGGACGCAGTGACGACGAGCGGCCGGGTCGGGTCGGTGCGATCGAGCTCGACGACCTGACTGTCGGTGCGGATATCGACGATCGGTCCCGGTTGGCGCGGGTCCGAGCACGCATCAACCAGCACTGCGTGCAGATCAGCCCGGTGATAGTGCCAATAGGGCGCGCGATAGGTTCGCTTGCAGTGTTCTCCCAGCGCCGTCAGCCCGATGATCGAGCCATCGGCCCAGCGGCGGCGCACCTGGTCGAGCGGTTCGGTGCGGATCGCCTCGAGTCGGGCGCGCAGTCCCATGCCGAGAAGGATTCGGCTGGCGTTGGGTGCGGTCTGGATACCCGCGCCCACCTCGCCGAGTGCCGTCGCGGCCTCCAGCACGGTGACCCGCAAGCCACGGCGGCGCAGCGCCAGCGCCGCGGTCAGCCCGCCGAGGCCGCCGCCGACGATCAGAACTTCGAAAGATTGGCTCGGTGCCATGATGCTGTGTCCTCCTGTCGCCGGAGCTATTGCTCGATCAAGCGACCGCTGTCCACCACGGCGACACCGTCGACGGTGATGGTGTTGCCGCGTTGAGCGATATCGAGATGCGCGTAGGAATCGCGGCCGAGCACCGGGTGCGGTCCGGTGGACCACAGGAAGTTCCCCGCGAACGCCCGCGCGTCCATCCCCATGATCTCGTCCTTGGCGTACATCGCCGTGGCGAACCAATCGGCGGTCTTCATCAGACCCCAGCCCATGTGCGACAGATAGCGTGCCCACTTATCCTGCGAATCGTCGAAGAACGTCTCCAACAGGCGGGCGTCGGCGCCACCGCTGACGTCGGTGATCTGCCCGCCGCTGACGTGCAGCGTGGTGCGCTCACGCACGTATTCCTTGAACGGCAGGAGGATATCGCCCTCGTCGAGCACGATCCGCCCCTCGGACAGCTGCGGCCAGCACAGCACCATCGTCGATGGCCAGTGATCCCAGCGGCCTTTGTCATCCGCGAAGCCGACCTGGAACTCCGGGCGGGCGCCGGACAGATCCACGGTGAGATCGGTGCCGGCATTCGAGGTCACGTGCATCGTCGTGCCTTTGCGCAGAACGTCGACGGCGGCCAGCACGCGATCCTTGTCGTCCTCGGCGGGCATATTGCGGATCAGTACTTCGGGGGCGTCGCAGACGAAGATGATCCGGGTGCCCGAAGCCAGGATCTCCTGTTGTACCGGCGCGTGGATGAAGCCCTCGCTGGTCAGATCGACCACCAGATCCGCGGATTTGAGCACGTTCTGGGCAACCTCGTCGACAAGCACCGATTGCAGACCGGGTCCGGCGCCGGTGTGGGTGCTCGGCATCGGCGCCGGGCTACCGCCCGCGGCGGTGACGGCAAGCGTGTGTGCGCCGAGTGCTTTGGCAGCGCCGAAAGCCGCAGCCACATAATCGCCGCGGCTGCTGGGTTCCGCCAGCACCACCACGTGCTCGCCGGGCCGGAGTTTGCACAGCTGCAATTGGCGGGTGAAAGCGGCCAGCAGGTCGGCCGACCTCAGATCGAACATGTGATTCCTCCGTGGTGCGAGAACGGGCGGGAAGGTGACCCGCGGCGCTGCAGAATGGGGGCGTAACGCTGGTTGTGCAATCGGTTGCGCTAACGGTAGCCGGAGACTTGTCCGACTGTCGAGCGTTCGGCTGGATTTTCACGGGGACATAACCTGAACGGAACACGAACGGGCGTCCGCGCCGGGCTTCTTAAGGGGCCCGGCGCCCGCTCGAGTGCAGGTCCTGCTCGAGTCGCCCGAGATCGGCCAGGTACGGCAGTTCTGTCCGTGCGCGGGCGATCGCGGTATGCGGGACGCGCGCCACGGCCACACCCGGCGCATCGCGCAGTTCCGCGATGCGCATGCCATACGGATCGACGATCGTGCTGTGCCCGGCGAACGGGACGCCCGCGGTGTTGGCTCCGCACAATCCGGCGGCGGCGACGATACAGCCGTTCTCCACCGCCCGGGCCCGGGTGAGGAGCTGCCAGACATGCAGCCTGGCGCGGCCGAAGGCGGCGGGCACCGCGATGACATCGGCCCCTGCCCGGGCCAATTCCCTTGCGGTTTCGGGGAATCCGGCTTCGTAGCAGATGACGACGCCGACGGTGGCCGCCGCGGTGGACACCAGCAGGCCGCTGCGCGGAGCCGGGACGAAGATATCGCGTTCGTCCCCCCATAGATAGCGTTTCGCACCCACGTGCGCCCGCCCATCGGCCGTCGCCACGAGCGAGGCGTCGCGCAACTGGCCATCGGAGTCGATGCGGGGAAGTGCGGTGACCAGCGTGACGACATGCCGTTGCGCGAGGGCGCACAGCCGGTCGATGGTCGGTTCGGCCATGGACTGAGCCAGTTCGGCGTAGTCCAGGCGCAAATCGTAGCCGGTGATGGCGAATTCGGGTACCACGATCAGGTCCACGCCGTCATCGGCCAATCGGGCCACTGTCCGCTCGAGCGCGGCGAGCGCGGCGTGCTGGTCGACCGGCTGCGCCGGAGTCTGCACCACCGCGACGCCGACCTCGTCGTTCGTCGCGGGCCGGGAAACGCCGTCACGCTGGTTTCTGCTCACCGGCGTTCCTGCTCGACGGCTGCGGACTGATGCACGCCGCGGGTGGTGGTCGCATAGTACGGGCCGGCCAGTCTGCTCAGCCAGCGCCCGCCGGACAGATCGGCGCGCAGGTGTTCGTCGAGAGCGCCGAATCGAGTGGTCGCCGCGACCACCGTGCCCAGCACCAAGGTGTCGGTTCCTATTTCGATGAGTTGCGCCATCCGGCACTCGAGCGAGATCAGGGATTCGCCGACCGACGGCGGTGCCACGATCCGCGACGCGACCGCGGTCACTCCGGCGAGATCGAACTCGTCGACCTCGGGCGCAACGGTGGCGAAGCTCGCGGTCACAGCCTCGGCATTGTCCACCGAGGGGATGTTCACAACGAATTCGCCGGTCTGCCTGATGTTCACCAGCGTGTCCTTGGGCTGCCCCGGGAATCCGATGCGTTCGCCGATGGACAGCATCAGTGTCGGGGGCTTTCGTGAGGCGACGTTGAAGAAACTGAAGGGAGCCAAGTTGCGCACGCCGTCTCGATCCACGGTGGCGACCCACGCGATCGGACGAGGTTGCACGGCGGACGACAGCAGTTTGTACACCTGGGCGTCGTCGAGATCGGCGATCGCGTAGGCACGACCATCGTCGGCTCGCGTCGCTGCTGAAACATCCACTTAACCAGCACCTTTCGTCGGGGATCGCAAGATTGCAACAGCTTGCGCAACCGATTGCGACAGTGTAAGCAGTCGATAGTGGTTCTGTCGACCCGTCGCCTCGGCCAACCGGTCGGGCTCGACCCGGTCGTTACCTGACCGGCGCACGCAAACCCGCGCGAGCGCTGTCGATGGTGGCCTCCGGTTCGCGCGGCGGCCCGTAGCCTTCGGCGGTGCCGTCGACCACCCGCACCTGGTCCTCCCACGGAAGCCGATAGCGTCCCGCGACCAGATCCCGCATGAATGTGTACGGACAGTCGCCGCGCCCACCGCGCACCGCTGTGAATCCGCGGTGGCCGAGCTGATAGATATTGTTTTCCACACCCCAGTCGCGCCGCGCCGCATCCGCGCGGGCGGGCTCGATCGATATGGTGAGCACCCGCCCGGGGGTGGCATCTCCTTCGGCGAGCACGGTGCCTTCGAAGTCGCACACCATCGCCTCCCCCATCGACCCGATCGAGTTGCCGTCCTCGCCGGCCAGCGCCACCGAGGCGGTGAAGGCGAGATTCTGGAAGGCATTGGCCTGGTTGGTGATCCGCCACGACTGCCGCACCGGGAACTTGTAGCCCGCCGTGCGCAGCAGCACGTTCGCTCCCAGATAGGCCGCCTCCCGGGCGACTTCTGGAAACATGCCGTCGTGGCAGATCAGCAACGCGAGTGTGGCGCCGCCGGGGCCGTCGCACACTGCCACACCGCGGTCGCCCGGCTCCCACGGCTCCTTCGGGACCCACGGGTGCAGTTTCCGCTGGTAGAGCACGATGGCGCCGGTGTCATCGACGATGATGCCCGAATTGAACGGCGCGCCCAGCGGATTGCGCTCCATGATGCTGAAACAGCCCCAGCGCCCGGCACTCGCGCAGGCGGCCCGCAGGCGATCCACCTCGGGACCGTCCAGATCGAGCATCAGCTCGTCACGTGCCCAGGCGTTTTTGCGCAGACCGTGCAGACCGTATTCGGGAAACACGATCAGCTGCGCCGTTGGGAACGCCGTGCCGATCTGGCGTATCGTGCCGCACACTTCGTCCACTACCGCATCGATGTCCGCTCGCGAGCCGACGAGCGGGATCTGCTGCTGGACCAGTGCGAGGGTCAGCGAGTTCTCCGGTGGGTTCAGTCCGCCGAGTCCGGTCATCGGCTCCTCGCTTCCAGCCATCTTGCACCTTTGCGCAATCGGTTGCATTGCACGCTACCATGGGCGGCATGGCGGCGCGCGACGGCGCCGTACCAGCCGATCCACACGACGGCCGGCATCCATAACGAGCTAGGGGTGGATATGCGTGAGAGAGTTCCGGCGCCTGCCGCATCCCGCCCGGCAGTGACACTGAAAACAGTCGCCAAGGCGGCCGGAGTGCATACGTCCACGGTGTCGCGCGCGCTGCGCCGGGTAGCGCAGGATGGTGCGGCGGCCAACCCACGCGATGTGGAACTCGCCGACCTGGCACGGACGATGGGCTATGTGCCGAACCCGAACGCGGCCAGCCTGACCACGCGACGGTCGATGGCGTTCGGCGTGCTCGTGCCGCGCCTGACCGACACCGTGCTGGCGACGGTGTACGACGCTCTCGAGGAGACCGCGAACCGGGCCGGTTACGCCACGTTCGTCTCCAACACCCATGACGACCCCGAGGAACAACGGCGTCTGGTATCGCTGCTGCTCGGCCGCTCGGTGGACGGACTGATCGTCGGCGATGCCCGCCTCGACAACGACAACATCGCCCGCATGCGTGAACAGGGAGCGAATGTCGTGCTGGTGAGTCGTCGCAGCCCGGACGCGGTGTCGGTCACGATCGACGATGCGGCCGGTGGCCGGATCGCCGGGGAGCACCTTGTCACGCTGGGACATCGACGGATCGGGCTGGTCTGCGGTCCCCGGTATGCCAGTACCGCCGCCGATCGGCTCGACGGATTCCGAGCCGCGCTGGCCGCCGGCGGTGTGGTGTTGCCTTCGGAACTGATTTGCGAAGAAGGATTCGATGTCGCGGCCGGCCGCCGCGGCGCGCAGCGGCTACTGGACCGTCCGGACTCCCCCACCGCGATTTTCGCGATGAACGACGACTGCGCGATGGGAGTGCTGGGTGTGCTGCGCGAACGTGGGCTCACCCCGGGACGTGACGTATCGGTTCTCGGCTACAACGACATTCCGATCAGCCGCGAGTTGACTGTGCCGCTGTCGACCGTTCGATGCCCGATCCGGGAGATGGGTATGCGCGCCGCCGAGATGATGCTCGCCTTGGTGCATCGGCTGCCGGTGTCGTCGGTGATGGTGCAACCCAGCTTGGTGGCTCGGGCTACCACTGGGCGGCCGCTGTCCACGTGAATTGTCCGATCGACCTCCACAGTCCCGCGACAGCCGCCCGCTGACACCGAATGTCGGACCGGGCCGTCGTATTCGCAGTCCCGTGGATGCTTCGGCGAAGACCCCGCCCGGGTGAGGAGCCGGGCGGGGTCGGTGTCCCCCAACGAACGCCGTTGGGTCTTCTTCGCTATCTACTTCGCCTGGATGGAAGGCTGGTTGATAGTGGAGAAGTACTGGATGGCGGCGCCGATCGCCACCGGGGCGGTGACCAGGATCTGGCCCGCGAGGGTGCCCAGGGCACCAACCGCGACAATGCCGCCGAGGCAGCCGATGGCCGCGGCCGGAATGAAGCCGCCGAACAGGCCGACGATGGCCGCCGAGGCGACGGACGCGCCGGCGATGCCGCCGAGCACGCAACCGACGGCGCCGCCGCCGATACCACCGATCAGGGTGCCGAGGGTGGCGCCCATGGTGATGGTGCTGGTCATGCGGTTCCAGGCGGCCTGCTCACGGTCGTAGTCGTTCTTCCACGGCGCCTTGTCCTCGAACGGCAGGGCGACCGGCTTGTAGGCCGCGTGCGCCGTGTCGAACTGGGGGGTCAGGGTGGCGGTGTGGTCGGCGATGTCGGCCACGATCGGGAACTCGAAGTCATCGACCCGGAACTTCAGCGGCATCCCGGTGAGCACGGTGCCGTTGACGGCCTTGATCTTGAACACACCGTCCTCGACGACCATGGAACCGGCGTCGGTCGTGATGATCGACTGGGTGTCGGTGGCGTAGGCGGTGAAGTCGACGGCGTCGTCGCTGCCGGGCTGCGCCCCGGCCGAGCCGGAAGCGACCGCTACTGCGGCGACCAGGCCTGAGGCCACCGCGATGATTTTCCTCATCGTTCTTGCTTTCTCTCGAATTTCTTATGTGAGCTCGGCGCGCGGGCGCGCCTTTCCGTCGGCCACATTCGCCTCGTCGCTGACGGTGACGCGAGGCAGCGGGCAGGGCGCGGCGGTCTGGCTACCGGGCCCGGGGCGTGGTCGGGATTCGGCGGGGAAGGAGGTGCGGGGCGCCGGTGGGGGCGGCGACGGTGTTGCGGATCGTGCCGATCTCGTCGATCGTCATGGTCACTTCGTCTCCGGGTTCGAGAATCGGCCAGTGCCTGCCCTCGCGTCCCCATTTCTCGGCCAGGCAGCCGTTGCCGCTGGTTCCGCTGCCGATGATGTCGCCGGGGCGCACCCAGGTGCCGCGGGAGGCATAGGAGATCAGTTCGCCGAAGCTCCAGGCCATGTTGGTCATGCGGTCCTCGCCGAAGGGCACCCCGTTGACCGCGACGCGCATCCCGAGGTCGAACGCGGTGCCGGAGCGGAAGGGTGCCAGCTCATCCGGGGTCACCAGGGCCGGGCCGAGGGTGATGGCGCTGTCCTTGCCCTTGGCGGGGCCGAGGCCGAACCGCATCTCATGGAACTGCAAGTCGCGCGCGGACCAGTCGTTCATGACCATGTATCCGGCGATGTGGCGTTCGGCCTCGTCGGGGGTCAGGTCGGTGCCGGCGCGGCCGATGACAGCGGCGGCCTCGAGCTCGAAGTCGAACTCAGCACACCCTGGGGGAATCGGGACCGCTCGGCCGGAGCCCACCACCGAATGCGGATTGGAGAAGTAGAACAGGGGCTGTTCGTACCAGACCGGGTTGACGCCGGTCTTGCCGACGAGTTTCGCAGTGCCTTCGACATGCTGTTCGTAGGCGATGAAGTCCCGGATGCTCGGTGGCCGGAGTAGCGGGGGCAGCAGGCTGACCTCGTCCAGGACGATCACCTCGTACGGGTCGCTGCGGGCTGACCGGCCCGCAGCGTCGAGTCGCTCGCCGTCGTCGCCGAGCAGGCTGAGCAGGTCGATGCCGGGGGCCAGCCCGTAGAGGTGGTCGCCGTCGAGCAAGCCCGTCCGGTGCTCGCCCAGGCCGTTGTCGTATGTCACAAAGCGCATATCAGTCCTGTCGTGAGTTTCATGCGACGCAGCGGAGCGGGCGGCCGCCGTTGTAGGCGATTGCGTCCGCGAACGCCTGACGCGGGTCGACCTCACCCTCGCCGGCCAGGTCGGCGTAGGCGCGGTGCAGGTTGAGCACGATGCGTTCCGGGTCGAGGAGATCGGTGAATTCGCCGAGGTCGAGTTCCCGCGCCGCCTCCAGCGGAGTCAGCCCACAGGCGCGGGCCTGCTCGGCCGACCGCAGAACGAAGCGGTAATAGCGCTCGTGCAGATCGAGGATGTCCGGGCTGGTGGGGATGCCGTGGCCGGGCACAAGGGTCTCGGCGTGAAAGTCGCGCAGGAACCCCAGAGCCTCGAGCGATCCGGTGACCGAGCCCTGCATCATCAGTGGCGTGCCACCGTTGAAGACCAGATCACCGGTGAACAGCACGCGCTGTTCGGGCAGCCAGCACACGATGTCCCCCTTGGTGTGCGCGGGCCTTCCGGGGTGGATCAGTTCCATCCGCAGGTCGTCCACGTACAAGGTGAGTCGGTGGGAGAACGTCACCGACGGTGGGTCGAGCGGGAGATCACCCCAGTCGGGTGCGGGCGACCAGAAGGCGCCGGCGTGCTCGCGTGCCCGGTCGGCGAGCGCTTCCGTGCGGCAGTTCTCGTGGCCGATGACCACGGCGGCGAACAGCGCGTTGCCGTAGGTATGGTCGCCATGATGGTGGGTGTTCACCAGTCGTGTCACCGGCAGATCGGCGACTGCGGCGATGGCATCCCGGAACCGTTCCGTGCGCCTGAGAGTGGAGCAGGAGTCGATGGCGACGATGTCGCGGCGCCCCACCACAAAGCCGGTGGTATTGACCCACCAGCTGCCGTCGTCCTGCGGATAGGCGTACACGCCGTCGGCGACCTCGACGGGCTTATCCATGGGAACCCTCCTGGAGTCTGTTTCAGAAGTTGATCTCGGTCTGAGGTGACCGTCGTGCCGGACGTCGTGACATGGCCGGCGGCGACGTCGGTCTGGCCGGGCAACCCGGCAAAGAATGCGCTGTCATGTGCCGCCGCGCGGCCAACGGCGGAACACGCCCGTACCCCGTCTTCCACGGGCCGTGTCGGGTCGGCGGATCGCGCGACGGGATATCCGTTCGCTACCAGACCGGATGTGCGTCGATCAGCTGTCGTTCGAGTGCTCAGGCGAGGGGCTGAGCACCTGGGCTGTCAGTGTCGACTCGACCGTGGCCGGCCCGCGGCAACCAGCACGCCGCAGGCGCACGCTGTACCTGGCCGGCGAGCCGGGCCGAGAGCCCTTGGCACTGGTGGTCACCGCGGCGCCGAGGAGTGATTCGCCGCAGTTTCACGTGGTGCTGGACGGGATCCGGGTCGCGCGGTGCGGGCGCGGCCGGACCCGGTCGGACCGTGTCCGGGCGGACAAGGCCTGCGGTTCTCGCGGGAATCGGGCCTACCTGCGGCAATGGGGCATCCAGTGCGCGATCCCGAAGAAAGCCGACCAGATGCGCAATCGCATAACCAGGGCCTGCGTGGCTGACCGGCCTCCCACGGTCGATCCGGCGATCCACCGGCAACGCCACGCCGTGGAATGTGGCATCGACCGGATCGAACGTCACTGTGTCGTCAGTGTTCTCCGACCATCCTGTGCCAGTACGTCTGGAGGTCCAGGTAGCCCGCGGGGAGGATCGCGGCATCGGCCGGCACGTCGGCCTGGGTGACGGCGTGGTGCAGCAGGCCGTGCCAGGCGTCTTCGACGTCCCGGCGGAGTACCGCCTCGATGATGCGGATGTGGACCTCGGCGCGGTCGGCGAAATAGGCGGCGGGGTCCTCGTCTGCGGGTAGTTGCACGCTCGGCGCGGGTTGCCCTTCGGTGGCCTGGTCGGCGATGGCCTGCACGTTGCGGACGACCGACACGAGGACGTCGTCATTCGTGGCCTCCAGCAGCGCCTCGTGCGCGGCCTCGTGCGCGGCGAGGTACTTCTGCTGGTCGCCGCCGACCTTCCGCAGCCGTCGGCACACCGCGCGCAGCACCTTGCGATCCTGCGCGGTCTGCCCGTGCACCGCCGCGGCCACGATCTGCGGCAGCAGGCCGAAGTACACACCCAGCGCCTGGCCCGCCCGCTTGCCGTCCGCGCCCGACGCGCGCAGCTGCCAGCGGGCCCGCCCCAAACTGACCGCGCCCGGCTGCCCAGCGACCCGAAGGCCGCCCTTCACACCCGGCCGCACCTCCACCGCGCCACGGTCGACCAGCAGGCGCAGCGCGCTGTCGACGGTGGCCGGGCTCACTCCGAACTGGTCGCGCAGCTGGGACTTGGTGCCCAGGAAGGCGCCGGGCTCGAGCTTGTCCTCCTGGATACGTGTCGCCAGAGCGTCCGCTACTCGTTCGGCCTTCGACCGGCTGTCCAGAACGACGTTGCCCGGGTTCGGCCGGGCTTGCGGATCGGTCACGGTGTGATGACTCCTGTCGGCTCGGTTCCGGCCGTGCCGGCGTAGTCATCCGCGCCCGGCCGCTCACTTGATCAGTCCCGACGCGACGACGTCCTGCACGGGACCGCGGTTCTGCCAGCGCGCCCCGTCGAACTCCGTCACCTGATAGCGGTAGACCAGCCGCCCGCCGGGACCGGAGTTCAGAGTGGCGCCGATCAGACCGGGCGCCGGCACGCCCTTCATCGCGTTCCAGGCCGCATTGTAGCCGTCGGCGTCTTGGGTCTGGGCGTTCTTCATGGCGGCGACCAGAGCAGCGGCACCCGCGAAGCCGTTGAGCACCAGCATGTCGTCGGCGTCGGCACCGGCGCCGTGGGCGGCTATGTCCTTCTTGTACGACTGGATGCCGGGGTCACTCACCCAGCCCGGGTCGGCCGGGTCGGCCAGCCACAGCGCCGCGTGCAGGCCCTCGGAGATCTTCGGGGTCAGCGGGTCGAGCAGACTGGTGTGGTTGACCGTGATCGAGTAGACGAAGGTCTTCGGCCGGTATCCGATCTGGGCCATATATTTCAGTGTCGGCACCATCTGCGGCGCGCCCAACGCCAGGTACAGCACATCAACCCCCGCCGACTTCAGCTGGGCCACCTGGGCGGTGTTGTCCTGCTGACTGGGCGGCACCTTCAGGAAGACCTCCGGGGTGACGCCGCCCGCCGTGAACCCGGCTTCGGCGGCGTCGGCCAGGTCGTTGTTGAGCGTGAGCACACCGACTTTGGACTTCGGCGACTCCTTGCCGACGTACTGCGCGACGACCGCGGTCTCCGCGGTGAGGTCAGGCCACCAGGCGTGCGAATAGGGGAACTTGTCGACCTGCGAGAACTGCGTGGAACCGGACCAGGCGACATTGAATACCTTGCGCTGGTTGAGGTATGGACGGACCACCTCGCCGGGTACCCCGAAGGTCAGGAACGCCTGGGCCGTGTCCTGATCGACGCCGCGGCGGACGTTGGCGGCGGCGCGGCCGGGGTCGTAGCCGTCGTCGTACGCCACGTACTTGACCTTACGGCCGTTGACGCCGCCCTCGGCATTGACCTTGTCGAAGTAGGCCGCCGCGCCCTTGCTGATGGCGGCGATCGGGGCGAACGGACCCGACATGGGGAAGCTGCTCGCGACGACGATCGGATTGCTGGAGGAACCGTCGGAGGACGCCTTGGAGGTCTCGTCGGCGCGCCCGCAGGCGCTGGTGAAGGTGGCGGCGAGGCCGGCGGCCAGTAGACCGGCGAGGGCGTTTCGTCGTGTGATGATCATGATTCTGTCCTGGGAGTAGGGATGAGGCGTGCACCAGGAATCCGGAAGGCGGCCAGGCGGGTGCCCAGACCGGCGAGGCCCTGGGGGGCCGAGTAGAGGACGATGAGCAGCAGTACGGCGTACACGACCTGGGTCCAGTTGCTGGACAGGCTGTCGCCGACGGAGTCGCTGACGAGCTGGGGGATGTAGACGACGAACACAGCGCCGATCAGTGCCCCGGCCCA
This sequence comes from Nocardia aegles, assembly GCF_052545135.1. Classification (NCBI taxonomy): domain Bacteria; kingdom Bacillati; phylum Actinomycetota; class Actinomycetes; order Mycobacteriales; family Nocardiaceae; genus Nocardia; species Nocardia aegles. The sequence continues at coordinate 323,551 of NZ_JBQWRI010000002.1, forward strand.
CGACCGGATGCCGCCGACGACCGCGCCGGTCAGAAGTGCCAGCGACACGGTGAAGGTATAGGAATCCGGTACCACCGACTGGATCGCCAGCGCGTTCAGCGCTCCACCGAGCCCGGCGATGGCGCCGCTGGCGCCGAAGACCAGCAGCGACAACCTGGCCGTCGGCACGCCCGCCGTGGCCGCCATGATCGGCTGGTCGCGCAGCGCCGCCAGCGCACGACCCGTGCGCCCTCGGCACACGGCGGCCAGCAGTATCAGAACAGCCGCGAGGACGGCGAGTGTGACCAGGTAGAAGAACTGCGCACTCGACAGCTGGACATTCGCCGGCGTGCGTACCGTCGGGAGCGGCATGCCGGTCGAGCCACCGGTCAGATCCTCGAAGCGGACGATCAGCGGAGGTAACAGCACGGCAAGGACCAGGGTGATGAGCGCGAGGCTGATACCCCGGATGCGGAGCGCGGGCAGCCCCGTCAGCAGCCCGGCCAGGAAGCTGACCAGCGTGGCCAGCACCACCGCCAGCGGCCAGGGAAGTCCCTCCTTGACGATCAGAATCGCGGCGCCGTACGCGCCCACCCCGAAGAACGCGCCGTGCCCGGCGCTGACCTGTCCACTCCACCCGGTCAGCAGCACCAGGCTGGCGACGGCCATCGCCGTGGTGGTCAGACGAGCGAGCTGGAACACCTGGTAGTCGTCCACGACATACGGGGCGACGACGGCCACGACGGCAACGACCGCCCAGGCCGATGTCCTCGCCGGCGGAAGGGTCGCCAAGGCCCTCATGCGCGCACCACCGATCCCCGGGAGAACAGCCCGTGCGGCTGCAACAGCAGGATCAGGAAGATCACGCCGAACGGAACCGCCAGCGCCAGATCACCATTCAGCCCCGGGACATATCGGGAGGCGAGCGCGGTGAGCACGCCCAGGACGATCCCGCCGACCACGGCGCCGATCCGGCTGCCGAACCCGCCGAGCGCGGCCGCCGCGAACGCCATCAGCAGCGGCGCCTGCATCATGTCCGGGTTGACCCCGGTCGCCGGTGCCGCCACGAGTCCGGCGACGGCGCCGACGGCCGCGGCGAGTGCCCATCCCGCGGCGCGCATCCGGCCCGGCCGGATTCCGAGCAGGACGGCCGAGTCCGGCTTCTGTGCCACCGCCTTCATCCGCAGCCCGACGTCGGAGAAGCGGAAGAACAGCCCGACCGCGGCCATCACCACCAGCACGGCCGCAGCCCCACCGAGCTGCTGCGAGGTGACCGTCACCGGGCCGACGTTCAGCGCCTCCGCGCCGAACGGGCTGGCCAGGCTGTGCGGGTCGGTGCCCCACAGGACGGTCACCAGCCCGTTGATGCCGAGCAGCAGCGCCGTCGACACGGTGACCAACGCCAGCACCGACGCGCCCTCCACAGGGCGGATCAGCAGGCGCTCGATCACCGCTCCCAGCACCGCCGCCCCCGCGAAGACCACCGGCAGGGATAGCCACATCGGCCAGCCGAGCGCATCGAGCCACCAGGCCGCGTACGCCGCGACGGCAGCCATCTCGCCCTGGGCGAAGTTGAGGATGCCCGCCCCTTGATAGATCACCGAAATCGCCAGCGCGAGCGCCGCGTACACACAGCCTGTGCTCAGCCCGTTGACGATCTGCTGGAGCAGTTCCGTCACGTCAGGGCCTCCTTTCCCAGATAGGCCGCGCGCAGGTGCGGCGATGCCGCCACCTCCGCTGCCGTGCCTTGAAACATCACCTGGCCGGTCGACAGCACGACCGCCTGGTCGGCCACCTGCAGTGACAGCCGGGCGTTCTGCTCGGCGAGCAGGATCGTCAGGCCCCAGTCCGCGCGCAGGTCGTCGAACATGCGGAACAGATCGAGGGTCGTGGACGGTGCCAGGCCGATCGACGGCTCGTCCACCAGCAGCAACATCGGCCGGCCCAGCAGGGCCCGGGCCAGCGCCAGCATCTGCTGCTGCCCGCCGGACAGCGCCCCGGCGGGACGGTCCAAGAACTCCCGCAGGATCGGGAAGGTCGCCAGGAGCCGGTCGAGATCGGCGGTGCGCTCGGAACGGAACCGGCGGCCCCGCGCCAGCGAGCCGAGCCGCAGATTCTCCCCGACCGACAGCTCTGGAAAGGTGCCGCGGCCCTGTGGCACATGACCGACGCCCAGACGCGCCACCGCGGGGGCGTTCAAGCGACCGACGTCAGTGCCGTTCACGGCGATGCCGCCGGTGGTGCGGACGGTTCGTGAGATGCTGCGCAGCAAAGTGGTCTTGCCCGCGCCGTTGGGTCCCACGAGCGCGACGATCTCACCGGCGGCGGCCGCCAAATCGACACCGTGCAGCACCTCGACCTTGCCGTACCAGGCCCGCAGATTCGCTACCAGCAGCGTGCCGCTCATCCGGGGATCTCCTGTCCCAGGTAGGCGTCGATCACCTGCTGGTCCCGGGCGACCAGCGCGGGCGGTCCCTCGACCAGCACCTGCCCGGTGTTCAGTACCACGACGTGCGCGGCCAGCTTCATCACCAACTCCACGTCGTGCTCGACCAGCACGCACGTCCGGCAGATCTCCAGGACGGCCGTGAGCAGCCCCATGGCCTCGTCGTGGTCCAGCCCGGCGGCAGGCTCGTCCAGAAGCAGCAGCGCGGGACCGGGCAGCAGCGCGCGTGCGATCTCCACCCGGCGCCGGTCACCGTGCGACAGCGAACCCGCCGGACGATCCCGCACGGCGTCTATCCCGAGCCGGTCCAGCAGTTCGATCGCCCGCTCCCGCAGCCGGTGTTCACGCTCCGGCCGCGTCAGGGCCGCCGCACCGAGCATCACGTTGTCCACGGCCGGGAGCTCGTCCACCAGGGCCGGCGTTTGGAAGGTCCGGGCGAGCCCGAAGCGCGCCCTCCGATGGGGCGGAAGCTTGCTGAGCGACACTCCGCCCAGCCTGATGTCTCCGCTGTGCCGGTAGAGCCCGCTGATGCAATTGAGCAGCGTCGTCTTACCGGCACCGTTGGGCCCGATGACGGCGGTGACCCGTCCGGACTCCGCCGAGAGGGTGACTCCGTCGAGCGCCCGGACTCCGTCGAATGACACACCGACATCGCGAATCTCCAGCGATAGCGCCGCTGCGCTGGGGGTCATGAAACACCTCGCCTTTGGGGGGTTTGAACGTGAGCGCCATCACAGCATGGGCAAACCACCTAAGTCAATATATTGAATTGGGTAAATAGACGGTCTATCGTCGTCACCCCTGGCGGACAACGGCACCCCGCAGGCCGCGGCCAGTCGACGCCACCCGATATCCGCCGCCGAGCCGACCGGCACGGCACTCGGTTGAGTTCGCGCTGGTAGATCCGATGTGTGGTGTTGGCTCGTTGCCGCGGAGGTGGTCCGCCGACAGCGAGGTCGGAGGCCGGTTCACCCAGCCCTGTTTCGACCTCGAGATGCACAGAGGCGCACCGCGCGAGCCCTCAGGGTCACTGCTGCCGCAGCGCCGACCAGGCTATGCCGAGCGTGGTCCGGAATGCCTCGGTCTGCCCGGCCGTCAGCGCGGCTGTCATCCGCTGCTCGATGGTCTCCGCGGCCGCCGCGTAGTCGCGCAGCAGCCGCCGCCCGGACTCCGTAATGTAAACCAGCAGTTCCCTTTTGCTTTCGGGGTTCGGGGTGCGGTGAATCAGGTCGCGCTTTTCGAGGGCGCGCACCATGTCCGCCATCGACTGTGGTGTCACGAAGGAGTCGCGCGCGAGTTGCGCGGCGGAGATCCCGTCCCGGTGCGCCAGCACCGTGAGCGCCGTGTACTGCAGTGTCGTTATCCCGGATCCGCGCAGCATCTCGTCCAGGTGCGACCGAATCGCAAGTTCCAGCCGCTTCACCGAATAGAGCAGCGACGGCATCGACTTCGGGGAAGTACTGGTCATTGCCGCCATCCAATCTTCCTATTGACAGGAAACCTGATAGTAGCCCAGAATCCTGACCATCAGGATTCCTGTCAATTAAGGAGTGCGATGTGAGCAGCGCCGAGACCGGGCTTCCAGACACGCTGCGACTCGAGATCGACGGCGACATCGCCGTTGTGACACTGCGGCGGGTCGAAAAGCGCAATGCCCTCGACGATGCGACGATCCTCGCGCTGGGGCGGTTCTTCGCCGACCCGCCGCCACCCGCGAAAGTCGTTGTTCTGGCCGCCGACGGAGATCACTTCTCGGCGGGACTCGACCTGTCCGAATTGAGCGAACGCGATGCGGTCGCCGGGCTGCGCCACTCTCGGATGTGGCACGCCGCCTTCGCTTCGATCGAATCCTGCGAGCTCCCGGTGATCGCCGTACTCAAGGGCGCGGTGATCGGTGGGGGTCTCGAACTCGCGGCGGCGGCGCACCTGCGCGTCGCCGAGGACTCGGCGTATTTCGCCCTGCCGGAGGGACGGCGCGGCCTGTTCGTCGGCGGCGGAGCGTCGGTACGGGTGCCCAGGCTGATCGGCGCGCACCGGATGACCGACATGATGCTGACCGGACGGGTCCTTACCGCCGAGGAGGCCGAACGTGTCGGGCTCGTGCACTATCGCACCCGCGAACACCAAGGGCACACTCTGGCGCTCGACCTGGCCGCCAGGATCGCCGAGAACTCGCCGGTCACGAATTACGCGATTCTGCAAGCCCTTCCGCTTATCGCCGAAGCCACAACGGAAACGGGCCTGCTGCTGGAATCGCTCATGGCGGCGGTAACGCAGAGCAGCTCCGAGGCCAAAGACCGGATGAATGCCTTCCTCGCCGGCCGGGCCGGCAAAGTGACTGCGACTCAGGGGCACTGAATGACCACCGAACTCACCATGCCCGCTGCGCAGCCCGAACTCCTCTACCTGCCCGATCCGACGGGCTCCGAGCGGGCCCGGGTCCGGGATTTCATGCGCTGGCTCGAGGCCGAGCGCGGGCTCGAGCTCACGTCCTGGAGCGATCTTCGATCCTGGTCGGTACGGGAGCTGCCGGAGTTCTGGGAATCCGTCTGGCAGTACTTCGGCATCAAGGCCCACAGCCCATATCGGGCCGTGCTGGAACAGGCCACAATGCCCGGATCCCGCTGGTTCACCGGCGCGACCCTCAACTACGCCGAGCACTGCTTCGGCGAGCCCGAGGACGCTGATCGCATCGCGGTGATCGGCTACTCCCAAACACGAGAACCGGTGCAGCTCACCTTCGCTCAGCTCGCCGAACAGGTCCGCCGGGTCCGCGCGGGGCTGCGTCGGCTCGGCGTGCGGCGGGGCGACCGGGTCGTGGCCTACCTGCCCAACTGCCCCGAGACGCTGGTCGCGTATCTGGCGACCGCCAGCATCGGTGCCGTATGGGCGTGCTGTGCACCGGAATTCGGCGCGTCCAGTGTGATCGATCGCTTCGGCCAGGTGGAGCCGAAGGTTCTGTTCGCGGTGGGCGGCTACAGCTACGGGGCCAAAGCGATCGACCGGCGCGCCGAGGTCGCCGAAATCCGCAGCGGCATCCCCTCTCTCGAGCACGTGGTGCATGTTCCCTACGGCCCTGTCGACCTCGCCGACACCGTCGCCTGGTCGGATCTGTCCGTCGACACCGAAGAACAGCTCGATTTCGAACCGGTGGAGTTCGACCATCCGCTGTGTGTGTTGTTCTCCTCGGGTACCACCGGAAAACCCAAGGCCATCGTGCACGGCCATGGCGGCATCTTGTTGGAGCACTTGAAGAATCACGCGTTCCACTGGGATCTGGGCCCGGGCGATCGGCTGCTGTGGTTCACCACCACCGCGTGGATGATGTGGAACTGTCTGGTCTCGGCGCTGCTGGTCCGCTCGTCCCTGGTCATGATCGACGGGAATCCGCTGTACCCCGACCTGCGCGAACAGTGGCGACTGGCGGAACGGACCGGCGCGACGCTGATGGGCGCGAGTCCGGGCTATCTGATGGCCTGCCGCCGAGAAAGCATCGATCCCGCTGCTGAATTCGACCTGTCGAGGCTGCGCCAGCTGGGCGTCGCGGGCAGCCCGTTCCCGGCCGAAGGCTTCCATTGGGTGGCGCGCCAGTTCGGCAACCGGGTCCTGCTCAATGTCGGCAGCGGCGGCACCGACGTCTGCACCGGGTTGGTGCAGGGATCCCCGCTCCAACCGGTCTGGGTGGGCGAGATGTCCGGTGCGAGCCTCGGCGTGGATGTGTGTGCGTTCGACGAGAGCGGCGGCGCGGTGGTCGGCGAACTCGGTGAGCTGGTGATCCGCGCGCCGATGCCGTCCATGCCGGTGCGATTCTGGGGCGACGCGGACGGAAGCCGGTTGCGGGCCGCCTATTTCGACGACTACCCGCACGCTTTCCGGTTCGGCGACTGGTGCCGCTTCTCCCCCGCCGGAACCTGCGCGATCACCGGACGATCGGATGCCACTCTCAATCGCGGGGGCGTGCGACTGGGGACCGCCGAGTTCTACACCGCCCTGGAGTCCGTCGCCGAAGTCGCCGACAGTGTGGTCATCCACCTCGAAGATCCGCAGGGCGGGATGGGTGAGCTGATCCTGTTCGTCGTCCTTCGAGAGGGTCGGCAACTCGACGAGCCGCTCCGGCGCGCACTCGTCACCCGGCTGCGCACCGGCTTGTCACCACGCCACATCCCCGACGAGGTCGTTGCCATGCCGAGTGTTCCTTATAACCGCACGGGCAAGAAGCTCGAGGTTCCCGTCAAGAAGATCCTGCGGGGCGCGGATATTCGGGCCGTCGCGGCACCTGACGCACTACTGGACCCGAGCTCCCTCGACGCCTATGTCGACTACGCTCGCCGCCGGGCGGAGGGCTCACGATGAACAGCGGTGTCGACCGGGTGGCGGTCATCGGCACCGGGGTGATCGGTGCGGGATGGGCAGCGCTTTTCCTGGCTCGCGGACTCGACGTGACGGCGTTCGATCCGGCCCCGGGGGCGGAGCGACGACTGCGGGTGGCGGTGGAAAACGCCTGGCCGGTACTCACCCGGCTCGGACTCGGCCCGGGCGCGGCACTGGACCGCTTGCGGTTCACCGGGAGTGCGGCGGCAGCAGTCGCCGATGCCCAGTTCGTGCAGGAGAGCGGTCCGGAGCGCACCGACCTGAAACAGCGCCTGCTTGCCGAACTCGACCGGGCGGCGCCCGCGGACGTTCCGATCGCCAGCAGTTCCTCGGGCCTGATGCCCAGCCGACTGCAGGACATGTGCCGCGATCACCCCGAACGCGTCCTGGTCGGGCATCCGTTCCATCCCGCGTATCTCATCCCGCTCGTGGAGGTCGTACCGGGACGACGGACCGAACCAGCGATCGTCGAGGCTGCCATGGCCTGCTACGCGGCCGTCGGCAAGCGACCGATCCTGGTGCACAAGGAGGTCCCCGGCCACCTCGCCAACCGATTGCAGGCGGCGCTGTGGCGCGAGGCGTATTCCCTGGTCGAGCGCGGCGTGGCCGACGTCGCCGATATCGACGCGGCCATCGCGCACGGACCGGGCCTGCGCTGGGCGATGCTCGGCCCCCTGGTCAATCAGCACCTGGCCGGCGGGCCCGGCGGGATGGCCCACGTCCTGGAGCATCTCGGACCGCCCGCACAGGCGTGGATGGATGATCTGGGTGCGCCGCGGCTGACGCCGGAGCTGGCCGCGCGGCTGGTCCGCGGCGTCGACGACGAGCTCGCCGGGATCGATCAGGAATCGATGGTCGCCCAGCGCGACGAACTGCTCGTCGAGCTACTCGAGCGGAAGCGACAGCGCACCGCGCTGCCGTGACCCGCACCGAAGCTCCACTCGCACCGAAGGGGACATGATGACGACTCGCTTCGCATCTCGTATCGACCCGGACGCCATCGTCGCGCTGGATATGCATACCCACGTCGAGGCCGACTGCCACGGCCACTTCGCGCTGGATGCCGAATTGCTGGACGCCTCGGCGAAGTACTTCAAAGCCGGCGTGGACCGCACGCCCACCGTCGAGCGGCTGGCGGCCTACTACCGGGAACGGAACATGGCGGCGGTGGTCTTCACCGTCGACGCCTCGACCGGTCTCGGTCATCCGGGACTGTCCAGCGAGGACATCGCCGCGCAGGCCTGTGAGCACGCCGACGTGTTGATTCCGTTCGGGTCGGTCGACCCGCTGCGCGGCGTGGCCGCGGTGCGGCAAGCCCGCCGACTGGTCGAGGAGTACGGCGTCCTCGGCTTCAAATTCCACCCGAGTCTGCAACGTTTCGCGCCCAACGATCCTGCCTACTACCCACTCTGGGCCACGCTCGAAGAGCTGGGCGTGGTTGCGCTGTTCCACACCGGGCAGACCGGCATCGGCGCGGGCCTGCCGGGCGGGCGGGGCATCAAACTGCGCTACTCCGACCCCCTACTGCTCGACGACGTCGCCGCGGACTTCCCCGGCCTCACCATCGTGATGGCCCATCCGTCGGTGCCCTGGGTGGACACTTCGATCTCGATCGCGACCCATAAGGCCAACGTCTACATCGATTTGTCCGGGTGGTCACCGAAGTACTTCCCGCCGCAGCTGGTCCGTCAGGCGAATTCCTTACTGCGGCGCAAGGTTCTGTTCGGCTCCGACTATCCGGTGCTGACCCCGGATCGCTGGCTGAGCGACTTCGACCAACTGGAGTTCTCCGACGAGAACCGTCCGCTGCTGCTCAAGGAGAACGCGTTGCGACTGCTCGGCTTGCGCGGCGTGGCGCGATGATCCGCATAGCTACGTGGTATCGAAGCGCAGAACCGGCTTGATTACCTCCCCGGCGTAGGCGGAACGGGCCGCGTTCTCGATGTCGCTGAACGCGAACTCGGTGATGAGCCGCTCCAGCGGCAGCCGGCCGGCCTGGTATTGCGCAACGAGGAATGGGATGAAGGACTCGGGCGCAGCGTCACCTTCGGTGACGCCGATCACCCGTTTGCCGATCAAAAGCCCATTGACGTCGAAAGAGACCTCCGCGCCGAACGGGGGCACCCCGACCACCGCGCAGGAACCCCGCGCGGCGAGTGCGTCGACGGCATGGCGAAGCACTGCGGTGTTACCGGTGGTCTCGACGGCGTGGTCGACGCCGTGGCCATTGGTGATCTCGGCGATGGCCGCCGGGACATCCTGCTCCGCCGCGTTGACGGTATGCGTCGCGCCGAGAGTTGCGGCCAGCTCGAGCCGCTCGGGCACCCGATCGACGGCGATGATCGTGCTGGCGTAGGTCCACGTCGCCGCGATCACCGAGGACAGGCCGACCGCGCCGGCCCCGAACACCGTCAACGAGCAGCCATACGCAGGCCGCAGTACGTTGAGAACCGCCCCGACGCCGGTCTGGACACCACAGCCGAGCGGCGCGACGACCGGCAGCGGCACCGTGGGGTCGACTCTGACGACGCTGCGCTCGTCACACAGCGCTCGCGTCGCGAAGGACGACTGCCCGAAGAAGCGGCCGCCCAGCTCCTCGTTACCGCGACGGAGTGTTGTGCTGCCGTCATCGCGCTGTCCCAGGACGTTGGCCGCCGGCCAGGTAGCGCAGTAGGCCGGATGTCCGCTACCGCATGCCGGACAACGACCGCAGGACGTGAAGGTGAGTACGACATGATCGCCCGGCTGCACCCGGGTGACCGCCGCGCCGACCGTCTCGACCACCCCGGCGCCCTCATGGCCCAGCACGCCCGGCAACGGGAAGGGGAGGTAACCCGCCCGGACGCTCAGGTCGGTGTGGCACAGGCCCGCCGCGACCAAGCGCACGACGACCTCGTTGGGGCCGGGGCCGTCGAGTTCGATTTCCTGCAGGGTGAAGGGTGCGCCCACGGTGTCGACCACCGCGGCTTGTGTTTTGATCATGCCGACTTCCTGTGTGTGCCGGATCAGAGCGGGTACGTCGGCGCCGTGGCGCGAATCGTCATCCATTGCGTCTCGGTGAAGGCCTCGACGTTTGCGCGGTGCCCACCGACCCGCGACGAGCCGGAAGCGCGAACCCCGCCGAACGGGGCGTTCGGGTCGTCGTTGACGGTCTGGTCGTTGATATGCGCCAGACCGGTGGGAACGCGGTCGACGATCGACATCGCGGTGGCCAGGTCGTTGGTGAGCACGCCGAGGCTGAGCCCGTACTCACTGTCGCGCGCCATCGCCACCGCCTCGTCGATCGTGGAGAACTTACGCACACACGCCACCGGGCCGAAGACCTCCGCGGCATACGCCGGGATATCCGGCGTACAGTCCGCCAGCACGGTGGGCCGGTAGAACAGTCCTTCGTGGGTGCCGCCCGCGACCAGCCGCGCCCCGGCCGCGACGCTGCGGTCGACGAGGTCCTTGGTGTGGTCGAGCTGCTTCTGGTCGATCATCGGGCCGAGTGCGACATCCGCGCGGAAGCCGTCTCCCACCGTCAGCGCGTCTGCCTTCTTCGCGAGCCGGCCGAGATAGTCGTCGTAGACCGATTCGTGCACCAGGTGCTTGCCGATCGCCATGCAGACCTGTCCCGAATGGACGAACGTCCCGAACGAGCCACACGACGCGGCGGCGTCGAGGTCCACGTCGTCGAGCACGATCAGCGAGTTGTTACCGCCGAGCTCCAGATGCGCCCGCGTGAACGTTGTGGCCGCTTGCGCGCCGATGACCCGGCCTGCCGCGGTCGAGCCGGTGAACGACACCACGCGCACTTCGGGATGGTCGATCATGGCGATGCCGATGTCGGGGCCACCGGGCAGCAGCTGCAGAAGTCCCTCGGGAAGGCCCGCTTCCTCGAAAATCCGAGCGATGAGCACGCCGCCGCACACGGCGGTGCGAGGGTCGGGCTTGAGCAGCACCGCGTTGCCCAGCGCGAGTGCGGGTGCGATCGAGCGCATCGACAAAACGAGCGGAAAATTGAACGGAGAGATCACCGCTACCACGCCGACGGGGACCTGACGCTCGACGCTCAGCCGGGGCATCGGGGACCGCAGCAGCTCACCGTAGGGAAGACCAGCCAGGGCAGCGGCCTCCGCGCACTCGCCGATCGAGCCCTGGACCTCGACGTCGCTCTTGAACCGGGTCGAACCGGCTTCCCGGACGACCCATTCGACGATTTCGGCGCGGTGCTGCTCGAACAGCACCGCCGCGCGCTGCAGCACACCGGAACGCTCGACGGAGGGCAGTGCCGCCCATGTTCGCTGCGCGATCGCGGCCCGTTCGCCCGCGCGCACCACATCCTGCGTCGAGGCCGTGCCCACGCAGCCCAGTGCCTGGCCGGTAGCAGGTTCCACCACCTCGCACGGCGTACCGCCACCGCTGCGCCACCGGCCCGTGAAGATCTTGCCGGACCAGTCGACGCCTTCGAGCAGACTCATCGCAGGATCCTTTCCTTTGTTGCGAATAATTTGGGTCGCCGACTGTCACCATTGATGCGGCCGGCGGCGGAATGGAACGGCAGCGAATTGCCGGTATAGCGAGAATGCCGCACGATCCGATAATCCGGGTCCGCGCGGAATATCGCGCGTCGGGACACGCCCGTGCGCTGGTGGAATTACTTCGGAACCATCGGTTCCGTCATGTTCCGAGCAGATCGTCCCGATGGGCCGCGAGCCATTCACTGACGCTCGTGGGCCGGCGTCCGATCGTTCGCTCGACGAAGTCGTTTCGTGCCCATACGACTTCGTTGTCCTGCTCGTACCGGAAGAATTCCCACAGATAATCGAGCCGCCGTTTCCCCATCGAGGAATATTCGGCGAAGAAACCGGCCTTGCTTCCATCGTATGCTATCGGTTCACCCCAGAGAGTGGACATCAATTCGGCGACTTCACCGAATCGGAGAATGTCCTGGCCATTGTTCATCGTATGGAATTGCCCGATATGCCGCTGATTGTCCGACAGGAACAGGCGGCCGGCCACTTCGGCTATGTCGGACGGATCGATATAGGGAATCAGCCGCTCCGGCCATACCAGCGTCCGGCGCTCGCGCAGTGCGTTCGTCATCCAACGGAAATTGTCGATGAATGTAGCGCCGCTGTTGAGGAAGGTGACGGGAAGATCGCCGGCGGCGAGCACCGCCTTGGCGATCGGGTGCTGGATCGGCAGGCCCGATCCGTGATCGCGCAGGGCTTGCGGGATACGCCGCGGGTCGGCTTCCGGCTGCATGCCGAGCAGACGTATGACGTGCGGGCTGACCCGAGACGATCGGCAGGCCTCGACGAGATTCGTCATCGCCGACGCTTCGTCCGTACCGCTCGGCGTCAGGACGAAAATCCCGTCGATATCGCGCACCGCTGCCTCGAGCGATGCGCGATCGGCGTAGTTCGCCCGCACGACCTCGGCGTGCGGGAACTGTGCCTGAAGCGTGGCCGCTCTGGCGGTATCGCTCGACGCGAGGCGCAGGTGGATCGTCGGCGCCTCACGCGCCAGGAACCGGGCCAGCGGCCCGCCGATATGGCCGCTGGCACCGAAGATCAGGATGCTGCTGGGAACCGGCTTGTGATTGTAGGACACCAATTTTCCTCTACTCGATTGTCGAACACGACCAGCGGCCTCGCCCCGCTCACAGCCCCAGCAGCCGTACGGCGTTGTCCTTCAGCAGCCCGGGCTTGACCTCGTCGCGGATACCTGTCTTCTCCAGGTCCGCGAGCCAGCGCTCGGGGGTGATCATCGGGAAGTCGCTGCCGAACAGAACTTTGTCGCGCAGCAGTGTGTTGGCGTACTGCACGAGGATGGGCGGGAAGTACTTCGGAGACCAGCCGGACAGCTCGATGTACACCTGGGGTTTGTGGACCGCGACGGCCAGCGCTTCCTCCTGCCACGGGAAGGACGGATGCGCGAGCACGATCGGCAGGTCCGGGAAGTCGACGGCGACGTCGTCGAGGTGCAGCGGGTTGGAGTACTTCAGTCGGAAGCCGCCGCCGCCTCGGGTACCGGCTCCCGCTCCGCTCTGGCCGGTGTGGAACAACGCGGGAACGCGATGCGCGTTGAGTACCTCGTAGAGGTCGTAGGCCTTGCGGTCGTTGGGGAAGAACGCCTGGGCGTTCGGATGGAACTTGAAGCCGCGGACGCCGCCCTCGACGATGAGCCGCTCCGCGGTGCGAACCCCCTCCTCCCCCCGGTCGGGATGCACGCTCGCGAAGGGAATCACGATGTCGCCGTGCCGAGCCGCTTCCTCGATGATCTCGTCGTTGCGCAACGCCGGATCGGGCTGCGATGGGCCCCGGTCGACGGTGAAGGTGACCGCCGCGATGCCGAGTCCGCGGTAATAGGCCGCGAGATCCGGCAGCGTGCCGGTAGGCGCGTGCCCGGACTTGAAGTACTTCGCCATCGCGGCGCGGACCTCGTCGTGCGCCACCGCGGGGGTCTTCGCGGAGGCGTCGACATGGGTATGCATGTCGAGAGCGCTGATCGCGTCGAGGTCGATGGCGGGTTGGTACATCGTCATGACAACGCTCCGTGTCCTGCGGCACCGAGGCCGGCGAAGGTAGCGCCGGTGCGGGCGAGTTGTACCAGCAGCGGCGCGGGCTCCCACCACGCGCCGTGTTGTCGGTGGAAGCGCTCGACGGCGGCCGACACCTCGGCCGCACCGACCGAGTCGGCCCAGTAGAGCGGACCACCCTTGTGGGCTGGGAAGCCGTACCCGGTGACGTAGACCAGGTCGATGTCACTGGGCTGGGCTGCGACGCCGTGCTCCAGCAGCAGCGCCGCACGGTTCACCAGGGTGTACAGGCAGCGCTCGAGGATCTCCTCGTCCGCGATCCGGCGGCGCTGGATACCCAGGCGAGCGGAATACTCGACGATCTGCCGGTTCAGGTCCGGGTCCGGATGCGGAGTTCGGTCTCCGTGGTCGTATCGGTACCACCCGGCGCCGTTCTTCTGACCCAGCCGGCCCAGATCGACGAGCCACAGGTCGAGGTCGGAGTAGCGGCGGCCCGTCGGCCGGGTCGCGATCGCGCGGCGGCGCGAGTCGACGGCCAGGTCGTGCCCTGCCATGTCGGTCATGGTGAACGGGCCCATGGCGAACCCGAACTCCGTGAGGACGCGGTCGACATCGGCCGGGAACGCGCCTTCCTCGACGAGGAACAGCGACTCGCGGTGGTAGTCGAAGAGCATCGCGTTGCCGATGAATCCGCGCGCGTTACCCGCGCGGACCGGCGCCTTGCCCAGGATCCGGCCCAGTGCCATCAGGCGAGCCACCGTCGACGGCGCCGTCCGCGCACCCGGCACGACTTCGAGCAGACGCATCACCTGCGCGGGGCTGAAGAAGTGCGCACCGACGACGTCCTGCGGGCGACTCGTCACGCTCGCGATGGCGTCGATATCCAGCGCGGAGGTATTGGTGCCGAGCAGGGTCCCGGGCCGCGCGTGCTGATCGATCGCACGAAAGACGTCCTGTTTGACCGACAACTCCTCGAAGACCGCCTCCACTACGACATCAGCCCGGCCGATCGCCGCCATGCCGGTTGCCGGGCCGATGAGCGCGAGCCGCCGGTCGGCATCGGCCTGGTCGAGCCGACCGCGGCGCACGCTGGAGGCGTAGTTCGCGGCGACTCGGGACAGACCGCGGTCGAGGTCCTGCGTGCTCCGATCGATCAGCGTCACCGGGATCCCGGCATTGGCCAGTGCCATCGCGATCCCGCCGCCCATCGTCCCGGCACCGACGACCGCGGCGTGCTCGGGGCGCCAGTCGGCGTCTATCGAGGGCAGGCCCGGTATTTCGCCGGCCGCGCGCTCCGCGCGCCGTACGTGCTCGAGCGCGGCGGCCTCGCCGTCGGCGCCGTTCAGCGCCCTGGCCGGGTTCTGCGTCATACTCCGCTCACCGCCTCCGCGATGTCGTGGTGGTCGACGACGATGAGCGCGTCGAGCGCCATCGCTCCGTCCGCCCGGGCGAGTAGGGGGTTGATGTCGATTTCGGCGATGTCGGGATGCTCGGTCACCAGCCGGCCGACGGTCGCGACGACTTTCGCCACCGCGGCGAGGTCGACGGCCGGGGACCCGCGGAACCCGCTCAAGAGCTTCGCCGACCGCAGCTGTTCGAGCTCGTCGATGATCTCGGATTCGGCCAGGTCAGGAGGGATCAGCCGGACGTCGCCGAGCGCCTCGACCCAGACACCGCCCAGCCCGATCAGCACGACCGGCCCCCACGCCGAGTGCCGCTTCGCGCCGACCATCAACTCGACGCCCCGGGGCGCCATAGCCTCGACGAGGATCCCGTCGAGGTCGACGGGCGTTGCCGTCGCGACCCGTTCGGTCAGCTCGGCCCAGGCGGCGCGCAGCCCGGCCTCGTCGGCGATGCCGAGCAGCAGCCCGCCCGCCTCGGTCTTGTGGTGCAGCGCCGCGGCCTGGACCTTGGCCGCCACCGGATATCCGGTCTTCGCGGCGATATCGACAGCCTCGTCGACGGAGGTCGCCAGCGCGCCCTCCGGAATCGGCACGCCGACTGCGGCCAGGATCTGTTTGCCCCGCCATTCCGGCTGCGCACCCGGCCCGAGTTCGAGGGAGCCGGCCAGGTCGAGTCCCGTTGTCGCGATGGCGCGGGCGCGGGCCAAGGAGCGCCCATAGCGGGTGACCGCGGCCATCGCCCGCAGACTCCGCTCCGGCGAGCTGGAGATGACCATCCCGTGCTCGGCGGCATAGGCGGCCAGCTCGGCGGGCATCGGCAGCACGTCACCCAGCAGCGCGAGCGCGACCGGTTTGGGCTGCCCGGCCGCGGCTCTGGTCACCTGCCTGAGCATCTCCTGGTTGGCCACCGGGTTCGAATACGGGACGGCGAGGGTGACGGAGCCGATCCGATCGTCGCCGAGCAGGGCGGCGAGCCCGTCGTGGAACAGCTCCGGATCGGTGACGACCGCCGTGCCGAGGTCGAGCGGGTTGTCCGGTTTCATGTACGCGGGCAACCGGGCACCGAGGGTTTCCGCGGTGGCCGGGGAGAGCGCCGGAACCTCGATACCGAGATCGCCCAGCGCGTCGAGGGCGATCGCGCAGAAGGCCCCCGACGTGGTCGCGACCGCGGCGCCCTCCGTCGGAGGCTGCGGGTACCGCGCGAGAATCTCGGCGACGTCGATGAGTTCCTCGAGTGACTCCACCACACACGCTCCCGCGTGCGTCGCCAGGGTTTTCATCACCCCGTAGTCGGCGGCGAGCGCCCCCGTGTGCGACGCCGCGGCCTGCCGGGCCCTGGCACTGCGGCCGGTATGCATCAATGCCAGCAACTTCCCCCGCGCGCGTACCTTCCGGACCGCTTCCAGAAATCCATTCGGGTCACGGATGTCCTCGGCGTAGACGACGGCGCCACCGGTCGCGGGATCGTCGGCGAGGTACGCCAGGTAATCGGTCAGCGTGAGTCCGGCTTCGTTGCCGGTCGAGAAGCGATACGAGATCGGCACTCCCCTGGCCTGCAAGCCTTGGCAGATCATGCCCATGAGCCCGCCGCTCTGGGCCAGCACCGCCACCGCGGGCCCGGCAGCCGGGTCGAGCCGGCGTACCGGGTCGTCGGGCAGGAACACGGTGTTCAACGGCTCGATGTAGTTGGTGTAGCCGATGCAGTTCGGTCCGACGAGGTGCAGCCCGCCCGCCCGGGCCAGCCGGGTGATCTCCGCCTGCTCCGCGCGACCCGCGTCGCCGAACTCGGCGAACCCGGATGCGTAGATGACGCCGACGCGGACGTTCCTGCGGACGCACGCTGCGACGGCGTCCCGGACCCCGGTCGCAGGCAGGATGAGCAGCGCGAGATCGACGCCCTCTGGTAACTCGTCGATAGCGGTCAGCACCGGAAGCCCGCCGATCTCCCCGCCGGACCGGCCGACCAAATGGATCTCGCCGCGGTAGTCGTTGCGCTGCAAATTGTCCAGTAGTGTGCGGCTGCCCGATCCCGGCTTGGCGGAGACACCGACTATCGCGATCGACCGCGGGTTGAGCATTCTTTCCACCGCCGAGGCGGAGGACGATTCATCTGGGTTGCTCGTCATCGGGCACCTTCACCGGCTCGTTTTCAGTTGTGTGACAGTGGCCGGACGGTCCAGCGGCTCGGCTCGCTTCTCGACGAAATCCCGCAGACGCTGCTCCGACTCCGCCGACAAGGCGTTGTGGGCCACCAGCGTTTCGACGTAGAGGGCGTCGTCGTAGGACATGTCGTTCACCCGGGCGAGCCCCTGCGTGATCGCCCAATTGGACTCGGGTGTGTTGCCTGCCACGGTCCGCGCGATCCGACGCGCGGTCTCGAGCGCTTTACCCGTGTCGACTCGGTACTGCACCAGGTTCTGGGCGAGTGCCTCGCCGGCGTCGAGGACCCGCCCGGTGAGCATCATGTCGGTCATGCGCGCGTTGCCGAGCAGGCGCTGAACGCGGACCGAGCCACCGGCGCCGACGTAGATTCCCCGCCGCGCCTCGGGCAGTGCGAAGAACGCCGTATCGTCGGCCACCCGGATGTGCGCCGAGGCGGCCACCTCCAGCCCCGCACCGACCACCGCGCCGGTCAGCGCAGCGATCACGGGAATGCGTCCCCGGGCGATCTTGTCGAAGGCGACATGTGGAACATGCGGGCCCACCCGGGTGCGCTGCATGTCTCCCTCGGTCAGGCGGCGAGCGGTCTCCGCGAGGTCCAGGCCGGCGGAGAAGTCGGGCCCGACACCGAAGATCACGGCCACCTTCGCGTGCCGGCCGGCCTCCTCGATGAGCCGACCGAGTTCGACGAACATCTGGTCGTGCAGCGCGTTGCGCTTCTCCGGCCGGTTGATGCCGATCAACGCGACATCACCGTCGAGTTCATAGGTCAACTGGTTCTCCGCCATCGGGGGAATCATCTCCTTCACGCCGGGCGCCACCCGCACAGATTGCGGGGCGCGTGTAGTCCGGTTCCGATCCACAAGTAAAGCTGGCCCAAACAGGAGCATCTATGCCGTAATGTCGCCAGAAACGATGAAATCGTCCAACCAGCAGCGGGGCGGAGACGGAGGGCCGATGCCACCACAGGACACCCTGGAAACACCGGGAGCCGCCGACGTCGACGTTCTGGCGTCACTGCTGGAAGTGCATCGCCTGACGACCGTCGTCGCGGGACGGATCGACCTCACCCCTCCGTGGCGGGTGGACTGTGCGCCGACCACCTTCCTCGCGGTCCTCGTCCAGGCCACCGGCGAAAGTCACCTGGTCCCGGCACCCGGCGCCGAGCCGATCGTGACGCGGCCAGGAGACGTCGTGATCCGCCCGCACGGCGTCGGCGGATACCTGCACGACGGCTCCGATCCTGCCGACACGACCTGGACCCTCACCCTTCCGCCCACCGCGACGGCGACGCCCCAGCCGCTGCGACTGACCCGTGGCGACGACCCGGGCTGTTCCTTCGTGTGCTGCCTGATGCAGATGGGTGACGCACCGCGCGGGCCGCTGTGGGACAGCCTCCCGAGCGTGATCCATGTCTGCGGGAACGAACCCGGGCCACTGCGGCACATCGCCGACACGATGATCGAGGAGAGCGCATCACCCGGTCCCGCGAGCACCCGGTTGATGAGTCGTCTCGCGGAGATCCTGCTGATCCTCGCCCTTCGGCTGGAGACCCGCGACCGCACCGGACCGCCCGGCTTTCGAGCCCTGGCCGACCCGCTGATCGCCCCCGCCATCACGCTCATCCACGCCGATCCCGGGCATTGCTGGTCGGTCGCCGCCCTCGCGTCGGCCTGCGATCTGTCGCGATCGGCCTTCGCCGCCCGGTTCGCCGAGGCGGTCGGCGAAACCCCGCACTCCTATCTCATCCGATGGCGAATGGCGACCGCCGCGAAACTCCTTGCCACGACCGACATGGCGGTCACGCGGGTCGCGGCGTCCGTCGGGTACATCAGCGAGGCCGCCTTCCGACGCGCCTTCGCCGACCATCTCGGCAGCACCCCCCGCGAGTACCGGAAACGCCATCGGTGATCAGCCGGGCCGCCCGTGCGTGGCACGGCCGTCGGTCGATGCGGTCGGCGTACTCGGCGCGCCCGACGCTCGCTACAGTCCGGCGCCGAGTTCCGCGGCGTACCCCAGGTCACCGGTGAGCATGGTGAGCGCGGCCTCGCGGGTCTCCCGCCGGTGGCGCGCCAGGATCCGCAGGCACAAAGCCCGGTCCTGGGCGGCGAGAGCGTCGATGAGCTGATCGTGTTCCTCGGTGGCGATCGCGGTGTCCGTGGTGGCTACGTGCAGCAGGCGGTAGGGCTCGGACATGGTCCAGAACTTCTCCGCCTCGGCCAGATACACCGCCATCGGCGACAACCGGAAGATCTCCCGGTGCAAGACTCGGTTGAGCCGGTTGACCGCCGAGATGTCCCGCGCATGCGCTGCGGTGGCGATCTCCTGGTTGATATCCCGCAATCGCGCCACCTCCTCGCCGGTGGGCCAGCGAACTGTCCGGATCAGCTCCGTCTCCAAGAACTCGAGCAGATTGTGGATTTGACCGAGCTCTTCGGCGTTCAGCCGCGTCACGAAATAGCCCTGGTGCGGCCGATGCGTCAACAGGCCTTCGGTGGTCAGCACCCGGAGCGCTTCCCGGAGCGGCACCCGGCTGATCCCCAGCACACGCGCCATCTCCTCCTGCCGGATCTGCTGTCCCGGCAGGAGAGCGCGATTGATGATCATGTCCCGTAACCGGTTGATCACGCCCGCGACGCTTCGGTTCTGGACAGTGGACGCCGACGCGATCGGAACCACCTTCCTCGGCGTGACCCGCTCCTGTTCGCTGTGCACCACCGCTCGCACTATAGCAGCGGCGGGCTTTCCCCCCGACGGACGAGAATTCATGGCAGACCGTAGATCGCGACGGTGGTCTCTCCCCCACGCAGCCGCTGGATGTACTCGGCCTCCATTCGTTCTCGCTCGAGCGACCTGCTTTTGATGTCGTCGGCCCGCGCCGCGGGAATACCCACCACACCGTCGGCATCGGCGACGACGAGGTCGCCGAGACCGATGACGACCTCACCCAACTGGACGGGTTCGCCCAGTTCGCCGTCGCCGTCCGGGTCTTTCCCGGTCCCCCGCACGCAGAGCCGTTCGGCGAAGACCGGCCAGCCGAGTTCGATGAGCCGCCGGGAGTCGCGCACACCACCGTTGATCACCAGGCCCGCGAGGCCGCGGGCGATCGCGGCCTCGGCCAGGATCTCACCCCAGTAGCCGTACTCCAAGCCGCCACCCGTGTCGACGACCAGCACCTCGCCGCGGTGGGCCGCGTACACCGCGCGGTGCAGCCAGAGGTTGTCGCCCGGGGGCACCCGGACGGGAAACGCCGGTGCCGCCAGGCGCATGTCCGGCGCCAACGGCTTGATCGCCGACGGCAACGCACCGATCCGGCCGGCCGCTTCGTGCACAGTGGCCGAACTCAACCCGGGGCCGCTCCCGCCGATCGTCATGACGTCCGCTCCGTCAGGTGCTGCAGGTCGTGATAGCCGTGGGCCCGGCGAGCTTCTCGGAGCGGCATGCCGGCCTCCACGGCCCGGCGAATACTGTCTTCCGCGCGCTCGATCTGCTCCGCTGCCGCCAGCACCTCCTCGGCACGAGAGAAGGGGATCGCCACCAATCCGTCGCCGTCGCCGAGCAGCAGGTCACCCGGCTCCACCCGGACACCGCCGATCGACACCGCCACCCGCGTGGCCTCCACCCGGACGCGATCCTTGCCGGTGCGCATCCAAGTGCCCCGGGAGAAGATCGGGTAACCGAGGGTGAGGCTGCGGTCCATGTCCCGGCAGACACCGTCGATGACCGTTCCGGCGACGCCCCGGCTGTGGGCAGTCGCCGTGAGCAGGTCACCCCACACCGTGGCGTCGAGCCGGCCCTGGTTGTCGAGCACGACGACATCGTCCGGACCGAGATCGTCGATGTAGTCACCGACCGTGCCACGGTCCTGCCCGACCGGCCCGTACCGTAGTGTCCAGGCGCGCCCGACCAGTCGGAACGCCCGGTCCAGTGGCATGATGCCCAGCGCCTGCCCCACGATGCCGAGGCGATCCAGCGCGTCGGAGACCGCGGAGGTCGACAATGCGGCCAGCCGGGTGTGCAGCGTCGGTTCAGCGGTCACCATCGGTCAGCTCCTCGTATCTCGTGCCCATCACGGTGGAGACCGGCGTCCCCGCCTGGAT
Source organism: Nocardia aegles (assembly GCF_052545135.1). Lineage (NCBI taxonomy): Bacteria > Bacillati > Actinomycetota > Actinomycetes > Mycobacteriales > Nocardiaceae > Nocardia > Nocardia aegles. Next base: position 344,536 of record NZ_JBQWRI010000002.1, read on the forward strand.
CGCGGTGGCCATGGCCGACTCCGTGGCGGCGATCTGCTCAGCAGTGGCCAGCACATCCTGCGCCCGGCCCGCCGGGACGATCACTACACCGCCGGAATCACCGAGGACGAGGTCACCCGGGGCCACGGGGGTTCCGGCGAGCTCCACCGGCTCACCCCAGGCGAGCTCGGCTGCCCGCCCCCGGGCGGTGACGGGTGTCGCGGCACGCGCGAACACCGGCAACCCCACCGCGGCCGCCTCGATCAGGTCGCGCGCCGCCCCATCGACGACCACGCCCTCGACGCCGCGTATCGCGGCGGCGCGCGACAACAGACCACCCCAGCCCGCGCAGTCGATCCGCCCCTGGTGGGCAACCACGATGACCTCATCCGGGCCGGAGGCGTCGACGGCGGCGGTGCCGAGATGCCGCCGCGGCGATCCGGCGCGCGGAGCGGGCGGCGGCCCCAGCAGGACGGTGACCGCCCGGCCCGCGAGGGGTCGGTCTGCGGCGAGCGGCCGCAGCCCGTGGACAACGCCGGAGAGGCCATGCCGGTCCAGGGCGTCGGACACCGCGCAGGTGTCCAGTGCGCGCAGCCGTTTCACGAGGTCGTTCATGCCCGGCCCGCCACGTTCTTCAGAGCGGGGAACACCAGCCGGGCGTTGTCCTCGAATACCGCGCCGCGATCGGAGTCCGTCAAGAACTCGAAGCTTTCGATGACGGGCTTGATGTCGTCGAAGTCGCGGCCGGTGTCCGGGTCGGGGGCGCTGCCGCTGCCCGGCTTCTCGGTCCCGAACAGCACACGGTCGGCGCCGACGGTTCGCAACAGCAACTCCAGTGACGGTGGGTGGTGCAGCACGCTGTCGAACCACAATCTGCGCAACGAGGTCTCGAACCGCTCCGCGTCCGGGTCGCCACCGAGTGCGGGGTGCAGGGCCTCGGCCTGCCAGCGCCCGATCTGGTACGGCACGGAGCCGCCACCGTGGGAAATCATCACCCGCAGCGAAGGAAAGTCGGCGAAGACCGAGCTGCGCAGCAGGGACAGGATCGCGATGGATTCCTCGGTGACGAAATGCTCGCTGTAGGTTTCGCGTTCGCTGTAGCAACCCGCGGAGTGGACGTGCATGGGCAGGTTGCGCTCGACCAGCTTCTCGTACAACGGATACCAGTACCGGTCCCCGAGTGTCGGGGTGGTGCCGCGGCCCTCGTGCAGATCGGGGTTGATCAGCACGCCGACGAAGCCGAGGTCCACGGCGCGATCCAGTTCGGCGAAGGCCACATCGACGGGGCGGTCGGGGACGAGCGGAAGCGCGCCGACTCCGGCGAACCGGTCCGGGTGCAGGGCGACGGTGCGGGCGATGGTGTCGTTGTTCGCGCGGACCCAGGGCTCCACCAGCCGATTCGGCTGCATCGAGCTACCGAGATGGAAGGGGCGGGGCGAGAGCAGTTGCAGGTCGGTCCCTACCGAATCCAGCACGGCCACATTGCTCGCGGCCGCCTGGGCCAGCGCGTCGTCCGAGATCTTGGGCTTGCCCGCATGGTAGCCACCGTCGGCGAGCAGCGCCGCCCGGAAGGCGTAGAGCCCGTCCGGGGCGACGAGGTGAGCGTGTGCGTCAATTATCATGAATGTCAGCCTTTTCCCAGCAGTGCGAGTATCTCGAGTTGGATCTGTAGCGGCTCGGCCAAGTCGATCCGCAGCGTGTGCCGGGCCGGCCTGCTCGCCTCGTCGGGAAACATCTCGGTCCAGTACTTGTCGATGACGGGGCGAATTGCCTTGTCGCGCACGAAGACTGTGCACTTGGCCACGTCCTCGAGCCGGCCGCCCGCCGCCTCGACGACTCGGCGGGCGTTCGCGAACACCAGCGCTACTTGCGCCTCGGTACCTTCCGGCACCGCTCCCGTCGCCGGGTCGAGCGGGGAGATCCCGCTGGAGGCCAGCAGGTCGCCCACCACGCACGCCTGCGGGATCGGCAGACCCCCGTGATGCAGGCCGGGTACCTCGATCGAATGTCGCGCCACGTTATTCCTCTCCTTCTAGTGCCAGCTCAGAAAGCCCATGCCGCAGCCGGTTCCGGCGGCCGACCGCACGATGGGCACGTACTCCGACCAGTCGACCGCTCGGCCCTCCATGGCGCCTGCCGCGGTGATCCAGTTGCGGATCTCGGAGGACCCACTGTTGAGCAGCGTGGCCGGTAGCGCGCACAGCGCCGCACTGTCCTTGTTCGCGATGGCGTCGAGTACCCGCCGGTCCAGTTCCTCGTTCACGACGAAGTGACTCATGCCCCCTGAGGCGAGGACGGCGATCCGGGCCTCGATCGGCGACGCCGCGGCGGCCGCGCGTAGCGCCCGCCCGAGTTCGAAGCAGCGCGCGGGGGTCGGCTGGTTGGGCGGGTAGTAGGTGTTGAGCATGAATGGAATCACCGGGATGAGAGCCGGCTGCAGGAACCGGTGAATCGGAAAACCGTAAGCGTGACCGAATCCGGTTCCGGGCGGCGCGTCGGCCATCCAGCCGATGTCGAAGCCCTCGGCCATCAGGCCCCGGACCAGGTCCTCGGCGAGCTCCGCGTGGCCGGCGAAGGTGAACTCGGCGTCCATCAGGTAGCTGCGGGCCGCCTGCTGGAGGAATTCCGAGTCGTGGTCGTCGAGCACGCCGGTGGTCATCGCCGCGGCCGCGGAGATCGCCATGACCGGCTGGTTGGTCTCGGTGAACAGCTCGCGCTGGTCATCTCCGACGATCAGGACGACATCCGGGGCGACGCGGCGGAAATCCTCGCGCAACCGCGCGAGCGCCGCCGCGCAACGTCGCCAGTTCTCCTCCCAGGCACCGGGTGTGCAACTCCGCGCGAACCGGTCCCCTGCCGCGGCCGCGAGGTCATCGAAGCTGCGGATGACCCCGGAGGCATCGTAGAGTTCGGGGTTCGTGCGGTCCTGGTCCGCGCGCTCGGCCCACAAATGCGGTGGTACGGCCAGTAACGGACTATGGGAAGTCGCCGCCCCGAAAACGATCTCTGCCATGGAAATCTCCTCCTGATCGGCCTCATTCGAGGACGCGGAACAAGTGCGCATCGCGCGCCGGGCCCACCCGAAGCGCCTCGCCGGCATCGGTGATCCCGGCCAAGTCGCTACGGACTGCCGTGGGGGCCGCCACGGGGCGCAGTAGTAGACGCACCGCGGCGGCCAGCTCGGCGGCCGGATCGGCGGGAGCCGTCGCCGCCCGCCACGCGACGTGGCGGTCGGGTCGCACGAGCAGAGCCCCGCCGGGATCGGTGCCGCGCACGGACACCCACTCCCCCGACGGGTCGGCCAGTGCCCCGCCCACCTCGACGAGGGTGAGCCCGAGCCCATCGACGGTCTCGGCCGCGCCGCGCCACGCCGCCGCATGCGCCACGTCGACGAACAGCGTCAACCCCTCCGGTGCCACGAGATCCGAGGTGGACACTCGCTCACCAGCGCGATCCAGCCAGACGTGCGGAATGTGGTGGCCGGGCCGCGCTGTCGGGTGGAATTCGGTGGCCGAGTCGTATCCGGGAGGTGGCGGCGTGCCGTCGGGGATGACAGCGCCGGTCGCGTAGGCGAACCCCGCTTCGATATTGAGCTGGCCGTAGTCCTCCGCGTTGTGCGCCACCGCCACTTCCGCCGCGGCTCGCCGCCGCGCACCTTCGGGGGTATCCGCGGCCCACTGCGCGATCTGCGCCCAGCCTTCCTCTTCCGACTGTCCCTTCGCCAGGCCGAGTGCGGCGGCCACCGGGGCATGCCGGCCCGCATTGCGCAGCGAGTGCTCCACGTTCCGCGCTGCGACCGGCATCCGTTCGCTCGCGTAGCTGTCCAGCAGCTGCTCGGCGGCCGTACCCTTCAGGACCGCGGCGATCTTCCATGCCAGGTTCGTCACGTCACCGATCGCCGTGTTCAAGCCGAGGCCCCCGGTGGGCGGATGACGGTGCGCGGCGTCGCCGACCAGGAACATGGGGCCGACCCGGAAACGGTCGGCGACCACACCCTCGAACTGCCAGTGGCTGATCGCGCGCACGTCGATAGCCAGGTCGGGCAGGCCGAGGATTCCGCGCACCTGCCGCAGGACGGCGTCCGCGTCCTGCGCCTCCGGGTCGCCGATGTGGTACGCCATGCTCAGCGACCATTCCGGTGAGCGCGCACCCCACCGGCCCGGGCCGAGCGCCAGCAGCGCCCCGGCGAAACTGCCCTGACCGGTAGGGGAGATGAAGTAGGTGAGCAGCGCCTCCGGGTCGGCATAGGACGACAGGTCGGCGGCGAAGTAGACGCTGACGATGTCCAGAAGGGCCCGCGGACCGGTGACCCCGACACCCGCCAGCCCGGCACACGTCCGCCCACCGTCGGCGGCGATCACGAAACGGGCGCGGACCTGGTACGAGCGGCCGCTGTCCCGGTCGACGATCGTCGCCGTCGCGCCGGTGTCATCGAGGTCCAAACCGACGAGCTCCTGCTGCGATCGCACTCGCCCCGGCCAGGCTTGTGCGGCGTGGTCGGCGAGGATCGTGTCGAGTCGCAACTGGGGAAGGTTCGCGAACCGGCGCGGGCTCGCGGCCGCGTAACGGGCCGCGTCCGCTCCGCCGCCCCAGGCGTTGACCGCACCGATCTTGCGGCCGTGCAACGGGGTCGGGCCGGCGAGCGAGGTGTACCAGGCGCACTTGTGCCATTGATCCTCGGGCGGCGACTCCTGGTAGATCTGCTCGGCCACGCCCACGTCGTGGAATGTCTCCATGGTGCGAACGTTGAGCAGGTGCGCCCGCGGAAAGTGGGCCGTGAAGGCGCGCCGTTCGACCAGTAGACCGTCGATCCCGCGCCTGGCCAGTTCCAGAACGGCCGTGAGCCCGGCTGGGCCGCCACCGACGATCAGGACCGGGACATCGAGGTCGGCGCCACTCTGCGCCGCGGGTCGGTTCATCTGCATCCTCCGATGACAGCGATCTTCGTAGACACGATTGGTAGCCAATATGCCGCTCCGGGTCGGTAAGCACAAGAGGCAATCGCATGAAAGTTGCGAATCTGCCGAGGCAATGACCGAGACAAGGGCGATCAGCGAGCGGAACTGTGAACCTTGACGCAGACAATAGGAGCCAATATTGTCTTCCAATATCAGTGAGGTGCATCACTGTTGAACACGCAGACCACCCCGGTGCGGCCCCAGCCCGACAACGCGGTCTTCACGACCATCTCCCCCAACCCAGCAGCACGCCGACTCGGCCGAGGAGTCGTGATGAAAACGATCTTGCCGCCGTGCGCATCGCGGACCAGCCTCCGGTGACAAATGCCCGCCTCGCGGACTCTTCCACCTCAGCTCGTGACCTCACCTCCAGGAAGGACATCCCGATGACCAGCGACGCCGTGACCCAGGCCCGCCAGCACACCGTGGGCGATCTGTTGCGCCGCACCGCCCAGCGTTATCCGGGCAAGGTCGCCGTCATCGACGGAGAGCGGTCCATGACGTACGCGGAGTTCGACGCGAGCGTGAATCGGTGTGCGCACGCCTTGGCCGACCGCGGATTGGGCAAAGGCGACCGATTGGCGTTGCTGTCGCACAACTGCGGTCACTACGTGGTGCTGGCCTTCGCGACCGCACGCCTCGGCGCGGTGCTCGTACCCGTCAACTTCATGCTCGGCGCCGAAGAGGTCGCCTATATTCTGTCCCACTCCGGAGCGTGCGGCCTGGTCACCGAAGACACCCTCGCCCCGACCGCGGAGAAGGCCATCGCCACAGCGGGTCTCACCGGCGGAATCCGCGGCTGGATCGGGCGGTCGCCGACCACACCCACCGGCGAGTGGGAGGACGTCGACACCTGGATCCGGACCGGCGACCCGTCCCCGGTCGAGGTCTTGGTCACCGACGACGATCCGCTGCGCCTGATGTACACCTCCGGAACCGAGTCCCGGCCCAAGGGGGTCATGCTGTCCAGTCGCTCGCTGATCGCCCAGTACGTGTCCTGCGCGATCGACGGCGGGATGAGCGCCGACGACATCGAGGTCCACGCGCTGCCGATGTACCACTGCGCCCAGCTGGATTGCTTCTTCTGCGTCGACGTCTATCTCGGCGCCACCAGCATCATCCTGCCCGGACCCGATCCGGCCGCGCTGCTGGCGACCATCGAGCGGGAAAAGGTGACGAAGCTGTTCTGCCCACCGACGGTCTGGATCTCGCTGCTCCGTCATCCGGACTTCGACTCGACCGACCTGTCCAGCCTGCGTAAGGGCTATTACGGCGCCTCCCCGATGCCGGTGGAGGTGCTGGGGGAGCTGCGGGAGCGCCTACCCGAAGTTCGGCTGTGGAACTTCTACGGGCAGACGGAAATGGCGCCGGTGGCCACGATCCTCGGCCCGCACGAGCAGTGGGAGCGGGCGGGCAGCGCAGGCAAGGCCGCGATCAACGTCGAGACGTTGGTCGTCGACGACGACGGTAATCCGCTGCCACCCGGAACGATCGGCGAGATCGTCCATCGCAGCCCGCACGCCATGCTCGGCTATTACCGCGACGAGGCCAGAACCGCCGAGGCCTTCCGCGGCGGCTGGTTCCACTCAGGTGATCTGGGCGTGCTCACCGAAGACGGCTATCTCTCCGTCGTGGACCGCAAGAAGGACATGATCAAAACCGGCGGCGAGAACGTCGCGTCCCGGGAGGTCGAGGAGGCCCTCTACCGGCTCGGCGGTGTCGCCGAGGTCGCCGTATTCGGAATCGACCATCCGCACTGGATCGAAGCCGTCACCGCCGTGATCGTCCGCAAACCCGGCAGCACACTCACCGTCGAGGAGGTCGACGCCCACACGCGCGAATTCCTGGCGGGCTACAAGCGGCCGAAATACGTGGTATTCGCGGAGCGGCTACCCAAGAACCCCAGCGGCAAGATCCTCAAGAAGGATCTGCGGATCGCCTATGCGGGACTGGCCGGGGAGTCATCGTGATCCTCGAATTCGAGGATGGGGTCCGGCCGAACACGCGGAGCTCGGCCGACTCCTCGAGAAGCTCTACGACACTCCTCGATCAACAATGATCAACTGTCGTCCGCCGATACCTCAGGAGGCTTGTTGTGCGGATCTCTGACCCATGCCGCAATCTGAGCCCGCGAGGTGAACTCCAACTTGGTCAGGAGGTGTTCGATGTGGCCCTGGGCGGTACGTGGCGAGATCACCAAACGAGCGGCGATCTGCTTGTTGGTCAGCCCATCGGCGACCAGTTCGGCTACCTCACGCTCGCGCTTGGTCAGTTTGCGACCAGCGTCCGGCATCGGCGAGACGTCTTCACCCAGGGCGTACGCGACGGCTGCCTCGAAGCCGAGTGCTGCGCCCTCCCGGCGAGCCGCGGTGAAGCTCTTCTCGCTCATCGCCTCTCTCGATTTGCGTTCGCACTCTTCTTGGAACGAGAGCAGGTCCGGGAAGAGCACGAGGGGACTGCCCATCGAGTGGCCGAGCTGGCTTGCCGCCCCGGTCAACACGATCGCGCGCTCGAAATCCTGTTGATCGGCGGCTATCCATGCCAATGTCTGCAGACAAAAGACGGCGTTCAGGCGATCGGTGATCCTCCGGCTCACCTGTAGTGCCTGCTCGAGTAACCGAGTCGCCCCCATGTGGTCACCATCCCGCCACACGACAATCGCCAGCACCCACAGCAAGTACGTCCGAAAGTACGATTCTCCACGCTCCTGGGAGATTTCGAGCCCGTGTTCATAGCATTTCATCGTCCTCTCCACGTCGTCGAGCAGCGCATACGTCAGCGCGAGCATGCCGACGACCATGAGCAGGGGGGTGTGCAGGCGGTATTCGGTGAGAACTCGTTCGGCTCTCTCGAGATGTGGGCGCGCGTCCGAAGGGCTCCCGTTGAACAAGGCGAGAAGCCCATCCCCGAGGTCGATGTAGGCGTGAGCTATGGTCGAGGTCGTCTGCTGGACAAGAGCTCTCTCTTCTCGCATGCGTGGGACCATCCCCCCGACGTCGCCCTGCATTCCGGCCATATAGATGGCGAAGCACAGCGCCCCGGCCCGGTCGGCGACGCTTTCCGGCCCCATCTCGCAGGCCAGGAATCGATCGAGCCAGCGCCGGCCTTCGCTGAAGGAACCGTGCGAGTGCCAGAAGGGGAAGAGGTCCGCGGCGATCCGGATTCCGATCTCCGGGCTTTCGGAGACGCAAAATTCCAGCACTTGCCGAACATTCGGCAGTTCCTGACTGAATTTGTTGAGCCATGCGAGTTCGCGGGGACTCACCCAGTCGGCCTCTGCCTGGCGAACCAGCCGCTCATACCAATCACGATGGCGACGGCGGAGGTCCGGGTATTCACCGGTTTGCCGCGCCTTTTCGAGGCCGTAGTCGCGGACGGTGTCGAGCATTCTGAAACGCACGGCGCCACGGGATTCCTCCCGCGTCAGGATCGACTTGTCGACCAGGGACGCCACGATGTCCAGTACTTCCTCGGCCTGCAGGCCGACACCACAAACGTATTGTGCGGCCTCGAGCTCGAAGCTGCTGGAGAACACGGACAGCCCGGCCCATACCCGTTGCTCGTCCGGTGTGCAGAGGTCATAGCTCCAGTCGATGCACATCCGCAATGTCTGCTGCCGAGAGGGCGCACCCCTGCTTCCGCGGGTGAGCAACGCGTAGCGATCGCTCAACCGCTGCAGTATCTGCTCCGGCGACATCGCACGCAACCGGGCCGTCGCAAGCTCGATCGGTAGCGGCAATCCGTCCAGCCGTTGACAGATACGGGCGATGGTGACCCGGTTGTCGTCGGTGACCTCGAAGCCGGCGACCACTGCGGCGGCTCGTTCGGCGAACAACGTGATCGCGTCGTTGCGGGACAGTCCCCGCGGGGAGTGATCGGGATCGGGCACGGCGAGCGGGAGGACGGGTAGCACGGCTTCCCCGCCGAGGCCGATCGGCTCACGGCTGGTCGCGAGAATCCGCAAATCCGGGCATACCCGGAGCAGCGATTCGGCGAGGTGTGCCACCGCGGTCACCATCTGCTCGCAGTTGTCCAGCACGAGTAGCTGTTTGCGAGGTGCGAGAAACTCCACCAGCGCCTCGTGCAACAGCCGTACCGACCGGTCTTGCACGCCCACGGCGCGCGCCACCACACCGACCAGCAGCGACTCGTCCCGTAGCTCGCCCAGCTCTACGAACGTGACGCCGTCGGGGAAGTCGCCGCGGACGTTGTTGGCGACCCGCACGGCAAGGCGGGTCTTGCCTACCCCGCCGATTCCGGTCAACGTCACCAGCCGCGATGTGGACAGCTTGCTCTTCGCGTCGTTCTGCTCTGCGCGGCGGTCGACGAAACTGGTCAGCTCCAGCGGAAGCCTGCCCGTCCGGCCCGATGGTGTCTCTGCTGATCGGTCCCCCTGGGGCGTGCGCTCTATCGAGGGCGACTTCCTGCTTCCAGGCGAGATGCCTGCTTGTTCTGCCCCGTATGTCGTGTGCAAAGCCATTTCATCGACCGGGAAACCATGGCGAAGCTGAGATTCCTGGAGCTGTTCACCCAGTCGTGTGGCCGACGGGCGGCTGTCCGGGTCCGGGGACATGGCCTGTTCGAGAATGGCGCTGAGATCCTCGGAAACTCCGTGCGCCCGCGGGTCGGGGATCGGCTCCGCGGTAATCCGTACGAACTGGGCAACCAACTGCTCACCGGTGCGGCGTTCGAAGGCGGCGTGACCGGTGAGTGCGGCGAACAACGTCGCGCCCAGGCTGTAGACATCCGCGGCGCGGCTCGGGGGCTTGCCGGAAACGACCTCGGGGGCGGTGAAGGCCGGCGTGCCGGTCACGACGCCGGTAGCTGTGACGAAGGCCCCCGTGACATGGGCGATGCCGAAGTCCGTCAACGCCGGCTCACCGTAGTCCGTGAGCAGGATATTCCCGGGCTTGACATCACGATGGAGCACGCCGGAGCGGTGCGCGGCCTCCAAGGCGCCGGCCATTTTCACCCCGAGCCGGAGCGCTTCCTCCAGCGGCAGTGGTCCGTCATGACGGATGCGCTCCTCGAGCGAGCCCCGCGGGTAATACGGCATGACGATAAAGGGCCGACCCTCGTCGGTGACGCCGACCTGGAGAACATTGACGATATTGGGATGCCCGGTCAGCCTGCCCGCCGCCCGCTGCTCGCGGAAGAACCGTGCCCGGTTCTCCTCATCGAGATCGGCGGCGAGGATCTTGACCGCCACAATACGGTCGAGCGCCGACTGCGCGCACCGGTAGACGGCACCGAAACCACCACGACCGATTTCCACGGCATCGTCGAACCCGGCCGCAGCCAATTCCGCGGCAACCGACCCGGACACGCCACGTTGTGTCGCGAGTGGATCGACATCGGTCATCGACTACACCGGTTCGAATATCCGAAACCGCGACGCAGAGCTCTCACTGCTCACCTCTCAACGATGCACCCCCAGAATATCGCTGATCAACCTGGTCGGGCACGGTTCTGTGCACGGCGGTGGTGAACAGTGGCAGCGCGGCGGCACACCAGCCGCTCGGCTGCCGGCGATCGCCTGGCGCGTAACCTGCCGCCCGGCCGGTTCGTCCCGATGCCCTCAGTGTTGCGCGTTCCAGAATCCGATGCCGACCGCGCCCCACCAGCACACCTGCGAGACGGCTCCGGAAGCGGCGCCCCAGATGAGCAGCCGCGTCGGAGGTGTGCCCGAAGTTTCTCGGGACAGGCGCTTGCTCAGTACCGTCGCCTGTAACCCGTTGAGTGTCAGCAGCAGAATCAGCACCATCTTGGTGCGGGTCGCTCCCGAGCCGAGATCCGGTTCGAGGAAGCAGCCGCTCATCACGAGCCCCGTCAGTCCCACCCAGATCGGGGCGTGCAGACGTGACATGCCCGTGATCGCGTCGGCCAGCGTCGACCGGCCGGACAGCCACAGTGCCATCAGGTAGTCCGCCACCAGAACCCCGCCGAAACCGACGATGAGGGCCGCCAGATGCACGAACAGTCCCGCAGTGTGCAAGGCGGCATCCACCCGCACGTGCACCGATATCCACAGTGTCGCAGCGAGAATCGAGGTTGCCAGCAATCCCGCCGCACTCACGGTCCACCAGGAGTCGTGCAGTGCCAGCGGGCGCTGCGGCTCGGCGGCAGGCCAGCGGCGGCCGGTTCGGGTACGCGGCGCCGGGCCGCCCCAGACGATGGCTTCGGCTCGGTTCCCGGGAAGCACCACGACTGCACTACTGGTCGTTTGACCATTATCTTCACTGGTCCGGACGTTGCCCACGGTGCCTCCAGGGTGGATCACTTCAACTTGTTAGGTGAGGCTAATCTATAACTTCGGTCCGAGAAAAGAGGGAGATGCTTTGCGCGGACCGGCGCGGATCGAACGTGAAGGGGAGACCAGGAATGACCGTGGGATGGGGTCTGAGCATCGGCTCGGCGAACTCGGTGTCGGCCGTACCGAACGAAGCGGGAACCCTCGAAGGGGCGACAGTTCGGCGTAGCGCTGTCCGCTTCCACGGCTCGGCCGAGGGCCGGCGCGATTCCCGGTGCCCGCCGTGGTGGCCGATTCGCCGATCTCGCAGCGACACCAGATCCGGCCGTACTGGCGAGCGACACGGCGTGGTCGCCCGCCGTGATGGTGGCCGCGATGGCGACACGCCCGCTCGCCGAGAAACGTGGCGTCCGCGGGCGTGCCGTCTCGACCTATCCGGCGCGGAGAGTCCGGTTGATGAGAAAGTCGCGCTGATCAGAGACCGATTGGTCGGTTCTGCTGATTCGGGAGATTGCCGATGGTTGATGGACTCGACGACTCACCGGAGCTTTTCGGCGCCGGTGGGACGGGGTTCCAGCCCGGAGTGAGTAGCACGTCGTTCGGTACCGGTGTGCTCGACGGCCCAGTTGAGCGCGTAGTCGGCCACCTCCTCCCATCCTTCCTGGCCGACGATGAAGTGGGTGCGGCCAGGGAACTCCTTGTACTCGGTCACCGCTGGGGACTTCCGCGCCAGACGCAGGTTGGCCTTGTTCACCTTCGGGGGTGAGATGTGGTCGACCTCACCCGCTATGAACAGCAAAGGCTGCCGCCGACTGCGAAAGTCGACTTTTGTGGTGGCGCGCGGGTTGACGTTGGCGAACGCGCCTTGAAAGAGCACACGCGCCGCCGCGGGCACGTGGTATCGCTCGTACGCCGCGGCCGACTCTTCTTCACTGAGCGTATGAGTGAAGGCGTAACGGAACTGCTCGGGTGTCAATGTGATCGCTTTGTTTTTGTTGGCGGGGTTGCGCAGCACCGGCCAGGCCGACTTCAGGGTGGAGTAGGGCAGCGGGAGAACACCCTTGACAGCGGCAGAGTTGATGGCCACGCCGACGCTACCCAAGCCTCGGTCGAGCAGAATCTGGGTGATGGCGCCGCCGAACGAATGCCCGATGATGATCGGCGCCTCATCGAGACCGCCGAGGACCTCCTCGTAGCGCGAGACCACCTCCCCCAGTCCCAAGCCGTTGATGCGCGCCGGATCCCGGCGGATTTCTTCCACCTCGCTGTCCAGGCGCGGCCAGGCAGGGGCCAGGACTCGATAGCCCTGCGCCTGATAGCGCTGGATCCACTTCTCCCAGCTGCGTGGATTCATCCAGAGGCCGTGGATGAGCACGACGGTGCCGACCTTGTCGGCGTGGCTCTCAGTCACCGGGATCTCCTGTAGATAGAACGGTCTATTCACTAGTTACGATAGCCGTGGACGAGCCCGGCGGCAAGCCGCAAGGGGCGAACTCCAGGACGAACTCAGTCGAGAGCCAGAAGTGCGGCGACACCTTCGCTCAAGGTTCGGTTGGCCGAGTGTGGATCTCCCAAGTAAGCGGCCACCATCGCGCCGTCACGCAATGCCACCATCGCATCGGCCGCCCCTCGAGGGTCGGCCACACAGGCTTGCCGAAAGGCCTGCTCCAGCACTCGATGAAATGATTCGCGGTAGGTCAGGACTGCCTGGTGAACCGCACTGCTCCGCTCCGGATACTCGACGGCGGCATTGATAAATGGGCACCCGCGGAATCCCTCACGGCAGATCTCCTCGCCGATGCCACGCGCCACGACTTCGAGGAAGGCTGCGGGGGTATCGGCTTGCTCCTGCGCCACGGCCAAGCCGGCACGGATCCGCTGATCCGTGGCCTCGAGGTAGGCGCACACGAGGTCATCCTTTCCCGCGAAGTGTCGATAGAACGTGCCTCGGGCGACGTCCGCCTCCGCGATGACACGGTCGACACCGACCGCCCGGATACCGTCGACGTAGAAAAGCCTGCTCGCCGTGGCCAACAGTCGCTCGCGCGCCTCCGATCCACGACCCGACACGGAAACACTCTTTACCTTCGACATACCACCAGTGTATGAAACGTTCTTTCTACACGGTGGGTGCGATCCGTGCCGGGCTCCTCCGGTCCGGCCGGCTTTGTCCGGTCCGTCGATCGAGAGGATGACATTTCGCGTGCGCTTATCGATTGACCGCTTATCGATTGACTATGAGTGGAACCAGTTGCTCGTCGGCTGTCCACGCGCCGTGATGACCGAGCATCGTCGACTCGAGTGGTTCACGGTCCGGGCACACGAGAACGCTGCGGCCCTCCGCGACGGCGATGAGGTCTCCGATTCGGTGGGCGATGACGGGCTCGGGCGGAGTGGACCCGAACCAATGCTCGTCCAACGCTTGCTCGCGGCTGACCACATGGGCGTGGGTGGATAATTCGTCGGTCCATACGGCCATGACATCGGACAGCGCATCGGCACGCTCGAGGTAGATGTGGCGCACCCGGGCCTCGCCTGCGATCAGCCGGACGTCGTGGTGCAACCGGCTCCGTGCGTCGAGGTCGATGACGTCGTCCGCCCCGATCATTCCGTGATCGCCGGTGATGAGCAGCGTGCAGGTGGCCGGTAGATCGGTCAACAGGTCGGCTACGCAGGCGTCGATGTCACGCAGGACTTCCAGCCATCGCGGTGATTCGGGTCCGTGCATGTGGCCGGCCGCGTCGAGATCGGGGAAATAGGCGTAGGCGAATCGGGGCTGTGTTCCGGGATGGTCGGCGACGGCGAGGATTCCTGCTCGCAGCTGGTCGAGGTCGCTGGCAGGATGTAGCGTTCCGGCGGCGCGGAACGCGGCGCGGGTCAGGCCCGAGTCGCTCTGATACGCCGGAATCACATAGTGCACATCTATCCCGCGTGCGGCGAGGTCTTGTACGCGACTGGGAGCTTGCTGCACGGTTTCGGGCGGATAGGTCTCGAGGGCGTCTTCGCCGGTCGCGGCATCGAGTCGCCAGCGCAGCGAGTTGAGCAGTCTGAGGCCGCTGTCGGTGTCGGGCACGGCGAAGCTGTAGCCGATGATGCCGTGCGTGGCACAGGGTGCCCCCATGGCCAGACTGGTGATGCTGACTGCGGTCGTCGCCGGAAAGCCGGCGGTCAGAGTGGCTCTGACGTGAGCCGCCAGCGTCGGCGCGACATCGGTGTGCCGCCTGAGCAACTCGGCACCCAGTCCATCGATCACCAGCACGACGACATCACGGTTGGGTGTGAGCTCCAAGGGGTTGTGGGCTTGCATCCCGTAGGACGCGGCGATAGACGGTAGGACATCGGCGAGTGTGTACGGCGCTGCCGCAAATCGTGCTCGGACCACGGCTGCACCCTACTGGGTACAGACGTCGTCCACGCGGCAGTGCAAGTCGCCCATCCACGATCGGAAAGGTGATCTCGGTGCATGGACGCAGATCAGGTATCTGCGGCTAGGAGGCTTCTTCGTGACGGCCGGGCAATGCGTCGAGCACGGCGGAACGGCCGATCTGCAGGTCGTATTCGAGCGCGGCGATCGCGGCGGCGCCGCCGCGTTGCAGCTCGGCGAGCAGTGTGGTGTGCAGCTGCGCGAGGCGGGAGGCGGTGAAGTCCGGCCGGACCGTCGAGACGACGTAATGCAGTTCTTCCTCACACTGCGTGTAGGCCTGTAACAGCTTGCTGTTTGCGGCCGCGACCACGAGCTCGTGGTGAATCCGCTGATGGGTCACGATGACTTCGACCCAGGACGCGTCGTCGGGAAGCGCCTGCAACGCGTGCGTCGCTTCGGCGACCCGCCCGAGATCGGCCCCGTGCCGCTGTGCCAGACGAAGTGCGCCGATCTCGAGCACCTCTCGGTGGTCATAGAGTTCATCGACGCGCTCCCGGGAAAGCAGCGGGACGATCGCACCCCGGTTCGGGCGGTGATCCAGCAGGCCGGAGGCGACCAGTGACCGCAGCGCTGCGCGAACGGTGTAGCGGCCGGTTCCGAATCGTGCCGCCAACTCCTCTTCCCTGAGCCGCTCGCCGGGACGATGGGAACCGGACAACAGCTCATCGCGCAGGTGAGCGGCAACTCTCCCGGCAGCGTTCGACTCGGCGTTCACAGCCTCCAGTATCGCAACGGACGCCGATCACAGACCCGCCTCTTTTGTGACACAATTTTTGTGTCACAATCCAGATTGTGACACAATCAACACTCGAGCATCTCGGATAGGCACAACTCTCTACCCCCACATCTCGGTCCGAGATGCCCAGGAGGCTGCTATGAAGATCGCGATCGTCGGAGCGGCAGGCGGGATCGGTTCCTCCGTGGCGTACTCCCTGTCGTTGAACGGGACCGGCGACGAGCTCGTCCTGATCGACCGCAACACCGATGCCCTGCAAACACACGTGTGGGATCTGGAGCAACTGCGAATCTCGGCCCGTCCGTTCGACGTTCGCGCGGGCACCGTCGCCGATGCCGCCGACGCCGACATCGTGGTGCTATCCGCCGCCGCACCACCGCGCAAGGACAGCCCCCGGATCGAATACCTCGCCGAAAATCTCGCCATCGCCCGCGAAACCGGGCAAACGCTCGCAGCGACTCCCGGGTGGCCCGGTGTGCTGATCGTCGCGTCCAATCCGGTGGATCCGCTCGTCACCGCATTGCAGCAGATGACCGGGATCGATCGCCGCCGTGTGCTCGGCTACACGATCAACGACAGCCTGCGACTGCGATACGGGATCGCCGAAGCACTGGGCGTACCACCACATCGAGTGTCGGCCTGGGTGCTCGGGGAGCACGGTGATCACTGTGTGCCGCTGTTCGACCGCGTACAGATCGACGATCGGCCGGTGGTTCTCGACGAGCGGCAACAGCGTGCGGCACGCGCCTACCTGCTCGAGTGGTACCCGAGGTGGGTAGCGCTGGGGGTGCCGCGCACGTCGACGTGGACATCGGGCAACGGCATCTCCTCGATGGTGCGTGCCATCGCTTCCGACAGCGGCGAGATCTGGCCGGCGTCGATGGTGCTGGCCGGGGAATACGGCATCGACGACATCGCGGTCGGTGTGCCGGTCCGCCTCACCCGGTCCGGCGCGGCGGAAGTGCTGGACTGGCGCCTGAACGAGAGCGACCGGAACGCGATGCACGCGGCGGCAGGCTACGTGGACGACGCACTCGCCCAGGTCGGCGTGGCTCGACGCCGCTGAAACCCCGAGACGAAACGATAGACAAGGACACGGCACGTGGCGCAGCAATACGGTGACTTCCAGCTCGAGATCTACCGAGCGGGGACGAAAGGCATCCTTCCGCGCTATCCGGTCGACTTCGAGACCCTCGAGCGCAGAGCGGCCGAGGTGCTGCCGGAGTGGATCCTGTCGTACGTGGCGGGTGGCTGCGGTAACGAGCACACCCAACGGGCGAATATGGCGGCCTTCGACAAATGGGGGTTGATTCCCCGCATGTTCAATGGCCGCTACGAGCGTGACCTGTCGATCGAGCTGTTCGGCATGCGTCTACCCACTCCGTTGTTCACCGTTCCGATCGGCGTCATCGGCATCTGCGCCCAGGATTTCCACGGTGATCTGCACGTGGCGCGCGCGGCCGCCCGCACCGGCGTCCCGGTGGTGCAGTCCACGCTGTCCACCGATCCGGTCGAGGAACTGGGGCCCGCGCTCGGCGACACACCCGGCTTCTTCCAGCTGTACACGCCGAAAGACCGTGACCTCGCCGTCAGCTTGATCCACCGTGCCGAGGCAGCAGGATACAGAGCTCTGGTGGTCACGCTCGACACCTGGGTCACCGGATGGCGGCCACGCGACTTGAACCGCGCGAACTTCCCCCAGCTGCGCGGATACTGCCTCGCCAACTACTTCACCGACGAACACTTCCTCCGACGTCTGGCCACGACACCGGAGGACGACATCTCGGCCGCCGCCGCGGAGTGGGCCGGCCAGTTCGGCTACTCGCTGTCGTGGGAGGACCTCCGGTGGATCCGTGCGGCCACCAGCCTGCCGATCGTGCTCAAGGGCATCAGCCATCCCGACGATGTCCGCAAGGCGATCGATTTCGGCGCCGACGGCATCTACTGCTCCAATCACGGTGGGCGACAAGCGAACGGCGGACTGCCCGCGCTGGACACCCTGCCGGATGTCGTGGCAGCGGCCGATGACACTCCGGTGCTGTTCGACTCCGGCGTACGCAGCGGCACCGACGTCGTGAAGGCACTCGCCCTGGGCGCGACCGCCGTCGGCGTCGGCCGATCCTACGCCTACGCCCTCGCGCTCGGTGGCGAGGACGGCGTGGTCCACCACATCAGGTCGATCCTCGCCGAAGCCGACCTGCTCATGGCCATCGACGGCTATCCCACTATCGCGGACCTGCGCGCGGAGGGCGCACTGCGCCGCGTGAACTGACCGCGGGCAACCTCGATCGAAAGGCACGTTCGGCCGTCGTCGAACCGGACCGGAGCCCGACCTCGATCTGGCTCAGAATGTATCCCAAACCCAGCGAGTTGACCTGAGAGCGGTATTGCTGTAGCGCACCCGCCGCCTCGGCGTCGAAGCATTCCCACGCGTTCACCAGCTGGGACGACAGGCTCACCGGATGGCGCAGCCGACTCATCTGCCGCGGACGCGCCCCGGTCATCTCCTGCGCGTCGGGCGATCGGCGACGGGCCGGCGCCGAACGCTCGCCAGGGAACACTCAGCCCGTGGTGAGCTATGGCTGTCATCGTCACAACCTTGCGCAGCACCATGGGCGGCGGCAAACTGCTATAAATCTCACCACTTCGTTACAGCTACCAACCACAAGATTCGATGACCACGAGCTTTCGCGACAATGACGTCGACCTGCGGCCGGAGATTGCCCTTGGATGGCGCCGATCCGTGCTGAGCGGACTCGACCCCACCATGGCGGTGCGCGAGACACCGCTGTTCGATATCGACCGCCACAGTCGGCTCCTGCGTGCGGCAGACCCGGTACTGACCAAAATTCTCGACGAACTCGACGACACCCGGTTCTCGATCTTGCTCGCCGACCACTGCGCGCGCATCGTCGATCGGCGCACCAGCAATCCGGTCCTCTACCGGTATCTCGACGCCGTCCAAGCGGTCCCGGGCGTGCAGTACGTCGAGGAGGTCAGCGGCACGAACTCGCTGGCCACCGCCTTCGAATTGCGCAAACCGATCGCCGTGGCCGGTCATGAGCACTTCCTCGAAGCCCTGCGGGTCTTCTGCTGCTACGGCGCACCGATCATTCACCCGATCACCAGGCGACTGGAGGGCGTCCTGGATCTCACCGGTCCGGTCGAGGACCGCAGCAACCTGCTCGGCCCCTTCCTCATGCGCGCCGTGCGCGATATCGAGCAGCGGCTTCAGGAGGGTTCCCGGCTGAGCGAGCAGCGCCTGTTCGCCGAGTTCCAGCGAGAATCCGCCCGCAAGAAGTCCGCCATCATCCTGTTCGGCGAGAACCTCGCGCTGACCAATGCCGCGGCTACGGATCTGGTGAGCACCGACGACTACCCGGCCTTGCGCGCATTCGCCTCCGAACTGGGTACCCGCGGGCAGATCGCGCAGACGCTGACGCTCTCGTCCGGACGTACGGTCGCTGTTCACGCCAGATTGGTCGACGACTGCCGCGACGGTGTGCTGATCGAGGTCTTGCCACACCAACCGGCGCCTGCGCCGATCCGAAGCCGGGCACGTGCGCGCGACCACCGCACGATCCTGGTCACCGGTGGTCCGGGTTCCGGACGATCCGCGCGCGCCCGCGCCATCGCCGGGGAGAACGCCACCGTCATGAATGTGGCGACCGAACTCGACGACAGCGGACAGTGGCGTTCGAGACTCGCTCGCGCGCTGAGCACATCGGCCGCGGTTGTCCTCGACAACGTCCATCTGTGCCACGCGACGGACGCCGCAGCCATCCGGGCCCTGTTGTCGAACGCCGCTTGCACAGTTGTCATGGTTTCCGGAGAGGTCGCCGACGCTCCTTCCCAGGAGCACGCGGCACTGTACGGTCTCGTCGACGAGCGGGAGGGCATGCCCTCTTTACGCGATGCCGGGCATACCTTCCCCCGGATCGTCCATGATGTCCTCGAGCGTCTGGCGGTCGGAGATCGAGACGAACCCGGACACGCTGTCCATTTGCGTGTCGCGCCGACGGCGCTCGCGGTCCTGGCCGAACAGGATTGGCCCGGCAACCTGTCCGAACTGCATCACGTCCTGCGCACCGCGGCCAACGGCCGCTCACACGGCGACATCACCATCGACGATCTGCCCGAAAGCTACCGGCAACCGGCGCTCCGCAAGTTGACGCCGCTCGAGCGAGCCGAACGCGCCACCATCTTGTCCACCCTGGCCGCCTCCCACGGCAACAAGGCCGCGACCGCCAGCGCGTTGGGCATCGGCCGTAACACGCTGTACCAGCGACTTCGCTACTACCAGATCACGGGCTGAGCGCGGCGAGCCGTTTATCGCGACGGCCGGCGAGTGTTCCGAATCCGAACACCTCACCGCGTCTCCGGAAGCGCATAGTGATGGTCGTCATACTGACCGGCGGGCGCCGCGGCAAACCTACGCGCCCCGTCACCGCAGGCAAGGAGGCCCGATGAGTACGCTCGAGACCACCGCGTATGTCAACACCATCAACGGCGAGAGCAGAGATTCCGCGACACGAGCGGCGGTCTACAACCCCGCGACCGGTCAGGTGTTCACCGAGGTTCCGATCGCGACGCAGGCCGATCTCGACGAGGCCGTAGCGGCCGCTCGAGCCGCCTTCCCCGCGTGGTCGGCCACCCCGCTTTCCGAACGGCAGGCCATCGTCTCCGCGATCGGCGACCGGTTGGAGCAGCACGCCGAGGAGTTCCTGGCGCTGCTGACCGCCGAACAGGGAAAGCCGCGCGGGATGGCCGAGTGGGAGGTCTACGGCAGCGTCGCGTGGTTCCGTGAGATCGCCAAACAGGCATTGCCCGAGGAAGTTCTCGAAGACACCCCCGAACGCAAGGTGATCAGCCGGCACACCCCGTTGGGTGTGGTGGGTGCGATCGTGCCGTGGAACTTCCCGATCCTGCTTGCCGTATGGAAGATCGCCCCCGCCCTGGTCAGCGGCAACACCATCATCGTCAAGCCCTCGCCGTTCACTCCCCTGTGCGACCTCAAACTCGTCGAACTGGTACAGGATCTGCTGCCGCCCGGTGTCCTCAGCGCGCTCAGCGGTGACGACGACCTGGGCAAATGGATGACAGCGCATCCCGGCATCGCGAAGATCGCGTTCACCGGCAGCACCGAGACCGGCAAGCACGTCATGGCCTCGGCGGCGGGCACCCTCAAGCGGCTCACCCTGGAGCTGGGTGGCAACGACCCGGCGATTGTTCTTCCCGACGTCGACCCGGAAAAGGTTGCGCCGCAAATTTTCTGGGCGGCGTTCCAGAACAACGCGCAGTTCTGCAATGCCGCCAAACGTGTCTACATCCACGACGACGTCTACGACGCGGTGCGCGACGCGCTGGTGGCCTACGCGAAAACGGTGGTGGTCGGCGACGGCTCGTTGCCCGAAACCCAGCTCGGTCCGATCCAGAACCGACCACAGCTGGACAAGGTCGCCGAATATTTCGCCGATTGCAAGGCCAACGGCTACACCTTCGCCCTCGGCGGGGAGATCGACACCGAATCCGGGGGCTGGTTCGTCCCGGTCACCCTGGTCGACAACCCACCAGAGGACTCGCGCCTGGTCGCCGAGGAGCCGTTCGGTCCGATCCTGCCGCTGCTTCGCTGGTCCGACGAAGCCGATGTGATCGCTCGCGCCAACGACACCCTGTGGGGACTCGGCGCCAGCGTGTGGGGCAACGACCTCGCCGCGGTCGAACGCATCGGCCGCCAACTCGAGGCGGGCACCGTGTGGCTCAACGAGATCCACCAATACTCCCCGCATCAGGTGTTCGGGGGCCACAAGCAGTCGGGTATCGGTGCGGAAAACTCGCTGCACGGTCTGGCCGAATACACCAACCACCAGACCATCTGCCTCAACCGCGTTCCGGGCACGGTGGCATGACGACGATGGCACTTCCACGTCCCGCGGTAAGCCTGGCCGAGGTGTTGCCCTGGGCGGCACAACGCAACCCGGACGCCGTCGCGCTGATCACCGCCACCCGCACCCTCACCTACGCCGAACTCGACTCGGAGTCCAACCGAGTCGCCTCGGCGCTGATTTCCCGGGGATTCGTTCCTGGTGACGTCGTCTCGGTGTTCGGCCCCAATAGCTGGCAGTGGATCGCCGCCTATCACGGCATCCTCAAGGCGGGTGGTGTCGTCAATCCGGTCAATGTGATGCTGACCGGTCCGGAGTTGCGTTACGTCCTGGACGACTGCGCGGCGAAGGGACTGTTCATCGGCCCGCGGGAAGCGGAGCGCGTCGGCGACCACATCGCCGACGCGGCGCTCGCGGCGCAGGTGAGTCTGGATTCGTCATTCGACGAATTCCTCGCCTCCGGTAGTCCGGACGCGGTAACCGCGGTCGAGCGCCGTCCACGCGATCTGGGCAGCATCGGCTACACCTCGGGCACCACGGGGCACCCCAAGGGCGCCCTGCAATCGTTGGAATCGGTGCTGCTCAACTGCGCGCACACCGCCACAATGCACGGGAAGACCGACCGCGATGTCATTCTCTCGGCACTACCGGCGGCACACGTCTACGGCAATGTCGCGATCAACGGCACCTTCCTGGCCGGCGGCACCGTCGTGCTGATGGAACGCTTCGACCCGGCCGAGGCGTTGCGACTCATCCAGCGACACCGGGTAACTGTGTTCGAGGGCGTGCCCGCCATGTACTCGATGCTGCTGGCCGCGCCCGAACTCGACACCGCCGACCTCACGAGCATCCGCGTATCGACCGTAGGTGGGCAGACCTTCTCCCCCGTCGTGATCGAACGGTGGGAAAGGCGTACCGGCGCGCCCCTTCTCGAACTCTGGGGAATGACCGAGTTGTCGGGCCTGGGCACCACCCACTCGGTGCACGCACCGGCTCGACCGGGCTCCATCGGTGTGTCGTTGCCTGGCACCGACATCGCGATCGCGGCGATCGACGGCTCCGACGATCCCGTCCCACCCGGTCAGCCGGGTGAACTCGTCGTCCGGGGACCGGTGGTGATGCTCGGATATCACAATCGGCCCGACGCCACCGCCGAGGTTCTCGACGCCGACGGATGGTTGCGCACCGGCGACGTGGCCTATCTCGACGAGACCGGCCATGCCTTCATCGTCGACCGGCTCAAGGACATGATCATCACCGCCGGCTACAACGTCTATCCCGCCGAGATCGAACGGGTGCTCGCCGAACACCCCGACGTCGCCATGGTCGCGGTCGGTCGGCGACCGGACGAGACCAAAGGCGAGATCGCCGTCGCCTACATCGTGCCGCGACCGGGAACCGAACCCACCGTCGAAGCGATTCGCGATTTCTGTGAGCCCAGACTGGCCGCCTACAAACGACCACGAGATGTGGTGTTCGTCGACACCCTCCCCACCACCTCATCGGGCAAGTTGATGCGCAGGAAACTCGACGAACTGGACCGCACGCGCTCTGCGCAGCTCTGAGGAGAACCATGAAAACAACAGCCGCCGTATTGCATTCGGCGAACGCCCCACTCGACATCCAAGAACTCGACATCGCCGAACTGCGCCCGGACGAGGTGCTGGTGCGCATCGTCGGCGTCGGCGTCTGCCACACCGACCTCGGTGTGATCGCCGCGCCCGGCGCCGGCCAGACCCCCATCGTGCTCGGGCACGAAGGCTCCGGAATCGTCGAACAGGTGGGCAGCGCAGTCGGCGACCTCGCAGTCGGCGACCGAGTGGTTCTGTCCTACGCCCACTGCGGGCAATGCGACCACTGCGTGGCAGGGATTCCGCAGCACTGCCGTCAATTCATGGAGCTCAACCTCGTCGGTGCACGCGCCGACGGCTCGACCCCGCTGAGCAAGGACGGCTCCCCCGTTTTGGGCGCCTGGTTCGGGCAATCCTCCTGGGCGCACCACGCCGTCGTCGCCGCACACAACGCGGTCAAGGTCGGCGACGACGTGCCATTGGAACTGCTGGGCCCCTTGGGCTGCGGAATCCAGACCGGTGCGGGCGCGGTACTCAACACTCTCGATCCGACGCCCGGATCCTCGATCGCCATCTTCGGCGTCGGCTCGGTCGGCCTGGCCGCTCTACTCGGTGCCGTCGCCGCTGAATGCACCACGATCATCGCCGTCGACATCGCCGACGAACGCCTGGACAAAGCCCGGGAACTCGGCGCCACCCATACCGTCAACTCCACCGACACCGACCCGGCCGAAAAGATCCGCGAGATCACCGGCGGCGGAGCACATTTCTCCGTCGACTGCATCGGCTTCCCGCAAGTCGTGCGCGCGGCGCTGGAATGCCTTCAGACACCGGGCATCTGCGCCACGGTCGGCTTCCAGGGCATTCCCAACGACATCACCATCGACCAGGGCCACCTCTTGTTCGGTAAATCACTCGTCGGCGTCATCGAAGGCGACGCCATACCCCGCGAGTTCATCCCCCGCATGATCGAACTCTACCGACAAGGCAAATTCCCCTTCGACCAACTGATCGAAACCTTCCCCTTCACCGAGATCAACACCGCTATCGACGCCGCACACCACGGCAAAGTCACCAAAGCGGTCCTCGTATTCGACAATTAGCGCACATCTTGGCTGCCTCGCCCACCCGGTCGGGCGGGTACGCGGCCTTGTGAGTTGATCTTCGTGGTCGGGCGGCAGGGCGGAATGCCCTGCCGCCCAGAGGATCACAACGTTGGCGCGGCAATCCCATCCGCTCCGCCAATGCCCGTCGCGGTCGAGCCTGTAGCGCGGTAGCCGGCGGAAATCCCGCCGTCTGCAGGGTTGCGATCATACGGTTTCCGATGTCGATGTTCTCGCTGTGTCGGACCAGGCGACCGGCAAGAACCGGTATCGCCTTCGGGTGCCGGTCCAGCATCGATCACAGCCGCAGGGCATATGAGCGCATCAGCTTGCGCCAGTCGGCCCGCCAGGGCAGCTTGTTCAAGCGCTGTTCGGCGAACATCACGGAGGCCACCGCATCGAGCAAGTCCTGCTGGTCGGGGTTGCAATGTGGAAAATGTCTCATACGGTTTGGGCCTGTGCGCCGAATGTGTACTCATCGGTACCAAGTGCATCCTGTGCGCCTGCTGCACCACCTCCTTACGGCACGATATTGCCGCGCACGGCGTCGAGGTCGGGCCGGTAGTCGACGCAGAAGCAAGGTAGTTCGCGGCGCAACAGCAGATCGACGTTGGCGCGGCCTGTCCGACGCCGGAGCGAAGCGCGCGGGGAAGCTGCGGCGCGGTCATCACCCCGAACGAGGCGAAGGCGCGCATCGGTAACGTTGTTGCCGAGCCAGCGCCGGCAGATCAGCGCCAGGTCGTCTCGACGCACACCAGTGGTCGAATGCGTGGTGGCTCGTTCGCAGGCCGCCGTCGGCGGGCACGATGACGCCGAGACGTGGCTGGATTCGTCAGAGGCGAGCAAGCTGTTCACGGTGTCAACCGCGGCGACTGCGGGATGGTTGATCCTGGGAACCGTGGCGCTGGTGCTGTTCGTTCGCGTGGGAGGCATAGAGGGCGGGATCACAGTGCAGGGGAAAGGATGTTTGCTTCATGGGGATCGACGTGTTCGAACGCAGCGGCCTGGAACGCACACCGATCGGCGAGTTTCGTGGCGCTGAGTTATGCCGGTGTTCGTCGGCGGGGCGGTGACCGGGGGTGTTCGCGTGGTGGGGTGGACGGGTTTCGCGTGTGCGGTTTGTGGTCATCGGCGTGGTGGCCGCGGCGATGGTAGTGCTGAGTGGCTATGGGCTCGGACTGGAAGACCATCTGAGTTCGGGTGGGATGTTCGACCCGGCCGCGGAATCGGCCGAAGCCGGACGGTTGGCCGATGCGGCGTTCGGCCGCAATCACGACGTGGATGTCGTGGTCCTCTACACCGCACCAGAGGGCAAAACCGTTGACGACCCGGAGTTCTCCCGCACGGTCGTCGACAGCCTCAACAGCCTGCCGCGACGGTATCCGGAACAGATCTCGGGAATCAACGCCTCCTACTGGCGCACCGAGACCGGCAAGCTCAGCGGCGCGCAAGCCGCGACCCGGGACAAGAAGCGTGCGGTCGCGGCGATCGCGATCCGCGGTGATGACGACACCGCGATGGTGCGCAACTTCAGGATGGTGAAAGATGCTTTCACTATCCCCGGTGTGGACGTGCGAGTCGGCGGGTTGCAGCCGGTGGCAGGCGCGCTCAACGACACCGTCGCCGCCGATATCCATCGCATGGAGCTGCTGGCCTTTCCCGCGGTCGGGATTCTGCTGTTCTTCATCTTCGGCGGCATCGTCGCCGCCGCGCTGCCATTGATCGTCGGTGGGCTGACCGTCTTCGGTGCCTTCGGCATCGTCCGGTTCCTCACCAATTTCACCGAGGTCAACTCGTTCGTCTCCCCGGTGGTGTCGATGATCGGGCTCGGATTGGCCATCGACTACGGGTTGTTCATCGTCAGCCGCTTCCGCGAAGAAATCGCCGAAGGTTACGACACCCGCGCCGCGGTGCGGCGCTCGGTGATGACCGCGGGACGAACCGTCGTGTTCTCCGCGACGATGATCATCGCCAGCCTCGGCGGCATGCTGCTGTTCCCGCAAGGGTTCTTGAAATCCATCGCCTACGGCGCCATCGCCACGGTCTCCATGGCGGCGCTGACCGCGATCACCATCCTGCCCGCCATGCTGGCGGTCCTCGGGCCGCGCGTGGACATGTTGGGCTTGAAACAGTTCCGAAGAACCAAGCCCGCCGACGAGGTCGAGAAGGGGTTCTGGGGTCGCGCCACCCGCTGGGTGATGCGCCACCCGGTCAAGATCGCCGTGCCGCTGGTCCTCGTGTTGGTGCTGTTGATTCTGCCGATGGCCAACCTGGCCTTTGGCGGGTTCAGCGAGAAATACCTACCGCCGGACAACCCGACTCGCCTGGCCCAACAGCAGATCGACCACTATTTCCCGCTACGCAGATCCGACCCGATCGAGCTGATCTTCGTCTCGACCGACACCAATGCCATCGGCGCCGTCGTGAAACAGGCCAACCAAGCCCCTGGCCTGGCCGAACCTTTCGGGCTGCCGTCCCGCTCCGCATCGCAGCCGGATGTCTATCGCGCCACCGCCGTGCTCACCGAGCCCGACAACGCCGGCCCGACGATCGACTACCTGCGCTCCATCGAACAACCCGAGACGATGTCGATGCTCGTCGGTGGCGTGCCCGCGATGCAGAAAGACAGCATCGACGCCCTGCTCACGCGGATGCCATGGATGATCGCACTCGTCGTGCTGGTCACCACCGTGCTGATGTTCCTCACCTTCGGATCCCTCGTCCTGCCGGTCAAGGCGGCGCTGATGAGCGCCCTCGGTCTCGGCTCCACCCTCGGCATCCTCACCTGGATCTTCATCGACGGCCACGCTGCGGGCCTGCTGAACTTCACCCCGCAGCCGATCCAATCGAACATGCTCGTGGTCATCATGGCCGTGATCTACGGCCTGTCCACCGACTACGAAGTGTTCCTGCTCTCGCGCATGGTAGAAGCCCGTAGCCAAGGCGCCTCCACCACCGAAGCCGTGCGCATCGGCACCGCACACACCGGCCGCATCATCACCGCAGCCGCACTCATCCTGCTCGTGGTCGTCGGCGCGTTCGCCTTCTCCGACTTGGTGATGATGCAATACATCGCCTACGGCATGATCGCCGCGCTGTTCATCGACGCCACCATCCTGCGCATGCTCCTGGTTCCCGCCATCATGAAACTGCTCGGCGATGACTGCTGGTGGGCACCTCCCTGGATGAAACGAATCCAACAGAAAATCGGCCTGGGCGAACCCGTCCTCGACGACGAACACCCCCGCAACCACAACCCCGTCGACCTCGTCGAAACCACCCCGGTCACCGACCCCGTCACCCTTCAACTACCAGCACTCGGGGGACCCAAACCCACCCCCTACACCACACCCGCCGAGCGACACACCGCATCCCGCCGAAAGCAACGCCCACGACAGCCATCCCGAACAACCCACCCAGACAACGACGCGCCGACCACACCGATCCAGCCCTAGCCATCAGCCCCAGACCCGAATTCCCCACGACGGACAACGGACATCGGTGCGGAGGACTCCGAAGTCCGGCAGCAGATCATTCACCGAGTGGTCGAGCAGCCGGTCACGCCTGCGGGAGACCACCCGGGTCGGCAGTGCTGAACCGGCTGACCGGGCACAAGTGGATGGGAACGTTCGTCGCGCCGCGCTCCAGGGGCGGGCCTCGGGCGAGGTCACCGGAATCGGCGCTCGAGGCCACTGGCATACCAACCGGGAGGAACTCGCCACGATTGCCGAGAACCACGCCCGCAGGGCGCTGGACGGATTGAAGAAGACATAGAACGTTGCAGATGTAACCTGTGTCCCACAAGATGCGGATCTCACCGCTGCCCGCTGCGGCATATGGGGAATGTAGCGGGCCGTTATGGACTTCCGCGGCCGGTCTGCCGGGTCAGTTTCGTTTCAGGGTGCCGACACTCAGCGATCCACTCATAGCGGTCCGCTTCTTCTCTGCCGCGTGGACGTAGCTGACGGGATCTTTGTCGACGGGCTGGACGCCGGCGAAGTTACGCGCCTCGTAAGCGGCGAACGCGACGGCCAGCTGATGGCGACGCGGCAGCCCGGCCAGGCGGCGGAAATCGGTGAGACCCTCCCGTTCTTCCTCGGCCATGTGATCGCTGTTGGCGGAGTTCGCTGCCGCGACAGCCGCATACCAGGCGTCGGTGCCGACCTGATGATGCGCCACCTCCGCGATCGCGTCCCTGATCTCGTTGTGGTCGTGGATAGCGTCGAGTGTCTCGTCCTCTACCCCGCCTGCGCGCCGGGCCGCGATACCCGCCTGCAACAGCGCGGGGTAGAAGATCTCCTCCTCCGCCTGCGCATGCAGCTCCAGGAAGGCCGCGAGCCGGTCCCAGATCGCGGAAAGCGCGCCGGTCTCCGCGCGATCAACCTGCTCCAGGATCGCGAACAGCCGTCGTTGCTCCTGGTGGTCATCAAGAATCAGCTCGGTAATGTCCACATTCCTCCCTGTACCGCATTTCAGGTCAGCACTGAACGCCAAGAAAGACTGA
This sequence comes from Nocardia aegles, assembly GCF_052545135.1. Lineage (NCBI taxonomy): Bacteria > Bacillati > Actinomycetota > Actinomycetes > Mycobacteriales > Nocardiaceae > Nocardia > Nocardia aegles. Next base: position 372,946 of record NZ_JBQWRI010000002.1, read on the forward strand.
CGCCCGCGGGCAGCTGGGATCTCTTCCGGGATCATGACGATAATCCATCGTCGAGCCGCCCGGCTGCTGACGCACTGGTGTCGTCGGCTCGGCAGCGCCGCGACGTCCATCGAACGCGTAATCGGGACGTTTCGCAGACATCGAGCAGAATCGCGTTGCGTGCGGCAGCGCTCGCTACGGCTGCGCCGGACACCATCACCGGGCTGACCATCCGGTCCGTCACCGGTGATGCGACGTTCGATTCGAACGACAAGCCGCCCGCCACTACGTAGCGCCCCAATGGGCCGAAGGCATCGCGCGTCGGGCGAGGCGGAAGGATTCGCGCCGCCCGAAGAGGGTGACAATGGCCCTTGACCTGTTCGACGCCCTAGGCTCCACGGCGAAGACACTGCACGCCACTATGGGCGGGCACACCGGCGTCCCGGCGTTCGCGGGGAAGAGGGCAACCGGTTCTTCGCCGGCACCTGAAGTGACGCCCGCCCGGCCGCCCGGCCGCGGTCGGACGACCCGACAGTCCGTCCTGCCGCTTCGCCTCGGTCGAGCCGAAACTTGTCCGTGTTCGGCCTTATGGTGTTCAGCGGGCGGTATGAGCATCGGACCGGCGACGTGATCGGAGGGGGCATGAGTCGGCCAGCCGGCGAATCAGCCAATCTGGACCTGTTCCGATATCTGGCAGCGGAGGAACGCGGCGAGTACATCACCATCATGTCGTTGTTCACGGCGTCCTTGCTCGCGGACATGTCGGCGGCCACGGTGGCCGAGCACCTCGTTGCCGAGGGGACCCCGTTGTCGGCGGATGTGGTGGAGAACCGCTGCAAGCAGCTGGTGCGGTGGGGCAATCTGGTGCCGTCGCTGCGTGATGCTCGGGTGAGTACGGTCGCCGAGTACCTGCGCGCGCGATCGCGGTATCAGGTGTCGACTCTCGGCGGGCGGGTGCATCGCGGCGCGATCGAGATCATCGCGGCGTCCGACGGTGCGCGCGAGGTCGCTCGCGAACTGCTCGGTCAAATCGTCGAAGCGCTCGAGGAGATCCCCGCGCTGCTGGATGCCGGCGTCGAGGGCGAACGCGCGCAACGCCTGGCCGGCATTGTCACGACCATCTTCAACAACCAGCGTTTGTTCACCGCGAGCGTCACCGATTTCTACGCTTATCTCTCCGGTGTGCTGTCTCGCTTCGACCTGGGCGGTGAGGAATACGCCCTCGACAACGACCGCCTCGCCGGTCGCTTGGCCATTCGAGCATTGGCTTTCGCTCTAGACCGACCAGAGCCGAGCAGTCCGCGGGACCGCATCGCCTTGTGGCAGTCGGCGGGAATCACCGTCGACACGGTGTCCGGCACCGTCCTCACCTGGGGGCTGCGACCTCCAGGTGTCGACCGCTGGTCGGAAATGATGCGTATGCGCGCCGACCTCGGACTGGTCACGCACCTGACTCTCGCCGAATTGACCACTTTCACAGCATCTTTGACCGAACCCGGCGCGACGATCGCCGCCTGCGAGAATCCACAGGTCCTACAGCGCGCCGCCGAAGCCGGAGTCCAGCAACCCTTGCTCTGTTTCAGCGGCAATCCGTCCTCGGCAGGCCTCGCCGTCGCCGAACGAGTCCGTCTCCGCTACCACGGGGATTTCGACTGGCCGGGAATCGCCATCGCCGCCCGTCTATATGCCGGCGGCGCCGATCTCTGGCGCATGACCACCCACGACTACCTGCGCGCGACCACCTCGGACGCCACTCGGCTTCCACTCACGGGTGCACCGCTACCGACCCCGTGGGAACCCGAGCTCTCCCCCAGCATGACCCGCGTGGGGATGGTCGTCCATGAGGAGGCCGTCCTGGAAGACCTCCTCGCCGACCTGCTGTGAAGCCGATCAGCCGATCTGCGGCGGGCCCTCCAGGGTGTGCGTATTCGAGCAGTTTCATCAGGCCGATCGCACGTCGTCCCTCGCCGCCCGACTACTGTCCGGTGAGGTCTGCGACGACCGGTGCGAACGTGTCGGCGGAGTCGGCGCCCACCACGAAATAGGAGAAACCGATCGTCTCCCGCCGCCGCTGAATTTCCTCGGCGGCAGCCGCCGGGTCATCCGGAAGTATCGCCAGCGAGTCCGCGGGGAGCGCAGCAGGGTCGGTGTCGGGAGGCGCCATGAACGGCGCGACCGTGTCGCCGATGATCGGTACGTGCAGGGCGAGCTCGAGATCCCCGAGCGCACGGACGTCGTGTGCCAGCTGTGTGACTTCGGCCCGAGACTCGTGCGGCATCAGCGCGAAGGTGACCGTGTCTGCGACCTCGGCTGCCAGCATGCGGGCCTTGGGCCCGCGCACGGCCATCACCACAGGTGTGCGACAGTCGGGGCCATCGAGATCTCGAAGCGCTCTGATGGTCTCACGCACTTCGGACAGCCGCTCGCTCGGCGAGACCACGGGCAGTCCCAGTTCGCGCAGTTCATCCTCGATTCCGGGCCTGCCCGTACCGATTCCCAACTCGAAGCGACCGTCGGTCAGTAGCGACAGCGAGTGCGCTTCCCACGCCATCATCCAGGCCGGGCGTAGCGGGGAGGCATACACCCAGGTGCCCACCCGAAGGTCGGTAAGGGCCGCAGCGGTGGCCAGCATGGGGCCGGGCGCCGGTTGCCAGCGCGGGACGTCGGGCACCAGCAGCGTCGAGTAGCCGCTGTCGGCGATGCGGCGCACGCGATCTCGCCACGTCGGCAGGTCGGATCTGAGCGGGGCGACAACCCCGAATCGAAACGGTCTCGTCATGCATGTACTCCTCTTTGCCGGTATACCCAGAGGTATCGACGACGGATCCACCCGAAATTCATCGCCAGCGGCCGAAATCGTGGCTGCACACGGCAGTCGCGTGGCCGCGGACCGTCCTGGTACGACCGAAATCCACAGGCAGCGAGATACATCGCTCGCTAACCGATCGGCAGCACGCTCAGGATCGGGTCGTAGGCCCAGTTCAACATCCGCTCGGCGTCGTCCTTGGCGGCGACGGCGCTGTCGGGTGAGCTGTGCAGGACCACACCGATCAGCGGTATTCCTGCTCTGACCGTCTCGAACAGCAGGCAGGTTCCCGCAGCGTCGGTGGATCCGGTTTTGATGCCGATGGTGCCGGGATAGTCGTGCAGCAGCAGGTTCGTGGTCTGCCAGAGGTGAGCATGGTTGGCCGGGCCTGCGGGCAGGTGATAGCTCTGCGAGCTGACGATTTCGCGGAATACCGGCAGGCTCATCGCGCGCAGGCCGAGGGCCACCAGGTCCGCCGGTGTGGAGTAGGTGGAGTGATCGGTGGGGGCAGGCAGCCCGCTGGGGTCGGTGAAATGTGTTCCCGTCAGGCCCATTTGACGCGCGGTTTCGTTCATTTTGGCGATGAAGCCGTCTTGGCCGGGCCCGTATGCCTCGGCAAGGGTGTAGGCGGCATCGCACCCTGATGGCAGCATCATCGCGTAGAGGAGCTGTCGCGCGGTGAGCACCTCACCGGGGACGAGGCCTGCGGTGCTTCCGTCGTATTCGGCGTTGTAGGCGATGACTTCCTGCGGCACAGTAATGCGTCGGTCGAGGTCGCCCGTGTTGATCACGACCAGTGCCGTCATCACCTTGGTGATGCTGGCTATCGGGACCGGGCTGTTCTGCTCCCGCGACCACAGAATCGTGCCGGTGATTCCGTCTGCCAGCGCCGCTCCCGACGCCTGGACCGCGGCCGGCTCAGGAGTCGGCCAGGGCAACTGAATACGGGCGTGTGCGGCAGGGGCAGCCACGACGCCATGACCGACTACCACGACCAGCGCCGCGACCACAGACGCGTGCAACAATCGGGCAAATTTTTGCATGACCGCATTCTGCCGTGTGAATCGATCAGTCAGTGGGATTTAACCGCCCAATTGCCACTCCGCCCCGACACCGGCATATAACTGGCTAATTAGAGATGTTCCGAGCTCGGGCTCGGTTCTCTCGCTACGTCATGGTGCCGCGCCTGCGCGATGAAGGGGCGATTACTACTTGCGTACGACCAGCTCCAGCGCGATGTCGTCCGGATCGCGGAACTCCAGAATGTACATGGAACCGAGTTCTTTCACCCCCGCGTGCGCGATGCCGAGTTCGTCGAGCAAGGCAGCCGCCGAATCGAGATCCGACCGAGTGGCGAGGGCGAAGGCGAGGTGGTCGAGTCCTACTCGATCTTCGTCGAACTCGTCGTCGGCGACAGGGCGAAGTCCGAGCAGTGCATCGCCCATCTGGTAGATCACACCGCCGAAGAGGAACCCGAATCGCGCACGGGTGGCCTCGTCCGCGTCCGCGGGACACTCCGCAGCGACCGGCCATCCGAAGACCGCGTCATAGAACGCCCGGGATCTGTCGATGTCGGTCACTGTCAAGCGGACGTGGTCGAACGAACTGGTAGAGATCGGCATGATCGAGATCCTGCCACCATCAGCCGGCTTCGGACGACCCGACCGCGACGTCTTGACACTCGACCGCCGGCGATCTCCCGCACATCGACGTGAGGCTGGAGCGCCCTTCCAGGAACTCCTCGCCGACGAACAGCCTCTGCGGCGCCTGGGTGCCCTTATCGCCTGCGCCGATATCTGAATTACGTTGTCGTCAGGCCGGACCAGGGTCCGTGCTCGGGCGCGGCCTGCAGTTCTGGCGCTGCGGCGGCCAGCAATGCGTCGCGGTCAAGGCTCAACGGCGGATAGATACGCCGGGTGTTGATGGCACGCTTGGTGTCTTTGGCCTCCTCGCCGCACGCGACCACGTGGCGGTCCCAGCCTTCGGTATACACCGCACCTGCCGATCCCAGATCGAGAACGGTTACATACCAAGGGATTCGCAACGGCTTCATGGGCTTGCCCAGAAGATCACCGACGACGTTGTAGCCGGCCCACCGGCCCATCGGCCGACTGTGCTGGCAGGACATCACCGACATATGCTCGTCGTCCATTTTCGCGGCGGCGACATCACCGGCGGCGAATACCCCGGGCACACCGCAGACCCGCAAATAATCGTCGACGGGGAGTCGCCCCAGGCGGTCACGGTCGACGCCGAAGTCTGCGGTCAGCGGGTTGGCCCGCATACCCGCACACCAGACGACGGTGGCGGCGGCAATCACTTCACCTGAGGAAAGCGTCACGCCGCGCTCGTCGATGGCGACGACCCCGACGCCCAACTTGGTCTCGACCCCGGTGTAGGCCAGCGCCGCCTCGATGACCGGCCGCGCCGACGCGCCCATGTCCGAGCCGACGAACGGGTTGCGGTCGATCAGGATGACCCGCGGCACGACGCCGCGCGTGGCGAAGGCGTCGGCGAGCATCGTGGGCAACCCGGTCGCCTCTTCGATCCCCGTCAAACCCGACCCGACGACGACCACGGTCGCGGCCGCCGGATCAGCGGGGCCCTCGGCAAGCCGGCGCAGGTGGGCGTGCAGACTGGTCGCGGCGTCATGGGTGTCGATGTCGAAACCGAACTCCCGCAGGCCAGGGATATCGGGCTTGACCACCTGGCTGCCCACCGCGAGCACCAGCCGGTCGTAGCCGTGAGCGCCCGCGGTGGATTCCACGACCCGCGCCGCGGCATCGATCGCCGTCACTTCGCCGATGATGTGCTCGACTCCGACAGGATCGAGAACAGCGCTCAGCGGGATGCGGGATGTGCTCAGATCGGCCTCATATCCGCGCACGCGGATATCGTGGTACGGCGTAGAACTGATCATCGTGACATCCACGGTTCCGACCGCCACACCGAGCTCGTCGAGCCGCCCGACCGCCGCGAGCGCCGCCCACAGACCCGCGAACCCGGATCCGAGAACCAGAACACGCGACGGATCGGTCACTGCAGCGCGCTGCACATCGTGATTCTAGTACTCCAGCCCTACTTCGAGATCGTTGATGCTGCTGGTCAGGACGCTGGAACTAGGATTACGAGTGGCTTTTCCGGCTGGCTTCGTCGAGGAGCAATTTCGCGGCCACCATCGCCCCGTCGGCTCGGATTGCGCCGGCCACGGTCCTGGCTCGCTTCCCGATCTCCGGAGTCAGGGCGGTGGTGAGCGCGGCGGACAAGGAGTCGACAGTCGGTATCGAGCCCTCGTGTGCCGCGCCGATACCCAACTCGGCCACTCGGGCGGCCCAGTACGGTTGGTCCGCGATCTGAGGCACGATCACCTGCGGCGCGCCGGCTCGGGCTGCCGTCGTGGTGGTGCCCGCACCGCCGTGGTGCACGACGGCGGCCACCCTGCCGAACAGTGCCTGCTGGTTGACGTCGCCGAGGACGAAGCAGTCGTCTCCGTCGTCGATCGGAGCCAGCTCGGCCCAGCCGCGAGCGAGCAGGACCCGCCGGCCCTGGCTGCGGACCGCTTCGATGGCCACCCGGGCGATGTCCTTCGTGACGTACGCGGCCATGCTGCCGAATCCCACGTACACCGGTGGCGCGCCGGCGTCCAGGAACGCTTCGAGGCCGTCCGGGAGCGGGCGGTCGTCGGGCAGAATCCATGCCCCGGTCTGCACGACGTCGAGGTCCGTCATGCCCTGTGACGGACACAGCGTCGCGTCCGCCGCCAGCCACGGCCGGCCGGTGAAGACGTAGTCGCGGACGTTGTCCACCGGCGGCAGGCCGATCGCGGCCCGATGGCTGTTGACCGCCTCGCCGTACAAGGCATTCACCCGCTGAGCGTCCTGCTCCCACAGCACCCGGTTGTCGGTCTCCTCCGCGGGAGACGGTGTGCCAGGCCGCCTCCCCGGAGGGAAGTGCCGCGACGGCAGCCCGAAAATGTGGAAGCACGCGAGCACGTAGTGCAGGCCCAGCTTCTCGGCCACGTCCCGTGCGCCGGCCGGCATCAGGCCGGTCGCCAGCAGCGCGTCACACCCCTCGGCCGCCGCGGTGAGCGTGTCGAACCGCGCGGCGACCAGCGCGGGAGCGAGCGCGAACGCGTCTTGCGCCGTCGGTGGCTTCGGGTTGGCGACAATCGAGTGCACCGTGGGGCCGAGCGGCACCAGCGGCACTCCGACACGCTCCAGTAACTCGGCGAACTCCTCGTCCGGCGGCGCGCACACCAGCGCCTCCGCGCCGAGTTCCCGCAGCGCTACCGCGAGTCCCGCCAGCGGTTCGACGTCCCCGCGCGATCCCCACGTCGTCAACAACACACGCACTTCGCAACTCCCCATTTCCGCAGGCTCTGGCTTTCGGCCCGTAATTCTGAACCACCACCGGGGCCTTGCGGCAAGCCCCCCAGTCCGCGATATGTTTAATGTGGCAGGGTGTTCCGGTCTTCCGACGGCGCCACCACCATCTTTCTCTCCACCCAGCATTTCCCGAAGTCACCAGCCGGGATACTCCTCCCTCGCTCCCACGGCCGGGTGTGAACTCAGGTGTGCCGATCGGCTACGACGGTCGGTTGGGGCGGGCGAGGCGACCGACGGTGTGCAGGTGGCTCAGCGCCTGGCGGTAGGAGCCGAGAAGGCTGGTTTGGGTGTAGGGCAGGTTCAGTTCGACGCAGAATTGTTCGACCATCGGTTTGGCGCGGCGCAGGTTCGCTCGCGGCATGGACGGGAACAGATGGTGCTCGATCTGGTAGTTCAGCCCGCCGAGCGCGGCGTCGATCAGCCGGCTGCCGCGGACATTGCGGGAGGTGAGGACCTGGCGGCGCAGGAAGTCCATCGACTCGCCTTCGGCCAGTACCTCCATGCCCTTGTGGTTGGGGGCGAAGGTGCAGCCCATGTAGAACCCGAACAGGCCCTGCTGCACAGCGATGAAGGCAACAGCGTGGCCCGGCGGCAGGACAGCGAAGACCGCGGCGAGGTACCAGGCGGCGTGGGCGGCCAGCAGGGCGGCCTCCCCGATACGGTTGGGAATCGCCCAACGCGATACCGCCCGGACACTCGCGTAGTGAAGGCTGCCGGCCTCGAGGAACAGCAGCGGGAAGAACAGCCAGCCCTGGTAGCGGAAGATCAACCGCCGGATGCCTCTGCCGGCCCGTGCTCGATCGCCGGAATGGGCCAGCACACCCATCACATCCGGGTCCGAACCCTCGGTGTTGGGATGAGCGTGGTGGCGGTTGTGATTGCTGACCCACCAGCCGATGCTGAGCCCGATGCCGAGATTGCCCGCGATCAGACCGAACAGGTAGTTGGCCCGTCGACCGGCGAAAATCTGTCGGTGCCCGGCATCATGACCGAGGAAGGCGATCTGCGCGAACACCACCGCCAAGAACGCGGCAACGCCCAATTGCCACCATGAGTCGCCGACGACGAAGAACGCCGCCCACCCGACAGCGAACGCCGCCGCGGTGACCGCACTTTTCCAGACGTAGTACCGCAACTGCCGCCCCAGTAGGCCGGCCTCGCGCACTCGCCGCAGCAATACCGCGTACTCGCTGCCACGCACCCGTCCATGCCCCCGGATTTCCCCGGTCGATGGAGAAGAAAGTGGCCGTTCGGTTTTCACTGTGCCCGGCTCGATGTGGTCGAACTCGACGAGCGCGCTTGCGGTGGCAGGGGATCTCGGCGCCGGCCGACCGGTAGAACTTTCGATTTCCACGGGGTGCTTACACGTCCCTGTTGTCGCTGTTGGTCTTCGGGCCCGGACTGTCTCCACGCCCTGTGCAGGCTATCGGAAGTCAGCGCACGCGGAATTGCCTGTCTCGGGAACAGCATGCCGCGTCGACACCACCACGAGATGAACTGATATGCGGATGGATGACACATCCGCGTGACAATTGCGCGTTGCGTCGGCCGTGAGAGTAGCCGATGAGCGCGCGGTAGGTCGCCGGGTAGATCCTGTGTCAGCGCTCTCGTTCCAGTTGGGCGAGCCGAGTGAGGGCGGGCAGCGCGGCGGCGAGTGCCCGACGGTGTGCGGGGCTCAACTCGGAGACCATCGGAACCAGGTATCGGACCCGGTCATCGTGGCGGGTTTGCAAAGCCGAGATCGACACCTTTCAGCACTTCAGAATCGAAATAGACAGTCTACCAGTGTATTTCATGCGCAGCCGGGCCTCGGGCCGGATCCGACGCCGCTGATCCTACCCATTCGCCACAGCCCGCCCGTAACAGCTATTTGCCAATAGGTTCGCAACTGCGCACCTATTGGCGTAAGGTTGCCCTTGATCAGTGGAGCCGGGGAGGCCAGAGGTGATCGAGGTATTGCGGCATCGTCGGTTCCGGCGTTTGTTCGCCGCGCAGGTGGTGGCGCTGGTCGGAACCGGTTTGCTGACGGTGGCGCTGGGGCTGCTGGCCTACGATGTGGCCGGTAGCAATGCCGGGGCGGTGCTGGGTACCGCGCTGGCGATCAAGATGGTCGCCTATGTCTTCGTCGCGCCGGTGATCTCCGCGGTCGCCGACCGCGTGCCACGCCGGGTGCTGCTGGTGTCCGCGGACGCGATCCGCGCGGCGATCGCCGTGACGCTGCCGTTCGTCACCGAGGTGTGGCAGATCTACCTGCTGATCTTCGTGCTGCAAGCCGCCTCGGCGACATTCACTCCCGCCTTCCAAGCAGTGATCCCGTCGGTGCTGGTCGACGAGGACGACTACACCCACGGGCTGTCGCTGTCGCGGCTGGCCTACGACCTGGAGTCATTGCTGAGCCCGGTGCTGGCCGCCGCGTTGCTGACGCTGATCGACTACAACCTGCTGTTCGTGGGTACCGCCGCCGGATTCGTCGCCTCCGCCGCGCTGGTGATGACAACCGCGTTGCCGCGCCTGGTGCCCGGCGACCGATCCGTGCCGCTGATCGAGCGGATCACCCACGGCGCCCAGATCATGGCCGCGCGGCCTGTGCTGCGCGGACTGCTGGCCATGAACCTCGCGGTCGCCGCGGCGACCGCGCTGGTCGTGGTGAACACCGTGATCTACGTTCAGGACTTGCTCCAGGGCTCCGCGGCCGGTGTCGCACTCGCCCTCGGCTGTTACGGCGGCGGTTCGATGTTCGTCGCGCTCGCGCTACCGTGGCTGCTCGGCCGCCGCACCGACCGCAGTCTCATGCTCACCGGCTGCGCTGTACTGCCGATCGGCCTGCTCGGCGCTGCCGCGATCACCGCACTGCGCCCCCCTCCAGGACCGGGCTGGCTGATGTTGGCCCTGGCGTGGATAACACTCGGGGCGGGTACCTCGATGATCAACACGCCGTCGGCGCGTCTGCTGCGCGCGGAATCGACACCCGAGAACCGCACAGCGATCTTCACCGCCCAGTTCTCGCTTTCCCATGGCTGTTTCCTGCTCACCTACCCGGTCGCCGGGTGGGTCGGTGCCGATGCGGGTCAGTTCACCGCCGCACTGGCGCTGGCCGCGCTCGCTACACTTGCAGCAACCACAGCCGCCCGGGTCTGGCCTGCCACCGCGCCGACTGAGATCGAGGCGGTGCCGGCAGGAAGGCGGTGAACGATGACAGGCTCCCCAGATCCGGCCGCCGGCTCGCCCGCGCCCAGCCTCGTTCACCCGATCGCCCCCGACCAAGCGCGCCTGGACGCCGCGACCGGCGCCTTCCGCATGCTGTCCGACCCCACCCGGCTGTACATCCTGTGGCTCCTCGCCGCCGGCGAAGCCGACGTCTCCGCTCTGACCGAGGCAGTCGGCGCCTCCCGCACCGCGGTCAGCCAACACCTCGCCAAACTCCGCTTCACCGGCCTGGTCGATACCCGACGGGAAGGCCGCCGCATCATCTACCGCGTCCGCGACGGTCACCTCACCCGGCTGGTCCGCGAAGGACTCAACCTCGCCGACCACATCGTCACCGGCGAACCGCCACACGCCTGACTCACCACGATCGACTCCCGCCGAATGATCTTGCGGCGAATGGCCGATTCCGAATGCGGTAGGTTCGAAGCGGAAGCGGGACAGGAGAATTCCACGATGAGCGCAGTGCACGGCAGATCGGTCGACGTTCGGACGCCCGATGGTGTTGCCGACGCGTATGTTGCCCACCCTGACGATGGCGCCGCCCATCCGGGAGTGCTGGTGATTCAGGACGGTTTCGGACTGCGGCCCAGCCTGCGGTCGCTGGCCGATCGTATCGCGTCCCACGGCTATACCGTCCTGGTCCCGAACGCCTTTTACCGGCACGGGCGTGCGCCGGTGGTCGAGCTGCCGGACCTCATCGACCCGGCGCAACGGCCGGAGATCTTCCAGCAGGTCTTCCCGATGATCCGTGAGCTGACACCGGAGCGCCTGCGTAGTGACGCCGGCGCTTACCTCGCGTGGCTGGCATCCTCGCCGCAGGTCGCCGAAGGGAAGGTCGGCGTCACCGGCTACTGCATGGGTGCGCGGCTGGCGGTGCTGACCGCCGGTATGTTCCCCGATCGGATCGCGGCGGTTGCCGGATTCCATGGCGGGCCACTCGTCACCGACACTCCGGACAGTCCGCACCTGATCCTCGGAAACATCACGGCAGAGCTCTATTTCGCCCACGCGGGCGAGGACGAGCACATGACTGCCGAACACATCGCCCAGTTCGACAAGGCACTCGATGCCGCCGGCGTCCGCCACCGCACCGAGGTCTACGCAGGCGCCCGACACGGCTACACCCAGGCCGATACTTCCGCCCACGACCCGGATGCCGCCGAACGGCACTATCGCGAACTGCTGGCGCTTCTCGACCGCACTGTGCGTCAGTAGCCGGCTCGGCCACCCGGGGTTCGTTCGGCGGACCCGGCGCTCGGGCGCCGTCAATTTCGACAGCGACGCGGTTCGCCACCCCGCACGAGCGACCGAGGAGCTCAGTCACCTCGCGATCGTCGGCTCCGTGATCACGATGCTGCCAAAAATCACCACTGGCCCGCCCGACGGATTCGATAACTCTGATCACGCTGCGCCAGGTGGAGTGCTGCCGCGAGATCCGCTCCCACTCATGCCGATACGCGGCGGCGCGGAGAAATCGTCGAATTTGATCATGAAATACCTATCGGGAGTGAAGATCAAATTGTGTTACCTCGGCACAATATCTTGTTAGCTCATTATTAACGGTGATTATTGACACAGTAATATAGGTGGATCTCTTGATTTCGCCTTCCTAACGTTGTTGGTGCGTGCCGTGATGGTGCCGTTATCCCACTGTGAAAGGAAGCTTCGTACATGATCTCTCGCAAGACCCTTGTCGCCGCCGGCGCCGTCTCCGCCGCTGCCCTGTTCTTCGGCCCGGTCGCGGTGGCTTCCGCCGCTCACTCTCCCGCCACCGGTTCCGCGGGCCTCGCCTCGGGTTCCGCCGACGGCGGCTCGTCCACGGGTTCGGCCGGCTCGTCCTCCGGTTCCGCCATGCTCGATTCCGGCAGCTCGGCCCTCGACGGCGGCACCTCCGCCATCGTCAACATCATCGATGCGATCACCGGAATCAGGGATCTGAGCCAGCCCAAGCCCGCCGCCTGATCCAGTCTCGGTAGTTCACCGATTGCCGGGTCGCCTCGCCAGGCCGGAGCTCTGCTACACCGTTACGCTCCGCGGCCGCGCGTGTGCCCCATTGCAGGTAATTTGCCAGAATTCACATTGATCATTCGCCGTGCGATGTAGATGCGGGATGTGGACATCTGATTCCCTCCCTGATCGCCTGCCGAGGAGACAGCTCGCCACGCGGTAAGTGAAGGGCTTTCGTGAAGACAGATTTCGTGCAGTCCGGCGAGTTCGCCGGACTGCACGAACCGTCGGCTACGGCCACCTGCCCGCATAGCGGCGAACCGAGCGGCAGCGGCGGGCACCTATCCGATTTCGACTACTCGGGCCCATGCGGGCGGCGGGTCCGGAACGTAAGCGGGATCGTGTTCCCGCCACGACGCGGGGTGCTGCCGACGGAACAGGCCCACCACCGTCCGGCACGGTGGCCGGCTGGACGGCCACGGTGTCTGGCCATCGGTCAGGATCACCAGGACATCGGGACGGGGCTGGGTTCGCAGCGCCTTGGCGATGCCCGTGCGCAGGTCCGTGCCGCCACCACCCACCAGCGGTATTCGCTCGGCACGACACAGTGGATGCACGACCCTGGCCGCCACGTCGCACGACAGCACGGTGACCAGATCGCGACGGCCGCCCACGGCGCGGGCGATAGCGGCCACTTCGAGCAGCGCACTGCCCAATTCGGCGTCACCGACCGACCCCGAGGTGTCGATGAGCACCGAGACCCGGGGCGGCGTCCGCCGCAGACTCGGCAACACCACACCGGGGATCCCAGCCGAGCGCCGCGCCGGCCTGCCATACGTGTAGTCCTCGCCCGCACCGGCGCCACAAACCGCTGAGCGGATGGCCGCTCCCAGCAGATCGCGCCATGGCTGCGGCGGGTGGAACGCCTCTTCCGCCCAGCGCTGCCACCCTTTGGACACGTTCCCCGGGCGGCCGATGATGCCCTGCGCCACGCGGAATCGGACGGCGTCTCGTTCCTGTTCGCTGAGACCATCCGCACCGTCCGGCCCCAGCTCCCAGACGCGGTCCAATCCGTCCGCGCCGCTGCCGCAGTCGAGCCAGGCTATGCCCTGTGTATCCGGTGCGAGCCGGAACTTACGCAGGTAGTCCTCCATGAGCTCGCCTTCCGGCAATCCCAATGACGCGGGTGTGACAGCATCGCCGGGCCGGGCCAGTCCGTCGCCGTACGCGTCGTCGTTGATTTCGCAGTCTGCGGCGATGTTCATCCGCAGTCGTTCCGCCGGAGCGGTCAGGTCGTGTAGCCGGGCGAATCGGTCGCTGCGGCCGTGGTGGTCGCGCAGCAGATGCGACACCTCGTGCACCCACACTCCGGCCAGGTCCTCCACCGGCGTGCGGTTCACGAATGCCGGCGAAACGTAGCACCGCCAGTGCCGGTCGACGCCCATGGTCGGTACTCGGCGCGACTCGACGACGCACAGGGCGAACAGAGCGGTCGCCAGGTAGGGCCGCACTCTGGCGGCGTGCAATCGGGCGGCGAAGAGCTTGTGGCGGTCCAGCAGCCCTGATGCGTTCGCGGTCATCGGCGTGCCTTCCCGGCACGGTCGGCTGCCCGGGACACCGAAACCACTCCGGCGAGTTCCTCGAGCGCCGCAGGCACGTCCCAGTCGTCTCGGCGCAGGGTGGCGAGAGTGGTTGCCGGAACGACGATCAGATCCGGGGCGCCGGTCTCCGAAGCCTTGACCAGCAGCGCCCATGCCGCATCCCAGCGAGTTTTCTCCGGGCGTCTGCGGACTGCCGCCACAACGCCGTCGAGCACGGCCTGGCGCAGATCCCCTCGTTCGGGCAAGACGGCGCCCGCCGGATCGGCGAGCAGCACCTCGGGGTCCGGCAGGTCCATCCGATCCAGGCCGGCCAGCAGTTCGAAGCCCGGTCCGTCGCCCACAGTGCCGCGGACCAGCAGGGAAAGCACATCCCGAGAGGAACCGGCCGCGGTGGCGAAGGCGATCAGCCGCAGTGCCATCTCCCAGCTTCGCGGCGACGGCCAGGCACCACCCCGGCGCGTGTCGGTGCTGGGCAGTTGATGCACGAGAGCGGGACGGGCCGCGAGCAGCGCGCACACCGCGCGGCGCGCGAAAGCCACGGCGTCGACCAACTTCTCCGGAGCCAGCCGCGGCAGTGTCGCGTGAGGCCAGGTCCCGCCCAGGCCGCGAACGACGACATCGTGATCGTGAGTCCACTGCAGATGCACGAACCGGTTGGCCAGCGGCGGGCTCAGCTCCCAGCCATCGGCCGCCGAGGATCGCGGATTGGCCGCGGCCACGATCCGGACACCGGGCGGAAGTTGGACGGCTCCTATCCGGCGCTCCAGGACCAGACGCAGCAGGGCGGCTTGCACAGCGGGCGGCGCGGTGGACAGCTCGTCCAGGAACAGCAGACCGCGGCCGGCCCGGACCAGTCGCACGGCCCAGTCCGGCGGAGCCATCGGGACCCCGTGTTCCGCGGGATCGTCTCCGATAATGGGTAGGCCCGAGAAATCCGACGGCTCATGCACACTCGCGATCACCGTGGTCAGCGGAAGGTCCAGATCGGTGGCGAGCTGGGTCAGGGCCGCGGTCTTCCCGATCCCCGGTTCACCCCACAGGAGGACCGGCAGGTCGGCGGCCACGGCCAGTGCCAGGGCCTCCAGTTGGATGTCGGGGCGCGGTTCGGTGGTTACCTCGCGCAGCAGAGTCAGCAACTCGTCGGCGATGTCGAGTTGGGCGGGGCGAGCCGGTTGCGCGGACGTGCGGACAGCAGCAAGCATGTGTGATCACCTCGAGGGGTTGGATTCGAGTGGATAGGGGACGAAGGTCGCGGGTCAGTGCGAGACCGCGTGGCGCGGATGCGCACGACGGTCGCGTGGACGGCGAACCGGAGGGAAGGCTCCAGGTTTGGGCAGGCCGGCCTTGAACAGTCCGTAGGTGATTCGCCGTCGCGCGGACATCTCGAGTTCGTCGCGCAGAGCGCCGTCACGCGGTACTGCGTCGGGACCGAGCAGTCCCTCGACGATGGCCAGCGCGCCGGCGGTGTCGCCATGGTCCAAGCGCTCACGCACGCCGACCAGACAGTCCGGATGACGGTGGGCCTCGTCGATAGCCCGCAGGCACGGCAGCGGTGTGCCGGTGAGGGCGACCAGCAGTTCCTCCCGCCGGATCTCGGCCTGGTCGTGGTCCAGCGCGGCCAGGACCCCGTCGACCAGCCCGATCCGGTGCTGTTCTCCCCTGCACTGCACGAAGCGCAATCGACCTGCCCCGTCCGGTATGTCGGGCGTGTCGGTCGGCGAGTAGTCGGATGCCAGTGCCGAGGCGACCAGCGGATGCAGCCGATCCGCCGCTATCGCGCCGGTGCGGATCAGTTCCAGATCAGGCAGTACCCAGGTCGCGGCGTCGGGCAGGACGGGCAGCGAGGAGATGTCGCCGACCGGGTATCCCGACGCGATCCGCACTACGGGTGACCCGACTCCGCTGCCATCCTCGTCCAAGCGCAGAACCAACCGTCGCCTGGCCCCCAAGCGCACAACGAAAGTGCTGTTATGCCTGCCCTCGGCGCGGCGCAGAATCTCCGCCTCGGCCGCCCATCGGTCGACGGCGCAGCGGCGAATCTGCGGTACCGCGGCGAGCAGCGCGGAGTCCAGCATCGGGCGGTGATCTGCGGGCCGCGCTGCCCCGGACCGTATTCCCAACTCATCGACCCTGCGCGCGTCCCACAGGTGGCGGTGGAGATCCAGTCGGTAACGCCGGTTGGGACGGGGATGCGGATGGAGGCCTGCGGTGGATCCGTCCCACAGCGCGAGGCTGATCCGCTGACCGGCATCCGCCCACGCCGGCGCGGTTCGGACGACAAGGTGTACGGGGCGTTCGCCGCGCTGGTCCGGTGCCGCGTCGTACCGCGCCAAGGCGATGGTTGTCCCCGGTCGCAACAGCCCGTCCGGAGCAACCCTCGGCAGATGCCAGCGCAGCAGGTCAGGAGCCAGATGGCGGAGATCGGATCGGATTCGAGCCGCGAGCTCGCGCCCGTGGCGACGCGCCACCGACCGCACACTGAGATCGACATCGAAGCCTGCCGCGGCGCACGCGCCCGCCCAGTCCCCCACACGACGGCGGGCGGTGGCGGTCTTGATCATGGTGGCCGGCACGGCGAATTCACGCACACGCAGCCAGAAGGAAAAGCGGGAATCGTCCTCATTCGCGATATGAGTGTGCATCAGCACTCACCTTGCGCGAACGGAACCCCCAATCTTTCAACAGAATGAGTCATCATCGCGACGAGCATAGCGTTTCGGACCGACGCGGGCCAGCCGGAGGGGCCTTCGCCGAGTCACACCACGGCCTTCCCGCACGCACTCGACCGAGCGAGCAAGCGAGCAAACCCCACGCGACCGTCTGGTAATAGCAAGCGGGTGGGCCTTGCCGGAATCGACAAGGCCCACCCGCCGACAGTTATCGCATCGGCGCCGGTTCGCATTCCTTGCCCATCAGGTCAGGGAGGTGAGCCCATCCGGACGAGCAGTTCACGACCTCACCGCCGTTCACCGAGAACGGCTGCGTGATCTCTCCGCTCGCCGGTGCACCGTTCGACGGCGTGCACTCCAGAGCGGTCACCCTCCCCTCCCATACCGGCGAATGGGACGAACAGTTGTAGTTCCACATCTGCTGCGCGGATGCGGTCGGCGGACAGAACAACAGCGCCGCCACGGCGGCGAAGAACGGGGGAAGACCCAAACGAACGAGGCGTGTGGCTTTCATGACGATCTCCTTTCCTGGTTCCGTGCGGTCTGAATCGGTAACCGTCCCGGACGACAGTCCGAGTGGTAGCGAGCAGAAACTGCGTGGTTGCTCAGGAGAGAACGTGCACACTGCGAGAAGGACGCTACGCCGGGGATACCTCGACCTGATGCGGAATGCCGATCACTGTGACCATCCAGATATGGTGGCGATCTGTTGACCTCGCCGACCTGGTCGCCGGTAGACGACTGCGCGCCAGATGACCTTCTGCCCTGTCGATAACTGCACCGTCGTCGAAAGATGAGCGGAGTAGCGAGCACGCCGCCGTAGTAGAAGGAGAGGCATCATGACGACCGCGCGGACCATCATGCGGCCCGACGTACAGCACATCAGTGTTCGAGACACCATGGAAGCAGCCGCCCAGCGGATGCGGCAGCTCGATATCGGCGCTCTGCCGATCTGCGACGGCGAAGGCCACCCCGTCGGCATCGTCACCGATCGCGACATCGTCGTCAAGGTGATCGGTGTCGGCGCGAATCCGAAGACCACCACCGCCGGGGAATTGGCACAGGGCGCCGACCACCTGCACACCGTCGATATCGACACCGATGTGCACGACGCGCTGCAGCTCATGGAGCAGCACCGGATCCGTCGACTCCCGGTCACCGACCACGGCATGTTGGTCGGCATCATCACCGAGGCCGATCTGGCCCGCAATCTGACCGATAGCACCGTCGGCGAATTCGTCGAGGCGGTCTGCGCCGCCCATCTGCCCGCCACCGAGAAAGTGTGAGGAGCTGAACGAAATCACCGGGATCATGGGCAGGATCTGTCCAACGCGGTGATGCAGTGGGAATGTCGAAGTCGATATCATCGATGCGCGACCTTTTCACGATGCTGATCCTCCAGAGCGAACGCGATTGATCGGTGCGGGAGGTGGTCGGTGAACGGCATAGCGTTCGGTCGCTACCGGTTGCACGAGTTGATCGGTGAGGGCGGCATGGGCCAGGTATGGCGGGCCTACGACACCGTTACCGACCGCATCGTGGCGGTTAAATTGCTGCCCGAACGCTGCGCCATCGACCCCAGCTTCCGGGAGCGATTCCGGCGTGAGGCGCACGACACCGCTCAACTGCGCGAACCACATGTGGTCCCGATCCACGGTTACGGCGAAATCGATGGCCACCTCTATCTCGACATGCGCTTGATCGACGGCGACGATGCGAGAACCCTGCTCAACCGCGATGGTGCTATGGAGCCGGAGGCAGCAGTCGCCGTGATCGCCCAAGCCGCGGCGGCGCTGGATGCGGCACACGCGCAGAGTCTGGTGCACCGCGACGTCAAACCATCCAACCTCTTGGTCACCGACGGCGGCTTCGTGTATCTGATCGACTTCGGCATCGCGCGCTCGGCCAGCAATACTCCGCTGACCAGCACCAGCACGATGATCGGAACCTTGGCCTATATGGCTCCGGAGCGATTCACCAGCGGCGTCGCCGACGCTCGGTCCGATGTGTACGCACTCACCTGCGTGTTGTGTGAATGCCTGACCGGAATCCCGCCCTACCCGAGCACCAGCACGGAGCAACTGATCGCGGCGCATATGACAGCTGCTCCCCCGGTGCCGAGCATGCGACGGCTGGACCTGCCCGTCGGGTTCGACGAAGTCATCGCCCGAGGCATGGCGAAAGACCCGGACGAGCGTTATCCCACCGCAGGAGAGCTGGCAACCGCCGCTGCGAACGCCCTCACCACTGCTCCCGCGGTCACCGCAGGAAGCAGCCCCAGAGCCGGCCCGGCACCGATCCCGATCGGCTTCGGAGGTTACAGCGATCGACCCGGTACGCCGCCGCCGCTCCCCGCCACCGAGCCGAACGTGGAGCAAAAGTCCACCGTCAACGCCGGACCTCCCGTGGATCTGCCCGGCCTTCAGCCCATAGGATCCGAATCGGGCGGGATCCGAGGAGACGGCACCGCACCGCCGCCACGTAAACGGCCTGCCATCCGAGTAACGGTGGCCGTGGTCGCCGCGTTCATCGCCGCGGCGCTGGGGGCGGGCATCTGGTGGCTGACCCAGCCCTCGAAGCCGGAACTCGCTTTCGACGGCAAATACGAGGTCACCTACACAGCACAAACTTTCAACGGGAAGCCGGACAACAGGCCCCCGAGAACCCGGATATGGACGGTGCGATCCGACTGTCCACCACACGGCGAACGCTGTGTGGCCTCGATAACCAGCCAGAGCAAAGACGAGCCGCGGACAGCGCCGAACAAGTTCTCAGCGGATTATCGCGACGGCATGTGGATGATCACCAGAGAGTTACCGCCCTACTTCGACCCCGATTGTGAAAATCCGATCACCAAGGCGCCCCAAAACGTCTCGGCATGGCAGAGACTCGAATTCCGGCCAGGCGCCCTGCCGTGGACCGGAACCGCCTTCAGCTTCGTCGGCGGCCCGTGCGCGAGCACCCAACAACAGGAGATGACGCTTTCCCGCGTCGGCGAAGTCGACCCGAAGGTGGATGTCGTCCCGCCCGAAACCATCCGCGATCGCGCCGACAGCCGACCGATCGGGCTGATCAGCGGCGCCTACGACGTCACCATCACCTACGCTCCGACCGCGGAGGTTCCCAATCCGCCACCGCCGAACAAGTTCCGGCAGCAGTACAACACGCTCTGCATGCGCGAGGGCGACCGCTGCGCAGCGACAACGCAATCAGATCCCGGCGCGAATCCCAGCAAAGATCCTCGCGCCGTCTTCTCTCCGATGTTCGTGCTCGAAAACGGGGCCTGGCGGGCCGGCTACAGTATTCCCTATCCCTGCTCCACAGGATCGAACGAGCCGCGCACCACCGCGACATTTCATTGGGAACTTTTCCCGTCGGATGTCGGACCCGACCCCACCGAATTCTTGACCGGCACAGTGATCCGCCAGAAAGCGGACCCTTGTCCGGAGATCAGCAATGCTACCGTCGAAATGCGGCGCGTCGGCTCGGGCGGCGGGCGGCCTGCTGTCGCGGGCACCGATGTCGACCAGCAGCCGCATCCACCTTCGGCACCAGAGATCATCCAGTCCACCTATTCAGGGAAAGCGATGGATTTCGACATCCTCGAAGACGGAGGCGGACATGACCACACGTGATGCGGATTGGTCCAAGCCGGCGGCGATGGCCCTGCCGAAGGAGGGATTTTTCGAGCTGGAGCAGGGCCGGTACGGGCCGGTCTTCCCTCGCACACCGGCGAATTACGGCTTCTCGATCATCGCGAGGGTCAAGCCCGGTCGTGAAGACGTGATCCGGGAGTACGGCAAGCACATCGAAGCCGCGGTCGACGAGGATCCCACGGTGCTGGCGCCACTGCGGCTGCACTACCTACGGTGGGTGCTGTTCGACATCGGGGACGGGTTGTGTTTCCAGTACCAGGGGATCTTCGACACCGACTTCGACAAGTACGTCGAGGATGCGGTCGCCTTATTCCTGTCGACCGGTATCACGACGGTATTCGTGAATCTCGAAGGCTTTCCCGAGGACTGGAAGACCAATATCGACGCGGTGGTCGAGTTCTTTCGTGAGCATCAATTCCCCAGCTTCCTGGAGTACGCCGAGTATCCCTATGTGACCGCGGAAGAGGTCAAGAAGGCGCTGCGCGTGAAGGCGGCATTCTCCGGCATGCTCGACCAAATGCAGTAGCGACGACGAGGTTTGCCGATGCTCGAACTCGACGACATCCAGCACATACTGCTGACCCGCGTCCCCGCGCTGACCGGGCGCTATGAATTCCTGTCCTTCGCCGACGTCAGCGGTGGACGGGCGTGGCTGTCGGCCATGGTCGACCACGTGGCATCGGCTGCCGAGGCGCAGCGGTCGGTGACCACCGACCGCCGATGGGTGACACTCGCGTTCACCTGGACCGGACTGCGCGCGCTCGGCGTGCCCGAGCAGTCGCTGGCGACGTTTCCCGAGGAGTTCCGGCAAGGCATGGCGGCGCGGGCCGACATCTTGGGTGACACCGGGGCGAATCACCCGGATCACTGGGTCGGCGGATTGGCCGGCGAGAATCTGCACGCGATCGCGATCCTGTTCGCTCACGATGACGCCGAACGCGCTCGCTGGGTGGATGCGCATCACCACCTGGTCGCCCGCTGCGCTGGAGTGACGGTGCTGTCGACGCTCGACCTTGCGGCCGTTGCGCCATTGGCGTACCCGCACGATCATTTCGGCTACCGCGACCGGTTGTCCCAGCCGGTGATCGAAGGCTCCGGGGAACAGCCCACCCCGGGCACAGGCGCTCCGATCAAGGCGGGTGAGTTCATCCTGGGATATCCCGACGAGGACGGTCCACCGGTGGGCCTGCCGCAACCGGAGGTGTTGTCGCGCAACGGCAGCTACCTGGCCTACCGGCGGCTACAAGAGCACGTCGGGCGATTTCGCGATTTCCTGGCAGAGCACACCGACACCCCCGAGGAACAGGAATTGCTGGCCGCGAAACTGATGGGCCGCTGGCGCAGCGGCGCCCCCTTGGTGCTCGCCCCCGAGCAGGACGATCCCGAACTGGGGGCGGATATGCGGCGCAACAACGATTTCAACTACAAACAGATGGACCCCTACGGCTACGCGGCGCCCTTGGGCTCGCACATCCGCAGGCTGAATCCCCGTGACACCGCGGTGAACATGCAGCGCCGGCGCCTGATCCGCCGCGGCGCCACCTACGGACCACACCTCCCGGACGGCGTCCCCGAGGACGGCGCGGAGCGTGGAATCGCGGCCTTCGTGCTGTGCGCCAGCCTGGTGCGGCAATTCGAATTCGCTCAGAACGTGTGGATCAACGACACAACGTTCCACGAACTCGGCAACGAGCGCGACCCGATCATCGGTAACCAAGACGGAACCCTGGAATACAAGATCCCCAAACGCCCGATCCGCAGGATCATCAAAGGATTGCCGTCGTTCACAACTCTCAGGGGTGGCGCGTACTTCTTCCTGCCCGGTCTTCGCGCGCTGCGCTACCTCTGCACCCCACCGGCAACGAGGTAGCACCATGAGCACCGTCACCCCGGCACGCACCTACAACCAATTCCAGCTGCCACGCACCTACACTCCCGGCAGGCGCCGGTTGAGCATCTACTGGACGTGGAGCTACCCCTGGGAAGCCCAGCGCGACCCCGCCGCGCTCGACAACCGCTTCTCCACCATGACCGAAGTACGCCAAGCCGCGTGGCCGGCCTACGAGACGCCCGAATACGACGCCGCCCATTTCTTGCAAGGGATCGCGGGAACGCTGGAACTGTTCCACCGCTCCACGCTCGCGTTCCAGGAGATCGCCGGAGAGGCCACCGGTCACCCTGTCGCGGTCTTCCAGCGCATCGATCAAGCCGGATTCCGACTCCCCGTGGACGAACGCATCCTCGCCGACACCGACACCCTCATGATCTTCGGTCTCGACCACGTAGTCGGTCAGGCGGAAGCCGAGCCCGACGAGATCGCAGCCGTCAACGAATGGTTACAACGCGACGGCACCTGTCTGCTCCTGGCACCCCACCACGACGTCGGCTGCACCGACGACCTCCAGCAGCGCCGAGTCGAACACAACCACCACGGCGATCCGCTGGTGCCGCGCCAGCAACGCTTCAGCGCCTACACCCGTTCACTGATGAAAGCCCTCGACGTCCCGGTGCGCAACAGGTACGGACTGCGGCCCGCCGTCGCGGAAGATCGGAAATCCATCGCACCCCTGACCACATTTCGCGACCTCGACGACTTGCACTTGCTCGACAATGTCACCACATTCAACTTCCATCCCCACCTCCCGCACTACCAGCTCACCGCACCCGAAAGCGCATCCGTGCGGCTGCTCGCCCGCCAACCCATAGATCTCGACCGGCCCCATCCCTTCACCGCCGAAGGCAACACCGAATTCAACACGCTGATCTGGTTGCCGCCCACCGATCAACGCGCGGGCCACATCGTCATGATCGACTCCACCAACTTCACCACCCTTTTCGGCGGAACCGAAAGCCTTACGAACCTCTGGCGCAACTTCGCACTCATGAAATAACGGCGCATCACACCGGCGCTGCCGCTGCGGCCGGAAGTAGTCGGTATTGCCGTGGAACTCGCGCACTGCGGCGACTCCGACCCACCTTCCAGCCGAGCATCGGAATCCCGAGTGAGTCGCGTCCGTGCGGGCCAAGGATCAGTCGGTGAAGCCGGTGAGGGGCCACCCGCCCGCGGCAAGTCTGGCGGCCACCTGCCGCAGTTCCTCTTCGCTCGGCTGGTTATGGGTCACCATGATGATGGCGGCCTCCACGTGTGCGCGGTCGACGGTATCCGGGCGCTCGGCCAGCAAATGACCGATGACTTGGTGGAGTTCGTCGTCGCTGAGCGACTTTTTCAGCAGCGCCAACAGCGGGAAGTAGTCTTTCGGCGGTACGCCTTCGGGATAGCCCGCGCGCAGCCAGTCCAGGATCTGGCTCAGGATGCTCTCGCTGTTCCTCTGGTTCATCTGTGATCCCCTACTTCTCCACCAGAGTCGGATAAATATGCTCGAAGCCGACCTTCATCCCGAAGCCCGACGCGACGATGATCGTGATGCCCAGCGCGATCGCGGCGATCACGACCAGGAACGAGGCCGCCGCGAGTATGTTGCCGAGCGGGTTGGGTTTGTGGACGACGCCGTCGGCCGATTCGTGGCCGTTGCCGATCGCCAGGCCGCGCACGCCGACCGCGAACAGGGCGGGCAGACCGGCGCCGAGCACCAGGCCGACGAGCAGGATCTTCCAGACGGACTCGAGGACGAGCTTGATGGTTTCCATTCGTCAGACTCTCGCGATCGCGTCGGCCGGGGTGACGGAGTTGCTCTCGTCGTCCCATTCGGCATTGACATTGTTGTGGTCGACCTTCTGCTGCTGTGCCCGCCAGTACATGTATCCCGACAGTCCGCACAGGATCGCGAACGCGACCAGCGGCCCGGCCAATGTCGGTATCTTGGCGGCGACGAGCCACATGATCGCGCCCACCACGGCCGCGGCGGGCAAGGTGATGACCCACGCGGCGACCATGCGCAGCGCGATGCCCCAGCGGACGGTGGCGCCTGGTTTGCCGACACCGGAACCGAGGATCGAGCCGGTGGCCACATGCGTGGTGGACAACGCGAAACCGAGGTGACTCGAGGCGAGGATGATCGTCGCCGAGGACGCCTCCGCGGCCATGCCCTGTGGTGAACTGATCTCGATCAATCCCTTGCCGAGGGTCCGGATGATGCGCCAACCGCCGATGTAGGTGCCCAGAGCGATGGCCACAGCGCACGCGATCTTGACCCACAGCGGCACATTCTGTGTGTCGTGCCAAGCGAACACCCCGGTCGAATCCGGAGTGGACGCGCTGTAGCCGATGAGAGCCAGCGTGATGATGCCCATGGTCTTCTGGCGTCGTTGGTGCCGTGCGCGAGCGAAACGAGCGAGGCCGTACCGATCTGGCCCCAGCGGAAGCCCGTCTCGGTGAATCGCTCCGCGACACCGGCGACCAACTTGAAGATGAGGAACGTGCCGACCGCGGCGACGACGCCGGCGATCACCGGCGAGAACAGCGCGGGCATGATCACCTTGCCGACGACACCATCGATCTTGCCGTGCCCGATCCACACCACACCGGCACCGGAAACCAGTGCGGCGCCGATCATTCCGCCGAACAGGGCATGCGAACTGGAACTGGGCAGACCGAGCAGCCAGGTCAGCAGGTTCCAGATGATGCCACCGATGAGACCGGCCATCACGATGATCAACAGGGCGCGGCCGTGATCGGTGGTGAAATCGGGCTTGGGTGAGCCATCCTTGTTCTGGATCTTGATCACCGCGTTGGTCACGGTCAAGGCGACCTCGACCGACAAGAACGCGCCGACCAGATTCAGGATCGCCGAAAGAGCGACGGCCGTCTTGGGTTGGAGGGCACCCGTCGCGATGGAGGTGGCCATCGCGTTGCCCGTGTCGTGGAAACCGTTGGTGAAATCGAAGGCGAGAGCCGTGACGATCACCAGCAGCAGGATGATCAGTTCGCTGTTCACCAGCCAAGTGTGGGGCGCTGTCCCGGACGCGACAATCGGTCCCGACGCGCCCGAAACGGCAGTGATCAGTGCGTTTTCCTGCGGTCAGAGACGAATTCATCCAAACTTCCCGGTGAACTCATTCCCTGTTGGTACTCGCAAATCATTGCGACACAATATTTTCCGAAAATCCACCGCGTGTCCCGACGTGCCTACGCGCATCGCTGTCGGCGCCTGGCAGCCGGAGCCGGTCGGATGGCGGGCTTTTCGCCGAGTTCGGATGTAGCGCTGTGTCGGCGTAATCGCTTCGTCAGCAGTCGGTAGGGGCGGGCTCTCCGCGAACCCGGGCGTCGAGCCACAGCACCACTGCGGGCGCACCCAGTACCGCAGGGGCCACATGCTCGAGTGCGGCAGGCAGTTCGACCGAGCGCACCAACAGTGTCCGTACCGGCACGCCCGCCGCACACCAGCGGCGGACGGTGTTGTCGATCGCATCGATCGGAATCTGCTGGTCGGCCGGCGAGTGCCACTCGAGGATCGGTGTTTCCGGCATCCCGGCGTAGAGTTCCAGGCTGTTGTCCTCCACCACCGACCGGGCTTCGCGGCTGTCGATGATCGAGGTACTGGTGAGGTACTCCCGGGCGCTGCCGTTGGCGCCCGCGGTGAGGATCTCGTTGCTGCAACTGTCGGCCATGTCGTGCGCGACGGCGAGGCCGCGCGGATTGAGATACGAGCTGATCGGCAGTCGGTCCGGGTACTCCCGCTCCAGACCGATCGCCGCCGCCATGGCCAACCCGAACGAGGGATGCTTGTCCAGGCCCAGCGCTTCGGCCATTGTCACCAGATTCATCGGGGCGCCACCGACGGCCGCGCCCGCGAGTTTCAGCTCCGGCGCGTAGGTCGGCTGCAACGCGGCCGCCCATGCGGTGGCCAGGCCGCCGCCGGAATAGCCTGCCATTACCGCAGGGCTGTGCTCCACGGCGAATCCGGCCAGCCGCTGGACCGCACGGATGCCGTCCAATACGATCCGGCCGCCCAGACGCGCTGCGCCGAGTGCGAACTGCGGACCGAGGTGGTCTGGCAGCGCGACAGTCCAGCCCCGCGCCAGCGCCACGTTCAATATGGGCGTGGTCACCATCAGGTTCGGATCGTCGCTGTACAGCTTGTGCGATATCGCGCAGCCGGTGCCGAGTGCATTGATGAAGTGCTGATACGACAGCAGCGGCCCGCCGGGCCGGCGGCCGGATGGGGTGAGAACCGTGGTCGTCGCCGCGATCGGCGCTCCATGCGAGTTGGTGGACCGGAATTTGACCAGGGTGACGGTGGCTCCGGGGAAGATCGCCAACGGCGGCAGTGCCCGCGCACCGAGCACGTCCCCTGGCTCGTGTGCCGGCAGATCCGCCTGGCCGGCATAGAACGGGTCCGGATCGGGCAGCGGATACAGTGGTTCCGCTGTTGCTGTCGTCGCCACGAGCAGCCCGAGTGCCAGACCGCCGATCGCACCGCGGACCCTGGTCAGGCCGCTGCACCCGCTGCCGGGCAAAAGAAACCGCCGGATCACGATCTCGACCTCCAGTAGTTCGCGGCGTTTGTCGACCAGCCAGTCTGCATTCAAGTCCGAAGGTTCGGGCAAACCTCCAGCGACACGCCGGGCGGAGCGCTGAAAGGCCGGCAACCCGAGAATGCCGGTGTGGCGTCACGCCCGATTCGTGACCGCGAGCATCTGCTGCGGTGGGTAGCGTCGGGCCCGGGTCGGTCGAGGCACCGTCACGCGCGCCGATGATCGAGAACCAACGGCGCCGTCACCCCAGGCCCGTTATCTCGCCTGGCGACGGCGGACCGGCTCCACTTCGACCGGCCATACGTTCGTCGAGTACACGCGCGATGATCGGCAACACGCGCCGTGTGGTCAGCTCCTCATGCGTGGCATCGACATCATGGTCGACGATGTCGCCGGTCACGTAGGGCCGCCAGCCGGTCGGTCCGACGATGCCGGACGTGCTGACGGTCGCGCTGAAATACACGATGTCACCGTCGAATACGGGACGCCGATAGCCGGTTCTGATCTGTGCCACCGCGTTGTACGAGCGCGTCATCCGTTCGACAGCGCCCGCGTCGATCGGTGAAAAACCGCCCAACTGGGTGCGAATCAGGTCGGCCGCCTTCTCCGCGGACGCATCGGCGGGCACATCGTGGATACCGAACATCGGGCCGAAAGTATGGACGAAGGCGCCGGCGGAAAGCTGCTCGACGCCGGCATCGTCGATGTCCGCGAAATCGGCGTCGAGCAGCGCGAGCATGCCGACGGTGGCACCGGCGTTGCGCAGCTTCGTGGCGATCGCGTGTGCGACGAGTCCGCCGAACGACCACCCGAGCAGGTGGTACGGCCCGGCCGGCTGCACGGCGCGGATCTCGCGAATGTACCGATCGGCCAACTCGTCGATCGAGCGCGCCGGTGCTTCGGAGCCGGTCAGGCCCGGTGCCTGCAGCCCATAGATCGGCCTGCCCGGGGAGAGCACATCCGCGAATCCCGCGTAGGTCCAGGCAACTCCGGACGACGGGGACACGCAGAACAGCGCGGGTTCGCTGCCATCGAGCCGGATCGGCAACACGACGTCGAGCATGGGTTCACCGTCGACCGGCGGTAGCTCGTCGGGCAGCGTTGCGCGACCGGCGTCGGCGGCCACGGCCAGCGCGGCAACAGTGCGGTGTTGGAAAACCTGTAGCGGCGTGCAGTGGACGCCCTGCCGCTCGGCCCTGGACACGAGCTGCAGCGCGAGGATGCTGTCGCCGCCGAGAGCGAAGAAGGAGTCGTCGACACCGACCTTGTCCAGGCCGAGCAGTTCCGCGCAGATGCCGGCCAGAGTGTCCTCCGTCGGCGTCGATGGGGCTCGGTACTCGGTCTGCTCGTCCGCGAACTTCGGTGCGGGCAAGGCCGCCAGGTCGAGCTTGCCGACCGCGTTGAGCGGGATCGCGTCGAGCACGACGAAGGCAGTCGGGACCATGTAGGCGGGCAGGGCCGCGAGCGCGAGCGCGCGCAGGTGCGCAACGTCGATCTCGGCGCCATCGGCAGGCAGGACATAGGACACCAGCACGGTCGCCCCGGTCGGCCCGGCCCGGCCGATCGTCACCGTGTAGCCGACCGTTTCGTCGCGACACAGCACTGCATCGATCTCGCCGAGTTCGATCCGCAGGCCGCGGACTTTGACCTGGAAGTCGTTGCGGCCCAAGAACTCCAGCTCGTATGTCCGGTCCGGACCGATGACCCAGCGCACCATGTCCCCCGTGCGGTACATCCGCTCTCCCGGCGCGCCGTAGGGATCGGCGACGAACCTTCCCGCGGTCAACTCGAACCGGTCGAGATAGCCGCGGGCGAGCGCGGGACCGGCCAGGTACAGTTCCCCGGCGACGCCGACCGGCACCGGACGCAGCCAGGTGTCGAGCACCATACTCGCGGCACCGCGGATCGGCCCGCCGATGGTGATCGGCGCTCCCGCTACGAGTTCGCCGCGACAGGTCGCCCAAGTGCTGAACTCGGTCGGACCGTACAGGTTCACCATCCGCCGCCCGATCGACCATTGCTCGATCAGTTCCGCCTTCGCGGCCTCGCCCCCGACGCCGAGCACCCGCAGGTGATCGAGCCCCGAGGGGTTCAGGGTGGACAATACCGACGGCGTGACCGACGCGTGCGTGACCCGCTCGGCGCGCAGCAGCCGATCCAGGTCGGCGCCCGCACAGACCTCCGGGGGCGCGATCACGAGCCTGCCGCCCGCTCCGTGCGCCGACAGCAGTTCGAAGATCGACGCATCGAAACTCGGGGACGCCACGTGCAGCACGACGGCCGTGGGGTCCAGCTCCAGCGACTCCGTCAGCGCGGTCACCAGATTCGCGAAACCGCGATGGCTGAGCAGCACCGCCTTCGGTTTGCCGGTGGAGCCCGAGGTGTAGATCAGGTACGCCGCCTGGTCGATGTGGACACGACTACCGCGCTCCTCGTCGGTGACCGGTGCGGCGGAGACCTTTTCGACCCGGCGGCGCGTATCGAGGTCGTCGAGCAGCAGCCAGTCGACGGTTCCCGGCAGAGTCGCGCCGATCGCGGTCACTGTCACGCCGATCGGCGCCTTCGAATCGGCGAGGATGTGCTCGATCCGCTCGATCGGATAGCCGGGATCCAGTGGCACGAAAGCCGCTCCTGTCTTGGCTACCGCCCACACCGCCACCACCGATTCCAACGATCGGCCGAGGGCGAGCACGACGCGCATTTCCGGCCGGACACCCCGGTGCAGCAGGACCCGGGCAAGGCGATTGGACCAGGCGTCGAGTTCGCCGTAGGACGTCACGCGCTCCCCCGCCGTCATCGCGATGGCGCCGGGTGCGATCCGTGCTCGGTCGCGGAGAATCTCGTGCAGAGGTCGCGGTGGTACCGACTCCGGTCCACAAACCGGCAGCAGTGCGGCATGTTCCGCCGCGTCGCAGTACTGGAGCCGGGATACCACGGCGTGCGGGTCGCCCGCGAGCTGAGTCAGCAGCCGGACCGTGCGATCCAGCAGCGGACGCGCCGCCTCCGGCGCGAGCTGGTCGGCACGGTATTTCACGCTGATCCGCAGGGTGCGGTGCCCATCGCTGCCACGCAGCGGAATCACCATGAGATTCAACGGATACGGCGTGGCGTCGGTGCCCGCGATGTCCAGCACCTGAATGCCCGCGATGTCCGGCAGCGCCGACAACGCCTCTCGGTCGATCGGATAGGACTGGAAAACGGTGAGGGTATCGAACAGTTCGGCCGAGCCCACCGCCTTCTGGATCGCGGGCAGCCCGACATGCTGATGATCCATCAGCCGTGCCTGCTCACGCTGCACCCGAGCCAACAGGTCGGCGACCTGCTCCGCGGGATCGAGCCGCACGCGCACGGGCAGTGTGTTGATGAAGAGTCCGATCGATTCTTCGACACCGGCCAGCTCGGGTGGCCTACCGGATACCGTCGCGCCGAATACCACGTCGGTTCGTCCGGTCAGCATGGCCACTAACATCGCCCAGCTCACCTGCACGATCGTGTTCGCCGTGGTGCCCGAATCGCGCGCGGTTGCCTCCAATTGGTCGGCGGTGTCCTGGGAGAGGTCGACGGAAACGATTCCGGTCTTCACGATCCCGGTTTCGACCGGTGCCGGGAAGGTCCGGGTCGGCGTCTCGATACCTGCCAGGGATCGCGCCCATGCGGCGGTCGACCCAGCGTGGTCCTGCGCGCGCAGCCAGCACAGAAAATCTCGGTAGGAGCGCGCGGGCGGCAGGGCGGAGGCGTCGCCCGCAGTGGCATACAGGGTGAACAATTCCCGGACCAGCAGGGCCGTCGACCAACCGTCCAGCACGAGGTGGTGGTTGGTCAGCATGAACCGGTACCGATCGGAGCCGGTACGTACCAGCGTGAAGCGCACCAGCGGCGGACGGGTCAGGTCGAACCGAGTGCTCGCGTCCAGGGCGATCACTCGATCGAGCTCTCGCCGGCGTTGCTCGGCGTCGGCGATTCCGGTCAGGTCGAGCTCTTGCCAGTGGATGCCGGCGTCGGTGAGGACGAGCTGGCGCGGTCCGTTGTCGGTTTCCAGGAAGGCGACCCGCAGGATATCGTGCCGTGCCACCGCCGTCTGCGCGGCGCTGCGCAGGCGCGCGGCATCGACGGTGCCCGCCAGCGTGAGTACGGTCTGCACCGTATAGCCGTCGGCGCCGTCCGGGTCGTACAGCGCGTGGAAGAGCAGGCCGTGTTGCAGAGGTGAAAGTGGCCATATGTCAGCGAGGTTCGGATAGGCGCGTTCCCAGTTCTCGATCTGCGGCTGAGTCACCGCGACGAGGTCGAAGTCGCATGGTGTGTGCCCGCCCGCTGCCGAGCTATCGGCGTGATCGGCCAGCGCCCGCAGGGCGGCTGACCACAGGGCGGCGAGTTCTTCGACGTCCGCCGCGTCGAGCAGCCGAGAAGCGTACGCCCAGGTGACATCCAGGCCGCTGTCGGTCAGCATGGCGTTGATATCCACGACCGCGGCCATCGGTGCCCGGTCGTCTCGCGTTGCCGCGAAGCGTTGTGGCAACCATGCTCCGGTGTCGCCGGTCGGCGCCCGGCCCAGATAGTTGAAGCTGATCTGCGGGGTCGGCGCGTCCGCGAGCGCGGCGCTGGTGTCGGCGTTCAGGTAGCGGAGCATGCCGAAGCCGATGCCCTTGTCGGGTATCGCGTGCAGTTGCTGCTTCGTGGTCTTGATCGCGGCGCCCGCCGCGGGGCCGCCGTCGAACGCGTCATCGAGATCGATCCCCGCGAGATCGATGGCCATCGGATAAGCAGTCGTGAACCAGCCCAGGGTGCGCGCGAGATCGGCGCCGGGCAGGACGGCGTCGCCCCGACCGTGACCCTCCAGGGTGAAAAGCCATGACCTTCGGTCGCGCCAACGGCTTGCCGCCATCGCGAGCGCGGTCAGCAGCACATCGTCGACACCACAGTGAAATCGCTCCGGCACTGTGGTGAGTACTTTGTCCGCGACCTCGGGAGCCGTGGTGGACTGATACGTCGCCGTAGTCGCGGCGACGTCCAGGGCGGGGTCCAGGGTTCCCGTGCCGATCGGCGGATCGGGTGTAGCCGATATGCGCTGCCATAACGGCAGTTCGGCACCACGACCGGTCGCGCACTCGAGCTGTTCGTGCGCCCAACGCCGGAACGAGGTGCCGACCGGTGCGAGGGTGCCGCCCACGGCGGCGGTCGCCAGGTCCAGCAGCAGGATGCGCCACGAGATGGCATCTGTCACCAGGTGGTGCAGCACGATCCAGCACAGTGCAGCGGCGTCCGCTCGTTCGATCAGCACGAAGCGCGCGACGATTCCGGCCTCCGGATCGAGCAGATCCGCGGCACGCCGCAATTCGGGTTCGCAGGTCCCGTCCCGCTGGTGACTCGCGGTGACGACGTCGACCAAGCCGGCCGCGTCGACCGAACCGACCTCGGCGACCATCCATTCCCAGCCGTGGTCGGTGTTTCGCAACGAGCAACGCAGCAGGTCGTGGTGGTCCAGCAGCACTTGCACGGCTCGCACCAGTCGAGCGTGATCCAGACCGGCCGGAAGCCCGATCAAAGCCGCCTGACCGAACCGGCGCCAGGTATCCCCTTGGTCCAGCATCGCGCGCACGATCGGTGTGACGTCGACGGCGCCGACTCCCCCGCCGGGCAGCTCGCACACCACAGGGACATCTACCTCCGTGGCCACCGCCGCCAGCGCGGCAACGGACTTGCGTTCGAAGACATCTCGTGCGCTCAAGCCGATCCCGGCCGACTTCGCCCGCGAGGCCAGCTGGATGGACAAGATGCTGTCACCACCGAGGGCGAAGAAGCTCTCGTCGACGCCGACCGAGTCCAGTCCCAGGACCTCGGCGAACAACGCGGCCAACACTTCTTCCCGCGGAGTCGATGGCGGTCGGAGCATCCGTGCGCGAGAGCCGAACTCGGGCTCGGGCAGCGCCGTACGATCCACCTTGCCCAGCGGTGTCAGCGGGACGCTGTCCAGCAGCACAACCGCGGCGGGCACCATGTACTCCGGAAGTGATTCGCCGACAGCTGCTTTCAACGCTTCGGCAGACACTTCCGCATCCGTTTCGGGCAGCACGTAGGACACCAGCGCCGTGGAACCGGAGCCGGTCTCTTTGCTCAGTGTGACCGCGAAGTCGACATCCGGGTGCCTGCGCAGCACGGCGTCGATTTCGCCGAGCTCGATGCGCAGGCCGCGCACCTTCACCTGAAAGTCGCGGCGGCCCTTGTAGTCCAGCTCCCGCCTTCCGGAGCTCGTGGTCCAGCGTGCCAGATCTCCGGTGCGGTACATCCGCTCGCCGCAGGCGTAGGGATTCGCGACGAATCGGCCTGCGGTGAGACCTTTACGCTGATGGTAGCCGCGCGCGACGCCGGCCCCGGCGAGGTAGAGTTCTCCGATCGCGCCCGGAGCGACCGGCCGCAGCCAGGAGTCGAGTACGACCGCGGAGACACCGCGAGTGAGGCTTCCGATCGTGACCGGCGCGGTGGGTGTCAGTGCGTCGCTCAAGGTGGCCGTGACCGTGGTCTCGGTGGGCCCGTACCCGTTGATCACGGCACGGCCGCACCACTCGGACGCCAACTCGTTCGGACAAGTGTCGCCACCGACAACGACGGTGTGTAATGCGGGTAGTGTCGCCGGGTCGAGGGATCCCACGACTGCCGGTGTGGCATCCAGGTGGGACACCCCCTGCGTGCGGAGAACGGCTGCCATCTCTTCCCCGGCGTACGCCGACGGCGGGATGACGACGAGCGTGGCGCCGGCGGCGAAGCTGACCAGGATCTCCTCGACCGAGATGTCGAAACTCGGCGAAGCGGCGTGTGCCATGACAGAGTCGGCGCCGACGCCGAAGCCGCACGAGGAACTCGCGACCAGATTCGCCAGCCCCCGGTGCGTGACCAGCACCCCTTTGGGCAATCCGGTCGACCCCGAGGTGTAGATCATGTAGGCAACCTGGTCCAAGTGCACGGCCGCACGCCGCACCGTGTCGTCGACCGGCGCCGCATCCTGCTCCGCGATATCCCGGCCGGTCTGGTCCTCGTCGAGCACCAGCCAGTTCACCCGGTCCGGCAACAGCCTTCGCGCGGCCGCCACGGTCACGCCGATGACCACTCCGCTGTCGTCGACCATGTGCACGATCCGGTCGGGAGGGAAGGCCGGGTCGATCGGGACGAAGGCGGCGCCCGTCGCCGCCACCGCCACCATCGCGAGTACGGAATCGATCGAGCGCGGAATCGCTATGGCCACAGCGCATTCCGGCCCGGCGCCGCAGGCGATCAGGACGCGCGCCAGCCGGTTGGCGTATTCCTGGACCTGACGGTAGCTCAGACGGACCGCCTCGTTCCGAACAGCGATTGCGTCGGGATCGATATCCGCACCGGCGGCGAGGATTTCGGGGAGGGTACGCGGCCTGACGCTCGCAGGTCCGTGTGCCGGTGCCAGCTCGGCCAGTTCCTCGTCGGGTACGACAGAGATCGTGGACAGCGCCGCGTCCGGTCCAGCGGCGAGGAACCGGCGCAGGAACCGCAGGAATCGTCCGTGGTGGGCGAGCAGATCCGCATCGCTGTACAGATTCGCGTTGCCTTGGAAGTCGATGTGGGTGCTCTCGCCGCCCACGCCGGGATACAGATTGACGTAGAGGTCCTCGATCAGCCCTGCCGTCAGCACATGCGCTCGTCCGGTGACCGCACCGAGCTGAACCCTGGTGTCCAGCATCATCAGGTTCACCGTGGGACCGAATGTCGCGACCTCGTCCATCGGCCAACCGAGGTCGCGGAAGATGTCCTCCTGGCGGTAGCGCTGCCGTCGTAGCGCGCCGGTCAGCTCGCCCTGCGCGGCCCGGATCAATTCGCCGACGGTCGTGGTCGGATGCACGCGCAGTCGCACCGGGACGACATTGGCGATCATGCCGCCGGAGCGCCGCATCATCGCTGTCGTGCGCGCGGAGACCGGCAGGCTCAATACCACCTCGGGAGCACCGGTGATCGCGGCCAGATAGGCGCCGAACGCCGCGACCACTGTGGGCGCCACACCGGACGATGCGGCCTTCGCGACGGTCTCCAGCAGCACGGCCGTTTCCTGTGCCAGCGCCCCCGCGACGCGCCGTGGATGCGCGTCCACCTCGGCGGTGCGGCCCGCCAGACTGACCGGCTCGGCGATCCCGTCGAGGTGTCGAAGCCAATACTCCCGATCGGCCGCGAAACGATCGGAGCTGCGGTACGCCAGATCGGCGTCGACGATCTTTCTGAGGTCCTCGGCCTGTGCGGCGGGAGGTGGCCTGCCCTCGATCGCCGCGGTGTAGAGCTCGCCGGTGCGTCGC
The DNA here is from genome assembly GCF_052545135.1 of Nocardia aegles. NCBI lineage: Bacteria > Bacillati > Actinomycetota > Actinomycetes > Mycobacteriales > Nocardiaceae > Nocardia > Nocardia aegles. Next base: position 407,940 of record NZ_JBQWRI010000002.1, read on the forward strand.
GCCATGGCCGAGACCCCCATGCCGTCCAGCGCGATGTGATGCATCCGCCAGTAGCAGAACCAGCGATCGTCGGCGATCCGCAGCATGACGACGCAGGCCAGCCGATCGTTCATCAGATCGAGGGGCGCCGAGTACTCCTCACGCATCCAGGCGTGCGCGGCACCCACCGGGTCGCCCTCACACCGGAAGTCCAGAATGCGCGCACTGTCGTCGAGGCTGGTATCCACGCACTGGAATGGATAACCGTCGCTTTCTATCAGGCGCAGATAGCCGGTGCCGAATTCGCGCCCGGCCTGGCGCGCTGCCGGGGCGAGCCGGTCGAGGTCGATCTGACCGGCCAGGTCCACGTACTGGGCTATGGAGATCGGGACGTCACCCGCGATGTGCTGGGCGAACCATATTCCGCGTTGCGCCGCCGAGAGTGGAAAGACTCCGTCCGGCAGCTCGATACCGGTACCGATCGGTCGAGCGGAATACTGTTGCATGACGAGACCTTCATAGTGACCGTGCCGTAGCGACCTGGGGCGTTTACCCCGAATCCGGCACTACGGCTGTAGTAACACTGGGTTGGCATCTAGAGCGACGAATCGCACAAGCGCGCTGGAATCGACCGCCGCGACGGACTTCGCGGGGCGGCATGCAGAGGTTGTCGGCGAGCGACGCGGTCGTTGCGTGCATGTCGTATCCCCGAGGCCCTGGTCAGGAGGCTCTTGTGCCCCCTCGACCATGGCCTCCAGCAGGAACTTCCACGATAACTCGCCAGCGCTCGCCGGCGCAGTCTTTCGAAAAGCCGAGCTCGCCACGCGTCTGGGTATCCCGCGAGCACCCACATGCGTGTTCGAGCGGGCTGGAGGCCACACCGCCATGCATTACGACCTGGGCGCCATTGCGGAAGCTGTGCCGGGTACCGGGCGCAAACCGAGCAAACGGCGCGATGTCAGGCGTCCTTCGCGGCCGATGGATGCTCGCCGCAGTCGCAGGCGTGCCCACCCGCGCCGGTAGCGGCGCCCAGCGCTGCGGGTGCCGGGCAGCAGGTGTCACCACGCCGCGCATTGATGCCTTCGCGGACCGCGATCCCAGCGATGACCAGTGCGGCGATCGGATCGGCCCACCACCACCCGAGCAGAGTGTTGAGCAGCAGACCGGCCAGCAGCACCGCCGACAGATAGGTACACAACAGGGCCTGCTTGGAGTCGGCCACCGCGGAAGCGGAACCGAGTTCGCGTCCCGCGCGGCGTTGCGCGGCCGACAGCACCGGCATGATGATCAGGCTGGCCGCAGCCAACCCGATTCCGACCGCCGAATGCCGCGCTTCCCCGGCGCCGAGCAGAGACCGGACCGAGTCGACGGCGACATACAGTGCGAGGGCGAAGAACGAGAACGCGATCACCCGCAGTGCGGTCTTCTCCCGCTTCTCGGGGTCGCGGCCGGAGAACTGCCACGCCACCGCCGCCGCCGAGGACACCTCGATCACCGAATCCAAGCCGAAGCCGATCAACGCCGTCGACGACACCCGCGTGCCCTCGCTCAACGCGATGAGGGCCTCCAGCACGTTGTAGGAGATCGTCGCCGCCACCAGCCGACGGATCCGCCGGGCAAGCACCTCCCGTCGCCGTGGCGCCGCACCCGGCGCGACGACCGGCGGCGCCGGCATCAGCAGCACTCCTGCGCGTCGGCGACCGGACAGCACGCCGGATCCACCGCCAGCACCAGGCCGAGCAGATCTTCCAAAGCGGCCGCGATGCGGGAATCGGCGAGCTCGTAGCGGCTGCGGCGGCCTTCCGGTACCGCCACCACCAGCCCGCACCCACGCAGACACGCCAGGTGGTTGGACAAGATCTGACGTGACACCCCGATCCGCTCGGCCAGATCCGATGGATATCCCGGTCCCCCGCGCAGGCTCAAGAGGATCTGCGTGCGAGTCGGATCCGACAACGCGTGCCCGAAGCGGGCCAGTGCGTCGTGGTGTACAGCGGTCTCCACAATCCATACGATACATGGAAATCTGTATTCAGAAAGTTGTGAATCGTGGCCGCCACCCGAGCCGCGATCGAGCCCACCGGCGGAGAGTCACCCGCGGTGGCGCAAGAGGGTAGCGACCCCTTCCCGCGGCACGACAGCACCTTCGACCGGCACGATCGAACCGCCTTGCAGCAACGTGACCACCGGCAGTGCTTCGTCCGCGCGGTAGGAGCGAGACGATGTCGCGTCGGCATCGATCCATTGCGCGGCGGAGATACCGCGAAGCAATTCCGGATCGAGTTCGACGGATCGATCTCCCACGGTCTCCGCGTCGATCAGCAAGGTATCGGCGTTCGCCGCCAGCAGCGCCGAAACCGTCTCGGGCAGCCCCTCGACGGCCATGCCGTCGGCCCTGCCGCGCGCGGTGTTCAAGTGCTCGACGACCTGCCCCTGCTGCTGCCGCGCATGGGTCCGCACCGCCTGCTCGACCTGCGCCTCCAGGGCGGTGGAATCCGCACCCGCCGCGCGGGCTCCCGCCTCCACCTCGACGATCCGAGCGGTAGGCGAATCGAGCGCCTTGGACAGCGCGGCACGGGCGCCGACCTCACCGACCAGCACGATGATCTGCGCGTCGACCCGATCCGCCAGATTCCGGACCGCCGCGGCGACCTCCTCGACGTTCCTGCGGATCGTCTCCTCGACCCGGCGACGCATCGACAGATGTGCCCACCCTCCGCCGTGACGGACCTGGTGCACCGGATGCGCGGTACCTTCGGCGGTCATCTCGATCAGATTCTCGTCCTTGTCGACGCCGTACAGATCGCAGCCGACGCGGTCGACCACCGCGATCACATGTGGCACCTCGCGGGACTGCTGCTCGATGAGAGGCAGCAGATAAGGAAGCGCCGACACCCGGACGATCTCGCGTGCGGGTGGCTCGGCGAGCAAGTGATCGACGAGGAGGCTGTCCGAATCGGCGATCAGCACACGCCCGACCCGTCCCTGATCGGGCTGGGTCTTGCCGATCGCATCGTCGAGAAGCGCCAGTGTCTTCTCGGGAACTTCCTGGGCGGCCAGCCGCTCGCGGATCGAGCGCCACCGTAGCGCTCTCTGCTTCTCGGCGTCTTCGGTGTTGTGCGAGGCGTCGATGCAGAGCGAGACGAACGGACCCCGGCGTTGCGCTATTTCTCTGAGATTCATGCCATACACATCCTGCGCGTACCCGGCTGGACCTGGGCGAATCAAGAGCCGCGAGTGCACTCGGCAGCCGTTCCGTACGGCGGTTCGGCCCAGCCCGGCCAGGGTAGTCGCCACGACAACCGTCAAGGAAGTGAAAGCCATGGCCGAAACCGACGTCGACGCGGCTGGTGTTGGAAACCGAACCCGGCGACGCCGACGTCTTCTCGCACCGACCGGCAGGCGCCCTCCCGGTCGCGGCTGTCACGACTTCGGGGAGGGGAAGGCTGCCGACGGCGCCGGGTGTTCGTTCGTTATTTGACGGTGATCGTGATCGTCCTCGTCTGCGTCTTGGCGGGCAGTTTGGTGGTGTCGACCATCAGCACCTCACCCGAGTCCTGCACGCCGTTGGCGAGGATCTTGGCTTTCAGGCCGAACGGCGGCTGGTCCCCGGTGGCGGCCTCGATGCCGAAGTCGCTGTCGTCGGAGATGTAGAGGGTCTTGCCGCCGTCACGGGTGGCGACGCCCTCGATCTTGTCGTGGCCGAAGAACTTGCCGTCGGCGTTCAGGCTGTCCAGCAGTCCACCGAGGTCCAGGTTGGACTTCTTCGTGACGGGAGTGATCCCCGCGTTCCGCAGCGTGGCGACGCCGTCGGCGGTGGGCACGGCACCGACGAGCAGTTCCAGCGGCTTGCCGTCGACCAACAGGCCCAGCTCCGGATCATATTGCGCGCCCTGGACTTTCGCCTGCGGGCCGACATCGGTGGCGCCGGTGATGTCGATCGTCCACAGCTTCTTGCTGGCCTTGGGCGCTTTGTTGCCGTCGCGCTCGTCGACAAGGAAGGTGGTATTGCTCAGCGCCGTGATCTCGGAGACCGCGAGCTTCTGCTTCGGATTCTCCAGCGGATACACGAATTCCTTGACGTCCCGAGTCTTCAGATCCACGGTGACGATCCGGGTCATTGGCACCTCACGCGCCGACGCGACACCCGGCTCGTTCAGAGCGCTCTGCACGATGCCGACCAGTGTGCTGCCGTCCGGCGTGATGGTGAGCCCCTCCATACCCTGGTTCGGGGTGCGCAGCGAAAGCTCTTTGGGCAGACCGTGTCCCGGCGCGAGCCGCTCGAGCTCGGTGCCGCCGGCATCGAAGTGCACGATGAACGGCCCGTACTCGTCGGACACCCAGAAACTGCCGTCGGGCAACGCGACCAGGCCCTCGCTGTCGATACCGTGATCGGTGGGCGGCAGGATCGTGCCGCTGAGGTCGCGGATGGTCTCGCCGGTGCCGGCGGAGGTGTCGACCAGGCCGTTGAACGGCCTGCCCGCCGAATTCTTCAACGGAATGGTGCTTTCCACCACCGCCTTGGTGCCCACGAGCTTGAACTTCGCGATGGTGGGGGTGAACGACGGTACGGGCGTGAGCTTCTCGTTCTTGCCCTTACCGTCCACGTTCGGACCGCGGTCGGTGAGACCGTAGAACTCGTCGGTCGATCCGGGCACCGGCGTGAACGCCGACCCGTATCCGCTGCCCTGCACACTCACGCCACCGAAGTCACCGAGCGGCGGAATATCGGTGGTGAACAACTTCACGGCGTCGGTGGTGGTCACGGTGATGCTGTCGGAACCGGTGTATCCGGCCGCCGGCGTGTACACCACCGCACCGTCGGTGCGCCGGGTGATCGTGCCGTGCTGCGGATCGGCGATCGCGACCGCGGCGCTGCCGCCGGTCTCGGCCAGCAGATCGTCCAGCGAGATCACCAAGGGCTGATCCTTGGCGGCGGTGAAGCCGGCCTCCGAGTTCGACGACGAGCAAGCGGACAGGACAGCTGTCGCGCACACGGCGACCGTGACGAGCGCGGTTCGGGTACTGCGTTGCATTCTCACCAGCGATGCGTACCGTCCGGGCCCGGCCGCCAGTTGGCATCGAGCTGAACGTGAGCCGTCGATCCCCACAATCATCCGATCAGTGTGCAGTGTTACCACCGGTGACGGGCCCGGACATCGCGGCATCCGACCGCGGGCCGAGCGGTCACCACGCCGAGACCGGCCCCGTCACCATCGCTTCGGTAGGGGTCTCGGCCCTGCGTCCTGGCCTGGATCGCTCTCGAGGTGTCGTGTCCTTGCCCGTGGGGATCTACGGTGGAGGTATGACCGCCGTGGAGTATCGGCATGTGCTGGTCGCGCGGGACGGCGACACCGTGCGCATCACCATGAACCGGCCGCAGCAGCGCAATGCGCTGTCGGGCGAACACCTGGGCGAACTGCTCGCCTCGTTCCGGGCCGCCGGCGAGACCGACGCGACCGGGATCGTGCTCGGGGCGCGCGGCCCGGTGTTCTCCGCGGGACATGATTTCGCCGACGTCGCAGCTCGTGACCTGCTCGGCGTACGGGAACTGCTCACACTGTGCACCGAGCTCATGTCGACCATCGAATCGGTGCCGCAGGTGGTGATCGCCCGGGTGCACGGTCTGGCCACGGCCGCAGGCTGCCAACTGGTGGCTTCATGCGACCTTGCTGTCGCCGCCGAATCGGCTGGGTTCGCCCTCCCCGGCGGCAAGGGTGGCTGGTTCTGTCACACCCCCGCGGTGCCGGTGGCCCGCGCCGTCGGCCGCAAGCGACTGATGGAACTCGCCCTCACCGGCGATCCGATCGACGCCCGCACCGCCGAACAATGGGGCCTGATCAACCGAGCGGTGCCGGACGCCGAACTGGACGCCGCCGTGGACGAATTGCTCGCCCGCGCGACCCGCGGCAGCCGGGCCAGCAAAGCACTGGGCAAACGCACGCTCTACCGCCAACTCGACCGCCCCGAAGCAGATGCCTACACCCTCGCGCTGGAAGTCATGGCCGCCGCCGCTCAACTTCCGGGCGCCCGCGAAGGAATGGCAGCCTTCCTGGCGAAGCGCCCACCTGTCTGGCCCGATTAGCGCAGTCCGGCACGTGAATTCGCGCTGTCGGTGTCAGTCGGTACCGGTTGCGGGTCGCGCGGGCCGGTGCCAATGGCCCGCGGCGGCGGCTTCGGCGACATAGTTCTCCAATGTCCGGGCCGGCTTGTTGCACGTGATCGGTGGGTATGGTGCCGGGGCCGCCGCGCGGAAGCCGGCTGAGAATGCCGGCGGGCAGCCGTGCGGCCTCGGGCGAGACACCGAAGCCGATCCGGTGTTCGACGCTTTCAGCGTCGCGTTCAAGCGTGCCCGAGGCACAGGCCCCTCGGCCTGGCGACGCCGGGAGGCGATCTCCGCGCCGCCGAACCGAGACGACCCTTGAGCGCGGCACCTCGCGTTCGCCACGCCCTCGTCACGTCCGGGCGAACGGCGCCACCCGGCTATTCCACGCCGAGCGCCACCTCCGTCGACTTGATGAGGACTTTGACGCGCGAGCCTTCGGAGAGTCCCAGATCGTCGACAGCGTCACGGGTGATCGAGGAGGTGATCTCGTCTCCGCCGGTGAGCCGGACACGGACCACGGCCATGGCTTCGCCGCGGGTGATCGAGACGACGGCGCCGTCGAGCTGGTTGCGGGTGGATAGCTGCATGTCGGTGATGGTACGCAGACCTGGCTCGGGTGGTGCGGATTGCCGCTGGGTGTCCGCGGGCTGCGCCCCTGGCAATTGCATCCTCGACTCCGATGCATACTCGACTTCGAGATCGGGCCTGCCCGAGCAGCTGCGCTGTTCGCGCGGATGCGAATCGTGAGTTCCGGTCAGTACCGGTCGATGACCGGCGGCGTCAGTGTCGAGTCGCGTAGCGGTCCGATCGTTTCCTCGAACGCTTTCCGCCAAGAACCGTCGGCGACCATTTGCTCGAGCGCGTCATTGATCTTGTTGCGGGTCTCCTGATCGCCCTTCTTCAGGCCGATCCCGTATTTCTCGGTGGTGAACGTGTTGCCGACCAGCTTCAGTTCTCCCGACGCCTGCCCCGCGAAACCGGCGAGGATGATGTCGTCGGTGGTCACCACGTCGACCGAACCGCGCCGCAGGGCGTCGATGCACTGTGAGTAGGTGTCGAGCTCCACCAGCTGCACGTCTTTGGCGTAGTGATCCTTGACGTATTGCGCCGGGGTGGAGCCTGTGACCGAGCAGAGCTTCTTGTTGCCGTTCAGCGACTCGACACCGGTGATATCGGTGGTCTCGTTCTTCACCAGCAGCGCCTGTCCGGCGACGAAGTACGGTCCGGCGAAGTCGACTTTTTCCTTGCGCTCGGTGGTAATCGAATAGGTGGCTACGATGAAGTCCACCTCGCCGTCCATGATCATCGCCTCACGTCGAGCCGTCGGCGTTTCTTTGAAAGTGATGCCGTCGGGCCGCACGCCGAGTTTGCTCGCGACGTACTCGGCGATCTCGACGTCATACCCGTGGTAGGAGCCGTCCGTTTCACGAAACCCGAGTCCAGGCTGGTCGAACTTGATGCCGATGGTCAACTTGCCGTCCCGCACGTGATCGGCGGTGGACGCGGCGTCGCCGCCACCACCGCAGGCGGTGGCGACGAGGGTGACAGCGATCGCCCCGATACCGAGGCGAAGTGTTCGGTTGATCCTCATCGAATTCGGCTCCTTCTCGCGCTGAGCTGTCGGTCCCAAGGACTGACGACACGTCATCATTCCCGGAAGTCGCAGCGCCCGGCCCGACTGTCCTCCCGCCAGTGGAAAGTGCGGGCGCAGGCGTGGTGCTGCGTCCGAAGAATCCTTCCCCGCGACGCTGCGCATCGCGGGTCGCGCGCGCTCGTGAGCTGATGCCCGGGAGGCTGCCGCGAAGCTTCCCGCCAACGCGGAGCCGGCTTCGCCGACGCTCTCACCTTCCGATTTGCGCGGTGATGCGCCCTTCCCGAATCGCGCGCTCTAGTTCGGCATGATCGCGTGTGTTCTGGTCGGCGTAGGTTTCGGCGTATTCGGCCATGGCACGGTCGAACTCGTCGGTCGCGCCGAGGTACGAAGCGATCGCTATCCGGTCGCCCGCGCGGGCGTGTGCGTACGCCAGCACCCGCCCGCACAGTCGGCCGTATAGTCGCAGCCCCTTGTGGCCCATGGTCTCGATGACCGCCGAGCCCTTGCCGTCGCGCAGTTGCCGGAAGTAGAAGTCTCGTGGTTCGCCGTCGATGTCGGGACCCTGCTGCCAGCCCAGCAGGATGTCGCTCGCCGCCTGCATCAGCCGCTGTCCCCGCACCACCCGCTCACCCTGGTTCGAGAACGACGGACCCGCCAGATACCGAGCCAATACCGACGGCTGTGCCTCTTTCGCCTGCAGGAACAATGGATCCCCGTCGACTCCCAGCATCAGGATGATCCAGGCGCGGGTGCCGACGCTGCCCACACCGACCACCTTGCGCGCGGCTTGCGCGAATTCGAATTGGTCCAGCAGAACACGGCGGTTGTCCTGCAACGTCGCACGGTAGTCGCTGAGACGTCGGCGCAGGTCGCGATACAGATGGTCGGCGTCGACCTCGGCGAAGAGTTCCTCGAGCGGGACGATCAGGGGAGGATCGCTGATGATCCTCGGCCTGCCGTCGACGCGAGTGGTCAGCTTCGCGAGTGCGTGATGGCTGTCGTGAGTCCGCGACTTGGCCAGCGCCTTGCGCACCCGCTGCTGGGTCGAGGTGTCCAGTTCGTCGCGCAGTTCGGGCAATTCGGCTGTGGGGTCGATGCGCGAGTACCACACCGTGGTGGTGCTCTGTTCGGCTTGGTGCCGCATGGTCGTCCGGTATTCGGCCGCACACGCTTGCGCCACCCGCAGCCGGTGTTTCGTGGAGAATCCGTTCTCCCGGGCGGCAACCGCCAAGCTGGCGACGAGCCGCTTGACATCCCATTCGAACGGACCGGGGTAGGTCTCGTCGAAATCGTTGATGTCGAAAGCCAGACGACGTTCCGGCGTCGCGAAGATCCCGAAATTGCTCAGGTGCGCATCACCGCACAATTGAGTACACAGCCCCGTGGTGGGCCCTCGGGACAGATCGTCCGCCATGACCGCGGCCGCCCCGCGATAGAAAGCGAACGGTGAGCTCACCATGCGGCCGTACCGGACCGGGATCAGTTGCGGAATGCGCGATCGGGACTGCCGATCGAGCAGGCCGATCGGGTCCCGCCCGGTGGCATCGTGCTCGGCGAGAGCGGGGATCGGGGTCGTCCGCCGAGCGGCCAGACCCAGTTCGGTGCGCGCGGCGCGGGTGGCGTTGCGATCATTCACGGTGACCGTCCGGCGACTCAGGGTGTGATCGGTTCGAACGGGCGCGTTTCATCGTGACCGAGACGCACCACGCCGGCCGACGATTCCTGGACTTCGTTCCATGCTCCCGGCAGGTCGCGCAGCGGCTCGGAGACCACGAATCGTGCCTCCTCCCCCAGCGCGCGCAGCGCTTTCACCTCGGGATGCAGCGCGCGCACTTTCGCGACATCATTGGAATAGAACAGTGATCGCGTCTGCCGTTCGGTGGAATACCGGAAAAACCACATGGACTCGCCGTCGGTGGTCGCGACCGTCATCTGCACCGGAGCGTCGACCTCGTGGGCGCGGCCGACTTCTTCGATGAAGCCGACCGCACGAGCGACCGCGCCGAACGGGTCGTGGACGAGCCCGAAGGTCAATGCGAGGAAGAAGAACAACTCCGAATCCGTCGATCCCTCGATGTCACCGAACAGGAGGGGATCGACCGCCGTCAGCAAATCGCGCTTGCACTGCCGGAACCCGCGCAAGGCGCCGTTGTGCATCCACAACCAGTGCCCGTGCCGGAACGGGTGACAGTTACTGCGCTGCACCGGGCTTCCGGTCGACGCGCGCACGTGCGCGAAGAACAGCGACGTCCGCACCTCGGCCGCGATCTCCCGCAGGTTGCGGTCGTTCCACGCTGGTTCGATGTTCTTGAACACCGCCGGTCGCGGGCCCTCGCCGTACCAGCCGATCCCGAAGCCGTCACCGTTCGTGGTCGTCGCACCGAGCTGGGAGTGCAAACTCTGGTCGATCAACGAATGCGCCGGCCGGAACAAGAGGTCCTCTGCCCGGATCGGCTCACCGGAATAAGCCATCCACCTGCACATATATCGATTGAAGCAGACCGGACGGTCGTCGGCTACCGGCCGCGCCGCGGTCAGTGGGTCATGATCACCTTGACCACCACGACGGTGGTGGCCGCAGCCGCCAAGAGCAGCGCCTCGAGCAGGGTCGAACGCCGGGGCCGCGCACCGTTGAGCCGCTCTATGACGAACACGATTCCGCCGATCCGGACCAGCATGACCACCTCCGCGAGCAGTTGCGCCGTGCGCGGTTCGATCCACCCGATCGCGGCGACGCCGAGGATCACACACGGCAGCACCGCCGAGCTGAGGATCGGCACCGAGTCCCGCAGGTCCATCCAGCGCTCCCGAGACGAGATCGGACGGTTCTGCCGGACGCTCTGCCCGACCCCTTCGGCGAAGGAATGCGCGATGAACGTCGAGAGGGCCGTCCCGAGGACGATCAGAATGCCGACATGTTCGACGGAGGTCGTCACGGGTATCAGCGCCGCGAGGATCAGGACGTTGCCATAGACATACGCGCTGATCCGGCTGGCCGCGTTGCGGCGGTCCAGTGGAGCGCTCCGGGAGAACAGCGGTCCGTGCAGGAGTGCTTGTCTGCTGGCTTCCATCGACCTCTCACCGAGTTCGTCGCCGGGGATTCGTCATCCCGAGTTGTGCCGAGCCACGGCAATGACCCACTAAATAGTAGCCAGAAGATCGCTGGGCTTACCCTTAGGTCGAGCGCGCGGAGACGTGCGCGGGCTTTGTTTCGGTATGTCCTATTCGGATCGGGCAAGTGACGCCTTCAGACCGATGCATTCGTCCATGCATCGCCGATGAGAGAGGTTACCGGCAGATGTCAGCAACTCATGAGCATTCCGTCAAGCAGGCGGTCGCGGCGGGTACATCGATCGGTGCCGCGGTTCTGCTGTCGGCCGCGGGGCTCCTGTCGATCTTTCAGGGGATCTCCGCGATCGCCAAGGACGATCTCTTCGTCACCGGGCCCGCTTACACCTACCAGTTCAGCACCACCACCTGGGGCTGGATCCATCTCGTACTCGGGATCTTGGTGGTGATCGCGGCCATCGCGCTGATCGCCGGAGCCATGTGGGCGAGAGTCACCGCGGTGTTTCTCGCCGCGCTGTCGATCCTGGCCAACTTCCTGTGGCTGCCGTACTACCCGTGGTGGTCGACCATCGTGATCGCCTTGGACGTCGTCGTGATCTGGGCGGTGACGACCTGGGAGCCGAGCCGCATGTGAGGTGACCAGGCCGAGGTGCCCGCGGAGGCCGACGGACACCTTTGCCGCCGACGCTGGATCATGCCGGGTACGAGCGAGTCTCGGTGGCCTTCACCGCGGCCCACAGCCGCTGCCCCGGATGCAGCCGCAACTCGGCGACGGTGGCCGGTGTGATGTCGGCGAGCACGGGCGTGGCGCCGTCGAGACGAATCCTGGTGATGTGCGCGTGTTGCTCGATACCGGTGATCGTGACCGGCCAGCAATTGCGGGGGCTGCCGACGGGTTGTTCCGGGTGCAGCCCCACCGCGTTCGGGCTGAAGGCCACATAAACCAGTCCCTGCGCGGGTTCGGCAATGGTGATGCTGCCGCCGCCGTCCAAGTCGACAGTCGTGCCGCGAGCGGTGCCGCGGTAGAGGTTGAGGCCCATCAGGGAGGCCACGTAGTCGGAGCGTGGTCTGGCCGCGACCTGCGCGGGGGTGCCTTGCTGGACGATCGCACCGCCCTCGAGAATGATCAGCCGGTCAGCGAGAACCATGGCGTCGAGGGGGTCGTGGGTGACCAGAACGGTGTGGCCGGGGTAATCGCGCAGATGGTGGGCCAGGTCCGAGCGCACTTGGACCCTGGTACCGGCGTCCAGCGCCGCGAGCGGCTCGTCGAGCAGCAACAGCTGCGGTTCGGTGGCCAGCGCGCGGGCCAAGGCGACCCGTTGGGCCTGCCCTCCCGACAGCGCCCGGGGTTTGCGAAGTGCGTAATCGGCCAGCCCGACCCGGCCCAGCCACTCGGTGGCCCGCTCCCGCGCGACGGCCCGCCGACATCCACGGGCGCGCAGCCCGAAAGCGACGTTCTCCACGGCCGACAGATGCCCGAACAGCAGGTAGTCCTGGAACACGACGCCCACCCGTCGGCGTTCGGCGGGCACGAACGCCGACGGTGGGGCATCCCAGGTGGTTCCGTCCAGCCGGATGTGCCCGCCGCTCAGCGCGATCAGCCCCGACAGGGCTCGCAGGGCGGTGGTCTTGCCCGCCCCGTTCGGTCCGAGCAGAGCGATCACCTCGCCGGGCGCGGCGGCGAGCGGCAGTTCCAGCGCGAAATGCCCTCGGTCGATCCGCAGGTCGGCCTCCAAGCTCACATCGCCCCCCGGATCCACCGTTCGCGCAGCGCGACCAGCACGGCGACCGAGACGGCCAGTAGCACGAGGCTGAGCACGATCGCGGCGTCCGGATCGGTCTCCAGCGCGAGGTAGACCGCCAGCGGCATCGTGGTGGTGCGGCCGGGAAAGTTGCCTGCGAAGGTGATGGTGGCGCCGAACTCACCGAGCGCGCGGGCCCAGCACAGCACCGCGCCCGCGACCACTCCGGGCAGCACCGACGGCAGCGTGACCCGGCGAAAGGCGTACCAGCGGGTGGCGCCGAGCGTCGCGGCCGCCTCCTCGAAGCGCGGATCGGCCGCTCGCAGGGCTCCTTCGACGGAGATGACCAGGAAAGGCATGGCCACGAATGCCTCGGCCACGATCACCCCGGCGGTGGTGAACGGCAGTGAGACACCGAACCATTCGTAGAGATACCGCCCGATCAGCCCCCGCCGCCCCAGCACGAGCAGCAGTGCGACACCGCCGACCACCGGCGGCAGCACCAGCGGCACGGTGACCAAGGCACGGATCAGCCCACGCCCTGGGAGTTCCGCTCGCGCGAGCACCCAGGCCAGCGGAATGCCGAGCACCAGGCAGATCGCCGTGGCCGTGGTCGCGCACCACAGCGAAAGCCGAAGCGCCCGGCCGACATCGGCGCTGAACAGACGATCCGGCATGGTCGCCCATGGCGCCCGCACCAGCAGCCCGAGCAGTGGTAGGACCAGGAACGCCAGCCCGCAGACGGCGGGCAGCATCAGCGCGACCGGTCGCCGCCCCAGCACCGCCCGCCGCCGCGAGGGCGCGATCACGGGGTGTCGAATCCCGCCGCGGCGAAGACCGATTTGGCCTTCTCCGAGGTCACGAAGTCGACGAATGCCGCAGCGGCCGCCCGGTTCGGCGCGTGCGCCAGCGGCGCGACCGGGTAGTCGTTGATCGCCGTGCCGGACTCCGGGAAGTCGATGCCCTCGACCTTGTCGCCCGCCGCCTTGACGTCGGTGCGATACACCAGCGCCGCGTCGACCTCACCGAGCGTGACCTTGGTCAGAACCGCTTTCACATCCTGCTCGCGGGTATCGGGCTGTGGTGTTATGTTCGCGGTCTCGAACACCGTCTTGGCCGCCGCGCCGCAGGGCACCTGCTCGGCGCACAGCGCGAGCTTGGGCTCGGCCCTGCCGAAATCGGCCAGCCCGGCGATATGTCCGGGATTGCCCTTCGGCACCGCGATCTCGAGTCTGTTGCGCACGAAGATGACCGGTGCGGCGGTGACTTCGCCCTTGTCGCGGACCTGCTGCATGTTCTTCGGCGCCGCCGAGGCGAACACGTCGGCCGGCGCTGCTTGAGCTATTTGTTCGGCGAGCGCGGAACTCGCGCCGAAGCTGTAGATCACCTTGACGCCCGGGTGCGCGGCCTCGAACTGTTTGCCCAGTTCGGTGAACGTCTCGGTCAGCGAGGCGGCGGCGAACACGGTCACCGTTCCCGAGACCTGCTCGGCGCCGGTGTGTTCGGTCGTCTCGTCCGAACCGCAGCCGGCCGCGGTCACCACAGCCAGTACGGTCGCGGTGGCGACACTCAACTTGCGAATCATCCTCATCCTCGTCAACTCTCCGGTATCTCCACGACGACGTGCGTGGACTTCACCGACGCGACAGCGATGCTGCCGACTTCCAGACCGAGTTCGTCCACGGATTCCCGGCTCAGCAACGACACCAGCCGGAACGGTCCGGCCTGCATCTCCACCTGCGCCATAACGGTGTCCTTCACCACCCGCGTCACGATTCCGCGCATCCGGTTGCGGGCCGACGCCGCGACCGTCGCGCCGGGTGCGGGCGCCTCGGCATTGGCCCGCAGGAAGTGGGCGAGCTCGCGACCGCCGACACCCTTACGGCCGTTGTCCAGCTGAATCGCGGTCAGGCGGCCCTGATCGATCCATCGACGCACCGTGTCGTCGCTGACGCCCAGCAACGCGGCGGCTTCACTGATCCGTAGATTCGACACGGACGACAGTTTATTGCCGAATCCACGGCATGGATAGTCGATCGGATCCGCGATTCCGACTACTTCGGGTCGCATATCACCGTTCGATCGGCCCGCCCCCTGGTAGGCGCACGACGGGGTCGACGTCGCCCCTGGCGGTAGGCGCCGCGGTTCGGCGGCGGCACCGCCCGTCGGTGTGTTTCGCCGAGCGTCGCTATCGGCGCAGAATCCGGATGGCTATACCGTCGTGGTACGCCATCACTCGCGCGGTCGTGGCGTACGGCCGAAGAAGAAGGATCTCCAGCGACATGCCGACCTCGAAGAAGGTGAATCCGGACGCGTGCACGCGGGCTCTGGTGGCTGCCTGTCGTGCGGAGATTCCGGCCCTGACCGATCGGCTGATCTCCGAGATCTTCACCGACAACCCCGAATGGACCGATTACTCGCGGGTTGCCCGCGCCGATCTGGTCGACGGCTGCCGCCGCTACGTGACCCGCATACTCGACCTGCTGGCTGCTCCGACGACCGCGGTCGACGACGACGTCGCCGCGTCGATCGGCCGCCGCCGCGCCGAACAGGGCGTGCCGCTGGAGGCCATGCTGCGCACCTTTCGGCTCGGCGGCCGGATCGTATGGGAGGTCCTGCTCGACCAGTCGGACGACCTGGCTCCCGGCGAGATCCGCGCGGCGGGCACCGCGTTGTGGGCCGTGATCGACGGGCTGTCCACGTCGTTGGTCACGTCCTACCGGAATACCGAATTGGAGCAGTTGCGCAGCGACGAACGCAGGCGGCACGCCCTGATCGAGGACCTGCTCGCAGGCCGAGCCAACGACACCACCTTCGCCGCACGCGCCGCACGCGAGTTGAACCTTCCGGCCGGTAGCGACTATCTCGTCGTCGTCGCCTGCGGTGCGGGCGCGGCGATACACACCGGCACGGAAGCGGCCTTGGCCGCGGTCGGCATCCGTTCGGTGTGGCACGATCGCGTCGACTCGACAGTCGGGCTGATCGCGGTGGAGCGCCACGACATCGCCTCGGTGTTGCGACGGATCGAACCGCATGTGCGCGGACGAGCCGGGGCCTCTCCCCCCGTCGCCGGCTTGGCGCAGATCGGCACCGCGCACGGCTGGGCACTGCTCACCCTGCAGACCCTGCCCGACGACGCGACGGGGCTCGTGCCCCTGCATCAACGCTTCCAGCACGCGCTGCTGATGCGCTCGACCGATTTGACCGACATGTTGGTCGCCCACACTCTCGGTCCGGTGCTCACACTGCCCGCCGCCGAACGCGCGACTCTGCTGGACACGCTCGCGGCATGGCTGGCGAACGACTGCTCGGCGGCCCATGCCGCGACACGGCTGCACTGCCACCGCAATACCGTCATCAACCGCCTCCACCGCGTCTCGACCTTGCTCGGCCGCCCGCTCGAAGGTCAGCGCAGTTATGTGGAACTGTCGTTGGCCCTGGCCGCCCTCGACCTTGACCGGTCACCGGATAAACCCTGATCCGATCCCGTCGGATTGGGCGCGGCGCCCAATCCGACGATTGCACTTCTGGGCTTCGTGGCGATTGTCTGTGCACTTCGCTACGGCAACACTCGATAGCGATGATCCACCCCACAACCGGAGGCGGATCGAATCGTCGAGGACGAGGAGCACCACGAGTGCCGGATTTCGATCTACTGGTGGTCGGCGGCGGCCCGGGCGGGTATGTCGCCGCCATCCGCGCGGCGCAGCGCGGCCTGCGGGTCGGCTTGGTGGAGAAAGAGCGCCCGGGCGGCGTGTGCCTCAATTGGGGCTGCATTCCGACAAAAGCGATGCTGCGGTCCGCGGAGATATTCCAGACGCTCACGGCCGCAGCGGATTTCGGTGTCTACGCCGACAACGTGCGCTATGACTTCAGTGCGGTGCGGCAACGCAAGGACGGCATCGTCAAGCAACTCACCGACGGTGTGGCGAGCCTGCTCGCCGCCAACGGCGTGACAGTGATCGAGGGCCACGCCCGTTTCACCGGGCCGACCAGCGTCGAGGTATTCGAGGCGGGACCATCACCGATCTTCCCCGGCGGCCCCCGCTACGCCGCCGCTGCGGGGGCCACGGCCACCCGGACGATCACCGCGAGCGACGTGATCATCGCGACCGGATCGGTGCCCGTCCGGCCGGTGATTCCGGGTGCGGACCTGCCGGGCGTCATCACCTCCGACGGCGCGTTCGGGCTGACCGAGGTACCCGACCGCCTCGTCGTCATCGGCGGCAGTGCGGTCGGCGCGGAATGGGCCAGCCTGTTCGCGAGCTTCGGCAGCCGGGTGACCATCGTCGAACTGCGGGACACCCTGGTGCCGCTGGAGGACGCCGAGGTCGGCGCCGCGCTGGGACGGTCGTTCACCAAGCGCGGCATCACCGTGCTCACCAACTCCACCGTCGAATCCATCACGCGGACCGATGCCCTGCGGGTCACCGTCGCGGGCGAGCACGCCGCCGCCCTGGACGCGGACGTGGTGCTGGTCGGCGTCGGACGTCGTCCCAACACCGCCGACCTGGGCCTGGACCGCGCGGGCATCGACACCGATCAGCGGGGGTTCATTCCCGTCGACGAGCAGCTGCGCACCGGCGTGGAACACGTCTACGCCATCGGTGACGTCACCGGGCGCGCCCTGCTCGCGCACGTAGCCTCACATCAGGGCCTCACCGCCGCGGACGTGATCGCCGGGCACCCGGCGCACATCGACTACACCGCGATCCCGGCCGCCACCTTCACTCACCCGGAGATCGCCAGCGTCGGGCTCACCGAGACGAAGGCCCGCGCCGCCGGGCACGACGTCGTCGTCGCGCGGTTCCCCTTCGCGGCACTGGGCCGGGCCAAGACCTTCGGCGAAACCGAGGGCTTCGTCAAAATCGTTGCCGGGCAGCGTCATCGAGAAGTGCTCGGGGTGCACATCATCGGCCCGTCGGCCAGCGACCTGATCACCGAGGGCGCCCTGGCCATTGCCCTGGAGGCGACTCTCGACGAACTCGCCGACACCATCCACGCCCACCCCACATTCGGCGAGATCGGCATGGAGGCGGCCCTGGCCGGACTCGGACTACCCGTGCACATCCCGCCCCGGAAGCGTTGAGGAGCCTGTCGTGACCACCAGCACCGCACCCCGTAAGCCGAGTCGCGAGACAGCTCGGTCGACGGCCGCCCGCAGCTCAGCTCCGGTCGCCGAGGATCGCGCGAGCGACGACGCCGTACCCGCGCCGACGCACATCGACTCCGTCCCGGTCGACGCGCGCATCGCCGCGGAGGATCCGGACAGTCTGCGCGGGCTGTTTCGCGACATGCTGTTCGTGCGCCGATTCGAGGAGCGCACCGCGCAGAGCTATCAGCAGGCCAAGATCGGCGGCTACTGCCATCTCAACCTGGGCGAGGAAGCCACCGTCGTCGGCCTCGGCGCGGCCATGCGTCCGACCGACTATCTGTTCACCAACTACCGCGAGCACGGATACGCGCTGGCCAAAGGCATCGAACCCGGCCGGGTCATGGCGGAACTCTACGGCCGCGCCACCGGCACCTCCAAGGGCTGGGGCGGTTCCATGCACATGTACGACACCGCGACCCGCATGCTCGGCGGTTACGCCATTGTCGGCGGTCAGGTTCCCTTGGCCGTCGGCGCGGCGCTGGCCATCGACTACCGCGGCGGCGACGACGTCGTGGTGTGCCAGATGGGTGAGGGGACGACGAACATCGGCGCGTTTCACGAGTCGCTGAACATCGCGGCGCTGTGGAACCTGCCGGTGGTGTTCCTGGTGATCAACAACCAGACCGGGATGGGCACCACGGTGGAACGTTCCTCCGCCGAACCGGATCTGTGGAAGCGCGCCGCCGCCTATCGCATGCGCGGGGAGCGGGTCGACGGCACTGATGTGCTGGCCGTGCGCGATGTGGCCGGTGAGGTGATCGAAACCGTCCGGCGCGAGAAGAACCCCGCGCTGCTCGAGGCGGTCAGTTACCGTCTCAAAGGTCACTCCGTGGTCGACCCGGCAAAATACCGCACCGAAGAGGCCGTCTCGACCGCCCGGAGCAACGACCCCATCGTGCGCTGGCGCGACGCGCTGCTCGCCGCCGGTGTGCTGGACGATCGGTCCGTGGCCGCGCTCGAAGCGGAGGTGACGGACGCGGTCGCCGCGGCGGTCGAGTTCGCCGACGCCAGTCCCCATCCGGAGCCGTCGAGCCTGTTCGACTACAACTACGCGACGCCCGTGGCGGGTGACTCGCGCCGCCTGCCCGCCGATCCGCTTTTCCGCGATTAAGGACATCACCGTGGCTGTCATGACCTATCGGGAAGCGCTGCGCGAGACCCTCCGCGAGGAGATGCGCCGCGACGACGATGTCTTCCTCATCGGGGAGGAGATCGGCGTCTTCGAAGGTTCCTACAAGATCACCGCGGGCCTGCTGGCCGAATTCGGCGAGAAGCGGGTGCGCGATACTCCCATCGCCGAGGAGGGCTTCGTCGGAGCCGCCATCGGCGCCGCCATGCTGGGACTGCGCCCGGTCGTCGAGATCATGACGATCAATTTCTCGCTGCTCGCGCTGGATCAGATCGTCAACCACGCCGCGAAGATCTACGGCATGTTCGGCGGGCAGACCAGCGTGCCCATGGTCATCCGCACCCCGGGTGGCGGCGGGCAGCAACTGGGCGCGACGCACTCGCAGAACGTGGAGTTGTACTACGCGTTCGTGCCGGGCCTGAAGGTGGTCGCGCCGAGCACCCCGGCCGACGCGCGAGCACTGCTGAAAGCCGCCATCCAAGACGACGATCCGGTGTTGTTCCTGGAGAACCTGTCGCTGTACAACACCAAAGGCGAAGTGCCGGACGATCTTCCGAGCGCCGAGATCGGCAAGGCCGCGGTCACGAGGACCGGCTCCGACATCACGCTGATCGGCTACTCCCGAATGGCCACCATCTGCTCGGAGGTCGCCGAGCGACTCGCCGCCGACGGTTACTCGGCCGAGATCATCGACCTGCGCAGCCTTCGTCCGCTGGACCGCGCCACCCTCGTAGCGTCCGTCCGCAAGACCGGATGCGCCGTGATCGGCGAGGACGATTGGCTCACCTACGGCATCGGCGCCGAGGTCGCCGCCTCCATCTCCGATGGCGCCTTCGACTACCTGGACGCCCCGGTGCGGCGGGTGGCCATGGCCGAGGTACCGCTGCCCTATGCCAAGCCGCTCGAACGGCTCGCCCTGCCATCGGCCGATTCGCTGTACACCGCCGCGGTGGAAACCCTCGCGGCAGTCGGCAAGCGACGCTGAGACACCAGAGGACGCATTCATGCCCGAAATCACCATGCCCCGTCTCTCCGACACCATGGAGGAAGGCGTCATCGTCTCCTGGCTCAAGCAGGTGGGCGATCCCGTCGAACAAGGCGAAATCCTCGCCGAGATCGAAACCGACAAAGCCCTGATGGAACTCGAGGCGTACGACAGCGGCGTGCTCGAGCAGATCCTCGCGGGAGATGGCGCGCGGGTGCCGATCGGCACTCCGATCGGCCTCATCGGCGACGGCAGTGGTGCCGCCGCGAGCGGCTCCGCCGGTAGCGCGCCCGGCCCGGCCACGAACGCACCCGTCGAGCAGGCCCCTCGCGAGACGAACAGCTCCGAGCTCGGCATTCAGCGCGCGGTTTCGGCTGCCCCCGTCGCCGAATCCACCTCCCACACCCCCACGGCGGCGGAGCGAAAGAAGGCGTCTCCGCTGGCACGCAAGATCGCCGCCGAGCTCGGCGTCGACATCACCACCGTTGTCGGCACCGGTCCAGGTGGACGCGTCATCCGGCAGGATGTCGAATCCGCCCATCGCACAGCCGAACTCGATCCGCAGCAGCAAGTCGTCCCCGCTCCCCCGGTCGCGCTCGCGGCTCCGGTCGCGGGCGACTACGAGGAAATTCCGCTGACCACTGTTCAACGCGTCTCGGCCACGCGGCTCACCGAGAGCAAACAGCAAGCTCCGCACATCTATTTGACCACCGCGATCGATGTGACCGAACTTTTCGAATTCCGCGCACAGGTCAACACCACACTGGCACAGACAGGTGCGAAGGTCAGCGTAAACGATCTGCTGCTGAAGGCCGTCGCCGTGACGCTGCGGAACAACCCAACGGTCAATGTCTCCTTCGCAGGCGACAAACTATTGCGGCACCGCGGAATCCACCTCGGTATGGCGGTCGCGACGCCCGCGGGCCTTCTCGTTCCCGTGCTGCGCGACGCCGATCGCAAGAGCGTGTCCGAGATCGCGGCCGAGAGCCGGGACAAAGCCGAACGCGCCCGCGAGCGCAAGCTGCGCGCCGACGAGATGAGCGGCGGCACTTTCACGATCTCCAACCTGGGGATGTTCGGTGTCGAGCACTTCACCGCCGTCATCAACCCGCCGGAGGCCGCCATCCTGGCCGTCGGCGCGGCCACGGACGAACTGCGTCTGGACGACGGCCGAGTGGTGACCCGGAAAATCCTGCGGATCACCATGTCCGCCGACCACCGCGCCATCGATGGAGCCGTGGCCGCGCAGTTCCTGCACGAGCTGAAGGACCTGCTGGAACATCCGCTGCGCATCGTGACCTGACGTTTCGGTGCTCAGCCTGCCGAGCGGGAGGTGAACTTTCCGCGCTTCGGAAGAAGCACACGACCTTACTTGCCGCGTCCTGACCAGCGACCGAACCATCGCCGGACACGCTCGGTCAGGCCCGGCACAGGTTGCGGCTGCGCACGGGCGATTTCCCCGGTCGCCGCCTGGACGAATCGCGCGTGCAGTTGTTCGCGCACCTGGTCCGGAGTGTAGGCACGGCGGCGGCGCTCGGCGCGCACCACCACGACGCCGGTGGCGACCACACCGGCTACACCCGCCAATCCCACTGCCTTCCACCACCTCATACCGCATAGGCTACGACCATGACGGGGACGGGCATCGATCTCGACCGAGCAGTCGAGGTCACCAGGACGGGTGACATCTGGCTTTTCCGTGGCCATTCCACAGCCGACCGGGTCATTCGCATGACGACGAACAGTCCGGTGAATCACGTCGGGATGTCCGTCGTGATCGACGACCTGCCCGCGCTGATCTGGCACGCGGAGCTCGGACGCTCGCTACCCGACATGTGGTCGGGAACCGCACACCGTGGCGCCCAGTTGCACAACCTGCGCGATGCCGTGCTGGTGTGGGCGCACCGCTACGGTCAGCAGGCATGGTTGCGCCAGTTGGATCCGCCCGCGACCAGAGAAATGGAGGACAGCGTGCTGCGCACCATCGCCCGGCTCGACGGCACTCCCTTTCCCTCCACCGCGGGCTTGGCGGGGCGCTGGCTCCGCGGTCGTGCCCGTCTGCCCCGCCGGAAGCCGAGCCGATCGACCGCCCGCGAACTGGAGAACGCGTACTGCGCCGAAATCGTCGCCGCGACATACCAAGCGATGGGCCTGCTGCCCGAACACCGCAGCCCCGACTGGTACGACCCGGGCCGATTCTGGAGCGGAGACCGACTACGGCTGTCCGGCGACCACGCATTGAGTGGCGAAATAGCCGTCCGGACACCGGATCGCACGAATTCCTGACCGAATCGGGAGCCCGGAGGTCTGGAACGCGCAGGGGTTCTCGGCGAGTGAGAAGGGCAGTGGCGGCATTCCGCTCGGCCGTTACCGAATCCCACTGCCCCAGAAAAAATCACCCCGATTTTCACGATGTGTAGCCGATCGGAATATTCGTACAGTGGCCCGATATGGTCCCATCATCCGATCAGTGAAGGGTGCTTTTCTTGCCGACGCATAGTCGAGTCATCGCGTGACCACCTACCGGCAGGACGGTATGCCGGTCGAACTCCCCTCGCTGCGGCCATTGTTGTTCACCGTGTACGTACCCGCGGCGGCGTACGGAATCGGTATGGGAGCCGCGGCGCCGGTCATGGCGCTCACCGCGCTCGACCTGGGTGCGTCGCCTGCCGTGGCCGGACTGACGGTGGCCCTGGTCGGACTCGGACAGATACTCGGCGACATTCCCGCGGGACAGGTCGTGGCCCGGCTCGGTGAACGGATCTCCATCGTCGCCGCGAGTACGGCCGGTTCGATCGGGGTGCTGATGTGCTTGTTCGCCCGGGCGGTGCCGATCTTGTGCGCGGGGCTGATCATCGTCGGACTGTCGAACGCGGTCTGGGGATTGGCTCGGATGAGCTATCTTTCCGAGGTCGTACCGTTCGAACGCAGAGCGCGGGCGATGTCGTTGTTCGGTGGAGCCATGCGACTCGGGTTCTTCGTCGGCCCATTTCTCGGCGCGGCCGCTATCACCGGTTTGGGCGCGCGCGGTGGATTCGTCGTCCAGTTGATCGCCATCGGGATCGCCGGGTGGCTGATGGCCCGACTGCCCGATCCGAAGACCTCGGCCGCCGCGGCGACACCGCGACCGCCGTTGTCGCTCATCGAGATCACGCGTGCACATCGTGCGCTGTTGCTGACGCTGGGCGGCGGGTCGTTGTTGATGGGCGCGGCGCGTTCGTCACGGGAAGCCGTACTGCCGCTCTGGGCGGATCATCTCGGCGTCGACGCGGCCACCGCGAGCCTGATCTTCGGCATCGGAGCGGGCCTCGATGTGCTGTGCGCCTATCCGGCCGGCCATGTGATGGACCGGTACGGCAGGCGCTTCATCGCGGTGCCGTCGCTGCTCATCCTGACCGTCGCGTACTTCTCGGTGGCGCTGACCCATTCGGCGCTCACACTCGGTGCCGCGGCGATCGTCATGGGGATCGGCAATGGTATCGGAAACGGTGTCATCATGACCATCGGCGCCGATATCGCGCCCGCCGCCGGCCGTGCCGAGTTCCTCGCCGCGTGGCGGCTCACCCATGACGGCGGCTTCTTCGTGGGGCCGCTGGTGGTCAGCGGGCTGGCGGCGATCGGTCCGCTGGCCGTGGCGGTCCTCGCCATCGGAGGAGTATCGGCGCTCGGTGCCGGGGTGATGGCTCGATACATTCCGGTGTACATCCCTCGGCCCGCACTCGGCAATCGCCCACTTCGCCCGTAGTCACCGTTCCGGCTGATCGGACAGGGGCGACGGATCAGGTCCGCCTACGCAGCGCAGCCTGATCCGTCGCCTGTGTTACTTCGAAGCCTGCGAGTTGTACTTGTTGGTGTAGAACTTCGACGGCCCGAGCGAACCGGTGATGGCGCCGGTATCCCGCAGCCAGTCCTCCCAGCGCAGGAAGTCCGCGTCGACGATCGCGCCGTTGACGGCGGGCACGCCGACCGAAAGCCAGTACTTCACCGACGAAGCGTCCTCCCCCGAACGCTTTCGCTTTTCGATGATGTCGGTGAACTTCGCGATCACCTGGTCACGAGGAGTCGTCTTCTGCCACTCGATGGCCTTGGCGACCCCGTCGACGAATGCGCGGACACTATCGGGGTTCTTGGCGATGAAGTCGTTGCGGAATACGTACTGTCCGCCGTTGAACGGGCCGAACTCCTCGTAGTCGGTGAAGACCGGACGGAGACCGCCGTTGGCGATCGCACGCTGCTGGAACTGTCCGCTCAGAGCGGCGACGTCGACCTGGCCGCGCCGCACGGCGTCCTCGGTATTCGGCGGTGGCAACACCACCAGCTGAACCGACTTGATCTGCTGCTCGGTCAAACCGGCCTTTTTCAGCGCGGTGTGGACGTCCGCCTCGGCCTGACCGCCCAGGGTGTTCACCCCGATTTTCTTGTCCAGCAAATCTTTCGGAGTTCTGATCGGGCTGTTGTCGGAAACGTAGAATCCGGTGAACGTCTTCTCATCGGACCCGTAGTAGTTCACCACCGCCGTGATCGGCGCACCGCCCTGCGCCAGCTTTGCCACCGCTCCGCCGAACGCGCCGCCGAAGTCGACCTGGCCGGTCGCCGCCGATTGAATGTCCTGCGGGCCACTGATGGTATTGCCCTGCCATTCGAGCTTCACTTTGCCTTCGAAGAAGCCGAGCTCCTCGGCGAGTTCGGGAATGATAACTTGCGAGGGCCAGCCTTGATACCGAAGTACCGGCACGCCGCCGGAGGTACGGGCCTCTCCGCCACCGCATGCGGTCGACAGCAGCGCCACAGTGGTGGCAACTACCGCACCTATCAGAAACTTGCTACGCGTCATCACGCTCATGCTCTCCCTCGATACATCGGCCAACGCGCCGTCGCGTCGCAGTGCAGCGATCGTTGAGCATCCGCTATTTCGTGTCCATGGTTGTCTTCGGCGAGATTCGAAAGGACACGGAGGATTGCCGGGCCGGTGGCCCGGTGGCACGTCTCCCGCGCAGGCAGCCGCGATCATGACGCGTACTACCCGCGAACCACGCATGCGCACTCGTGGCGGAATAAAAACCGGCTTGGTCGCAAATCGTGACCCGCGCCGGTCGAGCGCCCAGTATGGATAACCGCGGCGCGCCCGCTTCGCGTGCACGCTGGTCACCGCGGTGGCCAGACCACGGCCTCTGGAAGGGAGTCGGCTCGAGATGAGTCTGTCGTTCCACTGGTTCCTTCCCACGTACGGTGATTCCCGCGGACTGATCGCAGGTGGGCACGGCACTTTCATGTCCGGTGACCGCCCGGCCAGCCTGCGGTATCTGAACCAGATCGGCGCCGCGGCCGAGGACAACGGGTTCGAGGCCGTGCTCACCCCCACCGGCGCGTGGTGCGAAGACGCCTGGCTCACCACCGCGATGATGGTGGAGTCCACTGAGACGTTGAAGTTCCTGGTGGCCTTCCGGCCCGGCCTGGTCAGTCCGACGCTCGCGGCGCAGATGGCGGCCACCTTCCAGCGGCACTCCAGGGGCAGGCTGCTGCTCAACGTGGTCACCGGTGGCGAGCCGCATGAGCAGCAGGCCTACGGCGACTTCCTGGACAAGGCCCAGCGCTACGCACGCACGGGCGAATTCTTGCACGTGGTGCGGAAACTGTGGACCTCCACCGAGCCGGTGAAGTTCGAGGGTGAACACATCCGAGTCGATCGGGCACTGCTGAGCAATCGACCGGACCCGGTGCCGCCGGTGTTCTTCGGCGGTTCTTCCGAACCGGCGGGCCCGGTCGCGGCCCGCTACAGCGACACCTACCTGACCTGGGGTGAGCCGCTGCCCGCGGTGAGCAGGAAGCTGGAATGGATCCGCCGTCTGGCGGTGGACCACGGCCGTGTGCTCGACTACGGCCTGCGCGTCCACGTGATCAGCCGCGACACCTCCGAACAGGCGTGGGCCGAGGCCGACCGGCTACTGTCCGGCATCGACCCGGCCGACATCGAACGGGTACAGGCGAATCTGGCGCGCAGCGAATCCGAAGGCCAGCGGCGCATGCTGGAACTGCACGGCGGCAGTACCGAACGGCTGGAGATCGCGCCCAACCTCTGGGCGGGCGTCGGCCTGGTCCGCGGCGGCGCGGGCACCGCCCTGGTCGGTTCGCACGCCGAAGTCGCCGAACGGCTGGCCGAATACGCGCACCTGGGGATCACCCACTTCATCCTCTCCGGCTACCCACACGTGGAAGAGGCGTACTGGTTCGGCGAGGGCGTGCTACCGATCCTGGAACGCGAGGGCCTGTGGCGGCATCCGAACCGCACGGCTCGCGTCGCCGCCGCGACGCCCTTCGCCACGTCACCCAGCAGCTGAGAGCAACACCCCAGTTATTCCAACGCCCCGCCGAGCGGCGAGAATGGTCTATCGGTCCGGCACACCGCCGTGGCCGATCGACCGTTTCTCGAGGGAGTCATGACCACCGCATCTGCCCGGCGATGGCGCCGCCGCCTACCCGACACCGCGACCGAGGCGGGCGCCCCTACGCTGGCGCGCAGGCTCGGACGGCTCGATCTCACCGCGATGGGCGTCGGCACCATCGTCGGCGCGGGGATCTTCGTCATCACCGGCGTGGCGGCCGCGGAGAAGGCCGGGCCTGCCATCGTGCTGTCGTTCGCCTTGGCCGGAACGGTGTGCGTGCTGGTGGCGCTGTGCTACAGCGAACTCGCGGCGATGGTGCCGGTCTCCGGCAGCGCGTACACCTATACCTACGCGACCCTGGGCGAGGCTCCGGCATTCCTGGTCGGTTGGAACCTCCTACTGGAGTTCGTCATCGCGGGCGCCGCGGTGGCGATCGGCTGGTCGGCGACCACCGTGTCCGCGCTCGACTCGCTGTTCGGGGTCACCGTCCCGCACGCAGTCGTCGCGGGGCCGGCCGAAGGCGGCGCGGTGAACCTGCCCGCCGTCCTGATCGTCGCCGCCGTCGTCGCGGTGCTGGTCGGTGAGGTGACGTTCACCGCGCGTATCACCAAGGCGCTGGTCGCGGTGACCATCGGCGTGCTCGTGCTGGTGATCGCCGTCGGCGCCCCGCACGTGAGCGGGGACAACTGGACCCCGTTCGCGCCGTTCGGGGTCGGCGGGATCATCGGCGGTGCCGCGATCGCGTTCTTCGCCTTCCTCGGTTTCGACGTGGTCGCCGCGTCCGCGGAGGAGGCGCGCCACCCTCGCCGCGACGTACCGTTCGCGATCATCGGCACGGTGCTCATCGCCACCGTGCTCTACGCGCTGGTCAGCGCCGTACTCACCGGCATGGTGCCGTTCGCGACGCTGAACAACAGCGCGCCGATCGCCACCGCGTTCGGCGCGGTGCGCATCGGCTGGATCGGCGACGTCATCGTGATCGCCTCCATCATCGCGCTCACGAAAGGCTTGCTGCTGATCGTGTACGCACAGGTGCGGTTGATGTTCGCGATGTGCCGCGACCGGCTGCTGCCCTACTCCCTCGCGGCGACCGGCACACGTTCCACGCCGGTGCGGCTGACGTTGCTGCTGGGAGCGCTCGGCGCGATCATCGCGGGCCTGCTGCCGATCGACATCGTGGTCGAACTGGTGAACATCGGCGCGCTGTCGGCGTTCGCGGTGGTGTGCGTGGGTGTGCTGGTGCTGCGCAGGGCGGAGCCCGAGCGTGAACGCCCGTTCCGCACCCCGCTGGTGCCCGTGGTCCCGGTGCTCGCGCTGATCGGCTGTGTGCTGCTCGCGACCACTCTGGACGCGCTGACCTGGGTGCGGTTCGGCGTGTGGGTGCTGGTCGGCATCGCGGTCTACCTCGGATACGGTCGCAAGCGCTCCACCCTCGCCGAACCGCGCCTCGGCGCCACCCCGCCGACCGGCTCCTGACTCACTCCGCCGCGAAGAACAGTCCCGCGCGGTAGGCATCGCGCGGAGACAAAGAACCCTCGTCCGTCTCGAGAACCGGCACATCCGCATTCCCGATGACGTCCACGATGCGTGTGGCAGATGCCACGCCGCCAGGCACGACGGAGGATTCGCAGGATTCCGGCACTGCCCTACGCTGATGTGGTGGATTCGGTCAATTTGGACGACGTCGACCGAGGCCTGCTGCACGCGTTGCAGCTCGACGGCCGGGCGCCGTTCAGTAGGCTCGCCCCGGTGCTGGACGTCTCGGAACGCACGCTGGCCCGCCGCTATCGGCGTTTGCTGGACACCGGAGGGCTACGAGTGACCGGTGTCGCCGACACCGGGCGGGTGGGCCACACCGAGTGGCTGGTCCGGCTGCGGGTCCGGCCGGATGCCACCGCCGCGCTGGCCCGCACCCTCGCCTGCCGTGCCGATACCGCCTGGGTGACCGTCATCAGCGGCGGAGCCGAACTGATCTGCCTGTTCCGCGCTCTCGGCGACGCGCCCCTGCCCGAACTGGCCCGCCATCCGGCGGTCGGCGCGGTGGACGCCCAGCGGGTACTGCGGCACGTCATGCAACGGCGCTGGCGCGGACGGATGTCGGCACTGTCCGCCGAGCAGGGCGCGGCGCTGGGCGCATCGCGCACCGGCCCGGCCGCGACCGTGGCGCCCAGCGAGCTCGATCGGCTTCTGCTTCCAGCCCTGGCCGTCGATGGGCGGGCAGCGTATCCACGGCTCGCGCGAGCCGTGGGTTGGTCGGAATCCGCCGTGCGGCGGCGGGTCGAGGAACTGCGCCATGCCCGCGTGCTCGAATTCGATGTCGAGATCGACCCCGCGCTGTTCGGGTTCACCGTGCAGAGCCTGCTGTGGCTCACGGTTTCCCCCGCCAACCTGCTCACCGTCGCGACCGCGCTGGCCGCCGATCCGGAGGCGGCGTTTGTCGGCGCGATCACTGGACCGCACAATCTGCTGGTGTGCGTCGTCTGTCGTGACGCGGACGATCTGTTCCGCTACACCACGGAGCGGATCGGGGCGCTGAGCGGAGTCAATCGGATGGAGATCAGCCCGGTCAGCGGCTACACCAAGCGCGCCGCGCCACCGCGATACACCTGACGCCGAGTTGCATCCGCTGCCGAAACATCCAGCAGCACAGCATCTTACGCGGCAACGAGTGCATCGTCGGTTCCACGTGGATCAGGACCGCCGCCACCGAGCGACACCGTTCGGACGATCCGCCACTCCCGCGGCCGAGTTGTGGATCACAACAGCCGGGCCGCCACGCCGCCGCACGCGGGCGATTGAATTAGGGTCGATCAGGTGAGCTGGACCGTGGGCTTCGACCTGGACATGACGCTGATCGACTCGCGGCCGGGCGTCGTCAGGGCCATCGACCTGCTCGGCATCGAGTTCGATCTGCCGCTGCGCGGGACGACCTTCGCCGATCGGCTCGGCCCGCCGCTGGCCACCCTGCTCGTCGAAGCGGGCGCGCCCGAGGATCTCGTTCCGTCCCTGGTGACCCGCTACCGCGCCCTCTATCCGACGATCGTCTCGAGCATTCCCCCGATGCCGGGCGCGCAGGCCGCGCTGGCGGCCGTCGAAGCCCGCAACGGGCGAATCGTCGTGGTCACCGGCAAGCACGGCCCGCTGGCGCAGCTGCACATCGCCGAACTCGGTTGGCGTGTAGACCATCTGGCCGGTGACCTCTGGTCGGCGGGCAAGGCGGCGACCCTGCGCGAACAAGGCGCGAATCTGTTCGTCGGCGACCACGTCGGCGACATGACCGGTGCGCGCGCCGCGGACGTCTTCGCCGTCGGCGTCAGCACCGGGCCGTGCACGGCCGAGGAACTGCGCGCGGCCGGCGCGGACGTGGTGCTGGCCGACCTCACCGAATTCCCCGCCTGGCTCGCGTCGGAATTCGGGGCCGTCACCACCGATGGGTGCGGTCGGACGTAGTCCGTCCTCAGTCCGCGCATGGCCGGAGCGAAGGCGGAAGTACGCCTCGCGGACCCTTGATCGCGGCCTCGACCCGTCGGGCTGCGCCCCGTGGCCGGTGTCGACCGCACACGCACGACGATCGGCAAGTATGTGTTCCCGCTCATTGCCGCGGTGGGTCTGGCGTTGTCGTTCGTCGACGTCGTGCGGACGAGTCCGATCGTCGGTATGAGCGCGCCGCTCTCCGATACGACGCGGTTCGATGACGGCGAAGTGGTCTTTGGGTCGGTTGGCAACCATTCCGATTCACTGCAGGCGGGTGTGTAATCTTTCGATGTGCGTCAGCGCATGCTGGGCGATATAGCTGTGAAGACGGGCGACTGATGGAGTGGGCCGGTGGTTTCCGGAGACGAGTCCGATCGTGCGATCACGGGGATTCGTGAAAGGGATACGAATCAGGTCGGGATGTGGCATTTCGGGTTCGGGGAGTAGCGCGACGCCGAGACCATGGGCGACTAGCGAGCGAAGGGTCTCGAATTCGGTGATCTCGAATGCGACGTTGGGTGTGAATCCGCTCTCGGCGCACCAGGAGTCGAGCAAGTTGCGCAAATGGTAGGTCGGGGGGTTGGCGATGAAAATTTCGCCGGACAAGTCGGCAAGGTCGATGGTGTCATGGGCGGTGAGACGGTGGTGGCGCGCGACGTAGAGGTGGATGCGCTGACGCCCCAGCACTATTGAAGGCAGGTCGGTAGGTGAGGGGATCATCACGGCGATATCGAGACGGCCGTCGCGGATCGACTCGGCGAGCGCTTCGCCGTGAGCCTGGACCAGGTGAAGCCGGATTCGGGGTGCGGTGGCGTGGAAGTCGGCCAGCAGCGAAGGCACGCTGATCGGCCCCAGAGTGAGTGGGAACCCGAACCGGACAAGTCCGCTGTCGGGGTCGGCGTTGCTACGCACCACGCTGACGGCGTCGTCGAGGGAGCGCACGAGACCACGGGTGCGTTCGAACAGCTCGAGCCCCGCCGGAGTGAGAGCGATCCCCCGACCCAACGGTTGGAACAGTTGTACTCCGAGGGTCTTCTCGACAGCTTTCAACCGCCGGCTCAGCGAGGACTGCGGGACTCCCAGCAGCTGCGCGGCACGTGTGATGTGTCCCTCACCGGCGGTGACATCGAATGCCGCCAGCAGTGGCACCAGCGCCCCGACCTCGGCCGACAGAAATTCATCCATTAATGGATGCTAACTGTCCACTATTGATTGTAGACGCATGAATCGGCCGGCCGTGAAGATTTCCTCGACACCGCTCCACGGGAGGAATCGACATGCAAGCAACACACACCGCGACCAGAAAACCGATTGCACCCGAAACGATTCTCGACGTTGTGCTGATCGGGGGCGGCATCATGTCCGCGACGCTGGGCGCGATGATCGCCAAGGTTCAGCCGGACTGGAAGATGGTCATGTTCGAACGCCTTGGGCAGATCGCCGCGGAGAGCTCGAATGCGTGGAACAATGCTGGGACCGGACATTCGGGACTGTGCGAATTGAACTACATGCCCGACCCGGACGACCCTACGAAAGCCGAGCAGATCGGTGGACTGTTTCACCTGTCTCGGCAGTTCTGGGCCGCACTGGTCGACGGCGGCGACCTCACCGACCCGGCAACGTTCATCAGTCCCACCCCGCACATGGACGTCGTATTCGGCGGGCGTGACGTGGCGTTCCTGCGCCGGCGGTTCGAGACCCTGCGGTCGTTACCGCTGTTCTCGGCGATGCAATACAGCGACGATCCCGAGGTGATCGCCACGTGGGCGCCGCTGCTGATGACCGGCCGCGAGCACACCGAGCCGGTGGCTGCCACCCGCTACGACCTCGGCACCGATGTCGACTTTGGTGCTCTGACTGCGGCGTTGGTCGGTGTCATGACCAAGGCCGGGGCGCAGGTGAAGGTCGGACACGAGGTGACCGGGCTTCGTCGCGACGAGGATGGGGTCTGGACGATCACAGGTCGAGACCGGGATACCAGACGGCGGTTCACCGTTCGAGCCAGGTTCGTGTTCGTCGGTGCGGGCGGCTATGCTCTCAAGCTGCTGCAGAAGGCCCGGATCCCGGAAGTTCGTGGCTATGCGGTCTTTCCATTCGGCGCCCAATTCCTGCGGACGGACAATCCCGACGTGGTCAACCGCCATGACGCGAAGGTCTACAGCCAGGCGTCACTCGGTGCGCCGCCGATGTCGGTGCCGCACATGGACAAACGCGTGATCGACGGTCAGCAATCGCTGTTGTTCGGCCCCTACGCCACCTTCAGTACACGGCTGCTCAAACACGGCCGACTTATCGACCTGTTCACCACGCTGCGCCTACGAAACATCGCGGTCCTGCTCGCGGCCGGTATCCAGAACCTGGCACTGCTCCGGTACCTGATCGGGCAGTTGCTCTCCACACACCGCCGCAAATTCGCACAATTGCAGCGGTTCTACCCGACCGCTGACCCCGCCGACTGGTATCTGGTCCAGGCCGGACAACGCGCTCAGTTGGTCAAGCCCAGCCCCGATTGCGTCGGCGTCCTCTCCTTCGGCACCGAACTCGTGACCGGGGCCGAAGGAACGATCGCGGGACTGCTCGGCGCCTCTCCTGGTGCATCGACGGCTCCGGCGATCATGCTCGACCTGCTCACGCGGTGCTTCCCACACGAGAAAACCCGTTGGGAGCCGATACTCCACAAGATGATGCCGGCTATGACAACACCGGTGGGCATCGAGCAGCAGCGCGTCGATGACAACCTCGCTTGGACGGGGCAGGCCCTCGGTTTGGCCTAATATCTCGCAGCTGGTGCATCAGCCGGATCAGAACAGTATGACAGGCCGTGACAGTCTCCCGTCATACGGCTATTGCCGGAACCCGCCCCGCTTGATTCGTTGGCATGCGGGGGCACAGACCGCGAAAGCCACCCGCGCACTGCTTGACCACGAGCGCCAATGCCACCGCTACCACGCGATGAGGAGGTGGCAGATCGATCCGCTACTGTGCGGCGCGTCCGCGGATCAGCGCAGCAACGCGATGACCGGGGCGAACTTCTCCATGCTGTCCTCGAGGACGGTGACGTAGCTGATGCCGTAGCGGTCCCGCCGATCGCGCAGTCGGTCGGCCATGTCCTCGGGGGTGCCGATCAGCAGGATCGGGTGCTCCTCCGGGGAGTCGGCGACGTCCGGCGGCAGCGCCGGACCGAAAACCTCCAATACGCTCGCGCGCTCGCGGGGCGGAACCACTCGCTGCACAAGGATGTTGAACTCGACCCGGTCCCGCCGTGGACCGAGCAGTTCCCGGACGTAGGCGACGCGCTCCTCGATCTCGGCGAGCCCGGCCATCTGCAGTGGCCCGCCGTTGCGCGCGGCCGCCGCACCGGTGAAGGCGATGATGTCGGCGTGGCGCGCGGCGACGCCGAGCAATCGGTCACCCCATCCGCCGACGAGCACAGGCGGACCCGACGGCTGCGCGGGCCGCGGCTGATACTCCGGATCGGCGAACAGCCTGCGCAGTGTGATCACCGTCTGCTCCAGGTGCTCGACGCGCTTGCTCCCGCTGTCGAACGGGATGCCCGCGGCCTCGAATTCCGCCCGCACGTAGCCCGCGCCGAGCCCGAGTTCGACCCGTCCGTCGGTGAACTGATCGGCACCGGCCACATCGCGGGCCAGCAACACCGGGTTGTAGAACGCGGTGTTGAGCACGAGGGTGTTCAACCGCACCCGCTCGGTCGCCTCGGCGGCCAGGATCATCGCGGGGAACGGCGCGGGCAGGCCCAGATGGTCGGCGACACCGACCACGTCGAAGCCGAGTTCTTCTGCCCGACGGCACTTTTCGATCCAATTCGACCGGGAATCGGGGACCACCATATTGACACCGAATCGGAAGGGGCGCTGCGCAGTCACGTGTCCTGTCTAGCGAACCGGCACCGACCGCCGCACTTCGGGGCCGGTTCAGCACTGGGTGAGCGCGCCCGCGGCCACCGCGACGCCGAGCAGTGCGATGACAGCGGCGGCCACCGGCACCGGTCTGCGCAGCGCCTGCCGGAGCGGGCCTGCAGCGCCGCGTCCGGCGGAGGTGCCGTGCGGGAATCGGCGGGCGAACCAGCGCCGCGTCATGGCGACCGCGGTGATGATCAACGTCGCGACCAGCATGCCCGCGCCCTCAGATCCGCACGGCGCGCGGGGCGGACCTGCGGCGCTGTGGCGTGACGATTCCGTGCCGCAACAGGCTTTCGGCGGTGTCCACCACGGTTTCCCGCACCGGCCGCATGGTCCAGCCCAGTTCGCGCCGGGCTTTCTCGGCACTGAGCGACTCGGTGCGTCCCAGCGTCGGCAGGGTCAGCCGGACGCCCTTGTCGACGATCGCGACGCAGCGCACCAGCCAGTCCGGCAGCTGCCTGGTCGGTACCCGGAATCCGCGCGGCCCGTACTCTTCGGTGAGGATGCGCGCCATCTCCGCCATCCATAGGTGCTCGCCCGCGCAGATATAGCGGTTGCCCGCGGCGTCCGGCGTCTCCAGCGCGAGCCGGTGGGCCGCGGCGAGATCGCGCACATCTACCGGCGCCCAGCCGACGCGAGGCGTGCCGGGCACGTCTGCGGCGAGCAATCTCCGCACAGGCTCGTGCGAGGTGCTCGTCGCGGTGGACAGCACCGGCCCCAGCACCATGCCCGGATTGACGACGACCAGTTCGAATCGCTCGCCCGCCGGAAGTTGCGCGACGAAATCCCAGGCCGCTCGCTCGGCCAGCGTCTTGCTCTTCTGATAGGCCGGGCTGCGCTCGACCACCGTCCAGTCGCTCTCCGTGCGCAGAACGTCCTCGGTGTGTCCGGACACGATCGCGGCGATCGAGGAGGTGAGCACCACCCGGCGGACGATGCCCGCGGCGGCGCAAGCGCGCAGCACGCGCAGCGTTCCCTCGACCGCGGTGTCGATGAGTTCACGCTCGTCGTCGGGGGGAGTGGTGGGGAACGGCGAGGCGACGTGCAGCACCGCGGTGCTACCCGCGACGGCGGCCGCCCAGCCGTCGTCGCCGTTGAGGTCGGCTTGCGCGAACTCCAGTTCGCCCCCGGTTCGCCGAGCCCGCTCGACCAGGTGTGCCCGTTTGCCGGTGTCGGCGAGGTCGCGAACCGTCGCGCACACGGCGTAGCCGTGCTCCAGCAAGTCGGCGATGACGTGACCGGCGACGAATCCCGTTGCGCCGGTGACCGATACCCGTGTGCCCATGGCTTCATCCGTTTCGTGGAGTGGCTACCGGGACGCCCATCTGAGCGCCGCTCAGATAATCTAAGCACCGCATAGTTAGGTTGTCCAGGACGCATCACATACGCTCGGACGGTGACGCGGACCAGTTACCACCATGGAGCCCTGCGCGACGCGCTGCTGGCCGCCTGCCTGCGTTTGATCGAGACCGAAGGACTCGCAGCGGTCAGCCTGCGCCGGGTGGCTCGCGAAGCGGGCGTGAGCACCGCGGCGCCGTACCACCACTTCCCCGACCGAGCCGCCCTGCTGGCGACGCTGTCCACCCAGGGTTTCCAGTTGCTCGCAGCGCAACTGGCGGCCGCCCGCTCCGAGGCGGCAACGCCGATGGCCGCCCTGACCGCCCTGGCGAACACCTATGTGCGGTTCTCGCGCGAACAACCGGCCTACTTCCGCTTGATGTTCCGGCCCGAACTCTCCCAGCCCGACAAGCATCCCGACACCGTGGCGGCCGGCGACGCGGCGTTCGGGGTACTGGCCGACGCGATCACGGAATGTGTCCGCGCGGGCGTGCTACCGGCCGATAAAGCCGACACGCTGGCCGTCATGTTCTGGGGCATCGGCCACGGCCTGGCCTCGCTTTGGCTGGACGGGCAGCTGGAGAAGCGCGCGGGACAGTTCGGCAGCACCGCCTCGGCGTTGGTCGACGACGTGATCCGGACCTTCGCGACATTGATCGAACCGGGCACGCCGCCGCTGCCCTAGAGTGAATGCCAGACGTTTGCTCCTCCGATGCTTCCCACACCGATCCGAGAGGACGACACGGATGACCGCGCAGCTGGATCCGACGGTGCAGGAGTTCGTCGACGCGCTCAACGCCAATGATCAGGACCGGTTCTACGCGGTTCTCACCGACGACGCCACCATGTCCGACGACGGTGTGGAGCGCAACCTCGCGCAGTGGACCGAAGCGGAGATCTTCGACACCAATGCGCGGATGCGAGTCGAGTCGGCCGACGACAACGGCACCGAACTGGTCGCCGACTACACCAATTCCCGGTGGGGCTCGATGCGAACCACGTGGCGGTTCGTGCTGCGGGAAGGCAAAGTGAGCCGTTTCGAGACCGGACAGGCGTGAATACCCTTGCCGGCCTGCCGTCCGTGTTGACATCCTGACTTTCGTGTTCGTCGCGCCGCGCTACGGTACGGGTTCCCTGGCCGACCTGTTCCCCTCCGTCCTCGCCGGTCTCGGCGTGCCCGGCGAGGCGGACCGCCTCGGACTGCGGCTCGACGCCGACCAGGTCTGCGTCCTGCTGGTGGACGGGCTCGGCTACCACGATCTCGTAGCGAATCCCGCTGCGGCGCCGTTCCTGTCCGGGCTCGCACCGACCTCGCTCACGGCCGGTTTCCCGACGACGACGGCTACCAGCCTCGCCTCCATCGGGGTGGGCGTTCCACCCGGCGAGCACGGCATCGTCGGCTACCTGTTCCACGTCCCCGGCTACGACCCGCTGTTCACTCCCCTGTCCTGGCGGCTGCACGGCGTACCGAAATCCGATCTGCGGAAGGAGCTCGTTCCGACGGAGTTCCAGCCCCGCACAACGGTTTTCCAACGCGCCGTCGCCGACGGCATCGCCGTCGCGCAGGTGTCGCCACGTGATCAGGCGGGATCGGGACTGACCGAGGCGGTATTGCGCGGTTGCGAGTTCCGCCCGCAGTTCTCGTTCGGCGATCTCGTCGCCAATGTGAGCGACGCATTGCGCGCCGGTCCACGCTCCCTGGTCTACACCTACCACGGCGATCTCGACCTCACCGGGCACGTGCGCGGGCCCGCCTCCCGGTCCTGGGAATTGGAACTCGCGAACGCCGACCGGCTCGCCGCCGCGCTCGCCGAGGAGTTGCCCGCCGGCGCGGTGCTGCTGGTGACCGCCGATCACGGCATGGTGCAGGTGGACGACCGTATCGATTTCGACACCACCCCCGCGTTGCAGGAGGGTGTCCGAGCGCTCGGCGGTGAGGCACGCGCCCGGCACGTCTACACCCAGCGGGGCGCCGAATCCGACGTCGCGGCAGCATGGCAGGCCACGCTCGGCGCGGACTTCGCGGTGCTCGCTAAGGAGGAAACCGTTGGCCGAGGCTGGTTCGGCCCCACCGTCGACCCCGCGATCGCCGAGCGCATCGGCGATCTGGTCGTGGTCGCCCGTGGTCGACGCGGGGTCATCCGGACCGGCGCGGAACCGCTGCAGTCCCGGCTGATCGGCCACCACGGTTCGCTCACCCCGGCGGAGATCGATGTTCCGCTGTGCGTCTTCCGCGCCTAGAGAGCGCAGCCGGACGTAGTCCGTCCTCAACCCCGCGCACGGCCGCAGCGAAGTCGAAGGTACGCCTAATGTGCGCAGCCGGACGCAGTCCGTCCTCAACCCCGCGCACGGCCGCAGCGACGGCGGAGGTACGCATAAAATGGCGCAGCCGGACGTAGTCCGTCCTCAGCCCCGCGCATGGCCGCAGCGAAGGCGGAGGTACGCATAACGGGCACAGCCGGACGCAGTCCGTCCTTAGCCCCGCGCATGGCCGGAGCGAAGGCGGAGGTACGCATAACGGGCACAGCCGGACGCAGTCCGTCCTCATTCCGCGCATGGCCGCAGCGAAGGCGGAGGTACGCCTACTCTGGAGCCCGATTGCGGCGGGCGGCGCCGCCGAACCGTCAGGAGGAGTCCCATGAACGCCACGCTGTCACGAACCGGCCGAACCGGCCTCGGGATCGCGATGGTCGCCATGGCGCTCGTGGGCTGCACCGATATCGAACGCGCGCTCAACCGCGGCGGCGATACCCCCTGCAGCGAGTACGTCAAGCAGAACCAGGACGCCAAGCGCACGACGATCACCAAGTTCGTCAAGCAGCAAAGCAAGGACGACCGCGAACCGGCGGGGACGGTGGTGGACGCGACGATCGTCTCGGTCGATCTGTTGTGTGGAGCCCAGGCCAACGCCGACACCCCGATCAAGAACGCCGACATCGCAGGCATTTTCATCCGGAAGTGACCGCTCAGCGCGGCGGATGGGCGGCAAGCCAGTCGGCCGCGCGCTTACGCGAGGCCCGCGACAACCAGGCGTCCTGGATGACCTCGGTGAGCTCTTGGCGGCTCAGTTCGCCGAGGTGGGCCGCGCGCACCAGGACCGACGGATGCCCGTCGAAATGCGGCGTGGTGAAGAACGGCGAGTCCGGATCCTGGACCAGTGCTTGTTTGTCCGACTCCGATGGCACCCAGATCACGATCACATCGGCGTAGCGTTCGCCGGTCACCGGGTCGACGGCGTCCGGGCGTGGATTGCGGAAGAACACGAACGAT
Organism: Nocardia aegles; assembly: GCF_052545135.1. Taxonomy (NCBI): domain Bacteria; kingdom Bacillati; phylum Actinomycetota; class Actinomycetes; order Mycobacteriales; family Nocardiaceae; genus Nocardia; species Nocardia aegles. Next base: position 446,084 of record NZ_JBQWRI010000002.1, read on the forward strand.
TTGCCGCCGACCTGGTAGATCGGGTTACCGCGCGGTCCGTCGACGCGCGTCACATAGGGCATACCCGAGGCCACTTCGTGCACGTCGGCGAGGCGCGCCCGCCCAGAACCGGTCCGCATGCGAGCAGCTTATGGTGTGACCGGCCACTTCCGTCCGGGTGGGCACGACCACCCGGACGGAAGTCGTGCGTCAGCGCCCGGGCAGGAAACGCAGACTGCGGGCAACGGTCATCAGGAACGGCTGCCACTTGCCCTTGGGGAACAGCTTCGGCGCGTCGAGATTCATGAAACGCGTGACCACGATCGACTGCGGCTCGGTGAATTTGAGCAGGCCGTCCGGCCCGTGCCGGCGCCCCACACCGGAGCTGCCCATACCGCCCATCGGAGCCCCGGTGGTGCCCCATGCCGGCGCGTAGCCCTCGTCCACACAGACCGTGCCCGCGTGCAGCCGCGCCGCGATCCGCTCGCCTTCGGACTTGCTCGCCGCCCAGACCGAGGCGTTGAGACCGTAGTCGGTGTCGTTGGCCAGCCGCACGGCCTCCTCGACATCGTCGACCGGATAGATCGACACCAGCGGGCCGAAGGTTTCGTTGCGGCCGCATTCCATCTCGTCGGTCACCTCGCCGAGCACGGTCGGCTCGAAGAACAGCGGGCCCAGATCCGGGCGGGCCTTACCGCCGGTCAGCACCTTCGCTCCCTTCGAGGTGGCGTCCGCGACGTGCTTGGCTACCGTCTCCAGTTGCGCTTCGGAGATGAGGCTGCCGATGTCGGTCGAATAGTCGTAGGCGGCACCGAGTCTCGCGGCGTTCACAGCGGCGACGAATTTCTCGGTGAACGCCGCGGCCACTTGCCGCTCGACATAGAGCCGCTCGATCGAGATGCACAACTGCCCGGCGTTGGAGAAGCAGGCGCGCACCGCCGCCCGCGCTGCCTTGTCCAAGTCGGCGCCCGCGGTCACGATCATCGGATTCTTCCCGCCGAGTTCGGCGGAGAAGCCGATCAGTCTGCGGCCGCACTGTTCGGCCAGGGTGCGGCCGGTCGACGATGAGCCGGTGAACATCAGGTAATCGCAGGCCTCGACGATCGCGGTGCCGACGACGCCGCCCGGCCCGGGGACGACCGCGAGCAACTCCCGCGGCAGACCGGCCCGGTAGAGCAACTCCGCACCGGCCAGCGTGGAGAACGGAGTTTGGCTGTCGGGCTTGACCACCACCGCGTTGCCCGCGATCAGCGCCGGTATCGAATCGCCGATCGACAGCAGCAGCGGATAGTTCCACGGGGCGATGACGCCGACGACGCCTTTGGGTTGGTACCGCACGGAGGCCCGGTTCAGCACCGGAAAGGCGCCAGGTACCCGGTGGCCGCCCAGCAGGCCCGGCGCGGTTCTGGCGAAATAGCGGGCCGCGAACATCAAGCCCATGATTTCTTCTTGAGCCGCCCAGCGAGCTTTGCCGGTCTCGGCCTGCAGCACGTCCATCAAGAATGCGCGGTGCTCCACCACCAGTGCGCGGTAACGATCCAGTACGGCGGCGCGTTCGGCCACCGGTCTGGCCGCCCAGCGTTCCTGCGCGAGCCGGGCCTTGTCGAAGGCGGCGGCGACATCGGCCACGGTGCCGACCGGCACGCTGCCCAGCGGCTTTCCAGTGAAGGTCTCGGCGATCGTCTTGCGCTGACGTTCTGCGGGCGCCTCGATCGCGGCCAGCGCGCTGAGGCGGTCGAATACATCGGCTTCCGGCGCGGGCATCGTTGCCTCCTACTTGTGAGTAACCGAGGGATACGGACAATCTACGCCGCCACCGAGGCGCCATGAACTCGCAATGCGTTCCATCAGATCGTCGGCCGAATCACCAGGACGCTGTCACGTCAAATCCAGTCCCGCTCAGCGGGACACGACGCCCGAATCGCCGGGCTCGTGGATTACGTTGTGCCGATGTTCAGAGCGAGGCTCGGGGTTCGCGCCCGGATTCTGGCGATCGCGCTCATTCCGAGCCTGACTCTGCTTGTCGTCGGCGTGGGCGCTGCGAGCTATCTGGTCGCGGAAGGAACCAAAGCCAAGGACTGGGCCGCCGAGAACCAGAAGGCCATCTCCTCGACCAGGGAGTTGATGGAGGCGGTTCAGCAGGAACGATATTTGACACTCGCGCAGCTGAGCGGTGACCCCACGGCGGCGGCCCCGCTCGGCGCGGCGCGGATGCGGATGGACGGGGCGCTGCGCGGCTTGATCCAGGCCTCCGAGGGCCTCCGCGACGTCGACGACTCCAAGCTCGGCGACAACGTCGCCGACTTCACCACCCTGACTCAGAACATGGCCGCGGTGCGTTCCGGCGTCGACGCGGCGGCGCTGCCGCCCGCGGACGCGTACCTGTTCTTCAATCGCCTGCTCGACGTGATCTCCGTGGGTACGAAAATCGCCGAGCAGACCGCGCCGGACACCGAGATCGGCGTGCGCATCGCCACCGGCATGCGCCTGTTCAACGCCACCGAGGCGATGGCGCGCAGCAACGCGCTCGGCGGCCTGTACGTCGACGGCGCCGCCGCACCCGCCATTCCCGCCGAGGAGTACCTGCGGCAGGTCGGCTTCTATCACACCGAGATCGCCGCACTCAGCGCGGAACTGCAGGGCACCGAGCAGCGTCAACTGCGGACGCTGACCGCGGGGCCGGCTTGGCAGCAGCTGACCACGATGGAGAACGCCATAGCCCAGCGCGCCGTCGCCCCGGCCGCGTCGGCGACCGGTTCGAGCACATCCGGCAGCGGTGCCCGTTCGCCCGGTCCGCCTCCGCTGAGCACGCAGGAATGGCACAGCGTCGCCGCCGAGGTCAACCGCGGCCTGATCGATGCCTGGACCGCGCACAACCGGGTATCGCAGAAACTCGCGGAGGACAAGGCCGCCGCGACCGCGACCAGATCCGCGTTCGCCGGCGGCGGCGTGCTGGTGGTCAGCGTGCTGGCGTTTCTCATCGCCGTGGTGCTCGCCGATCGGGTCATCCGCCGGTTGAAGCGGTTGCGCGCCCAGACGCTGGCTATGGCCGATGAACGGCTGCCGGAGATGATGCGCAGGCTGGGCGAGGGCGAGACCGTCGATCCCGCGGCCGAATCCCCGAACCTGGACTACGGCAGCGACGAGATCGGCCAGGTCGCCACGGCGTTCCAGCACGCGCATTCCGCGGCCGTCTCCGCGGCGGTAGCCGAGGCTCGTACCCGGGAAGGCGTCAAGGCGGTGTTCTTGAACATCGCGCATCGCAGCCAGATCGTCGTCCACCGGCAACTGGAAATCCTCGATGAAGCCGAGCAGCGGCAGGAGGACCCGGTCCTGCTCGACACCCTGTTCCGCCTCGATCATCTCGCGACCCGGGAGCGGCGCAACGCCGAGAACCTCACCATCCTCGGCGGCGGCAAGCCGGGCAGGCAGTGGCGCAACCCGGTTCCGCTGGTCGATCTGGTGCGCAGCGCCGTCGGTGAGACCCTCGACTACACGCGGGTCCGGGTGGCGCGACTGCCCGAGATCCACGTGCTCGGAACGGTGGTCGCCGATCTCGTCCACCTGCTCGCGGAGCTGGTGGACAACGCGACCTCCTTCTCTCCGCCGCAGTCGCGGGTCGAGGTGACCGGCAACGTGGTCGGCAAAGGCGTCGTGGTCGAGATCGGTGACCAGGGCATGGGCATGTCCGAAGCCGACCTGGCCAAGGCGAACGAGATGTTGCGCAACCCGCCGGATTTCGGCGTGGCGGCGCTGTCGGAGGACTCGCGGCTCGGGCTGTTCGTGGTCGCGCAGCTGGCCACGCGTCACGGCGTCGCGGTGCGGCTGTCGGACTCCGACTACGGCGGGATCAAGGCCATCGTGCTCATTCCGTCCGCGCTGGTCGCGGCCGATTCCGCCGCGCCGCAGACACCGCCGCAGCTCACCGATCCGGGCAGCCGGCGCACGCTCACCGTCGGTACCGCGGTCGCGACGGATCCGGTGACTTCCGCGGCGTCGCCGGTGGCGACCCTGCCTGCCGCACCCGCCACGCCCCCGCGCTACGGACCTCGCTCGTACACCGAAGCGCCGACACAAGCGGGTCCGGACGGCCGTCCGGCGCTGCCCCGCAGGCACCGACAGCCCAGCCTCGCACCGCAATCGGCGCAGCCGGTTCCGGAGCAGGCCGCACCCGTGCGGCCGGCCCACTCCGCCGAGCACGCCCGTGATCTGATGTCCGCGATCGAGAACGGGACCAGACAGGGCCGTCGCGCTGTCATCTCCGACGAACAGGAAGGCTAGGTGTGTCCGCTTCTCCCGCAGGTGATCTCAATTGGCTGCTCGACGATCTCGTCGACCGGCTGGCCGGCGTGCGCCACGCGGTGGTGCTGTCCACCGACGGACTGCTATTGGGTCGCTCCAGCGGAATGAACCGCGAGGACGCCGAACACTTCGGCGCGATGTCCTCGGCGCTCTACGGGCTGGCGCGCAGCGCCGGCAACCGGTTCGACGGCGGCGGTGTCCGTCAAGCGGTCATCGAACTCGACCGCGCGGTGTTGTTCGTGACCTCCGCGGGCGACAACGCCTGCCTGGCATTGCAAGCCGCCGAATCGGCCAATCTCGGCATGGTGGCCTACGAGATGAACCTGACCGTCCAGCGCGTAGGCAACTACCTGTCCACGACCCCGCGCCAAGACCTCGTCGGACATGTCGAGTAGCGACCGTCATGACCGATCCGCGTGAGCCCTGGTTCGACGATGCGGCAGGCCCGCTGGTGCGTCCCTACGCGCTGACCCGCGGACGCACCAGTAGCGCTGGACCCGAACTGGATATGCTCACCACCGTGGTCGCGGACACCTCCGCGTCCGCACTGCGACGCAGCGAACCCGAGTACGCCGAAATCCTCCGCCTGTGCCGGGTCTCGCAGACCGTCGCCGAACTCTCCGCACAGTTGCGTTTGCCGCTGGCGGTGACGAAGATCCTCGTCGGTGACCTGATCGGCGACGGGCAACTGATCTTCCGTGCTCCCGTTCCGACGGAGGCCGGACCCGATGACCTCAACATATTGCGAGCGGTACACGATGGAATCCGAAAACTTTGACCCGAGCGGCACACCGCAGTTGGCCGCCTCGGTCAAGATCCTCGTCGCCGGCGGGTTCGGCGTCGGCAAGACCACGATGGTCTCCGCGATCAGCGAAGTCGCGCCACTGCGCACCGAAGAGTTGATCACCGAGGTGAGCACCGGCATCGACGATCTGTCGGGCGTCGAGCAGAAGTCCACGACCACGGTCGCCCTGGACTTCGGCAGACTCACCATCGACCGCGACCTGGTGCTCTACCTGTTCGGCACCCCCGGCCAGGACCGGTTCTGGTTCCTCTGGGACGAACTGTCCCGCGGCGCGCTGGGCGCGGTCGTGCTGACCGACACCCGCAGGCTGGGCGACTCCTTCGCCGCCGTGGACTTCTTCGAGCGGCGCGGTCTGCCGTTCATGGTGGGGGTCAACTGCTTCGACGGCGCGCCGCGATACACGATCGACGAAGTACGTGACGCCCTGGACATCGACTCGATGACCCCCATCATGCTCTGCGACGCCCGCAACCGCAGCTCCTGCAAGGACGTCCTGCTCACCCTCCTCGAGTACCTGATCCAGCGGGCGCAGCGCGCACGCGCCATCACCTGAGCGGTCCCGCTATTCCCCACCCGGGGCCCGGCTCCCGGTGACGGCGCCCCGAGTGTTCGGGGCTCACATCTGCCGCATCGAGGCGACGAACAGCAGCGCGCCACCAGCGATCATCGCGACCGCGACGGGAACGGGCCACCGCGGCCCGTTGCGGCCGAGCAGGCCGCGGGTGAGCCACAACTGGAGCGCGCCCAGCCCGGCCAGGAGCAACAGCCACGCCGGCAGCAATCCGAGCCCGAGCGCGGCGTGCACCGCCCAAGCCCCCGCCAAGGTCGGCCCGCCCCAAGAGTTTTCGAAATCATCGCGCGCTACGAGTGGATAGCACACCCCACGGAACGCGCCGAGGACCGCGAGAAACGCCAGGAACCACGCCAGCAGGCCCACCCCACCACTGAGGACCGAGTGCGACACCGACCGGAGGGCCGAGAACCTTTGCGGCAGAACGGATTCGCCGAGCATTCGCCGCGGCACGCGCAGCCGGGTCGGGATTCGCCGCGGCGCCAGCGGCAGCGCCCGGAGTGCGTAGGCAGCGTAGCGCAGCAGCGGCCGAAACCAGGACATACCGCCGACGGCAGCGCTGTTCGACCCGCGATTCACCGCAGCAGGCCCGCGTCTACCAGATCGTCGAACAGCAACTGATCGACCGGAGGCACGAGGGCGCGGTCGGCATAGGAGAACCACGCGACCTCTTCGATTTCGCTGCTGACCGCCAGCGTTCCGCGGTAATCCGCGGTATAGCAACTCATCCGCACCAGCGCACCGTCCGCCGGGCCGTGTACCGCCTCGTAGGTGCCGACGTGCGCGGCGGTCTCCGGCAGCAGCGCGACGGTGAGTTCCTCCTCGATCTCGCGCAGCAGAGTCTGCAGATCGGTCTCGCCGCCCTCGCGCTTGCCGCCCGGGATGTAGAAGACGTCCTTGCCACGCGGTCTGGCGCAGAGAATGCGCCCCTCCTCGATCCGCACCCATGCCACCGTGTCGATCAGTTGCCGCACTCGCCCGTCCGCCACCGCCGCAGCCTATCGCCGCGCGGCGGTGACCGCGGAATCGGCCGTGGTCCTCGCGGTGCCCCGCCGCACCGCCGCTCGTGGCGCCGAGCAGGTGCACCGTCGCACTCGGCGCGGTGGCGGCCAGGGCGTCGACCTGGTCGGACTCCTTCTCGTACTCAGTTCAGCAGCGTGCCGACACAGGCGACCGTCGCCGCGGCCAGCGCCGACCCGGTGACCGTCATGGCGATCACGCCGAGCAGGGCGGTGCGGGTGGTGGCGCGCCGGATCGCGCCGACCGGGTCGGCCAGCCGCTCGGCGCGGGCCAGTACCGCCGTGCCCGCCGCGGCCAGCGCACCCGGCGGCGCGGGCTCGGTGATTCCGACGATCGCCAGCAGTCCGCCCAGCAGTGGCAGCGAACCGTGCTCGCCTGCGGCCTTGTCGTCGGCGCACATCTCCAGCAGCCGGGCGATCTCGGCCGCACCACCGGTGAACAACCGCAGGCCGGGCAGTGTGCTGGATATCGCGCGCAGCACCGCCGTCAACGCCGCGTGCCTGCCGGACAGGTGCGCGCGTTCGTGCGCGAGCACCGCGGCGAGTTGATCGTCGTCCAGCGCCTCCAACGCGGCGGTCGTGACCACGATGGTGTCGGGCCGTCCCGGTACGCAGTACACCTGCCGCTGCGGTGAGTCGAGCACGACCGCCCCGATACCCGGCACCGGTCTGCCGACCAGGCGCACCGCCCGCGCGTGGACGCTGGTGCGCCTGCGCATGTCCATCACGACACCCACGGCGCGCGCCACCAGCGCGACGGTGCCGGTGGCCACCAATGCCGCCACCGCGAACGTGGCCGCGTGGCCGGCCGCGGCGCCGTGCGCATCCACCGGAGTCAACAGGAATGTGGTGCACGCGCGCAACGCGTCCTTCGGATGTCCCCAGTAGGTGGCGAACTCGACGGTCAGCAGTGCCGCCGCGACGCCCCATGCGCTCAGCGCACCGATGATCGCGACCACCCAGGCGATCACACCGAGCCGCGGCGCGATCCCGCGGTGGGTCAGTCTGCGCAGCACGGGCGGACCGAAGGTCGCCACGACGCCGCCGTACAGCGTCAGTGCCAGAGCCAGGCTCACGGTACTTCTGGTGACTTGCGCGCCGCGAGCCTGCGTAGCGCGGCCCGCAGGCCGGCCGACTCCTCGGCGCTGATCCGATCGACGAAATGGCTGAGCACCAGATCCGAGCGTCCGCCGGAACCCAGTGCCTCCAGCATGAGCCGGGCACTGTGCTCTTCCCGGGTGAGCGTCGCCCAATATCGATAGGCCTTGCCCGCGCGTTCGCGCGCCAGCCAGCCCTTGCGATGCAGGTTGTCCATGGTTGACATCACCGTCGTGTATGCGATGTCGCGCTGAGCCGACAGCTCGTCGAAGATCTCGCGCACCGTTGTGTCCTCTGCGTCCTGATCCCAGATGCGGTCCATGATCACCGCCTCCAGGTCCCCGAATCCACGCACCGTACCGACTCCCTCATCCGAGCTGTGCCCCGTCGTGGGAACAGGTTACCGGCTGCGACGGGTTACTACGGAGGCAACCAGTAGATCCATCCGCGACGACCCACAATGTCGGAGGCCTGTGCGAACATATGTTCGTGTCCGATGCGCCCGTCTCCCGATCCGGCAGGCCCCGGATCCTCGCGCGGCCGGAGGCATCGATCCTGCATGCCGACCTCGACTCGTTCTACGCCTCGGTCGAGCAGCGTGACGACCCGCGGCTGCGCGGCAAGCCGGTGATCGTCGGCGGCGGAGTCGTCCTGGCGGCCAGCTACGAAGCGAAGGCGTTCGGAGTACGCACCCCGATGAACGGCGGTCAGGCGCGCCGGTTGTGCCCGCACGCGATCGTGGTGCCGCCCCGCATGTCCGCCTACGCCGAGGCCAGCAGAGCCGTCTTCGAGATCTTTCGCGACACCACGCCCGTGGTCGAGGGCATCTCGATCGACGAGGCGTTCCTCGACGTGAGCGGCCTGCGCCGGATCGCGGGCGAGCCGGTCGTCATCGCGACGCGGCTGCGCGCGGAAGTCCGCGACCGGGTCGGTTTGCCCATCTCGGTGGGCATCGCCCGCACCAAGTTCCTCGCCAAAGTGGCCAGCGCCGTCGCCAAACCCGACGGGTTACGACTGGTACCGCCGGATGGCGAACTGGATTTCCTGCATCCGCTGCCGATCGAAAGACTCTGGGGCGTAGGCGAAGTCACCGCGCGAACGTTGCACGAGCACGGCATCACCCGAGTCGGCCAACTGGCCGAGTTGGGCGAGCGCCCGCTGCGGGCGATCGTCGGTCCCGCCGCGGCCCGCCATCTCCACGCTCTGTCCTGGGCGCGCGATCCGCGCCGGGTCGAGACCGGTCGGCGGCGGCGCTCGATCGGCGCCCAACGCGCACTCGGCCGCGCGCACCGGCCGCCCGACGAGATCGAGGCCTACCTGCACGGGCTCACCGATCGGCTCGGCAGGCGCCTGCGCGCCGCCGACCGCGTATGCCGAACCGTGGTGCTGCGTTTGCGTTTCGACGATTTCACCCGGGCCACCCGCTCTCACACGCTCGCCGGGGCCACCGACCACACCGAGACGATCCTGCACGCGGCCCGCACCCTGCTCGCCGGCGCGATGCCGTTGATCCAGGAACGCGGCCTCACCCTGATCGGTCTCGCGCTGACCAACCTCGACGACGCTGCCTCGGTGCAGCTCACCCTGCCCTTCGAGGCCCGCGCCGCCAACCGCCTCGACGCGACCCTCGACGACTTGCGCAAGCGCTTCGGCTCGGCCGCCGTCACCCGCGCCGCCCTCCTGCACCGCGGCGAGGGCCTATCGGTCCCCCTTCTCCCCGACTGACAGGCCCGTGTACGCGAACACCGGTAGTACCGATACGGAAGGAAGTTCGGGTGGACGGGAATAGGGACTGGTCGGAGTATACGCGGAATCCCGTTCCGCTCGGCTCGGGGATGGAGGGGCTGGAGCGGCGATCGGTCGATTGGCCGGAGCCGTCGCCGATGCCGCTTATTGTGGATATGGCTATCGGTGGCGAGCCGGACGACGCGCTCGCACTGGCGGTCGCCGCGGGTGTGCCCGCTCTGTCGTTGGTGATCACCAGTGACGAGCATGGCGATCGCAGGGCCCGGCTGGCCCGTTGTCTGCTGGATTTGATGGGCCGCGGCGACGTCGCGGTCGTCGCGGGCGCGGATCTGGGCAACGACCACAGCTGGACGGCTGAGGGCCTGGTACCGGATTTGATCGGCCCTCAGCCGGGGGATGTCGGTGCGGCGGTCATGAAGGTTCTCGAGCGAAGTGACGGCCGGGTCGGGTGGGTCGGCTTGGGGCCGATGTCCAACCTTGCGCGCCTGCTCCAGGAGAACCCTGGGATAGGCGATCGTCTTGTGGTGACCCAACAAGAGGGCGCGTCCAATTTCGCAGAGGAGGGCCCGCATCGGAATATCGAACTCGATACGGCAGCGGCACGCTATGTCTTCGAATCCGGGATACACCCGTGGATCGTGCCGGCAGATATTTCCTTCCACCCGTTCAATGCGCTGACCGAGGATTCCATCGAGTACGACGTACTAAAAAAAGGGGTGGACCCAGCGCGAACCCTGCTTCGCCTACATCTGGACTTGTGGTTCCACGAGTTCAGCAAGTATGTCACTTTACATGGTCCGATCACTTTGGCTCATTCCGTCGGTATGCCGTTCCTCGCCGCGACATCCGTCGACATCGGTCTGGATGACGCCGGGCGGTTGACGCACGGCGATGCCACGGCATATATCGCGCGAAGCGCCGATTATCTAGCATTCCGACGTTGGCTGGTCGACCGCTTGGAGCGTGTCGAATCGAAGTTGGTGCGTCACCCTGCTGCAGAGCATGGAACCGATATTTAGCCGAACCCGTCTGCTCGACCCGGCCGAGGTCGGCTCCGACGCCTTCCACCGCTGTTGATGCTCGCCACCCACGCCGAGCGACCACTACCGCCGGCGCCGAAAAGGACTCGACGAATGTGACAGACTGGCTCGCATGACCCGAGGGGATGTACCGTCCAACGTCTCGGACACCGCGCGCTGGGTCGCGGCCTACCGGGCCCGCGAAACCGAACGCCCGGACGCACTGTTCCGCGATCCGCTCGCCGACCGGCTGGCAGGCGAACGCGGCCACGCGATCGCCGACAACGCACCGCCGATGATGCGCGACGGGTGGCCGATCGTCACCCGGACCAAGCTGATCGACGACCTCGTCGCCACAGCGATCAGCGAAGGCTGCGACCGCGTCCTCAACCTCGCCGCCGGTCTGGACACCCGCCCCTATCGGCTCGATCTGCCGGACGAGCTGCTCTGGATCGAGGCCGACCTGCCCGAACTCGTCGCAGAGAAGGACAGCGCGCTGGCCGGTGCGACACCGCACTGTGTGCTCATCCGCCGCGCGGTCGATCTGGCCGACCCGGACTCCCGCGCGAAGTTCCTCGACGAGGCGCTGGGCGCGATCGGCCCTGCCACCACGCCCGCGTCGAAAGCCCTCGTGCTCACCGAGGGCCTGCTCATGTACCTCGACCCGCCGACGGTCACCGATCTGGCGCACGCCCTGACCCGCCCCGAGATCGCCTGGTGGCTGCTGGACCTGAGCCTGGGCATGAAGAAGATGCGCTCCGGAGACACCTTCGCCAACGCGCCGATGAAGTTCGAGCCGCCCAACGGGATCCGCTTCTTCGAAGACCTCGGCTGGCAGCCCATCGAACTCGAAAGCCTGCTACTGCACGCCCGCAAATTCCGCCGTGCACCCTGGTACCTGCGACCGTTCACCTACTTGCCCCAGCCCGATCCCCGCAAACCCGTGCGCAACCCGTGGTCGGGGATCATCCGTTTCCGTCACATCTGAGCGCCCGGATCTGCGACGGTGATCGCCTTTTCCCAGCGTCCCTCGCCCGAGTGAACCAAGGGGCCTCGCGCATCGAACTCGGGGACGGTTCACAGAATGGAGACCTTGTGGGTACAGCGCACGTCATCCTCACCGCCATCGCGATCATGGGCACCGCTGTCATCTACGGGGCCGACATCTTCGCCGCCACCGTACTTCGCCCCGCGTTGACGCACCTCGACGACCATGCTCTTGGCGCTTTGAGCGGGTTCGTCCATTTATACGGCGACCGAAGACTCGTGATACCAGGCATAGGAGGCACAGTCGCGACGGGAGCGGCCACGCTAGTGGCCATCATCCAGGAAAAACCCGGAACGATCGTGCTCGACAGCGTGGCTCTCACCGCTCTACTGGCTTGGCTCGGCATCTACCTGCGGATCAATGCCCCCATCAACCGTGCCATGACCGAAGCAGCCCTGAAAGGCGAGACCCTCGGCGCCATCAGAACGCTCCAACGGAAGTGGGACAGCGTCGCCATCCCCCGCGCGACCCTGCAAGCCGTCGCGGTCGGGTGTCTCTTCGCCGCCACTGTAGCGAGCTGAATACGCTGGGCGGCGGTATGTCTGCGCAGCTTCCGGGAATGCCACCGAGGTCGGACAGGTGGAAGGCGTAGCGACCGTCGATGCCGATGTGGATGCGGATGAACGCCGGGAGTCGCTGCGCGGTCCTCATGCCCACCGGACAGCCCTGGGCGAACGTACCCAACGCCACCGCCAGACCTCCAGTTCGGCGGGACTTCCCGGCTTCGGTGCCCCGCGTGCAAGCATCGCGGCGACCATATCCTTCCGGGCGGCGCCGCGGCTAGAGCTGTCCGTGCTGGGAGTCGAAGGTCAGTACGCGTCCGCCCAGTTGGATCTGGGCGCCAGGCGCGAGGGCGACCGGCTGGCCGGGGACCGCCCGGACCCAGTCCTGGCGTCCGGGATGACGGATGTGGGTGCCGTTGGTGGAACCGCCGTCCACGACCGTGACATCCCAGTCGACCAGGCGGATCTCCGCGTGCGCCCGCGACATTCCACCCGAGCTGTCGTCCAGCCGCACCGGACGCGCACCACGCGCGACCGCCTCCGAATGCTCCGGCTCGCGGCCGAGAACACAGTCACTGTCCAGGACGAACGATGTGCCGTCGTCCAGCAGCAGCACACCGAGCGGCGGGCGCACCCCTTCGCTGAGCACGCAGGTGAGCTGATCCATCCGGATACCGCACACCGCGCAGAACGACACCCGCGGATCGTTGTGGTGATGCCGGGCGCACTGGAAACCCTGCACGATCACCCGATGTCCCAGCGTGTTCGAACCGGTCGATCCGAGTGCGTCCGCGACGACCCCGGCCGAGGGCACCATCGTCTCGGCGAGATCCGCGTCGGTGGCGATCGCGTGATCGCGATCGGTACGGTGCGCGGGCCGTGCCGGTGCCTGGAGATCGACTTCCGTCGCGGCGTCGCCGGAATTCTCTTCCTTACGCAGGTTCGGCGCCGACCGCGGGTGGGCTCCGGACTCCTCCGGTCCCGGCTGCGCTCCGGGACGGTGTGGTCGCGGCGCTGCCTGCGGTCCGGCGGTGAGATTCGACTGCGGCGCCGGGGTCGGATCCGGCATCGGCGGCCGGCCCTGGACGTGATGCGGTTCGGACTGCGGTCGTGGCTCGATGTGCGACGGCTCCGCGCCGGATTGCGGTGCGGAGCCGGCGTGAGGTTGCCGCGGGGAGTCGGCGGCACCGTGGCTGTCCGGCTCGTCACCGATCGCACCCGACCACAGCACCGCGCCCGAACCCGGTGCGGTCCCCGCATCGAGCGACAGGATCCCGCGCCCCGGCAGTGATTCCGCAGTCCAGCCCGCCTCGTCCACGAACAGCCCGGCACCGTTGCCGGGTGCGAGCGTTACGCGGTCCACGGTGAATCCGGCGTCCCGGCCGCGCAGCACCTCCGTGTGGCCCGGACCGGCGAGCACCGCGGTGACCCCACCGTGCAGGAACACCGCGAGGCCGTCGTCCACCGGTGTGATCACTCCGAATTCGACCTCATCCTCCTCGCCGTTGGACAGGCTCATCAGCCAGGTAGTGGCCAGTCGCGCCACGGCACGCCCGCTGCGGCGCCGGTCGTGCGCGACGGCTTCGCGCACGATGTCCAGCAGCGCCGCCATCGCGCGGGCCGCGACCGTGTCCGCCGTGACGAGCCCGTCACCCCGGTGCGCGACGACCACGACGGCGCCGCTCTCGCTCGCCACCAGGTGCGCGCCGGGCAATACCTCGATCTGCGCGTTCACAGGAACCGGCCGCCTTGGAAGCGCCACCGATGAAACACCACGCGCATGGGCCCGTTCACGATGAGCCAGAAGACGATCCACGTGATGACGAACTGGATCAGGAATGCCGCGAGCGACGGACGCAGATGCTCGGGCAGCACCACCGTGGTGTAGCGCACGAGCACCCAGATCAGCACTCCCTCATTGAGGATGGTGACCAGCCCGAACAAGGTCGGCCAGTCCTTCTCCCAGCGGAATTGCTGCAGCAAATGGTAGAGCAGTTCCCAGAGCACACCGACCAGAACGGTCGCAAGGAGCACCGACGACGTCACCCGGTACGCCTGACCGATGCTCAACGAGCCGGTCGGCAGGAACGGGGTGATGAGCAGCGCGACGACGAAGCCGATCACGCTCAGCGCGAGCAGACGGGTCTGGATTCGCCCGTTCAAAGTAGGAAGCATCGCTCAGATCTTCTCGTTCGTAACCCACAGCCACCATTGCCGCGTCGAGCGCAGCGGACCCATCCTCCGGCAGAAACCGAGCGCGGCCAGATCGTCGGCGATCTCCTGCGCGGCGATCTGTAAGCCGAGGAAGGTGTCCACGCCGGCGAACGGCCCGCCGAGCGTCGCGCTGCCGGAGGCGTACATCCGCCCCGTGCCGCTGCGGGTGCCGATCAGCTCGAAGGTCGTGTCCACGTCGAGCCGGCCGAGCGGATTGCGTCCCGCACCGGCGTGGTCGAGCAGGTCGGCCAGCAGCCGGTGCTCCCGGACGTCGGCTTCCAAGCCCGTGCAGTCGATGATGTAGTCGACGGTCGTGTCGAACGGTTGCGTCGGCGGCGGAAACGGCAGCGGCGCACTGGCGTCCGGAAGAATCGTCGCGACCACCCCTTGCCGGCCCGCGGCCGGACGCGGAGCCTGCATGGTGCCCGCCATCACCTGGTACCACCCTTCCCGGCGACCACGGCGCAACTGTTCCTGCCAGTTGTTCCGGATGGGGGTGTTGGTGCCGGAGATCTCCTTGTACGCCTGCGCCCGCTCCTCGCCTTGCAGCCGCCGCACCTTCTGCTTGAGCTGACCGCCCCACACCGACTTCGGATAGTTGAAGCCCTGGTAGGCCCACCCGTCGCCGCCTTTACGTCTGCTGAAGATGTTCTTGCCGTGCGAGCCGTCGACATACGTGCGGAACAAGTGCAGGATCCGGGTGTCGAGCCGATACCTGTCCCGGTCGTCGATGAGCCGTTGCAGGACGCGACTGGCCACGATCCCGCTGCCGCGGATCAGCACCGTGCCGGGCCGCCGCTGCAGCGCCTGGTAGACGTGCTCGTGCGGCTCGTAGGCATTGACCACACGGGTCGGGTCCCGATGGGTCTCGCGATACTCCTGCAGGTCCGGCAGCAGCTTCAGGCCCGGATACCCCACGGCGACATGGACATACGTACTGCGGAAGGCGACCCGCTTGGTCGGCGTCGAACCCGCGGGCGGGGTGAGGATGGTGAAGTATCCGCCGCCGTGGCGCTTGCGGACCATGCGCACGTGCCCTCTGTGCAAGGAGCGGGCGTAGCCGACGCGGTGGAATTCCCGCTCCATGGAGACGAACGCCTGACCGGCCCGCGGGGTGTAGTAATTGGCGAAGATCGGCTCGACGAAGACGTTCCACAGCGGCTTGATCGACTTGTCCGCGATCGCTTCCCGCACCGCGTAGGACGGGAAGCCCCAGATGTTGTCCGGTGTCGACGCCGAGTCGCTGCGCAGGCGCTCACCGCGGGGGATCTGTGACACCCTGGTGAGGTACTCGTAGGAGGCCCAGGGGTGCTCCTGCGGCCCGAGCACCGCCATCGCCTCGGCGGGCACACCGAAGATCCGGAGCGTGTCGTAGGTGACGAACGATCCGATCCCACTGCCGATGGTCACGAACGGTACGTCGATCACCGGAATCCCGGCGCTGCCCAGCAATTCATCGGTCCACACGTCGGTGCCGACGAGGGCCTGCGTGATATCTCCCCGCATTCGCCGGACTCTACCGGCAGATTCTTATCAACTGCTTGCCATCGGCTTTCGGACAACGACTGCACTGGTGACGCGCGGCGCACGACGCGCGCGAACCATCTGCGCCGAACCTGCCACGCGGTAAGCCCTCGCGGACGTACCATGCCGTTCGTGGCCGATTCCACTCGTTCCACCCCACTGCGGGTTCTCGTGTACAGCAACGACGCCGACACCAGGCGCCAGGTGATCCAGGCCTTGGGCAAGCGTCCGAGCCCGGAGTTGCCGGTGTTCGAGTACCTGGAGGTAGCCACCGCACCCGTGGTGATCGCTCAGCTGGATGCCGGTGGCATCGACCTGGCGGTGCTCGACGGCGAGGCCGCCCCGGCGGGCGGGCTCGGCATCGCCAAGCAGTTGAAGGACGAAGTCGACCCGTGCCCTCCGCTGCTGGTGCTCACCGGCCGGCCCGACGACGCATGGCTGGCCAGCTGGTCACGTGCGGAGGCGGTGGTGGCACATCCCATCGATCCGCTCCGGCTCACCGACGCCGTCGTGGCTCTGCTGCGCAGCCGTTCCGCGGCCTGACCACCTCGACGATTCATGGCGATCATGAATTAGTTGGCTCGGGCGTGCCTGCGCGCCCATACCCCGGAAGACGACCTCCGGGCCCGCGGCCCGTCGACGGCCCCGCCCGCCGCGCAATTGTCGTCGTTGCCGACTCCGAACCCGCTCGGGACCACATTTGACGTCGCAGTACCTGACATATCGCCGCGCCAACTGACCGTTCACCCAATGACACGCGGGCTCGCCGCGGATTACCACCGTTTCGGTCATAAATAGTCGTACTGAATTCGATCAAACGCCGTCGCCAAACGCGCTGCGGTCCGCCCTTTCAGTTGTAGGCTGTGCTCTATCTCACACGGAGACGGATCCGGTAATGACCGTCCCCGGGTGAAGCCGAGGGGCGAGTCCGGCCGAGGCGAACAACGACGTCAGCCCGCCTCGGACGCTGTTGTCAGCTGCAGCTCGCAAGGAGGGGAAGTGCAGTCGTGAACATCGAGGTGCCGACTCTTGTACTCGGTGCGATCGCGGCGGCGTTCGCACTGTTCTCCATCGCCATGGCGGCCCTGGTCGGCCCGAAACGGTACAACCGGGCGAAGCTGGAAGCCTACGAATGCGGTATCGAGCCCACCCCGCACGCCGTGGCGGGCGGACCGGGGAACGTTACCGGGCAACGCTTTCCGGTGAAGTACTACCTCACCGCCATGTTGTTCATCATCTTCGACATCGAGATCGTGTTCCTCTACCCGTGGGCAGTCCACTTCGATGCGCTCGGTCTCTTCGGTCTGGCCGCGATGGCGTTGTTCATCGTCAACGTCTCGGTGGCCTACGCCTACGAATGGCGGCGGGGTGGGCTCAGCTGGGACTGACCGCCGCGCAGCCGATTCGTAGCCGACGAGTGGAAGCGAGTCACTAGAACATGGGTCTCGAGGAAAAACTGCCCAGCGGCTTCCTGCTGAGCACGGTCGAGGATTTCGCCGGATACCTGCGTAAGGGCTCCCTGTGGCCGGCCACCTTCGGGCTGGCCTGCTGCGCCATCGAGATGATGGCCACCGGCGGGGGCCGGTTCGACATCGCCCGCTTCGGCATGGAGGCCTTCCGCGCCTCGCCGCGGCAGGCCGATCTGATGATCGTCGCGGGCCGGGTCAGCCAGAAGATGGCTCCGGTGCTGCGCCAGGTCTACGACCAGATGACCGAACCGAAATGGGTGCTGGCGATGGGCGTGTGCGCCTCCTCCGGTGGGATGTTCAACAACTACGCCATCGTGCAGGGCGTCGATCACGTGGTGCCGGTGGATATCTACCTGCCCGGCTGTCCGCCCCGTCCGGAGATGCTGCTGAACGCGATCCTGGCACTGCACGCCAAAATTCAACAGATGCCGCTCGGCGTCAACCGCGAGGAAGCCATCCGCGCCGCCGAACAAGCCGCGCTCGCCTCGACGCCGACCATCCGGATGGAGGGTCTGCTGCGATGACCTTCGACACCCCGGACCACACCGAAACCCCGCCCGCACACGACCCGATCGATGCCGCGGCCACCACCGGCCCCGAAGGCACACTGCCCCAGCAGGATTCCGTCCAGGCCGACGCCGACGTCATCGGCGTGCGCCGCGGCATGTTCGGTGCCACCGGTACCGGCGACACCTCCGGCTACGGCCGCCTGGTCCGCCCGGTCACCCTGCCCGGCGGCACGCCCGCCCCCTACGGGGGGTACTTCGACGAGGTGGTCGACGCGCTGCGGGCCGCGCTCACCGCCACCGGCGTCCGCCTGGACGCGGCGCTGGAGAAGGTGATCGTCTTCCGCGGCGAGCTCACCCTGCACGTACGCCGGGAGCATCTGCCCGCGGTGGCCCGTGCGTTGCGCGACGATCCCGCGCTGCGTTTCGAACTCTGCCTCGGCGTCGACGGCGTGCACTACCCGGAGGATTCCGGCCGTGAACTGCACGCCGTCTACCACCTCATGTCGATCACGCACAACCGCCGCCTACGGGTGGAGGTCTCCGCGCCGGACGCGGACCCGCGCATTCCCTCGCTGTACGAGGTGTATCCGACCACCGACTGGCATGAACGCGAGACCTACGACTTCTTCGGCATCCGGTTCGACGGCCACCCCTCGCTGACCCGGATCACCATGCCGGACGACTGGCGCGGTCATCCCCAGCGCAAGGACTACCCGCTCGGCGGGATCCCGGTCGAGTACAAGGGCGCGCGCATTCCGCCGCCCGACGAGCGGAGGGCATACAGCTGATGCACGACACCGACACCGAACCCGAGGTCACCACGCCCGAGCCCGCCACGGTCACCGTCGCTGGGCAGGACTGGGAGCAGGTGGCCGAGACACTGTCCGGCACGGGCGAAGAACGCATCGTCGTCAACATGGGTCCGCAGCATCCGTCCACCCACGGCGTGCTGCGGTTGATCCTGGAGATCGAAGGCGAAACGGTCACCGAGGCCCGCTGCGGAATCGGCTACCTGCACACGGGTATCGAGAAGAATCTCGAATTCCGCAACTGGACCCAGGGCGTCACCTTTGTCACCCGGATGGACTACCTGTCGCCGTTCTTCAACGAGACGGCGTACTGCCTGGGCGTGGAGAAGCTGCTCGACATCACCGAACAGATCCCGGAGCGCGCCACGATCGTCCGCGTGCTGCTGATGGAGCTCAACCGCATCTCCTCGCACCTGGTCGCCCTGGCCACCGGCGGCATGGAACTCGGCGCGCTGACGCCGATGCTGTTCGGCTTCCGCGAACGCGAGCTGATCCTCGACGTGTTCGAGACGATCACCGGCCTGCGGATGAACCACGCGTACATCCGCCCCGGCGGCCTGGTGCAGGACCTGCCCGACAACGGCGTCACCAAGGTGCGCGAACTGCTCGCGCTGCTGCCCAAACGACTGCGCGACATGGAGCATCTGCTCACCGCCAATCCGATCTGGAAGGCCCGCACCCAGAACATCGGCTACCTCGACCTGCGGGGCTGCATGGCCCTCGGCATCACCGGCCCGGTGCTGCGCGCCACCGGCCTGCCGCACGACCTGCGCAAAGCCCAGCCCTACTGCGGCTACGAGAACTACGAATTCGACGTTCCCATCACCACCGGATGCGACTGCTACGGCCGCTACGTCATCCGGGTGGAGGAGATGAAGGAATCGTTGAAGATCGTCGAGCAGTGCCTGGACCGGTTGCGGCCCGGCCCGGTGATGATCGACGACAAGAAGATCGCCTGGCCCGCCGACCTGCAGCTCGGCGCCGACGGACTCGGCAACTCCCCCGAGCACATCGGCAAGATCATGGGCACATCCATGGAGGGCCTGATCCACCATTTCAAGCTGGTCACCGAAGGCATCCGCGTTCCGGCCGGCCAGGTGTACGCGGCCGTCGAGTCGCCCCGCGGCGAGTTGGGCGTGCACATGGTCAGCGACGGCGGCACCCGGCCCTACCGGGTGCACTATCGCGACCCCTCGTTCACCAATCTGCAAGCGGTCGCGGCGATGTGCGAGGGCGGCATGGTCGCCGACGTCATCGCCTCGGTCGCCAGCATCGACCCGGTCATGGGCGGAGTGGACCGATGAACCCGGCAACACACGGCGATACCTCGAACGGCGCCGGCGACGGGACGACGCAAGTCCTGCTCGAACTCAGCACACGGCCCGAGCCCTATCAGCCTTTCGTCCGCGAACGACTCGAAACCGACGCCAAGGAGATCGTCGCGCGCTATCCGCATCCACGCTCGGCGCTGCTGCCCCTGCTGCACCTGGTGCAGTCCGAGGAGGGCTGCGTCACCGGCACCGGAATCGAGTTCTGCGCCGAGCAGTTGGGCCTGACCGGCGCGGAAGTCACCGCGGTCGCCACCTTCTACTCGATGTTCCGGCGCGCACCCACCGGCGACTACCACGTGGGCGTCTGCACCAACACGCTCTGCGCGGTCATGGGCGGCGACGCCATCCTCGCCGCACTCGAGCGCCACCTCGGCATCGGGCACGGCGAAACCACGGCGGACGGCTCGATCACACTCGAGCACGTCGAGTGCAACGCGGCCTGCGACTTCGCCCCGGTGGTCATGGTCAACTGGGAGTTCTTCGACAACCAGACCCCCGAATCCGCACGGGCTCTCGTGGACGCGCTGCGGGCCGGACAGCAGGTCACCCCGACCAGGGGCGCGCCACTGTGCACGTTCAAACAGACCGCCCGCATCCTCGCCGGATTCCCCGACGAGCGCCCCGGCGCGCTCGACGGCACAGCCGGTGAGGCGACGCTCGCCGGTCTGCGAGTCGCCCGCGAACAGGGCATGCGCGCCCCCGCGCCGGAACCGGACGCGGAGGGCAGGCGATGACACTCACCCCAGTGTTGAGCACCTACTGGGACGATCCGCAGTCCTGGACGCTGGACACCTACCGGCGCCACGACGGATACCAAGCGCTGCGCACCGCGCTGCGGATGGATCCGGATCAGGTCATCCAAACCGTCAAGGACGCGGGTCTGCGCGGGCGCGGCGGCGCGGGCTTCCCCACCGGCATGAAATGGAGCTTCATCCCGCAGGGCCCAGGCCCCGACGGCGTCACCAAACCGCACTACCTGGTGGTCAATGCCGACGAATCGGAACCCGGCACCTGCAAAGACATTCCGCTCATGCTGGCCGCGCCGCACGCGCTGATCGAAGGCGTCGTCATCGCCGCGTACGCCATCCGCGCGGCGCACGCGTTCATCTACGTGCGCGGCGAAGTGGTTCCGGTGCTGCGGCGGCTGCAGGCCGCGGTGGCCCAGGCTTACGAGGCGGGCTTCCTCGGCCCCGACATCCTCGGCTCCGGCTACGACCTGGAGCTGATCGTCCACGCCGGCGCGGGCGCCTACATCTGCGGCGAGGAGACCGCGCTGCTGGACTCGCTGGAAGGCCGCCGCGGCCAGCCTCGCCTGCGCCCGCCGTTTCCCGCCGTCGCGGGCCTGTACGCCTGCCCGACCGTGGTGAACAACGTCGAGTCCATCGCCAGCGTGCCGCCCATCATCCGCAACGGCATCGCGTGGTTCCGCTCCATGGGCAGCGAGCGATCGCCCGGCTTCACCCTCTATTCGCTGTCGGGTCATGTGACCCGGCCGGGGCAGTACGAGGCTCCGCTGGGCGTCACGTTGCGCGAGCTACTCGGCTACGCCGGTGGCGTGCGCGCCGGGCACCGGGTGAAATTCTGGACTCCGGGCGGCTCGTCGACGCCGCTGTTCACCGAAGAACATCTCGACGTGCCGCTCGACTACGAAGGCGTCGCCGGTGCGGGATCCATGCTCGGCACCAAGGCCTTACAGATCTTCGACGACACCACCTGCGTGGTGCGGGCGGTGCTGCGCTGGACGGAGTTCTACGCCCACGAGTCCTGCGGCAAATGCACCCCGTGCCGGGAGGGCACCTACTGGCTGGTGCAGTTGCTACAACGCATCGAGGCCGGCTCCGGCGTCGCATCCGATCTGGACAAGCTGCTCGACATCAGCGACACCATCAACGGCAAGTCGTTCTGCGCTCTCGGCGACGGTGCGGCCAGCCCGATCATCTCCTCGCTGAAGTACTTCCGCGAGGAATACGCCGAACACCTGCGGCTGGGCAGCTGCCCGTTCGACCCGGCGCGCAGCACGGCATGGGCCGAGTCAAGAGAAGAGGTCGGATGAAACCGGTATCGCGGAGCGATTCGATCAGAGGTGGCGGGCGAACGGCTACCGGGCCTGCCGCCGTGCGTGACCACAACGGCGCGCCCGCGCCCGCCGACCTGGTGACCGTGACCATCGACGACACCGCCGTCAGCGTGCCGCCCGGCACGCTGCTGATCCGGGCCGCCGAACTGATCGGCATCCAGATCCCCCGCTTCTGCGACCATCCGCTGCTCGACCCGGTCGGCGCCTGCCGCCAATGCCTGGTCGAAGTCGAAGGGCAGCGCAAACCGGTCGCCTCCTGCACCATGGCCGTCTCCGAGGGCATGGTGGTGCGCACCCAGCTCACCTCCCCTGCCGCCGACAAGGCGCAGGAGGGCGTGATGGAACTGTTGCTGATCAACCATCCGCTCGACTGCCCGGTGTGTGACAAAGGCGGTGAGTGCCCGCTGCAGAACCAGGCGATGTCCACCGGCCGCGCCGAATCCCGGTTCGACGGCCGCAAACGCACTTACCCCAAGCCGATTCCGCTGTCCACGGCCGTGCTGCTGGACCGGGAACGCTGCGTGCTCTGCGCCCGCTGTACCCGTTTCTCCCAGCAGATCGCCGGCGATCCGTTCATCGAACTGATGGATCGCGGAGCGCTGCAACAGGTCGGCACCGCGCAGGCCGAACCGCTGGACTCCTACTTTTCCGGCAATACCGTGCAGATCTGCCCGGTGGGCGCGCTCACCGGCACCGCCTACCGTTTCCGCGCGCGCCCGTTCGACCTGGTGTCCAGCCCGAACGTCTGCGAGCATTGCGCCTCCGGCTGCGCCCAGCGCACCGACCACCGGCGCGGCAAGGTGCTCCGCAGGCTGGCCGGCGACGACCCGCAGGTCAACGAGGAATGGAACTGCGACAAGGGCCGGTGGGCCTTCGCCTACGCCACCGAACCCGACCGGCTCACCACCCCGCTCG
The DNA here is from genome assembly GCF_052545135.1 of Nocardia aegles. Taxonomy (NCBI): domain Bacteria; kingdom Bacillati; phylum Actinomycetota; class Actinomycetes; order Mycobacteriales; family Nocardiaceae; genus Nocardia; species Nocardia aegles. The sequence goes on from NZ_JBQWRI010000002.1 coordinate 469,022, forward strand.
TGCGCGGCTGGGACGGCGAGCTCGCCCCCGCCTCGTGGTCGCAGGCGCTGGCCGCGGCCGCGGAGGGACTCGCCGCGGCCTTCGGCAACGCAGGTGTCCTGGTCGGCGGCCGGGTCACCGAGGAGGACGCCTACGCCTACGCGAAGTTCGCCCGAGTCGCGCTCGGCACCAACGACATCGACTTCCGCTCGCGCGCGCATTCGGCGGAGGAGGCCGACTTCCTCGCCGCTCGCGTCGCGGGTCAGGACGGCACGGTTACCTACGACAGCATGGAGGCCGCACCGGTCGTCCTGCTCGTCGGATTCGAACCCGAAGAAGAGTCGCCGATCGTCTACCTGCGGCTGCGCAAGGCCGCCCGCAAGCGCGGACTGCCCATCTACTCGCTGGCGCCGTACTCCTCGCGCGGGCTCGAGCGCATGTCCGGACGGCTGATGCGCGCCGTACCGGGCGGCGAACCGCATCTGCTCGACGCCATCCGCACCGGCGAGATCACCACGCCCGGAGCAGATCCCGCCCAGCTGGCCGATCTGGCCCGGCTGCTGCGCGAACCGGGAGCGGTGATCATGGTCGGCGAGCGAATGGCGGGCATCGCGGGCGCGCTGTCGGCCGCCGTACGTCTCGCCGACGAGACGGGAGCCGCCCTCGCCTGGGTGCCGCGCCGGGCAGGTGAACGCGGCGCGGTCGAAGCGGGTGCGCTGCCCGGTCTGCTGCCCGGCGGCAGGCCCGTCGCCGATCCCCGCGCCCGCCAGCAGGTCCGGGCCGTGTGGAACGTGCCGGAGCTGCCGGTCGGCGCGGGCCGTGACACCGCGGCGATCCTGGCGGCCGCGTCCGGCCTCGGCGCGCTGGTCATCGGCGGGGTCGATGTCGCCGACCTGCCCGACCCGGCCGCGGCGCTGGCCGCGATCGACGCCGCCAGGTTCGTGGTGAGCCTGGAACTGCGCCGCAGCGCGGTCACCGAACGCGCCGACGTGGTCTTCCCGGTAGCCGCGGCGATGGAGAAGTCCGGCACCTTCCGCACCTGGGAGGGCAGGCCACGCCCGTTCGCCGCCGCGCTCGGCGACGATATGGTGCGCCGTCAGACCGCGCCGCTGTCGGATCAGCGCGTGCTGCACGCCATCGCCGACGAGATGTCGGTGCGCCTCGGCCTGCCCGACATCGAATCCGCCCGCGCCGAACTCGCCGAACTCGGCGCGTGGGACGGCGCACCCGTCACCGCCCCCGTGCACCAGGCCAACCCGCTGCCGCGGCCGCAACCCGGAACGGCGGTGCTCGCCAGCTGGCGCATGCTGCTGGACGAAGGCCGCATGCAAGACGGCGAACCGAATCTGGCCGGCATCGCCCGGCCGCCGGTGGTGCGTCTGTCGGCGGCCACCGCCGCCGAGATCGGCGTGCAACCCGACGACCTGGTCACCGTCGCCACCAGCCGCGGCGCGATCACGCTCCCCGTGCTGATCAGTGACCTGCCCGACCGCGTGGTCTGGCTGCCGCAGCACTCGCCCGGCTGTTCGATCGCCGAGCAGCTCGCGGCCCAGCCCGGCGCGATCGTGTATCTGCGGCACGCCGACGAGAGGATGAAGGAGCACCGTCATGAGTGATCTCGCCGCGCTCGTCATGGCGTCCACGGTGACCCACGCCGCGTCCGATCCCTACGCGCCCAGCGGGTTCGGGCACGACCCGTTGTGGCTGGTGATCGTCAAGGCACTGGCCGTCTTCGTCTACCTGATGCTGATTCCGCTGGTCGCCGTGCTGGCGGAACGAAAGATCGTGGCACGCATGCAGATGCGCATCGGCCCGAACCGGACCGGGCCGTTCGGCTCGTTGCAGAGCATCGCCGACGGCGTGAAGATGGCGCTCAAAGAGGACATCGTCCCCGCGATCGTGGACAAACCGATCTACATCCTGGCGCCGGTCATCTCGGTGGTGCCCGCCTTCATGGCGTTCGCGGTGATCCCGTTCGGGCCGGAGGTGTCCTTCTTCGGTGTCACCACCCCACTGCAGCTCACCGATCTGCCGGTGGCGGTGCTGTACATCCTCGCGATCACCTCCATCGGCGTGTACGGCATCGTGTTGGCCGGATGGTCGTCGGGCTCGACTTATCCGCTGCTGGGCGGGTTGCGCTCGACCGCGCAGGTCATCTCCTACGAGATCGCGATGGCGCTGTGCTTCGCGGCGGTGTTCCTGCTCGCGGGCACCATGGCCACCTCCGGCATCGTGTCCGCGCAGGAAGGCACCTGGTATGTGTTCCTGCTGCTGCCGTCGTTCCTGATCTACTGCGTCGCCATGGTCGGCGAGACCAACCGGGCGCCGTTCGACCTGCCCGAGGCCGAAGGCGAGCTGGTCGGTGGCTTCCACACCGAGTACTCCTCGCTCAAGTTCGCGATGTTCATGCTGGCCGAGTACGTCAACATGGGGACGGTTTCCGCGCTGGCCACCACGTTGTTCCTCGGTGGCTGGCATGCGCCGTGGCCGTTGAACATGTGGGACGGAGCCAATTCCGGTTGGTGGCCGGTGCTGTGGTTCACCGCGAAGGTCTGGACGTTCCTGTTCGTGTTCATCTGGTTGCGCGGCACACTGCCCCGGCTGCGCTACGACCAGTTCATGAATCTCGGCTGGAAACTGCTGATCCCGACCTCGCTGGCCTGGGTCATGGTGGTGGCCACCGCGCGGGTGTTGCAGGCCGAGGGCTACCGAGTGCGAACCCCCATCCTGGTGATCGGTGGCTTGCTGGTCGCCGGCCTGCTGGTGCTGCAGTTCCTGCGGGCGGGCCGGGCACAGCCGACCGCGCCACCGGTCGAGGAACCGGTGGCCACCGGTTCCACCGATTCGACCGATTCCAAGGTCTACCTCGGCTTCCCGGTGCCGCCGCTGCCCGCCGACGCACACGCGCGCGACGCCACCCGCGGCAAAGCCGGGCTGTTCGAGCCGCTGGCCGGGTTCGCGGTCACCGCAGGCACCATGTTCAAGAAACCGAACACCGAGTTCTATCCCGAGCAGAAGACGCCGACCGCGCCGCGCTACCACGGCAGGCACCAACTCAACCGGCATCCCGACGGCTTGGAGAAGTGCATCGGCTGCGAGTTGTGCGCATGGGCCTGCCCCGCCGACGCGATCTACGTCGAGGGCGCCGACAACACCGAGACCGAACGGTATTCGCCCGGTGAACGGTACGGCCGGGTCTACCAGATCAATTACCTGCGCTGCATCGGCTGCGGATTGTGCATCGAAGCCTGCCCCACCCGGGCGCTGACGATGACCAACGACTACGAGATGACCGACGACAACCGGGCCGATCTCATCTACGAGAAGGACCGGTTGCTCGCCCCGCTGCAGCCCGGCATGACCGCGCCGCCGCACGCCATGCACCCCGGCGCCGACGAGGCGGACTACTACCTCGGCCGAGTGCCCGGCACCGCGCAGACCACCAGCGGAGCCACGGCGACCGATGCGCCCCGCGAACCCGCTGCCGCCGGTGCGGAAGGAGCGACACGGTGACCGAACTGATCCTGGCCGCGGAGCCGCTGACCCGCGCCTCCACCGGCGAGACCGTCCAGTTCTGGATCCTCGCCCCGCTGGCCGTGCTCGGCGCGCTCGGCATGGTGTTCGCGCCCAAGGCGGTGCACTCCGCGATGTGCCTGGCCGCCACGATGATCGCGCTGGCCGCGTTCTACATCGCCCAGGACGCGCTGTTCCTCGGCGTCGTGCAGATCGTGGTCTACACCGGCGCGGTGATGATGCTGTTCCTGTTCGTGCTGATGCTCGTCGGCGTCGACTCCGCCGAATCGCTGAAGGAAACCATCCGCGGCCAGCGGCTCGCCGCCGCCGCGGTCGGCGTCGGCTTCGGGCTGCTGCTCAGCGGCGGCATCGCCCACGGCGTGCGCGAATCCGAAATCACCTTCCCCGCCACTGGTTTTTCCGGCCGCAACGTGATCGCCGAATTGGCCGAACTGATCTTCCTGCGCTACGTGTGGGCCTTCGAACTCACCGGCGCCTTGCTGATCACCGCCACCATCGGCGCCATGGTGCTCGCGCACCGCGAGCACTTCGGCGCTCGCACCGATCAGCGCGAGCTGTCGCGCCGGCGGTTCCGCGAGAAGGGCCACCGCGCCACGCCACTGCCCACCCCCGGCGTCTACGCCAGGCACAACGCGGTGGACGTCCCCGCGCGGCTGCCCGACGGGTCGTTCGAGGAGCTGTCGGTCAGCACCATCCTGCGGCACCGCCGCACCAGGGCGCTCACCGAAGCGGCCGTCATCTCGGTCGGCACCACGCCCGTATCGGAGGGGACCGACACACCCAGCGACGAGGAAGGCAACCGGTGAATCCCGAGAACTACCTGTTCCTGTCCGCTCTGCTGTTCACGATCGGTGCGGCCGGAGTGCTGCTGCGGCGCAACGCCATCGTCGTGTTCATGTGCATCGAGCTCATGCTCAACGCGGTGAATCTCACGTTCGTCACCTTCGCCCGGATGCACGCCAACCTCGACGGGCAGGTGTTCGCGTTCTTCACGATGGTGGTCGCCGCGGCCGAGGTGGTCGTCGGCTTGGCCATCATCATGACCATTTTCCGCACCCGCCGCTCGACCTCGGTCGACGACGCCAACCTGCTGAAGTTCTGACGTGGGCACCGCAACGCTGTGGCTGCTGCCCGCCCTCCCCCTGGCGGGCGCGATCGTCCTGTTGCTGACCGGACGTTACGCCGACAAGTGGGGTCATCTGCTCGGTGCCGCGCTGGCCCTGGCCTCGTTCGTGGTCGCCGCTCTCGCGTTCGCCGACATGCTCGGTCGCGACACCGTCGACCGACCGGTGCACGAGAACCTGTTCAGCTGGGTCCCGGTAGCCGGCCTCCAGGTTGACTTCGCGCTGCGACTCGACCAGCTGTCGATGTGTTTCGCACTGTTGATCACCGGCGTCGGCTCACTGATCCACGTCTACTCGATCGGCTACATGAGCCATGATCCGGCGCGGCGGCGGTTCTTCGCCTACCTGAACCTCTTCCTCGCGGCCATGCTCCTGCTGGTGCTGGCGAACAACTACCTCGTGCTCTACCTCGGCTGGGAAGGCGTCGGCTTGGCCTCCTACCTGCTGATCGGGTTCTGGCACGAAAAGCCGTCCGCGGCAACGGCTGCCAAGAAGGCGTTCGTCGTCAACCGGGTGGGCGACATGGGCTTGGCGATCGCGATGATGGTCATGTTCGCGACGTTCGGGTCGGTCGACTTCGATGTCGTGTTCGGAGCCGCGTCCGCCGCGGGCGAGGGCACGCTCACTGCGATCGGCCTGTTGTTGCTGCTGGCCGCATGCGGCAAGTCCGCGCAGGTGCCGCTGCAATCCTGGCTCGGTGACGCGATGGAAGGCCCCACCCCGGTGTCGGCGCTCATCCACGCGGCCACCATGGTCACCGCGGGCGTGTACCTGATCGCGCGCTCCAACGCGATCTTCGACCTCGCACCGAACGCACGCCTCGGCGTGGTGCTGGTCGGCGCGGTCACCCTACTGTTCGGCGCGATCATCGGCTGCGCGAAGGACGACATCAAAAAGGCGCTCGCCGCCTCCACCATGAGCCAGATCGGCTATATGGTGCTGGCCGCCGGGCTCGGCCCCGCCGGGTACGCCTTCGCCATCATGCATCTGCTCACCCACGGGTTCTTCAAGGCCGGGCTGTTCCTCGGCGCCGGTTCGGTGATGCACGCGATGAACGACGAAACCGACATGCGCCGCTACGGCGGACTGCGCACCCTGCTGCCGATCACCTACGTCACTTTCGGTCTCGGCTATCTCGCCATCATCGGCGTTCCGCCGTTCGCCGGATTCTTCTCCAAGGACCGGATCATCGAGGCGGCGTTCAACCAAGGCGGTCTCGGTGGGGTGGCGCTGGGACTGGTCACCTTGGCCGGCGCGGGACTGACCGCGTTCTACATGACGCGGGTCATGCTGATGACCTTCTTCGGCGAGCGGCGCTGGAAGCCGGACACCCACCCGCACGAAGCCCCCGCGGTGATGACCGGGCCGATGATCCTGCTCGCCGTCGGCTCGATCGGAGCCGGCGCGGTGTTCGTCTTCGGCTCCTCGTTGCAGAACTGGCTCGAACCGGTCGTCGGCACCCACCATGGCACCGAAGCCGTTCCCGCGGCGCTGGTCACGATCCTGGCGCTGGGCGTGGTCGCCGTCGGGGTCTGGGTGGCCTACGCGCAGTACGCGCAGCGCGAGGTCCCCGAGACCGCACCCGAAGCCGTATCCGCGCTCACCGTCGCCGCGCGCCGCGATCTCTACGGCGACACGGTCAACGAGGCCGCGTTCATGCGGCCGGGCCAGTACCTGACCCGGGCGCTGGTCTTCCTCGACAATCGCGGCATCGACGGCGTCGTCAACGGCATCGCGGCGCTGATCGGCGGGTTGTCCGCACGCGCCCGGCGAGTGCAGTCCGGGTTCGTGCGCTCCTATGCCCTGTCCATGTTCACCGGCGCGGCCCTGGTGGCCGCCGCCCTGCTGGCGGTGAGGTTGTGGTGAACGAGTTCCCCTGGTTGACGACGCTGTGGCTGGTGCCGGTCGTCGGTGCGGCGATCGTGCTGGCCCTGCCCGCCGCGCGACGCACCCTCGCCCGCGCGGTGGCACTGGGTTTCTCGGTGCTCGCGCTCGGTACCGGCATCGGGCTGGCGGTGCGCTTCGATCCCGTCGGCGCGCGATACCAGTTCGTCGAATCCCACCAGTGGATCCCGGCGTTCGGCGCCGGCTACACCCTCGGACTGGACGGCATCGCACTGGTGCTGGTGCTGCTGACCACGGCGCTTGTGCCACTGCTGATCCTGGCGGGCTGGCACGACGAACGCGAAGTCGGCAGCGGCAAGCGGGTGGCCCACACCTACGTCGCACTCATCCTGCTCGTCGAGGCGATGGTGCTGATCTCCTTCGTCGCCCTGGACATCCTGCTGTTCTACGTCTTCTTCGAGGCGATGCTCATCCCGATGTACTTCCTCATCGGTGGGTTCGGTCCGCGCACCGGCGACGCACTGCTGCGCAGGCAGCGCTCCCGCGCGGCGGTGAAGTTCCTGCTGTACAACCTGTTCGGCGGGTTGATCATGCTGGCCGCGATCATCGGGTTGTATGTACTCACCGCCCGCGAAGGCTTGGGCCAGGGCTCCTCGGGCACGTTCGATTTCCGCACCGTGGTCGCCGCCGCCGACGCCGGACAGCTCGGCGCGGGCCCCGCGGTGCTCAATGCCCTGTTCCTCGGGTTCATGTTCGCCTTCGCGGTCAAGGCGCCGCTATGGCCGCTGCACACCTGGCTGCCCGACGCCGCCGTCGCCGCGACGCCGTCCAGCGCGGTACTGATGATGGCCGTGGTCGACAAGGTGGGCACCTTCGGCATGCTGCGCTACTGCCTGCTGCTGTTCCCCTCCGCGTCGGACACCTACGCGCCGCTGGTGATCACCCTCGCGGTGATCGGCATCGTGTACGGCGCGCTGCTGGCCATCGGGCAGACCGACGTGATGCGCCTGATCGCCTACACCTCGATCTCCCACTTCGGCTTCATCATCCTGGGCGTCTTCGCCATGACCAGCCAGGGCCAAACCGGCGCGACGCTGTACATGGTCAACCACGGCATCTCCACCGCCGCGCTGTTCCTGGTGGCCGGATTCCTGGTGTCGCGGCGCGGAACCCGGCTCATCGCCGAGTACGGCGGCGTGCAGAAGGTGGCACCGGTACTGGCCGGTACGTTCTTCATCGCCGGTCTGGCGACGCTGTCGCTACCCGGTCTCGCCCCGTTCATCAGCGAATTCCTCGTGCTGATCGGCACCTTCACCCGCTACCGGTTCGCCGCCGTGATCGCCGCCGGCGCACTGGTGCTGGCGGCCCTCTACGTGCTGTGGCTCTACCAGCGAATGATGACCGGACCGGTGAAGAAAGGCAACGAGCGGATCTGGGATCTCGCCCCGCGTGAACTGGCCGTCGTGATTCCGCTGATCGCCGCGCTGCTGTTCCTCGGCATCTACCCGAAAGTCCTGACCGACTTCATCGATCCGGCGGTGAGCCAGACGCTCACCACCATCGGCCGGAGCGATCCCGCGCCGTCGGTGCCACCGGCGGAAGCGGGATCGGCCCACCATCCCGGAGGTGCCCCCAAATGACCGACCTCGCCTCCACCACGACGCTCGCCGCGAGCGTTCCCGCGCCGAGCATCGAGTACGGCGCCCTGTCCCCCATGCTCATCGTGTTCGGCGCCGCCGTGCTCGGCGTGCTCGCCGAAGCGTTCGTCGCCCGGCGCTACCGCTATGCCACCCAGCTGGTGCTGAGCGTGGCAGGCTCGGTCGCCGCGTTGGTCGCCGTGCTGCTGTTGGCCGGCACCGAAACCACCGCTGTCGCGGGTGCGGTCGCGATCGACGGCGTGACCCTGTTCCTGCAGGGCACGATCTTGGTGGTGTCGCTGCTCGGGATCGTGTTCATCGCCGAGCGTGGAGCCGAGCCGCGCCGGCGGGCGCGGTCGGGCCCCGGAACTTGGAGCAGGGCCGCCGCCACCCTCGAACGCGGTGTGGACGCCTTCACCCCCCAGGCTTCCGCGGTGCCCGGCAGCGCGGCCGAAGCGGCGGCGCTGCACGCGGGTGTCGCCACCACCGAGGTGTTTCCGCTCACGATGCTCGCCGTCGGCGGCCTGCTGCTGTTCCCGGCGTCCAACGACCTGCTGACCATGTTCGTCGCGCTCGAAGTGCTGTCGCTGCCGCTGTATCTGCTGTGCGGTCTGGCCCGGCGCAAACGATTGCTCTCCCAAGAAGCGGCGCTGAAGTATTTCCTGCTCGGCGCGTTCTCCTCGGCGTTCTTTCTCTATGGCGTCGCGCTGCTGTACGGCCAGGCGGGCACGGTGCGGCTCGGCGGCATCGCCGACGCGATCGCGCAGCATCCGGACAACGCGACGCTGGCGGTGCTCGGGGTCGCGATGCTCGCGGTCGGTCTGCTGTTCAAGATCGGCGCGGTGCCGTTCCAGTCCTGGGTGCCCGACGTCTACCAAGGCGCTCCCACCGCGATCACCGGATTCATGGCCGCGGCCACCAAGATCGCGGCGGTCGGCGCGCTGGTGCGCGTACTGCAGGTCGCGGTCCCCGGCCTGCGTGACGACTGGCGGCCCATCCTCGCGGCCGTCGCGATCGCGACCATGGCCGTCGGCGCGGTCATGGCGATCACGCAGACCGACGTCAAACGAATGCTCGCGTATTCCTCGGTGGCCCATGCCGGATTCCTGCTCACCGGGCCGGTGGCGGCCAACGATCGCGGTGTCGCGGCGGTGCTGTTCTATCTGCCGGCTTACGGAATCGGCACGCTCGGCGCGTTCGCCGTGGTCAGCCTGGTCCGCGAGCCGGCTGGCGACGAGGCCACCGGTCTGCCGCGGTGGGCGGGGCTCGGCCGCCGCTCGCCCTGGCTGGCAACCGTTTTCGCGCTGTTCCTGCTTTCCTTCGCGGGGTTGCCGCTCACCAGCGGGTTCGTCAGCAAGTTCACCGTCTTCGAGGCCGCCGCTTCGGGCGGCGCGACATCGCTGGTCATCATCGGCGTGATCTGTAGCGCCGTCGCGGCGTTCTTCTACCTGCGGGTGATCGTGCTCATGTTCTTCACCGACCCGCCCGCCGACGCGCCGGTGCTGGTCAGCCCGCCCCTGACCACGACGATCGTGGCGATCACCGCGGGGGTTACATTCGCGCTGGGTGTCTTTCCACAACCGTTGCTCGATCTCGCCGACCAAGCGGCGACGTTCATCCGCTGACGGGACTCGATCACCCCGATGCCGCCGCTGCCCGTCCGCGGCGGCATCGTCGTGTCACGGCTCGACGCACTCAGGCGCCGCGGCGGCGTTCCAGTGCTTTCGCGATCAGGGCCCGAGCGCGATCGCCGTACTCGGCTTGCTCGGCGAGGATCGCGAAGGTCTTCTCGTGCGCAGCGATCTCGGATGGCCGGGTGATGGTGAGTTCCGCCGAGACCGTCTCCGTCAGCACCTGCGAGCGGTCATAGATGACGAAGTTCGTCGCGGGCGCGCGGTACTCCGCGCAGATCGGGATGATGCCCAGTCGGACGGTCGGGTTGGCCATCACCGCGAGCAGGTGAGCGAGTTGCTCGGCCATGACGGTGGCGTCGCCGACCGTGCGCCAGAGCGCGGCCTGGTTGATCACGAAGTGGAACCGGTGCTTCACCCGGAAGATCACCTGCTTGCGGGTCATGCGCGCGGCCACCGCTTCTTCCAGATCGTCGCGCCCGCCGGTCACGGCGATGCAGGCGGTCAGGATCGCGCGCGCGTAGCCCTCGGTCTGCAGCAGCCCCGGCAGCGTGTCCGGCGCGTACCAGCGGATCTGCGTGGCCTGCGCCTCCAGGTGGATCGACTGCCGTTGCCTGCGCGCGTGCCCAGAGGCGACGGCGCGCTGCCATTCCAGGTACATCGACTGCAGATTGCGCGCGCCGGCGACCAGATCGTCCAGCACGGCGGTATTCCCGCAGGCTTCGCACCACGCTGCGAGGTCCGCTTCCGACGGTGTCTGCTTGCCGCCCTCGATGCGGGAGACCTTGCTCGAATGCCAGCCGCACCTCGCGGCCAGTTGCAGGCCGGTGAGGTGGGCAGCGCGACGAAGTTCACGCAGGCGCGCGCCCAGCACCTCGCGTGCGTCCGACACACCGTTCACTCTTGCTCACTGTCGCAATATCGCTGATGGTCTATGCCCATGGGCCACAGCCGTTCCCGCACCCACAGGTACCCGGCGACCAACGCGGGGTCCGTTGATCGACAGCCCGGTGAATGCTCCGATCCATCACTCTGCACCACGAGCACGCCGGTGTCGGTCGCGTACACGGCTGGGCAAGCTCCATGGTCGGATCCGGATCCGAGAAGTCGCAAGTTCATGGCTGATCCTTTGCGAGAGCCGGCGGGCGATGTCGTGCAATAGTCCCCACCGGACCCGATGCCGGTCAACGCACTTCGCAAAGTCGCGCAAAGTCATGGCGGGGTGTCGGTGTGGCTTCTACCGTCGATTCGGCAACCCGGGGCTGCCGAGCCGAGGCCGGTCCCGGGCTGCCTTCTCCTCGACGGAAAGGGCTGCGGCATGATGAGACGACCCAGGATTGCCGCCGATTTCGCGGTGCTGGGTGTGCTGGCGCCGGGCGGATTGCTCACCGTCGACCAACTCGCGCAGCAGGCGCGACTGACCTCCTCGTCGGTGCGCAGCGCATTGCTGCGCCTGCAATCGCGCGGTCTGATCATGGACTGCCGGCACCGCGGCCGCTGGACCATCACGCCGCGCGGGCGCGGCGAGTGGGCCGCGAAGGGACGCAGATTCACATTGTGAACAGAAATGGTCCCGGCGCCCGGTACATCGGCTCGAGGCTCCGCGCCTGCTCGATTCACCCGGGAGCGGCCGCAGCCGGCTACATCGCGGGTAGCCGCTCGCCTTGTACGACTTCGATATCGAGGTCGAGTTTGACGGTGGTGCCGACGGCGGCCACTCCCGCGCGTACGACCGCGTTGTAATCGATCGCGAAATCGTTGCGGTGCAACACTGTTTCGGCGTGGAACGCAGCGCGCACACCACCCCATGGATCCGGTCCGGATCCACCATAGGTGACCTCGAGATCGACCGAGCGGCGCTGCCCGTGCAGGGTCAGCTCTCCCGGCATCACCCAGGTGTCACCACCGGTGCGGCGGAACCCGCTGCCGGTGAAAGTGATCAGCGGGTAGGTGTCGACATCCAAGAATTCCGGCGAACGCAGATGATCGTCACGCATCGAGATTCCGGTATCGATACTCGCCGCTTTGATCTCCGCGTGCCCGGTGGACCGCTCGAACGGCTCGGCGATATCGAGCCGCCCACTCACTTCGGCGAATCTGGCCTTGATACTGGCTATTCCCAGATGGCGCACCGTTGCGATCACCGTCGAATGCACCGGATCGATCGTCCACGGCCCCGGTGGCGGTGCCGCCACCGTCCCGGCGATCGGCACCAACACCACCGCACCGAGCACACCCGTGCCTGCCGGAGAGATCCGCACGGTCCGCGCGACCGGCTCGAATCCGACAGCGGTGAGCACCGCGGTATGAACACCCGCGGGCAACAGCTCTGTGCCCACCGCCCCGGTCTCGTCGACGACCGCGCGGGCGATCTGGCGCCCGCTCAAATCGGTCACCGTCAACACCGCACCCGGTACCGGCCATCCCTGTGTGGTGCACACCCGACCGGTCAAACCGCTCATCGACGATCCTCGGTCTCGTAACCCAGCCGCACATCGTAGGCGACCTCCCCACCGGACACGGTGACCTGCCCGGTCACCGGCGGATAACCACGCGCGACGACGGTGTACTGCCCTTCGGGCAGATCGGTCACGACATACCGGCCGTTCTCGTCCGTGCGTGCCGTCGCGGTCACCTGCCCCGCGGCGTCGAGCACACTGACCAGCACATCCGGCACCGCTCGGCTGCCCTCCGCCCACGCCGACCCGGCAAGCACCGCCATCGGGGCCAACTCGATGTCATGACGCAACACACCACTGTCCGGCACCGTCAATGCGATGGCACTGGGACGCATATGCTCAGCGACCGCGACCAAGGTATAGACACCTGACACCACACCGCGACACACGTAGGTGCCGTCGACGCCGGTGACAGCCGATCCGACCACCTCGCCGCGCGAATCGGTCAACGTGACGGTCGCACCCGACAGCGGCACACCGGAGCCGCCGGTACGGACCACACCCGACAACTCACCGGAACCGACCAAGGTCAGATCCAGGCGCTGGGGTCGCCGGCCGGCGGACACAGTGACCGCGGTCGGCTGGTGCCCCACCGCCGACACGATCAATACATAGTCACCCATCTCCGGCGCGGTGATCGCATAACCACCATCGGCAGCACTGCTCGCCCGCGCGACCTGACGGCCACCGTGATCGACCAACGTCAACACCGCATCCGGCACCGGACGACCGTCCTCACGCTGGACACGACCACCCAACGCCCCGCCCTCGAAGTCCGACCCCGGCAAGCCGCCGGTCGACACACCGTTCTGCGACGACGCGGCGACCCGGTACACGCGACCGTTCTGCTCTACCACCGCAGGCCGCCCGATCGACGCGGCCGACACCGGCTCTGGCTCGGACGACACCCGCTCGACGCCCTCCCACAGTTGGTTCTCGTCCCAGCTCGACTCCTCGAGCGCGACCAGTTCGGCATCCAGTGCCGCCAGGTCGTCTGCTGTTGAATCATCCTGCGACGCAGACATTTTCGTGGTCTGCCCGAGGTCCGGATCGAGGTCGATCGTGCGGCGTAGCGGGCGGTTCGGCAGCAGCGCGGTCGCGATGAGCGCGACGACCGTCGCGCCGGCGGCGATGAGGAAGATCCGGCCGGTCGCGTCGCCGTAGGAGGCGCGCACGATCGTGGCTATCGGTGCCGGTAGGGCATTGAGATTGAGGTTGCCGCCGCCGGAGGACGCGGGATGGATACCCAGCTCGGCGAAGCCTTGCGCGGACAGTTCGCTGACGCGGGTGGCCAGCACCGAACCCAGCACCGAGACCCCGATCGCGCCACCGAAGGTGCGGAAGAAGGCGACGCTGCTGGAGGCGGCGCCGATGTTGTGCACGCTCACGGTGTTCTGCACCGCCAGCACCAGGTTTTGCATCATCATGCCGACGCCGAGCCCCACGACGGTGATGTAGATGCCGACCAGCCACAGGTTGGTGGCGTGGTCGATCGTGGACAGCAGCGCGAATCCGGCCACTAGCAGCGCGGCGCCGGAGACGACGAAGCTCTTCCATTTGCCGAAGCGGGTGATCAGCTGACCGGAGCCGACCGAAGCGATCAGCATGCCCGCGACCAGCGGGATGGTCAGCACACCCGCGGCGGTCGGCGAGTAGCCGCGCGCGGTCTGGAAGTACTGGCCCAGGAAGGTGGTCGCGCCGAACATGCCGACGCCGACCGCGATGGAGGCGATGATCGCCAGACCCGTGGTGCGTTCGGTGACGATTGGCAGCGGGATGATCGGCGACTCGGCGCGGGACTCGACCCACACGGTCGCGATCAACAGCAGCACACCGGCACCGATGTACAGCGCCGACTCGGAGGAGATCCAGGCGTAGTAGTTCGCCTTCCCGGCGAACGACACCCAGATCAGCAGCACCGAGACACCGGCGGTCAGCAGTGTCGCGCCGAGCCAGTCGATCGACACGCCTTCTTTGCGGTCGGTGGGCAGCCGCAACGTCCACTGCAACAGCGCCAGGGCGATCACCGCGATGGGCACGCACACGAAGAAGCACCAGCGCCAGCCGAGCGGGCTGTCGACGATGACGCCACCGAGGATGGGGCCGCCGGACATCGAGACCGCCATCACCGCGCCCATGTAGCCCGAGTAGCGCCCGCGTTCTCGTGGCGGGATGATGGAGCCGATGATCGCGACGACGAGCGCGGTCAGTCCACCCATGCCGATGCCCTGGACGACGCGCGCGATCAGCAGCACCGCCACGGTGTGGGCGAGTCCGGCGATGACCGAACCGGCGACGAAGATGACGATGGCCGATTGGACCAGCAGCTTCTTGTTGAACAGATCGGCGAACTTGCCCCAGATCGGGGTGGAGGCGGCGTTGGCCAGCAGCGCCGTGGTGATGACCCAGGCGTAGGCGGTCTGCGAACCCTCCAGGTCGCCGATGATCGTGGGAAGCGCGGTCGAGACGATCGTGGTGCTGAGCAGCGCGGTGAACAACGCGGCCAGCAGCCCCGTCATCGCTTCCAGGATTTGGCGATGGGTCATCGTGCCCGGATCGCGCTGCGTCCCCACATCGACTGAATTAGACATCCACTTCCTGACTCTCTGCCGAAACCGGCTCGCTCCCGACCACCGCGGTGTGGTGCGCGACTGCGGCCAGTGAATTCCTGAGCTTCCGAACAACCATGGCGGCCTGCTCGGCTTCGTCCTCGCTCCAATCGGCGAGAGCGGCCTGCAATCCCCGTGCCCGCGACACTCGGATGCGCCGCAGCAGATCCCGTCCTTGGTCCGTGATCTCGATGAGGGTGGCCCGGCCATCGCTGGGATCGGCATGGCGGGCAATGTCGCCGGAACTCACCAACTCGGCGACCTGCCTGCTCAGTGTCGACGGGCTGATACACAAGTCCGCGGCCAGATCCACCTGCCGGCATCGCCCCCTGGCGTCGAGGCAGCCGAGCACGCCCACACCACCCGGCAGCAGGTGCCCCTCTTCCCCGTGAGCCAGGGCAGCGCGGATCGACCGGCCCATGTAATAGAGCTCGACTATCAGGCTCCGAGCCGCGTCGGGTGAGACTGCCATACCTACTCCCAGCACCATTAGTTGCTTGCGCTACGCAACTATAGCCTGCTTACTTGCGCTAAGCAATTAGCTACAGATTTGGTGTCCACCTCCTTCGAGCGCTGATCGCGGCCGTGGCGGCCGGCCGCGCGGGACGTGACGCCCTCGCCGCCTACGACCATCGCGCCGACGTCGGCCGGATCCGGATCGTCGTCACGGCAGACGACGGCATCGACACCCCACTCGCCGCCGACGCGAGGGAAGCCCCTCGGCGGCACGCTCGAGGACCGCGGCCGGTTCGGGCGTCACGTCCACCGGCTGTCCGAGGTCGCGGCGGATATCGGCAGTTGATCGGCCCGCTCCGCTCGATAGCGGCGGATTCCGTTTCGATCAAGTATGCGATAGGTGGATTCCGGCGATTGGAATCGGCGCGCGGGGTACCGGGGCTGCCGAGCATTTCATTCCTCGGCGATTGACCGCCTCGACGGCCTACCGTGGCAAGATCATCGATTTCAGATCCGGTAGGTTGCCGATGCGCTGGGTTGCCGGCCGATTCGGGGCATCGGTTTGCGGTGACCCGGTTTCCCGCAGTCGGGCACGCACTTCCGCCGGAGTCTTGCGTCCGGCCGCGGCCGCGCTCATGCCCTGGTAGCTCGCGACCGCGCCGACCACGATCGGGGACGCGCTCGAGGTTCCGCTGAACACGTCGGTGTACCAGAGATCCTCGTCGGGACCGCCTTGCAGGTCGCCGTACCCGGTGGTGGTTACTTCCAGTCCCCACCCCTGCACGTCGACCCGTTCTCCATAGTTGGAGAACGGCAGGCGGGAGCGGGCCGGGCCGTTGTCGCGACCGCGGAAGCCGGGTGGGGGTGCGCCGGCCCCGACGATGATCGCCCCGGAATCGGCCTCGCCGCCGCGGAAGGGATTGCGCCACGTACTCGGGAATTCCGTGGGTCGGGCGTCGTAGACCGCGGCGTCGAGGTCTTCGCCGCCGTTGCCTCCCGCCGCCACGACGACTACGCCTTTGCCGACCGCATACCTGATGGCCGCGAAATCGTCGGGCCACCACTCGATCGCGATATAGCCGCGCTGATCAGGCCGGTTGGCGTAGGCGAAACGCGGGCCGGGCCGGTGCAGTTCGAGCAGCAGCACGTCGCCGGGGCCGAGCGCGTCCGCCGCCGAGCGGATCGCGGCAGCCGATCCGGACCCGAAGATCGACACCGCGCGGATGTACGCTTCGGGCACGATCCCGGTGATGCCGTAGGCGTTGACGTCGCCACTGATCACTCCGGCGACCGCGGTGCCGTGGTCGCGCCACCCCTGCTCCGGTGCGGGGCTGCCTCCGATCACCCCGCCCTGATCGACCTGTAGGTCCTCGTGGGTGAACCGCCACGCGCCCTCGACATCCACCACCCGTACGCCGGTTCCCCGGCCGCCGGGAACCGTCCAGGCCCACCGGGCGTCGACCCCCTGCGGGGCGGCATCCAAATATCCCTGCCGCACCGAGAAATCCGGCGTGACCGGCGGAGCCTCGACGATGGAGCGGGCGGTGACCGCTCGCGTACCTACCGGCGCGATCGGCGGTTCGGCGGGCGGTTTCACATACGCCGCCGCCACGTCGTCGGCGGCACGCAACCGCTCAGCCAGTTCGTCGAGTCGGCCGGTGCCGCCGCGGACGTGGAAATAGTTGAGGTATTCGGCTCCGGTTTCCAGGTGCGGGGTGCCGGTGAGCCTGCGCTCCAGGCGGTTGGCCGGTCCGAAGATCCGCACCAGCTCGCTCCCGGCCGGGAGTAGCTCCGCCAGACGCGCTTGCGCGCTGTGACTGTCGCGCAAAGCGATCGGCGTGATCGCGGTATCGGTGCCATGGGTGACCACGATGAGTTCCGCGGGCGACCGGAGCTCGGATTGCTGGGATGCCATGGCGCCCAGTCAACCGCGATAGCATCCGGCTCGCCACCGGATGTGCGCTCACGGCCGGCCATCCAGGCGCAGGGTCGGCACCATGCCCGGCAACGCGACGGTGTCGCGCCGGGAGCCCACGGCGCACAACGCTTCCAGTGTTCCGATCGCGATGACGCACGATCCGGCCACCCAGCCGAGGGTGTCCGTCGACTCGAACGGCACCGAACCGACCAGCACGCCGAACGCCAGTGTGACCAGTCCGAACAGCTCCTGCCGTCCACGCCCGCGCAGATCGTCGGCCCAGACCGCCACGGTGGCGTGGCAGATCCCGCGGATCGCCCACGCCAATCCGATCCAGAACGACAGCAGCGGAGCCGAATTCCCGCCCGCGAGGCAGAGCGCCGCGAGCAGGGCCGACAGCGCACCACTGACCAGCGCCAGCACACGCAACGGGGTGGCGAGGCGGACACCGAGCGCCGCGACCAGCTGTAAGACGCTGTTGAGCAGGAGGTAGCCGCCGGACAGCAGTTCCGCTGTCGGCAGCGACTTGTGCGGCCACACCGCTAGGGCCACACCCATGATCATCGAGCAGGCACCGGCCAACAGTACCGTCTGCCGGGCTGCGCCGGCCAGTGGTTCCGTACGCCCTTCGACCTCGGTTACGGGCATAGCTACATGATATGACCGGAGTTGCGATTAGCGAGTCGTTTGCCTTATCCCGGTTATCGGTGTGCGGGCGCAGGTCTCCGCCAATGCGTGCCGTCGTAGTCGAATTACGCGGCCACTTCGATGAATACGCCGGTGGCGGCGGCGCCGTCATCGAGCCGCCACGGAGCGCTCACCCCAGCGGTGACCGCAGGCTCCGCCGCGACCTGCACAAGGCGATGGATCCGGACGATCCGATCGCCCACCGGGATGTCGGTGTAGGACGATCCGTCCTGGACGGGACCGAATCCTTGTGTGCGAGAGAGTCCCTCCGCGATGCACACGATGACCGAGGGGTCCGGGGTATCGCTGTCACTCTGCGCCTGTGGCCGCGCGCACCCGGTGAGCAAGGCGACGATCTGAGCCACCGCCACCGGGTCACGGGCGGCGTCGTACACCCATCGGGTGCCGAGCACGCCGTGTTCGGATATGCCTACGAGTGCCTCGACGGCGTCCGGCAGCGGCGAGTCCCGGTAGGTCAGCGGCACGTGATAGGTGTGTGGCCGCGCGTCGCATCACTCGCACCGGGAGCATAGTACGAAAGACCGTGCGCCGCTCAGGCGTCGTCGGGTCGGGCAGGTTCGGTAGTTGGTGGTTTGCGCCGAGTTTCGGCGAGAAGTTCGTCGAGCTGGGCTTCGGCGCGTTCGGCGCGCGCGAGAGTCTGCACGCGCGCTTCGTCGAGCGCATCCAGCCGCTGAGCGGCTTCCGCGCGCGCCTTGTCGACGGCCGCGGCGGCTTCGGCACGGACGGAAGCGAGTTCGGCTGCTGCGGCGCGACGTGCATCGGCGAGTTCGGCGCGGGTGGTGTCGAGTTCGGCACGTGCCCGGCGCCATTCGGCTCGCACTTCGTCGGCGGCTTCGGCCCGCTCTGCGGCGGCTCGCTCGGCTCGCTCGGCCGCTCGTTCGGCGTCCGCCGCGCGCTGCCCGGCGAGATCGCGCTCGGAGTGGGCTGCCGCCACCAGAGCTTCCGCTTCACGCCGGGCCTGTGCGATGTCGGTCTCCGCGCGACGCTCGGCACGCTCGACGTGCTGCGCGGCTTGCTGTTCGATGCGTTCGATCTGCTCGGCGCACTCGCGACGCACGGTGCGGATTTCGGCTTCCGCGGTGCTGCGGGCGGCGAACACGTCGTCCGCGGCCTGCTTGGTGACGCGTTCGACTTCCCGCAGCGCGTCCTCGCGCGCCGAATTCGCCTCGGCGATCAATGCTTCGGCTTGTTCGGCGGCGCCGACCGCGTCGTCGGCGACGGATTCGGCGATTTCCCTGGCCTCCTGCGCCTCCCGCCGCGCCTGCTCGGCCGCTACCGCCGCGCCCTCCGCCTCGGCGATCCGCCGCGCCGCGTCCACCTGCACCGCTTGCACCTGGGCTTCCGCGACCGCCGGGTCGGCCAGTGTGGAAAACTCCGCGACCGCGGCGCTCAACGTGGTGTTCAACTGCTCGGCGAGTCCGCGGAACTGGGTGAGCAGTTCATCGGCTCGCAGTCGCGCAACGGTCACGGGCCCCGGTTGCGTCACAGTGACGGTAGCGGTCGCGGCCTCGGACTCCTGTTGTTGCCGTTGCCGCTCCCGCCACGCACGCCAGCGGGTGTGGTCGGGCCGGTCGCAGTACTCCGAGGGGCGGCCGGGTCCCGCCGCGCTCGTGATCGGGCGCGTACAGCCCGGATAGTTGCACACCTTCGACACGGCCAGATCGTAGCGTTCGGTTCCCCCCGGACATCGTTTCCGCCCCTGCGGCGCCATCGCGGCGGATCACCGTGCCGGGCCATCACCCGGCCTGACGATCCGACCGACGGGCACCGCGCTCGCCTTGACGAACTCCTCGCCGCATATCCCGCGATGACCGCCTGGCGGCAAGACGCTATCGCACAGGAAATCTCGCCGGCGTGATAGATCGCAGTTATCAAATGATCCGCAACTGAACTTTGACGTTTTTCTCGACCCAGCCTAGGTTTCTGATGATGGTACGCAGCGCGACCACCCGCCCCTTGCAATATCGGGCAGCTCGACCATGAACAGGTTTCCAACCTCCGGCGCGGACGCTTTCCATGCCTTTTCGCAGTACTACTCGCGCAATCCGTACCCTCCGACAAGTACGACCAAAGTGTGGAGCGTCTCATGAATCAAGCACCGTTGAGTCTGCCGGAGCTCGTTCGGTCAGTTGTCGATTCGCATCGACACAGTCGTGGCCCGCTTCTGGTGATACTGCAGGAAATCCAGGATCGCCTGGGCTACATCGACCCGGAAGTAGTGCCCTTGGTGGCTGCGGAGCTGAATCTGTCGCGAGCAGATGTGCACGGAGTCGTCACCTTCTATCGGGATTTCCGGTCACGGCCACCAGGCCGGACGACGCTGCTCGTATGCCGAGCCGAGGCCTGTCGAGCAGTGGGTGCGCAGCAGTTGGTGACGTCTCTGGAACAAGCCTTCGGCATCAAGATCGGCGAGACCACGTCCGACGGCTCGACGACGCTGGGTCAAGTCTTTTGCCTCGGCAACTGCGCTCTGGGGCCATCCGCCCGCATCAATGACAAAGTGTACGGGCGGCTCGATCGGGATCAGGTAATCGACATCGTCCGAGCGGAGCAATCATGATCACGGTCTACGTCCCGCGAGATTCCGCGGCGACGTCGGTGGGAGCCGACGAGGTTGCCGTCGCTCTGGAACGCGCGACCGCCGGCCGTGAAGTGCGAGTGGTGCGCACGGGAACCCGCGGAATGCTCTGGCTCGAGCCGTTGGTCGAGATCGACACCGAGCATGGTCGCATCGGGTACGGTCCGGTCCGCGCCGACGACGTCGGTGATCTGGTCGAGGCCGGCATGCTCGAGGGCGCCCCGAGCGACCTGTGTCTCGGCCTCGTGGAGGAACTGCCCTGGATGCGCGATCAGCAAAGGCTATGTCTGGCCCGGGTCGGCGTCACCGATCCGCTGTCCCCGCAGGACTATGTGAGCCACGGCGGTCTGGCCGGACTCCGTCGAGCCTTCGAGCTCGACCCGGCTGACGTGGTCGCCGAGGTGGCGGAATCCGGCCTCCGCGGCCGCGGCGGCGCGGGCTTCCCGACCGGCATCAAGTGGAAGACGGTCGCTGAGACCGGGGGCGAGTTGAAGTTCGTCTGCTGCAACGCCGACGAAGGCGACAGCGGCACCTTCGCCGACCGGGTCGTGATGGAAGGCGACCCGTTCAGCCTCCTCGAGGGAATGACCATCGCCGGGTACGCCGTCGGCGCCTCCGAGGGATACATCTATCTGCGTTCTGAGTACCCTGCGGCAGCGGCGGTGCTCCGCGAGGCGATAGCGATCGCCCGCGCCGAGGGCTGGCTCGGCGAGAACATCCTCGACTCCGGCTTCGGTTTCGATATCCACCTGCGCCTGGGTGGCGGCGCCTACATCTGTGGCGAAGAGACCTCGATGCTCGAGAGTCTCGAGGGCAAGCGGGGCATGGTGCGTGCCAAGCCACCGATCCCGGCCATCACCGGGCTCTTCGGCAAGCCCACGGTGGTCAACAATGTGCTCACTCTGGTCAGTGTGCCTGCCATTCTGGCCGACGGCGGGAAGGCTTATGCCGCGCTGGGTGTCGAGCGTTCCCGCGGGACACAGGTGTTCCAATTGGCCGGCAACATCGCCCGGGGCGGCGTATTCGAAACTGCCTTCGGCATTTCGCTGGCCGATCTGATCAACAGATACGGCGGCGGCACACGCTCTGGCCGGCCGGTTCGGGCCGTGCAGGTCGGCGGCCCCCTCGGTGCCTATATCCCTGGCTCACAACTCGACCTACCGACGGACTACGAGGGCTTCGGCGCGGCCGGGGCGATGCTCGGGCACGGCGGCATCGTCGTGTTCGACGACACCGTGGACATGGCCGCGATGGCACGGTTCGCGATGGAATTCTGCGCCGAGGAATCGTGCGGCAAGTGCACTCCTTGTCGCGTGGGTTCCGTGCGCGGAGTGGAAGTGATCGATCGCCTTGTCGGCGGCGCGGACCCGGATTCGAATCTCGCTCTACTGAACGACCTCTGCGAGCTGATGACCGAGGGCTCGCTGTGCGCGATGGGAGGTCTCACACCCAACCCCGTCCGCAGCGCCCTTCTCCACTTCCCAGAGGATTTCACCGCTCGGCACACGGAGGCGACACGATGACGCTGATCAAGAAACGTGACCTCGGCACGCCTGCTCCCCCGGCGGACGCACAAGTGGTGACGGTGGAAATCGACGGTCTGCCGGTCCGTGTGGGCGAGGGCGCCTCGGTGCTTCGCGCGGCCGCACTGGCCGGAATCGAGATACCGAAACTGTGTGCCACCGACAGTCTCGATGCCTTCGGCTCCTGCCGGTTGTGCCTGGTGGAGATCGACGGCCGGCGCGGGACACCAGCCTCCTGCACCACCCCGGTAACCGAAGGGATGCGGGTCCGCACCCAGACGCCGCGACTCGAGAAGCTGCGGCAGGGCGTCATGGAGCTCTATATCTCCGACCATCCGCTGGACTGCCTGACCTGCCCGGCCAATGGTGACTGCGAGCTACAGGACATGGCCGGCGTGGTCGGCTTGCGGCAGGTCCGCTACGGCTACGAGGGTGAGAACCACTTACACCTCGAAAAAGATCGCAGCAATCCGTATTTCGACTTCGACCCGTCGAAGTGCATCGCTTGTTCACGATGCGTCCGGGCCTGCGGCGAGATCCAGGGAACGTTCGCGCTCACCATCGAGGGACGCGGTTTCGAATCCAAGGTGTCCGCGAGCGCGGGCGAGAACTTCGTCGACTCCGAATGCGTTTCCTGCGGTGCCTGTGTGCAGGCCTGCCCCACCTCGACACTGCAGGAGAAATCCGTGGTCGAGCTGGGCATCCCGACTCGTACCGTTCGGACGACCTGCGCGTATTGCGGCGTGGGGTGCTCGTTCAAAGCCGAGTTGCGCGGAGATGAACTGGTACGCATGGTTCCCGACGAGAACGGCGGCGCCAACGAAGGCCACGCATGCGTCAAGGGCCGGTTCGCCTTCGGATACGCCACCCACCCCGACCGCGTGCACGAGCCGATGATCCGCGAGAAGATCACCGACCAGTGGCGTGTGGTCGATTGGGACACCGCGATCAACTATGTCGCCGAGAAGATGCGGGACATCCAGTCGCGGCATGGGGTCGGCGCCATCGGCGGGATCACTTCCTCGCGTTGCACCAACGAAGAAGTCTACGTAGTGCAAAAGATGGTACGCGCGGCGTTCGGCAACAACAATGTCGACACTTGTGCCCGCGTGTGTCACTCCCCCACCGGGTACGGGCTGAAGCAAACCTTCGGTGAATCCGCTGGGACCCAGGATTTCCAGTCGGTCGCGAAAGCGGATGTCATCGTGGTGATCGGAGCGAATCCCACCGACGGGCATCCCGTCTTCGCCTCACGAATGAAGCGCCGGGTGCGCGACGGCGCCCGGCTCGTCGTGATCGATCCACGCCGCATCGACCTGGTTCGTTCGCCGCATATCGAGGCGGCACACCATCTGCAGCTCAACCCGGGCACCAACGTCGCGGTCGTCAATGCGCTTGCCCACGTGGTGGTGACCGAAGGCCTGGTCGACCAGGAGTTCGTCAAGGCGAGATGTGAGGACTTCGGTCCATGGGCGGAATTCATCGCCCGGAGCGAGCACAGCCCCGAGGCGACCGAGACGATTACCGGCGTGCCCGCAGCGGAACTGCGGGCGGTGGCGCGGCTCTACGCGACGGGCGGCAACGCGGCAATCTACTACGGACTGGGCGTCACCGAGCACAGCCAGGGTTCGACGATGGTAATGGGAATGGCGAACCTCGCCATGGCCACCGGAAACATCGGGCGTGACGGGGTAGGCGTCAACCCACTGCGCGGCCAGAACAACGTCCAGGGTTCGTGTGACATGGGGTCGTTCCCGCACGAACTGCCCGGATACCGGCACGTCTCCGACGACGCCGTGCGTGATGTATTCCAGACACTCTGGCAGCGGCCGCTGTCGGGCGAGCCCGGTCTGCGCATCCCCAACATGTTCGACTCGGCCATCGATGGTTCCTTCCGCGGACTCTACGTTCAGGGCGAGGACATCGCCCAATCCGATCCGAACACGAGCCATGTATTCGCGGCTCTGGAAGCACTCGAATTACTGGTTGTGCAGGACCTGTTCCTGAACGAGACCGCCAAGTTCGCTCATGTCTTCCTGCCGGGCACGTCGTTTCTCGAGAAAGACGGGACTTTCACCAACGCCGAGCGCCGGATCAACAGGGTGCGTCCGGTGATGGCATCCCGGACCGGCAAACACGAATGGCAGATCCCGTGCGAGATCGCTCAGGCGATGGGCTACCCGATGGCGTACGACAAGCCGAGCCAGATCATGGACGAGATCGCCCGGCTCACGCCGACCTTCGCCGGGGTCTCCTTCCAGAAGCTGGACGAACTCGGGAGCGTGCAGTGGCCCTGCAACGACGCGGCGCCCGAGGGCACACCGGTCATGCATGTCGCGGAATTCGTCCGGGGCAAGGGCAGATTCGTCCCCACGACATTCGTCCCGACAACCGAGCGTTCCACGCGCAAGTTCCCGTTGATCCTCACCACCGGCCGGATCCTCAGCCAGTACAACGTAGGTGCGCAGACGCGCCGGACCGCCAACGTCGTCTGGCACAAGGAGGACATTCTCGAGATCCATCCGCATGATGCGGAGGTACGCGGCATCTGCGACGGTGCGGAAGTGGCGCTGACCAGCCGGACGGGCGAAACCACACTTCGCGCCATGACTTCGGACCGGATGCCACCGGGAGTCGTCTACACGACGTTCCACTACCCCGTGACGGGTGCGAACGTGGTGACCACTGACAACTCCGACTGGGCCACCAACTGCCCCGAGTACAAGGTCACCGCGGTACAGGTCGCCCTGCGGCGGCCGGCGGTGGGCGCTGCATCGGCATCCGATCAGTCCCACCTGCCGGTCCACTCTCCGGGACCGATGTGACGATGAGAACCGCACCCGCAATCCGGCTGGCAACGGAGATCGCCGCCCAATTCCGGCACCTGCCGCCGGGCGAGGCGGCTACGCCCATCGTCGAGCACATTCGCAGGTACTGGGAACCTCGTCTGCGCGCCCAACTGCTGGAACAGGCGGCACACGCAGGCGAGGAGTGCGACGCCCATGTTGTCGCCGTCGTCGATCTGCTGCGAAGTTCCACGCCGTGACCCGGCGGAGGAGCCATAGAGTGCCGTCGAAGCGACGTGCCGAGAAGCGGGAGCAGTCATGGGACGAGTGACCGCGCGGCGACCGGTCGTGCGTATTCGAGACGGTCTGTACTCACGGCGTCCGGACACCCTCGCGGCCGAGGAGCCGTTGGAGATCCGGATCGGCGGGCGTCCGCTCACGGTGACGATGCGCACACCCGGCCATGATGTCGACCTCGCGGCCGGATTTCTGGTGAGCGAAGGCGTGATATCTACGCCAGATCAGCTGACCGGCGCCCGCTACTGCTCCGATGCCGCCGCTGATGGCGGAAACACCTACAACATCCTCGATGTCGACCTGGCGCCGGGCGCGGCCCTGCCGGACACGTCGCTGGGCCGGAAGTTCTACACCACTTCCTCCTGTGGGCTGTGTGGTAAGGCCAGTTTGGAGGCAGTGCGGACATCGGCGAAGTGGTCTGTGGCCGTTGATCCGCTTGCCATCGCGCCGGCAGCTCTGACGACTTTTCCCGAGCGGCTCCGCGCTGCCCAGCGAGTGTTCGACAGCACCGGCGGGCTGCACGCAGCCGGGCTGTTCACCGCCGACGGCAGGCTGTTGTGCCTGCGCGAGGACGTCGGCCGGCACAACGCCGTGGATAAAGTCGTCGGACATGCTCTACGGTCGGGGCTGCTGCCCCTACGCGAGACGATCCTCATGGTGAGCAGCCGGGCATCCTTCGAGCTCGTACAAAAGGCGCTTATGGCGGGAATCCCCTTGCTCGCCGCGGTCTCAGCTCCATCGTCGCTCGCGGTGGACCTCGCGGCGGAGAGCGGACTGACGCTCGTCGGCTTTCTCCGCGGCAACTCGATGAACGTTTACACCGCCGTGGAACGTCTACGACCGGAGAACGGCAGCTGACCCGCACCGACGCGAAGCCGTTCCCTGAGTCGCCCGAAAATTCGCCGCGGCAGCGTCATCGCCCGCATCATCCAGGCGAGAGCGAATTCGGATCGATCACGTCCCTGACTCCGTATCCGAGTTCGCCGGCGATGTCGGATTCCTGTACTGCTGTCCGCAAGGCGGACGATACGATGGAGGAACCGGTGACCAGACCCACCGGGGGCGATTTCGGCTGGTGCGCGATGTCGATGGCTCGGATCCCAGGCGGTACGCCACGCGCATGCATCCAGGTATGTGCGATGACACTCGACCAACGACCGGTTGCGACATGCGAATACAATGCCTCCACCGTGTCGGTTTCCACTACCGCCGTACCCTCGACACCCGCTCCCGCCATGGCGGAATCAAGTATTTGTCGATTGCGCATGGTTGTCGCCAGGGCACACAATGGCAATCCCGCGATGTCATGCCAGTCCACACGGCGATATTCCGACAATGGCCCGTCGGCCGGAGTGAGCAGAATATATCTCTCCCAGTAGAGCGGAAGTACCAGCAACGACTGCGAAACCTCGTCGTCCACGTAGGTCAGCCCGGCATCGAGGTCGTGTTCGGCGATTCTGCGCACGATCTCGACCGAGGAGAGAACCTCGATGTGCACGCGGGCCGAGGGATGCCTGTCCGCAACTGCCGCAGTGACCAGTGGTAGCACCGGCACCGCGGTGGGGATCGCCCCGATCCGTATGGTTGCGGCCAGTCCGCGGCGCATCCGGTCGAGATCCGACCGCAACTCATCACGTTCGTTGACGATCCGCCGCGCCCAATCGAGCACCCGTAGACCTTCGGGCGTGAACCCTTCGAATCGTCGTCCTCGCCGTACTATGGTCACGTGGAGTTCCCGCTCCAGCTTGCGCAGTCCCGCCGACAAGGCCGGCTGGCTGACGTGACAAGACGAAGCCGCGCGGCCGAAATGCTGCTCGCGCGCTAGGGCAATCAAATACTCTAACTGTCGGATCAGCACGTCGCCGGACATCTACTGATACTAACTGCGGCCCTGATCGAAGCGATCCCGAGTAGTCCCGAGCAACGGACCGCCTGTACACCAAACTGGAAGTACGCCGTTCCCGGTCACCCCTCAGTTCGCGCCGTGCGAGATACCCGGAAAAATCATGGCCACCGCTCGATTGGTCAAGGCCGACAGCATTGGACCGCCGAGATGCATGGTGTGGAAAACGACCAGGCCGCTCAGAATTTCGACGACGAGACGCGCGTCGACCTCAGGACGAACCTCACCCCGGCGCTGACCTCGCTGAACAATTTCCGCCACAGCTTGAAGCCGCTGCTCCCAGAATTCCCGCAGAACACCATCCACCTCGGGGTCCGCTTCGGACAGCGCGATACCACGGGTCAGCGCCGCACCATGAGGAGTTTGCGTGAATCTGGCGAGGCCGGCGGTGAACTCTTCCAGGTCGCGCCGCGTCGATCCCGTATCGGGCACGGGAATTGCCGCCACGCTTGCAGAGACGAGCGCATCGATCAACAGTCTCGGGAGCGTCTTCCACCTACGGTAGATCGACGTTTCATGCACTCCGGCCTCTTTGGCCACGTCGATCACACGTACCCGGCTGATCCCGACATCCTCGATGCGCGCGATGGTCGCAGCCAGGACCGCATCCTGTAGCCTTTGACCTCGAACGCGGCCTCGCCCATTCTCCACTTCAGAACCTGCCATCTCGTGATTATCGCAAGCCTGGTTGCGACGCCAGTCGCCGCGCTGTACCGCGTTGGATCAGGTCGGGCCGCCGATGGTGCCGAACGCCCGGTAGGCCCGGAGTCCTCCCGGTATGGAATATGTCCAGCCGCCCGCAAGGCTCCTCGTTCGAGCCCTAAATGGTGTTGGAGCAGATCACCTTATATGCGTACGCCGCATCCTCGGGAAAGACCAGAACGCGGAGCAGGTGCCGTTCACCCGGTTCCAGCGCGGGCGCCTGTGTCGAACGAATGCCATTCGAGCGCAGAATCTCCCGAACCGTCCGAGCCGCGGTTGCACTCGACACCGTCGCCGCGGCGACCAAGAGGCCGTAGCCTGCACTCTGAGCTGCTACCGATCGGCGCGACCGCATCCGTCTCATCGACCCTCTTCGTGTTCGCGGCCGGTGCGGTTTTGCCGCTCTCGCATCGCCGCAAGCAGCTCCTGCTCCTGCTCGTGTTCGTGCGCTGCTATCCGTTCCGCCTCTGCTGACGGGTCGGGCCGGAGGAACGAGCCCAGACCGGGACTACCAGCGAAGCCCAACCTGTTCATCTTCTTCGGCACGGGCGCGCCCTGGTAGGCCAGCGGGATCGGGTGACCGTGCTCGTCGACCGGGCCCAGCGGCTGGTGCATCTCGATGTACTCGCCGTGCGGCAGACGCTTGATCACACCGGTCTCGATACCGTGCTCGAGCACCGCCCGGTCGCTGCGCTGCAGGCCGAGGCAGAACCGGTAGGTGAGGTAGTACGCCACCGGCGGGACCACGAGCATGCCGATACGACCGATCCACGTGGTCGCGTTCAGCGAGATGTCGAACTTCAGCGCGATGATGTCGTTTGCGCACGACAAGGTGAGCACGACATAGAACGCGATGGCCATCGCGCCGATCGCGGTCCGGACCGGGACGTCACGCGGACGCTGCAACAGGTTGTGGTGCGCGCTGGTGTCGCCGGTCAGCCGCTTCTCGATCCACGGGTACGCGATCAGCGACACGAATACCAAGCCCATCGCTACCAGAATCCAGAACGGAGCCGGGATGGTGTACCGATCGAACAGGTAGATTTCCCACGGCGGCAAGAGTCGAAGGAAGCCGTCACTCCACATCATGTAGAAGTCCGGCTGCGAACCCGCCGACACCTGCGACGGGTTGTACGGACCCAGGTTCCAGACCGGGTTGATCTGGAACACGCCGCCCATGATGCCCACGATGCCGAGAGTGAAGGCGAAGAACGCACCCTGATCGGCGGCGAACACCGGCACGATCCGCGCGCCGACCACATTGTTCTCCGTGCGGCCCGGACCGGGGAACTGAGTGTGCTTCTGATACCACACCAACGCCACATGCGCGGCGATCAACGCCAGGATGATGCCGGGGAACAACAACACATGCGCGATGTACAACCGCGGAATGATGATGTCACCGGGGAAATCCCCACCGAAGATCAGCCAGTGGATCCACGTGCCGATGATCGGAATGCTCATCACGATACCGCCGAACGCGGCCCGCAGACCGGTACCCGACAGCAGATCGTCGGGCAGCGAGTAACCGAAGAAGCCCTCGAACATCGCCAGGATCAACAGCACCGACCCGATCACCCAGTTCGCCTCCCGCGGCTTGCGGAACGCGCCGGTGAAGAAGATCCGGAACAGATGCACGATGATCGACGCCGCGAACAACAACGCCGCCCAGTGATGCACCTGCCGCACGAACAGGCCACCGCGCACCTCGAAGGAGATGTTCAGCGCCGTCTCATACGCCCGCGACATGGTCACCCCACGCAACGGCTGATACGCGCCGTTGTAGACCACCTCGCTCATGGACGGGTCGAAGAACAACGTCAGGTACACACCCGACAGCAGCAGGATGATAAAGCTGTAGAGCGCGATCTCACCGAGCAGGAACGACCAGTGCGTCGGGAAGACCTTGTTGATCGACCGCTTCAGAAACGCGGCCGAACGGAATCGAGAATCTATGGCCTCCGCCTGTCCGACTCCTAAGGAAGAGAGGCGGGACGGTTGCTTGATGCTCATAGAGAAGGCTCCCAGCATGCCAAATGGACAACCCCGCGAGACGCTAAAAGCCTCAATCGCAGCTTGGCTTGCGATACTAACCAGACACCTCGCCTATTGCAAGTATGCTTGCGTTAGGCCCTCAGGGCACCAGGTTCATGTCCGTGCCGACCACCAGGCAGTCGCGCCATGCGGTGCCGCCTCCGGCTCCCGACGTGGTGCCCTCGCGTCGTCCCGAACGTTGCCTCGACGTCGATCTCGGTCGACGGCGCCGGCCAGTCGGCAGCCAGGGCGGCGTGACCACATGCCGTTGTGGCCTTGCCGCTGGCGCACCGCCCGGCTATCGGCGTGACACCACGCTTTCGCATTTTACGGTACGTCCGTACCAGACATTGACGGTATGGACGTACCACATATGCGGTCTGCGCGTACCCTCAAAGCTCGCGGGATCGTTCGACACGACAGGAAGGCGGCAAGGACTGGTGCCACGATTGGTCGACCATGAAGCTCGGCGGCGGCAGATCACCGACGCCGTACGCCGGGTCATCGTCAGCGGGGGCCTGGAAGCCGTCACTTTCCAAACGGTCGCCGCCGAGGCCGGGATGTCGATACGACTGGTGCAGTACTACTTCGGAACCAAGCGAGAATTCCTCCTGGCGACCCACCGCTCGGTAATGGCGGACGCCGGCGCCCGCTTCACGCGACGGTGGACCACGCTGGGCGAAGACGCCGGCCCCCGCGCGATGATCCACGCGCTCCTCACCGAATTGCTCCCGCTCGACGAGCAACGCCGCGAGGAAACGATCGTCCTCGGCACCTTCGGTTGGGCGGCCGTCACCGGCCAGAGCATCACCGCGGAAGAAACCTTCGCCGCGCCACGCGCCCTGACCACGATCGTCGCCGGGCAAATCGAACGAGCCCGAGGTGCAGACGCATCGCCAGAGCGCGACGCGGCACTCATCACCGCGACAATCGGCGGACTCGCCCAAGGCATGCTCCAGGGGTACGGCACTCCAGAAGAAACACTCGATCTCGTCGACCATCTACTGGACCGCGTGCTGGGAACGACCGACGGGACCCACCAGCACGAGCCCGAGTGAACGCACCCCCGGCCACCATTCAGGGAAGTCGCTCGTCCGGCGTGATGCGCGAGCGAGAACGGTCGTCCCGCACGCGGCTCGGTTCAGCCGGCCCGACCTTCTGGCCGGCCTCATCGTAGACATACCACCCGATCCCCGCCTTGCGCCCGAGCTGTCCGGCCTCGACCAACCGGGTCACGCTTTCGGACGGTGCGTCACGCGGGTCGCCGGTCTCGGCGTACCTCGCCGTCTTGGTGAAATAACCGATGTCGATACCGGTCAGATCCATGAGTTCGAAAGGCCCCATCGGGTAGCCGAGCGCGGTACGACACGCCGTATCGATCGCATCCACAGAGGCAATTCCGTTCTCGTAGAGATGAATCGCCTCATCGCGTACGGCATTCAAGATCCGGTTCGCGATGAAACCCGGGATTTCCTTGGACAGGACGACGGGGACTTTTCCGAGACGGCGAACCAGATCTACCGCCGCGTCGACGGTTTCGGGTGCGGTCTGTGGCCCGGCGACCACCTCGACGCACTTCATCACCAGGGCCGGATTGAAGAAGTGAACGTTGCAGACCCGGTCGGGGCGACCGGTCGCATCAGCGAGCTTCGAGGGCACGAAGCCGGAGGAGTTGGTAGCCAAGATCGCGCGAGGCGGCGCCACGCGGTCCAGCTCGGCGAACAAGGAGCGCTTGATGTCGAGCTTTTCGACCGCGGCCTCGATAACGAAATCGGCTTCGGCGGCGAGCGCGGCAAGATCGGTACCAAAGGTCAGCAATTCCCACGCCAGGTCTTCGTCGGCCTGCTCACGTCGCCCCTTGGCCACATCTCGGGCGCTGCGCTCGCGCAGGTCGCGGCAAGCCGTCTCGATCCGGGAAGGATCGATGTCGTGACAGGCGACAGCCAACCCTGCCCGCGCGCACACGAGGGCGATCTGCGACCCCATCGCTCCGGCGCCGACCACGAGTACACGCTCGATCTTCATGAACACACCTACTTTTCTGTGAAATTCGGGGATCGCTTTCCGAGGAATGCTTCGACGCCTTCGCGCTTGTCGGCGCTCTCGTAGAGCAGTGCTTGCGCCAACCGTTCGATAAGGAGTCCACTGCGCAGATCTACGTCGGCACCGCAGCGCACGACAAGCTTGGCCAGGCGCACCGCGAGCGGACCCTTCGCCAGAATCGTTGCCGCTACGTCGTACACGCTCGGGAGCAGGTCCGCGTCGGGAACGACTCGCGACACCAGCCCCATGCCGAGCGCCTCCGCGGCGGATATGACACGACCGGTCAGGACCATGTCAACGGCTTGTCCGAGGCCGACCAGCCGGGTGAGCCGCTGGGTTCCGCCGGCGCCCGGAATGATCGCCAGGTTCGTCTCCGGGAGGCCGAAGCGCGCGCTCTCGGCCGCGATTCTGATGTCACAGGCCATCGCCAGTTCACAGCCACCGCCGAGAGCGTAGCCGTTGACGGCGGCGATAGTCGGCTTGTCGAATGCCTCGATCTCGTCGAAAAGCTGCTGCATTCTCGACCGCAGCGCGGTCTCTTTGTCGTAGTCGCGCAGTCGCTGAATATCAGCGCCGGCCACGAAGGCCCGGTTACCCGCGCCGGTGAAGACGACCGCACGGACCCGGTCGTCGCTACGCAGCTCGGCAAGCGCGGACCGAAGATCGGACTGCACTTCCTGACTGATCGCGTTGCGTACCTCCGGCCGATTGATCGTGACCAGAACGACACCGTCGTTGTCCTCGACGGTCAGGGTATCGAACGTCATCACCATCGCCCCTCACGCAGCCTCGAGCAGCACCGAAATGCCCTGGCCGACACCGACGCACATGGTCGCGATCGCACGGCGTGCTCGACGGTCCGAAAGCTCCATGGCGGCAGTCAGCGCCAGCCGCGCCCCACTTGCACCGAGCGGGTGTCCGAGCGCTATCGCACCACCGTTCGGATTGACGTGCTCGGCGTCGTCGGGCAATCCGAGACCGCGCAGAACGGCCAACGCTTGCGCGGCGAAAGCCTCGTTGAGTTCGATTATGTCGACGCCACCGATTCCCAGTTCCGCGCGTGCGAGTAGTTTTCGCGTCGCGGGCACCGGACCGGTGCCCATCACGCGCGGCGCAACTCCGGCGTGCGCAACCGAGGTGATCCGCGCCAGTGGTGTCAAACCGTATGCGGCGACGGCGCGTTCGGAGGCGACCAGTACCGCGACCGCACCGTCGTTGACGCCGGACGAGTTCCCCGCGGTGACACTGCCACCCGGCGTTATCGCCGGTAGCTTTGCGAGAGCTTCCGGGCTGGTCGCGCGGGGGTGCTCATCGACGGCGACGATCCGCGGCTCTCCGCGGCGCTGGGAAATTTCGATCGGAGCGATCTCGCGGGCGAGGCGCCCCGATGCGATCGCCCGGGCCGCGCGCCGCTGCGACCTCAATGCGAACGCGTCCTGATCTTCCCGCTCGATCGCGCAGGTGTCGGCGACGATCTGAGCAGTCTCCGGCATGGATTCGATGCCGTATCGGTGCTCGATGCGCGGGTTGACGAACCGCCAGCCGATCGTGGTGTCGTACATCGACGGTGTACGCGCCCAAGCAGTTTCGGCTTTCGGCGAGACAAAAGGTGCGCGAGTCATGCTCTCCACCCCTCCGGCGATCACGATATCGGCACAGCCCGAACGAATGCTGCCGGCAGCATGTGCGACGGCATCCAGACCCGAGCCGCACAGCCGGTTCACCGTCATCCCGGGAACGTCGACGGGCAGCCCCGCGAGCAGCACCGCCATCCTTGCGACGTTGCGGTTGTCCTCGCCGGCCTGGTTGGCACAGCCGAAGACCACATCGTCGAGGGCGCTCCAGTCCACCGTCGGCTCCAGCTGGGTCAGCGCGGTTATGACATGAGCGGCCATGTCGTCGGGCCGGACGTCGGCCAGCGCTCCACCGTAGCGACCGAACGGGGTGCGGACACCGCTCACCAGAAACGCTGCACTCATGATCTTCCTGACATCGGCGAAGTTATATCGTAATATTGACGGTCGTAATCATTACATGGCAAGGTCTAGAGATGTCCAACTCGAACTACGTAGCCGTCGTGACCGGCGCCGGTCGTGGCATCGGCCGCGCCGTGGCGACGAAGCTCAGCCATGCGGGGTACCGTGTTGCGCTCACTTCGCGTAGCGAGAGCGAGCTGCGTGAAACGGCCCGCCTCTGCCCAGGCGAGACTCTCGTGCTCCCCGCGGATATCACGTCCACCGATGCGATCGATCGCCTTTTCACCACGGTCGAGAGCACATGGGGTGATGTCGGCGTCCTGGTGGCCAACGCGGGTGCGGGCACCTCGGCGCCGCTCGCGAAGACCACCGACGAGCAGTGGGCACACATGCTCGACCTGAACATGACCGCACCGTTCCGATGCATCCGGCGGGCGGTCCCGGCGATGATCGAAAACGAGCACGGGCGCATCGTCGTCATCGCATCGGTCGCCGCCAAACACGGTGAGCCATATGTCAGCGCCTACACCGCGAGCAAGCACGGGATCCTCGGCGTGGTGCGCTCCGCGGCGGCCGAGTTGGCAGCCAAGGGCATCACGGTCAACGCAGTCTGCCCCGGATACGTCGATACGTCGATGACCGAGCAGACCGTCTCCACGATCTCCCGAAAAACCGGCTTCACACAAGAAGAAGCGCGAGCGGCCCTGGCCGCCAAGCAGCTCAACAATCGGCTGGTAGAGCCCGCCGAGGTGGCCGAAGTCGTGCTGCTGTGCCTCACGAACTCGGCCATCAACGGCCAAGGCCTCACTATCGACGGCGGAGGAGTCCAGTCATGACCACCCCAACGAATCACCCGACCCTCGAGGCCGTCAACCCGCCGGAGCTGGGCACGCCGAAAGGGTTCTCGCACGCCGCAGTGGGCTCCGGCAGAATGGTCTTTCTCGCCGGACAGACCGCGCTCGACCCCTCCGGCCGCATTGTCGGTGAGACCATCGCCGAACAGTTCGAACAGGCTCTGAGCAACCTGCTCACAGCACTTGCCGCCGCAGGCGGTGAACCGGCGAACCTGGCGAGCCTGACGATCTACATCGTCGACATGGAGGCATACCGAGCCGGCTCACGCCGGATCGGTGCGATTTGGAAGCGCCTTGTCGGCACCTGGTACCCGCCCATGGCCGGCATCGGAGTGTCCCGACTCTGGGACAGCGACGCTCTGGTCGAGGTGCAGGGCTTCGCCGTTCTTCCGGTCTGATCAAGCCACCTCGAACCGCCGCACCGGCGACATCGACCACGACCGCTTTATGTTGAAACGTTGATCCTCGTTACGGCTGATACATAAACTGCGGACATGTATTAATATCAGGGCCCACCCAGGAGCGACGCCATGCCGCCTTCACCCTCCGCTCACGTCGACACATTCTGCGGAGCGAACCTTCCACCCGTACACGAGTGGCCCGAGCTGCTCTTCGAACTTCCAGGCCTGGATTATCCCGACCGGCTCAATTGCGCGGTCGAACTACTCGACAAGGTCGCCGACCGTGTGGGATCCGATCGGCCCTGCCTCCTCGCTCCGGACTCCGCCGCGTGGACCTATGGCGACTTGCGCCGTGTGTCGAATCAAATCGCGCGCGTACTCATCGAGGACCACGGTATCGTGCCCGGCAACCGCGTCCTGCTGCGCGGACCGAACAACCCCTGGCTGGTCGCCTGCTGGTTCGGAGTACTGAAGGCAGGTGCCGTCGCGGTGACGACGATGCCGTTGCTGCGCCGGGGCGAGCTGGAGGCCATCGCCGAAATCGCATCTGTCGACTTCGCGCTGTGCGATGCCCGTTTCACCGACGAACTCACCGCGTCGAGCATCCCCGATCTGCGCGTGGTCGAATACGGCGCAGACGGAGGATTGACGTCGGCGATCGCCGGCAAGCACGAAGAATTCGCACCGGTCGACACCTCGGCCGACGACGTGGCGTTGATCGCGTGCACGTCCGGAACCACCGGTCGCCCCAAAGCCACGATGCACTTCCATCGCGACGTCCTGGCGATTGCCGATACCTTCTCGGCGCACGTGCTCCGGCCGGAAGCCGACGATGTCTTCACCGGCACGCCGCCCCTTGCCTTCACCTTCGGCCTCGGCGGCCTCGTGATCTTTCCCCTACGGGTCGGCGCCTCCACGTTGCTGCTCGAGAAGGCGACCCCCGACGAACTTGCCGCGCTGATCGCCGAGCACAGCGTCTCGATCTGCTTCACCGCACCGACGGCGTACCGCGCCATGCTCGCCTCCGGCAAGGCCGAGTCGCTGTCGAAACTCCGTCGCGCGGTGTCGGCCGGCGAGCACCTTTCCGCTGCCACCTGGCAGGCGGTGTTCGAGCAGACCGGCATCGAACTCATCAACGGCATCGGCGCGACCGAAATGCTGCACATCTTCATCAGCGCCGCCGGCGACCAGATTCGGCCGGGTTCCACCGGGCGCGCCGTACCCGGCTTCGTCGCCACGGTGCTGGACGACAAAGGCAATCCACAGCCGCCCGGTACGCCCGGGCGACTGGCGGTCAAAGGACCCACCGGGTGCCGCTACCTGGCCGACCCGCGCCAACGTAAGTATGTGCAGGCCGGATGGAACATCACGGGCGACACTTTCATTCAGGACGCCGACGGCTATTTCTGGTACCAGGCTCGCAGCGACGACATGATCGTCTCCTCCGGGTACAACATCGCCGGGCCCGAGGTCGAGGACGCGTTGCTCGACCACCCCGACGTACGGGAGTGCGGCGTGGTCGGGCTGGCCGACTCGGCGCGCGGCCAGATCGTCGCCGCGTTCGTCGTCCTGCGTGACGGCGTCGAGGGGAACGATCAGCTGGTCACGCAACTGCAAGCGCATGCCAAACAGCGCATCGCACCCTACAAATACCCTCGGCGCGTGGTATTCGTCGATGCCCTGCCCAAGACGACCACCGGAAAGTTGCAGCGGTTCCGGCTCCATGACCTGATCCCGCAGACCAGCACAGAAGTCTGATGACCGGAAACTCTCTTCCGGGCGTAACGGTCGAGCGGATCGTCGAGTGGCCCGACACCGACGCCGCCGGCCACTACCACCATTCGACCGTAGTGCGCTGGGTCGAAGCAGCCGAGGCGGAGCTGCACGAACAGCTCGGACTGTCGAACCTGTTCGGGGTCATCCCCCGCGTCCGATACGAGGTCGACTATCGAGCTCGGCTGTGGTTCCGGGACCGAGTCACCATCACCCTGCGACTTGCCGCTGTGGGGCGAACTTCCATCCGCTACAGCTTCACCGTACGGCGCGGCGACGAGGTCGCCGCCAGTGGCGCGATGTCCGCCGTCCACATCGACGCCGGCGAAGGTCGTGCAGTGCCGTGGCCGGATGAGGTCCGCGCACTGCTGGGCGTCGCCGGCTCGGCACACCCACGGGAAGGCGCTCCAGGGCCGAGCCCACAAGACCAATATATGCCGCATATTTGACGATCGTAATAGTTTCGGCATAACATCGACTCATTGTCCGAGTCAGCCAGGAGGCAAGCGTGCGTATCGCAGTCGTCGGTGGGGGCCCCGGTGGCCTGTACTTCTCAGCTTTGGCCAAACAGCTGGGGCCGGAGCACGAGATCACTGTGTGGGAGCGGAATGCCGCGGATGACACGTTCGGGTTCGGCGTGGTCTTCTCCGACGAGACGCTGGGCGGAATCGAGCACGCCGACGCGTCGATCTACCAGCGGATGCAGCGCGAGTTCGCCCGCTGGGACGACATCGACGTGCACTTCCGAGATCAGGTACTGACCAGCGGTGGCCACGGCTTCGCGGCCATGAGTCGCAAGCGACTGCTGGAGATTCTCCAACAGCGCTGCGCCGAACTCGGCGTGGTCGTGCACTTCCAGACCGCAGCCCCCGACGTCGAGACTCTTGCGGCGACGCACGACCTCGTCGTCGCCTGCGACGGTCTCAACTCGGCGGTTCGAACCAACTACGCCGAGTCCTTCGGACCGAGCCTCGAACGTCGCGCCTGCAAGTACATGTGGCTGGGCACCGACAAGGTGTTCGAGGCATTCAAGTTCTTCATCCGTGAGACACCACACGGCGTGATGCAGGTGCACGGCTATCCGTTCGACGCGCACGGCAGCACATTCATCGTCGAGATGAACGAAGAGGTCTGGCGCGCCGCGGGCTTCGATGTCTTCGCCGCGCAGGAATTCCGGCCAGGCGAGTCCGACGAGAAGTCCATCGAGCGGATCAAGGACCTGTTCGCCGACATCCTGGACGGCCACGAAGTGATGGCCAACAACTCGCAGTGGATCAACTTCACGACAGTGCGCAACCAGCACTGGCGGCATGGCAACGTCGTGTTGCTGGGCGACGCCGCCCACACCGCGCACTTCTCCATCGGCTCCGGCACCAAGCTGGCCATGGAGGACGCTCTGTCCCTGGCCGCCTGCCTCTATGAACACGACAACGTGGAGGCGGCGCTCGAGGAATACGAAGTCGAACGCAAGGCGGTCGTGCTTTCCACCCAACGGGCGGCGCAGGCCAGCCTGGAGTGGTTCGAGAACCTCGAGCAATACGTGGATCAGGACCCCAGGCAATTCGCGTTCAATATCATGACGCGCAGCCGCCGGGTCACCTACGAGAACCTTCAGGTGCGCGATCCCGAGTTCGTCGAGCGGGTCACTGCCTGGTTCGCCGCGCAGCACCCCGATCATCGGCCGGACACTCCCCCGATGTTCCAGCCCTTCCGGCTCGGACAGCTGGAGTTGGTCAACCGAATCGTCGTGTCACCTATGGACATGTACCGTTCGGCCGACGGCCTGGCGAACGATTTTCACCTCGTCCACCTCGGCGGCAAGGCGCTCGGTGGCGCCGGTCTGGTCATGACCGAAATGGTCTGCGTGAGCGAGATCGCGCGTATCACCCCCGGCTGCACCGGGGTCTGGACCGACGAGCAGACCGAGGCATGGCGCCGGGTGACCGATTTCGTGCACCGGGAAACACGAGCGAAGATCGGCATCCAGCTCGGCCACTCCGGCCGCAAAGGATCCACCAAGCTGATGTGGGAAGGTATCGACCAGCCCCTGGACGAGGGCAATTGGGAAATCGTCGCGCCCTCGCCGCTGCCGTACCGACCAGGGGTCAACCAGACACCCCGGGAACTGACCGAAGCCGACCTCGCCGAAATCACCCAGCAGTTCGTGGCCGCGGCCGAAAATGCCGACCGAGCGGGGTTCGACCTCATCGAATTGCATTGCGCGCACGGCTACTTGCTCTCCTCCTTCATCTCACCGGTCACCAACCGGCGCAGCGACCGATACGGCGGCGATCTCACCGCCCGGCTGCGGTACCCGCTCGAGGTGTTTCGCGCCATGCGCGCAGTCCTGCCCGACCACAAGCCGATGACGGTGCGCATCTCGGCCACCGATTGGATCGACGGCGGCATCACCGCCGACGACGCGGTCGCCATCGCCGCGGCTTTCAAGGAGGCCGGTGCAGCAGCCATCGACGTTTCGACCGGACAGGTGACTCCCGACGAAAAGCCGGCGTTCGGCCGTTCGTACCAGACGCCCTTCTCCGACAAAATCCGCAATGAGCTGGGCATCCCCACCATCGCGGTCGGCGTCATCTCCTCCTTCGACGACGCCAACTCCATCCTGCTCGCCGGCCGCGCCGACCTCTGCGCTCTCGGCCGCGTCCACTTGTACGACCCGAACTGGACCTTGCACGCAGCCGCCGATCAGGGATACACCGGACCCGGCGCCGAATGGCCCGCCCCCTGGAAGGCGGGTCGTCGCAAGCCGCAGACCGGCCGCACCGACGGACCGAAGCCGAGACTCCAGCTCATCCGTGAGGGCCGGACCGGAACCCGGCACGCACGCTGGGGCGCGAAGGAAGCCGAGGCTCGATGACCGTCCTCAGCACCGAAGAGCGGGAATACACCGATCGCATCCGCGACGTGGCCGTTGCTCATCTGCTTCCGCACGCCGAGAAAGGCGTCGAAGGCCGGGTGAACCGGCCGCTGCTGGCAGCCATGGGCCGGCACGGCGTGCTCCGCGGCCTGTTCGGGGGGTCTCCCGAGGAGTCGCCGCGGGATGCGGCAGCTATGCAGTTGTGCCTGCTGCGCGAAACCCTCGCGGGCGTATCGACCGAGGCCGAAACCGCCCTTGCCCTGCAAGGTCTGGGCAGCTATCCGATCCTGCAGTCCGGCACTCCCGAAACCGTCGAACGGTGGATGCCCGGTGTGGTCCGCGGCGAGACGGTGGCCGCGTTCGCACTCACCGAGCCAGCGGCGGGTTCCGATGCCGCTGCCCTCGCATTGCGCGCCGATCGGGACGGCGAGGGTTGGCGGCTGCACGGCGAGAAGATCTGGATTTCCAACGCGCCCGAAGCCGACGTCTATACCGTCTTCGCCCGTACCACCCCAGGCGCGGGCGCACGGGGGGTCACCGCATTCGCGGTGGCCGGCGACGCCGACGGACTGTCGGGCGAACACCTGGACCTGCTGTCCCCCCATCCGATCGGGCGCCTCCGCTTCGATGGTGTGCGCGTCGCTCCGGGCGACGTGCTCGGTCAGGTCGACGCCGGGTTCAAGGTCGCGATGCGTACCCTCGACCTGTTCCGCCCCAGCGTCGGAGCCTTCGCCGTCGGGATGGCACAGTCGGCGATCGACACCACCCTCGACTACGTCGCCACCCGGTCGGCGTACGGCGGCCCCCTCGCGGCGCAGCAGTCCCTCGCCCACAAGCTGGCGGACTTGGCCACCCACCTGCAAGCCGCACGACTTCTCGTCTACGCCGCGGCACGCTCCTACGACGCGGGGGCATCCCGCAGTGAAATCACTCGATCCGCCGCGATGGCCAAGCTTTTCGCCACCGAGACCGCCCAGACGGTCGTGGATCAGTGCGTCCAATTCCATGGTGCTCGCGCTCTGGAACGCGGGCACCCGCTCGAGCACCTGTATCGCGATGTCCGTGCGCCGCGTATCTACGAGGGCGCCTCGGAAGTCCAGCGCTCGATCATCGCCCGCGAGTTGTTCAAGGAAAGGAGTGCACCGTGACTCGGTTCAGGGCCTCGGTTCGGCTCACGACGACCTGGGAGCACTTCGACTTCAAGGTCGAGGGTCCCATCGCCACCGTGACGCTCAATCGTCCGGACAAACTCAATCCACTCACCTTCGAGTCCTACGCCGACCTCCGCGACCTGCTCGCGGAGTTGCCCCACCACGACGGCGTCAAGGTGCTGGTCATTCAGGGCGAAGGACGCGGATTCTGTGGCGGCGGAGACGTCAACGAGATCATCGGCGAACTGCTCCGGATGCAGGCCGGTGAACTCATGCAGTTCACCAAGATGACCGGCGACGTCATCCGCGCGATGCGCGAGTGTCCGATCCCGATCATCGTCAAGGTCCAGGGCATTGCCGCTGGTGCGGGCGCTGTCATCGCTCTCGCCGCGGATTTCCGCATCGTCGGACGATCCGGACGCTTCGCCTTCCTCTTCACCAAGGTCGGCCTGTCCGGCGGCGATATGGGAGCCGCGTACCTCCTGCCCCGAGTCGTGGGACTCGGCCGGGCCACCTCGCTGCTGATGCTCGGCGACACGATCGACGCCGAGACCGCGGATCGGTACGGTCTGGCATCGCAGCTGGTGGCCGACGATCAGCTCGATGACGCGGTCGCCGCGCTCGCCCATCGGATCGCGACCGGTCCCACCCTGGCTCTGGCGCAAACCAAGTCGCTGCTGACGCGGGAGCTGGACATGTCACTGTCGTCGTCGATGGAACTCGACGCGATGACCCAGGCCCTGCTGATGACCACCGACGACCACGCCGAGTTCCACACCGCATTCAACGCTGGTCGCCCGCCGGCATGGAAGGGAAAATGATGACCTCCAGCGATGTCCTCGACATCGACAGCTCGCTGTCCGAAGAGGAACGCGCGATCCGCGACGCGGTCCGCGCATACGTCCGTTCGGAACTCGCGCCACACGTCGCCGACTGGTACGAGCGTGGAACCATTCCGGTCGCGATCGCGCCCGGCCTCGGCAAACTCGGCCTGCTCGGCATGCACCTGGAAGGGTACGGCTGCGCCGGTACGACAGCCACCGCCTACGGCGTGGCGTGCCGTGAACTCGAGGCGGTCGACTCCGGCCTGCGCAGCTTGGTATCGGTACAGGGCTCGCTGGCCATGTTCGCGATCCATCGCTGGGGCACCGAAGAACAGCGCCAGGAGTGGCTGCCCGGGATGGCCGCAGGTGATGCGATCGGCTGCTTCGGCTTGACCGAGCCCGACGCCGGTAGCGATCCCGCGTCGATGCGTACTTCGGCCAAGCGCGATGGCGACGACTGGATCATCAACGGCTCGAAGATGTGGATCACCAACGGCACGATCGCCGCGGTCGCGGTGGTCTGGGCCCAGACCGACGAGGGCATCCGCGGCTTCGTCGTACCGACCGACACACCGGGTTTCGAAGCGTTCGAGATCAAACGCAAGCTCTCGCTGCGTGCGTCCGTGACAGCCGAACTCTCGCTGGACAACGTCCGCCTGCCCGCATCCGCGGTGTTTCCGGAAGTGCGTGGGCTCAAAGGCCCGCTGTCGTGCCTGAACGAGGCCCGGTACGGCATTCTCTGGGGCGCGGTC
Source organism: Nocardia aegles (assembly GCF_052545135.1). Classification (NCBI taxonomy): domain Bacteria; kingdom Bacillati; phylum Actinomycetota; class Actinomycetes; order Mycobacteriales; family Nocardiaceae; genus Nocardia; species Nocardia aegles. Next base: position 511,394 of record NZ_JBQWRI010000002.1, read on the forward strand.
GGCGCTGCCCGCGCCTGCTTCGAGGAGGCCCTGGAGTACAGCCTTTCGCGTACCCAGTTCGGCAGGCCACTGGCCGCTTTCCAACTGACCCAGCGCAAGCTCGCCGACATGTCCATCGCGCTGACCAGCGCCGGCCTCACCGCCGCGCAACTCGGTCGGCTGAAGGATGCCCACCGCATCACGCCGGAACAGGTCAGCCACGGCAAGCTCGCCAATGTTCGCACGGCACTCGAGATCGCGCGCACCGCGCGCGGCATGCTGGGCGCGGCCGGCATCACCCTGGACCACACGGTGATGCGGCACATGAACAACCTCGAGACCGTCGCGACGTACGAGGGCACCGAGGAGATGCATGCTCTGAGCATCGGGCGCGCGCTCACCGGAATTCCCGCATTCCGGTGACCTGACCAGCCGAACCGAGTGAGCGGCGGCGGCTCAGGCAGCCCCGGCTACCGAATCCCACTCATCGTTTCGCATCAACGCTTTTCGAAGTGGCAGGAGTTCTCGTGGAGCGTCCACACCGAGAGCCGCCACCAGGCGCCCCGCCCGGCCGTATACGACGACACGAGGTAGTCCGTCCGCGTCGGACGACAGAACCTTGGCGTGTGTCGCGTCCGTCGTCGACCCGTACACCTGGATTCTCTTCCCATATTGGTCGGACCAGACGTACGGGATACTGGTGAAAGGGCGGCCCCGTCCGAGATGGTGCAGTGCCGCCGCCGTGCCTTGTTCGTGCGCGTTGGTCCAATGCTCGACACGCGTGGAAGCGCCGCGTTGCGGGTGCTGCCAGCGCGCGATATCGCCGACAGCGTAGATTCCCGGCGCCGCTACCAGGTACTCGTCACACACGATGCCGTCTGCGACGGTTAGGCCGGATTCCTGGAGCCAGTCCGTTGCCGGCCGTGCGCCGGCGCCGATGACGACCAGGTCGGCCTCGATTCTCCGACCATCCGACAGCTCGAGACCGGCTACGCGACCATCGGCCTGCAACACCGCGGCGACTTCGACGCCGCAGGATACGGTCGCGCCGCGGGCACGATGAACGTCCGTCCAGATCCTCCCGAATTCCGCTCCGAGGATCCGGGTGAGCAGCGCCGGACCACGCTGGATGATATGCACGTCTTTACCAAGGCCGCGCGCCACCGACGCGACCTCCGCACCGACGAAACCGCCCCCGACAATGGCGATCTTGTCGGCGCTGCCCAGCTCATCCCGCAGCGCGAGACTGTCCTCGACGCCCCGAAGTGTATGGACGCCTCCGATCCGCGGCAGCGCGGCCGGCCACACCGGCTCGGATCCGGTGGCCAGGAACAGGACATCGAATCGCGCTTGCTCCCCGTTGCTCGTGCGGACCCGGCGCGTGGCGACATCCAACGCGATCGCGCGCAGCCCCAGCGAGAATTCGATCGTGTCGACACTACCCGGGGATACCAGCGACAACTCCTCGACGGTTTTCGCGGCCAGGAGGAAGTCCTTCGACACAGCGGGCCGGTCGTACGGCAAGTGCTCTTCGGCGCTGATGATCCGGATGTGCTCATCGTAGCCGCCTTTGCGAAGAGCCATGGCGGCACTCAGTCCAGCCCGTGAGCCCCCGACTATCAGCGCGCCCGGGCGACTCACCTCCGGATCTCGATTACATCCGTGGGGCAGTCGTCCGCGGCTTGTTCGAGTGCGTCGGCCAGCGAGATGTCCGGCTCCGCATTCAGCAAGATCACCTTGGCGTCGTGGTCGTCCAGGTCGAATACCTCGGGCACCGAGAGAACGCAGTCGCCGCAGCTGGTGCAGCGTTCCCGATCGATGAGGACATGCAGTCGCGTCATGATGCCGCCTTCCACTGGACGTGCAGATGTTCCGGCCCCCGGAAGCTGATATTCGGCGGGAAGGTGAAGGACTGGTCCGGGACCGGACTCAGATCCGGGAATCGCTCGCTCAGCAGCCGGATCACCGTCCGTGCTTCTACCCGGCCCAAATGTTGTCCGAGGCAGAAGTGGGTCCCCTTGCCGAAGGACAGTTGCAGCCTGGCGTTGGAGCGCCGGATGTCGAATGTCTCGGGATCCGGGAACATGGCCGGATCGTGATTGGCCGCGCCCAACGACACCATGAGCTTGGCCCCGGCCGGTACCGCTACACCGCCGATTGTCGTCGCACGGGTGGTGACGCGACGCCAAGCGATAACCGAGGAGTCGAAACGCAGCGTCTCCTCGACCGCTCCGTCGATCAGCGCCGGGTCCGCGCATACCTCGGCCCACGTTGCCGGTCGGGCCAGGAGCTGACGCAGCGCGTTGCCGATGAGGTTCGTCGTGGTCTCGTGACCGGCGAAGCCCAGGGCGAACAGGACGCTCGCGACTTCCCGGTCGTCGAGAGCCTCGGTGTCGTTCTCGCGCTGACGAATCAGCGTGCTGGTCAGATCGTCGCTGAGGTCGCGCCGCCGACGGGCGACGAATTCGGCGCAATAGCTCCACAGATTGCTCATGTTCGTCGCCGCGCGTCGCTGATACTCGGCCGTCGGCTTGCCCCAGTTGACCTCGAGCTTGTCGTTGCACCACGACTTGAGCATCTCGGCGTCCGAGTCCGGGAAGCCGAGGAGACGGAACATCGTCAGGGCCGGTAGCGGGAAGGCCAGCTCGGCGATGAGGTCCGCGGATCCACGCTCCGCGAAGCGGTCGATCAGTTCCGTTGCCAGACTTTCGATCTGCGGCACCATGGCCGCGACTTTGCGCGGCAGGAACAGAGTAGCCAGGTGTAGCCGGACCCGGGTGTGCGCGGGTGGATCCAAGTTGGACAGGACCGGAGTGTTGCGCACTCCCGATTCGAGAATGCCGGCCGCCTCGGCGGTCAGCGGCGCCAGCGGCGCTTGCGCGATCACTGCCGAAAACGTGGCCGGATCGGCGAATACCGCCGCGACGTCGGCGTACCGGGTGACAATCCAGTAGTCGAGCGAGGGGATGTAGTGGACGGGGCCGGCTTCCCGCAGAGTGTTCAGTTGCGGGTACGGCGACGCGAGGTACTCGGGCGACAACGGGTCGAACCCGTGGGCTACTGGACACTGGGCCGTGGTCTCGGTCATGGGAGATTCCTTCTGGGCACGGCGTCACCGCCGCGAACAATACTTCCTGCACTCGTTTGTCCGGCCACGGCGCTGGGTCGTCGGAGGCCGGTTTGCAACCCGAGAAACTTCTCGGCATTGACCCGCGACACGAGTTCGCGTTCGTGGTCGTCCAGAAACGCCGACCGGCGGACAACGTCCGCCACGGGCCGCTCTCCCAGCGGGTACGGGTAGTCGCTGCCCACCATGACCTGCTCGACGCCGAGCGTGTCCACCAACAGGCGAAGCGATTCCGGTTGAAACACAACCGAGTCCACACTGAAACGGCCCACATAGGCAGAGGGCGGCTGTTGCGAGGTCGCGACGATATCCGGCCTTCGGTGCCACGCGTTCTCGAACCGGCCGAGCCAGAAGGCGAAGGAGCCGCCGCCGTGGGCAAAACAGATTCGCAGCGAATCGGGCACCTTGTCGAAGGTTCCACCGAGGATCATCGAAATGAGCGACAGGTGGGTCTCCGCGGGCATACCCGTCAACCAGCGTGCCATCCAGCGCCCCAGCCTCGGCGAATCGGCCATGTCCCAGGGATGAACGAAGACCGGCATCCCGATTTCTGCCGCGTGCTGCAGAAATGTCACGACCCCGGCATCGTCGAGGTCACGATCACCGACGTGATTGCCGATCTCGACACCCAGATGCCCCATCTCCCGGCAACGACTGAGCTCTCGGCACGCGGCATCCGGATCTTGCAAGGGGACCTGGGCGAAAGGTAGCAACCGACCGCCGCCGGGGGCGCATATCTCCAGGGCGAGGTCGTTGAAGATGCGTGCGATCTTCGTCGCCTCGGGGCCCGGGGCGTCGTAGCCGAAGAACACCGGCGTGGGTGACACAACCTGCGCGCATACCCCGTCGGCGTCCATGTCGGCGAGTCGGTCTTCCGCATCCCAGCACTCCCGCCCGACGCGGCGAAAGCTCTGCGACCCGATCATGATCATCGCATCGCGCTCGGATTCGAGACGAAACCACGGCTGCCCATCGCCCAGGTCCGGCCAGCCACGCGGAACGAAGTGCGTGTGGATGTCGATGATATCCACAGTCAGCCCTTCCCAGGGTGTAGTGTTCCGCAATCCGCGCACGTGCGGGCGATTTCGGATGCGTAGAACTCCTGGAACACCGGAGGAAGGTCCTCGACGATATCCCTGACTTGCAGCTCCACCTCATGCAGGAGACGGTCACAGCCGGGGCAGAACCAGACGAACTTCTCCAGGGTCCCCTCTTCTCGGATCCGCTCGATGACGATGCCGATGGAACCCTCCTGCGGACGCTGCGGAGAGTGGTACACGTTACGTGGGAGCATCCACATCTCGCCCTCGCGAATATCGATCCGTCGGAGGCCGTCGTCGGTCATCAGATTGACGTGCATGTCGCCGCGGTACTGGTAGAACCACTCCTCGTAGGGGTCCAGATGGAAGTCGGTCCGTTGATTGGGTCCGCCGACAACCTGAACGATGAAGTCACCCATCGGCTTCCACATCTGCTGATTGTTCACCGGTGGTCGTAACGACTGCTCGTGCTCGGAGATCCAGGCGTCGAAGTCGAACACCGGAGGAATGAATGACGTCATCTGGGCTCCTGGTCGAGATCGGTGCTGGACACCGCACGTCCGCGGACGGCGATAGCCTGCATTTCGATCAGCAGATGTGGGTGCGGTAGTTGGTGGACGGCGACGGTGGTCCTGGTCGGCCCGGAGGTGTCGAAGTATCGGGCGTAGGTCGCGTTGTAACCGGCGAAATCATTCATGTTCGTCAGAAAGGTCGTGACCTGAACGAGGTCCGACAGGTCGGCCCCGACCGCCGCCAAGATGTCTCGAATGTTCTCGATGACCGCCTGCGTCTGAATTGCGATGTCGAGAGTGGTCGTACCGAGTTCGTCGACTTCCGCACCGGCGATCGAATTGTCCGGGCGCCGACTGCTCGTTCCTGACACGAACACGAGATCGCCCGCGACCTTGACGTGCGGGAAACGCCCTCGCGGCACGGCTTTGCCTGCGACCACGCCAGCCTCGGTCCTCATCGCGCCGCCCCACTCGTGAAGCGGGCCGAGCCGAGGCCCGCCACGGTTGCGGTTACCACGCTGCCCGCGGGCAAGGCGACGGCCGCCGTGGCCGCCCCGGCGAAGACGATCGACCCCGCTGCCAGCTCGAGGCCATAGGTCCGGGCCATGCGCTGCGCTGCCCGCAGCGCATCGACGGGGTCGCCGAGAATGTCCGCGGTGCTGCCGGATTCGACAGTGGTATCGCCCACAGCCAACTGAACGTCGAGATCGGCCAGATCGAGTGTCGCCGCCACCTCGTCATACGCCAGCCAGTCGCCGAGCACAAAGCCGGCGGCCGAGGTGTTGTCGGCCACGACGTCGGTGAGCGAGAATGCGAAATTCTCGTACCTGCTGTCGATTATCTCGAGTGCGGGCGCTACCGCACTGACGGCGGCCAGGATATCGGCTTCCGGATCTGCGAGGTCGACATCTCGGCCGAGCCGGAACGCGACCTCCGGCTCGATCCGCGGGTGCAGCCACCGGGACAGCTCAGGACAGTCCGCGGGCCCGAATCTCATGCTCTCGTGCAGCACCCCGATGATGACATCCGAAACCCCCATCTGTTCGGCCTTGGCCTTGCTGGTGAAGCCGAGCTTTACACCCACGACCCGGTCGCCTCGCCGGGCCCGGATTCGCGCGCCGCGGGCTTGCACGGCGTAGGCGTCGGTGAGGCTCATCGGATGCGAGAGACTGAGCTGTGCAGTCGCGGTGGCTGTTGCGACGGCATCGTCCAGGATCGCGGCGAGCGCGTCGATGTCGAGGGAGCTACCGGCTGCCGGTGGGTTCGCAGGGGTCATAGTTTCACGCACACATTCGTCGGAACGGAGTAGAAGTGCAGAGAGTGCTGACCGCCCTCCCTGCCGATGCCCGACAGGCCCATGCCGCCGAACGGGGACCGCAGATCGCGCAGGTACCAGGTGTTCACCCATGCCATGCCGACCCGCATACGCTGCGCGACCCGGTGCCCGCGTTCCAGCGCGCTCGTCCAGACCGCCGCGGCAAGACCGTAATCCGTGTCGTTGGCCAACCAGACTGCCTCCTCCTCGGTGTCGAACGGGATCAACGCGGCAGCCGGACCGAAGATCTCCTCACGCACCACCCGTGCGGTGTTGTCCAGCCCTGCCCAGAGGGTCGGCTCGACCCATGCCCCACCGTCCAGGTCACCGCCGAGGTCTGGCACACCGCCGCCGAGCAGGACCTCCGCGCCTTCGCGAACGGCCAGGTCGAAATACGACGTGACCTTGTCCCGGTGCTGACGCGAAATGAGGGGGCCGGTTGTCGTGGCGGGCTCATCGGGCCGCCCCAGACGGAGCTCCTGACCTCGTCGAACGAGCCCGGAGGCGATGTCGTCGAAAATACTCGAGTGCACATACACCCGTTCCGTGCACAGACACACCTGTCCGGTGTTGAGGAAGATCGATCGGGTGAGCCCTTCGATGGTGGCTTCGATGTCGGCGTCCTCGAAGACGACGGCGGCGTTCTTGCCGCCGAGTTCGAAGGACACCGGCCGGACTCCGGGCGACACGGCGCGCATGATCGCCGAACCTGTCGACGTCTCACCGGTGAATGTCACGCCGTCGATGCCGGGATGCGTGGTCAATGCCTCCCCTGCCGACCCCGGGCCGAACCCGTGCACGACGTTGTAGACGCCGGCGGGCACCCCGGCTTCCACCATGATCTCGGCGAGCAGTGTGGCGGAGGACGGGGTTTCCTCCGAGGGCTTCACGACCACGGCATTGCCACAGGCCAGCGCGGGTGCCACCTTCCAGGTGAGCAGCAGCAGCGGTAGGTTCCACGGCACGATCACCGCCACGACCCCCAGCGGCTTGCGAACCGCGTAATTCAGCGCCTGACGACCCTCACCCAAGTCGGTCAGATAGGAAGTCAGCGACTCGGACGCGATGACATCGGCGAAGGCGCGAAAGTTCATCGCGGCCCGCGCTACGTCCAGGTCGCGGACGAGGCTCTCGGGTTTACCCGTGTCTCGTACCTCCGCGGCGACAAAGTCCTCCGAACGCGCCTCGATGAGGTCGGCAATGCGCCGCAGCACACGCACGCGATCGGTCACCGACGAGTCCCCCCACACGCCTTCGAGCGCCTTTCTCGCCGAGACCACCGCGGAATCGACCACATCCGGTCCGGCCTCCTGGATCGTCGCGACCAGCGAGCCGTCGACAGGACTCACGTTGTCGAACCTGCCTCGGCCGGCGACAAACGTCCCGTTCACGAAATTGCCGATATCCGGCACCGGCGGTTTGTTCATTGCTCGGACACTAATCACCGAACCTATGTCTATCAATTGCCTATTCCGGATGAAGCTATTCCCATATAGGCATATACTTCCCCGGTGGTACGAGACCGCCTGCTAGACGGACGTTTGAAGCTGCGGCACCTGCTGATGGTGGCCGCGATCGCCGACAACGGAAGCTTGATCGCAGCGTCGAAGACGTTGCACGTCACGCAACCGGTGGTGACCCGCGCGCTGCACGAGGTCGAGGACATTCTCGGGGTGCCGTTGTTCGCTCGCGGCCCCCGCGGTGTCACCCCCACCATCTACGGCGAGAGCTTCATCGATCACGCCCGCAGCGTGCTCGCCCAATTGCGCCAGGCCGGCGGACAGATCGACCTGCTCACGCGTGCGGAGATCGGCCGAGTACGCGTCGGCGCCCACCTGGCCGGCTCGAATGTCCTCTTGCCTCGCGCCATCGCTTCGCTGAAGACCGAGCACCCCAGACTGACCGTAGTCGTTCAAGAAGCCACCCCCGACCTGCTCTACGACTCGCTGGTCGCGGGCGAGACAGACCTCGTCGTCGGCCGTCTCCGAGCTACGGCACCGGCACAGCTGCGGCACGAACGGTTGTACGTGGAGCCGATGCACCTGGTCACCCGGACCGGACACCCGGCTCGAGCCGCTCGACCGGCGTTGCCGGAGTTGCCGGAGTTGCTCGATTATCCGTGGATCATTCCCGTCGAGCAGACGTCCCTGCGTTCGGAGCTGGAATCGCTGTTCGTCGCGGAGGGGCTGTCCTTGCCGGACAACCGGGTGGAATGCACGTCCATCCTCACCATCCGCGAATTGCTGCTGTCCACAGACATGATCGCGGTGCTGCCGCAGTCGATCGTCCGAAGCGACCGACAGCTGACAGCGCTGCCGACGAAGCTCCACGCACTGAGTCGAGCGGTGGGCGTAACCATGCATTCGCAAGCGCCGCTGGCCCCTGCGCCTCGGATGTTGCTGCGTCATCTGCGTGCCGCCGCCGAGACGCTCGGAAAGACGGCGGAGTCGTGATCGGCCCCGAGGTGCCGCCACAGCACAGGTGTTGGTGCCGATGCCGGTGGTCACCCGGCCGACGATGTCCGATCCAGCTCTCGGCACCAGTTCGGTCCCGAAGACCTTTTTCATGGTGCGGACACCGTGACGTATGGTGCGCACATGACGACCGACATCGAAATGCCCCCAGGTGCAGCAGGTGGCCGAGACACTCGCCTCGGGCAGTTGATCATCACGATCTTCGGTGTGTGCGCACGCGCTGAAGGCAACTGGCTCTCGGTGGCTTCCGTGGTGGCGTTGATGGCGGATCTGGGGATGGACGGACAGGCAGTGCGTTCCTCGATCTCGCGACTGAAGCGGCGTGGTGTGCTCAGCAGCGAACGTCAAGGCGGCAGCGCTGGTTACTCCCTCACCCCCTCCACGTTGGAGGTACTGGCGGAGGGCGATACCCGCATCTTCCATCGCGCCCGGGCAACCGAAGACGACGGCTGGGTGGTAGTCGTGTTCTCGGTTCCCGAATCCGAGCGCGAGAAACGCCACGCTCTGCGCTCGAGCCTGACCCGCCTGGGCTTCGGCACCGCCGCGCCCGGCGTGTGGGTCGCTCCCGGCAACCTCGCCCGAGAAACCCGTCAGACGCTCGAGCGCCGTGGTCTGTCGGAATACGTGGACATGTTCGACGGACGATATGTCGCTTTCGGTGATCTGCGTGCGAAGATCCGGTCGTGGTGGGATCTGGACGAGCTCACCGCGCTGTACATGGACTTCGTGAAGAGTTACCGGCCTGTCCTCTACCAGACGACAGCCGGCGAAACGACCCCGCTGGAAGCGTTCCAAACCTACGTTCCGATGCTCACCCAGTGGCGGCGGCTTCCCTATCTCGACCCTGGGATTCCCTTGTCCCTGCTTCCCCCGGCCTGGAACGGCGAGACCGCGGGCGCACTGTTCGACCAGCTCAACGACTTACTGAGCCCCCTGGCGCAGAAGCATGCCCTCGCCGTGATCCACGGCAAGCGGCCCCAGCCGAACTGAACCACGTCCGGACTCCGTCGCAGCGTCGTACCGAGTTGCCGCCAGACCTGCCCTCACGCCGAGACCGTCGCGGCCATCAGCGATCTGTCGGTGGCGAGTCGCAATGTCTGTGAGGGCGTCTCGCCGAAGCGGCGACTGTAGGCGGCGGAAAATCTTCCGAGATGCAGGAAGCCCCAGCGGACCGCGACATCGGTGACCGTCGTGACGGTGGGATCGGCTTGCAGCAACTCGGTCCGCACTCGGTGCAACCGGATTTCACGCAGGTACGCCGTCGGCGTGGTGTTGTAGTAGCGGCGGAAACCATCCTGCAGAGCACGTGGACCGATGCCCACCGCGTACGCGATGTCGTCGACGGTCAGCGGCTCATGGGCATGCGCCTCGATCAGCTCGACGGCCCGCGCGATCGGTCGCGCCACAGTCGCACGCGGTTTGCGGTCGAGCTCGTCGCGATAGTTGTTCGGCTGGCCGAGAATGAGCTGACTGATCAGGAGTCCCTCGAACTCTCGCACGGCGATCGTCGAGGGTTCCGCCGCCGCGTCCACAGCTTCGACGAAAAGGCTCAGCAGGCCGCGAAAAGACTTGTTCCCGGGTGTCGTGAGATCCATCTGCGGATCGAAGAGGATCGGCGCCGCGGGCTCCCGGCCCAGCTTCTTGCGCAGCACGTGGTGAATCGACACCCGATCCAACCGCAGCAACAGATTACGATTGACGCCTTCCACTTCCAGAGACATTTGCCGTCCCGGCTGGAGCACGAAGGCACGTTCCGGCGTCGAGACGAACGTCTCCGACCCCGACGAGACCAAGGTGCGGCCGGCGAGCGGGACTTGGATCATGTAGAAGTCGTCACATTGACGAGGGTCGATGCGCACATCGGTGCCGTAATCCAGATAGTAGAGCCCGCCGCAGCTCAACCGGAGGCCATGGAAGTGGGCATCGAGCGCGACGCCGGTGCCCAGTGCCGACATCCGAAAATCACAGATCGCGTTGCCAACGGTCGACCGGACCAGGCCCGGATCCGAAGACGCCAGCAACGTATAACCAGCTAGTGGCCGCTTTTGCGACTTCAACGGCATCCTCCAGATCGAGCAAGCCACACACCCGCATTGTGGCAGTCGTCACACTTTAGCGCCGGGGGTCTGCTATTTCCACCGGAGACGCGTCGCGTTCACGCACATCGGATAGGTCACGCGTTTTCGGGATAATCCTCCAGTTGCGACAAGCGGGGGAACCGTCGCAACCGCCGACGGTCGAGTCGGCAGACCCCGGCGCGAAGGATCCGGCGGCTCCGGCCTTGCGGTACGGGCGACCGACTCTATGTTCGGTGTCATCCAGCGCGGGACTCCCCCGAACGGCTCGATGGGGAGGGCGCCCGCCTGCTACTCGGTGACGGGACCGATGGCGATCGGGCGAAGTACCGCGGTGCGGAGGTTCGAGTTCGCTTCTTGACATGCTCGACGCCGAACTGGAACATGTTGGCAACCTTGGCCTGTGATGCTTGTCACGATTCTGCATGCATGATTTGGAGTTCTCCGTTGAATTCGGAAAATCGGCCACTAGCTGGCCATTTGCTCCTCCGCTCCTCGGATCCGGATCTCGTTCGTGCGACGGTGGCCGGTGCACTGGGTGACTACCGTCTGTCACGGCTGAGCAAAGATCTCGCGCTGGACACCCACTTCCATGGATTCCAGTTGGGCTGCGGTGGCCTCTACTACCTCGAGTACGGCGCCGACGTTCGAATAGATACCGCGGACGTCGGCGAGTGCTACATGGTGCAGATCCCGCTGTCGGCGCGAGCAATGGTCTCGATGGGGTCACACAACTTCGTGTCGACCACGGACCAGGCGTCGGTGCTGCAGCCCGATCGCGGCATGTCGATGACGGCGGAGCCGGCGAATCGGCATCTGCTTCTGCGGTTGGACGAGGCGTCGATTCAGCATGTGCTGCGCAAGAAGTTGGGCCGTGACCCGGTGGCTCCCATCGTGTTCCAGCCCCAGATGGATCTGACGACACCCGGCAACCACGCTTTTCGCGGCCTGTTGAAGCTGTTCGTGGATGCCATCGACGCGGCCGTGGAACCCTCGACGATCGCGCGTCGCGAGTTCGAGCGATTACTCATCAGCCAGCTGCTGCTGGGACAGCCGAACAACTACAGCGACGAACTGGACCACAGTCCCGTACCCGCCGTCGCACGGCCGATCGCCAAGGCGGTCGAACTGATCGAAGCACATGCTCACGAGCCGCTCACCATCGACGACATCGCGTACGCGGTCGGTATCGGCGCGCGAGCGCTCCAGGACGGCTTCCGGCGCTACTACGACACAACACCGACGGCTTTCCTCCGCGATGTCAGACTCCAACGGGTCCGGACCGAGTTGATGCAGGCCGATCCCACCAGTACGACCGTTACCACAATCGCGATCCGCTGGGGATTCGTGCACTTGGGAAGGTTCTCGGCGGTGTACCGGAGACGCTTCGGTGAAACACCGTCACAGACGTTACGGCTGACCACCGACAGCTCCGGCTGAGGGCGTACACAGTCCCTGAGATACCCACCCTGCACCGGACGGATCGGCGGAGGCCAATTGGTCTGCATTGGTCACGGAACGGTTAGGATGCGTACGTGATGTCGGTAGAGCAATCGCTGCGCGCTTTGGTGTCGGAGACGGCCCGAGACAGCATGCTCGGACCTGGGGCCAAATTGCCCACCGAACGGGAGCTCGTCCAGCGGCTGTCCGCGTCGCGCAGCGCCATCCGCCGGGCACTGGAAGCTATCGAACGCGATGGCCTCGTAGTCCGCCACGTCGGCCGCGGCACGTTCGTGACCGACGCTGCCGCCGATCGGGTAGACGGCGCCCCCGGCGACACCAGCCCGGTCGAGATCATGCAGGTCCGACAGCTCCTGGAGCCTCAGGTTGCCGCGCTGGCCGCTCGCGCCGCCACCCGAGCCGACCTCGAACGCATCGGCCAGGCACTGGACGCGGGCGGGGCTGCCGGCGACTTCGACAGCTTCGAGCACTGGGATAGCGTGTTGCATCGCTACATCGCCGAAGCGGCTCACAACGGCTTGCTGTTGAACATGGTCGAAGTCCTGAATGCCGCTCGCGCCCTGCCGGTCTGGGGAAGCCTCAAGCGGCGAACGTCGACTCCCCAGTTGCGCCGCGATTATCACCGGGAACATACCGAGATCGTCGAAGCGCTCCGCGATCGTGATCCCCGCGGAGCCGGCGAGAAGATGCGCGATCACCTCCTGCACGTCACCGACAGCCTCCTCGGCCGAGATTGATCGCACCGGCCGAAGGATCGGTCCGCCCCGGATACCGGTAGGGTCGACACTGTCGACAGCGCCGAATGGTCCACGGTCCACGTCCAGCCACCACGACGTCCAATTCCCGCTCCACCCGACTACGCACATCGGATAAATCCGTCGGTTGCCGGATAGTCCGGGCAGACGGGTCAGCCGTACCGTGGCTCGCCATCGGTGGCAATCTCGCGGAGGGCGCGGCGCTCGCCTCCGATATTCTGTGGGGTCGTTGATTCGGAAGTTCGAAGGTTACCCGATCGTGCGGCGGGGCGGTGAATTGTACGGTCCCGCCGCGCTTCGGCATCACCGCGCCCGCGTATCTCGATCCGTTACGTTCGTCGATCGCTGACAGCAACGCAGACAACGGCATAGACGGCATCGGAGAAAAACCAACCATTCCTTCTGAGTGGGCATATCCACCTTGCCGGAATTCCGGCAATGACTATTTCCGCAGATTCCCACCCTGCCGCGCCCTCCGGGTAACCGAACATTGTCGATCTGCTTCGATACCGACGCTCGAACGTAAGCGCACCGGAGCCCACTCGTACATCGGATACTTCCCGCGTTGAGGGGATAGCCCACCCCATCGGTATTTCCGTACGGTGAGTCCATCACGCAACGGAGTGACCTCCGGGCGCGAACGAGAGGATCACCAATGCGCACCATCAGCACCGGCGGTGTCATCCGGTCCCGGTCGATCTACGTGACCGAAGGAATGGACACCAGCTCATGCCGACGACACCGCATCCCACCGAACTGATGTGCGCCGCCGTGCGCATCGGGCATACCCGCCGCTTCGGCGACCCGCGCGAGTTCTTCACTCGGTTCAGCGGCCCCGCCCCTGGGCGCCGGCCTTCCGAGGACCGTGCGTCGATGGTCTGAGTGCCCACGCGCCCGCCGCACTTTCATTATTCGGCGGTCGGAACGTCGACGCCCGGCTCGACGTCGGGCTTTCCCATTGGCCGGCGACTCGTTCGACGAACAGCCGCTTCCAATTCCAGACGGAGGAGATGATGTTGGTCAAGACGACGAGCGGATTCGTGGTGGGCACCACCACCGATGACGTTACGGCGTGGCGCGGAATCCGATACGGCCGGCTGGCCAACGGTCGTCGCTTCGACCCGGTCGCGCCGGCGACGATGCCCGATACGAAGCAAGATCTCCGTGAACTGCCCGCAGTCTTCCCCCAGCTCCCGAGTCGGCTCGGCGCGGCGATGGGTCGGGCCGTCGAGGACCACCCGCAGGAGGAAGACGCGTTCCTGCTCAACGTCTGGTCGCCGACGGGCATGTCGGGGCTTCCGGTTCTGGTGTATGTGCACGGTGGCGCGTTCATCTCCGGCGGTGGCGGAGTCCGTTGGTACAACGGTCACGTGCTGGCCCGTGAGGGCGCCATGGTAGTGGTCACCGTAAGCTACCGACTGGGGCCGCTGGCGCATCTCATGCTGGGCGCGGACGACGATCCCAATCGCGCCCTGGGTGATCTGACGGAGGCACTGCGCTGGGTGCGGGCGAATATCGCACTGTTCGGTGGCGATCCCGACAACATCACCCTCGCGGGCCAATCCTCCGGCGCTTTTTTCAGCAAACTCCTGGCCGTGCTGCCGTCGTCGCGGGACATGCTGAAGCGTCTGTGCCTACTGAGCTGCCCGGGCATTCCCGCCGCCACCCACGCGGAGACCGAACGGCTGAGCGCGGCGATCATCGGACATCTCGACGGCGCCGATCCTCGAACCGCTCCGGTCTCCGGCCTACTGCATGGCCACCGGCTCGCGATGATCGACAACAGCACGTTCGGAGCCGTCGGGATGGGATTGATGCCGACCGCTGGTGCGGTGGTCCCGGATCGGCTCGACGACCCCGGTGAAGTGGCAGCGGCGCTGCGCGTTACGGACCTGCTGGTGAGCTTCACTCGGGACGAGGCAGGGGCGTTCTTCTTCGCCGGTCCCGAACGGCACATCACCCGTGACCAACTTCGGCAAATTCACGAGGGAGCGGGTAGCGCAACCGGCGAGCCATACCGAGAGCTGGTGGCGATCACCTCGGCGGCGCGCTTCGCAAACCCGGCGCGAGACCTCGCCGAAGCCGCCGCGGCGCGCGGAATCAACACCCAGCTGCGCGAGTTCACGGTGGCCAGCCCGCTCGACGGCTTGGGCAGCGGCCACGGCGTCGACATCCCATTCTTTTTCGGAAATTGGGACGACTGGTGGGACGCACCCATGATGCACGGCTTCGATCACGACCAGTTCGTCGAAGAGAGCGAACGATTTCGCACTGCCGTCGCCGATCTCGTGCATGGACGAATGATGGCCTCCATATAGACGTCCTCGCGATGTTCGGAGATCGAATGGATATGGAGAATCCTATGACAGGCACCCAGCCCCCTCGGCACGATGGGTCGCCCAGCCGCGCGCGCCGCTCCGCTACCCCCTTCGACAACCGCAGGGATTTCTTCGAATGGTTCGATGAAATCGATTCTTCCGGCGGCGCCGCGGTCGAGAAAAGTAACCATGTCACCGAAAAGACTTGGAGTATGTGATGGTTCGAGTAGCCATTATCGGTGCGGGGCAGTCCGGCGGCCAGTTGGCGCTCGGACTGCTCCGACAAGGCCACGAAGTAACGTTGGTCAGCGATCGGACACCGGAGGAGATCCGGACCGGCAACGTGAGTTCGAGTCAGTGCATGTTCGATTCCGCACTGACCACCGAGCGGGAACTCGACATCGATCTGTGGTCTTCGGAATGCCCGGATATCAACGCGATCGCGGTGACCATGACCGGCGACGCGCCGTACACGTGGTCGGCTCCGCTCGCCGCGCCTGCGCAATCGGTCGATCAGCGACTCAAATGCGCGGCCTGGGCCGAACAGGTCGCGGCCGAGGGCGGCAAGTTGCTGACAGAAGCCCCCGACATCGCGGCTCTCGAAGAGTACGCGCGCACGCATGACCTGGTGGTGGTCGCCACCGGAAAAGGTGACCTCGGACGGTTGTTCCCGCCGGATCCCGCGCGGTCGCCGTTCGACCGACCGCAGCGGGTGCTCGCGATGGCCTACGTCACCGGGATGCAGCCGCGCTCCGACGGGTCGGCGGTCGGTATCACGTTCATTCCAGGCGTGGGAGAGTATTTCACGCTGCCTGCGCTGACCACCTCCGGTCCTTGCGACATCATGGTGTTCGAGGGAATACCGGGAGGCCCGCTGGATTGCTGGGACGACATCACCGAGCCGGAACAGCACCTGGAACGCTCGCTCGAGATGTTGGCGCGGTTCGTGCCGGCGGAGTTCGAACGTTGTGGCGAGATCGCGCTCACCGACGCCGGTGGCGTGCTGCGTGGTCGCCTGACGCCGCAGGTCCGGGTACCCGTGGCCACGCTGCCGTCCGGCCGACCGGTTCTGGGCATGGGCGATGCTGTCGTGCTCAACGATCCGATCACCGAGCAGGGCGCAAATCTCGCGGCGCATGCCGCCACCTACTACCTCGACAGCATCGTACGTAATCGTTCAGGCGAATTCGACGCCGCCTGGATGAGTCAGACGTTCGAGAAGTTCTGGCGTGGATGGGCTCAGTGGGCAGTCGAGTGGACCAACTCGATGCTGGTCGATTCGCCTCCGCACCGGGCCGAGTTGGCGGCCGAGGCGGCCGACAACCCTGGTATCGCCGCGGCGATCGCCAACGGGTTCGACGATCCGCGGCAGTTCTTCCGGTGGTGGTTCGACGCCGATGCCGCAGCACGATTCCGTGCGGAGACGCGGGCCGCGCAGAACGGACGGTTCGACGCCCGCGAGTTGCGCCGCGCGCTGGGTCAGTACGCCACCGGCGTCACGGTGGTGACCGCGCGGGGTGCCAACGGTCGCAAGGTCGGCATGACCGCGAACTCGTTCACGTCGGTGTCGATCGATCCGCCACTGGTGCTGTGGTGCCCCGGCAAGAATGCGCCGAGCCTGCCTGCTTTCAGCGAGGCGACCCATTTCGCGATCAGCGTGTTGGCGGCCGATCAGGAGCATCTTGCCCGTCAGTTCTCCACTCCGGCGCCGGACAAGTTCGCCGAAATAGATCTGATCGAAGGAACCGGCGGAACGCCGATCCTGCCGGAAGCTGTCGCGCAGTTCGAGTGCCGGACCGTGCAGTGCATCGATGCCGGCGACCACGTGATCTTCATCGGAGAGGTCGAAAGCTTCCGGTCCGACGGCCGCGAACCGCTGATCTTCCACAGTGGCCAACTTCGCACGCTGTAATACCGGACGCGACTGACAGCTACTGTTCGCACGCCCGGCAAGCGCCCTGAAAAGCCCAGCCGCCGTAAGACTTACGTATACCCCTGGTCGGTCCACCGCAACCGAACCGCCTCGGCACAACGTCACGCGTGACGGTTCGGTGGACGACGACCACTTTTTCCACGGACTCGGGCCTCGTCCCGGCCGCAGTGCACCTGAACGGGTCGCCACAGTGCACCTGAACGGGTCTCAGCCCGGCGAGGGCACCGGCACAGTTCGATCGGCCGGTCGGCATCGCGGCTTCATAATCGCAGCTTCATGATCGCCGCTGCTACAGCGGGTTCAGTCCAACGGGGACGGGCGCCGGTTCCGCGGCACCGATCGCGGTCAGCAAGGCGTGCGCCTTCAGCCGGATCTCGTCGAGTTCCTCGGCCGGGTTGGACAGTGCTGTGATGCCCCCGCCCGTCCCGATCTGCGCTATGCCCTGGGAATACACAATGGTGCGGATCGTCATTGCGAGGTCCGCGGTGCCATCTGCGCCGAGAAAGCCGAATGCTCCGGCATACGCTCCCCGCGCACCGGACTCGAGGCCGTCGAGCAGCTGCATCGCGCGAATTTTCGGCGCGCCGGTCATCGACCCAGCCGGAAAGGTCGCCGCCAGCAGCTCGGGCAGGCCCACTTCGTCGCGCAGTCGACCTTGCACGGTGCTGACCAGTTGATGCACATGCGGGTAGCTCTCGACCTCGAGCAGGCGCGTCACCCGCACCGAGCCGAGCTCGCACACCCGAGCCAGGTCGTTTCGCATCAGATCGACGATCATGACGTTCTCGGCGCGCTCCTTCTCGTTGGCGCGCAGCTCGGTGCGTAGCGCGGTGTCGGCGGCGTGATCCGCACCTCGGGGCCGAGTTCCCTTGATCGGACTGGTGCTGACCACCCGATCGGCGCCGACATGGAGGAACTGCTCGGGCGATGTACTCAGCAGGCTGGTTCCGCCGATCCGGATGAGACCACCGCGCGCGGTGCCGCTGGTCTCGCGCACGGCGAGATACGCGGCGACCGGGTCGAGGTCGACCCGCGCCGATACCTGCGTGGTGAGGCACAGTTGGTAGGCCTCACCCGCCGCGATCGCCGCCTGGCACTGCTCGATCATGCCGAGGTACGCCTCGGGCGTGTCGCGCCAACGCGCGATTACCGGGCCGCGTGGGCGCGAAGCGAGCGGAGAGAGTTCGGTCGCCAGCGCCGCTGTCAACTGCTCGCCGCGGGCACGCAGGCCCGCGGCCGTGTGTCGCCCCGCCGGCACGAGCAATCGTGCCGTGCCGTCGGGGTCCACCGCTAGAGCCTCATATACGCGCAGCATCCGGGCGGGCCCGCCCGGATGCTGCGCCACGGGAACGCCGGTCGTCTCACGACCCACCTCGTAGCCCAGCCAACCCACAAGACCCAGGCCGAGCTCGCGCGGCGCGGTCGGCGTGCGCATGCGCCGCAGCGCGACACGCAAAGCCGATGCCACCGGAGGCCCGAGCAGCATCGGGACTCCCGTACCGAGGTAGCTGGTCCGGGTGCCGTTCCCGTCGAGCCAGAAGCTGTTCGCAGCGTCGGCGTACAGGGCCCGGTACGCCGACGCCGGGTCGACACCCGTCGCGATGACGGCTTCTTCTACATTCGAGACAATCACGTCGCCGAGCCGGACGCGGCGAGTTCCGCAGCGGTAATCGTGTTCGACAGAAGCGCTGCGATCGTCATCGGACCGACTCCGCCGGGCACGGGCGTGATCCATCCCGCCCGCTCCGCGACGTCGCCGAATCGGACATCGCCCGTGAGTCCCGTCTCGGTGCGGTGGATACCGACGTCGATGACCGCGGCGCCGCGCTTGACGTGCTCGGCACCGATCAGTCCGGGCACCCCGGCCGCCGCCACGAGGATATCGGCCTGCGAACTCAACCCCGCGAGGTCGCGGGTCCGCGAATGGGCGATCGCGATCGTGGCGCCCCGACGCAGCAGCAACTCGGCCACCGGATGACCGACCAGCTCGGAGCGTCCGACGACAACGGCGAAACTGCCCTCGATCGCTACCCCGCTGGAGTCGAGTAGCTCGATGATCCCCGTTGGGGTGCAGGGCTGCAGCCCTGCCACCCCACGGGCGAGCCGACCCTGATTGAGCGTGGTGAGCCCATCGACATCCTTCGCAGGCGCGATCCGCTCGATGAGCCTCGTCCGGTCGAGGCCGCCGGGAACGGGGAGCTGCAACAGGATTCCGCTGACTCTCGGATCCTCGTTGAGACGATCGATCAGACCCTCGACCTCCTGCTGGCTCACTGCTGCGGGGAGGTGCTCATGGAAGTCCGCCAGCCCAGCTGCCGAAGCCGCTCTACGCTTGTTGCGCACATACACATCGCTCGCGGGATCGTCGCCGATGAGAATCGTCGCCAGCCCGGGCGCGAACCCATAGGCTGCGACGAACTCCACGACACGTTTCGCCGTCCGTGCCCGGCTTTCTTCCGCGACCGCTTTCCCGTCGATGATCTTCGCCGTCATCAGGTGAACACAATCGTGGAATTGCCGTACCGGATCACCCGGTCCTCGCTGTGCCACGCGACAGCACGGGAGAGGACCGCGCGTTCGACGTCCGCGCCCCGGCGCTGGAGGTCGGCTACGGTGTCGCCGTGAGTCACGCGGACGACGTCCTGCTCGATGATCGGGCCTTCGTCGAGATCTTTCGTGACATAGTGCGCCGTGGCACCGACGAGCTTTACGCCACGCTCCTTCGCCTTGCGGTAGGGACCCGCTCCGATAAAGGCAGGCAAGAACGAGTGATGGATATTGATGATCGGCACCCCGAGCGAACTGATGAAGTCGTCGGAGAGGATCTGCATGTAGCGTGCCAATACCACGAAATCGACGTTTCCACTGAGCAGCGCGAGGATCTTCGCCTCCGCCTCCTCCTTATCGGGTCCCGAGCACGGAACGTGGAAGAAAGGCACCCCGAAGGAGCGGACGTCGTCGACGCAATTGGTGTGGTTCGAGATCACCATCGGAATGGTCACCGGCAGCTCACCGCGGCGCTGACGCCACAGCAGATCGAGCAGACAGTGATCGGAGGTGGACGCGAGAATCGCCATACGTTTCGGCATGGACTGGTCGGTGAGTGTCCATGTCGCGCCGAACGGCGACAATGTCTGGTCCAACTCGGACTCGATGTCCGGTCGCGCAGCGGCCAAATCCGGGCGGTGGAACACCACCCGCTGAAAGAACGTGCCGCCCACCGTATTGTCCGCGTATTGGTCCAGCGTGATGATGTTGCCGCCGACGCGGGTAACCAGGGAACACACGCTGGCGATGATGCCTGGCTGGTCGGGAGCATGGATTATCAGGCAGGCGTGGTCGATCAAAGCGGAATTCTGGACTGTCATGATCGGGCCCTTCACACTCGGGCTCGGGCGAGGTAGTCCTGCACCCATTCGGCCGTGGCCCGCAGCCCACCGAAGGTGTAGAAGTGCAACTGGACCGCTCCCGCTTTGTCATTTTCGGCGATGAGGTCGGCGAGATCGGTGATGAAGCGATCCGGGCCTGCGGTGCCCATCAGATTGGTCAACGAGAATCCATACTTCTTCACGATCATCGCATTCGCGCCGATACCGAATCTACGGGCGAAGCCGAGCAACCGCTTGACGCCTGCCGGGCCCGGCGTGCCGACTCGGATCGGCGCCTCGATACCGAGATCTCGTACCGCACCGATCCAGCGGACGACCGGGGCCGTGTCGAACGCGAACTGGGTCAGGATCACAGTGCCGAGATTCTGTTCCTGCAGCGATACGTACTTCTTTCCGAGGTGCTCCCACAGCGACTCGCTCGAGATGTCGGGATGGCCCTCGGGATAGCCGGAGATACTCACCTCATCCACCCCGTACCGTTGCAGCACACCGGACCGGATCACCGCGTACGCACTGTCGTACGGCCCCTCCGGCGTCACCGGATCGCCGCCGACCACGAACACGTTTTCGCTGGCGCCGACCTGCTGCAGCCGATCGAGGAACTCCTCGAGCTGTGATTGCGACTTCAAGCGGCGCGCCGAGATATGCGGAACAGGGATATACCCGGCCTCCTTCACCGCCTTCGCTGCGGCCACGCGCATCTCGAGATCCTCGTTGCCGAGGAACGTGACGTTGACACGTGTGCCGGCCGGGATCGTTCCCGTCGCCTCGCGAAGCCCTGGCACATCCTTGCCTGTCATCTCGACCGAGAAGCCGTCCACCAATCGGTGCACATCCGGCAATACATAGTTATCCATTGACGTCACTTTCATTTCACTAATGGGCCCGGCCCACAGCAGCAGTCGGCGTACTGTGCGCCGGCCGCGTAGCGGGATGCAGCCGAAGTGGGCGAGCACTGTGCGGGAACCCGCACGAATCAGAGCAGTGATGGGCGAGGCAGGGCGGCGCTGCGAAGCCCGCCAGATTTGCGATTACCGGGTTCTGCTGCGACGAATCCGCCTCCCGGAATGGGCCACCGGGAAGCTTTGAGCGGCTCCATTCTTGATCATGGGGTGTCCTCTCGAACCTTGATATCCGTGCGTTGACGGCCATGGACGCCGACAACTCGATCCGGATGAGCGATACGACGAGGTTCTTCCGTTACCCCTCGCGTTCTGGCCGACGTCCGAAATCGGCCGGACGTCACGCCGGCTTGGTTTGCCATTATGAAGTTATAAAGTGGGACGACACCGCGACTATCCGACCAGCGCGGGTCTTATCCGATATCCGACAGCACGTGCCGTCGCCACGGTGTGATCGTTGTCGCGCGAACGTCTCGACCGCGTACGCTCGGCGGGTGCGGCGCATCGGCGGGTCATCCGGCACACCGGCCTCGGGCCCGATCGGCGCATCTCGATTCGGTCCGAAACCGCTGTGGGCCGGTCGCGCTGAGACTCGCACCGGGCGCTGTCGTGGCGCGTGGTAGTCGACGACGCGTCGGTTCGCTTGTCGCGGTACAGGTTGCGGTCGAGCGTCCCGCGCCGCCTCGGCCGCGGAGGCGGGACCACAGCCGTTCAGCACGCGACACAGCAGTAGAGGTCGAATTGACCAATACCAACCAATCGCAGTGGCAGCGCGCCTGCCAATCCTGGCGCCGGACCCATTCTTGGACTAAAGTCCCCTACAGCCCTATTGGTTCACAATGGTTAGATTGGTTTGAACATGCGATTAGTCACCTTCGCTCACGCAGACGGAGCCCGGGTCGGTGTCCTCGACGCCGGCACCGGGTTCGTGCACGACGTGACGGGCATCCTGCCGCCCGGTACCGCGGTTGTCGACCTGATCGAAAACTGGGCCGACCTCGGCCCGACCGTGGCGGCCGGAGTCGCGGATCTGCCGGGGGTTCCGCTCGAATCGGTGCGCCTGCTCGCGCCGATCCCCGTGCCTCGCCGGAACATCTTCTGTGTCGGGAAGAACTATCGCGAACATGTCGTGGAATTCGGCAAGAGTGGCTACGACACCCCTTCCCGTTCGGTGGACGTGCCGGATAAGCCGATCATGTTCTCGAAGGCGACCACGGCGGTGACCGGGCCTTACGACGACGTCGAGTCGCACCCCGGCGTGGCGCACGAGATCGACTACGAAGGTGAGCTGGCCGTCATCATCGGCCCGGGCGGCCGCGGGATCAGCCGCGAGCGAGCGTACGAACACGTGTGGGGATATACGATCATCAACGATGTCACCGCACGCGACCTGCAGCGCGACCACAAGCAGTGGTTGCTCGGCAAGTCACTCGACACCCATTGCCCCATGGGGCCCGCCGTGGTGACCGCCGATGAGATTTCCGACGTGCGCGAGCTCGAGTTGGAGACGAAGGTCAACGGCGAAGTGCGCCAGAGTGCCGTCGTCAAGGACCTGATCTTCGACATTCCCGAACTCATCGCGACTGTGTCAGCGGGCATTCGACTGCTCCCGGGCGACATCATCGCCACCGGCACGCCGGCCGGGGTGGGGATCGGCTTCGATCCGCCTCGGTTCCTCCACAGCGGTGATGTCGTCGAGATCACGATCACGCAGCTCGGCACTATCCGCAATCGAATCGTCTGAATGGAGTGACACAGATGTCTGTCAACGCACGGGCAGTTTCTGCCGACCGGGCAACCGGGCCGGACGACGGCGTACCTGGTGGCCTCCGGCGCCCGTCGCGCGAAATCTCCTTGGGCGCATGGCGGTTCGCATGAGTACCGGCGTCGAAGTCTCGGAGCTTGTGGTCGGTGAGCTTCGGGCCCATGTCGCACGCCCGAGTTCAGGTGGGAAATCGGGCATGCTCCTGCTCCCGAACGCTTTCGGGATCGCCCAGCAGATACGCGCGCTGGCCCACGACATCGCCGAGGCAGGCATGACAGCCGTCGTGTGGGATATGTGGCACGGACCCAGCACCGACGATACGCCGATCGAGTCCCTGATCGCCAAGATGGGAGAGCTCGACGACGACTCCTGCCTCGACGAGATCCGGCGGCTTGTCGACCACATGCTCGATGCGCTCGGCCTCGAACAGGTCGGCGTGATCGGCTGGTGTGTGGGCGGTCGATTCGCCCTGCTGGCCGGTGGCCGGGACGACCGCCTCGCGAACGTGGTCGCCTACCACCCGACCGTGCTGATTCCCCCGCCCGCCAATCACACGCTCGACGCGGCCGAGGTCGTCGCATCCGCGACTTCGCCGGTCATGATGCTGTATCCCAAGGCTGATGAACACGTCGCCTGGGAGAGCTACGCCCGGCTGCGCGATGCGCTCGAGTCGCGCGAGACCGGCGCGACCATCGCGCACGTGTATCCAGGGGCCGGGCACGGATTCGCGGTGCATGGTTTGGAGGGGAAACCCGTGAACGCGGCCGCCTTCGCCCTCTCCTGGCCGCAGGTCCTGGCCTTCTGCCAGAACACGACTCGCGCGTAGGGCTCCGTGGTTACAGTCATGGCCTGTCGGAGCACTTTTCAGCACTCCGACAGGCCATGACGATCATCGCTGCGCGGTAGCGCGCTTACGGAGCTACCGCCTCCCGCAGGTACGACGCGGACGACTCGGGGTCCGTGAACCACAGATAGAAGTCACGAGGTTCGTCGAACGCATTGACGAACCGCCGCGCGACACGAGGACTGGCTCCCGCGGCTCCCAGAATCTGCAACACGTGCGGCGGCGGAGGGACGAGGAAGGCATTGGTCCACTCGGTGACGTACTTGCCGTAGTCCCAGAACCGGTTGAACGTGCTGGTCTTGAACTCGTCGTCGAACGGCCGGTCGCCGTGCTCGAGAATGCTGGCCAGATACGACGCCGCACTCTTGCTCGCGTTGTTCGCACCCTGCCCGGTGATCGGGTCGTTCAGGACGATGACGTCCGCCAGGCCCAGCACGGTGGCACCGGACGGCAGCACACCGATCGGCTTACGAATAACCGGGGTGAATCCGCCGGCGAGCACACCGAGATCGTCGGTGAGTTCCGCGTCGCGGATACGCTCCGCTTCCCACGGCAAGAACTCGTTCAAGATTTTCCGGATGCCCTCCAGATGCTCCCGCGGATCCGTTACGCCCTTGAACACATCCATCGGACCACCCGGCAGGGCGGACAGGACCGCGATGTGGCACGGCCCTGTCGTCGTCAGTGCCGGCGGCACGAAGTACTCGCCGACGCCCGGAACGATGTTGTAGGTGAAGGTCGAGTTCGAGTAGGGATCCGGCGGCGCCACATCTTTGAGGTAGGCCAACGACAGAATTCGCTGCGGGGTATCGAAGGCCGACCGCGCCTCATCCCGTTCGAACAGCTCGGCGATAGCACCCTTGCCCGCGGCGATCACGACGAGATCGGAGGACCTGGCGTATTCCTCCAGGTCATCGATCGCCGCGTCGCGGATCTCGAGCTGTCCACCCCGAGCGGTGAACTCCTCCATCCAGCGCGGCATCTTGACCCGCTGATCGATCGACTGTGCCGGCAGATCGAGCCGCGACGTCCAGGAGATCGCCTTGCCGCCCTGCCCATCGGGCACCGTCACGGCGATGCCCTCCATGGACGGTGCGTCTTTCCAGAAATCGAGCCCGAGCGCTTTTTCCCGCGCCCGTCCCGCCCCGAAGATCACCTGGCTGGAGGTGACCCGGCCGTTCGCGATCTGCTCGGCGCTACGATTCGACACGAGCCGGACATCGTAACCGGCATCCAGCAACCCGATCCCGAGCTGCAAGCCGGCTTGGCCGGCACCGACGATTGTAATAGTGCGCATAGAAATATCCTTCGCTCAGTCGCGCTCGCCGCTCACGCGGTCGCCGCGGCCTCTTGCAGGTATGCCGCCGTCGCATCTGCGTCCGTGAACGTCAGGCAGAAGTCACGAGGCTCATCGAATCCGTTGACGAACCGCCGCGCCACCCGGGGGTTGGTCGATGCGGCTCCCAGGGCATCGAGGAGATGCGGCGGAGGGGGAAGCAGGAAGAAATCGGTCATCGCGGTCGGGTACCTGGCGTAGTCCCAGTACCGCTCGAACGTGGTTGTCTTGAACTCGTCGTCGAACGGCCGGTCGCCGTGCTCCAGAATGCTTGCCAGGTAGGACATCGCGCACTTGCTCGCGTTGTTCGCGCCCTGTCCGGTGATCGGGTCGTTCAGGACCACGACATCCGCCAGGCCCAGCACCGTGGCACCGGACGGCAGGAGGCCGATCGGCTTACGAACGGTGGACGCGAACGCTCCGGCCAGCACGCCGAGATCATCGGTGAGTTCCGCGTCGCGGGTGCGCTCCGCCTCCCACGGCAGGAATTCGTTCAAGATCTTCTGCACGCGGTCCAGATGATCCTGCGGGTCGGTGACGCCCATGAACACATCCATCGGCCCACCCGGGACGGCTTCCATGGCCATGATGTGACAGGGCCCCGAGGTCGTGATGCCGGGGAACGCGAAGTACTCCCCGATACCGGGAACGATGCCGTACGAGATCACCGTGTACCCGTCGGTGGGGAGCATGCCGTTCAGATAGGTCGCCGATACCGAACGCTGCGGGGTATCGAATGTCGACCGCACCGCGTCCCGTTCGAACATCTTGGCGATATCGCCCTTGCCCGCGGCGACCATGACGAGATCGGAGGACCTGGCGTATTCCTCGAGGTCATCGATCGTCGCCTCGCGAACCTCGAGATGCCCGCCCCGCGTGGTGAACTCCTCGATCCAGCGCGGCATCTTCACCCGCTGATCGATCGACTGCGCGGGCAGATCCAGACGCGACTGGTAGCGAGTCGCCAGACCACCCTGCAGGTCCGAGACGTTCACGGCGATGCCATCGATATCCGGCGCGTCGTTCCAGAAGTCCAGACCGAGCGAGGCCTCGCGAGCGCGCGCGCCCCCGAAAATGCACTGGCTCGAAGTGATGCGCCCGTTTCCGATTTCCTCGGCCGTGCGATTCGAGACGATCCGAACGTCGTAACCGGCGTCCACCAGCCCGATTCCGAGCTGCAGGCCGGCCTGGCCTGCGCCGACAATGGTTATTGTGCGCATATTCGATCCTTTTCGAGGTATCGTGGTCGCTGAAAAAGCCGATCCAGGCATCTCCGCGATCCGAGATTTATGTGGCCGCCGCCACGGGAATGATCGCGGGCCGTGCGGCGCTGACGAGACTTCGGGCCCATCTGGAGCGCCTGATCCCGACAGCGCGGCCGTCCCACATGCGACCGTCGCCGGAGGCGAGATTCCCGCGTACGACGGCCTTGGTCCGTTACTGTTTACCGGTCTTG
This sequence comes from Nocardia aegles, assembly GCF_052545135.1. Classification (NCBI taxonomy): domain Bacteria; kingdom Bacillati; phylum Actinomycetota; class Actinomycetes; order Mycobacteriales; family Nocardiaceae; genus Nocardia; species Nocardia aegles. Next base: position 538,075 of record NZ_JBQWRI010000002.1, read on the forward strand.
ATGACCTTCTCGAAGAACGGCGCCGGCGCAACCGTCGCGCGGATCTCCCGCACCTCGTGCTGCTCGACGATGGGGCGCGTGGAGTTCGGCTCACCCCACAGCAGGGTCACCTCGGTGCCCGGCTCACTGTGCTCGATGCCGACCACTGCGTTGGAAATGTAGGAACGTGCGTTCGCCGAGTAGGAGCCCTGCATCGACAGACCGGTGTGAACGTCTCCCTTCAGTACTTGGTCGGCGACAAAGGTGGCGTAGGTCGTGTGGGGCGTGTTGATGTAGCGAGCGGGCTTGTCGCCGAAGAGCGCGGCACGCTGGACAGCGAGGACGTCGTCCTCGTTCCACACCAGGGTCACCTTCTTGCGCCGCTGGTCCTTCGACTTTTCGAGCAATGCGTCACGCCCGACGAAGTCGCCGTTGAAATCGATGTGAGCGGCGTAGCCCAGTTCGATCGGATCGACGTAGTAGTCGCGAATGTCCTCGGACTGGTAGCTGCCACCCAGCGAGCCGGTGGATTCCAGATGATAGCCGGTCAGCCACTCGCGGTACGGCTTCATGTTCTCACTGTGATAGATCGCAGGCACCGGGACCGGAATCCAACCGGACTCCTGAGCCGTGGGCCCGTAGGCGTTCTCGCCGACCAGGCGCAGACCGTACTTCTCGCCGGTCTGGATCAGGGCCTCACGGACGGCATCCTGATCGTTCCACGCACCGTAGATCTCGAATCCGGGTGTACCGGCCATTCCGTGCCGCAGCGCACGGACCGTCTTCCCCGCGATCTGGAACTCGCCGATGTAGAAGAACTTGATCTCGGGCAGTTTGTCGTTCGTCACTTCACGCAGCAGCGGGAGCGCGTTGGGCCCCTGAATCTGGATCCGGAAAACTTCCCGGGGGCCCTGATGGACCATCCAGTTGTGGTGGACTGCCGCATCCACGTCGAGAGACGTTCCTTCGGAGTTGAACTGCAGCCAGTCGCACACGATGGGGGCGCCTACGACGCGGAAGAATTCTTCCTCCTCGTGGAAGACGATGCCGTCGGCAATGTGATAGCCGTCGTGGTCGGGCAAAACGATCTGCTTCGCACGCTTCACCTGGAACGGATCGAGTTTGTTGGCGGCGAACTGCGAGAGGAAGGGGATGACCTCACTACCGTGCAAATGCAACTCGGTCATATGGTACGACAGCTCGAGGAGCGCCACACTCTCCTTCCATGCGCGCTGCTCGTCGCGCCAGTTCGTAAATTCCGGAGGGATTCCAGGAAAGACATATGGACCCATTCGGTTGCCGCGGAGCAGCTTTACGGGACTGCCTGCCTTCTGAATGAGATCCTCGAGATTCGTCCCGGTACTCGCCTCGGGCGCGTCCATGGCTGTTGTGCCCAGAATCGTCACAGTGCGTCCTTCATTTTTGGAGTGTCGCCCCTTGTATCAGCTCTTCACCGTGTAACCAAGAGACGTCATAGACTGGGTGGCGGCTGCGACGCTACGGAACAAATGTGATTCGCGACTATCCTCCGAACGCGCCCGTTGTCCCATTTGCGCGTCGCATACCGCCCGGACGGTAGCGGTATGCCGGAAACGGGAGCAGCGCCGGCAGTTGGGGCGCGCGATCGGGACAAGCGCCGCGCTCGAGGGATAGCCGGCCGGCCTATCGGTTCAGTAACGTCGCGACTGCCACCCGGGTAAGGACGAGGACGCCTTCCATGGTCGACACGACACCACACGAGCCGACCCGAGGGCCGAGCGGTGGTGGCTACCGACAACGAGTACCAGAGTGAGCCGCTGGCGGGCGTTCACGGTCGCTCCTGGTGACGCCCGCCTCGGCTCCGCACGGCTTCAGCCGCGCCGAGGCCAGGCCTGACCGAAGGAGCTGTGAACCCAGCGATGATTCAGCGCTTCGACCGGCACAGCCACCACGATTTCCGACTGACCGAGGGCGGTACGCCGCGCGTTCCGGAGGGTCTGACTTCCCAGCAGCGGCACAGTCGCTGCCTGATCATGGGAATCGTGAATGTGACCCCGGATTCGTTCTCCGACGGCGGTCGCTACCTCGACAGGTCGCGCGCGGTCAGCCACGCGCTGGCGCTCGCCGAATCGGGCGCCGACATCATCGACGTCGGCGGTGAGTCGACCAGGCCCGGGGCATCGCGAGTCTCCGCGGATGACGAATTGCGTCGTGTCCTGCCTGTGGTTCGTGAACTCGTCCGCGCGGGATTGACAGTCAGCGTGGATACCACGCGCTCGGTCGTCGCCGAGGCGGCACTGACAGCGGGCGCCCGGCTGGTCAACGATGTCAGCGGCGGCCTGGCCGATCCCGCCATGGCGCGGTTGGTCGCTCACAGCGGCCTGCCCTACGTCGTAATGCATTGGCGCGCTCCGAGCCGCGACATGCAACGCCACGCCAACTATCACGACGTCGTGACCGAGGTGATCACAGAGCTCCAGCACAGGGTCGATTCGCTGATCGCCCAGGGGGTCCGGCCGAGTCAGATCGTGCTCGACCCAGGGTTGGGCTTCGCCAAACGCCCCGAACACGATTGGGCGCTACTTTCCCGGTTGGGTGAACTCACTTCTCTCGGCTTCCCGGTGCTCGTCGGGGCGTCCAGGAAGTCCTTTCTCGGCAGCTTGTTGACCACCGACCCAGGTCCGGCTGTGCCGCCGGCATCTCGCGACGCGGCCTCAACGGCGGTAGCGGCCCTCGCAGCCGCCAACGGAGCCAGTTGTGTGCGTGTCCATGATGCGCGCAGCAGCCTGGATGCGGTGCTCGTTGCCGACGCCTGGCGCCGGGGTGGCGTACCCGATCGAGCCGCCCTCCTGTGCGACACGGAGCCGAGCGCCATGGTTCGATAGTTCTCGCCCAGGGAAAATGAACATGGATGTACTGTTCCCTCTTTATCTCACGCTCATCGGCGTCTATGCCGCTGGGCTCATCCTGACGCGTCCTCGGGCACGGTACCGTCGGATGGTGCCTGATGTCCGCACCGAGAGCGCAGCAGACCCCGGCCCAGTCGAGATGCATCCCGCAGCAGCGATACTCCCGGATGATGAGGCACCCCGTGTTGTGGGCGTACCAACGATGCGGAGCCGACAACGACGATCCGCATCGACGCTACCCGGGAACGTTACCGCCCCGTGCCGGCCCCTACCCGAGGGTAGGAGCCGGGCTTACCGGGGCGCGGCGTCACGCCCAGGTGTGGCGAGCTCGGTCAGCGACGCATCCGGCGCGCCAGCGACGGTGACGGAGAGTCAGTTGCGTACCAGCAGGACGATGCCGCCTGCGACCACGGCCAACACGATCGCGGCGACGCCGTAGACGAGCCGATGATTGCGCACAACGGGCAGGTAGTGGTCGACAGCGATACGGCCCGGTCCGGCGAGCGCGAGAGAGGCGGCACCCAGGGCGAGGATCGCTTCGTATTCGAAACCCTTGGGAGCGAAGAAGGAACCGGTGCCGTGGACCACGAGGGCGTTGATCATGGTGCCCAGGACGGCGGCTGCCGCCAGCGGGGTGAGCAGGCCGACGGCCAGGCCGAGGCCTCCCAGGGTCTCGCTGAGACCGGCGATCACCGCCATGGCGTCACCCGCCGGATAGCCGCTGGCGGTGAAGAATTTGCCGGTACCGGAGATTCCGTAGCCACCGAACCAGCCGAACAGCTTCTGGGTGCCGTGCGCGGCGAGGGTCAGGCCGATGACAAGGCGCAGCACCAGAAGGCCGGTGTCGTAGCCGAGTTCGCTGGAATCTTTGATCGACGGGGCCGTCGCGGCCGCGGTGGTCGTGCTCATGGAATCTCCTTGTGGGGGGATGGTCGCTTCAACCGATTTGGATGGAGCGTTTGGCCAAGCCGTGCCAGAAACCGTCGATGACGGCTCGCTGGGTGGCGAGGTCGGCTTCGCCCGCACCGAGAGTGACGAACAGTGGGGCGAAGTGTTCGGTGCGGGGATGGGCAAGATGCGCCGCGGGCGCTTTGCTCTCGAAGTCGAGCAGGGCGTCGATATCCGCAGCTGCCAGCGCGGCGCGGCCCCAGTCGTCGAATTCGGTCATGACCGGGTGGACCGCGCCGGCGTCGTTGAATACCCGAAGGTTGTGGGTGAAGAATCCGCTGCCGACGATCAGCACACCCTCCTCGCGCAGCGGCGCAAGTCTGCGGCCCAGAGACATCAGCTCACGGGGATCCAGGGTGGGCAACGACATCTGGAGCACCGGGACGTCCGCATCCGGGTACATCTCCACGAGCGGCACATACACACCGTGGTCCAGCCCGCGGTCGGGCACGTCCTGGACGGGAAGTCCCGGTCTGCGCAGCAGCTTGCGGACCTTCTCGGCCAGTTCGGGCGCACCCGGCGCGGGATAGCGCACGTCGTAATAGTGCTGTGGAAAGCCCCAGAAGTCGTACACCAGCGGAACCGTCGCGGTCGCCCCGAGCGCCAACGGCGCGTCCTCCCAGTGCGCTGAAATCATCAGCACCGCTTCAGGTTTCGCCAGTTTCGCCGACCAGTTCGCCAGCTGCCCCGGCCAGATCGGGTCATCGGCCAGCGGGGGTGCGCCGTGCGACAGATACAGCACGGGCATCCGAGACACTTGCTCCGTAGTCATCACACCTCCTTCTGTTCAAATTTGAACCAGTACGGTGAGCATACCTTTTTATTCAAATTCGAACAAGACGTGGGATGAACGATGAGGAAAGCGCGCCTGGAATGCGCTGCCGTCCGGCTGGGCGCCGCGCGAACGCGAGATCGTAGGACAGCTCAGATGTGACGCCGGACGGTCTCACACGCAATACGAGGTGCAGATCCGGCTGGCCGACGCCCCCACGACGTAGTCCGGATGACTGAGCTCGCCGACTCGCCGATCAACTCCAAGAGCCGATTGGGCTGGCCGCGATACGGGCGCTGGAGCTGCCCAGAGACTGGACGCCGACGCCCGGTGACAAGCTGGTCGATGCCCGGCGGGCGCGGGCGGCACGTACATGCCCGTCAGATCTGGCGTCATCCTTGAGCAGCATGGTCGAACGCTCGGCCGTAGATTTCGTCGATGATCGGGTTCTTGGCCAGGTTGTAGTCGGCCGGGGTGTCGGCGGTCTGCGCGGCGAGGTCGCCTTTGGCGGTCGCGTAGAGGTCCCGGTCGCTGGGGTGGCTGCGTAGCCAGTCCCGAAAAACCAGATGTCGAATGTGCTCGGCCGCGTTCGGGCTGAACACGTGCAGGTTCACCGCCGGGTCGGTGTGGGTGAGCATACGGTGCTGGTGCCAGGAGGGCTCCCGCAAAACCAAGCGGAATCCGGCTCGTTCCAGGTCAGGGACGTAGGCGGCCTCGTCGGCGGAGTCGGCCACGATGAGGTCGATGTCGATGATCGGTTTGGCGGCCAGGCCTGGGACTGCGGTACTGCCGACATGCTCGATTGTGATCTTTTGACCGGCCAGCGCTCGCCGGATCGCTTCCGCCTGCTCATCGAACATTCGTGGCCAGCATGGGTCGTAAGGGACGACAACGATGGGTTCAATCGTGGGGGACCCCCTCGACCCAGGCGGCGGCCATCTGTCGTGGGGTACTGCGCAGCCGTTGAGTGATCTCGGGCGGAAACGGCACTGCGGATACACCTCCTGGTACCGGACGGCAGGTCTATGAACGTACCTCGGCGGTGGCAATGTCAGCCGGCTCAACCGAGTTCGCAAACTTTTGAGACAGAACAGCCCCTGTGAGCCCTAAACCGACTCTCGTCCCTGACCGCCGATAAGTGAACCTTATCGGCGGTCAGGTCCTGGGATTCAGGCATACAAACCTCCACAAGGTTTCGTTTCGTAGCATTTGTTGTGACGAAACGAAATAGCTACGTATTTTACGAAAAACTAGGTACCCCTCCACGCCGTCACAGACCACCCTCGCAATCCGAATCGACGTAGAAGGGCGGCACTGAGGACACACCCGCGGAAGCGACCGGCCGGAAGGTGCCGCAGAAACGACGAGCCGAGTGATGGGCGCGGAGAGGCCGTCGTATCGGGGTGGCGCGGCCGTGAGAGACACCCGCGCTGCGTCGCCGAGTCGGCAGCGCGTGGAGCGGGCGGCGCGGAGCTCGGGACTTGATCGCAATGAGCCTCAGCAGTAGCGGCGAGTTGACCCGAGCCAGGACTGCGCCCCGAAACGTCACTGTGACGCTGCCGATTCCGTGCACGAGTGCGGTTCGAGCGGCACTGGCGCGGCCGTTTACCTCTCGACCGAGCGTGCCGTCTCGGTGCCGTAGGCTGGCTTCCTGCGCCGAATGCCTGGCGCGAACAGTCCGTCACCGATTAGGAACGCGGGAGCCCGACTCATGGACGATCGATCCAGTGTGGTCGCGGTTCCGGAAACGGTGCGCACCGAGTTGCGCCGGGGGGTGCGCAGCGTGCTGGTCGATGCGGCGGCACTGCGGCTGGTGCGGGACCGTTTCGACGACGACCAAGCCGGATCGCTGCGCCGGTATCTCGAAGCGTCGCAGTCGGCGAACACTCTGCGCGCCTACCGGGCCGATTGGGTGGCGTGGTCGGCGTGGTGCGCCACCGAGGGCCGTCAAGCATTGCCTGCCGACGCGCTGGACGTGGCCGTCTATCTCGCCGCGGCCGCCGACGCGCGCCACGACGACGGCACATGGGCGTTCACTCCGGCGACTGTGGAACGCAAGTCGGCCGCCATCGCCGCGGTGCACGCGGCCAACGGCCTGGCGTCACCGACTCGATCGGATGTAGTGCGTCTGACGTTGCGCGGAATCCGCCGCACCCGGCGGACACAACCCAAACGCAAACGCCCCGTCCTGCTGCACACCCTCGATCAACTGCTGGGTGGGCTCCCCGAACCGGGGTGGCCCACCGAACCCGCCCGGCGCCGGGATGCGCTCGCACTGCTCATCGGTTTCGCGGGTGCCCTGCGCCGCAGCGAACTGGCCGGTCTGCGCATCGGGGACGTCGAGGTGGGCCTCGACCACACGACCGGCGAACCGATCCTGTTGATCCGGCTGCCCGCGACGAAGACCGACCCCACCGGCGCGGCCGAACAGCGCGTGGCTCTCCCCCGCGGCCGCCGCCCCGCAACCTGCCCGGTATGCGCCTTCGCCGACTGGCTGCGTCTACGCGAAACCCACGCCACCGCAGGAACTTCCGGTGTCCGGACCTGGCTCGCCGAGCTTCCGGCGAGATCGGCCGATATCCACCGTTGCCACGGCTTCACCGGCACCACACTCACCGATGCGGACCTGCCTCTGTTCCCCACCGTCAATCGGCACGGCGGAATCGGCGATCGGGCCATGTCCGGGCGGGCGGTCGCGGAACTGGTCAAGCGCTATGCCGCCCGCGCCGGGCTCGACCCCGACATGTTCTCCGGCCATTCGCTGCGTGCCGGATTCGCCACCCAGGCCGCGCTCGGCGGCGCCAGCGACCGCGAGATCATGCGTCAGGGCCGCTGGACCAACCCGCGCACCGTCCACGGCTACATCCGCACCGCCAACCCCCTGGAAGACAACGCGGTCACCAAGCTCGGATTGTGAGTTCAGAGCTAGGATGAATCGCGTTGAATGCAGCACTGCACACTCTCGCGACGCAGGTCGAGAGCAATTCGCATGTCGCTGCGAAAATCGCACCCTACCTGAATGAATCCAGCGTTCCGCGAACAAGACGCAACAATGTTGCCCTTGATGCAACACCGTGGAGATGGTTGAGCTACCAGCTGCGGCGCACATGGTGCCGGCCGATGGGTCGTGCACCTGGACTCCGAACGCGCGGTATTCGATGCGATGCAGTTCGGTTGGCAGCGCTGGCAGCGGACGCGGTTCCTCGAGGACGCCACGATCCCGCTCCGGCTCGCCCTCTTCTCGAGCTCACGGCCGCATTGCGTGCTCGTGACGTAACCTCGGTGGAACTGACCAACGACGCGACCCATGTGTCGAATCAGACCAGTGCATCGGCGTCGGTGCCCCGGGCCGGCCCGCCAGGCCCGGGTACTCCGAGTTCATGAGGCCACTCTGGTAACGACACCGGCGAGCCCTCTTGTGCCAGTGCCGCTATGTCACCAGTCGGTCCGGCCGAGTGCACACCTAAAGTTTGCTGTCGATATGCTGTTCGGGTGCCTTTAGTGCCGGCGCCGATGCTGGCCGTCTCCGGACGGCCACCGCGGGAGCGTGGCCGGTGGGCGTTGGAGATGAAGTGGGACGGCATTCGTGCCGTCGCGCTGTGCCGGGCGGGGGAATGCCGACTCCACAGTCGTGGGAATCGGGATATCAGCGGCTCGTTTCCCGAGCTCACCGCGGCTCTCAACGAGCTGGGCGAGGGCGGTGAGATGATCCTCGACGGGGAGATCGTGGCACCGGATCCGACGACGGGCGCGCCGTCGTTCCCTCGCCTGCAGCGGCGGATGCATGTCGTCTCCCCCAGCACGGAATTGCTGCGCGAATTCCCGGCACAGTATCTGGCGTTCGATTTGCTGGCCGTGAGCGGTGCGTCCATCATGAATCTGCCCTACACCGAGCGTCGGGAGCGTTTGGCGGAACTGGCGCTGGATCGGCCTCTGGTCCGTACCCCGCCGTTCTACCGCGACGTCGACGCCGACACGCTGCTCGACATCGCTCGCGCACATGGTTTGGAGGGAATCGTCGCCAAGCGGCTCGATTCGGCCTACTATCCCGGGCGGCGCTCTCCGTTGTGGATCAAGACGCCGCTGCGCAAGACGGCCGAGGTCGTTGTCGCGGGTTGGTTGCCCGGCACCGGCCGATTCTCCGCGACGTTCGGCTCGCTGGCGCTCGGCGCGTACAACGACGACGACCAACTGGTGCACGTGGGCAATGTCGGCACCGGCTGGACCATGCACGACCGTCGGTCGCTGCAACGTCGCCTGAACGAGCTGTCCCGTCCGGACCCGCCCTTCGATGTCCCTGCGCCGCGCGCGGTCGCGGCATCAGCCCACTGGGTCGAGCCGGTCCTGGTCGGCGACATCGAATATCGCGAAGTCACCTCCGACGGTCTGCGCCACCCCAGCTGGCGCGGCTTGCGCCCCGACAAGTCTCCCCATGACGCGAAACTGCCTCCCACACAGTGACTCCCTGCATCCAAATTGGGATGTGTCTGTCCTCGAATTCCAGGGGATGGATCGCGGGCATCGACATCGCGCGGCCGAATGCCCGGTCGACCTCGTCGCGACCACCGCGACCAGCGCCCGGCAGAACAACTGGGCCACCGGCAGGTCAGGGTGCGGGCTGCGGCCGGTGGGCGTGGTCTTCGACGGCCGCGGGCCACTGATCGATTCGAGCCGACGGGGTGCGGCGGCGGGAGGGAAGGGTGTTGCGGAAGCCGCGGTCGGCGTGAAGGCTCGAAGGTATCTGTGCGGCATAGTATTCGGCGTGCAGGGCTGCCGGGTGCCTGCGGCGGGCTTCGGCGAGCCATCCGGCGGCTTGGCGTAGGGCCTCGGCGCGGGTGAGGGGTGGATCGTTGGGCAGCAGCAGCGTGGCGTGGTCGGGGTCGGTGACGATCACGGAGCCGAGGTGTTGCAGGCAGCGGCCGATGCCGAGGTCGTCGTCGAGGGCGCGGTAGGCGGTCAAGGCGAGCTGCCAGCAGCGCAGGGCGCGGCGAGGTTCGCCGCGGGCCCACCACAGCGTGCCCATGGTCTCATGGGTCTGCGCGCGTCCGTCGGGATCGAGGCCGGGGCGGGTGAGGGACTCGGCGAGTTCGAGACGATCCTGCGCGGCGTCGAGACGGCCTTGCCGGATGTGCACGACGGCGAGATTGATCAGGGCGCACACCTCACCGGCGATGTCGTCACGCGGCAGCAGCCACCACGCGGCCTCCACTTGGTCGGCCGCCTCGTCCAACGCCGGCGACTCGGCGCCAAGCCGCCGCAGCGCCGCCTGGTGCTCCCAGCGCGCGGCCAAGCTCGTCGACAATCGCCGCGGCCGGTATCCGCGCGGCCGCTCGGTGAGCCGTCCCGCCCGCAGCAGCAGCAGATCGCGGTTCAGCTCGTCGGTTCCGGGAAGCGAGCACAGATCGTCGGCCACTCCGCGCCCGTTCTCCCCCACCCCGATACGCGCATACCACACGTCCAACGCGTTGCCGAGGTGGATCAGTTGCGCGACAGCCGCCGGGGGGTAATCCACGCCTCGAGCCGCTGGATCCGCTGGGTCGACCTGACCCGCGCACGCGGCCACCAGAGCGCGCAGGTACGGTTCCTCGGTCTCGAACCACCGGCGAGCGCCCCCGGCGAAGCGCCGTGACTCCAACGCGATGGCCCAGCGCCCCGCACGGTCTGCGTAGTGGTGCAGCAGCGCGGTGAGCGCCGCGCCCCACTGCGGTCCGGCGGTCACCGTCGCTCGATCCGGCAGAGTGGGCACTTGTCGCACGCACCAACGCTGGGCGCCGTCTTCGGCGAGAATTTCGCGGCGGCGCAGACCTTCCAGCAGCTTCGCCGCGGTGCGCGCCGAGGGTTCCCGGGCCAGCGGCAACCGCTCGGGCGTATCGCGAATGGCGTTGAGCACCGCCAAGAGCGCGACGGTTTCGTAGTCGTGCACCGGAAGATCCCGCAGCACCGCCGCGATGAGATGCCCGTCGAGCGCGGCAACCGACCGAGGCGACCGCGCGGCTTCCCGAGGCCTGCGGTCCGCGAGCGCGGGGCCCGGTTCGATAAGACCGGCGATGAGGTCCATTTCGCGGGCGGTGCGCATCCTGGTGCGATAGCCGCGCGCGAACCGGTACAGCGCGTAGGTCGCCGCCGCGGCGATCAACAGCACCGACAACCAGCGCAGCGGCCCGTTGAAGAACTGCACGACGGCGTTCTCGCCGAACGAATTCACCACCAGCGTCCGCACCAGCTCGAACAGCACCGTGTAGGCGACCAGTGACGCGGTGCCCAGGAACCCGATCCAGATCGAGGATCTGGGGGTGGCTGTCTGCCCGACCGGTTCGGTGTGTTCGGTAGCCGCGCTCACCCGATACCTCCCTCGCCGCCGGCTCGATTCATCGCAGCACTCCTCCGGTCAGGCCCGGCACCACCCAGCGCCGCCAGGTCACCAGCAGCAGCGCCACCGGCAGCACCGCCGACACCAGCGATCCCGCGGCCAATTGCGCGCTGTTCTCGCCGAACTGCCGTGCCTCGCCCCACAGCAGCAGCGACCACGGGGTCGCTCCCGCTCCACTGACCACAAGGCCGATGAGGAAGTCGTTCCACACCTGGACGAATTCGAGCACCGCCACCGCCCCCAGCGCGGGACCGGAGGAGGCCAGCACCCGCTGGGCAATGGTGCCCGGACTGGCCAGACCGTGCAGTGCGTCCGCGGCGGCGCTGCCCGGCGGGGCGAGCATCGCGCCGCGCAGCACGAGGATGGCGATCGGCAGTCCGGCGGCGGCATGCACGAGGATCAGCGGAATCCGCGTTCCCGACAGTTCGTAGGTGTCGACGACACCGTCGATCGGTCCCAGGTAGGTCTGTGCCGGGATCACCGCGAGCACCACCAGCGCGACCACGGCCAGCCGGGTGGCGGTGCCGTTGGGTCGCAGCGCGGCCAGCCGGTAGGCCACCGGCGCGGCGGCGGTCACCACGACCACCGTGACCAGCCCCGCGACCCAGGCGGTGGTCTGCAGTGAACGCCACAGTCCGTCGTCGCCCCACACCAGAGCGATGGCCGAGAAGCCGAAGCCGTCGTGCGCACGCAACCCGGTATAGGCGAGCACGCCGATCGGATACAGCACCAGAACCGACACCAGCGCGATGCCCGCCGCCCGTACCGGACCGATGCGCCGCCGGCCCGTCACCGAGACCGCCCGCACCGCAGACCAACTCGCGCGGTGGCGGCCTACGTCTACTTGCAGCAGCCAGGCGACCGCTCCCACGAGTACCGCCAGTGGCAGCGTGTAGGCCGCCGCGACGCCCGGTTCGGCGTCGGCGGCCAGCCGCCACCAGTGCACGGTCGCGCTGTCGACCTGGTACTCGAGTGCCCCGGGCACCCCGATCAGCACCACGTCGAACACCCGCGCGGCCGCGACGCCGACGGCCAGTCCCGCGATCAGCAGTACCGGCCGCAGCAACTCGTACAGCCGGATCGCCAGCGGCCTGCCGTCGTCGCGATACAGGTACCCGGCGCGCGCCGGATCGGCTTCGATCGCATGAATTCCCGCGCGGAACAGCGCGGTCAGGAAACCCAGCCAGGTCCACAGGAACGCCGAGCCGAGCATCGCCGCCAGCCACCATCGATAGAGCCCGACGTCCTCGATGTCCAGCCATCGGGCGCCGTTGCCGAAGATCACCCGGAACGCCACCCCGGACACGAACGCCGACACTCCGAACGGCACGATCAGCGGCAGCCACAGCCAGCGCGCCGCCCGCCCCCACCAGGCGATCGCCAGCGCCACGACAAGCAGCCCGATCCCGAACGCCACCCACAGCAGGGTCCGCAGGTACGCGCCGCGGCCGTCGGCAGTCATCGCGCCTGCCAGCAGCGTCAGCCCGCCGGTCACCGCGCCGATCGACAACGGCCAGACCGAGATTCGTATCCACGGCACACCCATCCGCCTGCGCAGCGCGGCGGGCAGTAGTGCGCCGGCCGCGGTGAGCGCGCACGCGAGCACTGATTCCGGGCTGGTCCGAGCGGCGATCAGCACGGTCCACCCGGCCGGTAGCACCAGCAGCGCCACCGTCAGCACCGTCGCGGGCAGTCCCGCCACCCAGCCCAGCCAGCGCCGCGGCCTGCCGCCCGCGACCAGCGGCCCGCGCATGCGGCGGGTGGCCAACTCGATGCGCAGACCATGGGCGTCGAAATCCGGGGGCACCGTCACCGGCGCCGCCGTTCGACGTCGTCCAGCGCGGTGATCGCGCGGTCGGTGGCCGCGGTCACCCGTGCCTGCCCGCCGTCGCCGATTGCGATGAGGAACTCCGTCAGCACCCGCCACAGTCCTTCCCGGCCGCCCACCGGTCCGATCCGGTCGGACAGATCGAAGGTGCTTCGTGCGGCGAGATCACGTGCCGAGGACGCCAGCAGTGGCGAGTAGGCGGCCTCGGTCCGCAGGTTCGGGGCGAGGAAGCCGCCGTAGCGCTCGATCCACGGCACAGGGGCGCGGGCGGCGGCCAGTTTCTCCACCAGCTCGTCCGCGCGTGGGTTCGCCTGGCGGGTCACCACGATCACGTCGCCTCCGACGATCTTCGGCCGCCCCGACGCGGTGGTGACCGGCGGGAAGGGCACCACCCCGACCGCGTCGATCGCACGCCCGGACACCCGCAGCGCGCTGCGCACGATCGGTTCGGCGAAGTCGGGGGCGACGACCGCCGCGGCTCGGCGGTGCTGGAACACCTCCCGGACAGCGTCGGAGAACTGCCTGGTCAACGCGACGCCGACGCCGCCGGGAAACGCGTGCCGCTGCCCCCACAGCACCCCCAGATGTCCGAAGGCGGCCCGCACCGCCGGGTTGTCCCATTCCCGATTGTCCTTGACGGCCAATTCGTCGTAGCTGCGTGGCGATTCGGCGAGCAGGACATTTTCGAAGAAGTCGGTGAGTACCCACCCGTCGGCGGCGGCCAGTGCCAGCAGGCGGATCGGTGTCTGCGCGAGCACCTCCATCCGGTCGACCCAGCCGCCGAGAGTCCATGCGGCCGGTTCACCCAAGCCGTAGGTGTCGAACTGTTGCCGGTCGAACCACACCAGAGATTTGTCGGCGGCTTTGAACGGCACACCGTAGAGCCGACTGTCGTAGCGCAGCAACACTTGCCAGGGCTGGGGGTAGCGGGTGCCGAGTTCGTCGGTCCACACCGTATCGGCGACGGGCCGCAGCTTGCCTCGTTCGGCGAGTTCGCGCACCCGCCCGGCCTGCGGAAGCAACACGACGTCCGGCGCGGACCGGCCACCGGCGGTGAACGCGGTGTCGGTGTTGTCACCGAGCGGGATGACCTCGACCTCGAAGCCGAACTCCAACCCGTCCAGAACGGCGTGGAAGGCGGCGAGTTCCTGCCCGCTCCAGGACACGCCGACACGCACCGCGTCCGAGCTGCCCAGCAGCACCTCCGGCGCGCACGCGGCGGCCAGCGGGAGGATCATTCCCGCTTGGAGCACCGCCCTGCGCGTCCCCACAGACCCCCGATGTCATTGCGTGCCAGTCGAAATCAATTATGCGTGCGAGTCGTCGCGCCGGTGGGCGCTTTGAAAACTCTTGTGCGCGAGCGCGGCTATCGGGAATCGACCATCGCCGACGTGGTCCGCCCCGCCCGCACCTCATGTCACCAGCAAAGAGGATTGTTTCATCGCCCTGCTCAGCGGGCACCACACGGACATGATCGACACGCCTCGGCGTTACCGCGCGGCGTCGACGAACGATCCGTCGGTCAGTACTGGCACCACCGGGCTGCGATCGAGTTCGGTGGCCACCGCGACATCCTGCGCGAACCCGCCCTCGGTGAGTTCCCGGCCGGAGGCGCAGTCCCGGATCAGCGCCGCCACGTCGGTGATCGCCTCGTGCGCCGCCGCGGCCGCGTGCGCTTCCGGGGACAGCGGCCCGGCTCCGTTGCGCGCCAGTGCCGCGGCGACCGCCCCGGCACCGAGCCAGTCCTCCACAGCGGGCCGCAATCCGTCGTGGCCGGGCCAATGCTCACCGGCCGCGATCACGGCGACCGGCTGCCGCGCGTTTCCCCATCCTCGCCCGGCGATCCAGTCGGCGACCGCACCCGCGTTACGCAGGCACGCAGCGACCACCGGCACCCCACTGACGGCCGCAGAGATGGTCGAACCGTTGGGCGAGGGCAGCACGAGCCGCTCGGCGACCGGCGCGCGTCGCAACGCCGCCGGAGACAGCGACCACGGCTGCCGCTCGGACACCGCTCGACGCCCCACTGCCAACTCCGCGCCGTGCCGTGCGGCGAACGCCGCGGCAGTGCCGTCTCGCGACGGGTAGGGCAGCACCCGCGTCCCCGCTTCCACAGCGACCGACACCGACGTCGTGAACGACAGGACGTCGACCACCACCACACACGCGCACTCGGACCCCAGTGCCATCGCACCGGCAGACCCCCACTCCACACGCACACCCCACGGCCGCTGCCGCGCCCACTCGGCGATCCCCGCCACGAACTCTCCTCCCGATGATCGACGCCCGGCAACCGAACCCACTGGGGCATCGGACGACCAGGGTACCGATACGTCACCGCCCTCCTCCCGACCACGACAACGCACGAAGCCGTTGGGCCCGAGCACCCGCGGTGTAACCGACCGCCGCGATGGCCGGCAGCCGGGTCTTCGATCCCCGCTGCCGCGCGCCACCAGAGCGGGCGTGTCACCGTAGGTGGCGATGTCGAGGCCACCGGCACCGGGAGCGGGCAGCAGAGCAGGCCCGATCAGCCGGAGTGTGCGATCGAGTCGCCGTCGTTGCTCATCAGCTCCGGCAACCGCGGCGGAGGAGTGCCGTGCGGCAGATGCGGCCCCACCGCGACGAGACTGCCGGGTTTGCGGCCGCGGCCCCACCCGATCTCTCTGCGGTAGCGGCCGATGTGCTCCCCGCGCACGGTGTCGTGATCGGCCAGCGGCGTCGCCTCCGGGTCGACGTACAGCGCGTCCGTGGGGCAGTAGGCCTCGCACATGAAGCAGGTCTGACAATCGGATTGCCGGGCGATGACCGGGATTCCGCTGTCGGTGCGGTCGAAGACATTCGTGGGGCACACGTCGACGCATTTGTCGCAGGCGATGCAGTCACCCGCGCGCAGGATCTCGATCATGACGCCACCGCCGAGGTGGTGGCCGCTGCCGCTGTCCACACCTCGTCCAGCCCGCCGGAGACGATGTGGTGGTGCTGGCTCGGGTCCAGATCCGGATGGTCGGCACGTTTGCTCATCCCGCGGGTCTCGGTGCGCGCCAGCGTCGACCGATACATCAGCCGTCCCACGGCGGTGATGGCGGCGGCCTGCCGGGCCCGCACCCGCTCATCTCCCGTACCGCCGCCCAAGCCCCGGGTGGCGTCTTCCCACACCGTGTCCAGTCGCTGCAGCGCGGGGCGGATCCGGTCGCCATGGCGCAAGTAATTCTTCTCGAACGGGATCAACTCGTGCTGCGCGGCGTCGACCACCTCCCCAGCGGAGACCGCCCCGGCGTGCTCCGGCCGCAGTCCGGTGCGACCGGCGCCACGCACATCGGCACTCCCGGCCCGGCTCGATCGCAACGCGAACAACGCCGCGCCCCGGCCTGCCCAGCTGCCCGATGACATCGCCCACGCCGAATTGTGGCTGCCGCCCCCGGTGAAACCGCCGCAGATCCGTTCCCTGGTCGCCGCGTCACCCGCCGCGTACAAGCCCGCAACCGTGGTGGCGCAGTCGTCGTCGACGACATCGATGCCGCCGGTCCCACGGACGGTGCCCTCGGCGAGCAGATCCACCTCGAACCGGTCGGTGAACGGGTTGATGCCGCGCCGGTCGAACTGCAGGAAGAAATTGGGCTGCCCCAGCCGCATCTGCGCCTGTACCGCCGCATCGGCACGATCCAACTGCGCGAACACTTTTTCCCGCAACAGCGTCCGCGCGATCACCGAACGGCCGTTGGTCGAGCCCGCACCCTCGAGCACCCGCCCGTCCTCGTGGAAGAAGGTCGCGTAACCGTAGTAGGCGGTCTTGGTGATCGTCGATCCCTTCGGCACGATCGCGTAAGCGTTGGAAAATTCCATCCCCGAGAACCGAGCGCCCACCTCGGCCGCCATCAGCGCGCCGTCACCGGTGTCGACGTTGGTGCCCAGCGCCCGGGACAGGAACGCACAACCGCCCGTGGCCAGCACCACCGCGCCGGCCACGACGCGATAGTCCCGGTCGTCCTGGCGCTGGTAGCCCGCCGCGCCGCGCACCACACCGTCGTCATCGACCAGCAACTCGAGCGCGGGCGAGTGGTCGAGGACGCGCACCCCGGCACGTTTCACCCATGCCCGCATCCGGCGCATATACTCTGGACCCTGCACACCGGTGCGAATCTGCTCACCGGTGGCGGAATCCACCGGGAACGGATACCGTCCCTCCACCGCGAGCCGGTTCATGTTCGCGTAGGTCTGATCCAGCACCCGATCCATCCAGTAGTGGTCGGCCAGGTGCCCGCCCAACGCTTCCCGGCTGGCCTTCGCGTTCGCCCGCGCGGTCGCCTCCGGCGCCACATACCACACGCCGGTGCCGGACGGGGCTGTGGCACCGCTGGTCCCGCAGTAGCCCTTGTCCACCAGCGTCACCTCGGCGCCTGCTTCGCGGGCATGAATCGCGGCCCAGCAGGCCGCGGGCCCGCCGCCGATCACCAAGACGTCCGTGCTGATCTGCAACGGTTCACTCATTCATCTGCTCCTGTCGGTGCCTCGGGATTGACGCCGAGTGCCGGCAGCCATCGGCGGCGGAGTGTGGAGAATTCGGAGGCCCGAGCCGGCCCGAGCAGCCCGCGGGTCAACGGTGTCGGGCTGTCGACAGCCCCCGCGGCCGGGGCGGAAGGTGGCACGGATGTGGTCGGATCCCACTGCACTGTCATCTGACACGGTCCTCACCCGAGAAGTACTGTCCGGAACAGTAGGGGGCGCAGGCGGTTCACAGAATGATTGCGATCAGCGCGATCCTGACCCCGGGCGCGGATACCCGAACAGCGAGGTCAACAGGAGATCGCCGCTACATCTGCTGCGGCCCACACTGGTCCGGAATAGCGCCCGCGTCGACAGCGCGGGCCAACGCCCGCGCTGTCAACGCGGGCGAACTGCTGTCGTCCAGCTCGTGTCGATTCGTTTACACGGAAATAACGCAAAGAGGGAGTGCTCACTCACCAAGCGTTGTACGGTAAACGGCACCGGGCCCGACGCACGGGAACGGACTCGAGCGTCGACTCCCGACGGGCGAAATGACAAATGGCGGTGTCGCGGGCGCGACGAATCCGGTGACGCCGACCGGCAGACATATCCGATAGACGACATAACCCGCGGCCGGCACGGCGAGTTCGGCTTCGCGTGGAGAAGTGACCAGGTTTTTCCATGCATGACATTTCCAGTGAGCCCGTAGTTCCCCTGGCGCGTCACCGACTGGCGGTCACCGGGTCCCCGGAGGAGATCCGGTCGACGGTGGGCCGCGAGATCAACGACTACCGGTTGTCGCTGATCGGGCGAGACGAACAGCTACGCGCGCGCTTCCACGGGGTGTCGCTGCGCAATGCCGGTCTCTACTACCTGGCTTACGGTGCCACTGTGCGGCTGGACATTCTCGACCCCGGCGGATTCGTGGTTCAGATGCCGCTCGCCGGTTCGGCGGCGATCTCGACGAGCGGAGCCGAACCCTTCGTCTCCCATCCTCTTCGCCCCGCGGTCCTGCAGCCCCGCACCAGTGCGGGCATCAGTCTCGGCGCCGACTGCGAGCACCTACTCATCCGCCTCGATGAGGATCTGGTCCGGTCCGTGCTGCGGAAGAAGCTGTGCCGGGATGTGGACGGGCCTCTCGCGTTCGCGCCGCAGATGGACCTGACGATCTACGCGAACCACGCCTTCCGGGAATTGCTGACCTTGCTGACAAGCATGCTGGACAACGACATCAGCCATTCTTCCCTGGCGACCTCGGAGTTCGAGACACTCCTGGCGGGACAGCTGCTGCTCGGTCAACCGAACAGATACAGCGATGAGCTGCACCGGCCGGCGCGACCCGCGGTCGCACGGACGATCTCCCGGGCCGCCGATTTCATCGAGGCCCACGCCGATCAGCACATGACCGGCGACGACGTCGCCGCGGCGGTCGGAATCAGCACGCGCTCATTGCAGGACGGGTTCCGCCGCTATTTCGGCGTGCCGCCGACCACCTACATCCGCAACGTCCGGCTCCAGCGCGCACGCGACGACCTGCTCTACGCCGACCCCGCCAGGGTCACCGTCACCTCGGTGGCTCTGCGCTGGGGTTTCTCGCATCTCGGACGTTTCTCCGCGCTGTACCGCACCACGTTCGGCGAAAGTCCCTCCGATACCCTGCGGCTGAAGGATGATGCTCCGGCGCACCTCGACTGAGGTTGACACGCGGTCCCCCTGCGAACGGTGACGCGGTCACGCCGGCGAACGTACGCGTCAGCGCCGATTCGGCCGCCGTGACTGTGTTCCGAAAAGAAAGCCGCACGGTTCGGAATGTGAACCGAAACCGAATCAGCCACGGGCACCACCCATCACCGGTCCAGGTTTCCGCGCATTCCGCGCCGGCCGACAGTGCGCGGGTCGGGAAATCTCCGCTTCGAGCCCGTCACCCTTCGGATATCGACTGTAGGAAAGCGATTCGGCATCGGCTATCCAGCTGCCGCACGATCTATCCACGTCCTCGCCGCAGCTTGGCGGCGCGACCGGAATTTCTCGCGCAGTGAGAAGACGATGGTTTCCGCGTAACGGCGCGCGCCATGCTGTGCCCCACGGATCGGTCCGAGAGGAATGCGCCAGTGGATCTGCACGAAAACGAGGAAGCGCGAGCGAACGAGCCGAGCACGAGCGCCGTTGCCCTGCCGGGAGCGAGCGAGCTGGTGGTTCGCGAGCGCCGGTTTATCGCCGAGGGAGTGGTCTGCCTCGATCTGGCGAGGCCGGATGGGAAAAGACTGCCCGATTGGACGGCCGGATCGCACATAGATCTGGTCCTGCCGAACGGGGTGGTGCGTCAATATTCCCTGTGCGGCGACCGCTGGGACGCCCACAGCTACCGAATCGCGGTCCTGCGCGAGCCGGACGGCAGGGGCGGCTCCGCCTACGTGCACGATCGGCTCCGGGTGGGTGACCGCGTCGGAGTGGGCGGCCCGCGGAACAACTTCCATGTCGTTCCGGCGACGAAGTACTACTTCATCGCAGGCGGCATCGGCATCACCCCGCTGTTGGCGATGATTCGCGAAGCCGAACGGGCCGGGGCCGAATGGAGCCTGCTCTACGGCGGCCGGACGAGGTCGTCCATGGCGTTCGTGGACGAACTGTCCCCGTATGGGGATCGGGTGACTATCGCGCCCCAAGACGAGTGCGGGCTGCTGGACCTCACCGGATACCTGTCGGGGCTGGCGGACGGCGACAAGGTGTACTGCTGCGGGCCGGCTCCGCTGCTCGACGCCGTGGCGGGCCTCACCGAGGTCATCCCGCCGAACGCGCTGCGCGTCGAACGCTTCGCGGCGGGGGAGGTCGCGCCTCCGGTACGTGACGAACCCTTCGACGTCGAGCTGGCCCGCAGCGGTATCGCCGTCACGGTCGATCCTCGGACCTCGGTGCTGGAGGCCATCGCGGCCGCCGGAGTCTCCGTGCTGACCTCCTGCCGGATGGGGGTGTGCGGCACCTGCGAGACGACCGTGCTGTCCGGCGAGCCGGACCACCGGGACTCGATCCTCGACGACGTCGAGCGGCGCGCCGGTGACTGCATGTACGTCTGCGTCTCACGGTCGATCGGCGACCGGCTCGTTCTCGACCTCTGAGCGCAGCCCACCAGTTCGACTACAGGAGATAGTCATGCCAACGATCACCGACGAACCGAAGATCCCGGTGAGCAGCCGCGATCCGTTCGACCTGAACATCCTGCGGAATCCGCACGAGTTCCACCGTGAGCTCCGGGACGCCGCGCCCATCGTTCACCTTCCGGCGTACGACGTCTACGCGATGGGCCGGTACGAGGAAGTCCATCAGGCGCTCACCGACTGGCAGAGCTTCCAATCCGCTGCCGGGGTGGGGCTGAGCAACTGGCGCTATGAGAAGCCGTTCCGTCCGCCGAGCTTGCTGCTGGAAGCCGACCCGCCGAAACACGATTCACCGCGGCGGGTGGTCGAGGGCATCCTCGGGCCGCGTTCGCTGCGCCGGCTGCGGGCGGCATGGTTCGCCGACGCCGAGATGCTCGTCGACGAGGTGCTGAGCGAAGGCCACGAGTTCGACGCGGTCACCCACCTGTCGGAGGCGTTCCCGCTGCGGGTCTTCCCCGATGCCGTCGGACTGCCCGCCGAAGGACGGCGGGAGAACCTGCTGCCGTACGGCGACCACATCTTCAACGTGGTGGGGCCGAACAACTCCCTCGTCCAGTCCGGAGCGAACGACTTTCCCGGATACGCGGCGTGGGCCGAGGAGCGTTGCCGCCGGGAAGTACTGTCGCCGAACGGTTTCGGCGCGCAGATCTGGGCGGCGGCGGATCGCGGTGACATCCTGCCTTCGCAGGCGCCGCTGCTGGTGCGATCGCTGCTGTCCGCCGGGGTCGACACCACCATCGCCGGTATCTCGGCGATGATGTACGCCCTCGCCTCCCATCCGGACCAGTGGCGGAAGCTGCGGGACGATCCGGGCCTCGTGCGACCGGCCTTCGACGAGGCGGTTCGCTGGCATTCCCCCGTCCAGATCTTCTTCCGCACGGCTACCCGCGACATCCACCGTGGCGACGTCACGATCCCGGACGGGCGCAAGATACTGATGTTCCTCGGATCGGCCAATCGCGACCCGCGGCGCTGGTCCGATCCCGACCGGTTCGACCTCGAGCGCGACCCGTCCGGGCATGTCGGGTTCGGTATGGGAATTCATCAGTGCGTTGGTCAGCACATCGCCCGGCTGGAGGCGGAAGCCCTGTTCACCGCCCTGCTGAAGCGCGTGCGCACGATCGAACTCACCGGCGAACCGGTCATCCACGTCAACAACACCCTGCGCGGGATCGCTTCGCTGCCGGTCCGGCTACAGATCGCCTGATCGAGGCTCCGCTCCCACGATTCGCCGAGCCCGAAGTGCCACATCGTCCGCGGCGGCGCCAACGCGAAAACCGGCGCCCACCGCACGCGAGCAGGTCGGTGCGTTTCTCGCGGATCCGGGTGCGGAACTCGCCGAAATGAAAACGAAGGCCCGGGCATTGCTCTGGATGCGATGACGACGGGCGCCTGCGCTGCGGGTGAATCGCGGCATGCGGGGAACTAGGACAAGGTTTGCGCTGCACGGATAGTCACCCCGAACAGCGAGCTGAAAGAATCCAAGAGCGAGAAGAATTCGGGCTCGGGGCCGCACCGATTCGGTGACAGGGCATAAATCTGAGGAGTCGCGCAATGCGCACCATCACAATTATCGGAGCCGGCCAAGCCGGCTTGCATCTCGGCATCGGGCTGGTCGACGCGGGCTATGAAGTGCGAATCGTCTCGAATCGCTCGGCCGAGGAGATCGCACGCGGGCGGGTCACGTCCAGTCAGGTGATCATGGGCGTCGGCCGGGCTCGGGAGCAGGCCCTCGGTCTCGATTTCTGGAAGTCCGAGGCCCCGACGATCACCGGCACCATCACCGATATCTCCGACGGGAACGGCGGGCGCGTCATGTCATACGGCGCGCGATTCGATCTTCCCGCCCAGTCGATCGACCAGCGGGTCAAGATGCCGCGCTGGATGGACGAGTTCACTCGGCGCGGCGGACAGCTCGAGGTCCGGGACGCGAACGTCGACGACTTGGAAGAGTACGCGAAGTCCTCGGATCTCGTGGTCGTCGCCGCGGGCAAGGGTGAGATCGCGCGGATCTTCGAGAGGGACACGCTGCGTTCCACGTTCGATGTCCCGCAGCGGACCCTGGCGGTCGCCTACCTGAAGGGCATGCAGCCTCGCTCGTCCAGCCCGCAGGTGGTCTTCGGGATCCACCCCGGCGTCGGAGAGTACCTCGCCGTGCCCGCGCTCACCACGTCAGGACCTTGCGACATCATCATTCTCGAGGCGCTCCCGGGCGGACCCACCGACGTTTTCGCGGGGATGACCGACCCGCAGCAGATTCTCGAGCAGATCCGGTCCATCGTGAACACGTACATGCCCTGGGAAGGCGAGCGCATTCGCGATGTCGAGCTGACCGACGCCGGCGGTGTTCTCACCGGCGCGTTCGCCTCGACGGTCCGCAAGCCGGTGGGATTTCTCCCCTCCGGCGCGACGGTACTCGGCATCGCCGATGTGGTCGTGCTGAACGATCCGATCACCGGCCAGGGGTCGAACAACGCCGCCAAAGCCGCGGCCTCCTACCTGGCGAGCATTCTCGAGCACGGCGACCGTCCCTACGACGACAAGTTCAAGATCGATACTTTCGAGCGCGCATGGGATCACGTGCAGTACTCCGCGCGGGCGACCGACACATTCCTGCTGCCGCCGTCGCAGGAAATGCTGAATGTGCTCGGCGCCGCCGCCGAGAGCCCGCGGGTGGCCGCCCGATTCGTGAACAGCCTCGACGAGCCTCGTGATTTCGGCCTGTGGCTGCTGGACCCCGAACGCTCGACCGAATACCTCCAGGAACTGTCTCGCTGAGCATTCCCGCGACGGACGAATCCCCATGCGTACGCACGCACAACCCAGCCAGTACCACGGAAGGTAATCACCATGCGCACCATCACCATCGTCGGGGCCGGGCAAGCCGGTCTACAGCTCGGGATCGGGCTGGTCGATGAGGGCTACGACGTCACGATCATCTCGAATCGCACCGCCGAGGAAATCGAGAACGGACGCGTGATGTCCAGTCAGGTCATCTTCGGCAACGGTCGCGCCCGCGAGGCCGCGCTGGGTCTGGATTTCTGGAACGATGCTCCGGAGATGGACACGATCTCGGTGACCGTTCCCGACGGCCAGGGCGGCAAGGCGCTCTACTGGTCGGCCCGGATGGACCTGCCTGCCCACTCGATCGACCAGCGGGTGAAATACGCCCGCTGGATCCGCGAATTCATCTCCCGCGGCGGCACTTTCGAGGTGCACACGGCGACGATCGACGATCTCGAGGAATACGCGCGGTCGTCGGACCTCGTGCTGGTCGCCGCCGGTAAGGGAGAGATTTCCGGGTTGTTCGAGCGCAACCCCGAGCGGTCGCCTTACGATTCGCCGCAGCGCGCGGTGGCCGTGGCGTATCTCAACGGTGTCACCACCCGTGCGGGGGAGACACCGTCCACCTTCAGCTACAACGTGATTCCCGGAGTCGGGGAGTTCATGTTGCCGCCCGCGCTCACGACGACGGGGCCCTGCCGGATCGCCGTGGTGTCCGCCGTGCCGGGCGGCCCGTTCGACGTCTTCCGGGGGCTGACCGACCCGCAGGAGCATCTGAGCCGGCTCCGGACGATACTCGACACCTTCCTTCCGTGGGAAGCGGAGCGGGTACGCGACGCCGAGCTGACCGACGACCTCGCCGTCCTCGCCGGAGCGTTCGCGCCGACCGTGCGCAATCCGGTCGGTGTGCTCCCCTCCGGCGCGACCGTGCTCGGTATGGGCGATGTGCTCGTGTTGAACGATCCGATCACCGGGCAGGGCTCGAACACGGCGAGCAAGTGCGCCGCGTCCTACCTGGCAAGCATTCTCGAGCGCGGCGATCAGCCGTTCGACGACGACTTCAAGAGCCGAGTCTTCGAGCGGTTCTGGGACTACGCGAAGTACGTCACCGAGTGGACCAACGCCTTCCTGGCGCCGCCGCCGCCGCACGTCATGCAGATCCTCGGCGCCGCCGCGGGCAGCCCCCGGATCGCCCGGCGATTCGTGAACGGCTTCGACGAACCGCGCGACTTCTTCCTGTGGTTCACCGATCCGGCCGCCGCAGGCGCGTATCTGCAGGAGGCAGCCGGCGCACCGGCCCTGGAACACGCCCCCGCCTGACCCAGCCCAGGCCTGCCTCGTCGCGGTGCCCACCGCCCGGCCCATCGAATCAGGAAGCGGAGATGCAGATCCAGCAGCGGAGCTGTCGCCGGCGCCTTCGGCGATGGCGTGGCGTCCTTCCCGGCGATCCGATCCGGAATCGTCCCGGCTGCTCACGGAGTCAGCAGTGCGTGGACCATGCGCCGCCACAGCTCGAAGTGCCGTTCCCGGTCGTATCCGGGAGAGCTCTTGCCGATCAGATCGTGCACCGTCGGCATGTACGACAGCGCGGAGACGAGCAAGGTCGCGGTGGCATCGGCGTCGGTGTCTCGAAAGGCACCGGCGGCGATGCCGTCCCGGATGATCCGCACGAAGCGACAGAAGACGTTCTGCTCGATCACTGCCCACAACCGATCCAGTCCGGGGCCTTCCTCGAGCTCTCGGAACATGATCCGAAGCAGGTTCCGGTTCTCGCTCAGCCCGTCGAGAACGACCCGGGCGGCCGTCTCGAGATCGTCGAAGGGATCAGCGGAGCCGGTTCGCGCCGCGTCCATCACGCGGGAGATGTACTCGATGTGATGATCGATGACCGCGGCCAACAGGGCGTTCTTCGAGGAATAGTGCTTGTAGAGCGCGCCGGAGCCCGCGGTCAAGCCCGCCGCGGCCTGGATGCTTCCGACGGAGGTGCGAGCATAGCCGTGCGTGGCGAACAGCTCGATGGCGGCATCGAGCAGACGGTCGCGAGTCCGCGGCGCGTTGTCCTCGGCAACCTGTGCCGAGCCGATGTCCCCGGGCACAGGGTCTCCCTTGCTCTGGCCCATGCCTGCAGAACCACCCCCCGCGTGTCGTCGAGTCGAGCCTTGGCCACCATCGGTGAGACCTTACTCCCCCCGGCGGACCGAGCCGGGCCCCGGCCCGCCGGGGGCCGGAAATTCGCTCGCCGGCGGGTTTGTCGGGATAACGGGATAAAAAAACGCGCTGGAGGGCTAGTGGCAACCCGACAATCACGGTAGCTTTTCCGGCACGATCCGAACAATGGCCGCGAATACACTTCGAGGTGCGGGACCTGCCATCACGAAATGCAATTTCTTACCCGGCCACACGCGCCATTTCGGTTTCATACGTGGTTCGACGCTGCTGCCGACTCGGTCCCGCAGGGTGTCGGCGAACGATATACCGCGCCAATGCGGTGCAACCACAAAGGAAGGTCGACGATGCAGAACTCCGAATCGAATACGCTCGAGCAAGCGCCCCCCACGGCGGCGCCCCGGTCGCTCGAGGATTTGATTGTGGCCGCGGGTGATCCCGTGACCCTGCTCCGTACGAACAAGCTCGGCCCGTACGTGTTCCCCGGGGTGCCGCCCGAGTTCACCAACTGGCGCAGCGAGCAGCGAGCCTGGATGGAGGGCGTCGCGCTGCTCGAGCTCTCCTACCACATGGACGAGCTGCACCTACGGGGTACCGAGGTGATTCCCTTCCTGTCCGAATTGGTCGTGAACAAACTCGACCCGTTTCCGGTCAATCGCGCCAAGCAGATCGTAATGCCGAACCCGCGGGGACAGCACATCTGGGACGGCATCCTGTTCCGCGAGGAACAGGAGTTCTTCCGGATGGTCAACAGCGTCCCCTGGCTCCAGTTCCACCTGGAGCAGACCTCCTACGATGTCGAGGCGACCTTCGAACCGAGCTGGAATATCGCCGAGCGTCCGCGCGACGTGTACCGGATCCAGCTGCAGGGACCCTCCGCGCTACCGCTGCTCGAAGAGGTGACCGGCGGGCCACTGCCGGAGATCAAGTTCTTCGCGATCGGCGAATTCCAGATCGGGGGCAAGCACGTGCGCGCGTTGCGGCACGGCATGGCAGGCACTCCGGGCTTCGAGATCTACGGCCCGTGGGACGATCAGCACGCGGTGCGTGAGACCCTGATGCTCGCCGGAGAGAAATACGGTATCCGCAGGGTCGGTGAGAACGCATACGGGCCGACGGCCCAGGAGTCCGGGTGGATGCCCCTCCCGGTGTCGGCGATCTACACCGGCGACGATCTGAAGGCCTATCGGCAATATCTCACCGAGTACCACCTTCCCTCGATCGCCTCCCTGGGCGGAAGCTTCGTTTCCGACGATATCGAAGATCACTACGTGGATCCGATCGAGCTCGGATACGCCGGCCACATCGACTTCGACCACGACTTCGTCGGTCGTGACGCGCTGCTGCATCGGATGAAGAATCAGCGGCGCACGAAGGTCACGCTGGTATGGAACCCGGACGATGTGCTGGATGTGCAGCGCGCGGCGCTGTTCGGTGACCGCCCGGCGCGCTACATCAACACCCCGCACACCACCTACGCCACACACCTGAACGACAGCGTGGTTCGCGACGGTCGAAACGTCGGCATCTCGATGCAGGGTTCGTACTCCGCCAACGCGAGAGCCTACATCTCCAATGCCCTGGTCGATATTCGCGACGCCGAGCCCGGCACCGAACTCACGCTGCTGTGGGGCGAACCGAACTCCGTGCGCCCGATCGTCGAGGAGCACGAGGTCCGCGAGATCCGGGTAACGGTCGCTCCGGCGCCGTACTTCGAGAAGAAGATCAAGACACGGGACTGACAGCCGCAGATTCACCGATGCATGCCCCGCCGAGCCAGGTTTTCCGCCGCTCGGCGGGGCATTGTGTTCGGAACCGGAATTAGACATCCGCGGCAGGAAATGGTTAACGGGTTCTTCACAGAAATGCCCTACACGGCAATGCCGGGAGAATATCCTGAACCGGTATTCCAATCGGACGAAGTGGTGGAGAAAATGATGGGTGAGCGGAAAGGCGACTGTTATCTCGACCGGGTGGTGCGAATCCTGGAGGCATTCGGGCCGGGCGATCGGTCACTCGGCGTATCGGATATCGCGCGCCGGAGCGGGCTGCACATCGCCACTGCGTCCCGCATCGCCGCGAGCCTCGTCGACTCCGGCCTGCTCGAGCGCGATCCGGATCGGCGGCTGCGCGTCGGGCTCCGCCTCTGGGAGCTCGGGGTGCGGGCCTCGCCCGCGCTCGAGTTGCGGTCCGCGGCACTACCGGTGATGGAGGATCTGCACACGGTGGTCCGCCAGCACGTGCAGCTCAGCGTGCGTGAGGGCGAGGAAGTGCTGTTCCTCGACCGGCTGTCGGCGCCCGGTGCCGTGTCCCCGTTCAGCCGGATTGCGGGCCGGCTTCCGCTGCACGCCTCGTCGTCGGGGCAGGTTCTGCTGGCCTACGGTCCCCGGGACTTGCAGTCCAAGTTCCTGACCACGCCGCTGCGCGGCTACACCGCGCACACCATCACCGATGCCCGGCGGCTCAGGGTCACACTCAGTGACATCCGTCGGCGCGGGTACTCCCGCTGCCTGGGACACCTGGACGAGGGCGCGCAGAGCATCGCTGTGCCCATCAACGTTCCGCGCACCGGTGTCGTCGCGTCGCTGTCGGTCGTTCTCCCGGCAGACATCCCGGACGCGAGCGGCGCGCTGCTACCCGCACTGCATTCGGCGGCCCGAGCGATCTCACGTTCGCTGACGCCCGCCGAACGCGAGATCGAGCCGGTCGGCTGACTCCCCTCCGCCGTTGCATCGTCGCCGCTGTTGCGGCCCGCTCGAACCGACCTGATCGCCGAGCGCCGCGGCGAAGGTGACCCACTCGGCCGGGATTCCTGCCGAGTGGGTCACGATTTCTGCTCTCGTCGGAGACCCGGCGCCCGCTACACCACCGCAGCCGTGCGCCAGCCGGCCTGGTACTGCTCGCGAGCGGTATCCGCGTACGGCACCGGGCTCACCGTGGCCCGGACCGTGATCTGCGCATGCGGGCTCACCGTGAGTTTGCGGCTGCCGCCGTCGGGTTCGCCCCACACGAGCGTCACCTCGGTGCCGATCGGAACATCGGCGTCGAGCGTGGCGAGGGACAGCGCGCGACGCTCATTGGAGGTGTAGCCGCTGAACAGCGCGTACCCGATAGCGCGCCCCTCGGCGTCGTAGACGGCGTCGTAATTCGACGATCCGTAGTTGGCGACGGGGAGCTCGAAGAACTGCCCACCCGGGCCCTCGGGATCGGCAGGCGCGGCCAGCACCTTCGCGAAGTCCTCCGGATGCCATGCAAGAGTGACCTTCCGGCGCTGTGTGGCCGGGTCGATCGCCTCGAGCGCAGCGCGACCGATGAAGTCGTGATCGAACTTGATGAACGATCCGTAACCCAGCTCCCACGGCGTCAGGTAGTAGTCCTCGATGTTGTCCGACACGAAACTGCCGGCGAGCGCGTTCACCGCCTCGTAGGTGCCGGTGCCGAGCCACTCACGGTAGCCGCGCAGCTCCTCGCCGGTGTAGATCCCGGGCAGGGGGGACGGAATCCAGCCGGATTCCAAGGTGTTGGAGGCGTAGGTCCGGGAACCGCACGGCTCCAGGCCGAATTCCTTGCCGCCCTCGATGATCGCCTCGCGGATCTTGCCGTGCGATGCGTAGGGACCCCACAGCTCGAGCCCGGGGGCGCCCGCCATGCCGTGGCGCAAGGTCGACACCTGCTCGCCGGCGATCGTCATGGTGCCCATGTGGAAGAACCCGAGCTGCTCGACGGGACCGCCGTTGAGCTTCTCGATCACCTGCCACGCATTGGGGCCCTGGATCTGGAAGCGGTACAGCGTCCGGGTGACGGCCTTGCCGTAGGGCCGCGACGGCGACCGGCTCTCCACCCGCACGTCCGCGTCGTATCCACCGGCTTGGGCATGGTAGGCGATCCAGTTCGCCAGCGGCTCGCGCCCGACCGAGACGTACTCGTTCTCGCCCTCCCGGAACAGAATACTGTCGCCCACCACGTGGCCTGCCGGAGTGACCGCGACGAGCTGCTTCGCCGTTCCGACCCGGAAATTCGCGACACTGTTGATCCCGATGTCCGAGATCAGCTTCAGCGCGTCCTTGCCGGAGATGAAGACATCGGCCATGTGGTGGGTCTGATCGAAGAGAACGGCCGCTTCGCGCCAGGCCCGCTGCTCCCGCCGCCAGTTCGAGAACTCCGGCGGCACCACGGGGTAGATGTAGGCACCCAGCTGCGAATTGCGCAGCAACTCGACCGGATTGGCTGCCTGATCCAGCAGCTCCTGCACGTTTCGTGCGTTCATGATTTCCTCTTTTCCTTATTGCTGTCCCGGTGCCTCGGGTGGAGGGGGTCGGTGGGGAGCGACACCGGCGCCCCCGGGAATGCGAGCCCGTCGGATCGCTCGCCGTCATCGTCACTCGGTTCGAGCGGCAGTCCCGATCCGGTGGTGGCTCACGCCGGGCTCTTCGGATGTCGTGGCAGCTGCGACATCCGGGATGCTCGCGTCGCGTCGAGCCCGGCGTGTCGATGATGCGCCGCCGAAGGGTGCTGCGCCCAGGGTGTTCTCACGGCGCGAGAGCTGAAGATCGCTGTGCTTGGCCGCGTTCGCCCGTGCGCTCCGGACCGACCCGGGGTCGCGGGAGCAGCCGCCGGGCCGCGCCGCGACGACGAGGCTGCCGGTGATCAGCACGACGGTGGGTGCGCTCGATCGGCCCGCGAGATCTCAGGCCGTCGTCAGCTGCACCGAACCCAGGCCGGCCACAGTCGCGACCACCCGCGCGCCCGCGGGGAGCGGCACCGCGGCGGTGGCGGCACCGGCCAGGATGATCGATCCGCTGCCGAGTGGCAGACCGTAGGCCCGAGCCAGTCGCAATGCCTCGTCGAGGGCGGCGAGTGGGTTGCCGAGAATGTCCGCGGAGCTGCCCGACGCGGCGAGTTCATCCCCGACGCGCAGTTCCACGTCGAGATCGGCGAGATCGTGCGCGGCAACGGCATCCGCGAGCGGCAGCCACTCCCCGACGACGAACCCGGCAGCGGAGGTGTTGTCGGCGACCACGTCGGTCAGCGAGAACTTGAAGTTCTCGTAGCGGCTGTCGATGATTTCCAGGGCGGGGGCCACCTCGCTGACCGCGTCCAAGATCCGGGCGTTCGGGTCCGCGGTGTCGATATCGGCGCCGAGGCGGAAGGCGATCTCCGGTTCGATCCGTGGATGCAGCCACCGGGCGACGACGTCCGGCCGGTCGTCGCGGGTCAGCCGCATACTCTCGTGCAGCACACCGATGATGAGATCCGACACGCCCATCTGCTCTGCTTTCGCCTTGCTCGTGAAGCCCAGCTTCACGCCGACCGCCGGGTCGCCTCGACGGGCTCGCAGCGCAGAACCCCTGGCCTGCACCAGGTATGCGTCGTCGAGCGTGAGGTCGTGGGTCAGGCTGAGCTGGCTCGTTGCCGCGACCGCGGCGATCGCGTCGTCCAGCGTCTGCGCGAGCGCGTCCGCATCCGTCGTCGAGTTCGATCCAGCGCGGGTTGTGTTCATTTCACTACTTTCCGAGATGTTCGACCTGATGGATTCCCGCGTCCCCTCGGCGCGCATGGCGCCGTGCTGCGCGGAGATGCCGGGTGATGCCGAGGTCGAAGCGGACGGGCTTCGACGGTGCCGGCTGGGCACGTAACGTGCATAACTCACCCTAACCGCGGGTGCGATTCACCGAGCCGGTTGTCTCGCGTGGTGAGAACCATCTGTTCCGCGTCGACGGGCTGTCTCGATAATTCATGCCGAGTTGGTGATCAAATTGCGGAGGTGCCGAAATGACAGCAACCCGGCTCGACGGAGTGCAGCCGGAAACGGGCGGTCGGCGTTTCGCCGTGGTGCCGAACGCGCCTCGTGCGTCGGGGCGATACGCCCACGTCCTGGAGGCCAACGGCCTGATTTTCTGCGCCGGGCAGGGCAGCAAGGATCCTGTGACGAACATCGAGGCCGGCCTGGAACTCGACGACGCCGGAAACGTGCTGAGCTATGACATCTACGCGCAGGCTCGCGGTTGTTTCCGCAATCTCGCGTCGGTACTCGCGGCCGTGGATGCCTCGCTCACGGATGTCGTCGAGGTCAACGTATACCTCAAGGACATGAATGATTTCGAGGCGATGAACGAAGTCTTCGCCGAAACGTTCCCCGACGTACAACCGGTCCGGACGACCATCGGTGTCGCGGACCTTCCCGGCAGAAATTTCATCGAAGTACGTGCGACCGCCGTGGCGCCGTCGAATGCAGAAGGTGAAGGAAAATGACAGTAGAACCTCGTGAGGTCATGGCGCCACTGGAGTCGTTCTCCTTGGACGCCTGGCTGGAATTGAATCGGCCGAATATGTTGCCGCCGATCACCAATCAGACCATCTACAAAGGCAACGACACCTTCATTGTGATGGCCGTCGGCGGTCCGAACAATCGCAAGGATTTCCACTACAACGAGAGTGAAGAGCTCTTCATCCAGTTGAAGGGCGATATCGAAGTCGGGCTCTACATCGACGGCAAAATCACCTCACAGGTGATCAAGGAAGGCGAGATCTTCCTGATGCCGCCCCGGCTGCCTCATCAGCCGCGCCGTTCGGCGGACACCATGGGCATCGTGATCGAGAAGCACCGGCTCCCCACCGAGCGCGACGGCTTCCTGTACTTCTGCGAGAACTGCGATCACAAGCTCTTCGAGCAGTACTTCTTGCTCGAAGACATCATCAAGCAGCTGCCGCTGGTGCAGCGGGCCTTCTACGATTCCGTGGAGAACCGCACCTGCGATCAGTGCGGCCACGTCACCGAGCAGCCCGAGGGGTGGGCAGAGGAGGTCGCCGTGCTCGCGAAGGACAACGAGTACGCCGACGATCCACTGAAGAAGTTGCACGGCCGCTCCTGGTGAACGGCTGAGTCACCGCGGTGTCCGGGGCTCAGGGCGCGACGGCCGATCTCGGCCGTCGCGCCCGTCGCGTCGAGTCACCACGCGGCGGCCGCGGTGTGTAGTTCGAGCAGGCGCAGGGTCTCGTCCGCGGGTGCCCTGCCGCACCCGCACTCCGTGGCGATACCGAATCGGCGGAGGTGGCGCGCGGCGGCCGCCGACCGGCGCGCGATCCCTTCGGGGCCGTCCTGCCGGTGGACCAGCCCCAGGTAGATCTCGGTCTCCGCCGGTATCTCCAGGCGGCTCAGCGGGGCGAAGTATTCGTCGTCGTCACGCTCGATGGGCACCGGCAGGTGCACCCAGGAGATCGGGCGGGTCGCGGCGGCCAGCAACTGCTCGACGAAGCGGGCGAGGTTGCCTGCGTCGACCGGCTCGACGAAGTGCTTCTCGTCGACATCCCCGTAGCAGAGGTGGAACCCGACGTCGACGGCAGCGGGCACGAGCGCCGCCTGCTCCACCGCCCGCTCGATGACTCCGCCCCACACATCGGCGAACCACGGGAAGTTCTCCGCGCTGATCGCCTCGTACGCACTCGTCTCGATGAATCCGAACTCCACCGCGGTATCCCACTGAATGGCGAGATCGGTGTGCGGAATCGCGCGCAGGATGTCGTCGAGTTCCCGGTAGAGCGCCGCTCGGTAGACCGGCTCGAAGCGCGGACGATCCGCGGGAATTATGTACGCCGCGACGACTGCCGCCGGGGTCGGTAGCGACACCTGGAATCGGGTGCCGGCGGGAATGACCCCCTCGTCGCGTAGACGGCGAAAGGTCGCCCATGATCGCTGCGCCGCTGCCGAGTATCCGAGCGCGGGCAGCTGGATGGACGCCGGGTCCGTTCCCTCGACGATGCGGACCGGACTGATGTCATGCTCGCCCACGAAGATCGGGGGCCCTCCAGCCCGCTCCAGGCCGGGCGTGGCGGCGAGAATACCGGCCTGGAAGGAAATCCACTGCATGCGCTCGCCGACCTCGCCGTCGGGGATGCGGCGCAGCCTGCTTCCCAGAGTCTTCGCCGCGTTCCGGAACGTTGTCTCCGCGTCCGGCCAATTGATGCTGCCGACGAGATGGGCGCCCTGTGGTTGTGTCATCCCGTCAGTGTGCTGCCTCGCCCCGGCCATGCTGACCCGTCCTGCGCAATTCGGATGAAATCCGCGCACCGTGGACAGCCCGCGACGGCGCCGTAGGCAGTTGGCTGGACGGCTCTGCGCGGACATGCGGAAGACGCGCTGCTGCGGCGGCGGGCCGAATCCCGGCATGCTCGGTAATCGCCTCGACGAGTTCCCGGCCCGGCCATCCACGGCGATCGCGACCCGCGCGGTGTGGCGTGGTCAGTTCCGCAGACCGTTTCTTGACTGATCATTCTAGTTCGGAATAGAGTCGCATCATGGGCAGGGCCAAGGAGTTCGATCCGGATATCGCGTTGCGGGCCGCCATGGACTTGTTCTGGCGCAAGGGGTACGAGGCCACCTCGATGCAAGATCTGGTGGACCATCTGGGAATCGGACGAGCGAGCATCTACGCGACTTTCGGCACCAAGCACGAGCTGTACGTCAAGGCGTTGCAGCTCTACCGGGAGGGCGACTGGGTGGCGCGGCGACTGTCCCAGCCCGGTTCGGCCCTCGCGGCGGTCCGCGCGCTCCTGCATCACCTGGTCGAGGACAGCTTGGCCGACCAGGACCGCAAGGGCTGCTTCGGGGTCAACACCGCCGCGGAATGCCTGCCCGGTGACGAGCAGTTGACCCGGCAGGTCGAGGCCGCGTGGACCACGATGGAGGCCCTGCTCACCAGTGCCCTCTACCGTGCCCAGGCGCAGGGCGAGCTGGCGGCCGACAAGGACCCGAGGGAACTGGGCAGGTTCCTGCTGACCGTCATCGAGGGCCTCTATGTGCTGGCCAAGGCGCCCGAACCGCAACGACTCCGGGCCGCCGCGCACGTCGCGCTGTCGGTCTTGGATTGACATCTCCTTGCCCCCTGCCCCATTATTCCAGCTTGCCCCCTTATTCCAGAACGATCATTCTAAAAAACGGAGTGGAAATGACAACTTCAGTACCGTCCGATGCCGAACTCGCGCGGTCGCTGGCCGGCGACTTCGAAAGCCGTCACGCCGAGGTGAACGGCGTCGACCTGCACTACGTCATCGGCGGCCAGGGCGCTCCGCTGCTGCTGCTGCCCGGCTGGCCGCAGACCTGGTGGGCTTTCCACAAGGTCATGGCGCCCCTCGCGCAGCAGTTTCAGGTGATCGCAGTCGACCTGCGCGGCATGGGCTCCTCCGGCAAACCCGAATCCGGCTACGACAAGAAGACCATGGCTACCGATATCCTGGCCTTGGCGCGCTCGCTCGGACACGAGCAGGTGAACATCGCCGGCCATGACATCGGTTCCCTCGTCGCCCACAGCTTCGCCGCCAACCACCCCGAAGCGGCACGCCGGATCGCACTGCTCGACGTGGTACATCCCGAGGAGGGCTGGTATCAGTTCACCGTGCTGCCCCGGCCGGAGCAGCCGGCCGCGATGTGGTGGTTCGCGTTCAACCAACTGCGCGGGCTGCCCGAGAAGCTGCTCGTCGGCCGTTCCCGCTACCTCATCGACGAGATGATCGACTCCGCCGTGCTCGATCCCGGCTCCATCACCGACTTCGACCGCGATGTCTACGCGCACGCCTACAACACGCCGGAGGCGATCCAGGCGTCGAACGGCTGGTATCGAGCCCTGAGTCAGGACATCGAGGACGAGAAGAACTACCAGCCGCTCACCCCGCCGATCCTCGCGCTCGCCGGCGAGCTGACCTACGAATGGGTTCGAAGCGTGCTGCCCTCCAGAGCCGTGGACGCCGACATCGTGAAGATCGACGGCGCTGGCCACTACCTCGCCGAGGAACGCCCAGAGTTTGTCATCGAGCGCCTGACGAAATTCTTCGCCGAGTAACGAACACCACCGTCGTCACTCCCCTACGAACGCATTTCCGACGACATCGTTCATTGCCGCCGGGGGTGGCCGTCGCCGCGGCGTACCGGACCACCGCGGAGGGCTGCCGCTTCCCGGGGGAACGCATCCGACATCGCACGCCGGGGGTCGATGAAGCTGGTCGATCAGCGGTGGGTGGCGATGAGGCGTCGCAGTGCGGCTTGGGCGGGTGGGCCCCATGTCGGCTTGCCGCCAGGGCGGCCGTGGAGCCCGGCGTCCGCGATGAAGATGCAGGCGAAGGAGCGCAGCACTGCCCAGCCGCGGGCGCGCCGCAGAGTGGCTTCGTCCAGGGTCGGCTGGTAGGCGTCATGGAAGCGGTCGGTGGCGCCGTCGGGCAGCAGAATCCACCCGGCAGCGAGATCGAACGCCGGATCGCCGGCGAAGAGGTCGCCGAAGTCGATCACGCCGCAGATCGCGCCATTCGCGGTGAGGACGTTGGCCGGATGCAGATCGCCGTGTAGCCACAGCGCCGGGCCGTCCCAATCAGGTGCGGCGACAGCATCTTCCCAAACCGCGCGCACGGCCTCGGGATCGGGGATCAACCTCAGCTCGGTGGCCGCCGCAAGCTGTTCGGCGAACCTGCCGCAACAGCGGGCCAGTGGTCCTCCACGGTCGCGGCCGAGGGGCGCCTGCTTCGGGGCGGGTTGGTGGAGTGCCGTCAGGAAGGTGGCCAGGGTGGTGGCGGACTCTGCCGCGCGGGTGACGGGAGCTCGGTCGGCAGGCTCGCCCGGCACCCAGGTGGCGACGATCCACGGCCGCCGAAACCGTTCGGAGGGCTGACCGAAGCGCTGCGGAACGGGAACCGGCAGCGGAAGATGCGAGGCGAGGGCGGGCAACCAGGTGTATTCCTTGCGCAGCAACGCGTCCGCGGACTCCGTCGCCCAGGGCAATCGGACGGCGAGGTCGTCGCCGAGCCGCCACAGCTGGTTGTCCCAGCCACGCGCACCGAGCCGCACAGGGCGATCGGCCAGGTCGGGGTGTTGGTCACGCAGCAGATCCCGCACCAACTCCGCGGTGATCTCGATACCGGTGTGCGTCATCGGCTCAACGGTAGCCGGATGACAGCCGACCCGTTCCAACGGATCGACGTCGGGGCTGCCGCGGATCTATTCGATCGCTGCGCGATCAGTCGACGGTACCGCGCTGGAACCTTGCCAGGGTGCTGATCGCGGTGCCGCGGCTGGGTGGTGGCGAGCGCCTGGTCCGCGATGGAAATTCGGTTGTCGGGGCGGATGGTCCGGGTCGACGATGACTCGGTGGATGATGTTCCCGTGGATGGTCGTGCCGGGATCGACGCGGTATTGGTGCAGCGCCTGATCCGGACGCAGTTTCCGCAGTGGAGTGATCTGCAGGTGTCGCCGGTGCCGGTGGACGGCTGGGACAACCGCACGTACCGATTGGGCGCGCACATGTCGGTGCGGCTGCCGACCGCGGCTGCCTATGCGTCGGCGATAGCGAAGGAGAGCATCTGGTTGCCTCGGCTGGCGCCGACGCTGCCGGTCGCGATCCCGACGGTGCTCGCCGTCGGAACTCCGGGCTGCGGGTACGCGTTCTCGTGGTCGGTGCGTGATTGGCTGCCCGGCGACGCGGCCGACCGGGCCGTCATCGGCGACATGACCGAGTTCGCTACCGACGTCGGGGAGTTCGTCAACGCGCTGCAGCGATGCGATATCAGCGGCGCCCCTCCCGCCGGCGCGCACAGCTTCTACCGCGGAAGCCACCCAGCGCATTACGACGAGCAGACCCGGCGCTGCCTACAGGTGTCGGCCGGGCGTGTCGACGTTCGACGGGCTACCGAGGTCTGGGAGGCCGCTGTAGCGGCAGAATGGAACGGGACCCCGGTGTGGTTCCACGGGGATGTCGCTGCCGGCAATCTCTTGGTAGCCGATGGAAAATTGGCGGCTGTCATCGACTTCGGGACCTGCGGTATCGGCGATCCGGCCTGCGATCTGGTCCTCGCCTGGACAATGCTGTCCGCGGACAGCCGCGCGAGGTTTCACCGAGTACTCGCCACCGACGATGACACGTGGGCACGGGCACGGGGTTGGGCACTGTGGAAAGGCTTGCTCACTCTGATCGAGGCCGCAGGCAGCGACCCCGACCGCGAAGTCTCCAGTTTGCGGGTGATCGACGAGGTCTTGGCCGACGATCTGTAGTCGGCTGTGATGCTGCGTCGACGTCTTGGGTTTGCGAAATCCGAACAGGTTGGGACACCGGCCGCCATGGTGTTCCGGATCCTCGCGGAAGCGAAGGCGACGGTGCACCGGATACTGGTGCAGGACGTGCACTTTCACGAGGTCGGCGCCCTCGACAGCATCGTGGGCGTGGTGGCCGCGCTCGACGCCCTCCGGCTCCCATTCTGAGTCGGCAATGCCCGTCGAGGTCCTGCCGCGATGGACGGCGACGGCGCGCAGCACTACCGGCCTGTGCGCGCGGGAGGCCGCCTGCCGCCGATCCGGTTGCGGGCGCCCGGCCCTTACTCCGGCAGCGCTTGCCCCTTCGTCTCGGGGCAGAACGGCGCTACAACGAGCCCGAGTACGTAGATGAGACCGACCGTGGTGGCCGCGATCCCGTAACCGCCGAGCCGGGAGATGATGGCGCCCGCGGTCAGCGGGCCGAGGAAGGCGATGAACCGCGCGGCGTTGAACACGAACGCCGCCCCGGTCGCCCGCAGATGCGTCGGATAGAACTCAGGTAGCCACACCGGCATCCAGGTGTACTGACCGAGAGTGAAAAACCCGTTCACGACAAGGACGATCACGATCAACCGAAGATCATGCGTCCACAGGAACAGCACCGGCGTGAGCACGAGCGAGGCGCCGAAATACAGCAGAACCGAGGGCTTACGACCGAATCGATCGGCGAGGAAACCGAACGCGATGTAGCCCGCGATCGCGCCTGCGTTGTAGATCATGCCCGCCCAACTCGCCCAGTCGGTGGCGGAGTGCTCGGCGCCGGACGCCTGGGAGGCGACATAGGCCGGTACCCAGGTCGAGATGCCCCACCAGCCGAGTGTGGTGGTCAGGGACATCAGCGAGCCGAGGATCGTCAGCCTGCGCAGCTTCGGATCGGCAAGAATCTGACGCAGGGTCAACCGAGTGAAAGACCGCTCCCCCGTGTCGAGTTCGTGGTCGTCGCGCTCACGCAACTCGCGTCGGCGCTTGTGCGCGGCAGTCCACTGCTCCGACTCGGGCACTCTACGCCGCAGCCACAACGCGAACAGCGCGGGCAGCACGCCGATCAGGAACAGGTAGCGCCAGGAGTTGTCGCCGAGCGGCGCAATGAAATACCAACACGCCGAAGCCACGAAGAAGCCGAGTCCCAGACCGCACTGCATCAGCCCCGCGGCCTTGGCCCGCGCGTTCTTCGGCCACGTCTCGGCTACCAGCGCGGTACCGGTGCCCCATTCGGATCCGAGGGCGAATCCGGTGATGAACCGCAGCACCAGAAACGACGCCCAGGACCACGACAGCGCCGTGAGCCCGGTAAAAGTCGCATACAGGACCATCGAGGTCAGCAGCGCTCGGCGGCGGCCGAAATAATCGGCGAAGATACCACCCAGGATCCCTCCGAATCCCCAGCCCAGGAGGGTGACGGAGATAGTCAGGCCGACGAGGAAGGAGACCTGACTCGCCGACGCCGAGGGGTTCAGCTGTCGCAGCACGACAGCGGCCGTGAGGATGAGCGCGTAGGTCTCGAACCCGTCGAACAGCCAGCCGAGATTGGCGGCGAACAGGGAGCGTCGCTGCGTGCTGGTGAGCGCGCCGACCCACGATGTTCGAGTGGCGGCAACCTCTACCATGAGTGACTCCTTTCCGGGCCGCGATGCCCGGGACGCTGGAAGCCAGCTGGACCAATATCCGACATTGAGGACATCTAGTCCTGGATGCAGAACATTAGGCGGCCCGGATCGTGGCGGTCAAGAAGCAACTGCCGCCCAGCCGGGGTGCCGGCGTCCAAGACCAACGGGCCGCACCTCGGTCCGACCCGAATGGTCGCCCCACCGGTGTCCGAATCGCGGACACATAGTCCTGCCGCATCGATCGCAGAATTTCGAACGCTCGACTATGGCCCCTGCAGCGCTGGAGGATGAAATGCCGACTGGCCTAGACAAGTACGCGGACATGAAGCCGACCTAGGACTACCCGGTCGTCATCGAATCGCACATCAGAAGACAGGGCTGGAGCTCTTCTACGACCCGGCGCGGAATCCGACGAATGTGGAACTACTGCAACAAGTCCAGCAGATCGCCCGCGAGGTGGGCCGGCCGATCGCTACGCAGAATGACGCACGAGCCCTCTATCACATGTCTTGAACTATGGTGCGGGTGTGCCCGCTCGGCGCCGGTGCGAGGTCAAGATTTCGCTTGTTCGTCTTCCTCGATAACCCAGGCGGCGATCTGCGCACGGGAAGTGAACCCGAGTTTGGACAGGATGTGTTCGACATGACCTTGGGCCGTGCGCAGTGAGATGACCAATCTGGTGGCGATCTGCTTGTTGCTCAGCCCTCGAGCCACCAGGCCGGCGACCTCGCGCTCACGTTTGGTCAACTTCGCGGCGGATCCCGACCGCGCCGACTTCCCGGCAGTGCGCTGTTCCCCCAGTGCATACGAGATAGCCGCGTCCAGGCCCATCGCCCCGCCTCGCTCGAGCGCCGTCTCGAAACCGCGAGCGCCGAGCTTGCGACGCGTTGCCCGCTCATACTCGTCGTGGAAGCGCCACATGTTCAGCACGACGGTCCCGACCTCGGTTCCCATGCGCCACATGCCCTGCGCGGCTCCCATCAGAACGGCCGCACGTTCGGCGTCGCCGCGGTCGGCGGCAATGCGAGACAGCGTCTCCAAACCGAACGCGGTAATGGTCGGACTGCTCGTACGCCGGTCGAGGCGCAGCGCTTCCTCGAGCGACCGCTCGGCCAGATCCGGGTCCCCTTGCTGCCACGCGGCGTCACCCAAGCCACGCAACGCAACCGAACGATAAAAGGTCTCGCCACACGCTTCGGTGATACCGATCGTCCGGCGATATACCTCGACGGCTCGCGGTATATCGCCCACCACTTCATACGCCCAACCCAGGACAGTCACGGCACTCGTATACAGCGACCCGGCTCCATCCGAGTCGAGCAGATCGACGGCACGTTCGAGAGCGGCGGCCGCGTCGGCGGCCGCGCCGGCCGCAAGCGCGCGCAGACCGTCGGCGTAGGATATCTCGGCCTCCAGCCTGCGACTGGGAGCCCGCTCGGCGAGTACCCGCGCCTCCGCCAAAAACGCTGCGGCGGAAGGGAAATCAGCCTGAGCCGCAGCGATCTGGCAGCCCACCCGTAATGCGTTCACGCGGTCGGCCACCGACTGGGTGCTCGGATGGGCGAGAACGCGATCGAGCCAGAACCGGCCCTCACCGAACAGACCACGAAGACTCCAGAACTCGAACAGCTCCGAAACCATACGCAGCCCGGTTTCCGCCGCTTCCTCGGTGTGCTCGGACAAGCAGCACTCGAGCGCTTCACGCATATTCGGCTGCTCGCGCTCGAGCCGTGCGATCCAGTCCAGCTGCCGCTCGCTGATCCAGCCGGCATCCGCGTCCGACACCAATTTCCGGTACCAGGCGCGGTGCCGTCGACGCAGATCATCGTACTCGCCGGACTCGCGCAGCTTCTCGCGGCCGTATTCGCGCATCGTCTCGAGCAAACGGAAACGAACCCGGCGGCTCGATTCCTCCCGGATCAGGATCGACTTGTCGACCAAGGAGGACAGCGCATCCAGCACGGCGGGTTCGGACTCCGAGCCACCGGTGAGGCCGGTGCCACAAATTTCTTCGGCGGCATCCAGTTCGAAGCTGCTCGCGAACACCGACAGCCGTGCCCACAACCGCTGTTCGGCCGGTGCGCACAGCTCGTAGCTCCAGTCGATGCACCAGCGCAGCGTCTGCTGCCGCGACGGAGCGGTGCGACTGCCCCGCGTGAGCAGTGTGTAGCGGTCGGTGAGCCGAGCCAGGATCTGCTGTGGGGATATCGTGCGCATCCGAGCCGCCGCCAGTTCGATCGCCAACGGCAACCCGTCCAACCGGGCGCAGATCTGCGCCACAGCGGATTTGTTGTCCTCTTCCAGGTGGAAGCCGGGCACCACCGCCGCCGCCCGGTCGGCGAACAGGGTCACGGCATCGAAGCGCGGCATGCCCTGCAGCGCGGATTCCCGCTCCGGGTCCGGCACCGTCAGCGGCGACACCCGCAGCACCGCCTCGCCGGCGATGTTCAGCGGTTCACGGCTGGTGGCCAGCATCCGCACACCGGAACAGGTCCGCAGCAGCGCATCGGCCAACTCGGCCACGGCCGCCACCACATGTTCGCAGTTGTCCAGCACGAGCAGGACTTCCCGCGACTCGAGAAAGCCGATCAACACATCGAGCAAGCGCGCGCCCAGCTCGTTGCGCACCCCGAGCGTGGCCGCCACAACGTCGACCACCAGCGCCGGATCGGACACCTCGGACAGATCGACCAACCACGCCCCATCGTCGAAATCGCGGCGCGACTGCATCGCGGCCCGCACTGCCAGCCGAGTCTTACCGA
The DNA here is from genome assembly GCF_052545135.1 of Nocardia aegles. Lineage (NCBI taxonomy): Bacteria > Bacillati > Actinomycetota > Actinomycetes > Mycobacteriales > Nocardiaceae > Nocardia > Nocardia aegles. Next base: position 579,889 of record NZ_JBQWRI010000002.1, read on the forward strand.
CACCCCCGACCCCGGTCAACGTCACCAGCCGGGACGCCGACAGCAGACTCTTCACCTCGGACACTTCATGGCGCCGGCCGATGAAACTGGTCAGCTCGAGCGGCAAATTGCCGCTGCCGTTCCGGTCGGTCACCATCGACGGCGGACGTGTCTGCCGCACCGACGGTTGCCGGTTCCCACCTGCGGAAGTCGAATCGGCCCGCGCTACGGCGTCGACCGAGTAACCATGCCGCTGCCGCACCTCCCGGATGGCCTCGCCGAATGCCGCAGCGGACGGCCGGTCGCGACCGTTGCGGCTCATCGCGGTGGCCACCAACGCCGCCACGTCGTCGGGAATACCTCTGTCCCGCAGGTCCGGCACCGCCTGGGTGGTGATCCGCAAGAACTGCGTCACCACATTCTCCCCGCTACGCCGCTCGAAAGCGGCATGTCCGGTGAGCGCGCAGAACAGGGTCGCACCGAGCCCGTAGACGTCCGCCGCCGCAGTCGGAGCCTCGCCCTCCAGCACCTCCGGCGCGGTGAACGCGGGCGAACCGGTCAACGTGCCCGCAGCGGTCCGAAACCCACCCGTGATGTGCGCGATGCCGAAATCGGTCAACGCCGGCTCCCCCTGCTCGGTGAGCAGAATGTTCGCCGGCTTCACATCGCGATGCACGATGCCCAGACGGTGCGCGACGGCGAGCGCGCCGGCGATTTTCTCGCCGACCGCCAGCACCTGCTCCATCGGCAGCGGACCGTTCTTGCGAATCCAAGCGTCCAGCGAATCCAGCGGGTGGTACGGCATCACCAGGTAGGGCCGCCCGCTTTCGGTGGCACCGACCTCCAGCACGGTGACGATGTTCGGCTGTCCGGTCAACCGGCCCATCGCCCGCTGCTCACGGAGGAAACGCGCTCGATTGTCTTCGTCCAGGCCCGCGGTCGACACCTTCACCGCCACCATCCGATCCAGCGCCGGCTGCCAGCAGCGATACACCACGCCGAACCCGCCTCGCCCGATCTCGACCGCGTCCTCGAAGCCGACCGCACCCAGCTCCGCCGTGACAGGCGTGATCACCTCACGGCGGGTGCTCAGCGGATCGTTATCGGTCATCGGTTGCGTGCGGATGCAGCAAATCGGCAGACACCGGTCAACATGCGCTCACCTTTCGCCACTGCCCAGGGTAACGCCAATGTGACACCACAGTGCGCGTCCGCCCTCGGGCAGCTGCCGGTGCCGGCCACAACCGCGTCGGCGGCGGGCACCACCTCGAGCCCATCGGCGATCGCGGCCGCCGCGAAGCCCGGACCGGGATACCGCTGTCGGTCGAGATCGCCGCGCCGGTCGACGCGACGACCCGGCGCCCAGCGAGCAAACGCACCAGCCGCTCGAACACGGTGCGGGCAGCCGTCCGCATGAACTCCGACAGGCCGTTGCGGGTCGCGCGGGCCGCCGCGGTGACGACACCCGGGTTCGCCGAGGTCAGACCCGCCGCATCACCGACACGACCTTGCCGAGCACCACGGCTTCGTCACCGTCGATCACCTCGTAGGCGGCATTGCGCGGCTCCAGGTACACGTGACCGTTACGCCGCCGGTACACCTTCACCGTCGCTTCTCCATCGATCATCGCCGCCACGATCTCCCCGGAATGCGCCTCGTCCTGCTTGCGCACCACCACGATGTCGCCGTCACAGATGGCCGCATCGATCATCGAATCACCGCGCACCCGCAGCCCGAACACCGTGCCGCGCCCGACGAGCTCGCGCGGCAAGGTCATCGTGTCGTCCGCGTGCTCCTCGGCCAGAATCGGAGCGCCCGCCGCGATCTCGCCGACCACCAGCACCGCCACCGAATCCTCCGCCGTCCCCCGCCGCATCGGGGCCTGCAGGAACATCCGCACGTCGATCGGACGCGACATCGTCCGGCTGCGGCGCAGAAAACCACGCTCCTCCAAGCTCTTCAGATGCCTGGACACCGACGACGCCGACCGCAGACCCACCGCGTCACCGATCTCACGCGTAGTCGGCGGATAGCCGTACCGCAGCACCCAGTCCCGAATCGTGGCGAGAATCCGCTGCTGGCGCGGCGGCAACGTCGAGGTGTCGAGATGCTCGAACGCGTCGAGCGGGTCGTATCCGGTCACCCGGGGAATGGTAGAGGGCAGGCTGCCTCAGCCGAATTTGCGGCGCAGCTGGAAGATACGGAACTCGCGCCCGCCGGAGAGTTCGTACTCCATGGCGTAGCCGGGCCAGAACTCGACCGCCAGATCCCAGACGGGCTTGCGTTCCACGCCATCGATCTCACGCACCGCGACCAGGAACCGCTCGCCCTTGTGCCGGACCGAGGCGGTCTGCGCGGCACGTAGATTCGCCGACCACGCCGGATGTTCCGAACTGCCCCAATTGGAACCGAGGACGATGAAGTCCGCACCATGCGGGACGTACAGCAACGACGTGGTCCGCGGGATCCCGGTCGTCCGGCCCGGCACGGTGACCTCGATGGACGGCAGCCCCGCCAGATCCAGGACGCCCTTTCGCCCGCCGCTCATCCGCCGGATCAAGCGTTCGAGCCGAAGCACGACCGGGGCCGACCGCATCACCCAGCGCTGCTGGGCGAGCCATCGGGCTACTCGAGGCAACGGATTCGACCCCATAGAGAAATCCTGACACGCCCCCGCTTCCGAGCGGGTTACCCGGGCCTGGGTCGAGGGACATTTCCCAGCGCGTCGCTGGCCTGGGTTCCTTGCTGCTGTGCCGTTTTGCGGTTGGCGAGAATTTAATAGTTAGATGCGCATATCTACGTATCGAAATGTGAAACGACGTGTAGAGCTGGCTCGATACCCCTTGATCGCATCTCGCTCCACGCAGCTGCGTCCAGCGCGAGCACTCGGAGATCCGCCCTGGCCGCACTCCCTCCCCCTTCGCCAAAACGGACAAGCGACCAATACCCTGTCCCCCGAGCCGCCCTCCCCCGTCGACGGACCCGCCAGCTGTTCGACCCGGTCACCGTGCCACGGTGACACGGCCCAGGAATCGCCTCGTATCGGTGGTCGGGCCGGACGATCGAGTATCACCGTGCCCAGGTTCGTGCTGCTTTCGGGTTCCGGGACTTCGCTGTCAGAGTGGCCGGATTCTGCTGGTGGAGTTGAAGTCCGACCCCGGCAAGGTCAGCCTGGAGACGCCGCGCTGGGTCAGCCGCTGGATGCGACCGCGTTCATCGCCGATCTGCGCGCACGGATGACGGCCGGGCTGGAAGGGGTGGACAGGGCCCTGATCGAGGGGAGTACCGGCGGGGCGCGGATCACCAAGCGCCGTGGCGAGCCGTGGATCTCGGTACCGAAGCTGGACAAACTGGTCGAGCTGGAGAACCTGACCGCAATCAATCAGGAGCCATCACATCTGGAGCTCCCGTACCTCCTGATCGGTGAGTACCGTACCCACGGATCCTTTCGGCCGGAGGTCGATTGCGCGGTACAGCGGCCGGTCTGCGAGCCTGGCGCCGTCCTGTTGAGCCGACATCTGGCGTAGAAGCAATTCCGCTATCGCGCGGGCCGATGGGAGTTCGTTGTGCATGAGTGCATCGGCTAGTCTCAGCAAACCCAGCGGTTGCAGTTCCCGGGAGATCCCTGCGTCAGGTTCGGTGTACCCCGCCAGCAGTACCTGCGGGCGGTCCGATTCTGTGGTCAGCACCAGCGCTATCTGGTCGACGAGGCGTCCCCGGTGCACCAGCAGTTCCACGTTGGATACAGCCGCAACATCCAGCACCCGGAGCCGTAGCAGGGGACGGGTCCGGATTGTGGTCCCGACAATCCACGGGCGGCGCAGCAGCTGCCCTGTGAGCCACGGTGCCCCAACCAACACTGCTACTACTAGCCCGACGACCACCCCTGCGATCGCTCCGAACAGCAGGCCGACGGCCCCGCCGACGACAACGGCGAAACCGAGGACAACCAGCGTCTGCTGCCGCCGCATCGCCCTGAGCTTGTCGGGAGGAAACAGATCCAGAGGGATCGGCTGATCGGCCGGCGGCAACGGGCTATTGGTCATAGCAGCATGCTTCATCTGGAGGATAGGCTGTGTCAACGGCACTACGCCGCAACATAAGTCGCGCGCTCCCGAATCGACCTCCTGTGTTCGTCCAACAAGATGACACCGTGTAGCCATGCGGCAGCAAGGGATTCGGCTATTCGACTGGTAGATCAGGAGACCTTCGCTTCCGCCGGCCCCTCGACGGCCTTGGCCAGGTATCGGTAGACAGTGGCCCGTGAGACGCCGAACGCGGCTGCGCCGATTCGGGTTTCCGTCCCGCAGCCGGCGCGGCTCGAGCAGCGGCGAGTTGGTCGTCGGTGAGGCGTCGCTGGTGTCGATCGGGATCGGGTCCTTCAACGTCTTGATGCCCACCCCCTGGTCACGTAGTTCGAGGACGATGTCGAGGCATTCGCGCAGGTTGCGGCCGTAGCGGTGGAGGTTGGTCGACACGATCCGGTCGCCCTCGCGCAGCATCTTCTGCAGTCGGGTCCAGCCGGGGCGGGCCACGATGGCGCCGGTCTTGCGGTCGGTGTAGATCCGCTCGTCGGGAATTCCGTACTCGCGCAACACGACCAGCTGGCGTTCGAGGTCTTGGTGGGTGGAACAAACGCCACCGGCGCCCTCAGACGAAGCACGATGACCATGACGCAGAGCCGCAACGCTGTCACGCCTGCCGTCATAATCATCGGGCAATCACACCTGTCCGATCCTTAGCGCCGAATCCCGGCCCGCTGCACCACTACCCCCGACACCATGAGGTACACCATCGACTGGAGGTGGACGATGACCGACGACCCCATCGCGGTCCTGCGGCGCTGGACCGATTCGGGCGGAATCTGGCGGGTCGCCGGACGCCGGACCGATTCGGTCACCGTCGCCCTCTACCAGTGCACGGGCGGCGAGGAGGTCGACCGGCTGGTCTCTTCCGATCCCGAGCTGATCCGCTATCTCGGTGAGCGAACCAGTAGCGAGGACTGAACCGCTCAGCTAACCGATCCGGTAGCCCCGGCCCACAGCCGCTCCAGCACCCGCGCGGCCGATTCCACCGAGGTGATCATGCCCACGCCCCGCCCCGCGTCGATCGGCGTGACGGCCGGATCGTCAGCGGCGAGCGCCGCGGTGAGCGCGCGCTTGGCCGCCGCGTCCAGGGCGAGTTCTTGCTCTCGTCCGGTCCACCGGTCGGTGAACCCGGTGCGCAGCACCCGCGCGGGAAACCGGGCGGGCCAAGGCAATTCCATTCCGACGTCGTACGCGCGGGTGAGCACCGTGTCGTCGCCGCGCGCACCGATCAGGGCGCGACGGCCCGCATCCGACAGGAGCGATTCCGAGCAGGCCGCCAGGCAGGTGCCGAGCCATGCGCCGCCGGCCCCGGCCCGCAGCACGGCGGCAAGATCTCGCGGTGCGCCGATGCCGCCTGCCGCGAGCACCGGGACCGACACCGCGTCCAGCACTTCCGCCAGGAGCGGCAGCAGCGACGCGTTCGCCGCGCCGTGTCCACCGCCCTCCACGCCGCGGGCCACGAGGATGCCGACACCGGCTGCTTGCGCACGTCGTGCCTCCTCCCCGCTGTAGACCTGGGTGGCGGGGACGATCCCCGCATCCGCGACGCGGGCGGCCCAGTTCAGGTCTTCCCCGAAACTCACCGAGATCAGTGCGGGACGGGCCTCGATCGCGACCTCCAGCAGTCGCGGCTGCGCGGCGACCACCCAATCGACCAGACCGATGCCGAACGGGCCGTCGATATCCCGGACGTGCGGCAACTCCCCTTCCAGCGCCCGGACCGATCCCGCGCTGCCCATCCCGATCATGCCGAGTCCACCGGCCGCGGTCACCGCCGCGGCGAGCCGTCCACCCGCCACGCCGCCCATCGGCGCGTTCACCAGTGGCAGGCGCGCACCCATCCAGCGTGCCCACGCCATCGCCTCCGGGGCGGGAAACCGTTCGTCGGGCGTCGTCACGAGTTCCATCGCAGCACACCGCGCCACGAGCGGTGACAGGCCGCCCCCCGGCGGCGGATCACCCGCGGTGACCGAGCATGTCCAGCAGCCCGTCGAGTTGGAGCTCGAACAACTCGTCGCGGTCGGCGAAGGTGTCGGTGCCGTACATGTCGAAGACGTCCGCGCTCACCGCCCCGAACAGACCGACCCAGAACGTCACGCCGCGAACCACCAGCCAGTCGGGCACCTCCAGCTGAAACTCGTTCCGGATCACCGCGAAGTTGCCCGCCAGGGGCGCGGATATCCGTGGCTGCGTGCCCGGCGCGGCGAGTTGCCCGGCACTCTGCGCGCGAGCGAACAGGGTCAGCAGCCTGGCGATCACCCGGGTGCCCGGCGCGGTGGTCTCGGTGGCAGGTGCGTCGTAGCCGGGAACAGGCGTGCCGAACAGCAATCCGTAGCGGGCGGGTTCGGCCAGCGCCCAACGCCGCACCGAACGCCCGAGAACTCGCAGCCCCGCGATCGGATCGTCCCCGGTCTCGGCCAGCGCATCGTCGACCGCGTCACCGAGGGCGTTGTAACCGTCCACGACGAGCAGGGTGAGCAGTTCGTCGCGACTGCGGACATACCGATAGACAGCCGAGGAGACCACGCCGAGATCACGTGCGACCGCGCGCAGCGAGAGGGCGGCAGCGCCCTCGGTCGCCAGGTGTTCGCGCCCGATTCGGACGATCTCGCTCATGGTCTGGGCCCTGGCGCGGGCGCGAGGTGTCGTCGGCATAGCAGAAACGATGCGCGTTTCAGAGAGCGTTGTCAACTATAGAGAGCGCCGCTCCCAACCGGGCCCGGGCAACCAACGGCGAACCCTATCACCGGAGTGATCGGCCGGTTCCGGCCGACTTGCGAACCGTTACTTACCCGGGAGTAGTGTTAGCCGAGTCACCGCGACACGATCGAGGAGTTCCACATGGACCAGCGGGCGACGGATTTCGACGTGCTGATCGTCGGTTCCGGGTTCGGCGGCAGCGTCACCGCACTTCGGCTGGTGGAGAAGGGTTACACGGTCGGCGTACTGGAAGCGGGCCGGCGCTTCGCCGACGAGGAACTGCCCAAGACCAGCTGGGAGCTGAAGAAGTTCCTCTGGGCGCCCGGGCTCGGCTGCTACGGCATCCAGCGCATCCATCCGCTGCGCAACGTCCTCATCCTCGGCGGCGCGGGCGTCGGGGGCGGGTCGCTGAACTACGCGAACACCTTGTACGTGCCGCCGGAGCCGTTCTTCCGCGATCCGCAGTGGCGTGACATCACCGACTGGCGCGACGAGCTCACCCCGTACTACGAACGGGCGCAGCGAATGCTCGGCGTGGTACGCAATCCGCATATGACGCCCGCCGACGAGGTCTTCAAGGCCGTCGCCGACGATATGGGCGTCGGCGACACCTTCGTGCAGACGCCGGTCGGCGTGTTCTTCGGCGAGCCGGGCAAGACGGTGCCGGACCCGTATTTCGGCGGGGTCGGTCCGGAGCGCACCGGATGCGTCGAATGCGGCGACTGCATGGTGGGCTGCAAGTACGGCGCGAAGAACACTCTCGTGAAGAACTACCTCTACCTGGCCGAGCAGGCGGGCGCCGAAGTCATCCCGATGACAACGGTGACCGAGCTGCGGCCGCACCCGGACGGCACCTGGGACGTGTCCACCACCCGTACGGGCGCCTGGATCCGCAAGCAACCCCGGACGCTCACCGCCGCGCACGTCGTGCTCGCGGCAGGCACGCGCGGCACCCAGAAGCTGCTGTTCGCCATGCGGGACAAGGGCGTGCTGCCGGACCTGTCCGATCGGCTCGGCGTGCTCACACGCACCAACTCGGAGTCGATCGTCGGCGCCGCGACCAAAAAGGTGCGCCCCGGCACCGACTTCACCAAGGGCGTCGCGATCACCTCGTCCATCCACCCCACCCCCGACACGCACATCGAGCCGGTCCGCTATGGCAAGGGCTCGAACTCCATGGGCCTGCTGCAGACGCTCATGGTGGACGGCGGTGGACGGATCCCGCGCTGGCTGCGCTTCCTCGCCACGGTGCTGCGGCATCCGATGAACCTGCTCAGCTTCCTGAGCACGAAGAATTGGAGTGAGCGGACCATCATCTCGCTGGTCATGCAGCATCTGGACAATTCGATCACCACCTACACCACACGCGGCCTCTTCGGCCGCAAGCTGACCAGCAAACAGGGCCACGGCGAACCCAATCCGAGCTGGATCCCGGTGGGTAACGACGTCACCAGGCGGGTCGCGGAGAAGATCGGCGGCATCGCGGGCGGCAGCTGGGGCGAGATCTTCAACATCCCGCTGACCGCCCATTTCCTGGGCGGCGCGGTGATCGGGGCCGACGCCGAGCACGGCGTGATCGACGCCTACCACCGCGTGTACGGCTACCCCACGCTCAGTGTCGTCGACGGCGCGGCGGTCTCGGCGAACCTGGGCGTCAACCCGTCGCTGACCATTACCGCGCAGGCCGAGCGGGCGGCGGCGTACTGGCCGAACAAGGGCACGGTGGACACCCGCCCACCGGTGGGAACAGGATACCGGCGTATCGCCCCCATCGCACCGGTGCATCCAGCGGTGCCGGCGAGTTCGCCCGCGGCGCTGGTGCTTCCGATCGTGGAGATCCAGGAGACCCCCGCCGCCGGATAGGCCCGGCGCCGGATCTGTTCAGGTGGCAGCGGGTGAGCGCAGGACCTGCCGACGCGAAAACCTGAACCGACCGCACGGCAACCTCGCCTCAATTAGCCTTTATCTGGTCTTTTGTCGCTGCGACAGCCAGGAGGCGACCGGTGAGCAGACGGTGGCGCGCGTTGCTCGGACCCACAGCGATGGCGACAGCCGTCATCCTCGCGACAGCGGGATGCGGCGGCGACGAAACGGACTCCACGCAAGCGGGAGCGTCCAGTTCCGCGGTGGTGCCCAACCGGATCGCCGGTGTGCCGATACCGGACGGTCGGATCGATGATGCCGTGGGCGAACTGGACCGGCGCGCGGAAGACCTGTTCGCCTCCTCCGGCGTTCCCGGCATGGCGATTGCCGTCGTGCACGGCGGGAAGGTCGTATACAGCAAGGGATTCGGTGTGCGCAACGTCGTCACCGAGGAGAAGGTCGACCCGGATACGGTCTTCCAGCTGGCATCGCTGTCCAAGCCGGTCGGGGCGACGGTCGTCGCCCGCCGGATCGCGGCAGGCGGTGTCGAATGGGACACTCCGGTCCACCGGCTGCTGCCGTCGTTCGCCCTCGCCGATCCCTACGTCACCGAGCATGTCACGATCGGCGACCTCTACGCGCACCGCTCCGGGCTGCCCGATCACGCGGGCGACCTGCTGGAGGACCTCGGCTACGACCGCGCCCAGATTCTCGACCGGCTGCGGCTGCTGCCGCTGGGCCCCTTCCGCAGTTCCTACGAGTACACCAATTTCGGGCTGACCGCAGCCGCCGACGCGGTGGCCGCCGCGGCGGGGACCGATTGGGAGACGCTGTCCCAGCGGACGATCTACGGTCCGCTCGGCATGAAATCGACCAGTTCCCGCTACGCCGACTTCGTGTCCCGCGCGAACCGGGCGGAGGGGCACGTGCTGATCGACGGGAAGTACGAGCCGGCGAACCCACAGCGTCAACCGGACGCGCAGTCCCCGGCCGGAGGCGTCAGCTCCTCGGTGGCCGACCTGGCCACATGGATGACGATGGTGCTCGCGGACGGGTCCGCGGGGAGATCGGTGCTGATTCCACCGGAGGATTTGCTGCCCGCCATCTCCCCGCAGGCGGTCTCCGCGCCACCGAAAACACCGGACGCCCGGGCCGGATTCTACGGATTCGGCTTCACCGTGAGCGATTCCGCCGCGGGCCGCGTCGTGCTCGGTCACTCGGGAGCGTTCGGTCTCGGCGCCGCCACCGCCTTCACCCTGATTCCCTCCGCCGACGTGGGCATCGTGACGCTCACCAACGCGGCGCCGATCGGCCTGCCGGAGACAGTGAACGCGGAGTTCGCGGACCTGGTCCAGTTCGGGGAGGTCCAGCAGGACTGGCGCACTCTCTACCGAACGGCGTTCCGGCCACTCGGCGCGCCGACGGGGGCGCTGGCCGGCAAACAGCCGCCTGCCGAGCCCGCTCCCGCGCGACCGCCGGCGGCGTACGCGGGTACCTACGACAACGCCTACTACGGACCCGCGACGATCAGCGCCACCGATCAATTCCTGACGCTCACCCTGGGCCCGAACAACCTGACCTTTCCCCTGAAGCACTGGAACGGTGACACTTTCGTCTTCACGCCTGCCGGCGAGAACGCCACGCACGGATCGCTCTCCCAGGCGATCTTCGACGGTGACAAACTCACCCTCGAGTACTACGACACCGAACATCTCGGTGTGTTCACCCGGCGGTGAGAGCACCGCGACACCGACCCTCGATCGCGGGCTCCGGCGCGGGACCCGCAGGCGACACGGACGGGGCCTACCATTCCCCAGGTGTTTGCCGACCGCCGTTGCGGGAAGTCGCTGAATGCAGCAGAGGAGGCAGCGATGACCGAACCGCACGAGACATACGACCCGCCGCAGGACACCGGCACGCCCGATTCGGTCGAAACCGATCCGGCGGCCCTCAACAGCGCCGAGGACCTGGACGAGGACCGGCTGCGTTCCGACCCGCTCGAGGCCGGAATGGACCCGCCGGAGCATTGGAGCGGCGTCACGAAGTACGGGGTGACGCAATGGGAGCAGGCTCATCCTCGATCGATCGGAGATCGGCTCGCCGAGGAGGAGCCCGACACCGATCCCGGCCGGGTCTCCGACACCGAGGCCACCGGAAGTGAGGACGACCGACAACTCCAGGACATCACCGACGACAGCGACCAAGTGCCGACCGCACGCCGCTACGAGGAGGAAATCGGCGTGGCGGCCGATGTCGCAGGCGGTTCGGTGGGCGACGACATCCGGCACCCGGCCCCGCCCGAATGACGGGTGATCGCCGTGGCCCGGCGCGCCACCGAGAAACGACATCCGCCGCGTATGGCGCGATCACTTCCGGCCCGGCCGGCCGGGCCGCGCGCACGCCGGTTCTTACTCGTGAGCCGAGCCGAACGCAACGGCCCGCCCGACGCTACGAAACACGCCGGACGGGCCGCTTCCCCGTTAGCCATGCGACGCCGCCACGTCACACAGCTCGATCATGGTAAGTGCCCCTGCCCGGCAGATCAGGCAGCCACGCCGGATCATCCGATGTCCGATCGCCCGAGCCGCACCGGGCAGCGGCGGTCTACCCGCGCCTATCCGATGTGGACCGGCGCCGACTTGGGGAAGACGACCGGCAAAGCCGTCAGCGCCCGGTGGAACGGACCCGGCCGCCATTCCAGTTCGGCCTTGGCCTTACCCAATTGGAGTTCCGGCAGAGCGTCGAACAGCTGATCGATCGCGTTCTGCACCGTCATGTAGGCGACCGATTTGGCCGGGCAGGCGTGCGGGCCCGCGCTCCACGCCAGATGGGAACGGTTGCCGATCCGGCTGCCACCGGGTTCGTCGGTCCCGCGGATCTGGGGATCGTTGTTGCACCCGGCGAGACTGATGAGCACCGGCTGGTCCGCAGGCAACCAGACGCCGTCGACCATGATCGGCTGGCGCGGATAGGTCGTGCAGAAGTTCGCCATCGGCGGGTCGTTGAACAAGACCTCGTCGAGCGCGTCGGTGGTGGACAGGTTTCGTCCGAGTACGTCGCCGAAGCGGAACCGGTCGTCGGTGATCATCAGCAACACGGCGTTGGTGAGCAGATTGCGCTGCGCCTCGAATCCGGCCCCGTAGAAGCTCATGAGCTGCGCGAAGATCTCGATGTCGTCGAGTTCGGTCGAGTGATGCGCCATCCGCGAGGTGACGTCGTCGCCGGGCTGCCGGCGCTTGAGCCGGATCAGCTGCATCAGCGCGTCCTTGAGCATCTTCATGCCCTCCGGACCCCGAACCGTGTCGAAGCGCGCGGCCATACCGGTCGCCACCCGCTCACCGATATCGGCCGGGCAGCCGACCATCTGGTTGAGCACTTCCAGGACGAGCGGGAACGCGTACTGAGTGACCAGATCGGCGGAACCGGCCGCACAGAAGGAATTGATCAACGGGACCGCGACGTGCTCGACCATGGAAGGCACATCGAACAGATCGATTCCGTCGATCGCGTCGACCGAAGCATGCCGATAGCGATCATGAGCGAGTCCGGTGCTGTACCGCGCGGCCGGATACCACTCCATCATCGGCCGCACGGGCGAGTCCTCGGGAATGGTCTTCTGCCAGGTGCGCGGATCGGACGGGAAATGGTCGGGATCGCTGAGGATTCGCACCGCGGTCTGGTAGCCGATCACCAGGGTGGCAGGCACGCCGGGCGCCAGTTCGATCGGGACCAGCGAGCCGTGCTTGCGACGCATCTCGCGGTACGCGTGGTGCGGATCCGCGACGAACTCTTTCGTATACATCTGGACGCGTGGGGCGTCCGCGTCCGTCAAGGGTCCGTGCTGGACGGGGCACGCTCCGGTTCCAGTGGTGTACGGCGCGGCCATCGGGGACTGTGGTGTGGTCAAGAACGTGACTCCAGGTAATGGACAGCTGGTCGACGAAAGTGATCTGTGAGCGGGTACACGTGCCTTCCAAGACCTGTCGTCCAGAGCTCGGAGACCCACTCACGCTAGCAACATAGCAACGCTCCGATCCCGCCGCTGACGAAAGGCAGTACCGGAGCACTCGTGAGAGCTGGTTTCGGACAACACAATTCGCCGAATCGCAGCACGAAATCGCGCCGGATGCGCCGGTCGGCGGCGAACAGGACGGTCTGCGCACCGGCTCGCGATCGCGCTCGGCACGTGGCGATCGCCCCTCGCCGCCGACGGTCACCCACTGCCGGCTACCGCAGGGCAGATCACTGTTCGGGATCGGCACCGCTACCGGCCAGGGCAACCGTGGTCGCGACCGCATGCCGCGCGGCGTCCACGGTGCATCGGCCGAGCCCGCAGGCGGTGGCGACACCGTAGGCCTCGCGTCCGGCGGCTTGTTCGAAAAGAGCGAGCGCGCGGGCGCTGTCCTCGTCGGAATCCGGCGACACGACACCGGCGATCACTCTCCAGTCCGGATCGAGCTCGCGCAACGGTGCGTAGAACCGGGGGTCCAGCGGCGCGGGCTCCGCGCCGTAGGCGCACGGGAGGTGCACCGGGGGCAGCGGTACACCCTGTCCGCGCAACAGCCGTGCGACGCGGCCGAGCAGCTTCACCGCCGGTGCCAGGCTGCGCGGAGTGAGCAGGCTCTTGTGCTGGTAGTCGCCATAGCACAGGTGCACGGTCGCTTCCGCGCCGATTTCGTGCATCCTGCCGAGAAAACCCGCGAGTTGCCCTGCGACGAGCGGTGCGAGTGCCCACTGCGAACGTAGTCGCTCGGCCTTCACCATACTCAGCAGCGCGATCGGCGACTCCAGTTGCCAGACGACACGGTCCCCGTGCCGGTCGACGATCTCGGTCATCTCCTGCACCACCGCTTCGGTGAACACCGGCAGCTGCCGCAGCGCGCCGACCACGAGCCCGGAGCGCCGCACGGCCGGCCATACGGGAAGCCCAGCGGAGACCGCGGCGCCCGCGAAGACGAACATCGCCAGATCCAGCGGGCTCGGTTGGCTGATCTGGACTTTCGTTCCGGCCAGCTCCGGGCGGTCGCTGCGCAGCGACTCGAATGTGTCCACGACCTGGCCGATCCGCTCGACCCGGTCCATCGCGACGTGCCGCGGCTGCAACGTGGCCCCGGATCTCAGCCCGTAGCTGGGGAAATCACTGTAGTCGGTGTAGTCGCCCGGGCGAACGACCTCGAAGACGTCGGCATGCCGTTTGCGCGTGCGCAGATAGTCGAGAATCCAGTCCGGATCGAGATCGCAAGGCACGGCGGTCACCGGCCGTCCCTCGCTGTGGTCGGCAAACCATTGCATGACGGCACGATCACCCGTCATCAGCTCGGCAGGCAGGCTGCCGACATAATGCGCGTATCTGGTCATCTGTGGCTCTTCTGTTGTCTGGACGCGAGATTCGCGCCCCAAGGGCATTCCCATTACGCCGATCGGTAGCTGTGCAAGCCTACACGGGTGCGCACGCATCTCGCACCCTGATGCTCCCGCGCTCCGGAACAACCGGTGGACCGGATACGTTGTGGGCCACAGTCTTCGCTTCATGCGCGGGTGAAGCCGGAATCCGGACAAACTGCGGCAGACGAGCCAGGCCAACCGAATACCCCACCGCGGCGGTCACGAAATCCGCTGTTCCATCCGGGTCCGCAGCCGATCCAGGGTGTGCCGGCATCGTCCGTGACCGGCCCGCACCGTTCCGCGCCACGTGCCGGATCGCATGCGGCGCGGCTTTCCGAAATTCCGCCACACGCAGGCGGATTCGCGGTCTACTTTCGCGCCGCGGTACCGCTGAGGGCAGGCGCGCCGATCGATCTCGGATACGGCGCATGCCCGAAACCCGCTCGGTGGTTCGAGCATCGGTCCCGCCACAGCATTCGGCAGCACCGGTACCGCTGCCGAGGACGAGACTTCCGTCGGGTTCCTGAGCCTGGGTCCGATTCGGCTGCCTTCCGGCAGCGCCGGCCTCGTCCGCACCGGCAGCGCCGGGACCGGTGCTCGTGGCCACCGTCATCACCGTCGTCGGTATCCGCCCGGCACCCGGCGCCGGACGAACCCGCTAGGTCTCCGATCGGTGCCGGGCGCGTGAACACCGGCCTCCCGCGCCGCACGAACGACCGTTGTTCGAGGTCGGCCGGTCATGTCCGGGCACCGCGGCGTTCAACCGGACACCGTACGGTTCCCCCGGTAGCACAGAGCGGCGGATGGAGATCCCGTGCCCGACCCACGACTTCGGACGTTGTGGCTGGCGAACGTGGCGGCGGGCGCCGCGGCGGTGACGGTGCGCGCACCGCGGTACCAGCTTCCGGCGCTCGGCAACTCGAGCCGGGCGCGCACCGACGTCGTCGCGACCGATCTCGAAGTGGTGACGGTGACCGACCACTCGGTGATCCTCACCTGGACGACCCGTTCCCGCGACCGTCATGGGCGCTTACGTCCGACGGCCACCGATACCGAGGTGCGCATCGCCTCGGCCGATGGCAGGCGCGCGGCGGCACCGCGCCACGTGGACACCCGGCCGACCGCCTATCACTACGCGGAGATCACCGGTCTCGAGCCGGGCCGCGCCTACCGCTTCGAGGCATACTCCGACGGAACCCGTGCCGTCCCCGCCCGCACGCTCGTGACCAGGCGCCCCGGCGCCCCGGAGTCCACCGGCGTGTTCACCACGGCCCCACCGCCGCCCGGCCGGCTCCTGCGCACCATCGCCCTCGCGAACGACGTGCACTTCGGCGAGAACGGCAGCGGGCTGTTCCTGCCCGGCCTGCCCATCGGCCTCCGGCACGAAACCGAGCAGTATCCGGCATTCATGCTCGACGCGCTCCTGACCGACCTACGCAGCCACGACCGTGCCGCGGATCACCTGATCCTCGCGGGCGACCTCACCGACTCGGGCACCCTGGCCCAGTCCCTGGCGGTGCGCGCCAGGCTCGACGCCTGGGGCACACTCGGCCGCGACTACTTCGTCTGCCGCGGCAACCACGACAAACCCGACGATCACCGCAACGATCCCTGGGGCAGCGTGTTCCACGCACGTCAACGGTTGGTCGCCCACCACGTCGGTGGCCTGCGCCTGATCGGCCTGGACACGACCCGCCTGCGTGGCTCCGGTGGCACCATCGTCGCACCGCAACTGGCGCGTCTGCGCGAGCTTCTCACCGCCGACCCCGACCGACCCACCCTCGTGTTCGGCCACCACCCGGTCACCTTCCACGCGGCGGTGAGCAACCCCGGCGGCCCTGGCTTCGTCCTGGACCGATCCAACGCCTCGGCCTTGCACACGCTCTACCGCGACGCCCCCGGCGTCTTCCTCCATCACTGCGGCCACACCCACCGCAATCGCCGCAACCGTCCCGATTCCGGCGTCGAGGTGGAGTTTCTCGAGGTCGCCGCCACCAAGGAATATCCGGGCGGATACACCCTGCTGCGCCTCTACGACGGCGGATACACCGTCAACTTCTACAAAACCAGGTCCGAAGCCGCCCGCTGCTGGAGCACCCGCACCCGCCGCCAATACCTCGGACTCCACCCCGACCACGCGCTCGGCAGTGTCCGTGACCGCAACCACACGGTCACCCGCGATTTCTCCGGCCTCGAACGAGCACGGCCGTTCTGAACGCCGCACCGGGCGCTGCCGCCGAGAGGTCCGGGTGGCGATCCGGCCATGACCCTCGACACCGGAGTCCGGCGCGACCACGAAGACCTTCGTCGTGGGCGACAGCGAGAAATCCGGTCAGGACCCGTCGACGGTGGCGAGGAACTCCCGCAGCAACGCAGTGATCGCTGCGGGTTGTTCCAAGCTGCTGGTGTGACCGCAATCCGCGATGGTGTGCAGGCGCGCCCCCGGGATCGACTCGGCGATGCGCTCGGATCGCGCGGGCGGCGTCGCGATGTCGTCGGCGCCGACGGCGACGAGCGTCGGCATCGTGATGGCGGCGATCTCGTGTTCCACCGAAGCGCGGTCGGCCACGCCGAGGACCGCCTTGCGCACCGCGGCACGATCACAGCGCCGCAGGCGGGCGGCCCACTCGTCGATGACAGGTCGATTCGCCGGGTCGGCGCGGAAGCTCGGACCGAAGAGGTGCGGTTCGATCCTGCCGAGAATCGGTCTCGCGCCGAACAGGCGCAGTGCGAGCGCGAGTCGCTTGTACTCCCCGATCTTGCCGGGATCCTCCGGTTCGGCGCTGGTGTCCAGCAACGTCAGTGAGCGCAGCAGCGTGCCGTGCCGCGCCGCGATCCGCTGCCCGACGAAGCCGCCCATGGACAAACCGACCCAGTGCACCGGAGCTGTCCCGAGACTCCGGATCACCGCCACGGCGTCGGCGGCGAGGGTATCCATGTCGTAGCCGCGGGCGGTCGCCGCAGTCGCGCCCTGACCGCGCCAATCGATCGCGACGCAGCGGTAGTGTTCGCGCAGTACCTCGATCTGCGGCTGGAACATCCAGCCGCCGAACAGTAGGCCGTGACCGAACATCACGGTGGCGGCCTGCGGGCGGTCGCGCGGTGCTCCGGTGTCGGTATAGGCGATCGGCGCGCCGTCGACGGTTATGGTGGGCATGAGTTCTCCTGCTCCGAGATATTCCGCACTACACCGAGATCGACAGTTCGGCGGGGCCGCGCACATTGATCCGGCCGTTCCAGCGCAATTCTTCGATGGTGGCCTCCGGGAAGCGCCGCACGAAGCGAGTGAAGGCGGCGCGGGCCTCGAGCCGGACCAGCGCCGCGCCCAGGCAATGGTGAATGCCCGCGCCGAACGACAGGTGCTGCTGCGCGTTCGGCCGGTCGAGGCGCAGCTCGTCGCCGTCCACGCCCCAGAACTCCGGGTCGCGATTGGCGGCGCCGATGCAGGCGAGCACCAGGCTGCCGGAGGGAATCGTCGCTCCGCCGATCGGTATGGGCTCCACGGTGATCCGGCGCATGAGTTGTACCGGAGTGTCGTATCGGAGCAGCTCGGCGACGGCGTTCTCGGCGAGTTCGGGATCATCCCGGAGCCGTCGCGCCTGGCTTGGGTAGCGCAGCAGGGCGAGGACGCCGTTCGCGAGGTGGTTCACGGTCGTCTCGTGACCCGCGATGTAGAGCAGCATCACCTGGGCGACCAACTCGTCCTCGCTCAGCACATCGCCGTCGTGTTCGGCGGTGATGAGCCGGCTCAGCAGGTCGTCGCCGGGCGTGGTGCGCTTCCAGCGGACCAGGTTCCCGACCATAGCGAACAGTTCCTCGTTGGCCGACCGGACCTTGGCCTGCAAGGCGGGATCGGGAAGGGGTTCCAGCGCCAGTACCAGTATCGCGGTGAGTTCGCGCAGCCTGGTGTGCTCGACCACGGGGATGCCCAGCATCTCGGAGATGATCGCGAACGGCACCGGGAACGCCAGTTCCGCGACGACATCCGCGGTGCCCGCCTCGGCGATGCGGTCCAGGGCGGCGTCGACGAGCTCTTCGGCTCTCGGTCGCAACGCCTCGATCGCGCGGGGCGTGAACGCCTTGGCGACGAGGCGGCGCAGGCGGGTGTGGTCGGGCGGATTCCGGTCCAGCATGGACAGTCCGCGCATCATACGGTTTTCCTTGCCCAGCCTGCCGCTGTCGCTCTTCCAGGTCGGCAGGCGGGTGAGATCCTGCTCGTCGACCGACTGCGCCGAGCGTTGCAGCGCGGCGGCATCCTCGTATTTCGACACGATCCAGAATCCGAGCGGGTGCTCGTGCACGGGTGCGCTGGCACGCAGCCGGTCGTAGTGCGGATAGGGATCCTCGGCGAAGCCCGCGGCGAAGGGATCGAACACGAAGGTGTCGGTGGTCATGGCCGCTCCTTTCGGTTCACGAGTTGACCAGTTTCACGTTGCGCATGGTGACAAGCGCTGTGGCGCAGAGTATTTCGTCCTCATCGTCGACCGAGAAGACGTCCGCCGCCGCGATCGTGATGAGTGCGGCGGGCTTGATCACCCGGCCGCGGGCGACGACCTTCGGCCCGGTGGCCGGGGCGAGGATCTTCACCGTGTAATCGATCGTCATGTTCGCCCATCCCGGCTGCAGCAGGGTTCCCGCCGCGGAGCCCGCGGCGAAATCCGCCAGGGAACCGAGCACCCCACCCTGGAAGAAGCCGTCGTGCTGGGTGAGTTCCGCGCGGTGCGGCTGAATGATCTCGGCCTCGCCGGGTGCCACCCGGCCGAAGGTGAAACCCAGGTGCCGGGCGGCGGGCATGCTGAGCACCGCGCCCGTCACAGTCGTTTCGAAGTCGGGGTTCGCGGCTTGCCATGCCCGCATGTGTTCAGCTCCTCGTCCGCAGTTGCGCCGGTTGTTCCACCTGCGGCGACCAGACCTCGAAACCCTCTGCCAGATACCGTTTTCTGGCTGCTGCCCGCATGATCTTCCCGCTGCTCGTCTTCTGCACCTGACCGGCCGAGGTCAGCACCACCTCGCCGATGGCCACTTCGTGCTCCCGCACGACCGCCGCCCGGATCGCGCCCACGATGTCGGCGCTGTCGTCCTCGGGCGCGTACCCACGCTTGACCTCTTGCACCACGACGATCTTCTCGCCGTCGCGCCCGGGCACCGAGAAGGCCGCCCCGCCGCCGATCCGCAGCGCGGGATGCGCCGCCTGCACGGTGTGCTCGATGTCGTGCGGGTAGTAGTTCCGGCCGCGGACGATGATGACGTCCTTGAGCCGGCCGACCACGTACAGCTCACCGTTCACCAGCACACCGAGGTCGCCGGTACGTAGGTAGGTTCGTGCGGGATCATCGGCGCAACGCGCCTGAAAGGTCTCCGCGGTCGCCTCCGGTTTCTGCCAATAACCTTGTGCGACATGATCGCCGGAGACCCAGATCTCGCCGATCCGATCCGGCGGGCACACTCGCCCGGTGCCGGGTTCCACGATGCGCAGTTCTTCTCGCGGCAGTACGCGACCCGAACCGGCCACGGTGCGGATCCGGTCCGCCGCCACCTCGGCGTACCGCCCGCGCCCCAGCGCTTCGACGTCCAGCTCCAGCGTCGTCGGGCCACATCCTTTCCGGCTGCCGGTGACCAGAAGCGTGGCCTCGGCGAGGCCATAGCAGGGATACGCCGCCCGCGCGTCGAACCCGTATGGGGCGAAGGTCTTCGCGAATCGCGTCAGCGTCTCCGCACGGATCGGCTCCGCGCCGTTGAACGCTACCTTCCAGCTGCTCAGATCCATCCGTGGCACCTCGCCCGCGCTCGCGCGCGCGACACAGGCGTCGAAGGCGAAATTCGGGCCACCGCTGGTGTGCGCGCGATACCGGGAGATGGCCTCCAGCCACAGCAGTGGTCTGCGAATGAACGTGGCCGGTGACATGAGAATGCCGGTCGCCCCGACATACAGCGGCTGCAGCACATTGCCGATCAGACCCTGGTCGTGAAAGAACGGCGCCCACCCGACCACTGTCGAGTCCCGATCGTGGCCGAATGCCCGCCGGATCATCTCCTCGTTCGCCATCAGATTGCGATGCGTGACCATGACGCCTTTGGGCGTCGCGGTGGAACCGGAGGTGTACTGCAGGAAGGCGACCGAGTCGAGTTCGGCGGCGATGGCCGGCCGCTCGGCTCGGGCCGCGGACAGGCCGTCCACCGCGAGCCAGTGCCGGACCTGGCGGATCGGCTCCAGCACCGGCCGCAGCGGCGCGATCAGCGCAGCGAGGGTCAGCACCGCGGCCGGCGCGCAGTCGAGGACTATGGCCCGGGTCGCGTCCTGCACTCGGTCGCGGCGCGGTGGATTCACCGGCACCGCGATGACTCCCGCGTAGAGGCAACCGAAGTAGGCGACGATGAAATCCAGGCTCTGCGGGAAGGCCAGCAGCGCCCGGTCCCCCGGCACGCACCGGGAACCGAGTTCCCGCGCTACCGCCAGCGCCCGGTGGTGCAGTTCGCCGTAGGTCAGAGCCGCTGCCTCCGAACCGTTCTCGTCCAAGAACACATACGCGGTTCGGTCCGGCTCGCCGACGGCGCGGCGTTCGAGGATATCGGGAAGCAGAATGGTGTCCGGCATGTCGGGTCCTCACTGCAGAGCCGCGGTCATCGCCGCCGCGACGGCCGCTCGATGCCGATGGTGGAAGAGGTGGTCGCCGGGGAATCGGTGCAGCGCGAAGCCGGCATCGGTGACCTCGCGCCAGGCCGCGGTCTCGCCGGGATCCACCACCGGGTCCTCGGTGCCGCAGAACGCGGTGATCGAGCAGCCGAGCCGGGGCAGCGGGCGGTGGTGGTACTCCTCGGACAGTTCCAGATCGGCGCGGGTCAGGGGCAGTGCGTAGCGCAAGAAGGCGACGCTGCGTCCTGCCGCGCCCCAGGCGTTCAGCGCGGCGAGCGTCGCCGCGAATTCGTCGTCGGGCAACCGGTGAATCGGGGCGCGGCGCGCCGACAACTGCGGCGCACGACGGCCGGAGACGAACAAGTGGGTCACCGGGGTACCCGCGGCGGCGAGCGCGCGGGCCAGTTCGAACGCGACCAGCGCACCCATACTGTGTCCGTAGATGGCGACGCGCACGGCGCGCCACTGCCCGAGTTGCGCCAGCAGCCCGTCCACCGCGTCCTCGACGCGGCGCAGCGGGTGCGCGCCGGCGAGGTCTTCCCGCCCGGGCAACTGCACCCGCACCGTGGCGATGTCCGCCGGGAACAGGTCGGGCCAGCGGTTGAACGAGGACGCCCCCGCACCGGCATGCGGAATGCAGATCAGCCGCACGGGCGCGTCGGTGGGCGTCCACCGCAGCCACGTCCGCACCGACCCGGGGGCGGTCATCGGGCGTTCCGCAGGGTGACCGGAAGGTGTTTCAGCCCGCGGACGATGAAACTGTGGTCCTGCCATTCGAGTTCGCCGTCCCGCGGTTCCACACCGTCCGAATGCCGGTACAGGTGGTCGAAGGCGACCTCCGCTTGCAGTTCGGCCAGCGGCCCGCCCAGGCACCCGTGCATTCCGTGCCCGAACGCGAGATGGTCCACGACGCCGCGGGTCAGGTCGAACTCGTCGGGGCGGTCGAACACAGCGGGATCGCGGTTGGCGGCGCCCAGGCACACCAGCACCTGGTCACCAGCCGAAATGCGATGTCCGTCGAGGTCGGCATCGCGGGTGGCCAGGCGCTTGGTCAGCTGGAGCGGACAGTCGTAGCGCAGCGCCTCGGTGACCGCGGCCCGCACGAACTCCGGCCGGTCCCGCAGCAGCGCGGCCTGGTCCGGATGGCGCAGCAGAGCCAGCACACCGTTGCCGATCAAGGATTTCGTGGTCTCGTTGCCCGCGACGAAGCACATGATGCAGACGAAGACGAGTTCCTCGTCGCCGAGCAGGTCGCCACCCGCGGTGCGCGCGGCGAGCAGCCGGCTGATCAGGTCGTCGCCGGGCCGGGCGCGCCGCTCGGCGAGCACCGCGCCCAAGGCCGTGGCGAACTCCTCGACCACCACGGATACACGCGCGAAGTCCTCCGACTTCATCAGCCCGGGCTCCAGCAGGAACCGGATGTCGTGGGTCCATGGGCCGACCCGCGCACGCAGCTCGCCCGGCAGGTCCATCCACTCGCACAGCACCGTCACCGGCAGCGGAGCGGCCAACTCGGTGATCACGTCCAAGCCGCCCGCGTCCCGTGCTCGCCGCAGGAGCTGTTCGGTCGCCCGTACGACCACAGGACGCAGTTCGGCGATCGCCGGAGCGGTGAACACCCGGTTCACCAGTCCGCGCAGTCGCGCGTGGTCCGGATTGTCGGTGAACACCAGCGATTTGCGGCCCAGCCGCTGGATACGCGCGACATCGCGCTGTCCGAATCGCTCGGCCTGCTCGCCGACCAGCCGGGGAATCAGGCCCGCGCTGAAGGAACGGTCGCGCAGGACGGCGCGGACATCGGCATGCCGCGTGAGCACCCACATGCCCAGCGTCTTGTGCACCGGCTGGGTCTGGCGCAGCTGCCGGTAGAGCGGATAGGGGTCACGCCGGAACTCGGCGCTGAAGGGGTTGAACCGGATGCGCGCCCGCCCCGCCTCGGCCTGGTCGTGTGCTCGCACCGTCATCCGGTCCGCACTTCCCGTCCGGTGAAGAAGCCGTCGCGGTAGGGCGCGAGCACCAGCCGCAGCAACCCGATCTTGCCCATCCGGAAGCCGAGCGCGGACAACTTGAGGTACCGCTCGTAGCGGGCGACCACTTCGGGGCCGACGACCTCGACGGCCTCCGCACGGTTCGCCCGCAGTCGGCGTGCCCATTCCTCGCAGGTCCACGCGTAATCCAGGCGTCCGTTGGTGACGGAGCGGATCTCGAAGACGCCTTCGGCCGCTGCCGCGATCTCCGCGAACGTCGGCAGGTCGGCGTCCGGGAAGATCTCCCGCTGCATGAACGCGCTCGCCTGCGCACGGTTCATATTGGCGTAGACGATGGTCTGCAACGACAGCACACCGTCGTCGTTCAGCCAGTCGCGGCAGCGCGTGAAGAACTCCCGGTAGACCCGGATCTTCTCGGCCGGAGCGTCGTCCGGGCGGGCGAAGTGCTCGAAGGCGCCGATCGAGATGATGCCGTCGAATCGGATGTCCGGCTCGTAGTGTGCCCAGTTCTCCAGCCGCACTTCGACCCCGGGCAGGTCGCGCGACCGCACGAACTCGGCCTGCTCGGCGCTCAGGGTCAGCCCGATCGACCGCGCGACCGCATGCCGCCGGGAAAGACGTTGCAGGATCGCGCCCCACCCGCACCCGATGTCCAACACCGCCGCGGCGTTGTCGGCGCCGATCGCGTCGAGGTGGAACCGCAGCTTCCGTTCCTGGGCCGTCTCCAGGGTGTCCGCGCTGGTTTCCCGAAGCGCGCAGGAGTAGGTCAGCGACGGATCGAGCCAGAGCCGATAGAAGTCGTTGCCCGCGTCGTAGTGGTGCCGGATCGCGGCCGCCGCGGCGTCGGCCCGATCGGCGCCGATCGATGCCGACACGGCTAGGCCACGCTCTTGTGGCTCTGCTCGTGCAGATAAACGGCCACCGCGTTGATATTGGGGTTGTCGAAGAGATCCTCGGGAGCGAGATCGACGCCGTACCGCTCCTCCACCTCCATCAGCAGCGCGACCGCGAGGGCGGAGTCCACCCCCAGCCGGTCGAAATCGGCGGCGGGGTCCACCGCCTCCGCCGGAATCTCGAGCAAATGTCCGAGGTACTCCTGGCACCAGCGGACGATGGCTTCCCTACTCGTATCCACGTTGCGTATTCCTCACACTGCATTGCCGACGGGTTCGGCATTTCCGGAAAGACGTTTGGCGGCCATCCGCGTCGCGGACGGTACTTTCAGATCCCGTGCCAGCCCGCAGATCTCGAGCATTTTGATGACCCAGAATCCGGGATCGAGCCGGTACCAGTCCAAACCGAAGGACGGCGACTCGGGAAACGCGTGGTGGTTGTTGTGCCACGACTCCCCCAGCGTCACCAGCGCGAAGACACCACCGTTATGGCTGTTCTCCCGTGACGCGTAGCGGCGGGTGCCGAACATGTGCAGGAACGAATTGATCGCCCAGACGATGTGTTCGAGAACGAAGATCCGCACCAGCCCACCCCACAACAGGCCGCTCACCGCCCCGGTCCAGCTGAGCGAAACCACTCCGCCGACCACCGCGGGGATCAGCAACCCGAGCGCCACCCAGTAGTAGTACAGGCGGGCTATCCGTACCAGGCCGCGATCCTTGATCAGGTCGGGCGCGTAGTGCACGACGTTCGGGTACTCGTGGCGGCGCATCCACAGGAAATGCGAGTGCGCCAGGCCCCGTAGTGTTCCGCGGAGCCCACCGCCGGAAAGGTTCGGCGAGTGCGGATCTCCTTCGCGATCGCTGTATTCGTGATGCCGCCGGTGCAGGGCAACCCAGGACACCACGCCGCCCTGTCCGGCCATCGAGCCGAGCACCGCCAGCACACCGGCGACCCACGGCGCCGCCGTGAAGGTGCGATGGGTGAACAGGCGGTGATAGCCGACGGTCACGCCGAGCCCGGTGGCCAACCACATCGAGAACAGCAGCAAGAATTCGGTCAGGCCGAACGGATGCACCCAGAGAAAGCCGAACGCCGCGGCCGTGCCGAGAATCGGCAGGATATCGAACAGCAGGAAATGCCGACGTTGCAGCCGATGAATGTACGGACTGCTGATCGTCTTCCTGCGGGGTTGCGGCTTCTCGCCGTTCGGATCACTGTCTTCGATATTCACTCGACTACACCTCGTGGGTCCGGTGCCCGATTCCACCAGCGGGACTTCTCGACCGTAACGTCGCCGACGGGAGGACCTTCGGCGGATCAAGAGCCCCCGATCGAGGGATCGAAATCGTTGATCGCTGTTCGGCTGCGATGTCGATTTCTCCGGCTTTCCCCGGCGTCGGGTCGACCACGCACGTTCGACGCCGCGGCGTTCGACCGGCCGGGCCGCCTGCTGCTCACTGCCCGGCCGGGCGACCGCGGCGACGTGAGCCGAACCGTCCCATCACCAGCGGCCGCCACCGCTGCGCTCGGTCCACGCCACGACGCGCAGCGGAAACGAACCCATGCCGCGCACCGGCGCGGGCAGCGCGACCAGCCTGGCGCCGACGCCGGGCAGGGCGTCCAGGTTGGTCATCTGCTCGATGATCGGGATTCCCGCGCCCAGCAGCGTGTGATGGCACGGACGCGTCGGCAACGACGTGTCGTCGATGTCGAGCGAGTCGATTCCCACCACCGCCACATTCGCGGCGACCAGCGCGTCGGCGACCTCACCGACCAGGAACGGATGCCCGGGGTCCCGATACCCGGCCGAACCCCACTTGGCCGACCAACCGGTGTGCACCAGCACCGCCTTGCCCCACAAGCGCGCGGGATCGCCGAGCACATCCGGCCCCACCGCACGCAGTCCCGACGCGCGGATCAGCACGATCGGCACGTTGAACAACCGTTCCAACGGCAGCTCGGCGATGTCGGCACCCTCGGCGTGGACAAGGAAAGGCGCGTCGATGTAGGTCCCGGTGTGGCCGACCATGTCCACCCGTGCGATGTCATAGGTCATGTCGGTCAGCGGCGATCGGTCCCGCCCCATCGCCGTGGTGACGCGTGGCGCGGGCAGGCCCGGATAGGTGAGCATGCCGTCCGAGACCGGATGCGACAGCTCCACGATCGCTCGGCTCATACCAGGGACGCTACCGGCCGATCCCGTGGTCGTATATGGAGTCGCCGAGGCGCGGTCGGCACGTGCGCGTCGCCCCGGAGAAGCGCAGAATGGACCCGGAAGGTCATCATGCGACTACTGCAAGGTCTGCTCGGCGTCGTGCTGGGAATTCTCACGGCCGTGCTCGGCACGGTACTGGGGCTGGTCGCGGCCGTACTGTGGCTCGTCGGCGCGGTGCTGTGCGTGACGGTCATCCTGCTTCCCCTCGGACTCCCGGTCGTCAAACTCGCCCGCCGCCTGTTCACGCTCTCCCGGCAGCTGATGCATCTGCCCTGACGGCGCGCCACAGGTCAGCGGCTCAGGACGAAACCGCTGTTTCCCAGCAGGATTCGGCGGACCCCGCGCCGAAGCTCGGCGATTCACCTGCTCCGGGAAACGGCGCGGCAGCCAGCGTGGGCCGATATGGCGACACCCCTGGCGTACACGGCCACCTACTCCCCTTCGGCCGAGACGCTTCGCGCGGCGCTGCCCGACGAGCGGCCACCGACACGCCGATCGGTGACCGGCCCCGGGGAGTCGATCGGGCCTTTCGGATCAAGCGGGCGCGGTCACCTCATCGGCGGCGTGCTCCGCGCCGGACGCGGGCTGGTGCCCCAGCGCGGGCGCGATCAGCTCCACGGTGTCGTGCAGGATCTGCTCGTAGTCGCCTCGGTGGAATTCGTAGGGCAGCTCCAGCCGCAGCTCCGAGGTCTGCGCGAGCACCGGATCGGCACGCAGCCGCTCGATGATCTCCTCCGCGGGCCCGACCAGGTCGGGCGCGAACAGGACGCGCCGCTCACCCTGCGGCCCGAGGGTGCGCTCGTGTCTGCTCGCCGCGTACTGCCGGTACCGCTCGCGAGTCGATCGGTCGGCGCTGTCGAACGGGACGATCACCCGCCCCACCGCGACCCGGGCGGGCCGGGCCGGATCCGCCAGTCGGCGGAACTCGCCGATCAGGCTCGACTGGGTGGTGCGGAAATCGTCGCTGTGCTCGCCGACCACGATGTTGCCCGTCAGCAGGTTCAGCCCGTTCTCCCCGGCCCAGCGGACCGAACGCGTGCTGCCGCCGCCGTACCACAGTCGATCGATCAAGCCGGGATTGTGCGGCTGCAACCGGGGCCGCTGGATATTGCCCGGCGAGTGGATCACCGTGTCGGCGTCACCGAGGTAGTCGCCCCGCAGGTTCTCGATCAGCCGGGCGATCCGTCCGTAGGACAGATCGTAGGTACGCCAGTCCCCGTCGAAGACCAGGTCGCCGATCAAGTCGGCATGCGGCGGCGTGCCCGCACTGAACCCGGCTTGCAACCGGCCCCGCGACAGCACATCCGCCAGCGACAGATCCTCGGCCAGCCGGAACGGGCTTTCGTAGCCGATGGGAATCACGGCCGTGCCCAACTCGATTCGACTGGTGCGCTGCCCCGCGGCGGCCAGGAACACCGCAGCCGACCCGACGCCGTGCTCGAGATGCCGCTGCCGGATCCACGCACCGTCGAAGCCGAGGTTCTCGCCGTACTCGAACAGCCGCAGCGTGTCCTCAAGCCCGGAGTAGGGGTCGTCGTCGGCGTAGTTGCCCGGCGTCAGGAACGACAACGTCCTGATCCGAAATGTCGTGTCACTCATCGGTTCAGCCACGCTCGTACGGCAGTTTCTCACCGGCTTCGATCGCGACCGGGAGCCGGTTCTCCGCGGGCGGCAACGGGCAGGTCGCCAGGTCGGTGTAAGCGCAGGGCAGATTCGCGGCGCGGTTGAAGTCCAGCCGCACCGATCCGTCGGCGTCCGGCGGTGACAGCTGCAGGACGCGGTTGGCGGCGTAGGTGGTCACCTTGGAGGTCGCATCGGTGAAAAGCACGATCAGACCGCCGGGGTCTTTGCCAGGGAAAGCGGTCAGGCGCAGCGGCCGTCCATCCAGCTCGAACTCGACCTGCCCGGGCGCGTCGTAGACATGTTCCAGTCCTTCGACAGCGGCGCCGACCGTGGTCGGCCGCGGCTCCGGGAAGGCGACATACCGCCCGGTGACCACCCACTTCGGGTGCGGTGGGTAGGCGGGCGTGCCGCGAAACGCCGTGCGCAGCGGATTGTCCGGGTGCCGCGGCCGAACGATGTCGTGCCCGCCACGCTTGGCGACCTCGATCACCGCGTCACCCCACACGGCGTGCACGCCACCACGCTCGGGGATGACCCCGAACCCATACCGCCCGCGCACGGGCTTCCCGTCGACCACCAACTCCTCGCCGTCGTCGAGAACCACCGTGACGCCGTCGGCACCGGTGGACCAGGCGCCGGGCGCGTCGGGGAATCGCTGCGGCGTCTCGGCCAACCAGTGCAGATTGGTGATGGCCAGGAAACCGTGCGGGTCGGCCAGTCGCTGCTCCTGCCCGCGGTGCCAGTCCTGCCAGTCGGCGACGAAGGCGTCGGTCGAAGTTGCCGCGGCCTGCGCTGTCATGTGGTGCTCCTCGTCTGCAATTGTGTCCGTCCCGGGTTCGGCACCGCCCCACACGCTTCGATCCGAGGCGTTGGGGCGCCACCGCGGACGACCACGAACGGAGGTGATACCGGATTCAACCGCAGACAGCGGCCCGCGAACAGAATTGCGATCAGCGCGAACGCAACCGGCTCACCGGCATTCACCTCGTCGTGTGCGCGCCGCCATTGACGTGGATCGTCTGGCCGGTGATGTGCCGGGCGTACGGCGAGGCCAAGAACTCGATCAGCCCGGCGACGTCATCGGGATCACCCGCGCGTTTGTCGTGCGTGGAGTCGATCAACCAGGTGCGTCGTTGCTCGCTCAGCTGCCCCTGAAAGAAATCGGTGTTCTCGATGTAACCGGGCGCGACCGTGTTCACCGTGACGCCCTTCGGCGCCAGCTGTGCCGACAAACCGGCCGACCACGCCGCCAGCGCCGCCTTCGCGGCACCGTAGGACCCCGCCGCGTACTCCGCGCCGATCGAGCCGACGTTGATCACTGCCCCGCCGGGGCGCAGCCGATCCCGCAGCGCCGAGGTGGTCAGGACCGCGCTCAACAAATTCGTCGACAGGTTCGCCTGCCATTGCGCGGCCAACTCCGCCAGCGAGGTCATCTCGCCGCTTCTGGTGAGATCGGTGTTCCCCCCGGCCATGTTGACCAGAACATCCACCTCGGACCCGACCGCCTCGGCGAACCGCTCCACGTCCGACGGGACTCCCGCATCGCAGACGATCCCACGCACTCCGAGCTCCCGCACGGCCCGTTCGACCCGTTCCTCCGAACGGCCGGTGATCACGACATTCGCGCCGCCCTCGGCGAACCGCTGCGCCACTCGGCGCCCGATTCCGCCGCTCGCACCGGTGACGACGACCGTTTCCCGCATTCTCGCCTCCTCGCTATATATTTAGCGCTAAATATATCCAGGGGAGAGACTTCCGGCAATGACGTACGAAGCACACGACGAGATACCGTCACCCGCCCGGATAGCCGCGGCATGGCGCCGGGAGCTGCCGGGCGCCCGGGTCGAGTCGATCGAGATACTCACGCCGCTGTGGCGGGTCGCCAAACTCCTCACCGACGAGCGGCAGCGCACCCTCCAGCGGCTCGGCATCGACGAATCGACCCTCGACCTGCTCAGCACCCTGCGCCGATCCGGGCCGCCCTACCAGCTGACCACCCGCCAGATCGCCGCCCGCAGCCTCGTCACGGCGGGTGCGATCTCCCAGCGCCTGGCCCGCGCGGAAGCGGCCGGGCTGATCACCCGCGAACCGACCTCGGCCACCCGACGCGGCGTCCTCGTCACGCTCACGCCGGATGGCCATCGCCGCATCGAACGAGTCGTCCCCGCTCTGCTCGAGCACGAAACCGCCTTGACCGACCAACTCCCCGCCGACGAACGCGCCGTACTCGCCGCGGCATTGCGCACGCTCGCCGCAGCGATTCGCTCCGCCGAACCGGCATAGCCCACCGTGACCGAGTCGACAGGACACGTCGCGCCTAGAAAGTCGGCCAAACCCTGCATCGCTTCGGCCAACCGGGACGCCGGCACGGTTGAATGGGGATCGGTATCCGAATAGACACCGAAACAGGAGGTTCGAACGTTTATGGCGATCGACGGTCTCGGACGGTTCGGAGTGTGGCGCGGCTACCGGGGGTTCAGCCCCGAAGACGCCGCCGAACTCGAGAAGCTCGGGTACAGCGCGCTGTGGCTCGGCGGATCTCTGCCCGCTGATCTGCCGGTGGTCGAGTCCTTGCTGGAGGCGACGGACACCCTGACCGTCGCGACCAGCATTGTGAACATCTGGACGGCCCCGGCGAACGCCGTCGCCGAATCGTTCCATCGGATCGAACAGCGCTTCGCGGGTCGTTTCCTGCTCGGTATCGGCGCGGGTCATCCGGAGGCCGACAAGCCGTATCAGAAACCCTACGACGCGCTGGTGCGCTACCTCGACGCGCTCGACGAGGCAGGAGTGCCGAAGGATCGGATGGCGCTGGCGGCCCTCGGGCCGAAGGTGCTCGAACTGGCGCGCACACGCACCGCGGGCGCGCTGCCGTATCTGGCCCCGCCGGAGCACACCGCTCGGGCACGCAAGATCCTCGGCTCCGCCCTCCTGGTCGCGGAACAGAAACTTGTGCTCGACGACGACCCACAGCGGGCCCGCGAGGTCGGCAGGCAGGCGGTGGATGTGTATCTCGGCCTGCGCAACTACGTGTCGAACCTGCGGCGGCTCGGCTTCTCCGAAGACGATACGACCAAACCGGGCAGTGACCGTCTCATCGATGTGCTCGCAGTGCACGGAAGCCCGGTCGAGGTCACCGGGCAACTGGTCGAGCATCTGAAGGCGGGCGCCGATCACGTCGCGCTCCAGGCGTTGGGCGAGGACTATCTCGGCTCGCTGCGCCAACTCGCTCCGCTGCTGACAGCAGCCGACTGAGTCACACCTGGGGCGATTCGGCAGCACCGCGCCCGCTGGATCCAGCGAGCAGCTGCCGGACCGTCCCGAGCGCCGAGCCCCGCTCGCAGCGGATCAGTAGTACACCGGACCGGGAACACCACCACCCGCGGCGATGGCGTCGCCGGTGATGGCGATGCTGCGCGGCGAGGCGAGAAAGGTGACCACGTCGGCGACTTCCGTGACATCGATGACCCGACGCAGCGTGTTGCGCGCGAGGTCGGCTTCGAGGTCGGCGATCGTTCGGCCGGATTGTTCGGCGGCGGCGGTCAACCGGTCGGTGAGGCGTTCGGTTCTGGTGAGGCCGGGATGAACGACGGTGACATTGACGCCCGCCGGGCCGAGTTCGTCGGCCAGATTCTTCGTCAGCGCGGACACGCTGATGTTCCGGATGGTCTGCGCGATGGAATTCGCCTGGCGCGCGCCGAGTCCGCTGATGTTGATAATCCTGCCCCACCGCTGTCGGACCAGGTGGGGTGCGACGGCGCGGGCCGTGCGCAGGTAGCCCAGCACCTTGATCTCGATCTCGCGCCGCACGGTGTCGTCGTCGGTTCCGGCCAGATCACTGCTCGCTCCCGCGCTCCACGGGGTGGCAGCGGAATTCACCAAGATGTCGACGCCGCCCAGTTCGGTGACGGTGCGCTCCACCAGCGCGCGTACCTGTTCGTCGTCACCGGTGTCGGTCGCGACCGCGATCACGCGCCGCCCGGTCTCCTCGGAGAGTGCGCGCGCCGCCGCCGCGAGCGGTTCGGCGGTACGCGCGGCGATCACCACGTCCACACCTTCGTTCGCCAACCCGCGAGCGACCGCGTAGCCGATGCCCTTACTGCCGCCGGTCACGATCGCACGTTTGCCGTCCAGATCCAGATTCACCAGGCCTACGCTAACCAGCCCGCCGATTCCGGTAACCGATCTCGATCGACGTGATCGGAACATCGCGCCGACCCGGCCGGTGAACCCGGTGCCGATTCCGGCTCGCCTCGGGCGCGGCGAAGCTCAGCTGTTGCCGTAGACCCGGTCCGGCGAGAGCAGCACCACCGCCCGACGCTCGGCGGCCATCACCCTGTCGTACTCGTCCCAATCCTCGTGCACACCACCGGCCGCGGTGAACACCTCACGCAGCAGCAGACGCAACCGCTCGGCGTCGACGCCGGGGGCCGGGTCGTCGGGGCCCGCGATCCACACCGGTCCCTCGGCAGCGCACCATTGCCAACCGACCCGGACCACGATCGTGGCACGCGCCCGCGTCCGCAGGTTGTCCAGTTTGCGCACACCGCCGCGCACCACCATGCCGACGACGTCGGCACCGGTCTCGGGATGTCGCAACACGCCGGC
The DNA here is from genome assembly GCF_052545135.1 of Nocardia aegles. NCBI lineage: Bacteria > Bacillati > Actinomycetota > Actinomycetes > Mycobacteriales > Nocardiaceae > Nocardia > Nocardia aegles. The sequence goes on from NZ_JBQWRI010000002.1 coordinate 611,869, forward strand.
GTTGACCAGAGACGACTGGATCGTGTGGTCGGCGCGCAGGGTGGAGACGACACAGAGTCCGTGGTCGCCTGCGATCAGCCGGGCGAAGTCCGCGAGATCGGTCACGCCGAAAGTCTACGTACCCGAATCGGCGCGGACAGCGCGCATCGGCGAGTGCGCCGGTCGCGTCCAGCCGCCGCGCTCGGCCCGGCACCCGCGACTTCCCCGGCACACACCGGTCGCGGGCGTGGCGCGCACATCGCCGTCGAGGTTCCCGCACGTGCCGCCGGGGTGGCGGCGACCGGTGCTACCGTCGATCCGATCTGCTCATCCGCGGTTGCGCCGACAGCTGGAGTTGTCCGGTCCAGCTATCGGTTTCGTGTGCGATCACCTCGTTGACCCGGTAGGAGAAATCCCGCAGCAGTCCCATTCTGCGATCTATCTCCCCAGTGGAATTCGCGGGCGCGCGCGAGACGGACGCCCACTCGAGTTGGAAGTCGCACAGCATCGCGTTGATCGACTGCGCGCTGCGGATGTCGCGCGCCCAGGCCGTGGAGACGCCGAAGAATCGGTCGCATGCCACGCTTCCGGCGGCGCAGGCGAGCAGGATGTATCCCCAGCTCGGGTCGATGGCGCGGACTCCGGCGGTGGTCAGTAGGGGCACCAGGACTCCGAGTAGGCCGAGCACGATCATCGCCGCGGTGAGCGCTACGCTGGCTCGCCGCTTCGTCAGACCGTCCCGCGAATACCACTCGCGTGCGTCCATGGCATACGCCTCGACACGTTGGAACAGCCGGGCAAGGGTCTCATCGGAACTCGACCAGTCGGCGGAGCGGAGGTCCAGCGAACGCGGCACTCCGAGGTCCTGCGAGCGATCCCCGCCGATGGGCGATCGGTGCTCTGTCACGGCCCGTACTGTATCTCCCCCTGGCGCGCACGATCACCGTTCGGCTGATTCGCCGGTTGGACGGAGCGACGCCGCAGACCTCATCCAGCGAGCTTGCCCGGACGCTCACCCGCCTACTATTTCCTTTGTGTCACAACAGCATTCAACGTCACGCCCGGTTGACACTCCCCCAGAGCGCGCCGCGCCGACGAGTTTGGACACCGCCGATCGACGAAAGTTGCGACTTAGTAACGGATTCCGTACGGACGGCTTCCCTTGCCGATCATCGGCCGCATCCGTCGGCACTACCGGAAGTACCCGGCGACCGTGCCGAATCACTCTGCGCTCCAAGCCTTTCGATACCAGCATTCGAACCGGCCGATCGGTTGCGCCGAGCGCTGTCCTCAGGAGCTCGCGCGGTCGCGTATCTTGTCGAGTCTGTCGGCGTAGAAGTGGACGCGACCACAGCGCAGGCACACCAGAGCGATCAGCTCTGATACGGGGCGGCCACCGCTGCGGTGCACCAGATACATCTCCATCGAGCCGGCGACCTCGACCCGTTCACCCCCGCAGTCGGGACACGGCGTCGACGGTGGCGTCACCCGTTCGGGCTCGCGTTTCTTCGAGAACATGACAGCGAGAGGTATCACGTTCGGACGCTCCTCGCCACGCACTCCGTCCGGACCGCCCCTGCGAGCAGGCCCTCGCGGCGACCGGCCGGGCCGGCCGCGCATCCGCGCCGCGCGGCACACGCGTGGGTGGCGAGACGCGGGATTCAGGCAGGCACACCTCGCGTTCCGCTGACGCCTCACCCATCTCGGGTGGCAGAGCGGCGTCGAGCCCATCCGAGCAGCCCGGCGGCACCGGGCCGGCCGTCGCGTCGGCAGCTTTCGGACGATTTCGCGGCGGACGGCCGCCAGGGACTGCACGATGCTGAAAGTAATCGGCCGAGCGGACCTTCGGCCCTACGGGCACCACCCATACAGCGGGCACAGTCTTGCCAGATGAGTCGGTGGGGCGAGCGCAGTGGAGGATGGGATGTCGCTGGTGTCGGAGGCGTGGTCGTCGACGTCGTTCCCGGAAGTCGCCGTGTTCGCCGCAGGCCGGGTGCCGGCCCTCGAGCGGGAACGCTTCGCCGGTACCGTCGGCCGGCTGCTGCGACGGTACCCTGTCGCGGGCAGAGCCCGCCTCCGGATCACCGGACCGGACCGCGACGACGGCCCGATGGTCGTCCAGGTGAATCTGTCCGTCGGCACCACCGCCGCGCGGATCCAGACGCTGGCGCACCGTCGTGGTGACGCGTTGCCGACGGTGATGCGGCTGCAACGGCAGATCACGGCGTTGCAGAAGGCGTGGGAGCCACGGCCGTGGCCGGATCCGGACCGCCGGCCGCTCGACACGCCCGGCCCGGGAGAAGTGGTCCGCCGCAAGACGGTTCCGCTGGTGACCGGCTCGCCGCTCGCGGCGACGGCCATCATGGACGCGATGGATTACGACGCGCATCTGTTCACCGATGCCGAGACCGGCGAGGACGCCATCGTCCACCGTGCCGGCCCGTTCGGGCTGCGGATAGCGCGTCAGCGCAGTGTCCATACGCCGCGCTCCATTGCAGACCGCCCGGGACTGTTCACCATCAACCCCCGTCGGGCACCGGAGCTGACCGAAGCCGGAGCGGTGGAGCGGGTGTGCGACTACAGCTTGCCGTTCCTGTTCTACACCGACTCGGCGTCGGGACGCGGCCGGCTGGTGTATCGCCGCTACGACGGCGGTCTGACGCTCATCACTCCCCTCGTCGGCGGCATCGACACGGCGACCGCCTGAACGAGGTCATTTCCCGGCGTCAGCCGTCCGGCATCGGCCCGGCCGCTATCTATCACCTCCCTCCCGTTCCCAGCAATGCGCACAGAAAGGCAGACATGACGTTGGCGCGTGATCTGACACAGGTGGAGATCCTCACCGAGCTCGAACCTTTCGCGGGTGCCGCGTTGAACCGGCACCTGTCCATGGTCAAGGAGTGGCATCCCCACGACTACGTGCCGTGGGACGAGGGACACAACTTCGCGACGCTCGGTGGGATCGATTGGGAGCCGGAGCAATCCCGGCTGCCGGAGGTGGCGAAGGCGGCGTTGATCACCAACTTGCTCACCGAGGACAACCTTCCGTCCTATCACCGCGAGATCAGTGCCAACTTTTCCCGAGACGGCGCGTGGGGGTCGTGGGTGGGACGATGGACCGCCGAGGAGGCCCGCCACAGCATTGTCCTGCGCGACTACCTCGTCGTCACTCGGGGTGTCGACCCGGTCGCGTTGGAGAACGCCCGTATGGCGCATATGTCCAGCGGATTCGCCGCACCGATGGAAGGAACGGACGGTTTCCTGTACTCGGTGGCGTACGTGTCGTTCCAGGAGCTGGCCACCCGGATCAGCCATCGCAACACGGCGGCCGTCTGCGACGACCCGATCGCCGACCACATGCTGCAACGCATCGCCGCCGACGAGAACCTGCACATGATCTTCTACCGCGGCATGTGCGGCGCCGCTGTGGATCTGGTGCCCGATCAGGCCATCGAAGCGATCGACCTGATCGTGCGCAACTTCCGGATGCCGGGCACCGGCATGCCCGACTTCCGGCGCAACGGCGTCCTCATGGCCAAATACGGCATCTACGATCTGCGCCGGCATCTGGAAGAAGTGCTCCAACCCGTCATCCGGCAGTGGAACCTCTTCGACCGCGATGATTTCGGGCCCCGCGGCGAGCAGGCCCGCGAACGGCTGGCCGCCTTCTTGGACGACCTCCGGGACGTGCGCATTCCCCGGTTCGAGGAGCAACGCGACCGTGCCCTCGCGCGAGAAGCACGCCGGGGTGTCGGCGCCGCGGCGCGCTAGTGCGACCGGGCTGATCCGCGCCGGCGCAACGACCGTCAGCCCACATAGCGACGGGCGGGAGAACGGCGCTGGGATTCTTCCAGCAGAACGAGCCCGGCCTCCACTTGCGGTGGCAGGACTCTTCTTTCGCGCAACACCCACGGCACCCCACGCAGCGTGTCCAGCACGGCCGCCGCGGTCGTCAGGTCGGCCGGAGCCGATCTGAGCACAGCGGCCGTGCGCCGGGCGGCGCTGCGGGCGGGGCGGCGCAACCACAATGTCCACAGCGTGTTCCGGATGCCGAGCCGGCGGCGGTGGGTCGGATCACGGTTGGTGGACGGCTCGTGGTGGATCAGGATGTCCTCCACCCAGCACATCCACCAGCCGTGCGCCGCGAGGTCGAGGGCGAGCAGTTCCTCTTCGCCGCCGAACCACAAACGCCGGGAGAACCCGCCGACTTGCCGGAACGCGCTGACCCGGAAGGCGGACAGCGCCGCCATCACGCCGAGCAGAGCGGGGCCGGGCAGCCAGTCGGGCCCGGCGATCGGTGAGTCGCGCAGTTCCGGCGTGATCGGGTCCTCGCGCAGGTCGGGTGCGACCAGGCAGCGCCCCGTCACCGAACCGAGGCCGGGGTACCGGTCGAGCAGATCGGCGGCGCGGGTCAAGGCGCCCGGCTGCCACCGGGTGTCGTCGTCGCAGAACGCCACGTACGGCGTCACCACCCGCTCGACCGCGATGTTCCTCGCCACCGCGCCGAGGTTGTCCGCCGAGCGGATGAGTTCCACGGACGGGAACGCCGCGGCGACCGCGTCGGCCGTCCCGTCGCTCGACCCGTTGTCGACGAGAACGATCGGAGCCGCGTCGGCGAGCGCGGTCATGTGGGCGAGGGTATGCAGTAGTTGCTCGCGCCGGTTGTGGGTGATGATGACGACCGTCATCCGTTCCGTTGTCATCCGTCACTTCCCTCCATGGGCGAGTTCCAGGGTCCTGGCCCTGCGCTCGATCTCCGGCGGCAGCCTGCGCCGCTGCGCCAGCGCCCTCGGCAGGCGCCGAACGATCCCCGCGAACGCCAGCAACGTTCCCGGGTCCCGCACCGCTCGACACAGCAGGCCCGCGGACTCGGCCGCGCACCGCCGCAGCGGCCGCCGCATCCAGACGATCAACGCGTTGTTGCGCTGTTCGGCCCGTCTGCGCCAGGCCTGCGGCGGTCGCCGCGCCGAGGGGTGGTGGTGGGCGCGCACGTGCGGTATGTAACAGAGGTCCCAGCCGCACGCCGCCATGTCGAGCGACAGCAACCGTTCTTCGGCAGCGAAATGCAACAGTGGGCTGAACCCGGCGGCCTGCAGATACGCCTCCCTCCGCACGATCGCGGCACAGGCGAGGAAGCCCAGGACCATCGGACCCGGCAGGCCGGCGGGATGCCCCAGCGGGCTGGCCGCCATCAGCTCGTTGACGGGGTCGTCACGGTGATCGGCGCCGACGAGCGTGCGCCCCGCGACCAGGCCGAGCCGGGGATGGGCATCCAGCACCCGCTCGGCTTCGCGGAGCGCGTCCTCGGCCCACCACGAGTCGTCGTCGCTGAAGGCGACGTACGGTGTCCGGGCCAGCGCGACGCCCAGGTTGCGCGCCGCCGCGCCGAGATTGCGGGGCAGCCGGACGACACGCACATCGGGGAACGCCCCCGCCGCGCCGACCGTGTCGTCGTCCGAAGCGTTGTCCAGCACCACGATCGGAGGAGGCGGGCGCAGGGCGTGCAACTCGGTCAAGGTGCGAGCCAATTCGGCGGCGCGGTTGCGCGTGGCGATGACGACGGTGGTCTTCGCCACCGCCGGCGCGCTCACGCCGGCCGTCCCGCGAGCAGTTCGTCGAGCAGGTCGCTGGTCAAGGCGTCGGCCGCGGGGAACTCCCGCCGCCGCGCACGTTCGCGCCCCGCCGGTGCCAGGCACCAGCGCCACCACTGGTCGAACGCGCCCGCGTCGGCGGCCCGCTCGGCGGACACCAGCGCAGGCCACTCCAGTGCCTTCGCCTGCGCGGTGACCTTCCCGCCGCCCGCGATGGGATCCACCGCCAGGACCGGGATCCCGGCTCGCAGGCCCAGCACCAAGCCGTGCAGGCGAGTGGTGACCACCGCGTCGAGGCGTGCGAACACCGACGCGAGCTGGTCGGGTGTGCGGCACAGGCGCCAATCGTCGGACGTCAATCTGGTGTCGAGCGGTAGTCGTGCGCAGTCGAGTTCGCGCAGCCAGCGCAGCAACGCGCGATGCACCGATCGGTGCCGACGGGCGACGCCGTATTCGGCCTGGCCCGGGGCGAAGACGACACCCACTACCGGGACGCTCACCGTGGACGCCCCGACCGCCATGTCCGGTCGCGCGATGGACGGACCGTCGCGCGGCAGGATGCGGTGGAATCCGGTGACCGCGGCATCGGCCGGATCCAGGATGGAGACGCCCACCGCGATGCGCCGACAGTTCGCATACCGCTCGTGCAGGAACCGGACCTGCTCACCGTGCACGGGCCCGCACACGAACACGAGGTGTGAATAACGCCGGGAGTCCGCGTCGTCCAGATGCATCGCGTCGGAACGAAACCCCGGGCTCCACGCCGTGTCGTGCGGTATGGCGGCGGATGTCAGAGCGTCGCACACTCGGCTCATGCTCAACACGTCCCCCGCCGTCGCTTCCCCGTGCAGGAAGCTGGGCCACCCGGTGACAAGTACCCGCATGTCTGTGCCCATACCCGCTGTACCCCAGGTCAATCAGCCGCGACAGCGGTGTCTCCACTCCGACCGCGAACATCGAACAGGGAGTTGCCACCATCCTGGCTCGGGGCCGGACACAGGTGCACGACCTTCGTCTGAGTCATCTCGTCCAGCAATTCCGGCCCGTAACCGAAGCCGGATCCGCTGGCCCGCCGTGGGTGCGCCGCTCCGCCGGGCGCCCCACCGAACACCGAGTTGATCTTCACCGTGCCCACCGGCAGTTCCCGCCAGGCGCGCTGGGCGTTGGCCATCGACGGTGTGAGCACGGTGGCCGCGAGCCCGTAGTCGTCGGTCGCGGCCTCCGCGATGCCCTGCTCGAAGGTGTCCACCACCCGCACCGGCGCGACCGCACCGAATGTCTCCTCCCGCATGATGCGCATGGCCGGATCGCACTGTGCCAGCACGGTGGCCGGATAGTGCGCACCGGCGCCTGCCGGCAGCACTCCGCCGGTCAACAGCTCGGCGCCGTGCCCCACCGCGTCGCGAACGTGCGCGTGCACCTGCTGGCGATGACGCCGGTCGACCAGCGGCGCCGGCGTCCACGACTCGGCCTCGGCCACCAGTGCCGCCAGGAACGCCTCCGCGACGTCCCGGTGCACGAAGATCCGTTCGACGGACACACAGATCTGACCAGAGTTGGCGAACGCGCCGAGCGCCGCCTGTCCGGCCGCCCAGACCGGATCCACCCCGGCGTCGATCACGAGCCCGTCGTTGCCGCCGTTCTCCAGCAGGGCCTTCGCGCCCGTGTTCGCGACGCTGCGCGCGATCGACCGTCCCGTGGCCGTGCTGCCGACATGCGCGATGACGTCCACGTCGAGACGTGCGGCCAGCAGCGCGCCGACCCGGCCGTCGCCCTGCACCGTCTGCAGAACTCCCTCCGGAAGCTCGCGGGCCAGCAGCTCGCCGAGCAGAGCACCGGTATGGGGTGCGCGTTCACTCGGCTTGTACACGACTGTGTTTCCGGTGACGAGTGCCGCGCCGAGCACACCGCAGGACACCGCCACGGGGTCGTTCCAGGGCGTCAGCGCGACGACGACGCCGCGGGGTTCCCACACCATGAGGTCGGTCGCTTCGAAAGCTCCTTGCAGGCTTCTGCCCCGATGCAGCGGGCCCAGTTCGGCGTATTGCTCCAGCGTCGCGGCACCGGCCAGCACCCCCTGTCTGCTCTCCGACCGTGGACGCCCGGTTTCGAGCTCGTTGAGTCCGGCCAGTTCGTCGGCGCGCTCGCGCAGCGAGGCGGCGCCGGCGCGCAGTGCGGCGGCCCGCTCGGCGGCAGGTGTTCGCGCCCATGTCCATTGCACGCGATCGGCCAGCCTCACCCGCCGATCGATCTCCGCGCTACCGGTCATGGGCACTGTGCCGACGAGGGCACCGCTGGCGGGATCGACAATCTCGATGGTTTCGGTCGCGCGGCGTTCAGTGGCTGCCGGGGCGGCATCGGGTGCGCTCATATCGCGGCCATTGCCCGGCCACGACAGTTCAAACCGGCCGCGCGACAGCCCCGGACCTGCCGCGATAGCCGAGGGTTCGCTGGCGGGACGCGCCTGCCCAGGTTTGATCCGGCGGTAATAGGCAAGAGCTACCGGCATGGCCGAAAAGACCGGACGGCTCACGGTGCTGCTGTGGCACGTGCACGGCTCGTGGACGACATCGTTCGTGCACGGGCGGCATCGTTATCTGCTGCCGGTGGTGGACGGCGGCGGACCGTGGGGCCGGGGCCGGTGCGGCCGCGACTGGCCGTCCGCCGCGGAGGTGCCCGCGGATCACCTGCACGACATCGAGCCGGATGTGGTCGTCCTCCAGCGCCCGGAGGAAATCGATCTGATCGAGCGATGGCTCGGTCGTCGTCCCGGGGCCGACATCCCCGCGGTCTACGTCGAGCACAACGCGCCGCGCCCCAGCGCTGCCACCACCAGACATCCGCTGGCGGATCGCGCCGATATCCCGCTCGTGCACGTCACGCATTTCAACGATTTGATGTGGGACAGCGGACGGGCGCCCACCCGGGTGGTGCCACACGGAATCGTCGATCCCGGCGCGCTCTACACCGGTGAGCTGCCTCGTGGCGTTGCGCTGATCAACGAGCCGGTGCGGCGCGGAAGGATCACCGGAAGCGATCTGTTGCCCGACTTCGCGATGGCGGGGCCGATCGATGTGTACGGCATCGGAGCCGGCGACTACCCGGCGAACAGGTCGCTCGGACACCCGATCCGCGGTATCGGTGACTTGCGACAGTCGGCACTGCATCCGGAAATGGCACGCAGAAGGGTGTATCTGCACACCGCGCGATGGACCTCGCTCGGGTTGTCGCTGCTGGAAGCCATGCACCTGGGCATGCCGGTGGTGGCCCTCGCCACCACCGAGGCCGTCATGGCAGTACCGCCCGAAGCCGGCGCCGTCTCCACCGACATCGCGGTGCTCACCGCGAAGTTTCACGAATTCCTCCACGAACCCGATCTCGCCGCGCTCGCGGGCAAGTCGGGTCGGCAGTTCGCGCTGGAGCACTACGGCCTCGAGGCTTTCCTGCGCCGGTGGGATGCCCTGCTCGCCGAGGTCACCGAATGAAGGCAAGGTCCCGGACAGAGAAGGCGGAATCATGAAGATCGCGATGGTGTCCGAACACGCCAGCCCGCTCGCCGTGCTGGGCGGCGTCGATGCCGGGGGGCAGAACGTTCATGTCGCCGAACTGTCCGCGGCCCTGTGCAGGCAGGGCCACGAGGTCACCGTCTTCACCCGCCGGGAGGAGGCGGACGCACCGCACACGGTCACCGCCGAACCGGGTTACCGCGTGGTCCACGTCCCGGCCGGTCCTGCCCGTCCCTTGCCGAAGGACGAGCTGCTGCCGCATATGGTCGAATTCGGCGTTTTCCTGCGCGAGCAGTGGCGCGAGCTGCGGCCGGATGTCGTGCACGCGCATTTCTGGATGTCCGGGCTCGCCGCCCTGTCGGGAGCACGGATCGCCGACCTTCCGGTCGTGCAGACGTTTCACGCGCTGGGCGTGGTCAAGCGCAGGCACCAAGGCGCGAACGACACCAGTCCGGCCGACCGGGTGCGCCTCGAACGGCTGATCGCCCAGCAGACCGACCGCATCATCGCCACCTGCACCGACGAAGTGTTCGAACTGGCCAGGATGGGCGTGCCCCGGTCGCGGACCTCGGTGATCCCGTGCGGCGTCGACCTCGAGCAGTTCACACCCGATGGACCGACCGAACCGAAGTCCGCCGAGCACCGGATGATCAGTGTCGGCAGATTGGTGCCCCGCAAAGGTTTCGACACCGCGATCACCGCGCTCACCAGCCTGCACGACACCGAGTTGGTGCTGGTCGGCGGCCCGGACGATACCGAGCTCGCCGACGACCCGGAGGGCAAGCGCCTGTTGGCACTGGCGGACGAGCTCGGCGTGCGGGACCGGCTGCACATGCTGGGCCGGGTGCCGAGGACCCGGATAGCTCCGCTCCTGAGGTCGGCGGACGTGGCCGTGTGCACGCCGTGGTACGAGCCGTTCGGGATGACGCCGCTGGAAGCGATGGCTTGCGGCGTTCCTGTGGTGGCCACCGCGGTCGGCGGCCTCATCGATACGGTCGTCGACGGAGTGACCGGCAGGCTGATCCCCCCACACGAGCCCGCGGAACTGGCCGCCGCGGTCGGCGATCTGCTCACCACGTCGGGGCTCCCTGAGCAGTACGGTCGTGCCGGGCGCGAGCGTGTCGAGACGCGCTATTCGTGGGATCGGATCGCCACGGAGACCCTCCACGCGTACCGCCGCGTGATCGCGCGCGCCGGCGCACGCAACGGAAAGGCGCCCACCGATCGTCGTTCGCTCGACGGCACGGCAAGCAAGCTCTCTCCCGGGCCACCGTCGACCGATCACGGCGTTGCGAGCGGTCGCGGGTAGGCGACGGCATGTTCGAATCCTGCGAACGCGCATTGGTCACCGGCGGGTGCGGCTTCATCGGATCACACCTGTGTGAGCAGTTGCTCGACGCGGGCACCACAGTCGTCGCGCTCGACAACTTCGCCACGTCCACCCCGGACAATGTCGCGCGGCTGCTGGATCGGCCCGGATTCGATCTGGTCCAGCACGACGTCACCGAGCCGCTGCCGACGCTGGGCTTCTTCGACGCCGTCTTCCATCTCGCGTCGGCCGCATCTCCACCGGACTACCTGCGACTACCGCTCGAGACGTTACGAGCAGGCTCCCTCGGCACCGCCAACGCCCTCGACCTGGCCGAACGATATCGAGCTCGGTTCGTGCTCGCGTCGACGAGCGAGGTCTACGGCGATCCGGGGGTCCACCCGCAGCCCGAGCATTACTGGGGTCATGTCAATCCGGTCGGACCGCGCAGCGTCTACGACGAGGCGAAGCGGTATGCCGAAGCGTTCACCATGGCGTTTCGCCGGGAGCGTGGCGCCGACACCGGAATCGCCCGGATCTTCAACACCTACGGACCCCGCATGCGCACCGACGACGGCCGGATGGTGCCCACCTTCATCGCCCAGGCGTTGTCGGACGCACCGCTCACCATCGCGGGAACCGGCGAGCAGACCCGCTCGCTGTGTTATGTCGAAGACACCGTCCGCGGTCTGCTCGCCCTCGCCTCGACCGATCATCCCGGGCCGGTCAACCTCGGTAATCCGCACGAGATCTCCGTACGCGGCCTCGCCGAGGAGATCCGATCGGCGATCGGCAGCCGTTCCATCCTGACGTATGTCGACAGCGCCATCGATGATCCGAAACGGCGCTGCCCGGACATCTCACTGGCCCGGAACGCATTGGGCTGGTGGCCGTTGGTCGACCGGGAGGAGGGACTGCGCCGCACAATCGCTTGGTTCGCCGGGCGCACGGCCGAGTCGGCCGAAGAGCCCGTGCGCTGAACCGCGCCCGACGGCGATTCGGTTTAGTCGAGATTTCAGCGGGTAGCGCCCCCTTGTACCAGCGGGTGAAACCGACAGGTCCCGCGCGTCTCGAACCGCGTCTCGAACAGAAAGGCGGCCCGTGCGCATTCTCGGAATCAACGCGGTATTTCATGATCCCGCTGCGGCTGTGATCGTCGACGGCGAGATCGTCGCGGCCGCGGAGGAGGAGCGGTTCACCCGCCGCAAGCACGGCAAGCGCCCGGTGCCGTTCTCGGCGTGGGAACTGCCCGAACAGGCGGCCGCGTGGTGCCTGGAGCGAGCGGGGTTACGGCCCGAACAGCTCGACGCGGTGGGCTACTCCTACGACCCGAGAGCGGTCGATCATTCGCTCGGCGGTCTGGATCGGAAAAGCGAGGCGACCAGAACGGATTACGCGTTCCGAGCACCCGCCTTCCTCTCGGCCGCCTTGCCCGGGCTCGATCCCACGATCGTGCGTTTCGTGCGACATCACCTGGCGCATGCCGCGTCGGCGGCCCTCGCGGCCCCGGCGGGCGACTGCGCGGTGCTGGTGGCCGACGGACGCGGCGAGAGCCAGTCCTATCTCGCCGGCGAATACCGCGACGGCAAGTTCGTGGAGCTGGCGGCACAGCAGCTGCCGCACTCGCTCGGATTGATGTACGAGGAGCTCACCGCGCATCTCGGATTCACCCGGTCCAGTGACGAATACAAGGTCATGGCCCTCGCCTCCTACGGCACGCCCCGATTCCTCGATCGATTCCGCGAACTCGTGTACTGCACCGGCGACGGTGGTTTCCGCACCGAACCGGTGAACTGGTCGGACTTCGCGCCCGCGGTCACCGGCGGTCGGTTCGGCCGAGACCACGCCGACCTGGCCGCGAGCGTCCAACGACGACTCGAGGACGTGTTGCTGGAACTGGCCTCCTGGCTGCATCACCAGACCGGGCAGCGGACCCTGACGCTGGCCGGTGGAATCGCGCTGAACTGCGTGGCCAACAGCCGACTGCACGCCGAGGGCCCCTACGACCGGATCTGGGTCCAGCCGGCAGCGGGCGACGCGGGCACCGCGCTGGGCGCGGCCCTGCAATTGGCGGCCGAGTTCGGTGAGCGGATCACCCCGATGCGGGGCGCCGACCTCGGCCGCGAATGGACCGACGCCGAGCTGGAAACCGTGCTGCGCACGGCCAAGGTCCGGTACACGAAATCCGACGACATCGCGGCCGAGGTGGCGCAGGCGCTCGCGCAAGACCTGGTGGTGGCGTGGTTTCAGGGCCGGGCCGAATTCGGCCCGCGCGCCCTCGGCCATCGCTCGCTGCTCGCGCACCCCGGCCGGTCGGCGAATCTCGAACGCCTCAACGATGTGAAGGGGCGCGAACAGTTCCGGCCGCTGGCACCGATGGTGCTCGCCGAGCGGGCGTCCGAGATCTTCGAACGCGGACCGTTGCCGAGCCCGTACATGCTGTTCGTGCACGACGTCGCGCCACAGTGGCGGGAGCGGATCCCCGCTGTGACACATGTCGACGGCACCGCCCGCGTGCAGACCGTCGACCCGGCGGACAAACCGGTCCTGGCCCGGATGCTGGCGGAGTTCGAGCGGCGAACGGGGGTGCCGGTGGTGATCAACACGAGCCTGAACACCGCTGGCAGGCCGATGGTCGATTCACCGCGCGACGCCCTCGAATGCTTCGGTTCCGCACCCATCGACCTGCTCGCGATCGGCTCATTCGTGGTCCGCCGCCCATGAACGGCCACACCGTGGACTACAGCATCGTGATCCCGACCATGGGCCGGGACAGTCTTCGCGTGCTGCTCGAGTCGCTGGACACGGCGTCGGGTCCGAAGCCGCGGGAGATCATCGTGGTGGACGATCGGCCCCGAGTCGGGGACCTACCGCTACCCGCGACGACGCCGCCCGTTCAGGTCATTCGCTCCGGTGGACGCGGTCCCGCAGCGGCCAGGAACGCGGGATGGCGGCACGCGTCCGGCGCGTGGATCGCCTTCCTCGACGACGATGTGCTCACCGGGCCGCAGTGGCCCGCCCGCTTGGCCGAGGACCTGCACGGTCTCGACGGCGACACGGCGGCTTCCACGGCCCGCATCGAGGTTCCGCTGCCGAAGCACCGCAGGCCGACCGACGCCGAACGCGGGATCGCACGGCTCGCCACGGCGCGCTGGATCACGGCCGACATGGCCTACCGCCGGTCCGCGCTGATCGCGGTGGGCGGCTTCGACGAGCGATTCCCGCGGGCGTTTCGGGAAGACGCCGATCTGGCACTCCGGGTCTGCCTCGCGGGCTATGCCATCGCGGTCGGGCACCGTGTCACTCGCCACCCACTGCGTGCATCGGGGCCCTTGGCCAGCGTCCGAGCACAGCGCGGGAACGCCGACAACGCCTTGCTCCGGCGGAAATACGGCGCTGGATGGCGTCAGCGGATCGGCGAAGAGACCGGGCTGCTGCGCCGCCACGCGCTCACCACGGCCGCGGGTGCGGTCGCCATGGCGTTCGGCATCGCGGGCCGCGAACGCCCCGCTTTCGCGTTCGCGGCGGCCTGGACGGCACTGACCGGTGAATTCGCCGTGCGCCGGATCGCCCCCGGCCCCCGCACACTCGGCGAGATCGGCCGGATGACGGTGAGCAGTGCGCTCATCCCGCCGGCCGCGTGCTGGCACCGCCTGCGCGGCGAGCTGCGCCACCGGAACGCGACCCACACCTCTCCGCTGGCCGTGCTGTTCGACCGCGACGACACCCTCATCGTCGATGTCCCCTACCTCGCCGACCCCGACCGGGTCCAGCCGGTGCCGGGCGCCCTCGACGCGCTCCGGAGGGTGCGCGCCGCGGGCATCCAGCTCGGCATAGTCAGCAACCAGTCCGGCGTGGCGCGCGGATTGATCAGCCGCGAACAACTGACCGCGGTGAACTCCCGGGTCGAGGAGCTACTCGGACCGTTCGCGACGTGGCAGGTGTGCGTGCACGGCGAGACCGACGGCTGCGGGTGCCGCAAACCACAGCCGGGCCTGATCCGGCAGGCCGCGGCGGATCTCGGCGTTCCCATCGCCAGGTGCGTGGTCATCGGCGACACCGGCGCCGACGTCGCCGCCGCGCACTCCGCGGGCGCGCGCGCGATTCTGGTGCCGACGGCGCGGACGCTTCCCGACGAGGTGGACCGCGCGCGTCGCGAAGCGACCGTGGCCCGGGATGTGGCCGAAGCCGTGCGGCTGGCGATGGCGGGTGTGCCATGACCGGCCGGGCGCTGGTGGCACGCATGGACAATTTCGGCGACGTGCTGCTGGCGGGACCGTGCGTGCGCGCGGTGGCCGCGCACGTCGATTCGGTGACGCTGCTGGCCGGGCCGCGCGGCCGAGCCGCTGCCGACCTCCTGCCGGGCGTGGACCAGGTCGTAACCTGGCGTGCGCCGTGGATCGACCTGGAGCCGCCCGCGGTCACGTCGGCGGGCATCGACGCCTTCCTCGATCGGATACGCGCGCTCGAGGTGGATCTGGCGTTGATCCTCACGTCCTTCCATCAGTCGCCGCTGCCGCTGGCGCTGCTGCTGCGGATGGCCGGCATTCCGTGGATAGGGGCGATCTCGGAGGACTACCCCGGTTCGCTGCTGGATCTGCGCCATCGCGTCGAGGGTGATCCGCCCGAAGCCGAACGCGCGCTGTCGCTGGCCGAAGCGGCCGGTTTCCGGCTGCCGCTCGGTGACGACGGCAAACTCGCCGTCCGGCAGCCGTTGCCGAAGGTCGGTGGGCTCACCGGCGAACCGGGCTACGTGGTCATGCATCCGGCCGCGTCGGCACCGGCGCGGCAGCCGTCCTCGTCCCGCTCCGCGGCCATCGTCGCCGCACTGACCGGCGCTGGTCATCGGGTGGTCGTGACCGGCGCTCCCGCCGACCGGTCGCTCACCGGAGCCGTCGCGGGCAGGCACGGCCTCGATCTCGGCGGCGCCACCAACCTGCCCGAACTGGCCGCCGTGCTCCGCGACGCGAGCGTCGTGGTGGCGCCCAACACCGGCCCGGCGCACCTCGCCGCGGCCGTCGGGACACCCGTGGTCTCGCTGTTCGCACCGGTCGTGCCCGCCGAGCGGTGGGCGCCGTACGGCGTGCCGGTGGCCATGCTGGGTGATCAACGCGCGCCGTGCCGCGGCAGCAGAGCCCGGGTCTGCCCGGTCGCGGGGCACCCTTGCCTCGACTCGATCACCCCCGAGCAGGTCGTCGCGGTGGCGGAAGAACTGGGTGCGGGCAGGCGTACGCGTCTGCGGACTGGAGGTGCGCGGTGATCGAGGAGCATTTCGCGGCTTTGCATGCGGCGCTGGACCGCACCACGTGCTTTGCGCCCGATATCCGCAGATGGGGACGGCAACTCGCGGTCGTGCTCGACAACGGCGGGCGATTGCTCGCCTGCGGTAACGGTGGCAGTGCCGCCGAAGCCCAGCACCTGACCGGTGAGCTGGTCGGCCGCTTCCGCACCGAGCGCCGTCCGTTCTCGGCGATCGCCCTGCACGCCGACACCTCGGCGGGCACCGCGATCGTCAACGACTACGGCGAAACCGAACTGTTCGCGCGTCAGGTCCGCGCGCACGGCAGGCCCGACGACATCCTCATCGTGTTGTCCACCAGCGGCACCAGCCCGAACGTCGTGGCCGCGGCGAAAGCGGCGCACGACATCGGCGTCACCACGTGGGCCATGACCGGACCCGCGCCCAATCCGCTGGCGGCACTGTGCGACGACGCCCTTGCCGTGGACGCGCCCACCACCGCCACTGTGCAGGAAGTGCACCTGGTCTTGGTGCACGCTCTGTGTTCGGCGCTCGACGACGCACTGGGGGTACCGACATGAAGCCGCTGGTCGTGGTCGGCGACAGCATCCTGGACGTCGACATCGAAGGCGTCGCGGAGCGATTGTCCCCCGAAGCTCCCGTGCCCGTCGTGGACGTCGAACGCCAGTGGATACGCCCGGGCGGCGCCGGGTTGGCCGCCGCGCTGGCCGCCCAGTCGGTCGCCGAGGTCGCGCTCATCACGGCGACCGCCGACGACCCCGACGGCCGCACCCTCACCCGGCTCCTCGACCAGCACGTTCCGGTCGTTCCGATCGCGCTGCGCGGCAAGACGATACGCAAGACCCGCGTCCGCGCCGCGGGCCAGTCGCTGCTGCGGCTGGACACCGGCGACGGCACCGCGGACGGCGGCTCGGTGAGCGCTTCGGTCAGCAGGACACTGCGGGCGGCCGGCGCGATTCTCGTCGCGGACTACGGCCGGGGTGTCGCCGCGCACCCACGGATTCGGAACCTGCTGACCGAGTTGGCCCGTTCCGTCCCGGTGGTGTGGGATCCGCACCCGCGTGGCCCCGCGCCGACACCGGGGGCGCAGTTGGTCTCGCCGAATCTGAAAGAGGCGCGTCAGTTCGCGCCGGGATACGTCGAACCGGACGAGTTGGCGAAGGTGCTCCGAGACGAGTGGGCCGCGGATTCCGTCGCGGTCACCACCGGTCCTGGCGGGGCGGTCCTGGCCAATGGGAAACGGCTCACCGTGGTTCCCGTACCCGCCGAAGTCCGTCTCGCCGGCCATTTCGGTTCCGACACCTGCGGCGCGGGCGACCGATTCGCCTCGGCCGCGGCCGCCGCGCTGTTCGGCGGCTCCACAGTCGCCGACGCGGTGGCGCACGCCGTCGACGCCGCGGCCAGGTTCGTCGCGGCGGGCGGCGCGGCCTCGTTGTCCACCTGCGACAGCACGGATGTCGCCACGGCGGGCACAACGGAGACGAACGAGTCGGCATTCGAGGTGGCGGCGCGGATCAAGGCGCGCGGTGGCAGGCTCGTCGCCACCGGTGGCTGTTTCGACCTGCTGCATCCCGGCCATGTGAGCCTGCTGCGCCAGGCTCGCGCGATGGGTGACGCTCTGGTGGTCTGCCTCAATTCCGATGCGTCGGTGCGGCGCCTGAAAGGGCCGCGCCGACCGATCGTCACCGCACGTGACCGTGCCCGGTTGCTCGTCGAACTGTCCTCGGTGGACGCCGTCGTCGTGTTCGACGAATCCGCACCGAGCGCACTGCTGGACCGCCTTCGCCCCGATGTCTGGGTCAAGGGCGGCGACTACTGCGGCGTCGACCTCCCCGAAGCCGCGGTCGTGCGCGGTTACGGCGGCGAGATCGCCCTGATTCCCACTGTTCCCGGTTACTCGACAACACAACTGGTCGCCGCGAGCCAGGCAGGCGGCTGACCCGAGAGCGTAAGGAGCGCGATGCGAACCCTCGGCAATGTCCTGATCACCGGCGGCGCTTCCGGGCTCGGCGCAGCGGTCACCGCCGCCGTCCGCGCGAACGGTGGCCGCCCCTACGTGATCGACCGGGTGGAGCCCGAGATACCCGTCGATTTCGTGCGCGCAGATCTCGCCGACACCGTCGCCGCCGATCACGCCGTGCACGAGATCCTCGAACGCACCGGCGGCCGGATCGACGGCGTGTTCACCGCGGCGGGGACCGACGCGTGCGGTCCCCTGGACGAAGTGCCTGCGAAGAAGTGGGAATACGTCGTCCAGGTCAATCTTTTCGGCACCGCCGCCGTCGTTCGCGCCGCCCTGCCGGCCCTGCGGGAGAGCAGGGGAACGGTCGTGACGTGTGCTTCCACCCTGGGCATCAAGGCGGTCGGTCATGCGACCGCCTATTGCGCGTCGAAGTTCGGCGTCGTGGGCTTCACCAGGGCGCTCGCCGCCGAAACGGCGGGCAGTGTCGGGGTGACCCTGCTGATCCCCGGCGGGATGCACACGGCGTTCTTCGACGACCGCGACGAGCAGTACAAGCCGCCACCCGACGCGAAACTCAACCAGCCTCAGGACGTCGCCGACGCGGTGGTCTTCGCGCTGCGGCAACCACCCGGCTGCGAGGTCAGGGAGATGGTCGTGTGCGCCTCGGAAGAGGGATCGTGGCCCTGACGCGCACGATTCTGGTCCTGCGGGCGCTCGGGCTCGGCGACCTGCTGACCATCGTGCCCGCCGTGCGCGGGATCAGAAGCGCCTACCCTGACGACCGGGTGGTGCTCGCCGCGCCGCACGCGCTGCGCGAGCTCGTCGACCTCGTCGACGCCGTCGACGAACTGCTGCCGACCACGGGACTGGGTGCGCTTCGATGGCGTGCGGCGCCACCGCGCCTCGCGGTCAACCTGCACGGCAAGGGTCCGGAAAGTATCCGTGACCTGCTGGCGGCCCGCCCGGACGCGCTGCTGACCCACCACCATCCCGACTTCCCCGATCTGCCCGGCCCCGAGTGGCGCGACGACGTGCACGAGGTGGATCGCTGGTGCCGCCTGCTGGAGTACGGACGGATCGACGCCGATCCCACCGCGCTGCTGCTGCCGGCCCCATTGCGGCCCGCCCCCGAGACCCATGCGGTCGTGATCCACCCCGGCGCGGCCTTTCCCGCGCGTCGCTGGCCGTCCGAACGCTTCGCGCGGGTGGCGCGTGCACTCGCCGCCGACGGTCATCGAGTGGTGATCACCGGAAGCCGGGAGGAAGTCCGCTTGGCGAACACCGTCGCCGAGAAGGCGGGGCTGCCGCCCGCAGCGGTGTACGCGGGGCGTACCGATCTGACCGAACTCGCCGGGCTGGTGGCCGACGCGGCCCTGGTCGTGTGCGGCGATACCGGCGTCGGGCATCTCGCCACCGCTTTCGGCACACCGTCGGTGGTACTGTTCGGGCCCATGCCGCCGGACCGGTGGGGGCCGCCCGCGGACGCGGAGCACCACATCGCGCTGTGGGCCGGGACCGTCGGCGATCCACACGCCGACCATCCGGATCCGGGCCTGCTCATGGTGCGGCCCGAGCATGTCCTCACGGCCGCGGCCGGGTTGCTCGGGCAGCGGGTTCGGCATGGGTAGTCGCGTCGGTGTGGTGGGCGCCGGTTATGTGGGGCTCACCAGCGCCGCGTGCCTCGCCCACCTGGGACACCACGTGATCTGCGTCGACAACGACGATGCCAAGGTGGCGGCGCTGCGCGCGGGTTCGGTCGCGATCGTCGAGCCCGGCTTACCGGAACTGGTTCGAGAGGGGCTCGAGGCGAATCGGCTCGTCTTCACGACGGACCCGGGGGCGCTGCACGACTGCGAAGTGGTTCTGTTGTGCCTGCCCACGCCCATGGGCACCGGCGGAACGGCCGACCTCGGCGTACTCGAGGACGCGCTGGAGACGTTGGCCACCGTCCTGCCGCCGAAGTGCGTGCTCGTCACCAAATCCACCGTCCCGGTGGGGACGGCGGCGCGAATTCCCGCCCTGGCCGGCCTGGCGGGCACCGCGGTGGTCAGCAACCCCGAATTTCTCCGGGAGGGGCACGCGGTCGAGGATTTCCTGCGCCCCGACCGCGTACTCCTCGGTGCCGCCGAGCAGGATCGGGACGCGGCCGACCGTGTCGCGGCGCTCTACGCCGCGACGGGCGCGCCGGTGCTGCGCGCCGACTCGGCCGGCGCCGAACTGGCCAAGTACGCCAGCAACGCGTTTCTCGCGGTGAAGCTCTCGTTCGTCAACACGCTGGCCGAATTGTGCGAGCGAGTCGGCGCCGACATCACCGAGGTCACCGGAGCGATGGGCATGGACGACCGGATCGGCCCCGCCTTCCTCGCTCCCGGCCCCGGTTGGGGCGGCTCGTGCCTGCCGAAGGACACGCGGGCGCTCCTGCGTACCGCGGAAGCGTGGGGGGTGGACTTCGCCCTCGTCCGTGCTGCCCTGCGTGCCAACGACCGTCAGCAGGCGATGGTGCTGCGCAAGATCCGCCGCGCGGTCACCGATTCGGTGGACGGCTCGCTGGCGAGGACCCGGATCGGCGTGCTCGGCCTCGCGTTCAAAGCCGGAACCGGCGACCTGCGCGACTCCCCCGCCGTCGCGGTCGCCCGGCAACTATCCCGGTGCGGCGCCACGGTCACCGCCTACGACCCGTGTGTCCCCGCGGGTACCCCCGGCCTCGATGGCATCCGCGTGGTGGACGACCCCGATCTGGTGGCGAAAGACGCGGGCGCGCTGGTGATCCTCACCGAGTGGCCCGAATTCCGTTCGCTCGACTGGGCGACACTAGCGAACGAGGTGGACCGAGCCGTGATCGTCGACACGAGAAACCTCCTCGACGAGCGGCTGCTCACCGGCACCGGATTCACGCTGCTGGGCAACGGCACCACCGGCGCTGTCGACGGCGGGCGGGCCTCATAGACTCGATGCCCTGCGCGGCACCCGAGCGACGGTGACCGGCACCTCCTGCTACGCCCGATGATCGGATAGTGAATTCGATATTCTATTATCGAGCACATACCGCGTGCGCGCGCGTGGCAGGAAAGGAGGGTGCGGCTCTCGTGCCGGAGAAGTCAGGAGGCTCCGCGGGTTCGCAGACCCTCAGCCGCGGCATCCGCCTGCTCGAAATCCTCGCCGCGGCAGGAGGCGGCCGGACCATCGACGAACTCGCCGCATCGCTGGGGGTGCACCGATCGGTCGCCTACCGGCTGCTGCGCACGCTGGAGGATCACGGCCTGATCGCTCGTGACCCGTCGGGCCGGATCCTGCTCGGCGCGGGCCTGGCCGCACTCGCCTCCGGCGTCTCGCGCGACCTGCAGCAGGCGGCGCTGCCGCAATTGCGCGCGGTCGCGAACGAATTGGGCATGACCTGTCTGCTGGTCGTGCGACTGGACCGGGACGAGGCCGTCACCCTCGCCAGCGCCGCGCCGGAGCACAGCGTGGCCGTCACCTACCGGCCCGGCCATCGGCACCCGCTGACCCGCGGCGGCCCGGGCAAGGCGATCTTGCTCGAACTGCCGGAACAGCAGTGGCCGCGAGAACTGCACGAGGAGCTGACCCGCAGTCGGGCGCGCGGGTTCGCTGTCAGTCACGATGAGGTGGTGCCGTCGCTGCGGTCGGTGGCCGTCCCGCTGGTCGTACCCGGTCAACCCGCCGCCTCGATCGCGGCCATCCATGTGTCGCTTTCCCGCCCCGAGGCCGAGATCGGCGACCGTCTCACGGCGGCGGCCGAAGCCGTCGCCCGGGCGCTCGGCGGCTGATCGCGACTCGGACCGGTTCGTGTGGGGCGCCCACCCGGGACGCCCCACACCCCCTCATCTGGGCGCGGACCGATCAGAGGTCAGCTGACGCACGAAGATCCCGCCGAAGAATGCGGCGAGTTCGTCCGTCGCGTCCAGCGGCAGCACGTGAGCGACGTACTGATCGGGCCGCACCACGACCACCGCGCCGTCGCGGGAGACGCCACGGGCGGCGAAGATGTCGTCGGCCGGATCGGCGGCATACACCTTCTCGTAGTCGGTGACCTGGAAGGGACCGACCTTCGGCAGGAACACCGAGGGCACTGCGCCGAGGTCCACGCCGGTGTGACCCTGCTGGTAGATGACTTTCACGTCGAACCAGCTGTCGATGTCCGCGCCCTGGGGAGTGTGGGCGAGCAGCGGCGAAGCCGGTGCGGTGCCGAGCCATTCGGCCAAGTCGGCCGCCTTCGACGGCTCACCGGCGGCGGGTGCGTCGGCGAAGACATAGATACGCCAGCGTCCGTCGGCGGTCGCGTGGTGGCCGAGGTGCTTCGGGTTCGCGTCGCACACTCGCGTCACGAGGTTGGACTTGAACCGTTTGCCGACCGGGAACCCCGTCGCGATCTCCTGGTACGTGGCCTCGGCGACGAGCATCGACGGCGCGTACTGCGTCATGAAGCCGGCGGGGAACTCCGCGGTCTTGACGTAGAACTCCTCCAGCTGGGTGGGATCTTCCAGCTCTTCGGGCTTGGCCGCCATCAGCGCCGACCATTCCCGGTCGAAGTCGATGAGGTTCTGCGCGATGACCTGCCGCTCGGCCGAGTAGGTGTGGAGAATCGCTTCGGGTGCGCGACCGTCCAGCACGTGCGCCAGCTTCCAGGCGATATTCCACCCGTCCTGCATCGACACATTCATGCCCTGCCCCGCCTTCGCGGAATGGGTGTGGCAGGCATCGCCGGTGATGAACACCCGCGGGGTCCGGTTTCCGCAGTGCTCGGGCACGTCGTCGAACTTGTCGGTCACGCGGTGGCCGACCTCGTACACGCTGCGCCACGCGACGTGCTTGACCCGCAGCGTGTAGGGGTGCATGATCCGGTTCGCGCGCGCCTCGACCTCCTCCTGCGAGGTCTCCCGCACCTTGCCGTTGTCGTCTTCCCCGACCTCGCCGAGATCCACGTACATGCGGAACAGGAAGTTCCCCTCGCGCGGGATGTGCAGGATGCTGCCGCCGTCGTGCGACTGGATGGCGCACTTGGTGCGGATATCCGGGAAATCGGTTTCGGCGAGCACGTCCATCACACCCCACGCGTGGTTGGCCTGCGCACCCAGGAACCGGCGCCCGATGGCCTCACGCACCTTGCTGCGCGCGCCGTCGCAGCCGATCACGTACTTGGCCTTGACCGTTCGTTCCTCGCCGTCCCGGCCGCCCGCCGTGTGCCGCAGGGTCACGGTGACCGGGTACTCGCCCTCCTCGGCGACCTCGAGGGTGACGAACTCGTAGCCGTAGTCGGGCACCAAGCGCGTCGGCGCGTTGCGCGCCACCTCGGCGAAGTAGTCGAGCACGCGCGCCTGGTTGACGATGAGGTGGGGGAACTCGCTGATCCCGGTCTCGTCGTCGAGCGTGCGCGCGGCACGGACGATGTTGCGCGGATTCCGCGGATCGGGCTTCCAGAACGCCATCTCGGTGATGCGGTAGGCCTCAGCGGCGATGCGTTCGGCGAAGCCGAACGCCTGAAAGGTCTCCACGCTGCGCGCCTGGATACCGTCGGCCTGCCCGACCTCGAGCCGGCCGGGACGGCGCTCGACGAGCCGGGTGTTGATGGTCGGGAACTGCGCCAGCTGCGCCGCGGCGATCATGCCCGCCGGGCCCGAACCGACGATGAGCACGTCCACCTCGTCGGGAAGCTCGGCGGGGCGATCGACGCCGAAACCGGCGGGCGGCTGGATGCGCGGGTCACCGGACACATAGCCGTGGTGATGGAACTGCACGGAATCTCCTCACTCCATGAAGCCGAGTGGGCTGGTTTGTTCTATAATGGAACAGGGAATTCTCATATAGAGTTCCTTGATAATAGAGGGTGACCGGGATCTCACACAACCGGCCGCCGCAAGTTGTACGCCGCTTCCCCCAAGATTCGCGGACATCGACACTCCCTTATGACGCCCGTGGCGAATCCGCGCCCACAAAGGCTTTACTCCTCGGCGCGCGATCGTATACGATTTCAGATATGACATTGGGCGAAGGAGCTCCGATCAGCACGCCGACCACCGATCCCCGGTTCGCGGCCCTGCCCGGCCCACCCGGCAAGATCATCGCGGTCCACCTCAGCTATGCATCGCGCGCCGCGCAGCGGGGGCGCACACCCGCCGCGCCGTCGTATTTCTTCAAGCCCGCGAGTTCCGTGGCGGCCTCCGGGTCCGACATCGAACGGCCCGCGGGGACCGAACTGCTCGCGTTCGAGGGCGAGATCGCCCTCGTCATCGGCACGCCCGCTCGGCACGTCTCGATCGAGGACGCCTGGTCGCACGTCGCGTGGGTCACCGCGGCCAACGACTGGGGGCTCTACGACCTGCGCGGCAACGACAACGGCTCGAACGTGCGCAACAAGGGCCGCGACGGTTACACACCACTGGGCCCGGGGCTCATCGACGCACGCGACGTCGACCCGGCGGCATTGCGCGTACGCACCTGGCACAACGGGCAACTCGTGCAGCACGACACGTCGGCGGCCCTGATCTTCCCCCTCGCGCAGTTCGTGGCCGACCTGTCGCAGCATTTCACGCTCGAGACCGGCGACATCATCCTCACCGGCACCCCGGCCGGCTCGTCGGTCGCGGTACCGGGCGACGTGGTCGAGGTCGAGGTCGACGCTCCGGGCGCGGCGGGCGCACCCACCAGCGGGCGCCTCGTGACGCGCGTGGTCGACGGCGCCGCCGCCTTCGACCCCGCGCTCGGGTCGATGCCCTCGGTCGACGACCGTCAGCGCGTGGAAGCGTGGGGATCGCGAACCGCCGCAGGGCTTGCCGCCACCGAGCCGCCATCGTCGGCACTCTCCCCCGCCCTGCGGGCGAAACTGCTGGAGGCCCCCGTGGCGGGACTGTCGCAGGCGCTGCGCAAACGGGGACTGGACAACGTCTCGATCGACGGTGTGCACCCCCTGCGTCCCGGGACGAAACTGGTCGGCACCGCGAAAACCCTGCGGTTCGTGCCGAACCGCGAGGACCTCTTCCGCAGCCACGGCGGCGGCTACAACGCGCAGAAGCGCGCCTTCGACGCCGTCGCCCCCGGTGAGGTGATCGTCATCGGGGCCCGTGGCGAACGGGGGTCGGGAACCCTCGGCGACATCCTCGCGCTGCGGGCCAAGGCGAGGAACGCGGCGGGCATAGTCACCGACGGCGGCGTGCGCGACTCCGCGACGGTCGCGGACATCGGCATCCCGGTGTTCGCTCAGGGCGGGCATCCAGCCGTACTGGGACGCAAGCATGTTCCGTGGGACGTCGACGTCGCGATCGCGTGCGGCGGCGCGACAGTGCTTCCGGGCGACGTCATCGTCGGCGACGACGACGGCGTCATCGTCATCCCGGCCGCGCTCGCCGAAGAGGTCGCCGACGCGGCCCTCGCCCAGGAGGCCGAGGACGCCTGGGTCGCCGAGCAGGTGGCGGCGGGGCATCCGGTCGACGGCCTGTTCCCGATGAACGCCGAGTGGCGGGCGCGCTATGCGCAGGCGCACGGCGATGCGGAAGCATGATTCCGTAGTGGCCGAGACGATCGGGGCCCCGAGCAAATCCCAGCAGGCGTACGAATGGATCCACGCGCGCATCACCGACCGCGGGTTCGTGCCGGGATACCGGCTCGTGCTCGGATCGATAGCCGAGACGCTCGGCATGAGCGTCGTCCCGGTGCGTGAGGCCATCCGGCGCCTGGAGGCGGAAGGACTCGTGGAGTTCGAGCGCAACGTGGGCGCCAGGGTCGCACTGATCGACCCGGCCGAGTACGTCTACACGATGCAGACCCTCGGGGTCGTCGAGGGCATCGCCACGGCGCTTGCGCTTCCGCGGCTCACCGACGCCGAACTCGACCGGGCCGCCGCCGTCAACAGCCGGTTACGGGAATTGCTCGGCGATTTCGACCCCCACCTGTTCACGGTGCTGAACGAGCAGTTCCACGCGGTGCTGTTCGAGCCGTGCCCGAACCCGCATATTCTCGACCTGGTGCGCCGGGGCTGGACGCGGATGTCGGGCGTGCGCGACTCCACCTTCGCCTTCGTGCCCGAGCGCGCCCACGAGTCCGTCGACGAGCACGACCACATCATCGACCTCATCCGCAGGCGGGCCGATCCGCTCGAGATCGAGCTCGCCGCCCGCGAACACCGCTGGCGAACGATGAATACCTATCTCGCCCAACGTGATCCGGGCCGACACACCGGCCCCACCGACTGACCGAAATCGTCCCCTTTCCCTACCGCCAGGAGGAGCAACCATGGCCGACAGCGCACTGCGCAGCCGCCACGTCCCCGCCGACCTGCCCGAGCGCATCCAGCACTACATCGACGGACAGTTCGTCGACTCCGTCGACGGCGACACCTTCGAGGTGCTCGATCCGGTCACGAACGAGACGTACGTGCGTGCGGCCGCGGGCAAGAAGGCCGACATCGACCGCGCCGTGCGCGCGGCACGCACGGCGTTCACCGAAGGCCCGTGGCCCAAGATGCTTCCCCGCGAACGCTCCCGGGTGCTGCACCGCATCGCCGACCTCGTCGAGTCGCGCGACGCTCGCCTGGCCGAGTGGGAAAGCTTCGACTCGGGCCTGCCCATCACCCAGGCGCTGGGCCAGGCGCGCCGCGCCGCGGAGAACTTCCGTTTCTTCGCCGACCTGATCGTCGCGCAGGCCGACGACACCTACAAGGTGCCCGGCCGCCAGATCAACTACGTCAACCGCAAGCCGATCGGCGTCGCCGGCCTGATCACGCCGTGGAACACGCCGTTCATGCTGGAGAGCTGGAAAATCGCTCCGGCGTTGGCCACCGGTAACACCGTGGTGCTCAAGCCCGCGGAGTTCACGCCACTGTCGGCCTCGCTGTGGGCCGGCATCTTCGAGGAGGCCGGGCTGCCGCGTGGCGTGTTCAACCTCGTCAACGGTCTGGGCGAGGACGCGGGCGACGCGCTCGTGAAGCACCCCGATGTCCCGCTCATTTCGTTCACGGGTGAGAGCCGCACCGGCCAGATCATCTTCGGCAACGCCGCGCCGTACCTGAAGGGCCTGTCGATGGAACTCGGCGGTAAGTCCCCGGCCGTCGTCTTCGCCGACGCCGATCTCGACGCCGCGATCGACGCCACCATCTTCGGCGTGTTCTCCCTCAACGGCGAGCGGTGCACCGCGGGCAGCCGCATCCTCGTCCAGCGCGAGGTGTACGACGAATTCGTCGAACGCTACGCCGCCCAGGCCGAACGCGTGCGGGTGGGCTATCCACACGATCCGGAGACCGAAGTCGGCGCGCTCGCGCATCCCGAGCACTACGAGAAGGTCATGAGCTACATCGAGATCGGCAAGGGCGAGGCGCGCCTGGTGGCCGGTGGCGATCGTCCTGCCGAATTCCCGACCGGCAACTTCGTGCGGCCGACCGTGTTCGCCGACGTGAAGCCCGATGCGCGGATCTTCCAAGAGGAGATCTTCGGCCCGGTCGTGGCGATCACGCCGTTCGACACCGAGGACGAAGCGCTGGAACTCGCCAACGGCGTGAAATACGGTCTCGCGGCCTATATCTGGACCAACGACCTGAAGCGCGCGCACAACTTCTCCCAGGCGGTCGAGGCGGGCATGGTGTGGCTCAACTCGAACAACGTGCGCGACCTGCGCACCCCGTTCGGCGGCGTGAAGGCCTCGGGCCTCGGCCACGAGGGCGGCTACCGCTCCATCGACTTCTACACCGACCAGCAGGCGGTGCACATCACGCTCGGCAAGGTGCACAACCCCACCTTCGGCAAGTGAGCGCCGTCCCCGATCCCTCAGCGCAGCAAGGCAACGATATGACCGAACGCATTCCCACCTCATCCGGCTTCTTCGTCACGCGAGAAGCCCCCATCGCGGCGGCCGATCCGGTGCCGACCCCGTCCTCGCCGCCGCCGGACATCCTCCGCGTCGCCTACGCCGAACTCGTCGTGACCGACCTGGCCGCCTCCCGTGAGTTCTATGTGGACGTGCTCGGCCTGGTCGTCACCGAGGAAGACGAAGACGCGATCTACCTGCGCACACTCGAGGAGTTCATCCACCACAACCTGGTGATCCGCCGCGGCCCGGTCGCGGCGCTGGCCGCGCTGTCGTATCGGGTGCGCACTCCGGAGGACCTCGATCGGGCCGAGGCCTTCTACACGGAGATCGGCTGCCGGGTAGAGCGGCGCGCAGAGGGCTTCACCAAGGGCATCGGCGATTCCGTCCGAGTCGTCGACCCGCTCGGCTTCCCGTACGAGTTCTTTCACGACACCGAGCACGTCGAGCGCTTGGCCTGGCGCTACGACCTCTACACTCCCGGCGCGCTGGTCCGGCTCGACCACTTCAACCAGGTGACGCCGGATGTGCCGCGCGCCGTCAAGCACTACCAGGATCTCGGTTTCCGCGTCACCGAGGACATCCAGGACGAGGCGGGCACCACCTACGCCGCCTGGATGCGCCGCAAGCCGACCGTGCACGACACCGCGGCCACCGGCGGCGACGGCCCGCGCCTGCACCACGTCGCGTTCGCCACGCACGAGAAGCACAACATCCTGGCGATCTGCGACAAGCTCGGCGCCCTTCGCCGGTCGGACTCCATCGAGCGCGGCCCCGGCCGCCACGGCGTCTCGAACGCCTTCTACCTGTACCTGCGCGATCCGGACGGTCACCGCATCGAGATCTACACCCAGGACTACTACACGGGCGACCCCGACAACCCGGTGGTGACCTGGGACGTCCACGACAACCAGCGGCGCGACTGGTGGGGCACTCCCGTGGTGCCGTCGTGGTACACCGAGGCCTCGCTGGTGCTCGACCTGGACGGCAACCCGCAGCCGGTGCTGCCGCGGATCGACTCCAGCGAACTCGAGGTCACCATCGGCGCCGACGGGTTCTCCTACACTCGCGAACACGACCGCGACGACCTGCCCGACTGGAAGAAGGGCGAGTACAAGCTGGGTCACCAACTCTAGCGCGCGAAACCTCCCGACCAGGAAAGGACATCGGATGGCGCTGGACGCCGCCACCATCACCGCGATCGCGGACGAACTCGCCGCCGCGGAACGCGACCGCACCACGGTACCGCTGCTGACTGCCCGGCATCCGGGCATGACCATCACGGATTCCTATGCCGTGCAGAACGAGTGGCGCCGCCGCGGGATCGCCGCCGGGCGCCGTCCGATCGGCCGCAAGATCGGCTTGACGAGCAAGGTCATGCAGGCCGCGACCGGCATCACCGAACCCGACTACGGCGCGATTTTCGCCGACGCGGTCTTCGACAACGGCTCGGTCATCGAACACGGGCGATTCTCCAACGTGCGCATCGAGGTCGAACTCGCCTTCGTCTTGTCCGCGCCGCTGGAGGGTCCCCAGGTGACCGTCTTCGACGTGCTGCGGGCGACCGAATACGTCGTTCCGGCGCTGGAGATCCTGTCTTCGCGCATCGAGTTGCCGGGCCGCACGATCGTCGACACCATCAGCGACAACGCCGCCTTCGGTGGGCTCGTCTACGGTGGCAATCCGGTGCGGATCGGCGAGACCGATCTGCGCTGGGTTTCCGCCCTGCTCTACCGCAACGAGACGATCGAGGAGTCCGGCGTCGCGGCGGCGGTGCTCAACCACCCGGCCACCGGGGTGGCGTGGCTGGCAGGCAAACTCGCCGAGCACGGCGACCGGCTCGAGGCAGGCGAGATCGTCTTGGCCGGTTCGTTCACCCGCCCGATGTGGGTCGAACGCGGGGACACGGTGCTGGCCGACTACCGATCGTTGGGAACGGTCTCATGCCGCTTCGTCTGAACCCGACGTTCCGGGAGCAGCTGGCGCACTCCGACCGGACGCTCTACGGCGGATGGATCTGCTCGGGTTCGCCGGTCGTCGCGGAGATCATGGCGGGTGCGGGTCTGGACTGGCTGCTCGTCGACATGGAGCATGCGCCCAACGGCCTGGAGTCGACGCTCGCGCAGCTCTACGCCGTCTCGGGCTATGCGTCGACACCGGTCGTGCGTGTCCCGGCGGGCGACACGGTGATCGTCAAGCAGGTGCTCGACCTCGGCGCGCAGAACATCCTCGTGCCGATGATCTCCACCCCCGAGGAGGCGAAAGCGGTCGCCGCGATGACCCGGTACCCGCCCGCGGGGGTCCGCGGCGTGGGCAGCGCACTTGCGCGATCGGCGCGATGGAACCGCGTCGAGGGATATCTGCGCGACGACGCGGCTCACGTTTCGGTGTTCGTGCAGATCGAGACCGTCGAGGGCGTGGCGAACGCCCGCTCGATCGCCGAGACTCCCGGTGTCGACGGGGTTTTCGTCGGTCCGAGCGACCTCGCTGCCTCGATGGGACTGATCGGGCAGCAGACGCATCCGGATGTCGTCGCCGCGGTGAAGCGTGCCTTCGCGGGTATCGCCGCGGCCGGAAAACCCGTCGGCGTCAACGCTTTCGATCCGGTTGCCGCGCGCGACTACGCCGCAGCCGGAGCCCGGTTCATCCTCGTCGGAGCCGACGTGGCGCTGCTCGCACGCGCCTCGGAGCAGCTGGCCGACAGCTACATCGCGAGCACGGATCAGGCTCCCCGTGCCTCGTACTGAAAGGACCCGCACGGTGCGCCATCCGCGAACGGCGGGTCCGCGCGCAGCGGCGTACCACCAGCCGTGTCCGAGACAACCGCCTCAGGAGTGACGTCGTGACCGAACGCGAAACCACACTGCTATCCGCCGCCCCCCACCAGTTGTTCATCGGTGGCCAGTGGATCGATGCCGCCGGCGGCGGCACCTTCCCGGTACGCGACCCGGCCACCGGCCGGATCGTGTGCGAGGTGGCCGACGCCACCGCCGACGACGCGATCCGCGCGCTGGACGCCGCCGTCGCCGCACAGGAGTCGTGGGCGGCGACAGCGCCGCGCACGCGCAGCGACATCCTCCGAGCCGCTTGGGAACTCGTGCAGGAGCGCAAGGAAGATCTCGCCCTGCTGATGACGCTGGAAATGGGCAAGCCCCTCGCCGAGGCACGCGGTGAGGTCGCCTACGGCGGCGAGTTCCTGCGCTGGTTCAGCGAGGAAGCCGTACGCGTCCACGGCAGGTACGGCCCCAATCCCGAGGGCACGGGGCAGATGATCGTCTCCCAGCGGCCGGTCGGACCGTCGTTTTTCATCACGCCGTGGAACTTCCCGTTCGCGATGGCGACTCGCAAGATCGCCCCCGCTCTCGCCGCCGGGTGCACGGTGGTGATCAAGCCCCCGCAGCTGACACCGCTGACCACGCTGTTTTTCACACAGCTGCTCGTGCGGGCGGGTCTGCCCGCCGGTGTCGTGAACGTGGTGACCTCCGCGTCGTCGCGTCGCGTCTCGGCGCCGATAATCGCCGATCCCCGGCTGCGGAAGCTGTCGTTCACCGGCTCCACCGAGGTCGGCCGCCAGCTGATCGCCCAGGCCGCGGACAACGTCCTGCGTGTGTCGATGGAACTCGGCGGCAACGCGCCTTTCGTGGTGTTCGAGGACGCCGACCTGGCCAAGGCCGTGGAAGGGGCGCTCCTGGCGAAATTCCGCAACATCGGCCAGGCCTGCACGGCCGCGAACCGGTTCATCGTGCACCAGGATGTCGCCGACGAGTTCGCGAAACGGATCACCGAGCGCGTCGAGCAGATGAGGATCGGCCGCGGCACCGAGGAGGGCGTGACGATCGGCCCCCTCATCGACGACGACGCGGTGAACAAGGCCGCCGAACTCGTGGCGGACGCGACGGCGCGCGGCGCGGTGCTGCTGACCGGCGGCGCGAAGGTCGACGGACCGGGCAGCTTCTATCAGCCCACGGTCCTCACCGGTGTCGCCGACGGCAGCGACATCCTCCGGGAGGAGATCTTCGGTCCGGTTCTCGCGATCGCGACGTTCGCCGCCGAGGACGAGGCGGTCCGCCTCGCGAACAACACCGAATACGGCCTCGTCTCCTACGTCTACACCCGGGATCTCGCCCGCGCTCACCGCATGATCGACAAGCTCGAGACCGGCATGATGGGCCTCAACTCCGGCATCGTCTCCAACGCCGCCGCACCCTTCGGCGGCGTCAAGCAGTCGGGCGTCGGGCGAGAAGGCGGGTTCGAGGGCATCCACGAATTCCTTTCCACGAAATACACCTTCGTCCCGAATCAGTAGCCCCTCGGCGCGCAGAACCCGCCCGCGCCGATCGGTGCGCGGGCGGGCCTGCGACCTACGGATCGGGGTCCGTCACCACGGAATCAGGAGCGGATGAGCCGGACTCGACCGCTGGAGCGCGCCGAACGACGGACCCACGCCGAGGGCGGCGAGAGTGGCAGCAGGCGACTTCGCCGAGGCGACGCCTGAGTGGCACGTCGACCTCGCCGGCACCCGGTCGGACGACCTCATCCCCGTCCGGGCTGTTCGGTCCGGATTTCAGCAGTGGTTCTGCAGCTCGATCCTGGTCACGCTCGCGAACGCCTCTGGCGGATAGGTTTTCTCGTCGTGGTGCTTCCGGTCCATATCCCACGGGTAGCGGACAGCGGAGGAGGGCAGGTTGATGACGAACTTGCCGATATCGCCGCCGGGCGGCTTGTCGTTGATGATGTTGCCGAGATATTTGTGGTTCGCGTCGAACAGTGCGGCGTGCATGAGCCAAGCGTCGTTGTCGTCACCGCTGGTGACCACAGCGTGGAATTCCGCGATGCCATCGTTGTGCAAGATCCAGCGCGCCCCACGGAACATCGTGCAATCGCCGGCTTTGATGTCGTGGTCCCAGGTGAAGACCTTGTCGGCGTCGGCATGTCCGGCGGGCGCGGATACGACGAGTGTTGCGGTGGCCAAGCCGACGCCCACGGCCAGCCGAATCAAGGCGTGGCGAATCGTTGCGGTCATAGTGGCGCTCCCCCCGAGAAATGGTCGGTCTCGATGATATAAATTGTCGGACAGCCGTTCTACGATCGTCAATACCTGTTCAGGTGGCTTGCCGAGCTACCCATTCGGCGATATCCATGGTCACCTCGATGGTCCCCAGATCCTCGGAGCCGTACAGCCGTCGCCAGATCTCCGGGAGATCGGCACCGAGTTCCAGCGCAGCGGCGTAATCGCCTTGCCCGGCATGGAATCGGGCCAAATCGCGCCTGGTCATCAGCGTGAAGGGATGCTCGAGGCCGGATACCTTCGCGCGCATCGCCAGCACTTCACCATACAAACGTGCGGCGCCACCGGGGTCGCCACAGGCCGCGGTCCACATGGCGAGATTGTTCTTGGCCCACATGGTGTCGGTGTGCTCCGGCCCCAGTACGTTCTCACAAATCGGAACCAGTTCGAGCAACTGCCGTCGCGCCCGCTCCGGGTCACCGGCTTCACCGATCCAGCGCGCGTACTGGTCTCGGGAGCGCAGCACGTCGGGATGCGTCGCACCGAGGGCACGTTCGAGGGACGGGAGAAAGGCGGTGTACTGATCGCGTGCACCGATGATGTCACCGGCCTGGCCGGTACTGAATCCTAGGTCGGCGCGGATCCGCAGCTTCTCCCGTTCGTCCTGCTCCAAGTCCAGCAGCTCGGTGAGCATCGTCACCGCTTGCTCGGCGCCACCGGTCTGGACGTGCCAATTGGCGAGTTGCACGCGCGGCAGGAGGGTCAGCGGATGGTCCCGACCGAACATCGCGGTGCAATCCTCGACGAGCCCGGCGAACATCGCGCGCGCCACGAACGGCTCTCCGGCCTCGCCGGTCCATCGCGCCAGGCGGGCACGAGCGGTCAGCACATCCGGGTGGTCCGGCGGCAGCGCTTCTCGGAAGGCCACCAGCCAGTTCGCCCAGGAGGCTTGATTGTCGATCGGACGCCGCCCGGTGTCCGCCGCGTCGAGGAACGCCACGGCCCGAGCGGAGTTCCCGCCGGCCAGATAGTGCCGCGGCGCCGCCGTGCGCGCATAGACGTCGATATCCGGACCGGTCACGGTATCGAACGCCGCGGCGAGCGCGCTGTGCGCGTCGATCAGCGCGCTCGGCCGACGCGCGCAGACGATTCGTCGCAGCGAATCGGTGAACGCCGTGTGCGACAGCCCGATTCGTTCGTTGTCCTGACCGGGATGGCCGCGTGCGACGAGCACACCGAGATCGACCACCACATCGCGCAGTCGCGGCAACGTCACCGGCCATCCGAGGCGATGGAGGGCCGCGCAGATCAGCGGCAAGGGCGCGGTCGGGCCGACACCGACCGCCACGAGCAGGGCACCGACCGGCAGCGCGATGTCTTCGTGCACCGGATGGCGGTGCGTGGTGTGAAACCGGAGCGTCACCAGAGCATGCAGGTCCGCGCCGTCGAGACCGGTCTTGCGCTGGTCGATCTCGGTGATCAACCGCGGGATCAGCCAGCCACCGCGGACGTCGTCGGGTAATCCGTGCAGGGTTCGATCGAGTCCGTCGGGGATGCCCCCCTCGGCCGACGCCAGCTCCGCCAAGACCTCGCGGGCGGTAGGTGACCGCAAGTGGACCCGCCGGGCGTGGGCGAGGTCCGGATGATCGACGACGTCCGTGCCCGACCGGACGCCGACGATCACGCGCACGTGGCCCAACCGCTGGTCGGTGGTCAAGGTGGCGACAGCGGCGACGACACTGCTGCGGCAGCCTTCCTCCGGCTGATCCAGGCCGTCGATGAGAACACGGATACGTCTGCCCGCCTTCCGCATTCGATGCAAGGGCCGCACGATCTCGATCTCGAAAGCGCTGAACCGCTCCCGGTCGGTCAACTCCTCCCGCACCTGCTGCCGCGCCGCCGCGAATTCCGCGCCGAATCGGGCGCCGAGTTGCTCACACAGTTCCACCAGCACCGACTCTATGGTGCTCGTGACGTCCAGAAAGACGGCCGCCGTGATGAACTCGGCGGTCAGCGAACCCAACGTCTCGACCAGTCCCGGCCGGATCAGCAGCGACATCAGCGTCGATTTCCCGGCGCCGGCCGGTCCGATCACCGCCTGCAACCGCTCGCCGCTCGCTTCCACGATTCCGGCGAGGGTCTCGTGCACGTTCATCGTCAGGGAGACGCCGCGCACCAGGTGGTCCACCAAGCCCGCGGCGGGTCTGTCGGTCACCGCGTCTCTGGACCGGGAGCGATTGGGCACCAACCACAGCCCCTGGTCGCCGCGGCGCACCTGAGTGCCGTTGAACGACAGATGCCGTGCGGTCTGCTGTGGACACGCGCTGTTCAGTTCCGGCGTGAGGTCGGCGCACAGCAGGTTCGTTCCGCTGCCCGGCAGGCCGGTATCGAATGTGCGCAGCAGTGTTCGACTGAAACAGCCGTCGTAGGCGTTCCCCTCGTCCGACGCGACCAGCAATTCCATTCGCCCTGCGGTCTTTTCCAGCATCCGCACCCAGCGGTTGCCAGCTCCCAGCGCTCCTGCGCCCGCCTCACACGCATCGACCAGAACGATCAGCCCGTCCAGTGCCCGCGTATTGCCCAATTGCTCGGTGACCACATTGACCAGATTGAAGCCGGAATCGGAATCCAGCGGCAGTGCGGAATCGGTGGCGAGCAGATAGAAATCCTCGTCGTTGGCGGTGAACCCGTGGCCGATGAAGGCGATCAACAGCGTCGCCTTCAGTTCGTCCGCCTGCCGGAACGCGGCCTTCACGCGCCGTTTGAATTCGGTGACCGTGGGGTCGAGCACGGGACCGTCCGCGATCGGTAGCCAACCACCCACCGTCGTGAAAGCCGCGTACAGCGCCGCGGCCAGCTCGCCGGTGAACCCCAGCCGCGGGAATGCCGCGCACTCGGCCGCGACGATCAGAGCGAGTCTCTCCGCCATGAGTGAACTATCGGGGAGCGCGGCGCACAGCACAACTCGTCCCCGGTCGCCACCGGCGCCGTGATCGCTCCCGACCAGCGATCGACCCGGCCGCGCACGATCGGGATCGGGTCGCGACATGTGGTGGCGATATTCCGGCGAACCAGATCCGCTTCAGAATTCGTTCTCCGGAATCGCCATGATCGCCGCACCGCCCGCGCGGATCCGTGCGGTGAGCGCCTCGACTTCCGGGAGTACATAGGAACAGTAGAAACGCGCTGTGCGCAGTTTGTTCTCGAGGAATGTCGAACGCGATGAGTGGCCCTGGAGAATTTCTTCCGCCTTGGCGGCCATCTTCACCCACATGAAGCCGAGGGAAAGATAGCCCACCAGGTGCAAGTAATCCAGGGCCACCGCCGCCATGCTCTCGGGGTCATTCTTCCAGCGCGGGAGCTGTTCTTCCGTGAGGCGCGTGGCGGATTCCAGCGAATTTCGAAGTTCCGCGACAATTCCTGACATGCCGGTGACCGCGTCGAGCGTCTCCCGGATGGAGTCGAAGTAGGAGTTCAGCGTTTCGGAATCGTCGCCTACCACCTTACGGCCGATGAAGTCCATGGCCTGGATACCGCTCGTTCCTTCGCCCAGCCGCAGCATCCGGGCATCGCGGAGGTACTGTTCTGCACCGTTGTCGCGAATGTAACCGTGCCCCCCGAAGCACTGCACCGCAGTGTCGGCGCACTCGGACGCCTTGTCCGACAAAAAGGCCTTCACCACGGGTGTCAGCAGCGACACCAGCGCCTCGTGCGCCTGCCGCTGCGCTGGATCGGGATGGTTGCCGGCCAGATCGAGGTTCAGGCTCACCCAGAAGCAGAATGCCCGACCGCCCTCGACCACAGCACGCATCGTCATCAGCATCCGCCGTACGTCGGGGTGCACAATGATCGGATCACCGGCCAATTCCGGATACTTCGCTCCGGTCACCGCGCGTCCCGCCAGCCGCTCGCGCGCGTAGCTCGAGGCATTGCGATATGCCGCATCGGACACGCCCACCGCGCACACACCGGTCGCCAGTCGCATGGAGTTCATGATGATGAACATGTTGGCCATTCCGCGGTGCGGTGCTCCGATCAGATAGCCCGTTGCGCCGTCGAAGTCCGTAACACAGGTTGGGCTGGCGTGGACACCGAGCTTCTTTTCCAGTGCGGTGACCGAGAATGCGTTGCGCTCACCCAGTCGACCGTCCGGTCCGACGACATACTTGGGGACCAGGAACAGACTGATCCCCTTGACTCCTTCCGGCGCGCCGGGCAGACGCGCGAGCACCAGATGGACGATGTTCTCGGTAAGGTCGTGATCCGCCCAGCTGTTGAACATCTTGGTGCCGGTGATTCGGTAGCTGCCGGCCGTTCCGGGCTCCGCTCGAGTTCGCAGCAGGCCCAGCGCCGACCCGCATTGTGGTTCCGTCAACGACATCGCCGTAGCCCACTCGCCGGTGACGATCTTCGGCAAGTACCGGGACTTCAGCTCGTCGGATGCACCGTGGCTGATCACTCGGTAGGCTCCGGGGGAGGTCAGAGGAGCCATCGCGAACGCCAGGTTGGCACCGGCGAGCATTTCTTCCACGATGGTGTAGAGCACTCCGGGCATGCCTTCGCCACCGTCCGCGCCGCGAGCCGTCAGCGCAGGCCAGCCGCCGTCGATATAACTGCGGTAGGCCCCGGCGAATCCCGGCGCGGACACCACACCGTCCGGCCCCAAGGTCGCGCCGCATCGGTCGCCTTCGGCATTCAAGGGCGCGAGTTCCTTGGCGGCGAAGTCACCGAAAGCATCGATCGTGGCGGAGACGAGATCCTCGTCCACGCTTTCGAAGCCGGGCAACTCGGTGTGCTTTCCGATGGCAAGGACCTCATTGAGGACGAACTTCAGATCATCGATCGGCGGCTTGTAGTCCGGCATTTCGTTTCCTCACACTTTCTGACTCGAGACAACCACCGTTTCGGCTCCGCTTCAGTCCGTCCCTCGGGCCGCACGTCCCTGTTCGCGCAGCAGTCGGCGGTTGAGTTTGTTGGTGGCCGTTCGAGGCAGCGAAGGCACGAAATGGTATTCGCGCGGACGCTGATAACCGGACAGCTGCGAAGCGGAAGTGAACGACGCGAGTACCTCGGCTGTCAGTGACGGATCGCCGGCCACCACGAATGCGTGGACCTGCTGGCCCCATTCTGGATGCGGGAGGCCTACGACAGCGGCCTCGACCACAGCTGGGTGACTCAGGAGGACTTCTTCCACGGCAGCGGGCATGATGTTGATTCCGCCCGAGATGATCATGTCGTCGCTTCGGCCCTCGAGGAACAGATATCCGTCGTGGTCGAGGCGCCCCAAGTCACTCGAACGCCACCAGCGACGACCGTCGGCATCGCTGTGGAACAGTCTCGCCGTCATGGCTTCGTCGTTCCAGATTCCCTCCGCCACACTGGGCGAGGTCGCCACGATCTCGCCCAGTTCACCCACCGGAAGAACGTCCTCGACGGTGCCGCCCTGCCGGACGATTCGCACTTCCGCGTTGGCGAACGGCCTTCCGACGCTGATGAGGCGTCCGTCTGTCATGTCCTCGGCCACATTGACGGTCAGGAAAGCGAAGGTCTCGGTGGAGCCGTAGGCCTGGACCACGTTGGGTGTCACAGTGCTTCGGATGTGCTGCAGCGTTGTCCGGTCCATGGGCTCGGCGGCGAATTGCGCCACATTCACACTGCTGTAGGTGTCCGGATGAGACTCCAGTGTCAACAGCTTGCGCCACATGGTCGGGGTGAGCGACATGTGGGTGATTCGTTCGCGTCGGATGGCGGCCTGGTATTCCCGCAGATCGAACTTTTCCAGGAAGACCGAACATGCGCCGGCGTTCATGAACGGCAGCCAGGTCGCATAGCACGCGGTGAACGCCGTACTGTAGGGCACGATCACCCGCTGACCCGGACGAAGTCCGGCGTACAGCCCGAATGCTGTTCGTGCTGCGTCTATTACAGCGCGGTGGCTGTGCACGACGCCCTTCGGCAGCGAGGTTGTCCCGGACGACAGGATGATGACCGCGACATCGTCCTCCGCAGGGACGAACAAGTCGTCGGCGGGCGGAAAGTCGGACAGATCACGCGGAATCTCGATGTGCGCTCCGGGCGCCTCGGCCGAGCCCGCAACGCCGGATCGCAGGGCGATCACGTCCAGCGGATCTGCGCAGTTGTCGGCGATCGCGGCCGCGACCGGACCGAGCGACCTGTCGTGCAGCAGGACGCGGGCATCGAACCTGTCACACAGTCGCGCCAGCAGCGGCGCGGATTCGCGGGTATGCAGCACCACTGGAATCGCGCCCAATCGCACGACGGCCAGCCAGGCCACGATGTGCACCGTTGAGGGCACAGTCAGCAGCGCGACCCGCATGCCCGGCCGGACGCCCCGGTCGCGCAGCAAAGACACGCAGCGCCGTGACGCCTCATCCACATCACCGAACGTCAACCGAGAGATGCCGTCTACCACGGCCTCGGCGTCCCGATACACACGCGCCACACGCTCGAACGCCGCGCACACGGTCAACGCACTACTCACCGACACGATTCGTCCTTTCCGCCGCAGAGCCGACTCGTCAGGTCACCGGCGGTAGGCCTCGAGGCCCGGGCGGATGGTCTTGTCGTCCAGGAACTGCTCGAGACCCTTCGCTCGGCCTCCTTCGGGGTCGGCGTACTGCGCTTCGGCGAACTTGGCGTTGATGTAGTTCTCACCTTCGGACCAGCCCATGCTCCGCAGGTGGCGGATCGTTTCCTTCGTGCCGCGGATGATCGTCGTGTTCTTCGTTTTCAGCAGTTCGGCGATCTCGATGACCCGGGCTCGCAGCTGATCACGTGGAACCGATTCGTTGACCAGACCGGTTTCGGCTGCCTTGCGCCCGTCGAACGTCTCCCCGGTAATGCTGTAGTACATCGCGTCGCGCAGACCCATCGTGTGCACCACCGCGAGTGGCACGTTGCCGCCCGGAATGATTCCCCAATTCACCTCGGAGAGCCCGAACACCGCATCGTCGGCCGCGACAGCGAGGTCACAACTGGACAGAGGCAGGAACGCGCCGCCGAAGCAATACCCGTTCACCATCGCGATCGTCGGCAAAGGGAAATTGCGCAGCCGCGGCCCCTGCCATTCGAAGGCGGAGCGCTGCTTGATCTCCCTTTCCGCCTGCGGCAAGGCATCGGTGTCGCGGAAGAATTCTTTCAAATCCATTCCCGCGGAGAACGCCTCGCCGGCGCCCGTCAGGACCATCACCCTCGCCTCGCGGTCGAGAGCCACCGCGTCCAACACCTCGAGCATCTCGTCGTTGAGGGTCGGACTCATGCAGTTGCGTTTCTCCGGGCGATTCAGCACCACCCAGGCGATCTCGTTCTCGACCGCGGTGCTGATGGTGGTCCAGGTGCCCAGCTCACGACCGGCAAGTGGAGCGGCCGACAGCGGTTCGCCAGTGGTTGTCATGGGACGTACTCCATTCCCGAAAAGTCAGGCCGTACCGGGTCGACGTGCGTTGACCCGCGTGCAACGTTATGCGTTATCTGATCCCAACGTCAATATTTTGCCTAATATTGGCAGCGGCTACCATTCGACCATGGCTGGATCGCTCGACGCTGCCCACGTCCCCGAAGCCGAAGTCGCCCGGGCTCGACGACCCAAGTGGTTGACGCTGATGCTGCTGGGCCATTTGACGCACGAGCAGCCCATCGCGCTGTCCACCGGCACGTTCATCGAGGTACTCGCCCGGCTCGGCGTTTCCGGCCATGCCGCGCGGTCCACACTCACCCGGCTGGTCGACAGCGGCCTGCTGGATCGCCGCCGCCACGGCCGCGAGACGTACTACACGCTGACCTCGCACGGGTCCCGGATCCTGCGCGAAGGCAACGCCCAGGCATGGCGAGAGACCTCCGATCCGGATCGGACCGGCACCTGGACGGTGCTCGCCTACTCGATTCCCGAACAGCGACGTGCTCTACGGCTGCGGCTTCGGTCGCGGCTGTCGTGGGGAGGGTTCGGGCTACTGCGCAGCGGAGTATGGATCGCAGCTGGGGAGGTCGACGTCACGAGCCTGCTGGACGGCTTGGACGTTCTCGATGACGTGCGGGTTTTCCGCGGTACCCCCATCGCCGCGACCGCACCTGCCGACCTGATCGCAGAAGCCTACGACCTGACCGAGATCGCGGACCGTTACCGGCGGTTCATCTCGCGCTGGAGTGGCGACTTCTCCTCGACCTATGCCGACGAGTTGTGCGCCTTCCTCGTGCTGCGCAGCGAATGGCAACAGCTCGTCCAGGCCGACCCGCGGCTGCCATCCGACCATCTTCCCGATGGCTGGCCGGCCGCCGACGCGCAAGCGCTCTTTCGGACGCTCTATCGGAAGCTCGAGAGCCCGGCGACACGGATCGCCGCCGACGTCGCCGGACTGCTCGACATCGAACAGGCATCCTGAGCTCGAGCGGAACCCCCGGCGATCGATGCGCGCTGGTTCACCCTCATAGGTGCAGCCGGACGTAGTCCGCCCTCAGCCCCGCGCATGGCCGCAGCGAAGGCGGAGGTACGCCTAACCACCGTACGGATCGGCAATGCCGACGTATTGAGCAGCGGTGTATTCGGCAATGCCCTCGGCGCCGCCTTCACGACCAAGGCCGGATTGCTTGACACCACCGAACGGGGCGGCGGCGTTCGAGATCACACCGACGTTGAATCCCACCATGCCGTACTCGATCTGCTCGGTCACCCGGAACATCCGGGCGTAGTCGCTGGTGTAGAGGTAGGAGGCGAGGCCGTATTCGGTGGCGTTCGCGAGACGAATGGCCTGTTCCTCGGAATCGAAGGTGGTCACCGGCGCCACCGGCCCGAAGATTTCCGTTCCGAGGATCGCGGCGTCGTTCGGCACATCCGCCAGGACGGTCGGGGCGTAGAAGTAGCCGTCACCGGCCAAAGGGGTCCCGCCCAGCGCGAGCGTCGCACCGGATTCGACGGCCTCGACGACGAGGGAATGAATATCCGTTCGGGCGCGGCCGTCGATGAGCGGGCCGACTTGGGAGTTCGGGTTCGTTCCCCGGCCGGACTCGAGCCCCGCCATGGCGTCGGCCAGCTTGCCGACGAACTCCGCGGCAATCGAGGATTGCACAAGGAAGCGGTTGGCCGCGGTGCAGGCCTCACCCATGTTGCGCATTTTGGCGGCCACCGCACCCGCCACCGCCTTGTCCAGGTCAGCGTCCTCGAACACGATGAACGGCGCGTTGCCGCCGAGTTCCATGGAGGTGCGCAGGACATTCCGGGCCGCGGCGGCCAGCAGGCGTCGACCCACAGGCGTCGACCCGGTGAAGGAGAGCTTACGGAGACGGTGGTCGCTCATGAGTGGCCCGGAAACTTCCGAGGCAGAAGACGAGGTGACGATATTCAGCACACCGGTCGGAAGACCCGCTTCCCGCATGACCTCGGCGAACAGCAAGGTGGTGAGCGGGGTGGACTTGGCAGGCTTGACGATCATCGTGCAGCCGGCGGCCACAGCGGGGGCGATCTTCCGAGTGGCCATGGCGAGAGGGAAGTTCCACGGCGTGATGAGCAAGCACGGACCGACCGGCTTTCGCTGGACGAGGAGTTTGTTGCCGCCTTCTGGACTGGTCGCGTATCGGCCGTAGTCGCGGACCGCTTCCTCCGCGAACCACCGAAGGAATTCGGCACCATAGACCACCTCGCCGCGGGCCTCGGCGAGAGGTTTTCCCATTTCCAGCGTCACCAGGAGGGCGAAGTCCTCGGCGCGCTGGATGACAAGTTCGAACGCGCGGCGGAGGATTTCGCTGCGCTCGCGCGGCGGAGTACGTGCCCATGATGCCTGCGCGGCTTCTGCGGCGTCCAACGCGGCCAGGGCGTCCACGCCGGCACCGTCGGCGACCGACATCAGGACATCGCCGGTTGCGGGATCCTCGACGGCGAAGGCGTCTCCGCTCGCGGCTTCACGCCACTGGCCGCCGATGAGCAGCCCCGTAGGGACTCGGGCGAGAAGTTCTTGCTCACGCATGGGCGTAACAGCGTGGACGTCGGACACGTCGGTTTCCTTTCCGGGCGCCGGATTCGGCATCCGAGTCACCACGCCGATACAAGCGCGGGACCCGACCGGCCGACCATGTTGGATTTGTCCGATAATCGGACTCATTTTTGCATATATCGGATATTATCCCGACTGCGGAGTGAGCGCCACGGATGGCTGCTATACGATGACTCGTCGACAACTCGGGAGGTGCCAGGGTGGAGATCGCGCAGACCGCTGACCACGCACTGCGTATCTTGTTGTCCCTCAGCGAAGATGGACCGCAATCGATAGGCGAATTGGCTACCCGCCTCGATCTGGCGCGAACAGTGACGCGCCGCCTGGTAGTGACCCTTCAGCGCCGATCTTTCGTCAAGGTCGATGG
Source organism: Nocardia aegles (assembly GCF_052545135.1). Taxonomy (NCBI): domain Bacteria; kingdom Bacillati; phylum Actinomycetota; class Actinomycetes; order Mycobacteriales; family Nocardiaceae; genus Nocardia; species Nocardia aegles. The sequence goes on from NZ_JBQWRI010000002.1 coordinate 654,666, forward strand.
TGGCCGCGTCTCGATCGGCCCGTCCGTTCTGGCAATAGCCGCCAAGGCCGTTCCCGATGTCTACCGCGAGGCGCAGCCCCTGTTGGACGAGCTGGCGCGCGACATCGGGGAGACGATCGTGGTCTCCGTTCTCGACGGCAACGAAGCACTGGTCGTGGCATCGGCCAAATCCGATATTCATCCGCTGAGGGTGGAGTACCCACTCGGATACCGCCACCGCGCTGCGACCGGGGCAGCGGGCCGAGCGATTTTGTTCAATCTCGCCGCCGACCGCGCGGAGGAGATGATCGCCGCGGAAAGCGACGATCCGGTAGCGCTCGAACGATTCCGGGAAGAGCGGGGCCTCGGCTACGCGGTCAGCCACGACGAGCTTCGGCTCGGAGCCTACGGAATTGCCGTTCCGCTCCGAATCGCTCAGCAAGAGGCCAGCCTCTCCATCGTGGCTCCGGCCGGCCGCGGGCACGAACTTCTCCGGCATCTCGGAAAACTTCAGGACACCGCCGCCGAGTTGGGTGCGATTTGATACGCCCGCTTTCTGTGCGCTGAATCCGGCCTTCGCCCTCATAGCGTGCGGGAGCTCCCGGATGTCGCGTGCCGGGAGCTCCCTGAATAACATCGCTGTGCAGGATGCGCCGCGGATGCTATCGCTCGGCGTCGTTCTCCCGGAGCACCTCACCCGCGATACGGAAAGATTCCACCCCGGCCGGGATTCCCGCGTAGACCGCCAGATGGATCAGCGTGTCCTTGATCTCCTCCGGTGTCACGCCGTTTCGCAGCGCACCCTGCGTGTGCAGGCGGAACTCGTTGGTGCGCCCCAGTGTCCCGATGATGGCCAGGTTGAGGAGGCTGCGGTCCCGTCGCGTGAGCGCCGTGCGCCCCCACGATGCGCCCCAGCAGAATTCCGTGACCAACTCCTGGAACTCGCGTCCGAAGTCGCCCGCGTTCGCGAAAGCGCGCTCCACGTATTCCTCGCCGACGACCTCTTTACGGATTCGCAGGCCGCGATCGAACCCCGACTCACTCATCATGCTTCCTTTCTTCGTTCCGGACCGGGTTCCGAAGCGTCCCGATCCCCTCGACGGTCACTTCCACCACATCGCCGTCAGAGAGGAATTCAGGCGGATTCCTCTTGAAGCCGACGCCCGCAGGGGTACCGGTGGGGATGATGTCTCCGGGTTCCAACTCGATGAACTCGGATATGTGCTCGATCAATGTGGGAATGTCGAAGATGAACTCCGCTGTCGTGGCGTCCTGTTTCACGACACCGTTGATCGTCGTCGTGATCCGGAGATCATGCGGGTCCAGTCCTTCGTCGACCAGCGAGATGTGCGGACCGATCGGGCCGGATGCGTGAAAGTTCTTCCCACCGGTGTACTGCGTCACTCGGAACTGGTAGTCGCGCACCGACACGTCGTTGAAGATGGTGTACCCACCGACGTGCTGGAAGGCGTCCTCTTTCGTGATGTGTCGCCCGCCCTTGCCGATGACGACGGCGAGTTCCCCTTCCCAGTCGACCTGGTCGGAGACAGTCGGCACGATGATCGCCTCCCCGTCGGCGATCTGGGTCGCCGCGAACCGGGGAAAAAGGATCGGGATCTCCGACACCGTGAGACCCGCTTCCGCGGCATGCTTGCGATAGTTGCGGGCAACGCACACGATCTTGGGCGGGTTCGGAATGGGAACCAGAACCGAGGCCTCGGATCGAGCTACCGAGATGCCGTGATTCCTCGCCTTGGTGGCGTCCAGTTCGTCGGCGAAGGCAACAGCATCGCGCAGGGCCGCGTAACTGGCCGCCCCGCCCTGAAAATAGACAAGCGCGTCGGGCGGAAGGATCGCCGCAGCAAGCGCATTGGAGTTCGCTGAGCCTTGCGCCGCCAACCTGGCCGCATACGCGCGGGTGATATCGATGAAATGCTCTCCGCGGATCACTCCGAGTTTGTCGCTGCCGCGGTGACGAAATCGAACGAGCTGAGTCATGTATGCCCCACTTTCCGAGAAACGGCGTCAAACCCGGGCCGCGCGGCGTGCACGCTCGGCCTCGGCCTGCTGCTCGCGCTGCGCGGTGTAGGCGTCGAAGTCGAAGTCTTCGAGTTCGACTTCCTGGATCGGCGGGTACGGGCGAGGAATTCCGTCCCAGCCGACGTGGTCGATGCTCCAGTAGAACTCGAGCAGATTGCCATCCAGGTCGAGGCCGTAGAAGCGGGGCTGATTACCCGGCCCGCCGATACGAGCGTTGACGATAGGTACCCCACGCTCCTTGAAGCGTCGATACAGTTCCACGAGGTCTTCACTCGAGTCCATCTCGAAGGCGATGTGATGCAACCCGAGAGCACGCGCATCCGGCTGCTGCGGGCTGGGGTCCCGCAGGGTGAAGATCGACAGGCGGTGGTGGATGGTGTCTTCCCATCCCCGCACGAAGGCTCCCGCCAGCACCGCGACACCGTGACCGACCTTGTTCGCGTCGTACCGGAAGATCTCCGTCAGGCGCATGCCGAGAACATCTGTGTAGAAGTCGACAGAGCGATCCAGATCGCTCACGGCGATCCCCACATGGCCCAGTCGCGCAACACGTCCGCTCATGTTGTCACTCCCTACCCTTTCAGTTGAGACCGATAATCGGTTCAATAACTCCGGTAAATGTAATAGCTCCTACCCTGAGCGTCAATGCCGGCACCGCGGGGACCGATGCCGAGCGTAGGACGCAGCGGAGCTACGGCATCCGCATGTCGCTCGAAACCGTTGGTACTCAATGCTTCTGAGATCCATAGAGACTTGTCCCGGGTTGCCATCGGCAAAGGTTGACCGAACGCCCGAGCCGGGAGGTAACCGTCAGCGCAATCCTTGATTACCAGGAACATCGATCGGTGTCCGATATCCGGACACAACTTTGCGTATACGGCCTGTGATCAGCAATCCAACCGTCACCGTCGCGGCAGCTGCCGACACGCCCACCGTCGATCGGACGGCGTGCGGGCGCCGCAACGTGGCCGACCACTGTGGAGCGATCCAGGCTTCGAAACGCGATCCCGACGTGGCAGTTCCACCGAAAGCGGTGCCGACTCCGCCGAGTCGGCACCGCTTTCGCCTGCCGATCCTGCGCCGGCCGAATAGGCGGAGAAATCAGCCCGCATTCACGTGCCGGTCGGTTCCGACCATCACGAACGCCATCCGGGCCGTCTCCCTGCCCTTGTTCCGCCAGGCGTGGCGTGCGCGCTGCTGAATGACGATGTCACCCGCTTCGAGCGCCGCCTGGTTCCCGTCATCCAGTTCGAGCCAAATCCTTCCTTGCAGCACGATCCCGTAGTCCACACTGTCTGTGGTGTGCATGCCCGGGTTCTCCGCCTCGAAGCGCTCGGCCAGGCCGGGCAGGTGGTGGAGTTGCTCGGTGCCTGCCGCAACGGGATCGAAGCCGGGTTCGGCCATCACCGAGTCCGGCGGGAAGTCCACCACGAACATGAGCGTGTGCCCGGGCGCCGGATGCGCCGTGGTTCCCTCGGGCGCCGCTTCCTCCACATCGACCGCAGGTGATGGCGCAGTCGTCCAGACAATCGCCGACGACATTCCGGGTATCGCCTCGAATCTGTGTTCCGTCGGCACCGGCCCGTCGCTGAGCACCAGCGATCTGCCCGCGCGTCGACCGGTCACGACCCGTCTGATGGTCATCGGGCTTGCTCCTCATCCATTGATATCGGCCCTGACTACTGCCGAGCGCTCAGGTGCGTAGAGTTGGTCACGCCGGGCAGGACAACGACGTTGACGAAGCCGCCGACCCGGGACCCGACGAGTTCGATCGCTTCGTTCACCTCGGACAGAGCGAAGCGCCGATGCTCGAGGCAGGACAGGTCGATCACGCCGGCAGCGATCATCGCGATCATCTGGTCGGCCTCCGCCGCGCTGAACCACTGAGATCCGACAGCATGGACATCGCCCATCAGAACGTCCCAGTAGCTTTGGAAGAGGCCGCCCTCGACGCCGGCGGCGACAAGGACTGCGCGCCCGCCGGCTTTGATCGCCGAGAGCAGTGTGTTGGTGCCATGGACGTCCCCGCCGACGCCCAGGCAGTCGTACAGCACGTCCACACCGATTCCGTCGGTGCGGCTTTCGGCCCATGCGACGAGGTCGATGCCGTCTTCGGACGACACCGTCTCCACCCGCGTAGGGGACATCTGCCGAACCCGCTCCAACAGCTCCCGGTTACGTCCGACACCGAGGATCTTGGTGGCGCCCATGCCGAGTGCGATCGCCACCGCGGCCACACCGAGCGTCCCGGTGACCCCGTTGATCAACAGGGTCTTGCCAGGGCCGAGATCACCTTTGCGCAGCGCGGCGAACGACGTGCCGATATAGCCGAAGCGCGCCGCGGTCTCGAAGTCGATCGACTCCGGCAGGCGCGCCACCCTCGCGTCGGGTGACAGGACATATTCGGACAACCCGCCGATCGGGTAGTGGTTGAGCAGCTGCCAACCGAATTCGTTCGGGGTCATATATCCCCGGTAGCAGGCATTCGGGCAGAGGTCGCGCCGGCCGCTACGACAATGGTGGCAAGTGTCGCAGGTCAGGAATGGATCGACGTACACGCGCTGGCCCACCTCGAGGCCGACCACATACTCGCCGACCGCTTCGATCGTGCCCGCGACATCGAGACCGAAAACCACTGGAAGGTCCGGCAGTTTGAGCTGCGTGTAGCCGTTGACCACGTTGAACGAGTTGGGCACCAACCCGCACGCTTCGACTTTGACGAGCACATCCTTCGGACCGGGAACAGGTTTATCAGCTATGCCGACTTCCAGCGGCTTCCCCGTGGCAACGAGACGGGCGACATTGATCTTGGACACGATTTGAACCTCACTGTTTATACGGCGAGCTGCCAGAGAACGTGATCGACATCACTGTGGGAAGCCCATCGTCTCGCGTTGCCTGCGAGAATGTCAATAATTTTTTTCCGATTCTCGGTCTGCCGAGTTCGATTATCGTCCATTCCGGTCGACGTAAGAACACAACGTCGAGAGTGGCGAACCCAGGGCAGGAGTTACCGAGATCCCCATGCCATATTCCGGGGAGCGATGCGTGCCGGCGGGGGACTTTTTGACGATCGTCGCAGAAATCCCGCCGCAGTGATGCGGCGAACTATCCGATTCCTAGGATTTAATTTTCAGATCGAATTCCCGACAGATTCGGACCGATCTCGGCGACGTGATTTACCAGCACTGTGTCGATGGCGGACATCAGCACGGAGGGCTGCTCGTCCATGGGGTAGTGCCCGCATCCGGCGAGTACCTGCAGGCGACTATTGGGATACCACGACAACCAAGTGTCCTTCATCCGCTGCGGACTCAGCGAGGGGTCATTTTCTCCGACGATCACCCCCACCGGCACCGCGTTGCCGAGGATTTCGGTGTGGAAGTCGCCCTCCGCCCATGCGTCGAGGTAGCCGCGCAGCGCGTCGACCTCCGAGCAGGCGAAGGATCGCTGCGTCAGCCGATGAACCCAACGGTCACTTCGCATGCCGCCGGTCGAACGGTTGATCACCATGGCTCGCGCCGCGCTGTCCTCCACGGCTCGGTCGAACAGGGTGCGACGCTCGCCGATGAGTCCTCCCCCGCTCGCCGGCACCGGGGCGATCCCCACGAGGGCGCGGATCCGATCCGGGGCAGCCAGTAATGCCTGCTGGATGGCCAATCCTGTCATGGAGTGGCCCACGAGGAAGAACTCCTGCCAGCCCAGGGAATCCGCGACGACCAGTGCGTCTTCGGCGATTTCCGCCATGGTGTACGCACCGCCGCGGGTGCGGGACAGGCCGTAGCCGCGGGCGTCCATAAAGCACCAGGTGAAGGAATGCTTGTCCGCTATCTGCCAGGCAGCCGACCACGATGCGGCATCCGACAGCCAACCGTGCAAGACGATGACCTTGCGAGGGCCGCCGCCGACGAGATAATAGCCATTCCGATGTTCCGTCGCCGCCATCGGCAACGAGTGTGCCGTGTGTGTGCTCAACTCTCCCATAGTGACTCCGTCACGCCGACCTGGACGAGCTTGAATGCGCCCGTGTGGAACAACAGTGGCTGTCCGTCGCGCAGATTCACCTGCTCCACCTGGCCGATGAACAGCGTGTGGTCGCCGGCCGGATGGCGGTCGATGATCCGCGTCGTCAACTGGACGAGGGATCCGGCGACGACCGGCACCGCGCCGAGCCATTCGAACTGCGGCGGCGGCATGGGGTGTTTACTGCCGGCGAACCGACGCGCGATCGACTCCTGAGAATGCGCGAGGATGCTCACGCCGTAGTGCTGGGCGCCGGCGAGACGGGCAGCCATCCTGGCCTTGTTGCCCAGGGAGATCAGCACCAGAGGCGGATCCAGTGACACCGACATGAAAGCGTTCGCGGTCATGGCGTGCACCTCCCCGCCGATGTCGTTGGTGATCACTGTGACGCCGGTGGCGAAGCGGCCCATCGCGGCCCGCATCACCAGAGGGTCGATCTGTGCCGAAGCTGCGATGTCCTCCTGCATTGCGGCGGTCATGATTCCGTCGCCGCCATCTCGGTGTGGCTTGCGATGAACGCCGCGGCTTCGGCCGGGTCGTTCCACGCCGGGAAGAAATCGCGCGGGGTGCTCCGGGAGTCGGAGTGCCATTGCCGGATCACCTCCGAGCGAGTCCCGGCCCGCACCAGATCGCGCACGTGCTGCGGGCCCTCCAGCGTGATGTTGGTGTACGCGGTGGCCCACTGCACATCGTCCCAATAGGTTTCGAAGGTGCGATTCATCCATTGCTCATCGAACGGTTCGTTGCCCCGCTCCACGATGGCGTCCAAATAGATCTTGGCGCATTTGACGGCGTTGTTGGCCCCCTCGCCGGTGATCGGGTCATTGAGAACGACCAAGTCCGCCATGCCCAACACCTTCCGGCCCGAAGGCAGCGTAGCGACGGACTTGCGCACGGTGGGTGGGTAGCATCCACGCAGTACCGCGTTGTCGTCGGTCAGCGTGACGTCGGCGACGCGATCGGCCGCCCACGGCACGAATTTGTCGACGATGGTCTTCGCTTGCTTCAGATAGTCGGCCGGCGAGTCGATGCCCTCCCAACAGTCCAGTGCACCGCCGATCCGGCCTTCGAACATCAGCAAGTCGGCGGGGCCGGTGATCGTCAGCACGGGGAAGAAGAACACCTCACCGACCCCGGGGATCACCGTGACTTCCGTCGCCAACCGCTCCGGTGTCCGCAGCCCGTCGACGTAAACAGCGGCGATGTATCGTTGCGGCGTGTCGTAGACGGTCCGAGCCCTGTCCTTCTCGAACAATTTGCCGATCTCGCCTTTGCCGGTGCTCATGATGGTGAGGTCATGGGAAGCGGCGATGGAGTCGAGGTCATGCAGCCCCACCGACACCTCGAAGAGGCGTCCGCCTCGGCGGCGAAAAGTGTTCATCCAGTAGGGAATTCGCACTCGGTAGTCCACCGATGTGGACGGGCCCGGCTGGTATGGCGCCGACCAGGTGAAGTCCAGGTCGCCGTTCGGGGCGGTGACCGTTACCCGCAGGTCCTGTGCCGGTGGCGCGGACTCCTGCCAGAAGTCCAGGCCCAATTCCCGTTCGATGGCCCGGGCGGCGGGATAGAGCAGCTGGGTGGAGGTGATCCGACCGGTAGCTATCTGCGCCGGTGTGCGGTCGGAGACCAGAGTGACCTGGTACCCCCGGTCTTGCAGGCCGAGGCCGAGCACCAAACCTGCGTGCCCGGCGCCGACGATCGCGATCGATGGCTTGGTCGACATAGTTGACTCCCTTGGTATTACTGTGCTGGATCGGTCATGCTGTGGTGACGGACGGGTCGCTGCCATTGATCAGGTGTTCGGGGATGAGTTTTTGCTTTCGGGCGCTGGCGATCATCGAGGCCTCGAGCATCCATTCCCTCGATCGGTCCGGGTCGCGAGAGATTTCGTGCAGCTGCCTCAGCCGCAGCTCGCGGGCTGTTCCCTCACTCAGGGAGAGGTCTTGGGTGTTCTGGTGGGTGATCCGCTGGATTTCCGACAAGGCCACTGCCCTGCGCTGGGTCGCCCACGTGTCGAGATCCGGGAGCTGTCCAGGGTCGGTCAGTGTCCGACCCAAGGTGTACGCATCATGGATGCCGGAGTTCAGACCCATACCTCCGATGGGCGAATTGACGTGGGCCGCGTCCCCGATGAGCGTCACAGGTCCGCGGCGGAACTCCTCGGCCACCCGTTGGTGCACCCGATACACCTGCCGCGAGAGCACCTGCGGTGTGGGGTGCGAACCGAACAGCGTCCGCAGGCGCCCGCCGATGAATTCGTCCGTCAACACCGCTTCGTCGGACGGCCCTTCGGTGACCTCGAACATCACCCGCCAGCAGTCGGGGATCCGCAGCAGCATCTGATGCTCGTTCGGGTCCGAAACGTAGTTGACGTAGGAGATGCCGGGAAAATAATCCTCGAGCGGCGCATCGATTCCCAGCAGCAGATACCGGTGTTCGTAGGTGATGCCTTCGAACTCGATGCCCAGATCTCGGCGCACTGTGCTGCGGGCACCATCAGCCCCGACGAGGTGGCTACCGGTCACGGCATAGTCGCCCTCGGCGCCGTTCACATAGACGGTCGCGAGCTCGGCGTTTGCCACGTGACCGGTTGCCCGGTGCGCGAAGCGGACCTCGACCGTTTTCTCATCGGCGAGCTTGTCGAGCACAATCCGTACGTACTTGTACTGCTCGAGTTGCAGGCGGTAGGGATACCGAGTGGCGTCCGAGAGGGTGGAAAAGTCGAACTCCGCGATCAGACCTCCGGTACGCTCGCGCAACTGATAGGTCGGTGCCACCAGACCTAGAGCCAGCATGTCGTCTACCAGGCCCAAGCCTTCGGCGAGCTCGAGCGTGGGAGGGTGGAAGGTCGACGCCCGCCACTGCGTAGCCGGTTGCGGCTCCGCCTCCAGAACCAGGACCCGGCGCCCGGCCCGGCCCAGCACCAGGGCCGCCGTCAGGCCGACCGGGCCGGCGCCGACGACGACCACGTCGTAGTCGGGCAGATCGCCTTCAGCAATGGAATTCGACACCTCAGTCCTTTCGCCGGTCACGCGTGACCTGCCGCACAAAGCAGATGTTGTGTGGCACACGCTACGAACTCAGAACCGCTGAATGGAACTCCATGAGCAATAATTCCTCTATGCGGCACGTGAGGTCCCAAGAAGCGGCACATACCTTGAACTCGGTGACCAACGCCCTCCGCGTGCTCAGGCTGACGCACAAGGAAGGCTCGGTGAGCTTGCCCTCGATCAGCGAACACCTGGGGGTGGGCAAATCGACCGCCCACCGGCTGGTCACCACGCTGGCCGCAGCGAACTTTCTGCAACGCAGTCCCGCCCACCCCACCGAGTTCATCGTGGGGCCCGCGCTGCTGGAGATCGGCGCGACGGCGCTACGCAAGGCCGATATCCGCCGTCATGCGCGGCGGCCCATGGAGCGCCTCTGCGACCACCTCAACGAGACCGTCAGCCTCGTGATCCACGAGGGGAGTTCCACCCGCGTTGTCGATGGGGTGGAGTCCAAGCAAGCGATCCGCGTCGGGTTGCGCACCGGCATAGTTCTGCCCGCCAATGCCACGGCCGCAGGCAAGGTGCTTTTGGCGCAGTTGCCGGCGAAGGCCCTTGTGGAACTGTTCCCCCACGGCTTGCCGTCGTTGACCGCCGAGACCAAGTCCACCTGGCCGGAACTCGAGCAGCAACTCGCACAGGTTCGTAGCGACGGATACGCATACAGCGCCGCTGAGAGCGAGCCGGCATTGAACGGCCTGGCGGTCCCGGTCTACGACCACTCCGGCGAGGTCGTCGCAGCGCTGGCCATTGCGGCACCGTACTACCGCCTGCCACCGCATACCGCAAGTGCCAGAGTCAGGTTCCTGCAGGAAACCGCGGCGGCCATCACACGCGCTTTCGGGTGATCCGTGCCGGACCGAGCAGGCGACCGAAGTCGCACAGCGCTTTCGCCGGCACGGTCCATACCGCCGACCGGCACCGCACATACCGCATAGCGGAATATCGTCTGCGCTCATTCCGTTTTGCGGACTCCCGACCGTAACGTAGCTCACATCCGCTGATCGCGGATGGGCCGTAACAGCCGTGGAAGGACACCGCACCATGACCCAGACGACCGTGCCGCAGGTCGGACACCTCATCGCCGGAGAGATGTCCGGCATCAGCTTCCGGGATGTGCACGATCCAGGGCGCTTGAACGACGTCGTCGCGCGCGTGGCCGTCGGAACCGCCGATGACGTGGATCGCGCTGTACGTGCCGCGCACGCGGCTTTTCCCGCGTGGCGGGACACTTCCGCTCAGGAGCGTGTGCAGAAACTGCTCGCCGCGGTGGCAATCCTGGGTGATGCCGCGGAGAGCCTCTCCCCGCTGCTGGTGCGTGAGCACGGAGGTGTGTTGTGGGAAGCCCAGACCGACTTCGCATTAGGAGCAGGAGTGCTTCAGCACACACTGAGCCTGACCGAGGAGTTCTTGCGTCCCGACCAGTTCGACGGCGAACAGGGCTTCATCACGGTAGAACGGGTTCCGCGCGGCGTTGCGGCCGCGATCGTTCCGTGGAATATGCCGATCGTTCTGACCATGGTCAAGCTCGCGCCCGCCCTGGCGACAGGCAATACGCTCGTGCTGAAGCCCTCCCCGTTCGCACCGGTCGCGTTGACCCTCGCGTTGCAGAAGATCGCTGCCGCGCTGCCGGTCGGTGTGCTCAACGTCGTCCACGGCGAAGGCGACGTGGGAGCCGCGCTCTGCAGCCACCCACTGGTTCGCAAAGTCGGCTTCACCGGCGGAACGGCGACTGCGCAGAAAGTGATCGAAGCTACCGCTGCCACAACCAAAAACGTCACTCTCGAACTCGGTGGTAACGATCCTGCCATCGTTCTCGACGACGCCGACATCGACGCGGTCCTCGACCGGATCTTGGGCGGCGTGTACACCCGAAGCGGGCAGATCTGTTTCGCGGTCAAGCGAATCTATCTGCCGCGCAGCATGTACGGGCGCTTCGCGGACGCGTTCTGCGACCGCGTCGACGAGTTCGAGATCGGCCACGGCCTCGACCCCCGCGCCAAGTTCGGCCCGCTCAACAATGAGGCACAGTTCAAGAAGGTCAACGACCTGCTCGACCACACCCGCAACTCGTCGGCCGACGTGGTCGAGCTGGGTCGCAAGCTGGACCCTTCGGCCTGGGAGAACGGCTACTACGTCCTCCCTCATGTCGTACGCGACGTCGAGCACACTGCACCCGTATCCCGTGAGGAGCAGTTCGGTCCCGTGATCCCGCTCATCGCCTACGACAACGAAGAGCAGGCTGTCGACTGGGCCAACGACAGCGCCTATGGTCTGTGCTCCTCGGTCTGGACTACCGACCGCGACCGCGGACTCTCCGTGGCCCGCCGCATCGAGGCGGGCACCACCTTCATCAACACACATTCGTTCGAGTCACTGGATCTGCGCATGCCCTTCGGCGGCATCAAACAAAGCGGTATCGGCCGCGAATTCGGCACTTACGGGTTGTCCGAGTACGTCGAGGAACATGCGATCCGATACGTGCAGACGTAGGTTCCGACATGCCGAGGTCATGCTGTCATGCCCTGCTGCGAGCCGAGTAGTTTCAGCACGTTCGCCCGCTCGGTTGCGAGATCGATCGGCTCGCCGGCCAGAGTGTCGAGGAGTTCTTGGAGTGGCCAGCGGTGCAGAACCCCGTAGCGGGCGGAGTAGAGGCCGATCGTGTGGATGCGGAACGTGTCGATGGTGTCGAACAGCGCGTAGCCGATCAACTGGTAGACGTCGGCGAGTGACAGCGTGTCCACTCGCCCCGCCTTTGTGGCGATACCCGGCCGGGTTTTCAGCTCCAGCAGTACACCATCGAGGATGATGTCGGCGGCGGCGGCGCAGAAGCGGGACGCGGTGAACGTGGGCCCCAACGCCACCGCCGACACCGGCGCGGTCAGCAGCTCGGAAAGTTCGGTAACCGCCAGCAGGTAGAGTGCCCGCACCTGTTCGACCCCATCGTCCGGTGCCAGCGTGAGCAGTGCGTCGGCAGTGAACCGGCCGCTGCGGATCGGGCCGGCCAGCGGGGAGGTCGGGAAGGCGAGCGGGTCGCGGTACAGCTCCGTGCACAGCGCCAGCGCCCAACTGGCACGAATGACGGTGGACAGCGCCTCCTCCGGCAGCGGCCGGTGGGCCACCCTACTGGCCAGCCTCGCCACCTTCAGGACTTCGCCCAGGTAGTTCTGCGTACCGGATATCGCTGGGTGTGCGACCGCGACCTGCGGCCGGTAGTCGGCGTCGAGTGTGAAACGGATGAGGAAGTCGAACGCAACGCCGAGGGTTCCGGGATTCGCTGTGGAGCCGTCGACCTGCAAGGTGCCCGAGGATGCCCGATAGTCGGCTTGCACGGGCCCGACGTGCGGGTAGCGCCGATCGAAGTACTGGCGCAAGGGGCAGAACTTGTCGGCGATCGCCATGGTGAGACTCGAATATTGGTAGCTCACATGCATAACTGTGACATAGACAACCGACATGTTCGGTCGGCCGAAAAATGTTACTGTCCGGACGGCGGTTGATGCGAAGAACTCCCGAGTTCTGGGCACTTCCCGTCGCCTGGTTCGATCGGGCGTTGGTGCCAACGCCCCGCTGCGGCCCGGCGGAGCGCCCCTGGGGTTGATCGCGGGCCGCTGCCGCCTCGGCTACGGCATCCGGGTGATATCTACTCGGATCGTGTTGCGGGCCCGTCTGTTCCATCGACCAGCCGCAACTTGCCGCCAGACCGGTCGCACACTGTCCGATTCCGCCCGTTCTCGGACCTCGGCAGTTGAAGTGAACCCGCGCCGGCGACAGGCATCAAGATCTATAGTTGACCGCTATGGGAGGTAGGCATCGGAAGGACCTGGAAGGCAACCGAATCGACCTTGCCGCCGTTGCGGTGCGACGCGATCCGCACACCACCACCGCGGATGGCGGATTCGCTGCCCGGGCGCTTGCCGCGCAACCAGAACTACCGGCGTGGATCGCGTGGCTGCACGACCGCGCCGGCGAACAATGGGCACGGCTGGAGTACCAGATGCACTATCCGCTCGACTACGGCGGCACGCCGGACACGCGCACGAGCGAGGAGTGGTTGATCACCCAGCGCGCCTACCGTGCCGAATACGCCGCCCGATCGGTGGAACGCGCCCGCCGCTTCTATCGCGCCCAGCCCGGGATCGTGCACGCTCATACCCCCGAGCTGCCCGACGACAACGATTTCTATGCTGCCCTGGAGTCCGGTCGGGAATGGACCGGCCACTGGTACTCGCGCGACTCGCTGGGCGCGTGGGGACTGTCCGACATCTCCTGACCCGGCAGTGTCACGGGTTGTCACCCGATTTCGTGTGACTCGACAGTCCCCTCCGGGCGCGAGTACCCGCGGCACCCGAATCCCCCACCAGAGCACCCGATCCGATCGCCGTCCGCTGGGAGAACTCGATCGCGTCGAAGCCCGCCGGGAACGGGAGTCCCGCACGCGCCTGACCAGCATGGCCAGAACCCGGCAGCACCGCTGCGCACCATGGAGCGTGCTCGTTCAGCCGCCGGGCGACCGGCGCGAACCATGCTGGGTAGTCTTCGGGCACCCTTACCGGCTCGGCCGCCACCACGGGGTGCGGGCGGCGTGATGGTGGGCTCGCATGCTCGCCGAGTCCACCATCACCCGCCAACCGATCACACCAGCCGCGCGATCGAAATCCCGCAGCCGCTTCCAGTTCGGCGGCCACCCGCCGACACGCTGCCGGCGCCGGAACAACCCGCAGCTCGCCCGACCGAGTCGGTGCCCTGCGATGGCACATCGCGCCACGGGCAACCGTGGTTCAGGGCCGGGAGTTCTGGGCCTTCGCCAGGGGAGAGAAAATGGGGAACGAGTTACGGCCGAGCCAGCGCACCAGGTCATCGGCTTGTGCGTAGTAGCGACGGAAGGGCTCCGCGGTGATCGGGCCGCCCTGCAGGCGATGACATTTGCTCATAGCCGCGGGCAGCTGCGCATTGATCCAGTGAGCGAGCGTGCCGAGCTCGTCGCGGACCCGTTCGTCGTACTCCGGGTGGTCGTCTCGATGCGACAGCATGTGATTCGCCGAGCGGGATGCGGCGTGCAACAGGCGCGACACGTCACGGACCTCTTCGAACTCTCGTCTCGCCGCGTGGACTTCGGCGGGCGCCAGGCCGAACCGACGATGGATACGGATGTGTTCGGTGAGCACCCGCAACAGTCCCTCGAGCAAGCCGTTGGCGACGGACCCGATTGTCGCCACCGCCAGCCGCTGCAATGTCGCGGCGCCGTCGATCAACAACTGTTCTGCCGGAATCTCGGCCTGATCGAGGTACACCGAATACTCCGGCGCACTACTCGCACCGGCAGTTCGTACACACCTGACACCAGCTGCGCAGGAGTCCACGACGGCGACACCGGAATCCGTGGGCACCAGAATCCAGCGTGCGGACTCGGCATACGGCACACACACTTTGTGACCGGTGATCCGCACCGAACCACCCTCGATGACCGCCACTGTTTTCGGGGTCACCACGAACGGTGCGCCGGGCTCGTTGAGCGCGGCGGTAAGTATCGCGCCCTGCGCTACGGCAGGGAAAATTTTCTGCGCCAGGCTTGCCGGAGCGGCTTGTGCCAGTGGCAGCACTCCGAAACCGAGTGTTGTCAAGGCCGGCACTTGCACCGCGTCAGTGGCGAGTTCGGTGAGTAGCGCCGACACCCCGAGCAGGCCCGTATCCTCGCCGCCGTGCTCGGGCAATGCGTCCGAGAGTACGCCGGACGCGGCGAGTTTCGGCCATAGCGTGATATCGCGTGCGTTCTCGCGTTCGAGCATACGCACGACAGCTTCGGCGACAGCATCCTCACTGTCGACTCCGGTGAAACCCAAAATCACTCCTCTCCGGATCATCGATCGGCGCGGTTCGAGTCGTCATTCGGTGGATCCGACCGCCAGGCCGCGGATGCCGGCGAGCTGTTCGGCCCTTCGGTC
Organism: Nocardia aegles; assembly: GCF_052545135.1. Taxonomy (NCBI): domain Bacteria; kingdom Bacillati; phylum Actinomycetota; class Actinomycetes; order Mycobacteriales; family Nocardiaceae; genus Nocardia; species Nocardia aegles. The sequence goes on from NZ_JBQWRI010000002.1 coordinate 669,700, forward strand.
GTCGAAACGTGGAGCGACGGGCGGTGCACCGCGGCATCAGCCGCCCCGGGTAACAATCGATCGGTCGGTTTGCTCCCACAACGTGTCGATGGATTATGCCGTGCCGAGTCGGCAAACTCAGCGACCGTCAAACGGATTCGGCGTGGCGTGGGCGATCTCAGCGGCACGGCACGGCCCGCAGTCTGACCACGTGTCAATCCAGCAAGCGTCCAGTTCGGCAAACCACCAGTTGCACCCTCGATGCGGAACCGACAGCACTGACCACCACAGTGGCGCGACCGTTACGACATCGGCTGCGCGTGTCAGCACGACGATCGGCAACCGAGCTGCGAACATCACTGGTCATGGCCACCGCACACGCACACCGCCATCCTGCGACATCACGGGCGGCCGGCTTCAGCACCGTGATGCGGTCGCAGACCTGGCGTGGCCGCTACTCACCGACCGGCGTCCGGCAGGCTTCACGCACCACTCGCGGGCAGCCGTTGCGGGTCTCGCCACACATCGACTGATGCCGCCGACGAATCGTCCAGCGTCTTGTCGACCAGCAGTATCGGCAATCGCTTCGCCAGGCGTAGCGGCGCAGTCCCGGCACAGTGGGGCGGATCAGAGCAGGTTCCGTCGTCAACCGCTACGACGAGGGCTGATCACATGGCCGACCGATCACCGATACACGATGCTCTTGGCGCCCACCATGCGCACGAGGCTGAAGATCGGGAGCCCGATCACCAGATGTTCGATGCCGGTGGAGATACCCACCCACAGGTCGCTGGACAGCGCCAGGGGAATGATCACCGCCGCGGCGGTGAGGATGCCCACGATCCAGCTGAAGAACAATTCCGGCGACGGAGTGCCCAAGCGCAGCAGGTACCACAGCACCCCGCCCAGCAGCGCGCAGATGAATGCCACCACAGCGAACCAGTACGCATCCTGGGCCATCGGATTCCAGACCCCGAACGTGCCGCTCTCGCTGACTCGGGTGGCGATGATCTCGATGATCCACGCGCACAACCAGGCCGCCAGCGCCGTCACCACCGCCGCCGCGATCACACCGCCGACGAACATGCCGACGTTGACGTCCGGCTCCTGCTGCGACCGAGACCGCCGGTGCGGACGTTCGGACTGCTGATACGCCTCGCGTCTTGGATCCTGGTCGAACCCGGAGGCCTGATCGTATCCGCGATCCTGATCGTATCCGCGATCCTGGTCGTATTCGTGATCCTGGTCGTACCCGGAAGCCGGACCGTACCCACGATCCTGGCCGTACCCGGGATCGCGGTAATCGCCTGGCTGATAACCGGCTTCGTAACGTGCGGTGTGCCGCTCGCGCGGATCCATGGGATTCAACCGCCGATCACCTCCGTGGAAAGCTTGCGTGTGCGTCGAGTGTAGGGCGGGACCGAACTGGCCGCTGCCCCCTATCCGACTCCGGTCGGTCCGTAACCACGCCATGGACTTCCGTCTCGTGAGCGCACCCCGAACAGCCGGCGAACTCATCGGGGCGAGCGCGCGGCGGCGGTGCCGCGCTGCCCGATGCGGACGTGCGCCCCGCTCATGTCTACGAGCCCCAGCCGACGTGCATTTCGGCGCGCATCCGCTCGCGCATGTGCGGGTAGTGGAGTTCGAAGGCCGGGCGTTCGGACCGGATGCGGGGAAGTTCGTAGAAGTTGTGCCGGGGAGGCGGGCAGGTCGTGGCCCATTCGAGTGAATTGCCCCCGCCCCACGCGTCGTCCACGGTGACCACTTCGCCGTAGCGGTAGCTGCGGAAGGCGTTCCAGACGAACGTGACCATCGAGACGCCCAGAATGAACGATCCGACGGTCGACACGGCGTTCAGGGCGGTGAATCCGTCGGTCGGTAGGTAGTCGGCGTACCGGCGGGGCATGCCTTCGGCGCCCAGCCAGTGCTGGACGAGAAAGGTGGTGTGGAAGCCGACGAATGTGGTCCAGAAATGCAGCCTGCCCAGGCGTTCGTCCATGTAGCGCCCGGTCATCTTGGGGAACCAGAAGTAGATCCCGCCGAAAGTGGCGAAAACGATCGTGCCGAACAGCACGTAGTGGAAGTGGGCTACGACGAAATACGTGTCGTGAATCTGCCAGTCCAGTGGCGGGCTGGCGAGGATGACACCGGACAGTCCACCGAACAAGAACGTGACGATGAAGCCGACGGCGAACAGCATCGGCGTCTCGAAGGTCAGGTCCCCTTTCCACATGGTGCCGATCCAGTTGAAGAATTTGACCCCGGTCGGCACCGCGATCAGGAAAGTCATCATCGAGAAGAAGGGCATCAGCACCGCCCCGGTGGCGAACATGTGATGCGCCCATACCGCTGCCGACAGCACCCCGATCGAGATCGTGGCGTACACGAGAGGCCCGTAGCCGAAGAGGGGTTTGCGGCTGAACACGGGAAGGATCTCACTGATGATCCCGAAGAACGGCAGTGCCACGATGTAGACCTCGGGGTGCCCGAAGAACCAGAACAGATGCTGCCAGAGCAGGACGCCACCGGTGGCGGCGTCGTAGATGTGCCCGCCGAGATGCCGGTCGTAGGCCAGCGCCATCAAGGCGGCGGTGAGTACCGGGAACGCGAGCAACACCAGCACGCTCGTCACCAGGACGTTCCATCCGAACATGGACATGCGGAACATCGTCATCCCCGGCGCGCGCAGGCAGACGATGGTGGTGATCATGTTGACCGCGCCGAGAATGGTGCCCAACCCGGATAGGACCAGGCCCATGATCCACAGATCGGCGCCCGCTCCGGGCGCATGGACGATGTCGCTCAGCGGTGTATACGCAGTCCATCCGAAATCAGCGGCTCCACCAGGAGTCACGAATCCGGAGACCACCATCGTTCCGCCGAAGAGGAACAGCCAGAAGCTCAGCGCGTTCAGGCGCGGAAATGCCACATCGGGTGCGCCGAGTTGCAGCGGGAGGACCGCATTGGCGAATCCGAAAACCGTCGGAGTGGCGTACAGCAGCAGCATGACGGTGCCGTGGATGGTGAACAACTGGTTGTATTGCTCGGGCGAGAGGAACTGCAGGCCCGGCCGTGCCAGCTCCGCGCGCATGAGCAGCGCCATCAGTCCGCCGAGCATGAAGAAGGCGGTGGCGGCGACGAGATACATGATGCCGAGCGCCTTCGGGTCCGTCGTGGTGACCAGCTTCCACAGCACCGAGCCCTTCGGAGCGGTCCGCGCCGGATACGGCTTGGTCGGCGTGAGCTGTGGCGCGCGTGGGTCCGAGACCTGAGTCATCACTGCTCCTCGTCTGCTGCCCGGGCCGGGACCGGCCGCAACCACCCTGCGACGACCAACCTCGTGCGCCGGTCGCGGGCCCCACTGCTGGGCAAAGGTATCGAGGGTGTCGAGAAGTTCATCAGCGGTGGCCGGGGACGAATTCCTGGGCCTTGGTCTTCGCGCCCTGGGCCACGAGATGCCAGGCATCCGGGTCGCCACGCAGCACCGCTTCCGCGGTGGATTTCATCTGGTCCCAGGTGGCGTGCGGTGGAATCGGCGGCACCTCGGGATCGCAGCGCACATCCAGCACCGTCGGCCGCTCGGCCGACAGCGCCGCTGCCCAGGCCGGCGCGAGGTCGTTCGGATCATCGACGGCGATGGAGCCCAGACCGTACGTGCGGGCGAGCTCGGCGTAGGAAACGTCGGGCAGCGACTGTGATTCCTCGAATTTCGGCGCACCCCCCATCGAGCGCAGCTCCCACGTCACCTGGTTCAGGTCGTTGTTGTGGAAGACGCACACCACCAGCCGTGGATCGCGCCACTGCTCCTGGTAGCGGCGGATGGTCAGCAACTCGCCCAACCCGTTCATCTGCATCGCGCCGTCACCGACGAGAGCGACCACCGGCCGGTCCGGGTGGGCGAACTTCGCGCCGATCGCGTACGGCACACCGGACCCCATGGTGGCCAGCGTCCCCGACAACGAGCCCCGCATCTGTCCGCGGAACCGCAGACAGCGGGCGTACCAGTTCGTCGACGATCCCGAGTCCGCGGTCACGATGGCGTTCTGGGGAACGCACTGCGACAGCTCCCACACCACTCGCATCGGATTGACCGGCTTCGCGTCCAGCAGCGACTGGCGTTCGATCGTCTCCCACCAGCGCGCCACATCGGTTTCGATCGTCGTGCGCCAGCTGCGATCGGACTTGCGGCTCAGCAGCGGAAGCAGGTCGGTGAGCGTTCGTTTCGCGTCGCCGACGAGATTGACCTCGGTGGGGTATCGCATGCCGATCATCGCGCCGTCGATGTCGATCTGCACCGCCCGCGCCTGACCGAAATCCGGAAGGAACTGCGAGTAAGGGAAATTCGATCCGACGATCACCAGGGTGTCGCAGTCACGCATCAATTCGTAGCTGGGCCGGGTACCCAGCAGCCCGATCGATCCGGTCACGTACGGCAGGTCGTCCGACAGTACATCCTTGCCGAGCAGGGCCTTGGCCACCCCGGCTCCGGTGAGCTCGGCCAGCTCCATCACCTCGGCGGCGGCAGCACGGGCGCCTTGCCCGACGAGGATCGCCACTCGAGACCCCGCGTCGATGATCTCGGCCGCTCGTTCGAGGTCGGCGCGGTCGGCGGTGACCGTGCCCCGCAGGGCCGCCGGCGGGCTGGAGGGGATCTGTTTGAACGCGTGCTCGGGCGGCTGATAGCGCTCCTCCTGCAGATCGGAGGGGATGATCAGCGCCGTGGGAGCCCGCCGGGTGGTCGCGATGCGGAACGCGCGGTCGAGCGCGTTGGGCAATTGATCGGGAACGTTCACCTCGACCAGGTAGTCCGAGGCGACATCCTTGAACAGGCTCTGCAGATCGACTTCCTGCTGGTAGCTGCCGCCCATGGCGCTGCGCGCGGTCTGTCCGACGATCGCCACGACCGGCACGTGGTCGAGTTTCGCGTCGTAGAGGCCGTTGAGCAGATGGATCGCGCCGGGACCCGACGTGGCGGTACAGACACCGACCTCGCCGCTGAACTTCGCATAGCCCACCGCCTGGAAAGCGGCCATCTCCTCGTGGCGCGCTTGAATGAAGGCGGGGGTGTTGTCTGCCCGCCCGAACGCGGCGATCAGGCCGTTGATGCCGTCGCCCGGATAGCCGAACACCTGCTGCACGCCCCAGTCACGCAGTCGTCGCAAGACATAGTCGGCGACCTGGTCAGCCATGTCGTTCTCCTGTCCGCCTTCGAGCTGTCGTCTCCGGGGGGCGATTACCCCGGCGAGCAGCCCTCAACCCAGGCATACGCGGCGGCGGTCGCGGTCTGCTGCACGATCGGCGGCACGGTCGTGCGGACGGTTGCTCAGCCCCGGTCTCCGCTGTCCTGCCGCCCCCGGTGCTCGTCGTGCGGGTGGACGACCATCACCGGGCACGACGCGTGCTGCACCAGGGCGTTGGTGGTCGAACCGAGAAGCATGCCTGCGAACCCACCGCGCCCGCGGCTGCCGACGACGAGCAGTCGCGCGACCTTCGACCAGCTCAGCAGATGCGGAGCCGGCGCGGACACCTCGACCTTCTTGGCGACGTGGACTTCCGGGAACTTCTCCTGCCAGCCCGCGAGACGCTCGGCGAGAATCGCCCGTTGGACATTGTCGAGTTCGAGCTCGGAAAGCGTGGTGTGACCGGCGAACCGGCCCGAGTCCCAATCGCTCCAGACGTGCACTGCTACTAGCTCCGCGCCGCGCTCGGCGGCTTCGGTGAACGCCGCGGCGATCGCGGCTTCACCGACCGGACTCCCGTCCACGCCGACCACCACCGGACCCGAGGCGTGCGTGGTGTCGCCGGCGTCGGGGTCGGTGCGGACGACGATCACCGTGCCCTGCGCGTGGGCGGTCACGGCCAGCAGAGTAGAACCCAGATGGGTGAGCGTTCCGGCGTTGCCGGTCGCGCCGATCACGACGGCATACGCGTCGGCGCTGCGCTCCAGTAGCAGTTGCCGACCGGTGTCGGTCGTCGCGCGAGCCGAGACGCGCAGCCCCGGCACGGTCGAGCGGGCCACGCGCTCGGCTCGGGTCACCACGTCCTTGCCGTGTTCCCGCGCGGCGTCGACGACCGGGGGAACCGCTACCGCGTAGCCACCCAGCGCCCAACCGGTCCCTACCAGCTCCATGCCGTGCAGGATTTCGAGTTCGCGTCCGCGCTCGGCCGCGAACTGCGCCGCCCACCGAACGGCGGTCCACGACCCGTCCGAACCGTCCACCCCGACGACGACCTTCGACGTGGCGAGATGATGCGGATCGTCGAATCGCTGCCCTGTCATGAAGACCTCCCGAGCCTGTGTCATCGTGTGGCGCCCGGCCGAGCGCCTCCCAACGGTATGAGCCGTGCCGCCCGCGCGAATGCGGCTGATCGTCCTCGAGCGAAGGGCCGAAAGGCCGTATCTCGAACTTCCGCCCCCACCGGACTCGAAACCGGACGGCTGTGTCCGACCGAGCAGGGGCTATCGACAATGCCTGACGACACCGTGGTGATCGATCGCGCTGGTCTGGACCGTCTTGGTGGGCGTGTTGCGTGAGCAGGGGTACCGCGTCATCGGCCCGCACGTCCGCGGCAGCGCGATCGTTCCGGACGAGCTGGACTCCGGCCGGCGGCTGCCCGCCGGATGGGGTGTGGGGACCGGTATCGGCTGCATCGCCGCGACGACGCGGCGGTGTTCGCGCACGCCGAAGGAGATCTCGAGCTGGAACCCGTCGAATCCAGCCTGCCCCGCCGACCACCGGATACGACAGGTCCACGGGTCGATGGGCGAACGGGAATCGGCCACCGCCGGAGTGGACGAACGACTTTCGCGCGATCCGCGCGGCCTGCTCCGGCCGGTACCGGGGCAGGCCATTGGACTCTAGGCGGAGCGGGACGCCGGGACGACGCTGTAGATCGACTCGTCCGCGAGAGGGAGTAGTCATGCTCGATGCCTCGGCCCCGCGCACCGCCCTCCACAGCACCGGCGAACCGTTCGCGCAACTGCGCGAGACGCATACCGGTCTGGTGGTGCTGTGTGGAGACCGTGCCTACAAGGCCAAGAAGCCGGTCGTCACCGACTTCCTCGATTTCGGCACGCCGGAGAATCGGGAACGGGCGTGCGCTCGGGAACTCGAGTTGAACCAGCGCCTCGCACCCGACGTCTATCTCGGCTTGGCTCACCTGACCGACCCGCAGGGCGGCGCCGCGGAACCGATCATCGTGATGCGCAGGATGCCGGACGCGCTACGGTTGTCCACCACGCTCGCGGACCCGGCCCGGCGACCGACCGGACTGTCCGCGCTGGCGGAAACCTTGGCGCGCTTCCACGCGGGCGCGCGGCGCGGCGCCGGCATCGACCGCGCGGGCACACCGGCGCAGCTGCGGCGACGCTGGGACACGCTGCTGCGGCCCTTGCGCGACCACCCGCGAGCGCTATCCGATCCCGGCCTTCTCGCTCGCGCCGAATACCTGGCGATGCGCTTCATCGACGGCCGCACCGCCCTGCTGACGCAGCGCATCGCCGACGGCCGCGTCGTCGACGGCCACGGGGATCTGCTCGCCGAGGACATCTTCGTCCTGCCGGACGGCTTCCGAATCCTCGACTGTCTCGACTTCGACGACGAGCTGCGCTTCGTCGACGGCCTCGACGATGCCGCCTTCCTCGCGATGGACCTCGAATTCCTGGGGCACTCGGAATTATCCGACTCGTTCTTGAACGACTACCTGCGCGCGGCGGACGATTCGCCTCCGCCGTCGCTTCGTCATCATTACATCGCCTACCGGGCGCTGGTCCGTGCCAAGACCGACGGTATCCGTGCTGATCAAGGCGATCCACCAGCGGCCGGGCACGCGCGGCGGCATCTCGAACTCGCCGCCGAGCACCTCGAACAGGGCGCGGTCCGTCTGGTACTCGTCGGCGGCCTGCCCGGCACCGGGAAATCCACGCTGGCAGGCCGTTTGGCGGCCGCGACGGGCGCCGTCGTGATCTCCAGCGACAGCGTCCGCGCCGCGCTGCGGGACACGGGATCCATCAGCGGCGCCGCGGGAATGTTCGGCACAGGCGCCTATCGAGCCGCTGCGAAGGGATTGGTGTATTCGCGGATTCTGGAGCAGGCCAGGGATCGGCTCGAGCACGGCGTGTCAGTGGTCCTCGACGCCAGCTGGACCGACGCCGACCAGCGCGCCCGAGCCGCCACCGTGGCCGAGGAGACTCGAAGCGATCTCGTGCCACTGTGGTGTGCGTGCCCCCGCGACGTCGCGGCCGAGCGGATCGAGACCAGGCCCGCGGGCGACTCCGATGCCACACCCGCGATCGCGGACGCTCTGGCGGCCGCGGCGGCGCCATGGCCCGAGGCCGTCGCGATCGACACCACCCGGCCGATCGAGGAGTCGATCGTGGCGGCGCTGCATGCCTGGCACCGCGCGCCGAATCCCGCCGTCGCCGCGAGTCAGCTCTGCCGCGCCCGGATCGACGAAGGACGACGGGCCTCCGAATAAGGGTCGTCGTCATCGGTCGCTGGTCGGTCATTCCATATCCGTGCCGATCGGCCTGCTCAGCCGCCGCCATTCGGCATCCAGGCGAGCGCTGCGGATGCGGCCGAGCAGCCAGCCGGTCGAGAGCAGCACAGCCATCGCGCCACACCACATGCCCAGCAGAGCGACCGAGCCGTACACGATCCCGGCCCAAGCCGCGTCCGAGGACGGCCGCGGTGGTGTGGTCACTGTGCCGGTCGGATCGAACCACACCGTGATCCGGCTACCGGGCTCCGCCGCGCCGGGGACCTCGACCGTCGCGCTGCCTTCGCGGCCATCGTGGCTCCAGCGGACCGGCGCTTGGAACCGTTCTTCGGCGCCGTCGTAGCGAGCTGTCGGCGCCACCGGCCCCGGTGTGCCCACCACCGTCGCCGGCACGGCGACTTTGGCGGAATTCTCCACCCGAATCCGCTCCCCCGCCTGCGTGTACCCTGCCGTGCCCGCGGCACCGGCCAGCGGTATGGCGATCACGACCACCATCCCGACCAGCAGCCCGAGCAGCGCCTGCCACCGGTCCGAGGCCCGCATCAACGGGTTGTCGTTCCACGGCCGCCGTCGCCACAGGCGAACCGCAGGCGAGGGATACCGCGACACCTGGATCACCTCATCCGGACACGGCGATCACGAATCCGACGGACCCAGCGGACGCACGACCTCGTCGAGTGGACGGCGTGGTGTGGCCGGGACCGGATCGGCGCCGGGGATCGCGAAGCCGATCCGAACGATGATCTGCGGATATCCGGTGTCGTCCAGGACGTCGGCGCGGATCCGTCTCCTGGTCTCGGTCAACTCCATCGGCTCGGTCAGCGGACACGTCGCCAGCCCGAGTGTCGTGGCGGTCAGCAGCACCGCGCTGGCGGCCTCACCGGCCCGCAACTGCGACAGCCGGTCGTCACCGCTGGTGCTCAGCAGCATCATCCGGTCGGCGGCGTCGATATCGCGCACCACCGCTTGCGGCAATCCCGGATTCGAGAACGGACGCACCGCCGGATCGTCGTCGGTCAGCACCGCGTTGCGCGCCGGAACTCCCTGTGGTGCCGCGTGCCTGCCACTCCACTGCGCGAGTTCGGCACCGTAGGAGACGTCACGGGCGTGATGCCATGCGGCCCGTTCGAACGTTCGCAGCAGCCGGGTACGCGCCGGTTCGGCGTCGACATCGTGCACGAGTACTCCGGTCGCGGCGCCCGCGGCGATGACGGCCTGGATATACGCCGCGGGCACCTCCCAGGAGCTGTAGCGACGGCGATCTGTGCTGCGCATGCTGATGGCGCGCGCCAACTCGACGTCCGCGGGGGTGCATGTGGTGGGCCGGAATTCGATGGCTGCGAGATGCTCGGGCACGGCCGGGTTCGGGAGCCGATGCATCACCGTCTCCCACCCCTCGGCACGGGCGGCGACTCGTAGATGGTGCAACGCCGCACCGCAACTCAACACCAGGTCACGTCCGTCGGGGTCGGTGTGCGGCAGCCTTCGGCTCTCGTCGGCGAACAGGTGGACGGTCTCGTGCCCGAGTCGCCACAGCCACGGCTGGGTGTTGTGCACCGATGGCGCCCTGGATGCCAATGCCAGCGCGGATCGGAGCGCCTCTGGATCGGGGTGTGTTCTCGGCATCGCTTGCCTCTCATCGGGATTCGTCCGGCAGATCCGGGACCTGACCGGCGGTCGCGTCGCTGCCCGGCAGGAACTTCCAGCCGGTCGAATAGGCGGCTTCGGTGCGCAGGAACCGCACCATTGTGGCGAGCTCTTGTCGGCCATGACGATCAGCACACTTCGGCCGGTTGTGCCCGTTTGCTCCGTGCTTCAGCATCGCGCGAACCGACGGCGGACGTGACTGCCGAAGGTCACCGGATGCCGGGTCCTCCGGCCACGATCCGGCTCCGGCCGGGTCCATCGGTCTCTTCGACTCGAGGACTTAGGTCCTCACGCACGACTGCCAAAATCCATCGCAGCACGGGTGCGAGCCGCGCCATACTCGACTGTGCGCAGCTCACCGAGGTCGAGCGCACCGAGCTCCCTTCCAGCAGCGGCGCCGAACGAGGAGCTGTCATGCACGAATTCGGATCGCCGGCTCTGTACCACGTCCCTGCCGACGCAAACCTCACAGACTTGATCGAACGCAACGCCGAGCGGTATCCGCACTTGACCGTGATCTCCCGCAAGGTGGAAGGCCGTTGGGTCGATGTGACCGCCGCCCAGTTCCGCACCGAAGTGTGGGCGACGGCGAAAGGACTCATCGCCAACGGCATCCAGGCCGGCGATCGGGTGGCCGTCATGTCTCGCACCCGCTACGAATGGACGCTGCTGGACTTCGCGATCTGGTGTGCGGGCGCGGTCACCGTCCCGGTCTACGAGACCTCCTCCGCCGAACAAGTGCAGTGGATCGTGTCCGACTCCGGCGCGGTCGCCATCTGCACGGAGACCGACCACCACACCGCCGCGGTCGCGGCCGTGCGCGACCAGTTGCCGAAATTGATGCACAGCTGGCAGATCGACGCCGGCGCGATAGCAACCCTGGCAGCGGAGGGCAGCCGGATAAGCGACAGCGCCGTGGCCGATCGCCGGGCCGCGGTGTCGGCCGACGTGCCGGCGACGATCGTGTACACCTCCGGCACCACCGGCCGACCGAAGGGCTGCCGACTGAGCCACGGGAACTTCTTGGCCGAATTGGGCAACATCACCGCCCAGATGCCGGCGCTGTTCCGCACCGGAGAGTCCTCGGTGCTGTTGTTCCTGCCGCTGGCCCACGTGTTCGGCCGGATCGCCGAGATCGCCGCGGCGTTCGTTCCGGTGGAGATCGCTCACGTCAGCGACGTCAAGAATGTCACCGCCGAACTCGGTGCGTTCCGGCCGACACTGATCCTCGGCGTGCCGCGCGTCTTCGAAAAGGTGTACAACACCGCCCGCGCCCAGGCGGAGCTCGCCCACCGGGAACGTATCTTCGATCTGGCGGCCACGACCGCCATCGCCTACAGCCGCGCCCGGGACGCCGGGCGGATACCGCTTCCCCTCCGGATCCGGCACGCACTGTTCGACCGTTTGGTCTACCGACGGCTGCGTGCCGCGCTGGGTGGCCGCGCCACGCACGCCATATCCGGCGGCGCGCCGCTCGGCGAACGGCTCGGTCACTTCTATCGCGGCGTCGGATTCACCGTGCTGGAGGGTTACGGACTGACCGAGACGTGCGCGGCCGCCACGTTCAATCCGGATGACCGGCCGAAGATCGGTACGGTCGGCAGGCCGCTGCCCGGCTCCTCGGTCCGCATCGACGACGACGGTGAAATCCTGCTGCGCGGACCGAACGTGTTCACCGGATACTGGAACAACCCGCGCGCCACCGCGGAAGTGTTTCGCGACGGCTGGTTCGCCACGGGTGACCTCGGCAGGCTCGACGACGAGGGATACCTCACCATCATCGGACGCAAGAAGGAGATCATCGTCACCGCCGCGGGCAAGAACGTCGCCCCCGCGGTGATCGAAGACCGCATCCGTGCGCACGCCATCATCGGCGAGGTGATCGTCGTCGGCGACGGCAAGCCGTTCATCGGTTGTCTGGTGACCGTCGACGAGGAGCACCTCCCCCTGTGGAAACAGCTCAACGGGAAACCCGCCGACGCCTCCGTCGCCGACCTCGCCGCGGACCCCGATCTGCTCGCCGCCATCCAGGCCGCTATCGACGACGGCAACAAGGCCGTGTCACGCGCCGAGTCCGTCCGGACATTCCGGCTGCTGGACACCCAGCTCACCGAGGCCAACGGGTATGTCACTCCGTCGTTGAAGCTCAAACGCAACATCGTGCTGCGCGACTTCGCCACCGAGGTCGCCGCGATATACGGCGAGTGAGGCGACTCGCGCCCGCGTTCTCGCCCCGCCCAACCACGGCCACCGCACGCGAACCGGAGGAGCAACCATGTCCACTTCGAGCGAGGCTCCGATCGTGGTGGGTGTCGACGGTTCCGAGGTGGCACTGGCCGCGGTACGCTGGGCTGCCATCGATGCCGCCCACCGCCGCGTACCGCTGCATCTCGTCTATCTGACCGGCGGCTTCGGCGACTGCGGTGCCGGCGTCGAGTTCCGACCGTCCGTCTCCGGCAGGTATCGGTGGGGCGGCCAGGACGCGTTGGAGATCGCGTACGCCACGGCCATCGCCGAATCCGTTCCGATCAACCGGATCGACGTGACCGCCGAGCTGACGAACGCCGCCCCCGTCCCGGTTCTGCGCCGCCGATCCGAGAACGCGCGGCTGCTCGTGGTCGGCGCCCACGACCTCGGCGCGTTCAGCCGCGCGATGCTGGGATCGCTGAGCACCGCGCTGGCTCGGCAGGCGGGATGCCCCGTCGCCGTGGTTCCCCATGGCGTCGAGCACGGTGACGGACCTGTCGTCGTCGGTGTCGATGCCTCCACGAGCAGCGCCGCCGCTGTCGCACTGGCTTTCGCCGAGGCGGCGTTTCGCGGCGCCGATCTCGTCGCGGTGCACGCATTATCCGGCTTGCGCGACCACAGCTCACTCGTCGAAGCACGGAATGGTGGCGAGGGATTGCTCGACCGCACCCTGGCCGGGTACAGCGAGGCCTATCCGGAGGTGCCGGTGCGGCGCGTGGTGGTGGAGGATCACCCCGCCAGGCGACTGCTCGAGGTGGGCGAAAAAGCGCGGTCGATCGTCGTGGGCAGCCGCGGGCATGACGCGTCCGCCACGATGCCGCTCGGTTCGGTCAGTCGAGCCGTACTACACGGGGCACAGGTGCCGGTGATCATCACCAGACCGGCGAGCCTCGCGCAGTACTCCCGGAACCGACGATAGACGGCCGGCTCCACCGTAATCCTTCGCAGCGGAGCCTGCCTATGACAGCGGGCGGCGACCGCCGATCGGATTGTGCCGCGTCGCGCACAACCGACCGTACAGCCGCCGCCCGCCGAGGACGGATCCCGCCGTCAGCCGTCCAGACGCTCCCGAATGGACTCGATGATCCGAGGCCGCAGTTCCGCGGCGCGGATGACCGCGTCGACGGAGCCGACTTCCACCGCGCGCCGGATGTTGTGGATGCGGTCGAACTCCGCGGCCACTTCACCGAGCTTTTCCGCGCGCACCGAGGACCGGATTTCGTCCAGTTCCGCGATCAGGGCGGCGCGATCGGTACCGGACGCGTTGGCGACGCGCACCTCCAGTTCCTGCACCCGCGGATCGGCCGCGGTCCGGGTGGAGACGTCACCGGAGAACACCGCCGCCGCGGCGGGCGCGCCGCCCAGCACCGAGGCGAACGAGCCCTCCAGCGCCAGCACGGTCATGTTCGGGTTCAACGCCTTCGAGAAGACGACGAACGCGCCACCGTGATAGCGGGAGATCACACAGAACACGATGGGACCGTCGAAGTTGACGATCGCACGGCCGATCTCGGCGCCGTACTCCAACTGCAGCTTGCGCATCGACTCGGGCGACCCGTCGAAGCCCGACAGGTTCGCAAGCACCACCAGTGGCCGGTTGCCGCTCGCGGCGTTGATCGCCCGCGCGGCCTTCTTCGACGACCGCGGGAACAGCGTGCCCGCGGTGTAGGTCTCCGGGCCGTCGGTGGGCGGAAAACCGTGCCGTGGAACGCCCCGGGACTCGATGCCCAGCAGACACACCGGGATTCCGCCCAGATGCGCGTCCTGCACCACGGCGGTCTCGGCGTCGGCCATTCCCGCCCAGCGCTCCAGCACGGGGTGGTCCTGGTCGGCGACCGCGCGCATCACCGTCCGGATGTCGAAGGGCTTCTTCCGGTCCGGATTCGCTGTCGCCGAGAAGATCTCACCGACGGTGGCGAAGTCGCTGCCGGCCAGGACATGCGGAAAATCGGAGATGTCGCGATCGATGGGATCGCTGGTCTGCGATCGCCGCGGCGCCTGCTCGCCGGGGACGATGTAGGTGTGGTCGTAGTGCGCCATCAGGATGTCGCGCGCCGCGGCCAGGTTCGGCGCCCAGTACTGCGCCTGCCCGTTCGGACCCATGACCCGGTCGTAACCGCCGATGCCGAAGTTGTCCTCGGCCGACACGCCACCGGAGAAATCCAGCGCCTGTTTACCGGTGAGCACCATGGCCGAATCCGGCGTCATCACCAGGATGCCCTTGGTGTGCATCAGCATCGTCGCCTCGGCGTTCCAGTACGGCTGGGCCCCGACATTGATGCCCGCGACCACGATGTTGATCTCGCCGCCCGCCTGGGTGAATTCGACGATCCGCTTCAGCGCCGCCGCCACCCAGTCCATGTTCTCGGTGCCCGATTCCATCGAGATGCGAGCGCCCGCCGACAACGCGTACCACTCCAGCGGCACCGCCAAGCGCTCGGCCAGGTCCAGTGCGGCGATCACCCGCCTGCACTCCGGCTCCGACAGCGCGCCCAAGGATTTCGTCGGGTCGCCGAGCAGCACCACCCGCCTGACGCCCTGCGGGTGTTTCGGGGTGGTCGTGGTGATGACGCCCGCGACGATCGCGGCGGTGTTGCGCCCCTTCGGCCGATCGACCGGGACCAGCGTGTGGTCGGCGTCCAGCTCGTATTCGGTGAAATCGCCGAGCAGGCCGGTCAACTCGTACGGGTACACGGCATTGCGGCCCGCGGCGCGCAGCACCTTCTGCCGATAGGCATCGAGCGGTTCGATCGGTTCGTCGGACGGCTCACCGAAGGTCACCACGGTGCCGCCCGCGGCATCGAAGCTGATCCGGATGGCCACCTTCGCCAACTCGCCGGTGTCCGCGTCGCGTTCCCGCGCGATGAGCACGATTTCCTCGAGTCCCGCGCCCGCGGCCGTCGGCAGCACATGGCCGCCGATCCGCTCGAGTTCGGCGCGGGTGACATCCAGCGGTGGCCAGATGTACATCACGATGCGATTGGTGTTGAGCCGCTTCGCCGACGGCCGCCGCGACTGCGCCCGGCGAATCGAGTCGAGGCAGGTGGCGATGGTGCTCTCGGCGGTCGGCAGCGCGAGCAGCCGTCCGTCGTGTTCGCGCAGCGCGGTCAGGTCCCGCACCTGGGCGAACGCGATGAGCCGGTCGTCGGCCGGATTCTCCTTCGCGACGCACCGGAACAGATAGATCTCCTCGTCGTCGGAGGACGGCAGACGAGTGAGGTCGAACTTGCGCAGCCGCTCCATCTGCATCCGCTGCGCGATGTACGGGTGCAGGCCGCGGATCAGTCGTTCCTCGGCCGGGCCGGTCGCCGACGGGCGGAAGGTGAAGTGGTGGTGCATGACCGCCCCGTTGCTGCCCGCGACCGTGGCGGTGATCCGGTGCACCTGCTTCGGCAGCGGCTGCGCGCTGAGCACCGACTGCAAGGCCGCGGCCATGGCATCGAAGTCCGCGGGCTGCTTCTCCCAGCTCAGATAGATGTCGGCGTCGATCGACACCGCGTCGGCGGTCAACTCGGCGAGCCCACGCACCGCGGCGCCGAGCGCGTCGAAGCGCACGGCGGCGGACACCAGGCTCGCACCGTCGCGATCGGCGATCAGGTAGCGGCATCCGTCGACGGCATGGGTGCGGACGCCGGTGAGCCCCTTGTTGCCGTAGTACCGGCGGGTCAGCACCTCCAGCATGGCGGTGTTGTCGTCACTGCCGCGCACCAACCGCTGGCCCAGCAGCCGCACCAGCGGTTCGGTGCTGCGGACCATGTCGGAGATGCGCTCGGCGCGATCCGGCGCGTCGGGATGGGTGTCCAGGTACCGCAGCGACCTGCGGACGTTGGTGTACACGCGGGCGCGATTGCGCCGCAGCAGCGGCTGGCCGTACCAGGCGAACACCAGACCGCGAGCGAGATCGGCGACGACGGGGAAATGCACCTGGGTCGCGGCCACCAGCCGTTCCAGTGCCAAACCGACCGGTTCGCGCAGGGCTCGATCGGGCATCGGCTCGCCCAGCCATTCACGCAGCAGTGCCGTCACGACCGCGACGGTGTCGGTGCGTTGCTGAGCGAGGAAGATCCGGAAGACCGCGGCCTCGAGGTCGGGAGAACGTTCCAGATCGGAGACGCCGTAGTGCCCGAGTGCCCTCGCGAGCTTGCGCTTGAACGACTCCGGCAGTCCGGCCCGCTCCACGTCGAGGCTCTGCAGGTAGGTGTGGAAATACTCGCGGGCACTGTGGACATGGCCTTGGGCGTCCTCACCCGACGGCCGGTTGTGGCTCAACTCGGCGAGGTCGGTGAACACGTCGATGAGCTCGAGTTCCTCCGCGAGCGGCCTGCGATCGTCCGCGACGGCGACACGGCGCGCGTCGAGGTAGTCCGTCAGCACCCGGCTGTCGTCGTGCGGATCGACGTCGAAACCCAGCAGCAGACCGCGCAGATCCTGCGTCCGTCGGGCGATGCGCTCGGGCGGATGAGCCTGCGCATCCCCGGCAGGCAGATCCAGTTCGACCGATCCGACGGCCGCGGCCTCCTCGACCGCGTCGTCGACGAGGCGCTCCAGCCGAAGCAGGGGCGCCCCGGTCTCCACCTGGGTACCGACCGAGACGGCGCATTCCTTCAGCCGTGCCTTGAACGGTGCGCGCAGCACCGTCTCCATCTTCATGCTCTCCAGCACCAGCACCGGCGCGTTGGCCTCCACCTCGTCGCCGACCTGCAGCGGCGTGGCGACCACGAGCGCGGGTGCCGGTGAGCGGACGACACCGCCCTCGTCCCGGCTCACCCGATGGGTCACACCGTCGACGTCCACCACGTGGATCGGTCCGTGCGTGCCCGCGGTGACGCGGAAAGCGGTGCCGTTGACCACGATCTGCCCGGAATGCCGGTCGTAGCGGACGAGATCGACGTCGGCGGTGCGGATGTCGTCGCCCACCTCGATTCCGATGCGGAACCGGTGCGCACCGGTACGCGCCACACGCACGCGATAGCCGACTCCCCGCAATTTGAGGTCGAGCGGTCGACCCGCGTGGTGCTGCACCAGGGGGCGACCGCCCGCGGCGGTGGACAGCAGACGGTTCCGCTCGGCCCGTTCCTCCTCCTCATAGGCGTCGATGGCAGCGGCCGCGAGCGCGACGGCGGAATTGCGGTGCGAGACGAGGCGCCCCTGCCCACGCACGCGGTCGATCCAGCCGGTATCGGCGCTCGCGTCGATCACCTCGGGCTGATCCAGCAGCTCGAGCACGAAACTCTTGTTCGTGGCGCCGCCTTCGATGATCACCCGGGTCTGCCCGACCGCACGGCGCAACCTGCCCAGCGCCTCGGAGCGGTCGCGACCGTAGGCGATGATCTTGGCGATCATCGAATCGAAATCGGCGGGAATGGTGTCGCCTTCGCTGACGCCGGTATCGACCCGGATGCCCGGACCCGCGGGCAGGTCCAGGCGGGCGATCCGGCCCGGGGCGGGAGCGAAGTCGCGGTCGGGGTCCTCGGCATTCAGCCGTGCTTCGATGGCGTGCCCACGCTCGGCCGGCGGCTCGCCCTCGAGACGCTCACCGGACGCCACCGCCAGTTGGGCGCGCACCAGGTCGAAACCGGTGGTCTGCTCGGTGATCGGGTGCTCGACCTGAAGACGGGTGTTGACCTCGAGAAATGCGAACAGCTCGTCACCGGGGTGGTAGAGGAACTCGACGGTCGCCGCACCGCGGTAGCCGACCGCCACCGCCAGGCGCTCGGCCGAGGCCTTGAGTTCCGCGACCTGCTCCGGGCGCAGCACCGGTGACGCCGACTCCTCGATGACCTTCTGGTTGCGCCGCTGCACCGAGCAGTCGCGCACACCCAGCGCCCAGGCGGTGCCCTGACCGTCCGCGATCACCTGAACCTCGACGTGGCGAGCACCGGTGACGAGCCGTTCGAGGAACACCACACCACTGCCGAACGCGCGGGCGGCCTCCTGCCGGGTGCGTTCGTAGGCGTCGACCAACTCCGCCTCGTTCGTGACCACGCGAATGCCGCGTCCGCCGCCGCCGGCGGTGGCTTTCAGCATGAGCGGATAGCCGATGTCGGCGGCGGAGGCCAGTGCGTCGTCGACGGTCTCGACCGGGCCGCGGCTCCAGGGCGCCACCGGTACACCGACCTCTTCGGCGATGAGCTTCGCGCCGATCTTGTCGCCGAGTTTGCGCATCGCCTCGGCATCCGGACCGATGAAGGTCACGCCGATCTGGTCGCACAACTCGGCGAACGCCGGATCCTCGGCGACGAAGCCCCAGCCGACCCACGCGGCGTCGGCCCCTGTCGTCACCAGCGCGCGTTCCAGCGCCTTCAGATCCAGATATGGTCGCGCGGAGGCCGGACCGAGGTCGTAGGTGATGTCGGCCTCGCGCACGAACGTCGCGTTGCGATCGACATCGGTGTAGAAAGCGATGGTCTCGATCGAACGTGCCGTTTCCGCGGCCAGGTCTCGGACCGCGTGGATGAGGCGCATGGCGGCCTCTCCCCGGTTCACAATGGCGATGCGGCTGAACACTCGCCGGTTCCTTCCTCTCCGAAGTGTTGGCCCGGTCGACGGGCAAAGGGTCTACACCCTTTTTCGCACAGCCGGTCGGTGCAAATACACCTGTCCGGCGGTTACTCGGCCGTATCGTTGCGCGGACCGCCGGCAGGCGCGCCAGGTAGCTCGCTGCCGACTGCGACTGTCAGGGAAGCGTGGAATGATCCGGCAGCCGTCGGTCGCAGGGATGCGATACCTGCGACGGCTACTCCGACACCGCACGGTAAGCATCGTTTACCAGGCGAAGGTTAGAGGCAGGCCGATGCCGCGTCAATCTTTTCGCCTCGCGTACAGTCGCGTCATCGGAGTTTCTACCAATTGTGAGATGCGCATATCGCAGTAAGAACATGCTAGTGTCTTCGCCACGACAGCGCTATCTCAGCTCGTCCACTCCCACCGCCACAGTCTCGGGCGTATGCGGACAGCCACCATCGGACGCGATGCATGTCGAGTTGCTGCTCGATTCACTCGATGAACTGTCCGTGCGAGATGCGCTGGGCGCGGAATTTCCCATCATGGGCCGGTCGCTTCCGGATCTTCGGGCCGGCCGACCTCCCTGCCCGACCGTGCGAGCGGACCGACGATACCGAAATGGCCGACACCGTGGTCGCCGAACTCTTCGGACACGGTGGGATCGATCAGGATCGGCTCCCCGCCGCCGTCGCACGACGATTGGCCCCGCGCCGTCACCACGGCTTCCTCGCGGTCGACACGGGGCGTCGCATCCGCAACGGCGTGCACTGGCGCGAGGCAGCCGGAGCCGTGTTCGACCGGCGTCCTTGATCGCCTCGACGAGGGTGACTCGAGCCGACTGATCCGCCGTGCGCGCAGCCTGCTCGGAGCCTGCGCGCAGGAGGCCGCGGACGAACTCGGCACCGGGTCCCGGTCACCGCGCAGAACACGGTGCCGTTCACGATGTGGGTGGCGGCAACGCATCTGGACGATTACCCAACCGCGATCACCACATGCATTGCCGCAGCCGAAGATACCGATACCACCAGCGCCATCGTCGGCGGAATCGTCGCCACCTACACCGGCACCGTCGCGGTCCAGCCGGTCCGTCGGGTCGATCGGTGCGGTCGATCGGAGGTGATCGGAGCCTGCCGTTCCGCCGCGGCGAATTATCGCATATCGCGCCGCACCGGAATTAATTGAAATCATGCCGATTCCAGACGTTCGATCGAATTGTCCGATCGACTTCGAGAGCCATGTCGGATTTTTCCGAAATAATGGATACAAGCTCGGCCGAATATGAATTGCACTGTGCCGCAGTCATTGACAACGGCGAATTCTTCATGCTGAAGTCTTATCAGCCACCGAGGGCGTCGACACCGAACCGGCGGCATCTCCTCGGTGGGCCATCCGCACGATCGAATCCTTTCCAGGGAAAAGGTGCCATGTCTTCAGAAATAGAACCGCCGCGGCCGGTCCGTCGCACCCGCCGCCTCGGCCGCGGCCGTCGGACGTGGCTGATCGCGGGTGGAGCGGTCGTGGCGATCGTGATCGCGGCCGTCGCCGTCGCGGTCACGCGGCCCGGCTCCGGCGGCGACGCGCAGACTCCGGTCCACCGCGGCACACTCGTGTACGGCGTTGCCGGAACACAGGTTTCGCTCGATCCGGCGGTGGCGGCGACGGCGGTTACGAGCGTGATCAACCGGAACGTCTTCGATTCGCTGGTCGTGCAGACCGGGCCGGAAAGCTTCGCCCCGTGGCTGGCCGAGTCGTGGAAGATTTCACCGGACGGCAAGTCCTACACCTTCACACTGCGTTCCGGCGTCACCTTCCACGACGGCACGCCATTCGACGCCGCGGCGGTGCGCGCCAGCCTCGATCACGTGGTCGATCCGAAGACGAAATCCGCTTACGCGGCCTCTCTGATCGCGCCATATCAGGAGACGCGCGTCGTCGCGAGCAATATCGCCGAGATCGTGCTGAAGCAGCCGTTCACACCGCTGCTCCAAGCGCTGTCGACCCCGAGCCTGGGAATCCAGAGTCCGAAGGCGCTGGCCGAACCCGCGTCGAACTATCGGCCGGTCGGTACCGGGCCATTCGTATTCGAACAATGGGAGCAGGGCCGGCGCGAAACCCTCGCCCGCAATCCGGGATACAACTCCGCGCCCGGCGGTGCCGACCACATCGGCCCGGCGTACCTGGACAAACTCGTCTTCGAATTCATCTCCGAGGACGCGACGCGATTCGGCGCGCTGACCAGCGGCCAGGTGCAGGGCATCGCGGGTGTGCCGCCGGTGTCGGCAGGACAACTCGCCGCGCTGCCCGGTTTCACGCTCCAGAGCACCGAGACGCCCGGACTCAATTACAACGTCTATCTCAACCAGTCGCGCGGCCCGTTGGCCGACGTGGCGGTGCGCCGCGCGCTCTCGGCGGCGGTCGACATCCCCAAACTGGTCGAGAACGTCTACTTCGGCCGCTACCCCGTCGCCGACAATCCGCTCAGCCGCAGCACCGCCGCCTACGACGCCTCCGCGCGCGACCAATTGGCCACCTATCGGCCCGAGACGGCGGCGCGTCTGCTCGATCAGGCGGGCTGGGACCGGCGTGACGGCGACGGTATCCGGGTCAAGGACGGGCAGCGGCTGTCGCTCACGTGGCCGTACTGGCCCGAGGGCACGCGCGAACAACGCGAGGTGATCGCGGAAGGTTTTCAGGCGCAGGCCCGATCGGCCGGTATCGAGATCCTGCGCCCGACCGTCGACACCGGGACCTATGTCGACAAATACTTGATCGGCGGACAGTACGACATCGTCGACGTCAGCTTCGCGCGGCCGACGCCCGACGTGCTGCGTTTCGCGTTCTTCTCCGACAACACCTACGCCAAGGCGGGCGGCAATGTGGCGCTGGTGCGGTCGCCGAAGATCGACGCGTGGGTCACCGACGCGGCCGCGACCACCGATGCCGGTAAGGCCGCACGGGCGTATTCCTCGGTGCAGCACGAAGTGCTGGACCAGGCGTACATCATTCCCGTCTACACACCGGTCAGCCTGACCGGGTTCGCGAAGTCGGTGCGCGGCCTCACCTTCGATGCCCAGACCTACCCGAGGTTCTACGACGTATGGCTCGCGTCCTGAGCGGGGTCCCCGAACCGCTGCGCCGGCTGGCCACTCGTATGGGGCTGGCGCTGGTGGTGGTGTGGGGCGCGTCGACACTCACCTTCGCGGGTCTGCTGCTGATTCCCGGCGATCCCGCCCGTGCGGTCGCGGGCGGGGTCGCCGCGGCCGCTTCTCCGCAGGTGCGTGCTCGCATCCGCGACGAATACGGTTTCGACGACCCGGTTCTCGTGCGATACGTGCGGTTTCTGGGCCGGTTGTGCCGGGGCGATCTCGGCACCTCCTATCAGCAGAACCGGCCGGTGCTGACGATCGTCACCGAACAGCTGGGTCCGACGTTGCTACTGGCGGCGGGCGGTATGACACTCGGGCTGCTGCTCGCCGTCGCGGTCGCGGTGACAACGGCCGACCGTCCCCGTTCGCGCGCGCTCGCCAGGACCGCCGAATTCACCGCGCTGTCCATGCCGACCTTCTGGATCGGCTTCCTTCTGCTGGCCCTGTTCTCGTTCCACTGGCACCTGTTCCCGGTTCTGGGTAACAACGGGATCGACTCGTTGATCCTGCCGTGGCTCACCTTGGCCATCGCGATCGCGGGCGTGCTGTCCCAGGTCGCCCGGGACGGGATCGAGCAGGCCCTCGGCCAGCCGTTCGCGCTCACCGCCCGCGCGAGAGGCGCCACCGAGATCCGGGTCCGCCTCCGACACGCCCTGCGGCACGCGGCGTTGCCCGTGCTGACGATGTCGGGCTGGATGCTGGGCAATGTGCTCGGCGGCGTCGTGGTGGTCGAGACCGTCTTCGCCAGGCAGGGTCTGGGGCAGGTGCTGGTCTCGGCGGTCCGTGGTCGCGACTATCCGGTGGTCACCGGGGTGGTCGTCCTCACGGCCGCGACCTTCTCGGTGATCGCCATCGCGCTGGATCAGCTGTATCACGTCGTCGATCCGCGGATCGGAGCGGCGGCCCGATGACCGACATCACGGCTTCGGGGACGTTGCGGCACAAGGTATCCCGCCGGATGCCCGCGGTCGGCGCGGTACTGGCCGGTGTGCTGTTCGCGGTCATCGTGGTCGCGGCCGTCGCGCCGGATCTGCTGGCCGGTTCGCCGGAGCGGATCGATCCCGCGAGCGCGCTGCGGCCCCCCGGACTCGCCCATCCGTTCGGCACCGACTGGCTCGGACGCGACGTGTACGCGCGGGTGGTGCACGGTGCGCGCACGACCCTGCTGATCGGGATCGGCTCGACCGTACTCGCCTGTGTCACCGGATCGGTGTGGGGGCTGACCGCGTCGCTCGGCGGGCGGGTGGTCGACCAGATTGCGATGCGGGCGGCCGATGTGCTGCTGTCGTTCCCGGCCATTCTGATGGCGTTGCTGGTGGTCGCGATACTGGGGCCGGGCACCGGCAATGTCGCGGTGGCCGTGACCCTGGCGCTCGCACCGGGTTTCGCGCGGGTTATCCGCATCAGAACGCATCTGGTGCGCCGGTTCGCCTATGTCCGGGCCGCGCTCGATCTCGGGATCGCGCCGTGGCGGGTGGCGGTGCGGCATATCGCCCCCAACGTGCTGCTGCCGCTGGGGGTACTCGTGGTGATCAATATCGGCACAGCGGTGATCATGGCGTCGTCGTTGAGTTTCCTGGGACTCGGGCCCGAGAACGCCGTCCCCGATTGGGGTTCCATGCTGGCGCAGTCGCGCAGCTACCTGTCGGCTTCGTGGACCCTGGCGTTGTTCCCCGGGCTGGCCGTGACCGTGACGGTCCTGGCGATCAGTGTGCTCGGCCGTGCCCTGCGCACGCGGACGGGAGGGGATTTCTCATGAGCGCACCGCTGCTCGGCGTGCGGAATCTGTCGGTGGACTTCGGATCCGCTGACGTGGTGCGGTCGGTGAGCCTGCGTCTGGACGCGGGGCGATGCCTGGCGCTGGTCGGCGAATCCGGGTCGGGCAAGAGCGTTCTCGCGCGCGCCCTGGTCGGTCTCGCGGGGCAGGGCGCGCGGGTGCGCGCCGACCGACTGGAGTTCGACGGGATCGATCTGCGCCGCCCGACCGGTCGGCAGTGGCGTCGGATACGCGGCAGGCGCATCGGATTCGTCCTCCAGGACGCGCTCACCTCATTGGATCCGCTGCGGCGGATCGGCCACGAGATCGCCGAACCGCTGCAGATCCACCGGCTGGTCTCCCCCGGCGACCTGGACGACACCGTTCTCGGGCTACTCGACTCGGTCGGGATTCCCGATCCGGAGGAGCGTCTGCTCCAGTTCCCGCACGAATTGTCGGGTGGATTGCGACAGCGGGCGCTGATCGCCTCGGCCATCGCGGCGCGACCCGATCTGGTGATCGCCGACGAACCGACCACGGCCCTCGACGTCGCCGTGCAGGAACAGATCCTGCGGTTGCTGGATACCTATCGCGGTGACGGTACCGCCGTCCTGTTGATCAGCCACGATCTTGCCGTGGTCGCCGGGATGGCGGACACCGTTGCCGTCATGTACGCGGGCACGGTGGTCGAACAGGGCAGCGTCGCACAGATCTTCGGCGAGCCCGCGCATCCGTACACCGTCGAACTGCTCGCCGCGACGCCGCGCCTCGACGGCCCCCGGGGCCGGATCCCGGTCGCGCCGTGGGCACC
This sequence comes from Nocardia aegles, assembly GCF_052545135.1. Lineage (NCBI taxonomy): Bacteria > Bacillati > Actinomycetota > Actinomycetes > Mycobacteriales > Nocardiaceae > Nocardia > Nocardia aegles. The sequence continues at coordinate 694,289 of NZ_JBQWRI010000002.1, forward strand.
CGCCGCCGTCACCGGCTGCCCATTCGCCGCCCGCTGCCCCCTCGTCGACGACCGCTGCCGTCACACGCTTCCCGAACTCACCGGACTCGGCGACGGTCACGCGGTGCGCTGTCTGCGCCCGGGCGAGCACCTCCCCTCGGCACACCCGGCACCGCCCCGGGTGCCGCCGTCGTCCACCGGGGACACGCTGCTCGAGTTCACCGATGTCTCGCACCACTATCCGCGCCGCGACGGCAGCCCGCACCGGACCGTCGAGCAGGTGTCGCTTCGGTTGGCGCGGGGTGAGACACTCGGCGTTGTCGGCGAATCCGGTTCCGGTAAGAGCACACTCGCACGACTCGCGCTGGCCCACATCGCCCCCGCCGCGGGCGCCGTCACCTTCGACGGCCTGCCGTGGAGCGAGTTGAGCGAACGCGACCGCAGACCGGAACGCCACCGCATCCAGCTCATCGACCAGGATCCGCTCAGCGCCTTCGATCCCCGGTACTCGGTGGAGCGGATCGTCGCGGAGGCGCTGCACCGGCTCGGCACCGCGTCCACGCGACGACGTCGAGTGACGGAACTGCTGGCATCGGTCGGACTCGATCCCGGACTGCGGGAACGACGACCCGCGCAGTTGTCCGGCGGACAGCGCCAGCGGGTCGCGATCGCCCGTGCGCTGGCCACCGGACCCGAGCTGCTCGTGGCCGACGAACCGGTATCCGCGCTCGACGTCACCATCCAGGCGCAGATCCTCGACCTGTTCGGTCGGGTGCAGCGGGAGACGGGCACCGCGCTGCTGTTCATCTCCCACGATCTCGCGGTGGTCCGGCAACTGTGTGATCGCATCGCGGTCATGCGGTCGGGCCGGATCGTCGAGACCGGTCGCACCGATGAACTCTTCGACGACCCGAGACACCCCTACACGCGGCGGTTGCTGGCCGCCGTACCCCGGACACCCCTTCCGGCCGCGCCGTCGTCAGTGGACCGGCCGGTCCTCGTCGATCCCATCCCGAAAGGCATCCCATGACCGCACCCCCCTCCACCGCGCACGTCGCGATCGTGACCGGCGCCGCCTCCGGAATCGGCCGGGCCACCGCCGAACTGTTCGCCGAACGCGGATATCAGGTCGTCGCGGTGGATATCGCGACGCACGGCCTCACCGATCTCGGCGACGCGGTCGTGCCGATCTCCGGCGACGTCTCCGGTGCCGCGGTGAACCGGGCGGCCGTGGAGACCGCCCTCAGCCGGTTCGGGCGCCTGGACACCGTGGTGCTCAACGCGGGTACCGGCGGCACGCCGCCGCTCGAGGCCGACGGTGCGGTCGATATCGCCGACCGCATCTTCGGCGTGAACCTGCGCGGTCCGATCCACGGCCTCAAGGCCGCCATTCCGGCGTTGCGGCGCGCGGGCGGCTCAGCGATCTTCACCGCCTCGGTGGCCGGGCTGCGGGGAGATCCGGGGAACTGGGCCTATAACGCCTCCAAAGGCGCGTTGATCAATCTCGTGCGTGCGTTCGCCCTCGACTACGCCGCGCAGGGTGTGCGCGTCAACGCGGTCGCGCCGGGACTCACCCGTACCGGGATCACGGCGAATGTGCATCGTGATCCCGCACTGCTGGCAGCCATCGAACGCCGGATTCCGCTGGGCCGCTTCGCCGAGCCGCGCGAACAGGCCGAGGCGATCTGGTTTCTGGCCTCCCCCGCCGCCGCGTACATCACCGGCACCACCCTCGTCGTCGACGGCGGACTCGACGCCAATCTCGGCATCCTCCCGCTGCCCGGCCAATCCCTCTGACCGACCCCATCGTCTCCGCACCGACTACCGAAGGAGTTCCCGTGTCCACACTCGAGACCAACAAGAAGGTCGCCCACCGCTTCTACACCGAAGTGGTCACCCAGGGCGATCTGGCCGTCCTCGACGAGATCGTCGCCGAGGACGGCCGCGATTCCGCGGTGCCCGCGGGGAACATCAAGGGCCGCGACGGATTCGTGGAGCACATCACCTGGCTGCGCGCCAATGTCGAGAACGTCACCGCGACGGTCACCGATACCGTCGCCGAGGACGATCGCGTGGTCGTCTACTGGACCATCGACGGCACCCAGCGGGGTGAGATCTTCGGGGTGCCCGACAGCGGACGGCATTTCGTCGGCGTCAGTATCAGCACGATCCGTTTCCGGGACGGACGGATCACCGAATACTCGGTGCTGCCCGACCGGCTCGGCATCATCGCCCAGCTCACCGGACCGTAGCCCCTGTCACCGACGCCGCGCCGCACGGAATTTCCTGGCGGCGCGGCGTTCTCGTCGGTCAGGACTCCAGGGCCCGCAGCCACGCGCGCACGGCCGCGGCCGTGGTGGGACCGTCCTGCTCCAGCGCGGTGAAGTGATCGCCGGGGATATCGGCGACACTGTGCGGCTGCGGCCAGTACGCGCGCCAGTCCCGCGGACCGTCGACCGTGGTCCCCGGCAGTGGCGTGGTGGCGCGCAGCAAATGGATCGGCGTGCGCACCGGCTCGGGCCGCCACTGCTCGAACAGCCGGTTGTAGGTGCCCATGGTGGTGAGGCGTTCGTCCTGGACCGCCAGATCGAAGCGGTCGACCCGGTCGAGCATGCCGGTGATCATCGACCCGATCCACCATTCCATGCCGGGTTGGGCGGCCGCGTCGATGGGATAGCTGTCCACCAGCAGCATTCCCCGCGGGGCGAGACCTTCCTGTTCCAGCGCGACGGTGACCGCGTGGGCGGCGCATCCGCCCATCGAACGGCCCAATACCACGAACGGCCGATCGCCGACCACGGCGCGCAGACCGTCGATGCCGAGACGCACCAGGGTGGTTACCGAATCGGGCAATTCGTCGCCGCCCGCGGTGAATCCCGGCCACGGCACCACGTAGAAGTCCCGCTCGTCCCGGAACTCCCGTGCCATCCTGGAGTATTCGTGCGGTCCGGAGATCGCGCTCAACGCCGGGAACGCCACGACGACGGTGTCGGCGGGCCCCGAGGTCAGCCGGATCGGTTCGATGGCATGGCGTTTGCGGTCCTCCACCGGGAAGGTCACCCGGACGTGGGAGGAGGCGATCAGCAGCCGCGCGGCCTCGGCGTGTTTACCGCTCTCGTGCATGCGGCGGTGGATCGCCGCGAGTCCGGTCGGGCCCGGGCCGTCGATCGCCACGTTCACGGGGCCGGCCTCGACCAGGGTCGCGAGGTAGGCCGCGATCGCCTCGGGGGTGGGATGGTCGAAGGTCAATGTCGCGGGCAGGCGCCGTCCGGTGGCCCGGCCCAGGCCATTGCGCAGCTCGACGGCGCTGAGCGAGTCGAGACCGAACTCGACGAGCGCGCGGTCGGCTGCGATACCGTCGGGATCCGGATGCGCCAGTGCCGCAGCGACTTCGGTGCGCACGATGCCGAGCAACAGCCGATGCCGTTCGGCCTCGTCACGTCCGGCGAGACCGTCGAGCACCGAGCGCTGACCGCCGGCCGCCGCCGCACCGCGACGGCGCGCGGGGATCAGCGTCTTCAGCACTGGCGCGATTCGCTCGGACTCGGCACGCGCCGAAAGTGCGCGCGTATCGAATCGCGCGGCGACGACGACGGCCCGATCCGCGTCCACGGCGGCGTCGAACAGGGTGAGTGCGACCGAGGTGGGCAGCGGGCGCAGGCCGCCGCGCGCGATCCTGGCCCGGTCGGCGGCCCCGAGATGCGCCGTCGTGCCGCTCGCGCGTTCCCACAGACCCCACGACACCGACACCGCGGGCAGCCCTGCGGCGCGGCGGCGGGCGGCCACTGCGTCGAGGTCGGCATTCGCGGCGGTGTACGCGGACTGGCCGGGCCCGCCGAGCAGCGCGGAGACCGAGGAGAACAGCACGAAATGCGTGACAGTGTCCGAGGTCGCGGTGAGCTCGTGCAGATTCCGCGCGCCCACGCTCTTCGGCGCGAGGACGGCCGCGAGCCGTTCGGGCGTGAGCGAGTCGAACAGTCCGTCGTCGACCGCGGCGGCGGCGTGCACGACACCGGCCAGCGGACGCGAGCCGGGAATGCGTGCGAGTACGCCGGCCAGCTGGGTCCGGTCGCCGACATCGACGGCCGCCACCTCGGCGGACGCGCCCGCAGCCGCGAGGTCGGCGACGAGTTCGGCCGCGCCGGGGGTTTCGATGCCGCGGCGGCCGAGCAGCAGCAGATGCCGGACACCGTGCGCGGACACCAGATGCCGGGCGATCTCCGAGCCGAGTCCACCGAGTCCGCCGGTGATCAGGACGGTGCCCTCCCGGCTCCACGGGACGGCATCGGTCCGAGCTGACGGGGTCGAGCGCGTCAGCCGGGGCACGACCACCCGGCCGCCGCGCAGGGCGGTCTGGGTGTCGCCGTCCTCGGCGGCGGCCACGAGTGACGCCAACGCAGACAGCGATTCCTCGGTGTCATCGATATCGGCGAGCAGCACACGATCGGGCTGTTCGGCCTGCACCGAGCGCACCAGACCCCAGATCGCCGCGCCGTCCCCCAGGGTCTCGTCGTCGTCGACCGCGATGGCGTTGCTGGTCAGCACGACCAGCCGGATCTGTTCCAGCGCGGGTTCGGCCAGCCAGCGCCGCAGTGTCGGCACCAGCGCGTCGAGACTGTCGCAGGGTAGCAGGACGGCCTCGGGCGCGCTCCCACCCGCCGCGACGGCCGCCGCCAAGGTCGCGACATCCGGGACGCGGTCGGCCCGGTGCCCGAGGACCCGCAGCCGGTCCGGTAGGTCGGTGGCCGGATCGGCGAGTACGGTCCAGGTTGCGAGGGCCGCACCAGGAACTCCCGCCGCTACCCAGACCTGTTCGAACAGCGCGTCGCGTGATTGCGCACGCGCGGACTGCAATTGCTCGGCCGATACCCGGCGGGCGACCAGCCCCTCGATGGTCAGCACGGGTGCGCCCGTGGTGTCGGCGGCATACAGCGCCACCGTATCCGGTCCGGCGGACGCGATCCTGACCCGCAGTGCGGCCGCACCCTCGGCGTGGAGGTGCACGCCGTTCCACGCGAAAGGCAGCCGGTTGTGGCCGGGCGGGATCTCGGCGAGCGCGCGTAGTGCGGGCAGGTGGACAGCGGCGTCGAGGAGCGCGGGATGAATCGCGAAGTTCGTGGCGTTCACTGCCTCCGATTCGGGCAGTTCGACCTCGACGAACAATTCGTCGTCGCGTACCCAGGCTCGGCGGACGCCGCGAAAGGCGGGACCGTAGTGCAGGCCGGTCTCCCGCAGCGCCGGGTAGAGGTCGTCCACGTCGACCGATTCGGCGCCGTCGGGCGGCCAGACCGCGAGATCGAAAGCGGGGGCGATGATTCGGTCGCCGACCACGGCGACGGCGTGCCGAATCCACCCGGCGTCGGTCGCGGTCGCGGGACGGGAGTGGATGCCGATCTCGCGTTCACCGGACGCGTCGGCGGACACGGTCACCTGGATGTCGACGGGGTCGTCACCGAGAACCAGCGGCGCCTCGACAATCAGTTCGCCGATCTCGCGCGCGCCGACCTCCTCGCCCGCCCGCGCAGCCAGTTCCAGCAGGGCGGTGCCCGGCACGATGACGGTGCCGAGGACCGCGTGATCGGCCAGCCACCCGTGGGTGCGCAACGACAGCCTGCCGGTGAGCACGGTGCTTCCGTCGGCCGCCAGCGTCACCGTCGCGCCGAGCAGCGGATGGGTGACGACACCGACGCCGAGTCCGGCGGTACCGGGGCGGGCGGCGCTGGGCGAGGCCCAGAACCGCTGTCGCGCGAAGGCGTAGGTGGGCAATGCGACGCGCGGCGCCCGCGGCACCACGGCACTCCAGTCGACGTGCCCGCCGTGGGTGAACACGGTCGCGGCGGCGGTGAGGACGGCCGCGAACTCGTCGCGGCCGTCGCGCAGTGTCGCGGTGACGGCGGCGGCGTCCACGGTCGCCGAGATCGCTGGCGCGAGTGTCGCGTCCGCGCCGATCTCGACGAAGAACGCCGCGCCGAGGTCTCTGGTGGTCCGCACCGCGTCGGCGAATCGCACGGTGCCGCGCAGATGCCGGGTCCAATAGCTCGGATCGGCCAGTTCCGCGCCGGTCGCGACGGCGCCGGTCGAGTCCGAGACCACGACGGTCCCAGCCGGCTGCGCGAAATCTATTTCGGCCACCACACTCTCGAATTCGGCCAGTACCGGGTCCATCAGCACCGAATGGAAGGCGTGCGAGACGGTGAGGCGTTTGGTGCGCCGTCCGGCCGCGGTCAGCGTCGCGGCGATCTCGAGCACGGCCTGTTCCGCGCCCGAAACGACCACGGCGCGCGGCCCGTTCACCGCGGCCACGTCGACCACCGAGCCCGCGCGGTCGATGACCGCACGGACCTCGGTCTCCTCGGCTTCCACCGCCACCATCGCCCCGCCCGCAGGCAGGCTGCCCATCAGACGTCCGCGGGCCGCCACCAGCCGGGCCGCGTCGTCGAGCGACAGCACCCCCGCCACATGCGCGGCCACCACACCGCCGATGGAATGTCCGACCACCGTGCCGAATTCGATACCCCAGGAGCGCAACAGCCGGAACACGGCGGTCTCGACCGCGAACACCACCGCCTGCGTGTACACGGTCGCGTCGATGAGCCCGTCGGTTCCGGGCGCCCCGAACGCGACCTCGCGGACCGAGAAGTCGACGGCCGCACCTAGGTACTCGTCGAGTGCCGTGACCGCCGCGTCGAATGCCGCACGGAACACCGGGAATCGGCGGTACAGGTCGGCTCCCGCACCGGCACGCTGACTCCCCTGTCCCGCGAAGACCGCCGCGACCCCACCTCCGGCACCCGGATCGCCCACCACGGCGCCGGAAGCGGTGGTCCCGTCGGCGATGGCGGACAGCGCCGTGCGCACACCCGCACGGTCCACGGCCAGCACGACGCCGCGCGTGTCGAAAACTACGCGGTCTCGGACCAGTGCGGACGCCACAGATCGCAGATCCTCGTCCCGCGTCGTCGCGAGATGTTCCTCCAGGCGCGCGGCTTGGGCCCGCAACGCTTCCGGTGTGCGACCGGAGATCACGAACGGCAGGACCTCGCGCGCAACGGCGTCATCCGTGACCACGCCAGTTCCGGCCGCACTGCTCCCATGCACCCCGCTTCCGACAGCGCCGGGGCCGTCCGCGGCACCGGTTCCATCGGCACGACGTTCAGCGACTCCATTCCCGGCAACGCCGTTTCCGGCAGCGCCGCTGGTCACCGTGCCGCCCGTGACAGCACCATGCCCGTCCTCGGCGACACCGCTGCCGGTGTTGTAGCCGTCGGGCGTGCCGTTCCCGATGCCATGGGCATGCGTCGGGTTCGGAGCCTGTTCGAGGATGACGTGGGCGTTGGTGCCCGAGACGCCGAAGGCCGAGACGCCCGCGCGGCGCGGGCGGCCGGTTTCCGGCCAGGGTTGTTCGTCGGTGAGTAGTTCGACACGGCCGGAGTCCCAGTCGACGAGGGGGGAGGGAGCGTCCAGATGCAGGGATCTGGCGAGACGGCCGCGCCTGAGGGACTCGACGGTCTTGATGACGCCTGCCACGCCGGCGGCGGCCTGGGCGTGGCCGATGTTGGACTTGAGCGAGCCGAGTCGCAGTGGTTCGCCGTCCGTGCGTGCGCCGTAGGTGGCCAGGATGGCCTGCGCCTCGATGGGATCGCCGAGCACGGTGCCGGTGCCGTGTGCCTCCACGGCGTCGACGTCACCGACACCGAGTCCGGCATCGGCCAGCGCGGCGAGGATGACGCGTTGCTGGGCGGGGCCGTTCGGCGCGGTCAGGCCGTTCGACGCACCGTCCTGGTTGATCGCCGAACCGCGGACCACCGCGAGCACCTCGTGGCCGTACCGTTCGGCGTCCGACAGGCGCTCGACCAGGACGACGCCGACGCCCTCGGCCCATCCGGTGCCGTCCGCGCCCGCCGCGAACGCCTTGCACCGGCCGTCGACGGCGAGTCCGCGCTGCCGCGAGAACTCGGTGAACCCGATGGGCGTCGCCATCACCGACGCACCGCCCGCGACCGCGAGATCCACCTCGCCGCCGCGCAGTGCGCGCACCGCCAGATGGAGCGCGACCAGCGATGACGAGCACGCGGTGTCCACGGTGACGGCGGGGCCCTCGAAACCGAACGTGTAGGCGATGCGCCCGGACACCACACTGCCGAGATTGTTGATCGCCAGATATCCCTCGAGATCCTCGGGGACGGGGTCGAGGCGGGAACCGTAGTCGTGGCCCGCCAATCCGGCGTACACACCGGTCCGGCTGCCTCGGTAGGCGTTCGGATCCAGGCCCGCGCGTTCGAAGGCCTCCCACGCGGTGCGCAGCAGCAGACGCTGCTGCGGGTCCATCGACAGCGCCTCGCGATGGGAGATGCCGAAGAAGTCCGGATCGAAATCGGCGGCGGTGTCGAGGAATCCGCCCTGCCGGGTGTAGGAAGTGCCGGGCCGGTCGGGGTCGGGATCGTAGAGCGCGGCCAGATCCCAGCCCCGGTCGGCCGGGAAGTCGCCGACCGCGTCACGGCCGTCGGCGACCAGCTGCCACAGTTGCTCCGGTGTGTCGACACCGCCGGGCAGCAGGCATGCCGTGCCGATGATGGCGATCGGTTCGTGCGCTCTGGCCCGCAGGTCATCGACGCGCTGCTGGAGTCGTTGTTCCTTGGCGATCGAACGCTTCAGGTATTCACGGAGTTTGGCTTCGGTGGCCATATCGGTTCAGTTCCTGTCTACCAAGTCGAACAAGTCGTCGTCGGAAGCCGAGTCGAGGTCGAGGGAAGCGTCGGCGCCGCCACCCGCGAGGCGGTCGGCGAGGGCGCGCAACCGCTCGGCGAGCGCGTCGTTCGCGTCGCCCGTGGCGACCGCCGTCAGCGAATCCTCGAGGGAGCGCAGGACGTCGTCGACCTGCACAGGTGCGCTCGACGCGTCGTCGGGCAGAGTGGACACCACGTAGTCGGCCACCGCCTCCGGGGAAGGATGGTCGAAGATCAGCGTCGCGGGCAGCGCCAGCCCGGTCGCGGCACGCAACCGGTTGCGCAGGTCGACGGCGGTCAGCGAATCCAGGCCGAGTTCGCGGAAGGCCTTGGTCGAATTGATTTCGTCTCCGCCGGCGTGTTTGAGCACGGCCGCCGTCTCACCGCGCACCAGCTCGAGCACGGCGGCGCGCCGCGCGACTCGGTCGAGACCGTCGAAACGCAGCACCGGCGTCGGCGTGGATTCGGCGACGACCACCGGGTCGCGTCCGCCCCGGTCCTCGCGCCGAGAGCCCGAGCGATCCGCGTCGATCCAGTATCGGGTGCGCTGGAAGGCGTAGGTCGGCAACTCGATGCGCCGACCGCGCCCCGCCAGTGCGACCGTCCAGTCGACCGGGACGCCGCGCACGTGGGCGGCACCCAGCGCGAGGGTGAACCGGCGCGGACCGCCGTCGTCGCGGCGCAGGGTGCCGATGACCGCGATGGACGGCGCGTCGACGGCTTCGGCGGTCTCCTCGATGGCGGCCGACAGCAGCGGATGCGGAGCGACCTCGACAAACGACCGGTATCCCTGCTCGATGAGCGCGCGTGTCGCGGCCTCGAAACGGACGGTGCCGCGCAGGTTCTCGAACCAGTAGTCCGCGGTGAGCGCCTCGCCGTCGACCCAGTCCTCGGTCACCGTCGACAGGATGGCGATATCGGCCGGGCCCGGCCGAAGCGGGGCGAGTACCTCGGCGAGTTCGGCCCGCAGGGCGTCGACCCCCGCCGAGTGGGAGGCGTAGTCCACCGCCACCCTGCGGTTGCGCACCCCGGACTCGTCGAGGCGGACGAGCAATTGCTCGACGGCGTCGACATCGCCGGACAGCACCACCGACGTCGGGGAGTTCACCACGCCCACCGAGACACGTCCGCCGGTGTCCCGCACCAGGTTCTCGGCCGCCTCGGCGGACAGGGCGACCGCCGCCATGGCGCCCGGCACGGCCGCGGCGGCGATGGCCTTGCTCCGCAGGGCGACCACGCGCGCGCCGTCGTGCACCGACAGTGCGCCGGCGACCACGGCCGCCGCGATCTCGCCTTGCGAATGACCGATCACCGCGTCCGGTCGCACCCCGTTGGCCCGCCACAGCTCCGCCAGCGCCACCATCACCGCCCACAGCGCGGGCTGCACCACGTCGACGCGTTCGAGGTCGACCTCGCCCGCGCCGAGCAGCACGTCCAACGGCGACCAGTCGACGAACGATGCGAGCGCCGCCGCGCACTCGGTCAGCCGCCGCGCGAAAACCGGTGCTGTCCGGTACAACTCGGCCGCCATCGCATGCCACTGACCACCCTGCCCCGGGAAGACGAACACGGTCTTGCCCGCCACGTCCGCGCTCCCGCGCACCACGTGATCGGGCAGCGGCGCGCCCGTGGCCACAGCGTTCAATCCTTCGCGCAGTGCGGCGTCGTCGGCGCCCACCACCACGGCGCGTTCGGACAGTTCGGCCCGGCTCTGCACCAGGGTGCGCGCGATGTCGGCGGCGTCCAGGTCCGGACGGGTCTGCAGATATGACGCCAGCGCCACCGCTTGCCCGCGCAGCGCGGCAGGGCTGTGCGCCGACAGCACCCATGGGACGGGTGCCGCGGCGAGCGGCACCGACGGTCGAGGCACCGAGCCACCGGCCGGGTACGGTGCCGATTCGTCAGCCGCGTGCGGCGCGGGATCTCCCGCCGCGGCCGGTGCCGACCCGTCGACCGCACCCGGTGCCGACCCGCCGACCGCGACCGGTGCCGGGTGCTCGATCGGTGGTTCCTCGAGGATGACATGGGCGTTGGTGCCGCTCACGCCGAAGGAGGACACTCCCGCGCGCCGGGGCGTCGCGGCGGGCTCCCAGGGCCGGGCATCGGTCAGCAGGCGTACGGTGCCCGCCGACCAGTCGACGTGCGGGGTGGGCGCGTCGACGTGCAGCGTTTTCGGCAGCAGCCGATTACGCAGGGCCAGGAGCATTTTGATGATGCCCGCGCCGCCCGCGGCTGCCTGGGTGTGGCCGACGTTGGATTTGAGCGATCCCAGCCACAGCGGCCTTTCGGGGGTGTGCTCGGCACCGTAGGTCGCGATCAGCGCCTGCGCTTCGATCGGATCGCCGAGGGTGGTGCCGGTGCCGTGCGCTTCGACCACGTCGACCTCGGCGGCCGTGAGTCCGGCGTTGGCCAGTGCCTGCCGGATGACGCGCTGCTGGGCGGGGCCGTTCGGCGCGGTCAGTCCGCTCGATGCCCCGTCCTGGTTGACGGCCGACCCGCGGACCACCGCGAGTACAGGATGTCCGAAATGCCGTGCGTCCGATAGTCGTTCGACGACCAGCATGCTGACGCCCTCACCCCAGCCGGTCCCGTCCGCGGCGGCGGCGAACGCCTTGCAGCGCCCGTCCGGCGACAGTGCGCGCTGCCGGGAGAATTCGACGAAGGTCGCGGGACTGGACATGACGGCGACGCCGCCGGCCAGTGCCAGATCGCTCTCGCCCGATCGCAGCGACTGCGCCGCGAGGTGCAGGGCGACCAGCGACGACGAGCAGGCGGTGTCGACACTGATGGCCGGGCCTTCGAATCCGAAGGTGTAGGCGATACGTCCGCTGGCGATACTGCCCGCGCTGCCGTTCACCAGATAGCCCTCCAGATCGGCGGGCGCGTCCTGGATGTGCGGGGCGTAGTCGTGGTACATGGTTCCGGCGAAGACTCCGGTCCTGCTGCCCCGCAACGAGGTCGGATCGATGCCTGCCCGTTCCAGCGCCTCCCACGCGGTTTCCAGCAGCAGGCGCTGTTGCGGGTCGGTGGCCAGTGCCTCGCGCGGCGAGATGCCGAACAGCCCGGCGTCGAACTCCGCGGCGGCGGTGAGGAATCCGCCGTGCCTGGTGTAGGAGGTGCCAGGTCGTTCGGGATCCTCGTCGTAGAGTGCCGCCAGATCCCAGCCCCGGTCGCCGGGGAAGTCACCGATCGCGTCGCCGCCGTTCTCCAGCAGTCGCCACAGGCCTTCCGGACTTTCGATGCCGCCGGGAAGCCGCAGCGCCACACCGATGATGACGATCGGATCGTCGGTCGCCGCGACACCGCGCACCGCCACCGGTGTCGCGGTGTCCGCCCCGAGCAGGCGGGTGAGCAGGAGGTCGGCGATCGCGGCGGGCGTCGGGTGATCGAAGGTGAGGGTGGCGGGCAGGCGCAGGCCCGAGGCCACGGCGAGCCGGTTGCGCAGGTCGACGGCGGTGAGCGAGTCCAGTCCCAGTTCGGACAGTCCTCGATCGCCGCGGATGCTCGCCGGATCGGGATGATCGAGGGCCGCGGCGACCTCCTTGCGCACCAGGTCGAGCAGATGTGCGTCCCGAGCGTCGGCGGACAATCCGGCGAGACGAACGGCGAGTCCCGGCGCGGCGTCGACGCCCGGCGCGGCACGACGTCGGCTCGGCCGCACCAGGTCGCGTAAGAGCACCGGGGTGTCGGTGCCGTCTCCGGTGAATGCCGCCGGGTCCAGCGGCGCGGGAGCCAATAGTGCCCGGTCCCGATGAAATACCGCGGCGTCGAACAGCTCGAGCGCGTGGTCGGTTTCCAGCGCACGGACTCCTTGCCGGGCGAGCCGGGCACGATCGGTGTCGGTGAGATGGGCTGTCACGCCGGTGGATTCGGACCACAGTCCCCAGGCCAGCGAGGTCGCCGCCCGGCCGTCGGCGCGCCGCAGCGCCGCCAGCGCGTCGAGTCCGGCGTTCGCGGCGGCGTAGGCGGCCTGTCCGGCGGTGCCGAGCAGTCCGGCCACCGACGAATACAGCACGAACGCGGCCAGATCGTGGTCCAGGGTGAGCTCGTGCAGGTTGCGAGCCCCGCCGAGTTTGGGCGCGAGAACGGCGTCGAGCCGGTCCGGGGTGACCGATTCGAGGACGCCGTCGTCGACGATGCCCGCGGTGTGCACGATCGCGGTCAGCGGATGGGCGGTGGGCACCGCGGCCAGGACGCGGGCCGCCGCGTCGCGATCGGCGATATCGGCGGATACGACCAGGACATGCGCACCGAGGGCACGCAGTTCGGTGACGAGTTCGTCGGCGCCGGGGGCCGCCGAACCGCTGCGGCTGACCAGCAGGAGGTGCCGCACATCGTGCCGGGTCACCAGATGACGGACGAGCAGCGCGCCGAGCCCTCCCGTGCCGCCGGTCACCAGCACCGTGCCCTCGCGGTCCCACGCGCGCGGAGTCGCCGTTTCGCTGGAGCGAGTCAGACGCGGCACATACGCCCGGCCTTCTCGCACGGCGATCTGGGTCTCACCGGCGGCGACCGCGGCGGCGACGGCGCGATCGAGAACGGCGGCGGAGCCGGGGCTGTCATCGGTGTCGACCAGGATGACCGCGCCGCGACGTTCGGTGATCACGACGCGGGCCAGGCCCCAGATCGGCGCGGTCGCCGGATCGGGCCGATCGGTGTCGAGGACGGCGATCGCGTTACGGGTGCGCACGATCAGCGGATCGCCGGCGTCGGCGGTGCGCAGTACCGTGAGCGCCTCGTGCACAGCGGATTCCGCTGCCGGATCCGCCATCCAGGTGCGGGTCTCGACCGGGGTGGCGCCGGCCGGGCGGTGTTCGACCCAGGTCACCTCGAACAGGTCGTCGTGGCGTGTCGCCCTGTGCGCGGTCGCCGCGCGCAGGGCCAGGGCGTCGACCGTCAGCACCGGTGAGCCCGAGCCGTCGGTCGCGGACAGGCCGGTGATTCCGTCCCCGGTGACGGTAAAGGTGACCCTGAGTGCGGTGGCTCCGCTGGCGTGTACTCGAACTCCATTCCACGCGAACGGAATTCGCGGCGTTGCGGGATCAGTCGCCAGCGGGAAAGGATGCAATGCGGCGTCGAGCAGCGCCGGGTGCACCGCGAACGATTCCGTCCCCGTCCGTGCCGCGTCCGGCAGCGCGACTTCGGCGAAGATCTCGTCTCCGGCGCGCCAGAAAGCGGCCAGCCCCTGGAACAGCGGACCGTAGGCCAGTCCACTCGCACGCAGCCGCTCGTAGGCGTTCGCGGTGTCGAACGCGGTGGCCTCCAGCGGCGGCCAGGTGGTGTGCGACGCCGCCACCACGGGGGCGTCCTCGGCGATGATCCGGCCGACCGCGTACCGTATCCATGGCGCGTCTGCCCGCGTGGATTCGCGGGCGTGGATCTCCACATCGAATCCGCCGTCGGTCCCGCGGGCGGCGGCGCGCACGTCGACGATCGCGTCCGGCCGCAGGACCAATGGCGACTCGATGACGAGTTCCTCGATCACGGGGGCGGCGACGGCGTCACCGAGGTGCACGATCATCTCCACGAGCGCGGTGCCGGGCACCAGAATCTCGTCTCCGATGACGTGCTCGGCGAGCCAGGGATGCGTCGCCACACCGATACGGCCCGAGGCGACGGCGAGATCGCCGTCGGCGAGGACGACCGGAACGTCCAGCAGCGGATGTCCGCCCTCGCGCGGGCCGGCACCGGAGGGCACGGCTTCGACCGCGGTCCAGAACCGCTCGGTCCGGAAGGCGTAGGTGGGCAGTTCGGCGGGCGGGGCCTGCGGCACGATCAGCGGCCAGCCGACGTGGCCGCCGCGCACGAAGATCGCGGCCATCGCCGCCAGCAGGGTCGCCGCCTCGTCGCCTCCTCTGCGCAGCGCGGGGACCGCGGCCACCGCGTCGTCGTCCTCGAACGCGGCCGACACCATCGGTGTCAGCACCGCGTCCGAGCCGAGTTCGACGAAGACACCGACACCGGTGTCACGCAGTGTGCGCACCGCGTCGATGAAGCGCACCGTGCCGCGCAGATGCCGCGCCCAGTAGTCCGGATCGGCCAGCTCCACGTCCGTCACCACCGCACCCGTCGCGTCCGAGACCAGCACGGGCCCCGACGGCGCGGTGCAGGTCAGCTCGGCGGCCACCGCGCGGATCTGCGCGAGCACCGGATCCATGGCGGGCGAATGGAATCCGTGCGAGACCGCGAGTCGCTTGACCCGTCTGCCCGCCGCCGACAGCCGGGCCGCGACGGCGAGCACGTCGGCCTCGACACCCGAGAGCACCGTCGAGCGTGGCGCGTTCACCGCCGCGATCGCGACGCGCGCCCGCACCGCCGCCTCCGTCAGCGCGGCGGCGACCTCGGATTCGGTGGCCTCGATCGCCACCATCACGCCACCGGCGGGCAACGCGCCCATGAGCCTCCCACGCGCGGCCACCAGCCGGGCCGCGTCGTCGAGGGAGAGCACGCCCGCGACGTGGGCGGCGACCACACCGCCGATGGAATGCCCTGTCACAGCGGCGATCTCGACGTTCCACGACTCGACCAGCCGGTACAGTCCGACCTCGACGGCGAAGATCACCGCCTGGGTGTACACGGTGGAGTCGATCAACCCCTCGGTGCCCGCAGCACCGAACGCGACGTCGCGGACCGAGAAGGCCACCGCGTCACCCAGATACCGGTCGAGCAGCTCCACCGCCGCGTCGAAGGCGGACCGGAACCGAGGGAACCGCGCGTACAGGGCCGCGCCCGCGCCGACGCGCTGACTACCCTGACCGCCGAAGACGACGCCCACCGTAGGTGTAGTACTGGTCTCGGGTGCGGTGACGACGCCGGGATCTGCGTTCCCCCCGGCGAGCGCCCGCAACCCGGTCGACAGTGCGCCGCGATCTCCCGCGACAACGACCGCACGCGTGCCGAACACCGCGCGCGCACGCACCGTGGACGATGCGATCGACACCGGTTGCGCCGCAGTGTGCTCCACGAAGGTCTCGAGCCGTTCCGCCTGTGCGCGCAGCGCCTCCGGTGTCGCCCCGGACACCAGGAACGGCAATGCCGCACCTGGTTCGTGCACCGGATCGGATGCTGTCGCCTCGATGTCCGGAGCCTGCTCGAGGATCACGTGCGCGTTCGTCCCCGAGACCCCGAATGCGGACACCGCGGCCCGACGCGGGCGCCCGGCCTCCGGCCAGGCACGTCCCCGCACGAGCAGTCCGATACGACCCGACGCCCAATCCACCAGCGGCGAGGGCTCCGCCACCTGCAGGGTGGGCGGCAGGTGCGCGTGCCGCAGCGCGAGCACGGTCTTGATCACCCCGGCGATCCCGGCGGCGGCCTGGGTGTGCCCGATATTGGATTTCACCGAACCCAGCCACAACGGTTCGGTCCGGTCCTGGCCGTAGGTCGCCAGCAGGGCCTGCGCCTCGATCGGGTCACCGAGCGCGGTGCCGGTGCCGTGCGCCTCGACCGCGTCGATCTCCGAGGCCGTCAGTCCGGCATCGGTCAGCGCCTGCCGGATCACCCGCTGCTGGGCCGGGCCGTTCGGCGCGGTCAGGCCGTTGGACGCGCCGTCCTGGTTCACGGCGGTCCCGCGCACCACGGCGGCGATCGGGTGACCCAGCCGCACCGCGTCCGACAGGCGCTCCACCAGGACGACGCCCGCGCCCTCGGCCCATCCCGTACCGTCGGCGCCCGCGCCGAATGCCTTGCACCGGCCGTCGGCGGACAGTCCGCGCTGACGCGAGAACTCCACGAAGATCTCCGGTGTCGACATCACCGTCGCGCCGCCTACGACGGCCAAGTCGACCTCACCCGCTCGCAGTGCGCGCACCGCGAGGTGCAGCGCCACCAGCGACGAGGAGCAGGCGGTGTCCACGGTGAGCGCGGGCCCCTCGAAGCCGAAGGTGTAGGCCAGCCGGCCCGAGAGCACACTGGCCGCGGTCCCGGTGACCAGATAGCCCTCGACGGTGGCGGGGACATATCCGGGTCCGGTGACGTAGGTCTGGCCGTTGGTGCCCATGTACACCCCGGTCCTGGTGCCGCGCACCGTGCGCGGATCGATTCCCGCGTATTCGAACGCCTCCCAGGTGGTGTGCAGCAGCAGACGTTGCTGCGGGTCCATGGCCAGGGCCTCACGGCGGGAGATACCGAAGAAGTCGGGATCGAAATCCGCGGCGCCGTCGAGGAATCCGCCGCGCCGGGTATAAGAGGTGCCCAGGTGATCGGGGTCCGGGTGGTAGAGGGCGGCGGTGTCCCATCCCCGGTCGCTGGGGAAGTCGCTCAGCGCTTCCCGGCCCGAGACGAGCAGATCCCAGAACTCCTCGGGTGAATCGGCACCGGGGAACCGGCATCCGGCGGCGAGTACGGCGATGGGCTCGTGCCCGGCCTCGGTGACCTCCCGCAGCTCGGCACGTGTCTTGTACAGCTCCTCGCTGACTCGGCGCAGCAGGCGCCGCAACGTCTCGTCGTTCGCATGATCGTTCATGGCAATGCCTTTCGGGTACGCCCGGTACAGCGCGGACAGGTCAGGAGATGCCGAGCTCGGAACTGATGAAGCCGATGAGGTCCTCGTCGGAGGTTCTGGACAGTTCCGTGGCGGGTGGCGCGGTGTCGCCGGATGCCCGCGACCGGTCCAGCAGGCGCCGCAGCCGTTCATCGACGAGGGCTCGTTCCCGAGCCGAGACCGCCGGATCCGCGAGTGCCGCAGCGACGCGCTCGAGATCGCTCAACAGGATGTCCAGGGCGCTGGGTGCGGATGGATGCGATTCGGCCACGATGAGCTCCGCCAGTTCCCGCACCGTCGGATGGTCGAAGACCACCGTCGCGGGCAGATCGAGTGCGGTCGCCTCCCGCAGACGGTTGCGCAGTTCCACCGCCGACAGCGAGGTGAGCCCCTGGTCGCGCAGGCTGCGGTCGTCGGCGACGGTATCCGGTGCGCTGTGGCCGAGGGCGGCGGCCACTTCGGTACGGACGACATCGGTGACGTAGCGCCGGGCTGCGGCGGGATCGAGACCCGAGATATGGTCGGCGAGTGCCGGCTGGGGTTCGGCGGTGTCCCCGGTGTCCACCAGTTCGGAAAGCAGCGCCGAGTGGACACCGCGGGCCGCCACGGCCCAGTCCATATCGGCGACCACGAGATGCGTCTCGTCGTCGCCGACCGCGCGCTCGAGCGCGTCCAATGCGAGTTCGGGATCCATCGGTCGTAGGCCGCCGCGACGCAGATCCGTTCCGGCACCGGCTATTCCGGGTCCGTCCCAGTGCCCCCAGGCAACGGAGGTCGCGGTAAGGCCCAGGGATCGACGGTGTCGCGCCAGCGCGTCGAGGTAGGCGTTGCCGGGGCCGTAGTTCGCCTGGCCGGGTGCGGTGATCGTCCCGGTGATCGAGGAGAACAGCACGAACGACGCCAGCGGGAGGTGGGCGGTGAGTTCGTGCAGGTTTCGCGCCCCGTCGACCTTGACCCGGTGTACGCGACGGAGCCGGTCTCCGTCCAGTCCGTCCACGACGGCGTCGTCGAGAACCGCGGCGGTGTGCACCACATCGGTCAGCGGTCGGTCCGCCGGGACAGCGGCCAGCAGCGCGGCCACCGCGACACGATCGCCGATATCGACGGCCGCCACCACGGGACGCGCGCCGAGTGCGGTGAGTTCGGCGATCAGGTCGGCGGCGCCCGGCGCCGTCTCGCCTCGCCTGCTGACCAGCAACAGGTCGCGAACTCCGTTGCGCGCCAACCGCCGGGCCACCCGGGCACCGAGCGCGCCGGTGCCGCCGGTGATCAAGACCGTGCCGGTGGGCCGCCACGTGCCGCCGGTGGGCCGCCGTGGCCGGCCCGCAACCAGCCGCCGCACTCTCGTCTCGTCGCCGCGCACGGCGAATTCGCGCTCGGAGCCGGCGCCGGCGATGGCGTCGACGACCCGCGCGGCCGGACCGTCTGCGGGTTCGGGTGGCAGGTCGAGCAGCCCACCGGTCCGCACCGTGCCCTCGGCGGCGGCCGCGGCGGTGAAGGACCAGTGCCAGTGCTGATCCGGAGCGCGGACGGCGTCATCGCGGGTCGCGGCGACCGCTCCGGAGGTGAGCACCCAGTAGTCGGCTCCCGTACCGCCGACGGCACGCGCCAGTGCGACCGCGGCCACGGGTATCTCGGCAGCGTCGGGTCGCTGTGGTGTCAGGGCGAGCAGCGAGAGCACCTTCGTGTGATCGTGGCGGCCGTCGGTCGGCAATCCTGCTGCGGTCGGGTCGATACGCAGCGTTTCCGCTGTCGCACCCGACCGCTCGAGTGCGCGGCCGATCGCGGCGGCCCACGGGTCCGCTGCGCCGTCCGCCGGGACGATGAGCAGCCAGCGCTCGCCGGGGCGTGGCGCCGCACCCGTGGGGCGATGCGGTCGCCACCGCACGTGGTGGATCCAGGAGTCCAGGCGGGCGGCGCGCTGGTTGCGCACCTGCCAGGCGTCGAGTGCGGGCAGGATCGCGGGCAACTGGGCGGCGTCCACGCCCAGTTCGGCGGCAAGTGCGCCGGCGTCGCGGTCCCGGACGCGCTCCCAGAACCAGCTGTCCTCGGTGCGGTCGGCGGGCCGCGCGACCTCCGGCGCCGCGATCCAGTACCGCTCGCGCCGGAAGGCGTAGGTGGGCAGGTCGACGCGGGGCATCCGCGGCACAATGGCCGCCCAGTCCACCGACCCGCCGTGGGTGAACAGGGTCGCGGCCGCGCGCAGCAGACTCGCGACCTCGGAGTGCCCCGCGCGCAGACCGGGCACGCACACCGCCGTGCCCGACGGATCGTGCTCCTCCAGGGTGGCCCAGGCCATCGGTGTCAGGACGGCGTCCGCGCCGAGTTCCAGGATCAGCGCGGCACCGGAATCCCGGATCGTGCGGACGGTGTCGGCGAACCGGACAGTGCCGCGCAGATGACGCACCCAATACCGCGGATCGGCCAGTTCGGCATCGGTCGCGGATCTGCCGGTGGCGTCCGAGACGACGGCGGTCGTGGTCGCGCCGAACTCCGATTCGCCGACCAGCCGCTCGAATTCGGTCAGTATCGGGTCCATGAGCGGCGAGTGGAACGCGTGGGACACCGCCAGCCGCTTGGTCCGGCCGCCCGCACGCGCGATCGCGTCCGCGACCTCCGTTACGGACGCCTCCGCACCCGAGATCACCACCGAGCGCGGCCCGTTCACCGCCGCGATCGCGATATCGGCGCGATCGTGCTGCGAGATGACCTCGTGCACCGCGCTTTCGCTGGCCTCCACGGCGATCATCGCGCCGCCGGCCGGAAGCGACCCCATCAACCGCCCCCGCGCCGCGACCAGACGCGCCGCGTCCGCCGGCGACAGCGCTCCCGCGACGTGCGCGGCGACCACCCCGCCGATGGAATGACCCGCCACGACGGCGGCGTCGATCCCCCACGACTGGATCAGCCGGTACAACGCCGTCTCGAGCGCGAACACCACCGGCTGGGTGTACACGGTCGAATCGATGAGTCCCTCGGTGCCGGGAACCCCGAACGCGACGTCCCGAATCGGGTAGTCCGCCACACCTTCGAGGTGCCGGTCCAGCAGTTGCGTCGCCCGGTCGAACGCGGCACGGAACACCGGAAAGCGCTGGTACAGCTCACGTCCCGCACCAGCTCGCTGACTGCCCTGACCGCCGAAGATCACCGCGACCCGGCCCTCCGTCGACGTCGTGTCCCCGGGCGTCGAACGTCCCTCGGCCACCGCGGTGAGTCCCTCGGCCAGCTCACGCCGGTCCGCCGCCGTGACGACAGCCCGCACCCCGAACACCGTCCTGGTCCGGATCAAGGACGACGCGACCGCCGCCGGGTCGAGTGACCGACTCTGGATGTGCTCCGCCAACCGCCGTGCCTGAGCACGCACCGCCGCCGCAGACGTTCCCGATACGACGAAAGGAAGGGTCACGTCCGAGCCGGTCCGCGCGCTCGTACCGTCCGGCTCCGGCGACGCACCCGGATCGGTTGCCGCACTCGGTTCGGCGGCCACGGACGGAGCCTCTTCGATGATCACGTGCGCATTGGTGCCGCTGATGCCGAAGGAGGACACGGCGGCTCGGCGGGGGCGCTCGGTGCGAGGCCACGGGCGGGCCTCCGACAGCAGTTCGACCGCACCCGCGCTCCAGTCGACGTGGCGGGACGGATTACCCGCGTGCAAGGTCGCCGGCATCCGGTGATTGCGCAGCGCCAGTACCGATTTGGTCAGGCCCGCGGTTCCGGCGGCCGCCTGGGTGTGCCCGATGTTGGACTTCAGCGATCCGAGCCACGCCGGCTCGGCGCGATCCTGCCCGTACGTGGCCAGCAGGGCCTGCGCTTCGATCGGGTCACCGAGTGCGGTGCCGGTGCCGTGCGCCTCGATCAGGTCCACGTCCTCGGGGCGCAGGCCGGCGTCGGCCAGCGCGGCGCGGATGACGCGCTGCTGGGCGGGACCGTTGGGCGCCGTGAGACCGTTGGAGGCGCCGTCCTGGTTCACCGCGGATCCGCGGATGACCGCGAGCACGTCGTGGCCGTGCCGCCGCGCGTCCGACAGACGTTCCACCAGCACCAGACTCACCGCCTCCGACCAGCCGGTACCGTCGGCGTCCGCCGCGAACGCCTTGCACCGCCCGTCCGGGGCCAGGCCACGCTGCCGGGAGAACTCGGTGAACATGCCGGGGTTGGCCATCACCGTGACACCGCCCGCCACCGCGAGATCCGCTTCGCCCGACCGTAGTGCCCGCACCGCGAGATGCACCGCCACCAGCGACGACGAGCAGGCGGTGTCGATCGTGACCGCGGGCCCCGCCAGCCCGAAGGTGTAGGCCACGCGCCCGGACACCACGCTCGGCGCGACTCCGGTCAGTCCGTACCCCTGCGCGCCGTCGGACATCTGATGCAGCCGAGGCCCGTACTCCTGGGGTGTCGCCCCGATATAGACGGCGGTGCGGCTGCCCGACAGCGAGTCCGGCACAATGCCCGCGCGCTCGAACAGCTCCCACGAGGTCTCGAGCACCACACGCTGCTGCGGATCCATGGCGGCGGCCTCGCGGGGTGCGATCCCGAAGAACGCTGCATCGAAATGCCCTGCCTCGCTGAGAAATCCGCCGCAGCGCGAGTAGCTGCTACCGGATCTCGCCCCGGTCGGATCGTGCAGACCGGCCAGATCCCAGCCCCGATCCTCCGGGAAGTCACCGATCGCGTCACCGCCCGCCACGACCAGATCCCACAGCCGCTCCGGACTGTCGATCCCACCGGGAAAACGGCCACTCACCGCGACGATCGCGATCGGCTCCCCGACATCGGCACCCGCACTTCCCGCGTTCACCTCGGCGGACGCCGTACCCGTCCGCCGTTGCCCGAGATGGGCGATCAGCGCGTCCGGAGTGGGAAAGTCGTAGATCGCCGTCGCCGCGACCCGGACCCCGAGCGCCCGGGTCAGGGTCGCCGCCAGTTCAGTGGCACCGAGCGAGTCGAGCCCGAGTTCCTTGAACGTGCGCCGCGGATCCAACTCCGCCGGATCCCCGTAGCCCAGCACCGTGGACGACGCCTCGCGCACCGCCGCCACGATCGACACCTCGCCCACGACCGTATCCCCCATCGCCGCGTCTTCGGTCGCAGAAACGCCCTGCCCCGACTGGACGGACGAGCCCGCGAGTCCACCGTTGCCCGTGCGCTCAGCCTGGGTCGTGATCTCCGCGGATCGAGTGCCCGCACCGCCCGCGGCAGCCTCTGCCGCAGCGATACGCGCGGCGCGGCGGGCACCCGCGACTGGCTGAGCGTCTGTTCCGGGTGCGGTGATCCAGTGGCGTCGGCGCTGGAACGGGTAGGTGGGAAGCGGAATTCGGGGAGCGGGCGGAACTATCGTCGACCAGTCGAGTGTCGCGCCGTTCGCGAAGAGTGTCCCGGCGGCCGACAGCACGGTGGTGATCTCGTCGCGGCGGGCGCGCAGTGCGCTGGTGACGACGACGGAGTTGTCCTGGTCGAGGACCGCGGAGACCATGGGGGTCAGCACGGCGTCGGCGCTCAGTTCCAGGAACCGGGTGACGCCGAGTGCGCGCATGGTGCGCACGGCGTCGGCGAAGCGGACGGTGCCACGCAGGTGACGCCCCCAATACGCGGGGTCGGACAGTTCCGCGTAGCTCAATACGCCGCCGGTCGAATCCGAGACGACGACGGGGCCGTCCGGGACAGCGAAGGACAACCCGGCGACGACGTCCTCGAATTCCGCGAGCACCGGATCCATGTGCGCGGAATGGAAGGCGTTCGAGACGGACAGTCGTCTGGTGCGGCGTCCACCGGCTGCGAGCGCGTCGGCCACCGCGGTCACGGCCGCCTCGCCCCCGGAGACGACCACCGCACGCGGACCGTTGACCGCGGCGACACCGACATCGGTGGACGCACCGATCGCCGCGGCGACTTCGTCCTCGGTGGCCTCGATCGCGATCATCACGCCACCGGGGGCCCGCGCCGCCATGAGCCGTCCCCGCGCCGCCACCAGCCGCGCCGCCTGCGCCGAGGACAGCGCACCGGCGATCTGGGCGGCGACGATCCCGCCGATGGAATGCCCGGCTACCACGGCGACTTCGATCCCCCACGATCGGATCAACCGGAACAGGGCGGTCTCCACCGCGAAGACCACCGACTGCGTGTACACCGTGGTGTCGAGCAGCCCCTCCGTTCCCGGCGCACCGAAGGCCACGTCCCGCACCGGATACGCGACGGTGCCGCTCAATTCCCGGTCCAGTGCGGCCGTTGCCTCGTCGAAGGCGGCCCGGAACACCGGAAAGCGCTCGTACAGCTGCGATCCCGCACCGACGCGTTGACTCCCCTGTCCCCCGAACACCACGCCGATCGAGCCGTCGGCCGGACCGGAACCGCGCACGACCGCCGGCGTCACCCGCCCGTCGGCGAGTCCGCGCAGCCCCGCGACCAGGCCGTCGTGATCACTCGCCAGCACGACCGCCCGTTGTCCAAGGGTGCTGCGGTGGCGCACGAGCGCGGAGGCGACAGCGGCGGGTTCCGGGTTCTCGTCGGCGACGAACGCGGCCAATTGCGCCGCCCGCGCCGCCAGCGCACCGGGCGTGGCCGCCGACACCACGAACGGTGTGACCACGCCGGTCTCGGCCGACGACCGGTCGCCGCCGATCGGCGCGGGGGGCTGTTCGATGACGACGTGGGCGTTGGTGCCGCCCATACCGAAGGAACTGACTCCGGCGAGCAGTGGCCGGTCCGCGTGCGGCCACGGCTCGGTGGCCGTGACGACGCGCAGGTTCCGGCCCGCCGGATCGACAGCGGGGTGGGGCCGGTCGTGGTGCAGCACGGCGGGAATCCTCCGATTCCGCACGCTGAGGATCGCCTTGAGCAGTCCGGCCAGACCGGCGGCCCCCTCGAGGTGTCCGATATTCGCCTTCACCGAGCCGACGAGCAGCGGGTCGCCGGGATCCCGGTGCCGCCCGAATACGCGGCCGAGCGCTTCGGCCTCGATCGGATCGCCGACCTTGGTGCCCGTGCCGTGCAGTTCGACGTATTGGATGTCACCTGCCCGCAGTCGCGCTCGTCGCAACGCCCGCTCGATGACCTCGGCCTGCGCGGCGGCGGTCGGCACGGTTGGCGCGGGGCTCGCGCCGTCGTTGTTGAGTGCGGTCGACCGGATCACCGCGTGGATCCGGTCACGGTCGGCGAGAGCGCGGTCCAGCGGCTTCAGCAGCAGGACCACCGCACCCTCGCCGCGCACGTAGCCGTCGGCGTCCGCGTCGAAGACCGAGGCGCGCCCGCTGGGCGACACCCCGCCGAAGCGTTCGGCGATGAGCGCGCCGGTGTGGGCGAGGTTCAGATTGGCCGCGGCCACGAACGCGGTCGCGGAGTCACCGCTGCCGAGGCAGGCGCAGGCCGCGTGCACGGCCGCGAGCCCGGAGGACTGCGCGGAGTCGACAGTGAGACTGGCTCCGCGCAGGCCGAAGGTGTAGGAGAGCCGGTTGGCCAGCATGGCGCGGCTGATTCCGGTCAGCGTGTGCCGGGTGACGGCAGCGTCCCCGGCCTCCTGGACGAGCCCGGCGTAGTCGGCGGCCATCGCGGCCGCGAAGACGGCGGTGTCGCTGCCACGCAGTGCCGACATCGGGATCCCGGCGTCTTCGGTCGCCTCCCAGGCCAATTCGAGCAGCAGTCGCTGTTGCGGGTCGATAGCGGCCGCCTCGCGCGGGGCGATCCCGAAGAAGTCGGCGTCGAACTCGTCGACCCGGTCCAGGAATCCGCCGATCAGCCCTTCCAGGCGAGTGTCACCTCCCACGCGGGCGGGTGCCGGTGCTCCGATGGCATTTCCCGCGCCCGCCAGGAGTTTCCAGAACGCCTCCGGATCGCGGGCGCCGGGCAATCGGCACGCGAGTCCCACCACCGCTATCGGAGAAAAAGCGGGCACATCGTCTTCCTTGTCGGCGACAGGCATCTATTTCCCTTTGTCCGGAGGAATTTCGTGCGATAAGGCGGCACTACGGCGGGCGCCTACTGTTTCGCAATTGTGCGGTCGAGTACGAAACGCGAGCAACTCGGCGCGACCAGCTTCCCATATGCTCGGTTCTATCGAAAGTGATTGCAGCACAGACATTTACAGAGTCGGATCATGTGATTCGATAGCCGCCGATCCGATATTCCGATCGGGCGGGCCAGTAGAACATCTCCCGCGCGGAATCCGCCGATTCAACCCCGGAAAGATACCTTCCGGTCGATTTCGGTGTACGCGGTCGACGGGCCCGCGTCCCGATCCGATCCCACCGAATATTTCGATCTCGCAGATTCCAAACGCTGCGTGACCGAAGTTTATGTAGTTGGTTTACCCCATACGGGATGTCGACGGTGGAGACAGGTGGGCGTATGGCATATCCCTTGGACTTGGCGCATCTTCGGACCCTGCTGGCCATCGCCGACACCGGAGGTTTCCGGCGCGCGGCCGACGCGCTGTACCTGAGTCAGCCGACGGTCAGTCAGCACATCCGGCTCTTGGAACGCCGACTCGAGCGGACCATCATCGAAAAAGGCGGCCGCGGTACACGTTTCACCGCGGACGGGGAGCGATTCGTCGGCGAGGCCAGGGCGCTGCTGGCCGCGCACGACCAGATGCTCGAACGCTTCGTCGCCGTCGATCCGGACCGGATCACGATCGGTTCCACCGAACACGCCGCCGACCGGCTGCTCCCGGAACTGCTCGGCGTCCTGCGCGGCGCCTACCCCGGCGTGTACGTGCACTTCCGCATCGACCGCTCGACCAGTCTCACCGAATCGGTGGTGAAAGGCGCGCTGGATCTGGCTGTCGTCCTCGGGGGCAGCCCCGAACCCGTCGGCGCCGCCGTCGGCGAACTCCGGCTGCGCTGGGCCGCGGCGCCCAGCTGGCGGATGGCCTCCGGACGGGGCCCGATCTCGCTGCTGGCCTTCGAGGAACCGTGCACCCTGCGCAAGCGAGCACTGCACCGGCTCGCCGAACTCGGCTACGACGTATCGGTCACCGCCGAATCCGGCAATCTCGACGGCGTCATGGCGGCCGCGCAGGCCGGCCTCGGCGTGGCTCTGCTCCCCTTCCACAGCGCACTTCCGCCCGGCTTGGTCGAGGTGCCGGAACTGCCCGCGATGGGAAGCATCGACGTACGTCTGGTGGCGCGGCGCGGACTCGGACCCGAAATCGAACTCACCGCTGTCGAAGCGATCACTACACATTATCGATCGATGACCGATCGGCAACTGAGAGGCGTCGCATAGCGGCGGGAGAGGACAACTGTGACCGAGGGACCAGCTGCCCAGGAATCCGCGCCGCCACCCGGACCGGCCACACGCGACTGGCGCCACGAGGGCGTGCGTGTCATCGCAGCCGACCAGCTCCACACCGACACCGCTCAGACGCCCGGGATGGATCGCGCGGCGGCCATCGATCGGGCGCGCGTCGGCGCGCAGCATATCTGGGCGGGCACGGTGACCATTCATCCCGACGCCAAAACCGGCGTGCATCACCACGGCGCGCTCGAGAGCGTGATTTATGTTGTGCGCGGGCGCGCGCGGATGCGGTGGGGGGAGCGGCTGGAATTCGTGGCCGAGGCCGGGCCGGGCGATTTCATCTTCGTGCCGCCGTATGTGCCGCATCAGGAAATCAACGCCAGCACCGACGAAGCGCTGGAATGCGTACTGGTGCGCAGCGACAGTGAAGCGGTCGTGGTGAATCTCGACATCGAGCCGGTCGAGAAACCCGAGGCCGTGCACTGGACCGACCCGATCCACCACCATCCCTGATCCCTCGGGCGCCGCCGCCTTGCGACAGAGCCCGAGTCCGGGCGAAATCGACGATGGTCGCGGCGATCAACCGGAGTCCGGCCTGCGGACGCGAGCGCTCGGGCAGCAGGAGGAGGTTCAACTCCACAGAGTCACATGCATTTTCGGGCGAAATCGCGCGACGCCCACGCCCCACGGTTGCTCGCGCAGCAGCGCCGGATGCGCGGCGGTGCCCGCCGGCGGACTGTCGGGGCGCGCGACCGAGATGATCTGGTACTTCAGGAACGGCCGGGCGGCGATGGTCGTGTCGGAGTTCTCCGGCCCGGGCCCCAGCGCGATGTCCACCGCACGGGTCTCGATCAGACAGCGGAACCGGCTGGTGGGGCGCACACTCAGCTCGACTGCCAAATCTTTCGCCCGCGCTCTCTGGCCGCCGCATGGACGGAGCCGAGCCGCACCACGTTCGAATAGGCCCGAAGTTGGGCGGGCGTGACGATCCGAGTCTAGTTTGGACGTGGACGCGGTGCCTACCGCCGAATCGCGCGCGGAGGACGCATCATGCAGGACCTGCTCACGGATCTGATGGCAGTCTGGAACGCCGGGGGCACGGCCGGGTTCGCGACGGTCGTGCGAACCTTCCGTTCGGCGCCGCGACCGCCCGGCGCGGCCATGGTCGTCGCCCCGGACGGGACGGTCGGCGGTTCGGTCTCCGGCGGCTGTGTCGAAGGCGCGGTCTACGACCTCGCCACCGACGTCATGCGGACCGGTCGTCCGGTGCTGCAGCGGTACGGGTTCTCCGACGACGACGCGTTCGCCGTCGGCCTCACCTGCGGCGGCATCATCGACGTCTTCGTCGAAGCGATCTCCCGGGAGACGTTTCCCGAACTCGGCGAGGTCGCCGCGGACATCGCCGAGCACCGGCCGGTCGCGATCGCGACCGTCATCGAACACCCGGACTCCGCTCGGATCGGGCGACGGCTGCTGATCCGGCCGAACGAGGCGCACGGCACGCTGGGGTCGGCGCGCACCGACGACGCGGTGATCGATGACGCGGGCGGGCTGCTCGCGGCGGGCCGCAGCGAGGTGCTGTCGTATGGCCCGGACGGGCAACGCCGCGGCGAGGGCATGGCGGTATTCGTCTCCAGTCATACCCGGCAGCCGCGGATGCTGGTGTTCGGGGCCATCGATTTCGCCGCCGCCGTGGCGCAGCAGGGATCGTTGCTCGGATACCGGGTGACGGTGTGCGACGCGCGACCGATCTTCGCCACCTCGGCCCGGTTCCCGACCGCCGACGAGGTCGTCGTCGACTGGCCGCACCGCTACCTGGCCGCGCAGATCGCGGCAGGCGCGGTCGATTCGCGGACCGTGGTCTGCGTGCTGACCCACGATCCCAAGTTCGACGTCCCTCTGCTCGAGGTGGCGCTGCGGGCGCCGCAGCTCGGCTACGTCGGCGCGATGGGGTCGCGCCGCACGCACGACCAGCGGCTGGCGCGCCTGCGGCAGGCCGGTGTCACCGAGGAGCAACTCGGCCGGCTCGCCAGCCCGATCGGGCTCGATCTGGGCGGCCGGACGCCGGAAGAGACGGCGGTGTCCATCGCTGCCGAGATCATCGCGCGGCGCTGGGGCGGGCACGGGGGTTCCCTCACCCGGACCGGCGGACGGATTCACCACACCGCGCCGAGAGCGGATTGAGTAATCGTTTGATCCGGTGTGGCCCGGGCCAACGCGAAGGTGATCGACCGGCACGGCGGCACGCACATCGGCCGATGCCTCGGCGCGCTGCTCGCGACACCATCCGGTAACGCGATACGCGGCGCCGTCGTCGTCATCGCATCGGATGGCTGGGACAGCGATGCCCCCGAGCTGCTCGCCCGCGCGATGGCCCGGATCAGACGCCGGCCCCGGCGAGTCCGGGTTCCGGCCGACCACCGGTGCGATGGCGGCCGCCCTGCCGTTCTGCGACACGATGATGCCCGCGCACACGCCGGCGGAGATACCCGCGTTCGTGCGAGTTCTGGCATCACCGGCGACGCGCGCTGACCCGGTGCATCGGGGTCAGTGGGCGGGGATCGGAAACAGCCACGTCAGCGCCGCGAGGCTCTTGTCGAGATACCGGTGAAGGCCGTTCTCGAGCCCGTAGGCCATATCCTCCAACACGCTGCACCTGGCATAGAACGCAGCGCGCGCCCGGATCGCCCGCAGGTCGTGGGCAGTGGTCCGGTAATTCTCCAGCGCTATGGCCAGGGCAGCTGGGCCGAGGTCTCGGTAGATGAGGCCGAAATCATAGGCCGGATCGACAATCGCGGCATCACTCCAATCGATGACGCCGGTGACCGTTCCCGAAACCGGTTTCACGAGAACGTGTTCGATCCCCAAATCGTTGTGGGAGAACACCAGGCCACAGCGATCCGGCATGGGCCCTGCTTCGAGGAATGTCTCCACCACCGAACGATGCGCCTGCGGCACCGTGCCGACGATCGCATCGTAGGTCCGGGCGGCCTCAGCACGCCACACTGCCTCCGGCTGGTCGTCGGTGTCCACCAGGTCCGCCATCCGGTCGAGGGGAACGGCATGCAGAGCGGCGAGGAATCGACCGAGCACTGCGGCGATCGACCGCACATGGGCCGATCGCCGCGACGCGGGCAGGTCGATCAGCGGGCTGCCAGGAAGTTTGAAATACGCCAGGCACCCCTGCTCGACCACCACGAAACGCGGCTCAGGTACCGGAAGGGGCGAGATATCCGCGACAGCAGCCAGAAGACCGGCCTCATCGGTCACCTGCGCGGCTCGGCTTTCCAGATCGGGTTCCTTACCGAAGCGCACGATCAACTCGCCATTGACGTCATAGGCAACGTTGTCCTCCCCTTCCCCCAGCAGTACTACCGAGTCGATCCGATAGTCGGGCAGTTGCTCGGCCATGACATCCCGGACACCTACGGCACGATCGCCGTCGCGAACTCCCATGCCACGACTCTAGAACCCGTGAGTCCGCCCGCCTCGGTCCTTGCCGTTCCGCAACGGGACTGTCGCCGGCTCCGCACCGAGCCCCGGTACCCCAATGCCGGACATCCTGGGCCGTCCCGCGAAGGCGGACGGGTGGGCGACAACGTTGCGGCGGTCCGCGGACGGTTTCCGGCAGACCGATCGGCCACACGTAGACTATTCAGTCACCGACCATCGACGATACGAATTCGAGCGGGGACTCCATGGCCACCCAGAAAACGCAGGCGACCGTACCCGACACCACCGACCCGGTCGAGTGGGCGCACCATTACTGGACCGAGCAGGGGCTGGAAGGCGACGAACAACGTTTCCTGGCCATGTCTTCGCTACTTCGCTATCAGCGTCTCGTGATCGACCCGGTCGAGACGCAACTGCGCAAGCACCGCCTGAACCTCACCGACTACCTGGTGCTGATGACACTACAGCTCAGTGACAGCGGCACCCGACTCGTAAGCAACCTCGCTCGTAGCCTCATGGTGCATGCCACCACCGCGACGCTCGCCACCGACCGGCTGCAGAAACGCAGGCTGATCAGCCGCAAGCCGCACCCCACGGATCGGCGCGCCACCCTGGTCTCGATCACGCCGACCGGCCGCAAGCTTGTGTTGAAGGCCAATTCGTCACTCACCGACATCGGGTTCGGTCTCGGCGAGGCAAAACCGGAGGACGTCGGTCGCCTCATCGAACTTCTGAGCGAGCTCCGCAGCGCCGCCGGTGATGCGCGGGCAACGACCGGTACCAGGTGACCGAGCCGGACGCGGCTCTCCCCCGGCCACAGCAGCACGATTTCTGACTACAGGTGCAATCGTCGGCGGCCCCGTCTGGATCGGTGATGCGCGCCGCGGGCGTAACGGTACCCCGGCCACCCGACAGGAACCAGCGCCACTTGGTCGACCGAACCGCTCCGAAGAGGTAGCGACGCCCTCCCGAGCTCCGAACCGGTATGCCGGTGCTCTACCATCCGGCCGGGATCGGACGAAGAGCGTTCACCTGGGGAATATCGGTGGACTCCACGTTGAGCGCGCATGTCGGCATCCCTGATCAGGCTGGTCACCGCGCTGCCGACTGCCGCGCGCGACGCGTCCGCTCGCACCTCAGCGCCGATGACACAAGGACAACGCACGGTTAACCGTGGCGACCCCACCCCGCAAGAATAACTACACTTGTAGATTATTTATTATTCGACCACTGACGATAGAGTCGTTCACGACCATAAGTATCGGCCGTTCGGCAGGAGTCGTATGTTCACGTGGTTCACCCGGATGATCTCGGGCCTGCTGGCAGGAACGGCGTTGCTCCTCGCGCCCACGGGCTGTTCCACGGCGCCGGACCAGGGGACTCCGGCCGTCGTCCAGCCCGCGACCGCTGTACCGAGGCTGTCCAGCCTCGACAACTTCCGGGATGTCGCAGGTAGTTCCGGTGGGTATGCCACCACCGACGGACGACACCTCAGAACGAACGTCATCTACCGCTCCAACGCCCTGACTCCGAACGAGACCGACCTGGCCACCCTCACACAACTGCATCCCAGCACCGTGTACGACCTGCGCACTCCGGATGAGTCCAGTGCTACACCGGATCACCTGCCCGCCGCAACGGCATACCGGCAGATCTCGGTGATCGGCGACGGCCGGGAGCTCAACGCCTCCCTGGCTGCGCTGACCTCGGCCGAAGACGCGTACGACGTGATGCGGGGCCTGTACCGCGGCTTCGTCGCCGGCACCACCGAACGGCAGGCGTTCGCCGCCCTGCTGACAGGGTTGGCGAACGAGAACGGACCGGTTGTCATCCACTGCACCGCGGGCAAGGACCGAACCGGCTTCGCCACGTATCTGCTGCACCAGATGGCGGGCGTGTCGCCCGAGGTCACGATGACCGATTTCCTCGAATCCAATCAGCGCAGCGCGCAATCCATCGCCCGGACTCTCGACTCGCTGCGACAGAGCCGAGGACCGGCCGTGGCCGACGCGATGACACCGATGCTGACCGTCGATCGCAGCTACCTCGAGACAGCGATCACCGAGATCGAGTTGCGGTACGGCAATGTGACGAACTACCTCCACGCAGGATTGGGTCTCCAGGACAGCACCCTGCAGACCCTTCGTCAGCGACTGATCAGCGCATAGTCAGCAGGTCCGGTCCATGACGATGTCATTGCGACTCGAAGCCTTCGATCCCATTGCAGGACGGCTACACTGAGATATATATTACGTATGATAGTCTAAGGTTAGACTATTTACAACAAGTCTTTTAGGAGATTCTGGTGGCCACTGCTCAGAACGACAAAGAACAATTCGTCCTGGACTTCTTCGCGGGCATGGGCCCGGACCTGGCCGCGTTCAAACGGACCTACCAGGAGTTCTTGGCCGAGGACGTCGAGTGGGAGAGCGTCGGTTTCGATCACCACCCGAATCTGCAGGACTCGCTGAAGTATCTCGACACGCTGGCCGAGCAGACCGGCATGGCCTACTGCGACATCAACGTCATCAACATCGGCTCGGCCGGTGATCTCGTCTTCACCGAGCGCGTGGACACTATGCGCAAGGCCGATGGCACCAAGATCATGGATTTCCGCGTCGCCGGTGTACTCGAGGTGCGCGACGGCAAGATCCATCGCTACACCGACTACCTGGACAGCCTCGGGACCGCGACCCAGCTCCAGTCGCTGGCTCAGGAGATGGGACACACCGCGGTCGCCGGCTGAAACAGCCCGTTCCGCACAGAAAGTGGCCCGGTGGAGATCTGCGCAGATCCGCCGGGCCCGAGGCGACGATCAACTTCCTATGGGCGGCGCAGAGTTCGTGATTTCGGACAGCGATCGTTCCCGAGTCCCGGGCTCGGTGCGCGGCGGGCGAGCACAACGAGGTGCTCGCCCTCCGCTTTTCGTCGGTGACTCTCCAACTCTCCGAGACAGGCACGCGCCTGATCTCCAGACTCGCCCGCAACCTGCTGGTGCATGCGACAACGGCCACCTTGGCCACCGACCGGCTGGAAGGCAAGGGCGTGCTCCAGCGCAGCCCACACGGTCCGCTGGTGACGCCTGAGTTCCCAAGGGTGCCACGGACACCGGCATATACTCTATGAAACGAGTATCTGCCGGACGATCACACCGACACCCCTAGGAGCCGGCATGCCCCGCCACATCCTTCTCGTTCACTCGACCCCCACGGACGGCCGCGACGTCGAGTACAACACCTGGTACGACACGGTTCACCTTCCGGATGTTCTCCAGGTTGAGGGCTTTGTCGCGGCGCGCCGGTTCGTCGCCGCACCGAGCATCCACGGCGACATGCCAGAGCTGCCCTACCTCGCCATCTACGAGATCGACACCGACGATCTCCCCACCGCGCTGGCCGCGCTCTCGGCCGCCGCCAAGGACATGGAGATCCACCCCTCCTTCGATCGCTCCTCCCAGCAGACCTTCGCTTTCACCGCGATCACAGAAGCGACACCGAACTCACTGCACGGCAAGTGACCGGCACCGCATCCCGCGACCGCGCCGAGCGACCGGCGTGTCGTCCAGCATGGCGGAGCAGGAGCGACGGGAGCTGCGCCGGCGGGAGTCCGTCCACCGAATGGATCGCCCGATGGTGGCCTACGCCGTGTGACCGGTCGAGCCGCCGTGGTGCGGCACCGGCCCACCGTCATGGTGTGGCACCGGCGTCCCGGCATGCTGCGGCCCCGATATCCCGCCGTGGTGCGGCGCGGGTCGACCCAGCGGCATCTGCGGCGCCGGTGGCGCGGGCGGAGTGAATCGCAGAATTTCCGAGAAACCTCGGAAGCCACCGGGAATGGGCACTTCCACCGGGACATCGGGTGCGCCTGGGGACAACGGCTGTGCGGCGGCGGGAGTGGCGGTGAGCACCGCTGTCCCGGCGACAACCGCCGCGGCGATCGTCCGGGCCTGCCATGAACCACGGCGCGAGCGTTGATCAGGTGGAAAATCGGCGTCTGATGCCATGATGCGGCCCTCCGATCTGCGTCGGCAGGCCCGGTGCGGCCCATCCGGTAGCACGGGCCGTCACCCAGCCTCGAATTCGTTCGAAACACCACGGTGCTTGCGGTCCACTGGATCCGGGGAGTCATGGTCCCGCACACACTCGACGAGCCCGCGCGGGACACACGGCGGGGAGATAACGAAAAATTAAACGAGTGTCAGGCATTCGATAGCGCCGACGAATGCCCGAACCAGCACCGGCGCGCTGACGCCGTTTCAACAGGTGCCCGACGATATTGTCGGCCGGCCGCCGGCGTGCCGCTTCGTCGAGTACGTCAGCCATGGTGCCGATCCCATCGTCGTCGTCCAGGTAGGCCGAGCCACGAGTTCACTGTCGGTGTGCCACGTCGCTGCGGACCCGCGACGGCCGCTGACCAAGCCTTCCCGGACCGAAATGAAGCTCGCGCTGCGCGGGGTGTCGGTCGTCTGCCCGTTGTCCGTCTCCGCGGTCGCGGCGACATTCGTCGTCACCCACGCTCGGGCGCACGCTCCCCGCGGTGCGGCCAAAGGCTATTTCGCCGATCTATCGCCTCGGCGTACGAACCGCGGGCGACGGCATGACCGCGGCGCTGCTCGACCTGGGTTACGCGGTGTGCCGGGAATTGGCGGCGGAACGTCCGAAGACGGCATTGTGGTGCAGGTGAGCGCGCACCAGTCGGTGGACGAGGCCGCCGCCGTCGTGGTGGCCGCCGAGCGGAATCTGTGCTGAACCACCACGATCGGCGACCAGGACGACCCGGTCCGCGGACATCGTCGACCGCGAAACGGCGCGCAATGCGGGCTCACCGGAATTCCGCCGCCACTTGGGTAGATTCCCCCGCGATGTCCAGACTCCCCACCACACCAGGTGCGAACGACGTGACCGACGCCGCGGTACCCGCCTCGATGGTCGGGCGCCGATATCGCAGCGGCTATCTCTACGAGGTCGCCCGCGAGAAACTCCGCGAGTACGCCCGTGCGGTGCGCAACCATCACCCGGCGCATTGGTCGGAGGACGGCGCGGCCGACTTCGGCTACCACAGCCTCGTCGCGCCGCCGACCTTCGGCGCGGTGCCCGGGTATCTCGCCTACGCCGAAGTGTTCGACACGATCCTGCCCGGCTACGACTTGAGCCGGACCATCCAGACCGATCAGATGATCGAATTCCACCGCCCGCTGCTGGCCGGCGACCGGATCGGTTTCGACATGTGCCTCGACTCGTTCCGGCACGCGTTCGGCGGCGACCTCATCGTTCTGCGCCAGACCATTGTGGACCAGGACGATCGGCCGGTCCTCACCTCCCGGACCAGCTTGGTCGGGCGGGCCGACGAGGCCCTGCCGACCTGGTTCGACGCGGTGGTCATGCAGGGAGTACGCCCAGAGGCACGGCAGCAGCGCCGCGTCCCGCCCCCGCGCTACGTCGGGGACGACAGCGAGCCCGCACACCGGACGCCGCCCCCGCCGGCCAGTCCGCGGGTACGGCGGTTCGACACCGTGCGCACCGGAACAGAGCTTCCCGGACGCACCCTCACGGTGAGCCGAGGCGACCTGGTCAATTACGCCGGAGTGGCGGGAGACCCGAACCCCATCCACTGGAGCACCGCGGCAGCTGCCAGGATGGGGCTGGAAACCGTTGTCGCGCAGGGTCTGTACACCATCGGGCTCAGTGTGGACCTGCTCACCTCATGGCTGGGTGACCCCGGCGCCCTGCGCTCCTACAACGTGCGCCTGACCAATCCCGTGCACGTCGGCGCGACCGGCGGCCGGATCGAGTTCTCGGGCCGGGTGAAACACCTGGATCCGGACACGCGCACCGCCACCATCGCGGTCACCGGCCGGCACGATGGACACAAGATCTTCGGTCGCGCGACGGCCGAGGTCGTCCTCTCGTGATCGCACCGCCCGTGGCGCCGGCGGAATGGATGTGTTTGGGCCGGAGCAACGCGGGCACGTTGGAGGCGGAGTTCGCACCCGCCGGGATCGGCGGACGCGACCTCGGCACTCGATCGAGTGGGCAACCGGCCTGCTCGCACCCGAAAGGACCGGTATCTGTCGTGGTTGTGCTTCTTGCTGTGATCGGCTCGGCTTCCCTTGCCGTCATCGCGGTCCATGCCACGGTCGTCGCACGCAGCTTGGCGGAACTGCGCTCTCCGCGCCGCGCAGGCGCGGTCCGCGACGACGAGCGGAACACCGCGCGGCTGACGGGCACCATGGTCTGATCCTCCGGCGCCTATTCCGCGCCCGCCTCCGCTTCTGCGCAGGTGAACACCGTCATGTCTCGGCCGGGTGGAGAATCGGATACGATCTTGACTGCCTCTCGGTCCAGCAAACGGCCGCTGAGACAGTCGGCGTGCGCTGAGGCCGCCTTTGGCGATCGGAGGCCGGGTTGTCGGTGTTCACCGACGACGGCGGTAGTGCTGTCACTCGTTGCGCCGCAGGCGCGCCCGGCGGTGCCGATGCGGCGTGACGGGGCGGATGACGATCCCGAGGTGCTCGTCGGCGCGGATTGGCCGTGGCAGCAACCTTCGGTACTCCTGATCGAGGACGATCCGGGGGATGCTCTGCTGGTCGAGGAACTGGTCGTGGACGGCGCGCCGGGTCTGCGGCTGGACTGGGTCCGGTCGCTGGCAGAGGCCGCCGAGCACCTCGCCGCCGCCGAGCCGGACTGCGTGCTACTGGACCTGCATCTGCCCGATGCCAACGGGCTCGAGGCCGTGGAGCGTATCCGCGCACACACCGACCAGGTCGCGATCGTAGTGATGACCGGGCTCGACCAGGAGCGGACCGGGCTGGCCGCGGTCGCGGCGGGAGCCCAGGATTACCTGGTCAAGGGCCGGGTCGAGCCCGAACTGTTCGGGCGCGCCGTGCGCTACGCGATCCAGCGCAAGCAGGCCGAGCGCACCAGCGCGGCCCTACAGGCGAGCAATATGCGCGCGCAGGAGAACGCCCGACTGGAACGCGGACTGCTGCCCACCCCGCTGCTGCGGGGACAGCGGGTCGTCGACGTCGTGGCGCGCTACCGTCCCGGCCGGGCGCATTCCCTGCTCGGCGGCGATTTCTACGATGTCGTGCAGGACGCGGACGGCACGGTGCACGCCGTCATCGGCGACGTCTCGGGCCACGGCCCGGACGAGGCGGCGACCGGCGTGGCGTTGCGCCTCGCCTGGCGCACTCTGGTGCTGAGCGGGGTGACCGGCGCACGGCAACTTCGGCTGCTGGAGCAAGTGCTGCTGGCCGAACGCACCGGCAGACAGACCTTCGCGACGGTCACGAGCCTGGTGTTGCATCCGGGCGACCGCCGCGCACAGGTCCTGCGGGCCGGGCACCCGGGGATGCTGCTGCGCTCGTCCTCCGGATTGACCTGGGTGGAGGTGCCCGGCGGGCCTGCCCTCGGCTTCCTGCCCGGGCGCGCCGAGTGGCCCGTCCACGAGGTGGACCTGCCGCTGGGCTCCGGGCTGATGGTGTTCACCGACGGCCTGTTCGAGGGACGGGTCGGGACAGACCGGGAACGGCTCGGCGAGCAGGGGCTGCTGGAGGTCGCAGGCGCCGTGCGAGCCGCGGATCCCGATTGGTTCGTCGACGAGCTGATCGGCCGCGTGGAGGCACTGGCTGGTGCGTCCGGCGGTCTGGACGACGATGTCGCCATTCTGTATCTGGAATGGAACGGCGACCGACGAGGACAGGACCAGAACCGATGACGAGCAAGACCGGGCGACCGCCGCTGAGCGCGCGGTTGACCGCCCAGGCCTGGTTCCAGCTGGTGCTGGCCGCGATGGTGCTGGTGGTGATCATCGGCACCGTGGCGGGCGCGCAGGTGATCGCGCAGACCAACCGCGTGACCGATCGGCTGCTCGACAAGTCGCTACCCGCGGCGGCCGAAGCCTACCGGTTACAGAGTGCCCTGGTGGACCAGGAGGCCGGCCTGCGCGGCTACGGGATCACCGCCGACCCGCAGTTCCTGCAGCCCTACCGGGACGGCACCCGCGACGAGGCGCAGGCGGTCGCCCGCCTGCGGGAGTTGCTTGCCGACCGGCAGCCGCTGCTCGACCAACTGGACGCCGTGGAGCAGTCCGCGCAGCGGTGGCGCACCGAGTACGCGGAGCCGCTGGTCACGGGGTTGGCAGTGGGCAGCGATCCGAGTGCCCCGGCCCGGGGCAAACCGCTGTTCGACGAACTGCGGACGCGTTTCGACGCGCAGAACAGCAGTCTCGCCGCGGCCATCGCGCACGACGAAGACGAACTCACGCACACCCGCACCGTCCGGGACGCCGTGCTGGCCGGGATGGTGATGGCGTTCCTGCTGACCGGCGTGCTGCTGACCGTGCTGATCCGGCGCTTGATCGCCCGTCCCCTCGGTTACCTCACGGACGCGTCGCTGCGGGTCGCTGGCGGCGACTTCGATCATCACATCGACGCCCACGGCCCCGCCGACGTGGCGTCCGTCGCACGCGCCGTGGAGAGCATGCGCCGCCGCATCGTGGCCGAGCTGGACTCCTCGCGCGCCAAGGAAGCGGTGCTCGCCGAGCAGAAGACCGATCTCGACCTGCAGGCCGTCGAATTGCGCAGATCCAACGCCGAGCTGGAGCAGTTCGCCTACGTCGCCTCGCACGATCTGCAGGAGCCGCTGCGGAAGGTGGCGTCGTTCTGCCAGTTGCTGGAGAAGCGCTACGGCGACCGACTCGACCAGCGCGGCAAACAGTACATCGACTTCGCCGTCGACGGCGCCAAGCGGATGCAGGTGCTGATCAACGACCTGCTCACTTTCTCCCGCGTGGGCCGCATCACCGACCGCGCCGAACCCACCGGCCTGGGCCAGTCCCTGGACAAGGCCCTGACCAATCTGTCCGCGGCGATCGACGACACCGCCACCAGCATCCGGCGACCGGATGAGCTGCCCGAGATCGTCGGCGATCCGACGCTGCTGACCATGCTGTGGCAGAACTTGATCGCCAACGCGATCAAGTTCCGCGAGCCCGACCGCGCACCGCGGATCGAGATCACCTGCGAGCCGGCCGAGGACGACAACGGCTGGCTGCTGTCGGTCTCGGACAACGGCATCGGAATCGCGCCCGAATTCGCCGAGAAGGTGTTCGTCATCTTCCAGCGGTTGCACAATCGGGAGGAGTACACCGGAACCGGTATCGGGCTGGCCGTCTGCAAGAAGATCGTGGAATATCACGGCGGCCGGATCTGGATCGACACCGATTACACCCGGGGCGCCCGCTTCTGTTTCACGTTGCGCACCGCCGATTCCGACCCCACCACCCGTACCGCCGACCTTCCCGCCCGTGAAGGAGCCACCGCATGACCACGCCCGGCCGGCCCATCGACATCCTGCTCGTCGAAGACGATCCCGGCGACGAGCTGATGACACGAGAAGCCTTCGAGGACAACAAGATCGGAAACACCCTGCATGTCGCCAGGGACGGCGAGGAGGCGCTCGAATTCCTCTATCGCCGAGGACGGCACGCGGACGCGCCGCGGCCGGATCTGATCCTGCTCGACCTGAACCTGCCCAAGTACGACGGCAGGCAGGTGCTGGAGAAGATCAAAGCCGACCCCGAGCTGTCGCACATCCCGGTGGTCGTGCTCACCACCTCGGCGGCCGAAGAGGACATCCTGCGCAGCTACCGGCTGCACGCGAACGCGTATGTCACCAAGCCGGTCGACCTCGACCAGTTCGTCGCCGCCATCAAGCAGATCGATGACTTCTTCGTCCAGGTCGTCCGATTGCCGCGCCCGACACTCTGATGACGCTCGCCGCAGTACCCCGGCCGTTTCCCGGGTCTGCGGCACAGCGGTTTACGGTTGCGGCGAGGCCGGGAAGGTCGCGGGTGTTCACGGACGGGACCGCAGCGATGAATGGGGAATGATCAACTGGGTATAGCTTCAGGAAGCTATGGCACACGCACGGGGAACACGACAGCCGCGCCCGATGGCGGTCCACCCGCTCGGCGTGGCGTGGGTACAGCGCACCGATCCCCGACAGGAAGGTACCGAGGTGACGGCGCATCGACGCCACGGTCAGGGCACGACGACGAGAAGAAGACCGGGCCGCGACAGACGCACTGCGATCCCGGCGGCTGGTGCGCGCTCGTGAACGCGGGCGAGCGGGTCCCGCTACCCGACGCCGTGACGCCACTGGAGCTGGATTTTCCCGCCGAGGCGGTGCAATTGGCCATCGTCCGGCACGCCCTGCGGGAATGGCTCGCCCGGTGCGGCATGGCCGCGGCCCCGGCCTACGACGTACTGCTCGCCGTCGGTGAAGCGTGTACCAACGCCGTCGAGCACGGCCATCGGGGCGACGGCGGCCTGGTCCGCTTGCGCGCGTCGATCGAGGGCGACGAACTCCGGGTGACCGTTTCCGACAGTGGCCGATGGAAACACCCCGATCCGCACGCCGATTCGCTGCGCGGGCGGGGCATGCCCCTGATCCGCGCGCTTATTCCAGAAGTCACTGTGACCACCGGTGATACCGGTACGGTGGTCGATCTACGTATCCCCTTCTCGAAATAGTCCACGACCTATACCGGGTCGGACGGATCGTTCCGCGCATCGCGTAGGCGGGTGTTGTCGGCTTGCAACCGGTCGTTGTCCGCGTACAACCGGTCGTTGTCCGCGTGCAGGTCGGCGTTCGCGTCCTCCAAGTCGAGGATGCGGCGAATACCGGCCAGGTTCACGCCCGTGGCGACCAAGTCGGTGATCCGCCGCAGCCGCGCCAGATCGTTGCCGCTGTAGCGGCGGGTGCCTCCGTCGCTGCGCGCGGGAGTCAGCAATCCGTGACGCTCGTAGAGCCGAAGCGTCTGCACGCCGATCCCGGCCAGCCCGGCAGCGACCGAAATCCCGTACACCGCTCGGCCGGGATCCGGCAGATGCCCCGAGTCGCCCCTGTCCTGCGCCATCCATCCTCACTTCATTTCGGCCTACAGATTTCCTAGTTTAGCGCCTTGCACTCAACTTCACTAAGTGGTACAACAAATCTATGCCAGACAGCAGAGGTTATCTGGCTCCTACTATGGAGAATGGAGTGATTTGGAGGTGGCGACCATGCTGATGCGCACCGATCCGTTCCGCGATCTGGACCGTCTGACGCAGCAGGTGTTCGGCACGAAGGCGCATCCCGCGGTGATGCCGATGGACGCCTGGCGCGCGGGCGAGGAATTCGTCGTCGAGTTCGACCTGCCCGGCATCGATCCCGAATCCCTGGACCTGGACATCGAGCGCAATGTGGTGACGGTGCGCGCACGCCGTCCTGAACTCGACTCCGGCCGGGAGATGATCGCCGCGGAACGCGCCCGCGGCGTGTTCAGCCGTCAGCTGTTCCTGGGCGAGAACCTCGATACCGACCAGATTCGCGCCGACTACACCGACGGCGTTCTCCGCCTCACGATTCCGGTGGCGGAGAAGGCCAAACCACGCAAGATCGAGATCGGTCGCGGTAACGGGCACAAGGCGATCAACGCCTGAGCGGCGCCCCGACCGCGAGACTCCACCGGAATCGGAAGCGAGGTGATGTCCAAGCCAGTGCAATCGAATCAACGTGCGACGAGTGTCATCCCCCTTCCGTGCGGGCCCGGAGTTCCGGGCCCGCACCCTCCCGGAGCGCGAACAACGTTGTCGCACAGAAGCTTTCTTGCGAACCGACCACCTGATGGAGCATCTGATCATGGCATCCACCGAAACACGCGACCCCCTGCTGACAGCGACCGATGCCGCAGGCGGGGTTTCCGCCGAGGCCGCGATCATCTGGCCCGACCCGAGCCCGCTGGACACATGGTGGCGGCGGATCATGCACTCCGATCCGGCTGCGTGATCCACCCTCTATCCTTGACTTTCGTGACCGACCAGTCCCACCCCCACCGCAGCGCGGCGGAATACTGGCGCCGCGGCACGGTGGTCTGGTTCAACATCGAGAAGGGTTTCGGGTTTCTCCGATCCGAAGACGATCCCACGCCGGTCTTCGTCGAGTACACCAGTATCGAGACCACCGGATACAAATCGTTGCACGCCGGTCAGCCCGTGGTGTTCACTGCCACCATGCGCAAGCGCGGCCCGGAGGCCACGGCGGTGCGCCCAGTGCTGCCCGACGTCTGACCACCTGCCCCGGCCCAGCGGAAGCGATCAGATGACCGTGCCGACGAGTGCCCGCGACCAAGAGCCTGGGCGCGCCCGGACAGTCGCCGCTGCTGCTCGGTCCCGACGCCCGCTTCGTCGACGACCGGCCTGCTCGCCGACGCCGGCGTCGTCGCGACCTTCCGCACGCTGGCCTTCCGTACCCTGGCCTCGGTGCGCTGACCGAGCACCGGCTGCCCACCCCACGCTCCACGCGCGACCGCAGGCGCGCCCGTCACGTGATTTCCACGGTAGCCCGGTTATCGGACTCGACCCCGGGCCGCCCCGCGCTGCCCGGAGAAAACGCCTGGTCGCGGGTTCGACCGAGGCCCGCTCAACGCGGGATCGGCGAGAAAGATCGGCGAGAAATAGGCATACCCGCGGCCGATCGGCCCTCGCGGGGGGACCGCGCGCACGCGATGCTGGCTTGGTTGGTCACATCAGCACGTATCACATCGAGGCTCTCATGGACCGGTTCGATGCGCAGCGAACCCCGGACGTCGGCAGTAACCCCGGCGATCGCACGGCTCCGATCTTGATGATCCGGCGCTGCGGATGCTGCGCCAGACTGCTGGCACCACTGTTCGGCACGTGTTCGTCCTGCTCTTCCGACGATCTCCAGTGGGTGCCGTCCTCCGGGGTGGGGTCGATCGTGTCCTGGCGGATACTGAACTGCGCGGACCACCCGCGCGCGGACGCGAAACGGTCGATGATCGCCATCGTCGAACTCGACGACGGCCCGTGGCTGTACACGATCATCCAGGGCGAGCTGCCACCGTCCTCCACCACACCGGTGCGGGTGCGGTTCCAGGCACGTCCCCAGGGCGACAGGTTCCCGGTCTTCGCGGTCAACTCCGAGGCGCGCACCTCGGGGAGTGTCGCCCGACCGACCTGACCCCGCGGCCGGGTGCGCGGCGCACCGACGCGATCACCTCGAAGCCAGAAGGCGCCGCCTCCCGTTGATGGTCATCTTGTCCAGCGGTCGCAGCTGCTCGCCGACACACCGCCGCGACGGCATGCCTCGCGTTCCGGTCACCCCCTCCATCGGCACCGGGCTTCACATCACCGCTCGGAGCTGCTATACATTAGGGGAGGCTTACCTCGTTAGTCGAGGCTAACCTCAGCGATAATGTGACCTGGCTGTGAGGCTTCATGTACGTCTGTATTTGTAACGCGGTGTCCGAAGGTGACGTGCACACCTGCGTTTCCGCGGGCGCCGACAGCATCCGCCAGGTGAAGAACGCCTGCGGATGGAAGCCCGGCTGCGGCAGCTGCACGGCGCGACTGGCCGAGGTGATCGGCCGCGCGCGGGCGTCCGCCGGAACACAGCCCTCGGCCGCCTGAGCCGACACACCAGGCGGTCTGCCTGCCGCTGCGCGCATTGTGTGCCACGATCGCTGCTATGGACGGCGACAAGGACATCGTTGCGCTGCTCAACGAGCAGTTGACGGCCGAACTCACGGCGATCAACCAGTACTTCCTGCATGCCAAGATGCAGGAGAACTGGGGCTTTACCAAACTGGCCCGGCACACTCGGCACGAGTCCATCGATGAGATGAAACATGCCGAGATCCTCACCGACCGGATCCTCTTCTTGGAGGGCCTGCCCAACTACCAGAAGCTGAACCCGCTGCGCATCGGGCAGACCGTGCCCGAGCAACTCCGGGCCGACCTGCAGATCGAGATGGAAGCGGTCGAACGGCTCCGCCGGGGCATCGAGTTGATGCGTTCGCGCGGCGACGTGACCTCGGCTCGCATCTTCGAGCAGATCCTGGAAGACGAAGAGCAGCACGTCGACTACCTGGAAACCGAGCTAGATCTGGTGGAGAAACTGGGCGAGCCGCTGTATCTCCAGCGCTTCACCGAGACTCCGGACGACTGACCGGCTACTTCCCGGTGCGCCTCGGAGAGACCGACCGGCGTTACGCCCCGGCGCTCGCCGCGCCGAGGCGTATCGCCGGGGGCGGCCGTCTCCGCCGCAGGACGTTCTTCGATACCCGGACCGGCCGCCTCGGTCGTGAACGCGCGGCCCACGGCTCGGTTATCTATCGGGCCAGAAGTCCTTCAGTTGCGGCGCCGCGTCCGCCGACTGGCGCACGCCCGCCGCATAGGCAGGAGCCAGCGCCGCCGGGTCGAACACGTCGAGTCCGAACACGGTGACCGCTTCCTCGTCGGGGACTATGGAAATCTCTGTCGCGGAACCCAATTCGCGATCGCTGAGGATGCGCGGGAACATGTGTGCCAAGGGTTCCAGAATCACGACGACATCCGCGCCCGCGGCCAGATCCGCGTTGACCGGCGAGCGCACCCCACCGTCGATGTAGTGGCGGCCGTCGATCGGGATCGGCGGGAAGACGCCGGGTACCGCGGTGCTCGACGCCAGCGCCGCGGGCAATGACGCCGCGCCGTCCCTGGTCCATGCCCGCAACTCACCGGTGGTGATGTCGATGGCGGTCACGACGAGATCGCGCGCCGGCCACTGCGTCACACCGGCCAGCCCGCCGATGCGCGCGATGTGCTCGTCCGGGTCACCGGCCCGCGCGGCCAGCGCCATCTCCCCCACGCGGCGGCGCGCCTGGGCCGCATCCTGCCCCGGGGCACGCAGCACGGCGAATATCTCCGCCAATCGCGCCGGATCCGCCCGCACCGGCGCCGCCGACGCGGGCGGTGGCCGCAACAATCGCGCCGGATCACCGCCGTCGGCCAGGACCGCGCCGACGACCGCCCCGGCGGAGGTCCCCACGAACCGGTCGGCCAGCGTCAAGTCGACACCGTTGTCCCGCAACCCGGTCGCCAGTCCCGCCAACCACGAAATACCGACCGGACCACCCCCGCCCAGCACCAGCGCGACCGAGAAGCCGTTGGATGCCATCGTGTCCG
Organism: Nocardia aegles; assembly: GCF_052545135.1. Classification (NCBI taxonomy): domain Bacteria; kingdom Bacillati; phylum Actinomycetota; class Actinomycetes; order Mycobacteriales; family Nocardiaceae; genus Nocardia; species Nocardia aegles. Next base: position 739,173 of record NZ_JBQWRI010000002.1, read on the forward strand.
ACATGCCGCCAGCCTATCCGCCGAAGCGCGGGCCTCCATCCGCCTCGGCCGCCGACGACGACCTAGAACGATCTCTCCGCGTTCGCCGCACCGCGTGATCCACCGGCTTTCCCGGCATAGCCCGCACCGACGTACCGCCGCCGTGTGAACGGCACGCGCTCGGCTGAGACCCCACCCACACACGGGATGGCGGCGGCGCGGCCGTGATCCACATCTCCTCTGCTCACCGCACCGGGAGCCAGGTCACCGGACGCATCCACGTTCGTGCAGGCACGCCGCCCGCGGCGGAACAGGTCGACGCGTGGGGGACCAGATTCGGCGCCGCGGCGCGGATTCGCGCGCGCCACCCGGTCGGTGAATACTGTCAGCGACTCGAAACACCTGTCCGCCTTGGTAGGTCGACGCAGTCTGTCCATCGGATGGTGATGCCAGGGAGGCAATGACCGTGTTGGTCTGGTGTGTAGTGCCGACGATCGTGGTCGTCCTGCTCGCAGGAGCGGCGACGGCGATGACCTGGGATCCGCGGGGGCGTCGCCGCTCTGGCGCTGCCACGCCGGCTCCGGTATCGGCGAGACCGGAGCCCACCGTGCCGAGCCCGGGCGACCGGCCGCGCACACACTGAACGCGAGTCCCGCGAGCGAGTTCGAAAACTCCAGCGCGGTCACGATGTGATGTGCCGCCGCTGTCGTCGATCGGAGCGGCCGCGGCGGTGATCCGCCGCGGCCGCGAGTGCGACCGACCGCTCAGCTGACGGAGACGCTGCCGCCCTTGGGCAGATACCCGATCCTCTCCACGGGCAGCTCACCGACGACGGAACCGGTGCAGTCCCTCCCGGAGTACAGCGTGACGGCACGATCGGTGCTGTTGACGACGGTGATCTGGAACGTGGTGTAGAAGGTACCGTCGGTGTTCAGGCAGCCCACCGGATCCGCGTGCAGTTCGCCGTTGATCGACAGCGTGCCGACCGCGGCCTGGGCAGTGCCCGCCGACAGCAGGGCCGCGGCCCCCGCCAGGGCCAGCGCACCGACAAACCCAGCAGTACGAATCATTCGTGCCTCCAGTACTTTTCGATGTCGACCAACCCCGAAGCCGACGTCTCGTGACAATGCGCCTGTGATTCTGTCACGAGTTCCAGCAGGACGGAACCGTGCTGGTCAGCGGCACGAGACACGACATCGCTCGGCCGGGCGCCGATGGCGCCCGGCCGAGCGGGACTGGGATCAGGCGACAGCGCCCTCGCCGCGAAGGGCCTTGGCCTCCCTGCGCACCCCGAACGCCACGACGACCTCCATGAGGCCGATGATGATCAGCCACACCCCCGCCAAGACCGCCAGCGTGGCCACCGAGCGCACCGGCCAGACGATCAGCACGACACCGGCGACCGCGGTGACGACGCCGAAGAGCACCTGCCACCAGCGTCCCGGCAGTTCCGGTTCGGAGATCGCGGCCATCAGCAGCGCGATCCCGCGAAACAGCCAGCCGATGCCGATCCACAGTCCGAGCAGTAGCAACGAGGCCAGCTCGTCCCGGAAGCAGAAGACGCCGACCACGATCGACAGCACACCGATGATGAACGACAGCACCCGCAGGCCGGCGCCTGCCGGCGCGCCGAAGGCCGCGATCAGCTGCAGGAAGCCGGTGACCACCAGGTAGATGCCGAAGATGATGCCGGCCGCCGCCAGAGTGATGTCGGGCCAGACCAGGATCAGAATGCCGAGGATCACCGCGAGAACGCCAGTGAGCAGTATCGTTTGCCACGCACGGCGGGCAAGAGACTGAAGAGGACCCTCAACCACGCTGTTTGTCGTCATTACCTGATGATATAGCGGCTCTACATATGTTTTCTGAACATTTGCTGATCGAAGCGCGTCGCAGCTGCCGGCCGACACGACGGCGTCGTCCGGTCTTCACGTTTCGCCATCCGGACCGCCGGGTAGTTATCCCATAGTGACTCTTCGTTGGCGCCCCTGGGGTGAACGGGTGGGTCGGGGTTCGGTGAGACTCGGGTGGCTAGGAGAAGAGGGTGGCGGTTCTGCTCGTGTTGCAGGCGCGTGGGCTGGGTGATCTACTCACCGCGATCCCGGCTCTACGCGCGCTGCGCCGAGCCACACCGCTCGATCGCATCGTCTTGGCGGCGCCACTGCGACTCAAGCCGATTGTCGATCTCATCGCCTCGGTCGACGCGCTGGTACCCGCCTCCGATCCGGGCAGCCTCCGCTGGGACGCGCCCCCGCCCGAGTTGGCGGTCAACCTGCACGGCGCGAGTCCCGAGAGCATCGTCACGCTGTCCAAGACCCGGGCCGAGCGCATACTCACCTTCCGCAACCACGCGTTCCCCGAGCTGCCCGGCCCGGAGTGGGAACCGGACATGCACCCGGTGGACCGGTGGTGTCATCTGCTCGAGTACGGGGGCATCGGCGCCGACCGCCGCAACCTCGGTCTGGTTCCGCCGGTGTCGACGACCAGCCACCGCGACTGCGTGGTCGTGCACGTCGGCGCGGGCGCACCGGCGCGCCGGTGGCCGCTGGACCGGTTCGCCGCCGTCGTCCGGCACCTGCTCACCCGCGGGCGCGAGGTGGTCCTCACCGGAGACGAGAACGAACGCCAACTCGCGCTCGGCGTCGCCGCGCGGGCCGGCCTGCCGGTGGGCCGGGTACTCGCAGGGCAGCAGAACCTCATCGATCTGGCCGCCACCGTCGCCGAGGCCGCCCTGGTGATCTGCGGAGACACCGGTGTGGCACACCTGGCCACGGCGTTCGGCACCCGCACCGTTCTGTTGTTCGGCCCGACGCCGCCACGGTGGGCGGGCCCGCCCGCGCACCTGCTGGGCCGGCACGCCGTGTTGTGGACCGGCCGCATCGGTGATCCGGACGCCGACACCCCCGACCCCGGTCTGTTGCAGATCGGCGTCACCGAGGTGATCAACGCCGTCGACAAGCAGCTGAGCAAGCGCAATTGGCCCGGCACGGGTACCGATCGCCGTACAGCGGCGTACCGGCGGGTGGGATGACCACCACCCAGGACGACGAGCGCCCGGTGCGGGCAACCGTCGCGGGCAGCTCGCCGTCGCGGTTCTGAGCGCGGCGGAACAGGCGGCGATCACGCTCGGACCGAGCGTGCGGCCTGCGGCAGGGCCTCGACGATCGCGTGGCGGGTCGGGTCCGCCGGCGCCGTGCGGGCACGAACTCCAACCGGGCATACCCAACGCGACGACCCGGGCGCCGCAAGATCGCATCGCGCGCCGACTGCCGGAGCACACGAGCCGGGACCCGACCGCATGCGGCGACACATACGTCTGCGGTACCGCCCGCGGTGTCCGCTCGATACCCGGGTACCAGACGCGAATAGCGCCGCGGCGGGACGTTCGCCGGGGTCCGCGAATTCTACGTTCGGTCCATGTTCACAACACATTTCGCCGCCGCACCCGACGCCGAGTCGCGGGCCGGCGCGACGAGGGCGACGCGCGGACGACTGCATCGACCACTGCTGGGCACGGTCGCCGCGATGGCCGCGCTCGTCCTGTTCTGCCTCGCCGCGATGCTGGTCGACGACCGCACACTGCTCGACGAATCGGTCTGGCTGAAGCCGATGAAATTCGGCGTGGCGTTCGTCCTCTACAGCCTCACTCTGGCGTGGCTGCTGTCCTTGCCGCACCGGGGCAGCCGGGCCACTTGGTGGCTGGGCACGGTGTTCGCGGTGACCGGATTCATCGATGTGGGATTCATCGTGCTGCAAGCCGCACGCGGTACGTTCAGCCACTTCAACACCGAGGCCGACCCGGTGAACTCGATCGGGCAGATGGTCTTCGCCTCGGGTGTGCCCGGCCTGTTCCTGGCCAACCTGGTGATCGTGCTGATCCTGTCCTGGCAGCGGGTGGCGGACCAGCCGACGGCACGCGCTGTCCATGCCGGTCTGGCGCTGGCCGTCGCCGGCATGGCGCTGGGCTACCTGATGGGCTTCACCGGCAAGCAACTCGTCCGCGACAGTGCCGGACGACCCGTCGAATTGGCCGCCGGGCACACGGTCCTGTCCGGCGGCGGCGATCTCGCCGCCCGTGACGGCACGGGCGGCATGCCGATCACGCATTGGAGCACGGTCGGCGGTGACCTGCGCGTTCCGCACTTCGTCGGGCTGCACGGCATCCAGGTGCTGCTGCTGGCGGCCCTCGCACTCGCCCGGCTCGCTCCCCGGTACCGCTGGCTGCGCCCGGAACGCGCCCGCGCGGCCGTCGTGGGTGTGCTGGCGGCGGGCTACGCCGGCGTGCTGGCGCTGGTGTTCTGGCAGGCGATGCGCGGCCAGTCGCTGATCCATCCGGATGCCGCCACCTGGTCGGCGGCCTGCGGACTCGCCGCGACGGTCGGCGTGCTGCTCGGCGCGGTGTATCTACGCCACCGGGGCGGCGCACGCCCGCACCCGCCGGAGCCGGTCAGCGCAGGCGTTCCGCGTCACGGGTGAGCGTGACCAGCGTGTTGCCGAGCGCGGCCAGCTCATCGGGCGTCGCCCCCTCCGCGATGGCGGTGGCGATATCCTCGGCGGCGCAGCGGGCTGCGAACCAGCGATCGGCCAGGTCGGCGGCCTCCTGGGCGCTGAGCACGACCGCGTCGTCGGGAATCCCGGTCCCCTTCAGACTGTTCCGGTGTTCGTAGGCGCGTTGGCGACAGGACTGGCGGCAGTACCGGCGACGGCGGCCGGCCTCCGATTCCACGATCTCCCGCCCACACCACTGGCAGGACAAGCGGCGCGACATGACGCAGAACACTAATAGCTCGCCACCCACGATCCGCTCGGCGACCCCGGCGAATCACCCGGCATCGGGCGCGACGACTCCGCTACGGCGCGGGCACTACAATGGAACGGTTCACCGCGGCCGCGTCGGGAACTATCGGCGCAGGCCCGATCGTTGTACATCAGGTCCGGCGAATGCCCCGCACACTCGCGCGGACAACGGTCGCAGCGCACGAAGACTCGAGCACACAGGGAGAGGCACACCATGGCAGATCGCGTACTCCGAGGCAGTCGGCTCGGAGCGGTGAGCTACGAGACCGATCGCGACCACGACCTGGCTCCGCGTCGGATCGCCCGGTACCGGACCGACAACGGCGAGGAATTCGACGTCCCCTTCGCCGACGACGCCGAGATCCCGCCGACCTGGCTGTGCCGCAACGGCCAGGAGGGCGTGCTGGTCGAAGGCACCACACAGGAGAGCAAGAAGGTCAAGCCGCCGCGCACGCACTGGGACATGCTGCTGGAGCGCCGCAGCAAGGAGGAGCTCGAGGAACTGCTCAAGGAGCGCCTGGAGCTGCTCAAGACCCGCCGCCGCGCCTGACGGCTCGCGAATATCGACATGGCCGCCGCATCGTCGGGATGCGGCGGCCGTTCGCTGTGCGCGTCGTCGCGTAGGTCAGTGACTCGCCACCTTTCGGTAGCGCAGCAGCGCCAGCGGCACGGCCACCACGAGGATCGCCACCGAGCAGGCGGCCGCGTATTCGACGCAGTGGTCGGCGGCCCAGCCGCTGGGCGGGACGAAGGTGGGTGGCGAGTCGTTGTCGAACAGCTTGCGTCCCGCCGCCGAGACCGCGGTGATCGGATTCCACTCGGCGATCGTGCGCAGCGGCCCGGGTAGCGTCTGCGCCGAGATGAATGCCGAGGAGATGAACGTCAGCGGGAACAGCCAGATCAGCCCCGCGCTCTGGGCCACCTCGACCGTCGGTGACAGCAGGCCGGTCAGCGCACCGACCCAGGACATCGCGAACGCGAACAGCAGGATCACCGCGAACGCGAGCACGGCGTCGGAGACGCTGCCGTGGATGCGCCAGCCCACGATGTACCCGCACCCGACCATCACCGCCAGGCTGAGGATGTTGACCACGAGATCCGACAGCGTCCGGCCCATCAGCACGGCCAGCCGCGACATCGGCAGTGCCCGCATCCGGTCGATGATGCCCTTCTGTAGGTCCCCGGCCAGACCGACGGTGGTGAACGCGGCGTTGAACGCCACCGTCTGGGTAAAGATGCCTGCGAGCAGGAATTCGCGGTACTGCCCGCCGCCCAGCGAGGCCCCGAAGATGTAGGCGAACAGGAACACGAACATCAGCGGTTGGATCGTGGCCGTCACCAGCAGCGTCGGCACGCGCAGGATGGTGAGCAGATTGCGGTGCGCGACGATGGCGCTATCCCGGAACAACCGCAGCCGTGGGGCGGAATCGGAGTGCGCCGCGGCCTTTCTCGGCTCCGGCTTCGTCTTCGGAGCGCTCTCCCCGACGGTTGCCGTGCTCACGACATGATCTCCTCTTGTACGTCGTCGTTCTCCGGTTCCGCGACGGGCGCACCGCCCGGCTTCCCGGTGAGGGAAAGGAATACGTCGTCGAGGCTCGGCCGGTGCACGTTCGCGTCGACCACGCAGACACCCGCGTCGTCGAGCCTGCGCAGCGCCTCCACCATCGTGCGCGAGCCGTCGCCGACCACTATGGAGACCGTGTCGGTGCCCGCCTCGTGGCCGGGCTCGCCGATGCCGACCTGAGCCAGCACGGCCAGCGCGGGCTCGGCGGCCTGTCCGGCGGCCAGCGTGACGGTGAGCCGGTCACCGCCGATCGAGGTCTTCAACTCGTCGGCCGAGCCGCGCGCGATGACCCGCCCGTGGTCGATGACGGTGATCCGGTCGGCCAGCAGGTCGGCCTCTTCCAGATACTGCGTGGTGAGCAGCACCGTGGTTCCGTCGTCGACCAGGTCGCCGATCACCCGCCACATGTCCATCCTGCCGCGCGGGTCCAGCCCGGTGGTCGGCTCGTCCAGTACCACCACGGCGGGCCGGGCGACAAGCGCTCCCGCGAGATCCAGCCGCCGGGCCATGCCGCCGGAGTAGGTCCCCGCTCTACGGTGCGCGGCGTGGTCGAGCCCGAGCGCCCCGAGCAGTTCGGTGGCCCGCGCGGTGGCCTGTCGCGGCGACATCCCGTACAGCCGCGCGACCATGCGCAGGTTCTCGTAACCGGACAGGTTGGCGTCGACGGCGGCGTACTGGCCGGACAAGCCGATCCGTTTGCGCGCCGCCGCGGGATCGCGCAGTACGTCCACGCCCGCGACCCGCACCGATCCGGCGGACGGCTTGAGCAGCGTGGTGACGATCCGCACGGTCGTCGTCTTGCCCGCGCCGTTGGGGCCGAGCAGGCCCATCACCGTGCCGGTGGGAATCCGTAGGTCGATCTCGTCCAAGACGCGGACCCGGCCGTAGTTCTTCATCAGGCCGGTCACTTCCACCGCGAAGCTCACCTGTGCGTCTCCTTCGTCTCCAGCCACCTCCGCAGCACCGGCCCGATCACCGCCAGTGCCTCCGGAGTCGTCATCGCGGAGTGCGCGCAGCGCAGCTCGTGATCGTGCACCGCGCCGGTGACGTACGGCTCCCAGGCGTCGGCGCGCCGGTCGGGATCGGCCCGGTTGATCGGGTCGTCACCCGCGCTGAAGAACAGCAGGTCGCCGTCGAACGGGCGCGGCCGGAAGCTGTGCGCGAGCACGGTGCCGTTGTCGTAGCCCGCGTAGAGCCGCTCCAGATGCTCGATGGTCAGCGCCGCGAACGGCCCGGACCGGGAGCGCAGCAGTTCGGCCGCCTCGCGCAGACTCATGCCGGGATCGATCTGCGCGCCCAGTTCGTCGCTGCCGAACTCTCCGACTATCTCGGCGACACTCGGCGTCGCCTGGTCGAGCAGCTCGTCGGACAGGCGGTAGCTGTCCATCATCGACAGCAGCGCGACCTCCTCGCCCGCCTCTTGCAGCTGCACCGCCATCTCCTGTGCGATCAGACCGCCGAGCGACCAGCCGAGCAGGTGGTAGGGCCCTTCGGGCTGGATCTCCCTGATGGCGGCCACGTAGTGGCTCGCGGCCTCGTCGATCGACTCGTATCCGGCCTGCCCGGCGGCGTGCGGCGCTTGCAACCCGTACACCGGACGGTCCGCCGGGAGGTGCGCGAGCAATCCCGAGTAGCACCAAGCCAGGCCGATCGCCGGATGCACGCAGAACAGCGGCGCCCGGCTCGCCGCGGTGCGCGGCCGGATCGGCAACACCGGCGCCAGCATGGCCGCCACCGCGGCGCCCGAGGTCGCGCCCGCGTCGTCCAGCCGCGCCGCGATGGCCGCGGGCGTCGCGTCGCCGAACATCAACTGCACCGGCAGGTCGATGCCCGCCTCCCGCACCCGCGCGACGACTTTCGTGGCCAGAAGCGAGTTACCACCGAGTTCGAAGAAGCCGTCGTCCACGCCCACCGACTCCACACCCAGTACCTCGGCGAAGGCCGCGCACAGCGCCTGCTCCGTCGGGGTGGCGGGGGCCCGATAGCCCTCCCCCGCGGTGAACACCGGTTCCGGCAGCCTCGCCCGGTCCAGCTTGCCGACCGGGCTCAGCGGAATCTCGTCGAGCAGCATGATCGATTGCGGGACCATGTAATTCGGCACCAGCCCGGCCACATGCCCGGAGAGCTCCGCCGCGGTGAGCGGCACTCCGTCGCGCGCCTTCACATACGACACCAGCGCGGTCGCGCCGGCTGGGGTGCGATGCCCGATGGTGATCGAGAACGCGACCCCGCCGTGGCGGGCGAGCGCGGCGTCGATCTCGCCGAGTTCGATGCGGAAACCGCGGATCTTGACCTGATGGTCGGTGCGGCCGACGTACTCGATCTCCGGTGCGGCGTCCGCCGACCCCTGGTCGCGCGACCCGGCCCGCCACCGCACCAGATCGCCGGTGCGGTACATCCGCTCCCCCGGCTTGCCGAAGGGGTTGGCGACGAACCGCTGCGCGGTCAGACCAGGACGGTTCAGGTAGCCGCGGGCCAACGCGTCACCGGACAGGTGCAGCTCGCCGGTCACCCCGAGCGGAGCCGGATGCAGCCGCGCGTCGAGGATCGCCGCGTTGACGCCGCGGATGGGTCCGCCGATGGTGATCGGCTCACCTGGTGTCATCGGCTGTGAGATCACCGTGACGATGGTGGTCTCGGTCGGTCCGTAGACGTTGTACAGACTCCGGCCCGGCGCCCACCTGGTCACCAGGTCCGGCGGCAACGCCTCACCGCCGACCAGCACGTGCTGCAACTCGGGCAGACCGCGGGGGTCGACCGTGCCGAGCGCGGAGGTGGTGATGAACGCGTGGGTGATCCGCTCCGTGGCGAAGACCTCCCGCAGGTCGTCGCCGCCGACCACGCCGCTGGGCGTGATCACCAGGCTCGCCGCGCCGCCGAGGGCCAGCAGCAGATCGAGCATCGCGGCGTCGAAGCTCGGCGTCGCGAAGTGCAGCACCCGGCACCCCGGCTGGACGTCGAACCGGTGGGCGGTCTCGGCGGCGAAGTTCGACAATCCACCGTGGGTGACCATCACGCCCTTCGGCGTGCCGGTGGAGCCCGACGTGTAGATGACGTACGCGGGGTTGTCGATCCGCAGCGGAGCCAGGCGCTCCGCGTCCGCGATCGGCACGTCCGGCGCGTCGAGCACCTGGCTGCGGAACGCCGGATCGTCGAGCACGATCCACTCCGTCCCCTCGGGCAATTCGGCTCGGTAGCCCGCGAGCGTGATGCCCAGTGCCGCACCGGAATCCGACAGCATGTGCGCGATGCGCTGCTGCGGGTACAGCGGGTCGACCGGCACGAACGCCGCTCCCGCCTTGGCCACCGCCAGCACCGTGGCCACCGACTCGATCGACCGCGGGATACCCAGTGCCACCAGTGTTTCCGGGCCGACGCCGCGGGCGATGAGCACGCGCGCCAGCCGGTTGGTCCAGCGATCCAGGGCGTCGTAGGTCACCTCGGTGCCGTCGGAGACCAGGGCGATGCCGGCCCGCTCGACGCTCGCGGCCCGCTCGAATACCTCGGGGAAGGTGATCGGCCGATCCGGTTTGGCCCCGCGCACCGGGGCCAGCCCCGACCACTCGGCGGGATCGAGCACCTCCAGATCGCCCACCGAGGTGGTCGGATTCGCGGCGATCGCGGCCAGCAGGCGAGTCAGGCGCTTGCCGAGCCGCTGCGCGGTCGGCTCGTCGAACAGGTCCCTCGCGTAGTTCACCGCCACCGTGATGCCGGCCGGATCACGCTGCGGGGTCTGCGTTTCGGTCAAGGTGAATTGGAGATCGAACTTCGCGACCCCGGTGTCGATGTCGGCCGCCTCGATGTGCAGACCGGGCAGGTCCAAGCCGCCGACCGGCTGGTTGCGGACCGAGAGCATCACCTGGAACATCGGATGATGCGCCTGGGACCTGGCCGGGTTGAGCACCTCCACCAGACGTTCGAACGGCAGGTCCGCGTGGGCGAAGGCGTCGAGGTCGGATTCGCGCACCGCGTGCAGCAGATCGGTGAACCGGGCGCCGGGGTCGATCCGGGTGCGCAGCACGAGCGTGTTGACGAACATGCCGACCAAACGGTCCAGCGCGGGATGGCCGCGACCCGCGATCGGGGTGCCGACGGTGATGTCGTCGGTAGCGGTCATCCGGTGCAGTAGCACCGCGAGCGCGGCGTGCAGGACCATGAAGAGGCTGACGTTGTTGCTGCCCGCGATCATCTGCAGCTCGCGGTGGGTCACCGGGTCCACCGCGCACTCCACGGTGCCGCCCCGGTAGGACGGAGCGGGCGGACGCGGCCGGTCGGCGGGCACGGTCAGCAACTCGGGGATGCCGTCGAGGGTCCGTCGCCAGTACGCCAACTGCCTGCTCACCGCCGAGTCCGGGTCGTCCTCGCTGCCGAGCACGTCCTGCTGCCACAGGGTGTAGTCGGCGTACTGAACCTCGGGATCCATCCAGTCCGGCGCGCCACCGCCGCAGGCCGCGCGGTAGGCGACGGCGACGTCGGCGGCCATCGGCTCGAGCGACCAGCCGTCCATCGCGATGTGATGCACCACGACGACGAGAACGTGCTCCGCCGGATCGCCGGTCGGCACCGAGATCAACGCCGCGCGGATCGGCACGGTGGCAGCCAGATCGAAGCCCGATGCGGCGAAACGCCGCACGGCGGTCTCGACCTCTTCCGGGCGCACCGTCATCCGTGACAGCGAGATCGCCGCCTCGGCCGGGTCGAGGACGACCTGCGCGGGCGCGCCGTCGGTCTCCGGGAACACTGTGCGCAGGGTTTCGTGTCTGGCTTGCACCGCGTGCAGTGCGGAAACCAATGCGTCGACATCGAGGCCGCCGGTCATACGCAGCACGAGCGGGACGTTGTAGGCGCCCGCCGACTGTCCGGCGCCCGACCCGGCGTTGAACCGGTTCAGGAACCACAGCCGCCGCTGCGCGGCCGACAGCGGGATGCGCTGCGGGCGCTCCCGGCGCACCAGCGCGGGGCGGTCCGCGTCGGACGCGGCGCCCGCATCCAGCAGCTCGGCGAGCCCGGCGACCGTCGGCGTGGCGAACACGGCGCGGACGGCGAGCCGCACATTCGTGGCCGCGGCCAGCCGCGCGACGAGCTGGGTCGCCAGCAGTGAGTTGCCGCCGATGTCGAAGAAGCTGTCGTCGGCGCGCACGCCTTCGGCCCCGAGCAGCTCCTCCATCACCCCGGCCACCAGGCGCTCCGCTCCGGTCCGCGGCGCACGGCCGGTCGAGTCCCCGAGGAACTGCGGTTCGGGCAGTGCGCTGATGTCGAGCTTGCCGACCGGAGTCAGCGGGATGGTGTCCAGCACGGTGAGGCCCGAGGGCACCATGTGCGTGGGCAGCCTGCGCGCGACGAAGGCGCGCACCGCCTCGGTGTCCACACCGGCTACCGGGTCGGCCGGCTGCACGAAGGCGACGATCCGGTCGGCGCCCGCGATGCGGCGCACCTCGGTGTGCGCGAACCGCACCGACGGGTGTTCGCCGAGCGCGGCGGTGATCTCGCCGAGTTCGACCCGGAAACCGCGCAGCTTCACCTGATGGTCGCTGCGTCCGAGGTAGACCAGCTCGCCGGCTGCGTTCCAGCGCACCACGTCTCCGGTCCGGTACATCCGCGCGCCCGCCGGGCCGAACGGATCGGCCACGAAACGGGTTGCGGTGAGCCCGAATCGGTCGAAGTACCCGCGCGCGACGCCGTGCCCCGCGAGGTACAACTCGCCGGGAACGCCGACCGGCACCGGGCGCAGCCGCTCGTCGAGCACCGCTGCCCTGGCTCCGCGCACCAGGCTGCCGATCGTGATCGGACCGCCGACGCGCATCGGACGGGAGATCGTGATCACCACGGTGGTCTCGGTGGGGCCGTACACGTCGCACAGCACACGTCCGGGCGCCCAGCGCGCCACCAGGTCCGGCGCCACCGCCTCGCCGCCGACCATGAGCGCACGCAAGTGCGGCAGCGGCCAGCGTTCGTGATCGATCGTGGCCAGCGCGGCCGGGGTCATGAAGCCGTGGGAGACCCGCTCACGTTCCAGCAGCGCGGCCAACTCGTCGCCGCCGTAGATGTCGGCCGGGCAGATCACCATCGCCGCGCCCGCGCTCAGCGCGATCAGCAGATCCAGGATCGCCGCGTCGAAACTCGGCGTCGCGAAGTGCAGGGTGCGGGAATGCTGCTCGACGCCGATGCGATCGCGGATCTCGTCGGCCAAGTTGGACAGACCGGTGTGCGTCACCGCGACGCCCTTGGGCGTTCCGGTCGATCCCGAGGTGTAGACCAGGTAGGCCAGATCCGCCACGTGGACGGCGTGCCGGCGCTCGTGGTCGTGGATCGGCGCGTCGTCGTGGCCTTCGAGTTCGGCGGCGAATCCGGGACGGTCCAGCAGCAACCACTCGATGTCCTGCCCGGCCGGGGCGCCGGCCCGCAGTTGCTGCACGTACTCGGTGACCGTGACGCCGATCGCGCAACCGGAGTCGGCGAGCATGTGCCGGACGCGCTCGGCCGGGTACTTCGGATCGACCGGGACGAACGTCGCGCCGGACTTGGCGGCCGCCAGCAGCGCCACCACCGAATCGATCGAGCGGATGAGCCCGAGCGCCACTCGGGTTCCCGGACCGAGTCCGCGTGCGATGAGCGCGCGGGCCAAGCGGTTCGAGCGCCGGTCGAGTTCGGCATAGGTCAATGACGTCGTCCCCGCGCACAGCGCCGTGTTGTGTGGGAACCGCCGCGCGGTGGTGGTGAAGTACGCGGCCAGCGTGCACGGCTCGCCCGCCTGCCCGCCCCGCGCCGGGGCGAGTGTGCGGCGCTCGTGGTCGGTACGCGCGTCCACGTCGCGGATCAGCACGCGCGGATCGGCGGTGACGGCGGTGAGCACGCGCAGGAATCGGTGCGCCAGCGTCTCGATCGTCGCCTCGTCGAAAAGCTCGGCGGCGTAGACGAATTCGTAGACGCTGTCGGTCTCGGCGGGGCCGGATGCCGGCGTGCCGATGTCGTTCGCGACCCGCAGCTCCAAGTCGAACTTCGCCAGCGCGATGTCCAGCGGCTCCGCGCGCAACGCGAGGCCGGGCAGTTCCAGGGCGGGCGCCGGAGCGTCCTGCACGCTCAACGCCACCTGGAACAGCGGATGACGGCCGGAGGAGCGCACCTCGGCACCGAGTTCCTCCACGATGCGCTCGAACGGGATGTCGGCGTGCGCCAGCGCGGCCAGCTCGGTGTCGCGGTCGGCGCGCAACAGGTCGGTGAAGCTGTGGTCGGGGTCGACGTCGGAGCGCAGCACCAACGTGTTCACGAACATGCCGACCAGATCGTCGAGCTTGGTATCGGTACGTCCCGCCACCGGGGTGCCGATCACGATGTCGCGGCCGCCGGTGACGCAGCGCAACAGCACCGCGAACGCCGAACGCAGCACCATGAACTTGCTGACGCCGCGATCGCGGGCCAGTGCGGCGAGCCCGCGGCGCACCTGCTCCGGCACCGTGAAGCGCACCGTCCCGGCCTGCTGCGTCGGCTCCTCGGGGCGCGGCCGGTCGTAGGGCAGCGGCACCCGGTCGGGGATGCCGGCCAGCGCGCCGCGCCAGTACTCCAGTTGGATCGCCGCGGCGCTGTCCGGGTCGGCTTCCGAGCCGAGGCAGGCACGCTGCCAGAGCCCGAAGTCGGCGTATTGCACCGGAAGCGGCGTCCACGAGGGCGCCTCGCCCCGCTGCCGTGCCGCGTAGGCCGCGGCCAGGTCCTTGGTCAGCGGGCCGAGCGACCAGCCGTCGGCGGCGATGTGGTGCAGCACCACCCCGAGCAGGTAACGCCCCGGCGCGGTGCGCAGCAGCGCCACCCGCAGCGGCGGTTGCCTGGTGAGATCGAAACCGCTGTGCGCCAACGCCTCCAGCGCGGCCTCGGCGCCGGAGTCGTCGACGTCGGTGACCACCACCTCCGGCACCGCGCGCTCCACCGGCAGCACCACCTGCTGCGCGCCTTCGGCGTCCTCCGGGAAGACGGTGCGCAGCACTTCGTGCCGCCGCACCACGTCGGTGATCGCTGCACGCAACGCGGCCACGTTCAGATCGCCCGCTACGCGGATCACGAAAGCGATGTTGTATGCACTCGATTCGGGTGCGAATCGATTGATGAACCACAAACGCTGCTGCGGCAGCGACAATGGAATGCGCCCCGGGCGCGGCGTCTGCACCGCCAGCGCCGGCCGCTGCGCCCGGGGCGCTCGATCCAGTTGCTCGGCGACTCCGGCGACCGTGGGCGCCTCGAAGATCGACCGCACCGGCAGCTCCACACCGAACTCCGCGTGCAGCGCGGCGGCGAGCCGGGTGGCCAGCAGCGAGTTGCCGCCGAGATCGAAGAAGCTGTCCTCGGCTCCGGTCACCGGGCGTCCGAGCACCCCGCCGAACACGCCGGCCACCCCGAGTTCCAGCGCGGTGCGCGGCGGACGGGAAGTCCCCGCGGCCTCGAACACGGGCTCCGGCAACGCCCTTCGATCCAGCTTGCCCGCGGGTGTCACCGGAATCTCGTCGAGCACCGCCACCGACGCGGGCACCATGTAGCCGGGCAGCCGCTGCCGCGCGGTCTCCAGCACCGCCCGCGCCTCGATCGGCCGGTCGGCCGTCACATACGACGCCAGCCGCACCTGCCCCTGTTCGTCGGTGTGCACCACGGTGAGCGCGAACCGGATACCGGGATGCAGGCGCAGCACGTTGTCGATCTCGCGCAGTTCGATCCGGAAGCCGCGGATCTTGATCTGATCATCCGCGCGCCCGAGGAACCGCAGCTGTCCGGACCGCTCCATGACGACCAGGTCGCCGGTGCGGTACATCCGCTCTCCGCGCCTGCCGTGCGGGTTGGGCACGAACCGTAGCGCGGTCAGACCGAAACGGCCGTGGTAACCACGGGCGACGCCGGGACCCGACACGTACAGCTCGCCCGGCGTGCCCGGCGGCACCGGGTGCAGACGACCGTCCAGCACGAACAGACGCATCCCACGAACCGGCGAACCGAGCGGCACCGGGCGGCCGGGCCGCACCGGCCCGCTCGCGGTCACCGCGACAGTGGCTTCCGAGGGACCGTACATGTTGTGCAGGCGATGCCCCGCGGTCCAGGTCTCGACGAGTTCCTCCGAGCAGGCGTCGCCGCCGACGATGATCGTCTCCAGGTGGTCGAGCCCCTCGCTCGGCACGGTGGCCAGCGCGGCCGGCGTGACGAACGCGTGGGTGACCCGCTCCTCGCGCAGCAACGCGGCCAGCTCGGCGCCGCCGTACATGCCCGGCGGGGCGATCACCATCGTGGCGCCCGCGGCGAAGCCGAGCAGCAGCTCCAGCACCGACGCGTCGAAGCTGGGTGAGGCGAAGTGCAGGGTGCGCGCCGCGTCCGAGATGCCGAACAGATAGTTCTGCTCGCCGGCGAGGGAGGCGATGCCGGCGTGGGTCACGACGACCGCCTTCGGCGTGCCGGTGGACCCGGAGGTGTAGACCAGGTAGGCCGGGTGGCTCACCCGCATCGGGTGGTGCCGCTCGTCGTCGCTGATCGGATCCACGGCGTGGTCCGCCAGTTCGGCGGTCAGTTCGCCCGAGCCCACGACCAGCCAGTCGACCTGGGTCTTGCGGTGTTTGCCCCGCGTGGTGGGCACGGCGGGTATCGCGGCGAGGCATTCGGGGTCGGTCAGGCCGAGCATCGCGCCGGAGTCACCGATCATGTGCGCGATCCGCTCACCGGGGTAGTTCGGATCGATCGGCACATAGGCCGCACCAGTTTTGGCGACCGACCACACCGCGATGATCGCGTCGAGCCCGCGGGGCAGCGCGATCGCGACGACCGTCTCGGGGCCGGCGCCGCGCTCGATGAGGACCCGCGCCAGCGCGTTCGATCGCTCGTCGAGTTCACGGTAGGTGGTGTCGACGCCGAGGTAGCGCACCGCCACCGCGTCCGGCAGCCTGCGGGCGGTGCCGGTCAGCAAGGTGGCCAGGGTGATCGACGGCTCGGCGGGGGCGCCCCCGATGGGCACCAGCTGCTCGTTCTCCCTGCGGTCGAGGATCGGCAGATCGCCTACCGGCAACTCGGGAGCGGCCACGCCGCCGGCCAGCACCGCGATGAACCGCCGGGCGAACGACTGCACCGTGGACTGATCGAAAACATCTGTCGTGTAACCGAATTCGGCCGACAGCGGTCCGTCGCCCGAGTCGTCGTGGACGACCAACTGCACATCGAACTTGGCGACGTCGGAGGCGATCGGCAGCACCGTGGCGCGGACCCCGGGCAACTCGATCCGCAGATCCGGCGCGTGGTCGTAGGACAGCATCACCTGGAACAACGGGTGCCGCGACGGGGAACGCTCCGGGTTGACCACCTCGACCAGCCGCTCGAACGGCACGTCGGCGTTGGCGAAGGCGTTGAGGTCGGTCTCGCGCACCACGTCGAGCATCCGGTCGAACCCGGCCGCCGGGTCCACCGCGGTACGCAGGACCAGCGTGTTGACGAACATGCCGACCAGGTCGTCGAGCGCCGGATCGGAACGGCCCGCGATCGGGGTGCCGATCGCGATGTCACCGCTCGCGCACAGCCGCGACAGCAGGGTCGCCAACGCCGCGTGCAGCACCATGAACATGCTCACACCGCGGCCGGCCGCGAGTTCGATCGCCGCTCGGCGGATCTCGGCCGGAATGGTGAACTCGACCCGGCCGCCGACGGTCGACCTGTGCAGCGGGCGCGGGCGGTCCAGCGGCAGATCGAGTTGATCCGGGAGCCCGGCCAGTTCCGTGCGCCAGTGGACGAGCTGGCGGCTGAGCGCGCTGGCCGGATCGGACTCGTCGCCGAGCAGCTCGCGCTGCCAGAGGGCGAAGTCGGCGTACTGCACCGGCAGTTGCGTCCACTGCGGCTGCACGCCGTTCGCCCGCGCGGCCACCGCCGTCATCAGGTCCTTGGCCAGCGGTGCGATCGACCAGCCGTCACCGCAGATGTGATGGAGCACGACGAGGAACACGTGCCGCTGCGGTCCGGTGCGGTAGAGCGCCACCCGGATCGGGGCCTGGCTGCGCAGATCGAAGCCGTATCCGGCGTATTCGGCCGCCAGCTCCGCCACGTCGGCGGCGGTGACATCGATCGGGTCCAGCGTCAGCGGGATCGCCTCGGCCGAGTGGATCAGCTGGTAGGGGCCCTCCGGCGACTCCGGGAAGGTGGTGCGCAGGCTCTCGTGCCGTTCGATGACGTCCACCAGACCCGCCCGCAACGCGGCCACGTCCAGTGGACCCTCCACCTCCACCGCCAGCGGCATGTTGTACGCGGCGGCGTGTTCGGAGAACCGGTTGAGGATCCACAGCCGCTGCTGCGCCTGCGACAGCGGGATCCGCTCCGGGCGTTGGGCCGGGGTCAGCCGCGGCGAGGAGACATCGGTGGTCTGCATGGCGAACCGACGGGTGAGCGCCGCGATCGTCGCGGACTCGAACAGATCCCGGATGGTCAGCGCGGTGCCGAGGGCGGCGTTGATCCTGGACACCGCCCGTGCCGCGATGAGCGAGTTGCCGCCGAGATCGAAGAAGTTGTCGTCGATGCCGACCTCGGTGTCGAGAACCTCGGCGAAGATGCTCGCGAGCACCCGCTCGACCTCGGTGCGCGGTTCGGCGATCGGCCGCAGCGATCGCGTGGCCGGCGTGGGTGCGGGCAGCGCCTTGCGATCGATCTTGCCGTTGGCGCTCAGCGGCAGCTCGTCGAGCTCCATCAACGCCGACGGCACCATGTACCCGGGCAGCGTGCGGCGCAGCGCGGTCAACAGAGCCGCCGTGTCCAGCCGGGCATCCTCGTCGTCCTGCTTCGCCGCGACCACGTAGGCGACCAGCTCGTCGCCGGTGCGTCCGGCGTGTGCCACGCATACCGCGCGAGCCACCGTCGAGTCCTCCAGCAGGGCGGCCTCGATCTCACCGAGCTCGATGCGCAGACCACGGATCTTCACCTGGAAGTCGCTGCGGCCCAGATACTCCAGCACGCCCGGTTCGGCGCCGGAGCGGCCGATCTGCCAGCGTGCCAGATCGCCGGTGCGGTACATCCGGGCACCGGGAGTGAAGGGGTCGGCGACGAACCGGTCCGCGGTCAGCCGCGGCTGTCTCAGGTAGCCGCGGGCCAGCTGGACTCCGGCGAGGTACAGTTCGCCGACCACACCGGGCGGGACGGGCCGCAACCGGTCGTCCAGCACGTAGGTCTCGGTGTTCCATACCGGCGAGCCGATCGGCACGGCGGCCGCGTCGGGGGGGCACGCCCAGTAGGTGACGTCCACGGCGGCCTCGGTCGGGCCGTACAGGTTGTGCAGTTCGGAGGCGGGCAGCGCCGCGTAGAACTCCCGCACGGCGGCGGCGGGCAGCGCCTCGCCGCTGCAGAACACCCGGTGCAGCCGGGCGCAGCCGCGCAGATCGGCCTCGGTGACGAACACCGATAGCATAGACGGCACGAAATGTGCTGTGGTGATCCCTCTTTCGGCGATGACCTGCGCGAGGTATGCCGGGTCGCGGTGCCCGTCGGGAGCGGCGATCACCAAGCGCGCGCCGACCTGTAAGGGCCAGAAGAACTCCCACACCGAGACGTCGAAGGTGGCCGGGGTCTTCTGCAGCACCGCGTCGTCGCGGCCCAGCGGATACTCGTGCTGCATCCAGGCCAGCCGGTTGACGATGGCGGCATGAGTCACGCCGACACCCTTGGGCTTTCCGGTCGATCCCGAGGTGAAGATGACGTAGGCGAGGTGGTCGGGGAGCAGTGCTGCCGTGCGGTCGGCGTCGGTGAGCGGTGCGTCGTCGAAACCGGACAGCCGGACGGTGTCGATGTCCAGCCGGGTCACCGTCGCGGGCAGTTCCACATCGTCGCGGGTCGAGGTGAGCACGCACAACGGCTCGGCCTGCCCCACGATCTGCCCGATCCGTTCGGCCGGGTGCTCGGTGTCCAGCGGCAGGTACGCCGCTCCCGACTGCACGATCGCGTACATGCCGACCACCAGGTCGAGGCTGCGGCGCAGGCACAGCCCGACCGTCGTGTCCGGTCCGGCGCCGCGCGCGATCAGCAGCCGGGCCAGGCGGTTGGCGCGGGCGTCGAGCTCGGCGTAGGTCAGCGCTTCGTCGCCGAACTCGAGCGCGATCGCGTCCGGGTCGGACGCCGCGCGTTCGGCGAAGCGGCTCGCGAGGGTGCCTTCCTGCCGGGGCGCCCCGGTGGCGTTCCACCGGTGCAGAACCTGTTCCCGCTCGGCGTGGGTGATCGCGCCGAGCGACTCGGCGGGCGTCGCGGCATCCGCGGCGAGGAAGCGGCCGAGAAAGTCCAGATAGCGTGCGTGGTGCACGCTCACTTCGGTCTCGCCGTAGAGGCGGGGATTGGCTTCGAAGTCGACGTGCAGGCGGCCACCCGCACCGTTGTAGACGTTGACCGAGAGGTCTTCCACGGGGCCCGTGGCCAGCACGTGCATGGAGCCGACCAGACTGCCGAAACGCAGCTCGTCGTGGAACAGCATCAGGTTCACCATCGGGCCGAAGAATCCGCGCGCGTCGCGGGAGTAGCCGCTGTCGCGCCGGATGTCGTCGTGCCGGTAGCGCTGATGCCGGAGGGCGCCGGTGATCTGCAGCTCGGCCGCCTTCACCAGGTCGCCGATCGTGGTCGTCTCGTCGAAACGCAGCCGGATCGGCACGACGTTGGAGATCACGCCCGCCGAGCGGCGCAGCGACACCGTGGTGCGCGCCGAGACCGGCAGGCTCAGCACCACGTCGGCGTTGCCGGTCACCGATCGCACGTAGGCGGCCAGCGCCGCGGCGAACAGCACCGAGTCGGTGGTGTTCCACGCGCTGGACGCCGCGCCGATCGCGGCATGGTGTTCGTCGTCGAGCACGGCGGTGGCCAGCCTGCGGCCCGCGTCGTGGGTGGCGGCGCCGAGCCGGGCGCCGCCGAGGCTCACCGGCTCCCCCACGCCCGACAACTGCCCCAGCCAGTACTCACGGTCGCTCTGGAAGCGGTGGGAGTCGTGGTAGCGCGCCTCGTCGGCGTAGATCTCGGCCAGCGGTGTCGCCCGCGACGCGACCGGCTCGGTCCGGTTCTCCAGCGCGGTGTAGATCTCCGCGGTGCGGGTGAGCGCGTTCATCGCGCCGTAGCCGTCGATGACGATGTGGTGGGCGAACGAATACCAGATGTAGTCGGAGTCACCGATCCGCAGGACCGCGTTGGAGGTCAGCGGGTCGCGTTCCAGATCGATCGGCGAACTCGTGTGCTCGTGCATCCAACGCAACGCCGCGGTGTACGGGTCGGCCTCGCCACGCAGATCGATGCGGGTCCAGCCGGGCCGGTGCACCGGATCCACGATCTGATACGGAGTGCCATCTATTTCCACCATGCGTACTTGACCCACCTGGGTCTCCGCCCCGAACCGCTCGATCGCGTACAGCAGCCGCCCCTCGTCCAGGGGACCGTGGATCCTGACGTACTGGGAGATCGTCAGCGGTACGTCGGGGCGAATCCGCTGCGCATACCAGAGAGCTGTCTGTGCGGGTGACAGAGCAAACGGTTGGGCTGAGAATTCGCCGGATGAACATTGGTCGACGCGATCCGTGGCCAATGAACTCATCAATCACTCCGTTCTGCCGCTGTTGACGCAACTCCCCGAGCACCGCCCCAGCAAGCGCACGCGCGCCAGCCGCAGGACGTTATCCACGCCCTATGATTCGGAGCGTCACATCAGCCGGATTGCCGACGTTTTGGATTTGTTTCACATCCAACGTCCTTGGCAGAAGGCCACTTTGGTTGGTTACATTTCCGCAAACATTGCGACTCAACTAGGTAGAACCGAAGCAAAACGGCTCCTGACCAGACTGTTCGATGGTACTCCGCAGATCGTTCACATTGTCCGGCGAACAGCGCGCAACTTGATTACACACCTTCGCTTTCGGGGCGGCAGGGGAAAGAACAGACCGGATGTTCGGTAAAAGCGGGAAGAGCAGGATCTAGCGGTGGCCGACGGCTCGACGGCCGGTTCTCGATTCCGCACGCGCTGAACGCCGCCGCAAAACCGCGGCCATTGCGGCGGCCGCCGTCAGGATAACGAAGATCCGCTCGGGTGCAGGCCCGATTCGTGTTGCGAGAGTGGTGTCGTTGCGCAATGGAAGCTCCGCGACCAGAGCGGCGGGAACGAACAACGCGGACTCCTGCCGCACACTGCCGTCCGCGGCGATGATGGCGCTCACACCAGACGTGGCCGCGACGACCAGCGCTCTACCGTGCTCGACAGCGCGGACCCGGGACATGGCCATCTGCTGATAGGTCATCTCGCTGTCACCGAAGGTCGCATTGTTCGTCGGCACGGTGAGAAGTTGGGCACCCGCGCGCATCGCGTCCTCGAACGAGCGGTCGAAGGCCACCTCATAGCATGTCGCTACGCCGATGTCGATACCGGCCGCATGCACAACTCCGTCACCATTTCCCGGTACGAAATATCCGGCCCGATCGGCGTATTCGGAGAAGAGCCGGAAGAAACTCCGCATCGGCAGATATTCGCCGAAGGGCTGGATGATCTTCTTGTCGTGCCGTTCGCCCGGACCGGCCGCGCCGTTCCACACCATTACCGAGTTGGTCGTCGTCCGGTCCGAGTTGATCAGCACGGCGCCGACCAGGATGGGTGCGCCGACCCGTTCGGAGGCGGCGGTGATCAGGGCGGCGGCGTCGGCGTTGCGCAGCGGATCGATATCGGAGGAGTTCTCCGGCCAGATCACCACATCCGGACGCGGCGTGCGGCCCGCCGCCACCTCGTCGGCCAGTTCCTCGGTGCGCCGGACGTGGTTGTCCAGCACGGCCCGCCGCTGCTCGTTGAAGTCCAACCCGAGGCGCGGCACGCTGCCCTGGATCGCCGCGACCGTGACCGTTCGGTCACCCGCGTCCGGATCGGGTAGCGCGGCGCTGAGCAGCAGACCGCTGAGCGGCATGACGAGGACGGTGAAAACACCAGCGGCATATCCCAGTCGGGCCGCCGGGGCGGGTTCGCCCGCACCGGCGGGTCCGGACGCGCCGGATTCGGGGGCGGCGGTTTCGTTCCCGTCACTCGTGGCCCGCGCCGACCACAGCGAGGACACCAACGCCGCGGTACCGGTGCCGGTGAGCGCGACCGCGAACCCGACCAGCGGGGCGCCGCCGACCGCCGCCAACGGCAGGAACCAGCCGTCGGCCTGGCCGAAGGCCAAACGGCCCCAGGGAAAACCGCCGAACGGAAAGTTGGATCTGCCCCATTCGGCCGCGGTCCAGGCCAGTGCCACCCACAGCGGCCAGCCGGGCAGCGCGCCGACGAGCCGGCCGAGCAAGCCGAAGACGCCCAGATACACCGCGCAAGCGGTGGACAGCGCGAGCCACGGCAGCGGCCCGACGTAGATTCCGGTCCAGGGCAGGAGGGGGACGAAAAACGCCAGCCCGGCCAGGAATCCGTAGCCGAAACCCGCCCGCAAGCGGCCGTCGCCGCGTACGGCGAGGGTGAGCACCGCAACGCCCAAGGGCGCGAGGAACCACCACGGCCGGGGCGGGAAGCTGCCGAACAGTAACAGACCCGCGAGGACCGCCGCCACCGAACGGGTGGCCACCGGATAACGGTGTACCACCGCGGACACCTGCCACACCGACCCGAGCATTCCCTCTCGCACCATCACTCGGCCACTGTCCGCCATCGGACCGGTCGCCGCCAGTCAGCCGTCGACCATCGAGACCCCCACCGGGCCGAAGTCGGCAGGCGCCATGCGGCGAATCCGAACCCGGCAAGCGAAGTGATGTTTGTCACATGGAATCTCGAGTCCGCGATAGTCGCTACGCGCACACCAGCACACCGGCCGCGCCACGTCGACCCGGCGGCGGTTGGACCCCACCGAGCCGAGCGAGCGGAGGCGCGGCGCGGAAAACCGCGGACCGCCTCCGCACACGACTCATCAGGTGTCCACTCGCTCATCGCCGGGCGACACCGGTTCGTCGGCCGCTCGCCCGGTATCGGTGCCCCGGTTACGCCGCGCCGGACAGACCGGCGTCTTCCGGCAGCCGTACGCGAACCCGGGCCCTGGAAAACCCGAACGAGCCACGCCAAGCGATGCCGCCGATTCACACACCGCTCCCCGATCAATTCGGCGAGCACCGAACTGGCACGCGGTGCCATTTCGCACCGCAATCGACGGACAAACGGCGGTTGATTCGCTCCGCGATCGGCCGAGAACAAGCCGGGCACATGCCACGCAACCGGTACGCAATCTCTTCCGCACTCGACTCGGCCACCTGCCGCTACCCATCCGCCCGTGCTCGCTTCCCGTCCCGATTGGGCACAGCGGCAATCACCCGGGAGAAATCCGGTTACCGAACGGCGCGGCAGGAGCCGGGCGGAGTGGGGCGCACCATGCGGACCTCGTGGCGGCGCCACGCTGGAGCGGCGACCCGCACCGGCACGCGGCCTCGCGGTGGGCGCCCGGCCTGGTCCACGCCGCTCATGATCCGCCCGATGTATTCGAACGCCGGGCCCGTGACGATCGGGCGCCGTCGCGGGCCCTACCAGCGCCCGCTCATTTCGCATAGATCGTCACTCCCCGGTGCACGGTGCGCAGGCACGTGGGCAGCGGTGCGCCAGAGTCCAGCGCGGGCAATCCCGGGACACGTGAGCGCGGGTCGGTGGACCAGCGCTGTACCGAGTCCGCGGCCGCGGCGACAACGAGTTCGCCGGCATCCCAGATCGCGTAGGACGCGGGCGCACCGGGTACCAGGGTGCCCGCGACCCCGTCGCGAACTCCGCCCGCGCGCCACGCGCCGCGGGTGGCCGCGGCGAAAGCGGCCCGCGGGGACAGGCCGTGGCCCGGTGTGCGGTGCTCGGCGGCGGCACGCACCGCCGCCCACGGATCGAGCGCGGTGACCGGAGCGTCGGAACCGATCGCCAGGGCCATGCCCGCGGAGGCCATGGCGGCGAACGGGTTCAGCGCCGCGGCGCGCTCGGCGCCGAGCCGCGCCGCGTACATGCCGTCGGTTCCGCCCCACGCGGCGTCGAATCCCGGCTGCACACTGGCGATCACGCCCCAGCGGGCCAGGCGGGAGATGTGCTCCTCGTCGACGAGTTCGGCGTGTTCGACGCGATGCCCGAGCGCCGCGACGGCCGGGCCGCCGAGTTCGGCGACCACCCGTTCGATACCGGTGACCACGGCGTCCATCGCGGCGTCGCCGATCACGTGGAATCCGGCCTGGATGCCGGCGACAGTGCAGGCGCGGACGTGATCTGCGATCGCCTCGGCATCGAGATAGCTTCGGCCGCAGCCGGATTCGTCGGCATAGGGCGCACGCAGCCAGGCGGTCCGCGATCCGAAGGAGCCGTCGACGAACAGGTCGCCGCCGAGGGCGTGCACGCCGAGTTCGTCGATCAGGGCGCGAGCCTCCTCGGCGCTGCGCACCGCCTCGCCCCAGTAGGCCCGCACCTGGACGCCGTGTTCGAATTCGAGCAGTTCACGGACATCGGCGCGGCCCGCGATCTCGGGGCCCGCGCATTCGTGGACCGCGACGACGCCGCGCGCGGCGGCGTGGTCCAGCGCCGCCGCGCGCGCTCGATCTCGGTGAGCCCGAGACAGACCGGCGAACGCGGCGGCACGCACCAGGTGGTGGGCGGCGGCACGCACGGGCTCACCTGGGGTGAATCCATCAGTCGCCGCCAACTCGGGCAGCGCGTCCAGCAGTGCCGTGGACGCCACCGCGGAGTGGGCGTCCACGCGCGCGAGATAGACCTGCCTGCTCGGGCCCACCGCCGCGTCGATTTCCTCGACGGTGGGCGGCCGTCCCTCCGGCCAGGCGGTCTCGTCCCAGCCGTCGCCGAGTACCGCGCCGTCGGGATACGCCACGGCGAACTCGCGCAGCAGCCGCAGGCAGTGCTCGAGCGACCGGGCGGCCGACAGGTCGAGGCCGGTCAGCTTCAGGCCCAGCGCGGTGACGTGCACGTGCGGATCGACGAACGCGGGCGCGACGAAGGCGCCGTCGAGGTCGACGATTTCGGCGTCCGGGTGCAGCGCGCGACCGGGTTGCTCGGCGCCCAGCCAGACGACGGTCCCGTCGCTCACCGCCATCGCCGTGGCGTCGGGTGAACTGGCGCTGTAGAAACGGCCGCCGATCAGCAACTGGGTACTCACGAGGCACCAGTCTGCCCCATGCCCGAATCGGCGGTTTCGGTCAGCCGTTCAGTACGGGGTGGCCGACCAGATCCTCCGGCTGCGATAGCCCTCCGCGACGCCGCACGGAACAGGTGCGGCGAGTTCTAGGTGATCGCGCGGCGCGCGTTGCCCTGGCCGTCGTCGTACCACTGCCCCACGACGACACCGTCGACCACGTCGCCACCGTCGACGACCACCCCGCGGTAAGGCGCGGTCGCGACGAGCCTGCGGAAGCGCCGTGCGGCGACGGCCGCGAGCACGGGGCGTGCCAGGAACCGCGTGGGCGGCAGCAGCAGGAGCAGACCGAACAGTGAGGTGACCAGGCCGGGCACGAACATCAGCACACCGCCCGCCGCGACCAGGGCACCGTCGGCCACGGCGGTCCCCGGCGCCACTTCGCCGCGCGCGGCCCGGCGGAACCGCTCCAACACCCGCCGCCCCTGCGAACCGACCAGCAGCATGCCCGCACCCGACCCGGCGATCAGCAGCAGAATGGTCGGCAGCGCGCCGATCAGCTGACCGACCGCGATCAGCGCGGCGACCTCCACGACGACATACAGCACGAACAACAAGGCGGGCATGGCTATCCTTTCGGACGATCTACCCGGTCAACGTCCCACGCCCGGCTTTTTCTCCCGATCCGCCGGATAGGGTGCGCAGCGGCCCCACGGTCAGCCGCCCGGCCGCACCAGTCCGGTCTCGTAGGCCAGCACGACCGCCTGCACTCGATCGCGCAGACCCAGTTTGGTGAGCACCCGGCCCACGTGCGTCTTGACCGTGGCCTCCGACAGGTACAACTGCTCGGCGATCTCCGCGTTGGAGCGGCCGGCCGCGATCTGCTCGAGCACTTCACGTTCGCGGGCGGTGAGCACGTCGAGCACGCCCGGATCGCGGGTGCGCGCCGGGTCTTCCGCGAGGAGCCGATCCAGCAGACGTTTGGTGACCTTCGGCGAGACCACCGCGTCACCGGCGGCGACGCTGCGGATGGCCGAGACGAGATCCTCCGGCGGAGTGTCCTTCAACAGGAATCCGCTCGCTCCCGCCCGCAGCGCGCCGAGCGCGTGTTCGTCGAGATCGAAGGTCGTCATGACGAGCACCCGGCTGCCGTGCCCGGCCTCCACGATGCGGGTGGTGGCGACCACCCCGTCGACCACGGGCATGCGCACATCCATCAGCACCACGTCGGGCCGCAGTTCCGCCGCCGCGGCGACCGCGGCCGCGCCGTTGGCCGCCTCGCCGACCACCTCGATGTCGGGGTGCGCGCCGAGCACCATCGTCAATCCCATCCGCATGAGTTCCTGGTCATCGACGACGAGCACGGTGATCGGCACGTTCCCCAATGTAACGTGACCGCGTCGGCGCGCCGGGTGGCCGCTGCGCCGCCGGCCCGTCCTCCCGGTCGGATCGGTCCGAATCTGCCTGCGGCCCAGCGACTTTCGCACCGCGTATGGCACCGTCCCGGCTCAGTCCACGGGGTCCGACCGCAGCGGGATGCCGGCGTGCACCCGCCAGGCTCCGTCGGCGTCGCGGCCCGCCGCCAAGCGGCCGCCGAGCACGGCGACCCGTTCGCGCATCCCGACCAAACCGAGCCCACTGCCCTGGATGCGCGCGCCCGGTTCGGGCGGCGGGGCCCCACCGGTGTCGGTGACGTCGATCAGCACGTCGGTATCGGTGCGGCGCACCCGCACCCACGCCTTCGGGTGCGGCCCAGCATGCCGCAGCGTATTGGTCAGCGATTCCTGCACGATGCGGTGCACGCCGAGACTGACCTCCGGCGCGATGTCGTCGAGTTCGCCGGTCAATTCCAGTTCGACGGCCAGACCGGTACCGCGCATCATCTCCACGACCTTGGCGATGCCCGCGGTGCCGTGCTGGGGAAGCTGGTCGGGCGCATGCTCCGTGCGCAGCAAGGCCACGGTTCTGCGCAGTTCGCGCAGCGCTTCCCGGCCGGTGCTCGCAATGGTGGTGAGCGCCTGCTCGGCCGCGTCCGGATCGCGGCGCAGCGCGTACTTCGCCCCGTCGGCCTGCACGATGATCACACTCACCGCGTGGGCGACCACATCGTGCAGTTCCCGCGCGATGCGGGTGCGTTCGGCCGCTACGGCGTCGTGCGCGCGACGCTCCTTGTCGTAGTCGGCGACCGCGAGCCGGGCCGCTACCTCGGCGTCGTAGGCGTGCCGCGCGCCGATGAATTCCGCGAGCGTCCAGCACAACGCGTAGAACATGGCCGTGAACACGCCGTCGGACCCGGACGGCTTCCCGATCGCAAGGATCGACAACGCGAGATCCACCACCAGACCGAGTCCGTACCACAGCCCGTCCCGCCTGCCGACGTAAGCGACCAGCGTGTAGAGCATGATGCCGTGCGACAGCTGCGCGATGTGATCGGCGTCGTCCCGGGTCAGGAAGCCCACCAGCGTCTCCGTCAGCGACAGCGCCAGGGTGGTGGCCGCCATGGCCCGGGGATACACCCGGCGCAGGGCCAGCGGCAGCGGCAGCAGCACCCCGATGACCAGGTAGGCGAGCTTGTTGTGCGCGTCGGCGACGCCGATGATCTCGAGCAGCACGAAGATCGCCGCCAGCACCGAGTCCGCCACGACGGGCTTGCCCCGGAGCCACAGACTGAAACGACGCACCAAATCAGGGTAGGCGTACCTCCGCCTTCGCTCCGGCCATGCGCGGACTGAGGACGGACTACGTCCGACCGCACCCATCAGGCGTACCTCCGCCTTCGCTCCGGCCATGCGCAGGGCTAAGGACGGACTACGTCCGACCGCACCCAATAGGCGTACCTCCGCCTTCGCTCCGGCCATGCGCGGGCTGAGGACGGACCACGTCCGACCGCACCCAATAGGCGTACCTCCGCCTTCGCTCCGGCCATGCGCGGACTGAAGACGGACTACGTCCGACCGCACCCATCAGGCGTACCTCCGCCTTCGCTCCGGCCATGCGCGGACTGAGGACGGGCTGCGTCCGACCGCACCCATCAGGTCGCCCGGCGCGCGGGCGGCCCGCCGCAGCCGACCGCTACCGTCCCCGGCACCGGGCAGAGTCCGGATCCGCGGTCTGGTTGTCTGACGCGGTGGAAATCGGAGACTGGGCGGTTTTGTTGACGGCGGCGACAGCGGCGGGCTGGGTGGACGCGGTGGTGGGTGGCGGCGGGCTGATCGTGCTGCCGACCCTGTTCGTGGTGGCTCCCGGTATCGCGCCGCAGACGGCCCTGGGTACCAACAAACTCGCCGCGGTAGCCGGGACGAGCGCATCGGTGCTGACCTTCGCGCGCAAGGTGCCGATGCGCTGGCGAATCCTGCTGCCCGCGGCGCTGATCGCCGCGGTGGCGGCGGCACTCGGCGCGGCCGCGGTCTCGTTGATCGACCGCGAGCTGTTCGTTCCGATCGTCATGGTGGTGCTGGTCGGCGTCGCGGTGTTCGTCACGCTGCGTCCGTCGATCGGCGTCACCCTGGCCACGCATCCGCCCACCAGGCGCAAGGTCGTCCTCACGGTCGCGCTGGCGGCGGGATTGATCGGCTGCTACGACGGCCTGCTCGGGCCCGGCACCGGAACGTTCCTGATCATCACCTTCGCGACCCTGCTCGGCACCGAGTTCGTGCGCGCCGCCGCCATGGCGAAAGTGATCAACTGCGGCTCCAACCTCGGCGCTCTGATCTTCTTCGGGGCGACCGGGCACCTCCTCTGGGCCCTCGGCGCGGCCATGGCCGTCGCGAATGTCCTCGGTGCCGTGGTCGGCGCGCGCATGGCGCTGCGGAAGGGCGCCGAGTTCGTCCGCATCGTGCTGCTGGTGGTGGTGATCGGGATGGTGCTCCGGTTGGGGTGGCAGCAGTTCGGCTGATCAGCCCACCGGTCGGGCGTGCTGGGTGGCCAGCCACGGTTGCAGCACCCGGGAGGTGGTCTCGTGGATCTCGCGCTGCAACCGCTCGCCGTCCTCGATGCCGGCGAGCGGTCGCTGGAACAACACCGTCAGCGCGCCCGACACGGCGCCGACGACCGCGCCGACCAACGCGGCCGCGCCGACCTCGTCGAATTCGGCGGGGAAGGCCTTGTGCAACTGCCTGGCGATCTCGCGCTGGGTGACCAACTGGGCGTGCGCGGCGCGGCCGCTCACCGCGGGCACGGTCCGCGACACCTCGGCGCGCAGCGCCCCGATCCGGGCATGGAGATCGTCGACGAGGTGCTCGCCGGGGTTGTCACCGGCGGCGCGCAACGCGCGCAGCACCACCTCCACCGGTCGTTCCCCCGGACGCCTGCCTGCGATCGCCGCCACCGCGGAGCGGACCCGCTCGTCGGATTCCGGGAAGAGCAGTTCCTCCTTGCTGGCGAAGTAGTTGAAGAACGTGCGTGTGCCGACGTCCGCCGCCGCGGCGATGTCGGCCACCGTGGTCTCCTCGTAGCCGCTCGTCTCGAACAGCTCGGCTGCGGCTTCCAGGATGGCTCGGCGGGTACGTTCGCGTTTACGGTCACGCAGGGCGGATGGCGGCACGCGGGCACAGTACGGCATCCGGGGAGCAACACGCGGGAAGGCCAAGTGTCGCGCGCGCCGTTCCCGCACTGCCACCGCGCATTCGGTGCACACCGGCACTCGATGCGCTTTCGCACGGCGTGTGGTCACCGCGCCGGCCCGCTCCCGACTAGGTTGGTGCGGGTGAGCATCGCGACTTCCAGAGACGTGGACGCCGAGTTCCTCGACCTGCCACTGGCCGCGCTCGCCGACGCCGCGCTCGCCGCGGCGACGGCGGCCGGCGCCGAGCACGCCGACCTGCGGGTGCACCGTCTGGTGACCCAGTCGATCCGGTTGCGCGACGGGCGAGTCGAGGCCGTCACCGACAGCGCCGAACTCGGTTTCGCCGTGCGGGTGATCGTGGACGGCACGTGGGGTTTCGCGTCGCATGCCGCGCTCACCCCCGATACCGCCGCGCAGGTGGCGCGCACCGCCGTCACCGTCGCGACCGCGCTGCGGGTACTCAACCGGGAACGCGTCGAGCTGGCCGGCGAACCGCGCTACGCCGACGCGCGCTGGGTGTCGGCCTACGACATCGATCCGTTCACCGTGCCGACCGGCGAGAAGGTCGCGCTGCTGCAGGACTATTCGGAGCGTCTGTCGCACGCCGACGGTGTGGATCACGTCACCGCGAGCGTGCTGCAGGTCAAGGAGCAGACCTTCTACGCCGACACCGCGGGCTCCTCGATCACCCAGCAACGAGTGCGGCTGCACCCGACGCTCGAGGCGATCACCGTGGACGCCGCGGCGGGGGTGTTCGAGACGATGCGCACGCTGGCCGCTCCGGTCGGCCGCGGCTGGGAGTACGTGACCGGCGCCGACGGGGTGTGGGACTGGGACGGCGAACTCGCGCGGATTCCGGAATGGCTGGCCGAGAAGGTGAAAGCGCCCAGCGTGCAGGCCGGGCCGACCGACCTCGTCATCGATCCGACGAACCTGTGGCTGACCATCCACGAATCCATCGGCCACGCCACCGAGTACGACCGGGCCATCGGCTACGAATCCGCTTACGCCGGTACCTCTTTCGCAACACCCGACCTGCTCGGGTCGCTGCGTTACGGCACGCCGATCATGCACGTGACCGGCGATCGCACCCACTCGCACGGGCTGGCCACCGTCGGCTACGACGACGAGGGCGTCGCCGGGCAGCGCTGGGATCTGGTCCGCGACGGCATCCTGGTCGGCTATCAACTCGACCGGGTGTTCGCGCCGCGCCTCGGCCTGCGGCGGTCCAACGGCTGCTCGTACGCGGACTCGGCGCACCACGTGCCGATCCAGCGGATGGCCAATGTGTCGCTGCAACCCGACCCGGACCGCGACACCAGCACCGAGGAGCTGATCTCCCGGGTGGACGACGGCCTCTACATCGTCGGCGACCGGTCGTGGTCGATCGACATGCAGCGCTACAACTTCCAGTTCACCGGCCAGCGGTTCTTCCGCATCCGCGGCGGCAAGCTCGACGGCCAGGTGCGCGATGTCGCCTACCAGGCCACCACCACCGATTTCTGGGGCGCGATGGAAGCGGTGGGCGGGCCGTCGACCTGGCAGCTCGGCGGCGCGTTCAACTGCGGCAAAGCGCAGCCGGGCCAGGTCGCCGCGGTCAGCCACGGCTGCCCGTCGATCCTGGTACGCGGCGTCAACATTCTCAACACCCGGACGGAGGCAGGCCGGTGAACGAGGATCTGTTCCCCGCGGACGTGACCGTGGAGCGCGCGCTGGCGCTGTCGCGCGCCGACGAGGCGATGGTGATCGTCCGCGACGAGCACGAGGCGTCGCTGCGCTGGGCGGGCAACTCCATGACCACCAACGGGTCGTCGGTGTCGCGCACCTGGGCGGTGATCTCGGTGTTCCGCGAAGGGCCCACCCTGGCCCGCGTCGGTACCATCGCGTCGACCAGTGTCGACCCGGACGACATCGAGGCCGTCGTGCGGGCCGGCGAGGCGGCGGCGCGGGACGCCGAACCCGCGCGGGACGCGATGCCGCTGCTGGAGCCGGACACCGTCGACGACGACTGGGCCGCCCCGGCGGGCGGCACCGGCATCGAGGTGTTCACCGATCTGGCCGACGGCTTGTCCGCCGGATTCGACGGCGCCGACCGCCTCTACGGCTTCGCCCATCATCAGATGCACACCACCTGGCTGGGCACCTCGACCGGCATCCGGCGCCGCTTCGTGCAGCCCACCGGTTCGGTGGAGATCAACGGCAAACGCGGCGAGGGCGCGGATCTGGCCAGCGCGTGGGTCGGGGTGGGTACCGCGGACTTCACCGATGTCGACGTATCCGGCCTGCTCACAAACCTGTCCCGCCGCCTGGACTGGGCCAAGCGCACGATCGAGCTGCCCGCGGGACGCTATGAGACCCTGCTGCCGCCCTCGACGGTGGCCGATCTGATGATCTACCTCGCCTGGTCGATGGAGGGCCGGGGCGCGCAGGAAGGTCATACGGCGTTCGCGCGGGCGGGCGGCACCCGGGTCGGCGAGCGCCTGAGCGACATTCCGCTCACGCTCTACTCCGATCCGCACGCGGCCGGGCTGGAATATCAGCCGTTCGTAGCGGCGACCGCGTCGTCGGAATCGATGTCGGTGTTCGACAACGGCATGACCGCCGAGCGCGTGGACTGGCTGCGCGACGGCGTGATCTCGGCGCTGATCTATCCGCGCGCCACCGCCGCCGAGTTCGGTGCGCCCGCCACGGTTCCCGGGGACAACCTACTGCTCACCGGCGGTTCGGAAGCCACGATCGACGACATGATCGCGCGCACCGAGCGCGGCTTGCTGCTGACCACGCTGTGGTACATCCGCGAGGTCGATCCGGCGTCACTGCTGCTCACCGGCCTCACCCGGGACGGGGTGTATCTCGTGGAGAACGGCGAGGTCACCGCCGCGGTGAACAACTTCCGGTTCAACGAGAGCCCACTGGATCTGCTCCGGCGGGTGAGCGAGGCGGGCGCGACCGAGCCGACGCTGCCTCGGGAATGGAAGGACTGGTTCACCCGCACCGCGATGCCGCCCTTGCGGGTTCCCGACTTCCACATGTCGTCGGTCAGTCAAGCGACCTGAGCAACGGCGGGTCAGGCGTACCTCCGCCTTCGCTCCGGCCATGCGCGGACTGAAGACGGACTACGTCCGACCGCGCCCATTAGGCGTACCTCCGCCTTCGCTCCGGCCATGCGCGGGACTGATGACGGACTCCGTCCGACCGCACCCATTAGGCGTACCTCCGCCTTCGCTCCGGCCATGCGCGGGACTGATGACGGACTCCGTCCGACCGCACCCATTAGGCGTACCTCCGCCTTCGCTCCGGCCATGCGCGGGACTGAGGACGGACTACGTCCGACCGCACCCATTATGCGGTGAAGCGGATCTCGATGCCGATCGTGCCTGCCTTGCCGCGCCGCAGGTCGCTGCCGAGGAGGACCAGCGGACCGGTGAGCCAGTACTTGCGGCGCAGCAACTTGCGCACCCGCTCCGTGCCCTCGGCGTCCAGAATCCTTCCGGTGCCTTCGACCACCGCACCGTGTGGCTTGCCGGTCGCGCTGCACGGTTGCACGGTGACCGCCGGATTGCGGCGCAGGCGCTTGACCTTCCAGCTGTCGGTCACGGTCCAGACGTAGAGTTTGCCGTTCTCCGACACCGCCCACACCGCGGTGCCGACGGGCGTGCCGTCCTTGCGGAAGGTGGTCAGCAGCACGTAGTTCGCCTTGGTGACGGCGTCCAGCGAATTCGTCATGCGGGCAGCGTATCCCGTATACCGGCGCGGTGAGCGGCATGGGAAATACCGCGGGTTCGTGCGCCGCCTGGCCGGACATTCATTGCGGCATCCGGTACTCCCCCGATTCCAGGCGGGCCAGCACTCCGTCGGTCCACCTCGACAGATTCTCGAACACCCCGCTCCACAACTCCAGCAGATCGGTCGCGTGCGGCGCCTCGTACCGCCCGGGGAAGTCCGGGATCATGGCCAGCAGGTCGGCGCGCACCGCCTCGCTGCGCCGGCGCTGTTCCCGCAGTTTCGCGATGACGTGGGCCCTGGGCAGCGCGTCCATGAAGGCGATGGCAGCGCCCAGTTCTTCCATGTCGACGCTGACCAGCGCCTCGTCCATGAGTCTGCGGAACTCGGCTTCCCCCGCATCGGTCAGCTCGAACAGCGTGCGTCCCGGTCCCTGGTCGCTGCTCTGGGTGCCGAACGTGCTCAGCTTGCCCTCCCGCGTGAGCTGCTTCAAGGCGTGATAGATCGAGCGCGATGGAGCTGTCCGCCGAGGAGCGTGCGTACATCGCCGACGAGCTGCGGGCCTCGGACGACCTGTCCGCCTGGCTGTCGGAGGCGTAGACGCGACAGGTCACACCGCGGTCAGCACCTGCGGCCCGTCCGGCGTGATCGCGATGGTGTGCTCGGAGTGCGCGGTGCGGGAGCCGTCCGCCGAGCGGATGGTCCAGCCGTCGGGATCGGTGACGATGCGGTCGGTCGTGCGCGCGAACCACGGTTCGATCGCGATGGTGAGGCCGGGGCGCAACCGATAGCCGCGCCCCGGGCGGCCGGCATTGGGCACGTGCGGGTCCTCGTGCATGGTGCGACCGAGGCCATGACCACCGAATTCGGTGTTCACCGGATAGCCGTACGCACGCGCGACCCCGGCGATGGCGGCGGAGATGTCGCCGATGCGGTTGCCCGGCACCGCGACCGCGATGGCCGCGGCCAGGGCCTCCTCGGTCGCCCGCACCAGCCGCACATCCTCGTCCGCGGCCGAGCCGACCACGACCGTCGTCGCCGCGTCCGCGACCCAGCCTTCGATGCCGACCGCGAGATCCATGGTCAGCACGTCGCCGTCGCGCAGGGCGTAGTCGAACGGAAGCCCGTGCAGCACAGCGTCGTTCACCGACAAACAGACGGTATTGCGAAACGGTCCGCGGCCGAACGAGGGCGCGTAGTCCCAGTAGCAGGACTGGGCGCCACGGCGGCGGATGCGTTCCCGGACGTCGGCTTCCAGATCGAGCAGGTTCACCCCCACCCGCGCCCGCTCGCGCAACTCGGCGAGCACCTCCGCGACGAACCGGCCCGCCACTCGCATCCGCGCGATTTCCGCGGGGCTCTTCAGCTCGACCATCATTCCTCCAGTACGCCGGTATTTTAATACCAGCATAGCTGGGTCGGTATTTTAATACCATCCCCCTTGCGGCGGGGAACCACCGTCCGTAGCCTGAGCCAATGGTCCGCCTCCCGTTGACTCCAGCGCAGATCGATGCAGGCCGCCGCCTCGGCGCCGCCCTGCGCACGGCCCGCGCGGACCGCGAGCTCACCGACGTCGCTCGGGCCGCCGGGATCTCACCGGAGACGCTGCGCAAGATCGAGACCGGCCGGTTGCCCTCCCCGGCCTTCGGCACCGTGGTGGCATTGGCACAGGCGCTCTCGATCCCCCTCGACGATCTCGCCAACATCTGGCGCTCGGCGGGACTCGCCGAGTCGGCTTAGTGGCGCGCAGGAAGTGACACCCGCGCCGCGCGATCGACCGTGCGGACGCGGTGGGCGCGGCGTCGTGAACGGCCGACAATGAATGCATGGCGGTGCGGCACACCGACGGCATAGGCGGCGCGACGGCGCACGGCTCGCGGCAGGACGCGTACCGGCACCGAGCGCCCCCGCGCCCGGACCTGGTCTGGTACGCCGCGTACGGCTCGAATATGAGCCCGGCCAGGCTGCGCACCTATCTTCGCGGTGGCAGGCCCGACGGCGGGGCACTCACCCTGCCCGGCTGCCGCGACCACGCCGACCCGATCCGCTCGATGCCGCTGCTGCTGCGGGGCGTGCTGTATTTCGCCACCGAATCGTTGACCTGGACCGGCGGCCGCGCGCTCTATGACCCCGGCTGCCCGGGTGAGATCGCCGTGCACGCCCACCTGCTCACCGCCGCGCAGTTCGCCGACATCGCGGCGCAGGAGATGTATCGCGCCCCGGGGACGGAGGTGGATCTCAGCGCGGCGATCGCGCAGGGGACGGCCACTCTCGGCCCGGGCCGCTACGAAACGTTGGTGTACGCGGGGATGCGCGCCGGATACCCGGTACTCACCTTCACCGCGCCCTGGCGTTGTCGCGACGTGCCGGGCAATCCACCCGCCGCCACCTACCTGCGGTATCTGGCGGCGGGCCTGCGCACGGCGCACGGCTGGTCCGCCCGGGCGACCGCGGGCTATCTCGCCACTCGTCCCGGCGCCGACCGGCGCTGGACCCCCGAGACGGTCCATGCCCTGCTCGGCGACGGCGAGTCGGCGCCGCCGCACCGAACCACGCGACGCGGCTGAGAAACCGCACGAGTTCGTGGGAGGTGTGGATCCGTCGGCGTCGACGAGCGACGTGACACCGGCGGTCACGGCCACCAGCGGCCGGTGCGGCCCCGCACCCACTGCAGTTCACGGTGCCCGCCTCCGGGTGATGTGCTCCGTGGGCTCGGTTGCGACGTAGCCATCGACGGCGGAGTGGTTACCATCACCACGCCCGCCGAGCCGAAGTGCCAGATCAGACCGCGCCGGACCCGGGCGGCATCCGCTCGGCGCGAACCGCACGCGTTCGATTGACTAGCCCGCCGGGCCCTGGGTATTACGAGCACATGGACGATGGGCGGCTGACCATCGGAGTTGAGGAGGAGTTCCTGCTCGTCGACCCGCGCACGGGCGAGCCCCTGGCACGCAATGTCGAGGTGGCGCACACCGCCGAGGAAATCGGCATCGACCTGCAGCTCGAACTCACCCGCTGCCAGGTGGAGACCAGCACCTCGGTCCACACCGATATCGGTGCGCTGCACCGGGAGTTGCGCGATCTGCGCCGCGGCATCGCCGCGTGCGCCGAGCGCAACGACGCCCGCCTGCTCGCGGTCGGTATCCCGCCCACCGTCCCGCACGAGTTCCCGGTCACCGATACCCCGCGTTACCAGCGCATCGAAGAGAACTTCGGCATGCTCGCCCATGAGCAGGGGCTGTCGGGCTGTCACGTGCACATCGGCATCCCCGACGTCGAAACCGCGATCCAGGTCAGCAACCACTTGCGGCCGTGGCTGCCGCAACTGCTCGCGATGACCGCGAACTCGGCCATCTACCGGGGCACCGAAACCGGTTTCGCCAGCTGGCGCAGCATTCTGTGGCGGCGCTGGCCCAGCGCCGGACCACCGCCGTACTTCGAATCCGCGCGTCACTTCGAGGCGATGGTCGCGATGATGCTCAACAGTGGCAGCATCCTGGACAAGCAGATGGTCTACTGGGATGTCCGGCCCTCGGCCACGTTCCCGACCGTCGAGATCCGGGTGAGCGACATTCCGGCTACCGTCGAGGAAACCGCGCTCTTGGCCGCGCTGGTGCGCGCCATCGTCGTGATGGCGGAGAGATCGCTGGCGGCGGGGCGGACGGCGCCGCAGGTGCCCGCCGAAATGTTGCGGGCGGCGTACTGGAAAGCGGCGCGTTCGGGACTGGCCGGAGACGGCGTCGACCCCCGCGACGGCACTGTGGCGCCCGTGCGCGACCTGCTGTCGCGGCTGATCGACCACGCCGCGCCCGCGCTGGACGACGCGGGCGATCGCCGGTTCGTCGACGAGGCGTTCGGCCGCCTGCTCGCGCGCGGCAACGGAGCGCACCGGCAGGTCGCGGCACTGCGGGCGCGCGGGGAGATCGATGACGTCGTCGAAGAGGTGGCGCGCGCGACCCTCGACGGCTGCGACCAGCCCGGAAATTCCCATGCGGCACCGGCGACCGGAGCGCCGCTCAACTGAGCCCGCGCCAGGCTATTCGCCGCGCGATCGGCCGCGCCGACGCGCGACGCCCGCCCGGCCCCCGACGGACTGCACCAGCCTGGCCAGGCGGCGCAGTCCGAACACTTCGCTCGGCTCACCGTGACGGCGCCGCGCGTTCGGATCCGAGTCGTCGATCGCCCGCAGAATTCTCGACTCGAGGGTGGATGGTGGGTGCACCGCGGCGGTCGCGCTCAGCGCCGCCAGCGTCTCCCGAATGCGCCGCACCGTATCCGGGAACGCCGCGGCGGTGCCGGAATCGGTTGTCGCGAGCCGGTTCTCGATGCGCCTGCGCTCGATCTCGGCCACCGCGTCCATCGCGTACGGGTACGCCAGATCGAGCAGATCCGCGCGGCCCGGCTGGGTGCCGGTCATGGCCGGTCACCGTCGACCGGCAGGCCTGGGCGCGCCGCCTCCGCCGAGCGCGGTCGCGCCGCGGCCTCGATACCCGCCGAACGGACCGGGGACTCCGCAGGCGTACAGCCGTGCGGGGACTGACCTGCACCGCGGTCTCGGCCCATGCGCTCTGCGCCAACCCGCATGCCCTCACTTCGCGGCGCACCGCGTCGCGGATTGGATTCTCGCCATAGTCCGCCCGAACCCGGGTACTGTCCTGCTCCGGCGAGTTCCGACGGTCTCGGCCCCGAAGGTCGGCGGACGCGCCGGAGGCCGCCGCACCCGTGCCCACTTTCCGACGCGGAGGAGAACACCGATGCGCACCGAGCTCCGCGACGAGCGTGGCGTCCCGCTCGAACATGTCACCGTGGCGCTCGGCTGGGATCCGGCCACGCGTTCACGCTTCTTCGGTCGGCGTGCCGAGATCGATCTCAATGTCGCGGCCCTGCTCTTCGCCGCGGACCGGCTCGTCGACGTCGTGTACCACGAGCAGCTCAGCTCTACGGACGGAGCCGTCCGCCTGCACGGCGACAGCATGACCGGGGAAGGCGCCGGTGACGACGAGATCATCAGCGTCGACCTGTCCCGCATCACCGCGCAGGTCACGACGGTGCTGTTCCTCATCACCTGCTATACCGGCCAGACCTTCGAGCGGATCGCGAACGCCTACTGCCGGGTGATCGACACCGTGGCGGGTACCCAGCTCGTCCGCCACGAGCTGACCGGCGGCGGCTCGCACACCGGCCTGGTGCTCGGTCGAGTGCGCCGCACCGACGGTGCCTGGCACTTCCAGGACGTCGGCGCGGGCCTGCACGCGCGGCACCCGGTGGAGGCCCTTCCGCAGATCGGCCCTTACCTCGAGTGACTTCGAAGCGATTCCGCTTGCGCCGCTATGGATTCGATGACTCGTCGCGATCTTCGATGCCGCGGCGGCCCCTCCGCGCGTCGCACACCTCCGCCGGACGTGACCGGACCGCGGCGTCCGATTGGAATTTGGACGCGCGGGTAGTCGCCGGGCAGGAAGTGTGACATGCCGAAGGAGGTCTCATGACCGAGACGACACAGGTTCGCCCGCCCGCGAACACACGGTCGGTCAGCGAACTGGTCGAGGATGCCACCGCCCAGCTGTCCCGGCTCATCCGCGACGAA
Source organism: Nocardia aegles (assembly GCF_052545135.1). NCBI lineage: Bacteria > Bacillati > Actinomycetota > Actinomycetes > Mycobacteriales > Nocardiaceae > Nocardia > Nocardia aegles. Next base: position 778,472 of record NZ_JBQWRI010000002.1, read on the forward strand.
CTCCAGCTCGCGCGCGTCGAGATGCGCGAGAAGGGCAGACGGTTCGGCCTCGGAGCGGGCCTGGCGGGTGTGGCGGCGCTGCTGGCGTTCTACGGCGGGGCGGCGTTGGTCGCCGCGGCGGTGCTCGGACTCACCGAGGTGCTGCCGGGCTGGGCCTCCGCGCTGATCGTGGCGGGCGCGCTGCTGGTGATCGCGGCCGTCCTCGGACTGGCCGGGAAGAAGAGCGTGGAAGACGCGAATCCGCCGTTCCCGCGGGAGGCGGTCGAGGGCGTACGCGAGGACATCGAGGTGATCAAGGACAGGAGGCGGGGATGAGTGACAGCCGACCTCGGGCGGGGCAGCCCACCGACGACATCGCGGCCCTGCGGCGGGACCGCGATCAGGCGCGGGCGGATCTCGGCCGGACGGTAGAAGAGCTCGGCCACAAGCTCGATGTGCCCGCGCGAAGCAAGGAAAAAGCACACGACGCCGTCGCGGCGACCCAGCACGCGGCCTCCGAGGCGGCGCTCATCGTCGCGGACCAGGCCGAGCACGCCGGGACGGGCGCGGCGCACCTGGCCCACCGAGTGGTGGCGGCGACACCGGAGCCGGTCGCCGAACGCGCCAGGCAAGCCGGTGGCGCGCTGCGCGCCCATCCGATTCCCGCCGCCCTCGGCGCGGCCGTGCTCGCGGCCGTGGTCTGGCAGATCGTGCGGAGGCGGCGATGAAGACGCTCTACAAACCACTCGGCCTGCTGATCAGCGTGCTCGGCGGCCTCGCGGCGAATGCCGTGTTCACCAAGGTGTGGAAGCAGATCAGCGGCGAGCAGCAGGCTCCGACGTCGACCGCCCGGGATCATTCCTGGCGCGAGGTGCTGTTCGCCGCGGCATTGCAGGGCGCCGTTTTCGGCCTGGTCAAGGCCGCGATCGACCGGGCGGGCGCGACGGGCTACCGATCGCTCACCGGCACCTGGCCGGAATAACGCCACCGGCGCTTCGCGGTGAAGGAGACCGCCGTGACTCGACGTTGCTCGAGTCACGGCGGCTTTTCGGTGTGCCGCGGTCGCTGTGTCACGCCTCCCGTCGCGCGACGGTCGGGGCCGCCGATTCCGGCCCGCGCCAGGGCTTGTCCGGCCGCGCGATACCGCCTGGTCGGCGGCGCGAGCCGGCGCACACTGTGATCGGCGGGGGCCGGGATGCGGTAAGTTGGCCGCGGAGTGGTCGCTCTCTGCGCCGTGGACCAGTGCGCAGGAGACGCGAACCGGAGCGGAGGTCGACGTGGCGTACTGCCCAGGACGCGTCGCCGGCACTGGAGGTGGATGGTGAGTTCCGAAAGCGCGCCCCGGGCGCTGGAGGTCGAGGTGCGGTCGGCTGAGGACACGGTGGTCGTCACCGTGCACGGCGAGATAGACATGGCGTCCGCGCCACGCCTGCAATCGGCACTCGACGAAGCATTGCGCGACGCGCCCGCCGCGGTTGTGGTGGACATGACGAACGTCGGGTTCCTCGGCTCCGCCGGGCTGAGCGTCTTGCTGGCGGCCTCGGAGGCCACCGGCTCCGGTGGCTTGCGGGTCGTCCCCAGCGACGCCGCGCGCAGGCCGATCGAGGTGACCGCGCTGGACCGGTTGCTCACGGTGTTCGACTCCGTCGAGGCCGCGCTCGCGGTGAACGAGACCCAGGCGCCGAACTGAGCTTCACGGCACCGCATCGGTGCCGCTCAACCCCTGTCGGGGTTTCGACTCCGCGTCGCCGGGTACCTGACCGGTCGTCGGCATCGTGTCGACCTGTGCGCACCGGGAGGAGGCCGTATGGCAGAAAACCGCGAACACCGATTGGTGGGAGTACCCGCGGTGGCGGCGTTGGCGGATCTCGGATTCGCCTCGGTCGCCTCGGGTGTCATCGCACGGCGCCGACCGGTGCTGGGCTTGCTGGAACGCACCGGAGCCGATTCCAGGGCGATCGAACGCATCCGGCAGTTGCGGCGCGAGTTCGGCGCTGGACCGGTCGAGCTCGTGGTGCCGGGGCGCCGGATCGTGGTCGTTCTCGATCCGCATGACGTGGGACGGGTACTGGCCGACGCGCCGACGCCGTTCAGTCCGGCCAATCGGGAGAAGCGCGCCGCGCTGCGCCAGTTCCAGCCGCACGGTGTGCTGCTCTCGGAGGGACCGATCCGCGACCAGCGCCGCGCCGTGAACGAGGCCGCACTGGAGTCCGGCGAGCCACTGCATCGCCTGGCCGTGCCGTTCGCCGAGGCGATCGCGGAGGAGGCGCGCGAGATGATCGTGTCGGCCCTGCACCGCGGCCACCTGGACGCGCGACAGTTCACCACGCGCTGGTGGCGGCTGGTGCGATGGATCGTGCTCGGCGCACGAGGACGCGACGACACCGTGCTCACCGACGAGCTCTCCCGGCTGCGTTCGGCGGGCAACTGGTCGTTCCTGGCCCCTGCGCACCGCAGGCAACGCGACCAGTTCACCAATCGGCTGTACCGCCACGTGGAGTCGGCTCCGCCGGACAGTCTCGCCGGGGCGTTGGCCGCGGTGCCCGCGGGCGGCGCGACCGACCCGGTCGGCCAGATACCCCACTGGTTGTTCGCCTTCGACGCGGCGGGCATCGCGCTGAGCCGGGCACTGGCGGTGCTGAGCACCCATCCCGGGCACCACGCCCGCGCACTCGCCGACGCCGTCGATCCGGAGCGCGTCGACCTGCGCGGTTATCTGCGCGCCTGCGTGCTCGAGTCGGTGCGGCTGTGGCCGACCACACCCATGCTGCTGCGCGACATCACCGCCGACACCGAGTGGCGCGACGGCGACGAGCGCTTCACCATCGCGGCGGGCGCCGCCCTGATGATCGCGGTCCCGGCGTTCCACCGGGATGCCGATCTGCTGCCGTTCGCCGACCGGTTCGTCCCGGAGATCTGGCTCGACGGCCGCGCGGAGCAGTACCCCCAGCTCGTGCCCTTCAGCGCGGGCCCCGCCGACTGTCCCGGCCGCAATCTGGTGCTGTTCGTCACCAGCACCCTGCTCGCGCACCTGCTCACCTCGGCCGATTTCCGGCTGCGGTCCACCCCGCGACCCAACCCGGACGCCCCCCTGCCGGTGACCTTGAACAATTTCGGCCTCGACTTCACCGTCGAGCCGTGCATGACCCAGACGAGCTGAGCGTACCTCCGCCTTCGCTCCGGCCATGCGCGGGGCTATGGACCATGGCGAAGACAGAGATCGGCCGCGCTCGACGCCGAGCGCGGCCGATTCCGGCCACTCAGGGTCGGTCTCGGACTACCGGCTCGCGCCCGCAGCGGCACCGATCAGACCGCCGACCACGCAGCCGGGGAAGACCCCGACGATGAAGAAGACCAGACCGACCAGCGCGCCGATCGCGCAGCCGATCGCCACCCCGCCCAATGTGGTCGTCGCGTCGCCGATGAACTGCGGCGCGCCGGGTTCCGGGATGGCGGCGCCGACCGGTGTCAAGGTCAGCGTCGTCCCGGCCGCATCGATGTGTGGCGCCACCTCGACTTGTTGGCCGAAGACGGACTGCACGGTCGTCGGCACGGTCGCCACCAGTGCGTCGTCGGGCCCCAGCACCGCGATGCTTCCGTCCGGCGTGCGGGTGAACGAACCGGAGGTGAGCGTGACCGCGGCACTCGACCGGTCCGGCGCGACGGTCGCGGTGTAGCCGATATCGCCGCCGCTCACCGCCGGACTGTCGAAGTCGGCCTGCCCGTACGCGGTGGCGGCGGTGACACCCGTGGTGGCAATGGTCAGCAGCGTGGTCGCAACCAATTTCCTGAACTTCATGAGCCTTCCCATCCTCAGCAGATTCGATCTGTCGTTACCTGGGTACAGCCGTGAAACACTAGCGATTATAGACGTTCCACATCACCGCTTCGGACACCTGGTGATGCCCGAAATGTCCTGCACAACAGCGCATTTCGTGACGAATCCGGAATTCGGGACAACTGTGGCCGCTACTCCAACTCCCCTTCGGTCTCCAGATAGACCTGCCGCAGCCGATCGAGCATGTCCGATTCGGGGTGTTCCCACAGCTTCCGCTCGGCCGCCTCCAGCAATCGCTCGGCGATCCCGTGCAGCGCCCAGGGATTGGACCGCTCCATGAACTTTCGGTTCACCTCGTCGAAAACGTAGCTCTCCGTCAGCTTTTCGTACATCCAGTCGGCCACCACGTTGGTGGTGGCGTCGTAGCCGAACAGATAGTCGACGGTCGCCGCCATTTCGAACGCGCCCTTGTAGCCGTGCCTGCGCATGGCTTCCAGCCAACGGGGGTTCACCACGCGGGCGCGGAACACCCGTGCCGTCTCCTCCGACAACGTCCGGGTGCGCACCGCGTCCGGGCGCGTGCTGTCGCCGATGTAGGCCTCCGGGTTCTTGCCGGTCAGCGCACGCACCGTCGCCACCATGCCGCCGTGGAATTGGAAATAGTCGTCGGAGTCGGCGATGTCGTGCTCGCGGGTGTCGGTGTTCTTGGCCGCCACGGCGATCCGGCGATACGCGCCGCGCATGTCCTCCGCGGCCGGCGCTCCGTCGAGATCACGCCCGTAGGCGTAGCCGCCCCAGGTGGTGTAGACCTCGGCGAGGTCGTCGTCGGTGCGCCAGCTCTTCGCATCGATCAGCTGCAACAGGCCCGCCCCATAGGTTCCGGGCTTGGAACCGAAGATGCGGGTGGTGGCGCGCCGCTGGTCGCCGTGCTCGGCGAAGTCGGCCTGTGCGTGCGCGCGGACATAGTTCGCCTCGTCCGGCTCATCCAAGTCGGCGACCAGGCGGATCGCGTCGTCCAGCAGGGCGAGTACGTGCGGGAAGGCATCGCGGAAGAAACCGCTGATGCGCACCGTGACATCGATGCGGGGACGGCCGAGTTCCGCGAGCGAGATCACTTCGAGCGTGCGGACGCGGCGGCTCGCGTCGTCCCAGACCGGCCGGACGCCCAGCAACGCGAGGACCTCGGCGATGTCGTCGCCCGAGGTACGCATCGCGGAGGTACCCCAGATCGACAGACCCACCGACCGCGGGAAGTCACCCTGGTCGGCCCAGTACCGCTCCAGCAGGGATTCCGCCATGGCCTGGCCGGTCTCCCAGGCCAGCCGGGACGGCACGGCCTTGGGATCGACCGAGTAGAAATTGCGTCCGGTCGGCAGGACGTTGATCAGGCCGCGCAACGGTGACCCGCTCGGACCGGCCGGGATGAACCCGCCGTCGAGCGCGTGCAGGACGCGGTCGATCTCCACACCGGTCTGCCGCAGGCGCGGCACCACCTCGGTGGCCGCGAATCGCAGCACCCGGCGGACCTGCGGGTCGTCGGTGATACCGTCGACCGCCTCCGGCGACCAGTCCGCCGCCTGCAACGCCGCGACCAGCGCGCGGGCACGGCCCTCCACCGCATCCACCCGCTCGCGCGCCTCGCCTCCCGACTCGTCGAGGCCGAGGGCCTCGCGCAGGCCGGGCACGGTGCGTTCGCCGCCCCACAGCTGACGCGCGCGAAGCATGGCCAGCACCAGATCGAGTTCGCTCTCCCCGGCCGGGGCTCGGCCGAGCACGTGCAGGCCGTCGCGGATCTGGACATCCTTGATCTCGCACAGCCAGCCGTCGACATGCAGCAGCATGTCGTCGAAGGACTCCTCGTCCGGGCGCTCGGTGAGACCGAGATCGTGATCCATCGCGGCGGCGCGCATCAACGTCCAGATCTGCTGACGGATGGCGGGCAGCTTGACCGGATCCAGGGCCGAGATGTTGGCGTGCTCGTCGAGCAACTGCTCCAGACGCGAGATGTCACCATAGGTTTCGGCGCGAGCCATCGGCGGGATCAGATGATCCACCAGGGTGGCGTGCGCGCGGCGCTTGGCCTGGGTGCCCTCGCCGGGATCGTTCACCAGGAACGGATAGATCAGCGGCAGATCGCCGAGAGCGGCATCGGTGCCGCAGGAGGCCGACATGCCCAGCGTCTTGCCGGGCAGCCACTCCAGGTTCCCGTGCTTGCCCAAGTGCACCATCGCGTCGGCGGCGAAACCCTCGGGCGCGCTGAGCCACCGGTAGGCCGCCAGATAGTGGTGACTCGGCGGCAGATCGGGATCGTGGTAGATGGCGACGGGGTTCTCGCCGAAACCGCGCGGCGGCTGCACCATGAGCACGACATTGCCGAAACGCAATGCGGCGATGACGATCTCACCGTCCGGGTCGGCCGAGCGGTCGACGTAGAGTTCCCCCGGCGGCGGGCCCCACGCTTCGACGACGGCGTCGCGCAGGTCGCCGGGTAAGGTGTCGAACCAGGCGGCGTAGGTCGCCGCGCCGATGCGAATCGGATTACCCGCCAACTGCTCGGCGGTGAGCCAGTCGGGGTCCTGACCTCCTGCGGCGATCAGAGCGTGGATGAGGGCGTCCCCATCCTGTTCCGCCAGGCCCGGAATCTCGCCCGGCGCGCCCAGATCGTAACCGGCGGCGCGCAATTCGGTGAGCAGACGGATCGCACTGGCCGGGGTGTCCAGGCCGACGGCGTTGCCGATACGGGCGTGCTTGGTCGGGTAGGCCGACAGCATGACGGCGACGCGCTTGCGTTCAGCGGGGATGTGCCGCAGCCGCGCGTAGCGCGTCGCGATGCCCGCGACCCGAGCGGCGCGCTCGGCATCGGGGACGTAGGTGGACAGGCCGTCGGCGTCGAATTCCTTGAACGAGAACGGGACGGTGATGATCCGCCCGTCGAATTCGGGCACCGCGACCTGAGTGGCGACGTCCAGTGGGGACAGCCCGTCGGCGTCGGCCGCCCAGTGAGCGCGCCCGGTGGTCAGACAGAGCCCTTGCAGGATGGGCACGTCCAGGTCGGCGAGCGCGCCGACATCCCACGCCTCGTCCTCGCCCCCGGCGGACGCGGTGGCGGGTTTGGTGCCTCCGGCGGCCAGCACCGTGACCACCAGCGCGTCGGCGCGACGCAAGGTGTCGATCAGCTCGGGTTCGGCGGTTCGCAGCGACGCGCAGTACAGCGGCAGTGCCCGCGCGCCCGCCTGTTCGATCGCGCCGCACAGGGCGTCGACATAGGCGGTGTTGCCCGCCAGATGCTGGGCGCGGTAGTAGATCACCGCCACGGTCGGCCCATCGGCCCGCTCGGCAGCTACCCGGTCCAATTCACCCCAACTGGGCAACTGGATCGGCGGCTCGAAGCCGTGGCCGGTCAGCAGCACGGTGTCGGACAGGAAATTGTGTAGCTGACGCAGATTTTCCGGGCCACCGGCGGCCAGATAATTGTGCGCGTCGGCCGCGACACCGCCCGGGACGGTGGAGCATTCCATGAGCTCGGCGTCCGGGGCGATCTCGCCGCCGAGCGCGACGAGCGGAATCCCGCTCGCGCGCACCGCCTCCAGCCCGTCCTCCCAGGCCCGCTTGCCGCCGAGGATGCGCACGATCACCAGAGCGGCGCCGTCCAGCAGGCCGGGCAGGTCGTCGACCAGCAGGCGAGCCGGATTTCCCCACCGATAGTCGGCGCCGCTGGCGCGGGCACTGAGCAGATCGGTGTCGGATGTGGACAACAGCACAATCACGGTGGCAGCCTTCCTCGGGTGACGCGCCCATCGGGGGTTCGCTGCTCGCCGGAGAGGGTCTGGCTTTCCACAGTGGCGCGACCGCACCGGACTTTCACCGGTTTCCTCGTCGTCCGCCGAGCACGCCGATGCTACCTGCCGTCCGGCGCGTCCTCGTCCACGCGCCCCACCCGATCGGCCGCGCGGGGTCGCGGTCGGCCACTCGTGCGGCCGAGAAGCCGTCCCTCAGCCGGGCGCAGTCGGCGGTGGATGCGCCGGCGCTCGCGATCGATGCGATGGTTGCCCGGCGGATGGGGCACCCCGTCGCGGTCGCGGAGCCCGGTACGCGCGTTCCTATACCTTGCGGACCACCCCGCCGAGCAGCACCAGCCCGGTTCGAGGCAGGTCGTCGCCGAGCCACTGCTGCAGTGGAACCACGCCGGGCTCGATCATCTCGAACCCCGTGAAGAACGACTCGACCGCGGCCGGAGATCGGTAGACCACCTGGGCCGAGGATCTGGCGGTATCCGACGACGACTGCGCGATGAAGTCCGAATCGCTGTCGTCGGAGCCGTGCGTGAACGCCAGATGGCTTCCCGGAGCCATGACTTCCCGCAGCCGAGCGACGATCTCGGCCGGGCCCTCGTCATCCATCACGAAGTGCAAGACGCCGACGAGCGTGATCGCGACCGGCTCCGCGAAGTCGATCGAACCCGCGTCGCGCAACCGATCGATGATGTCGTCCGGACGGCGAACGTCACCCAGCATCGCCGTCACACCGTCGGCATGCGCCAGCAGGGCATTGCAGTGCGCGTAGACGACCGGGTCGAAATCGACGTACACCACCCGCGCCGCCGGATCGACCTTGTGGGCGACCTCGTGCACATTCGGCGAGGTCGGGATACCCGCGCCCAGATCGATGAACTGCCGGATCCCCGCCTCGGCGGCCGACTGGACCGCCCGCACCAGGAACTGGCGACTGAACCAGGCCAAGGTCCGGGTATCCGGCGCGATGGACAGCATGCGGTGCGCGACAGCCCGGTCCACCTCGTAGTTGTCTTTACCGCCCAGCAGATAGTCGTATACCCGGGCGGAATTCGGCAGGTTCGGATCGACGCCGCGCGGTGCTCGCTCCATTCCGGACACCGTACGCCCCGGTCGGGATCCTGACCAGACAGTCACGATCCGTCGCCGCGGGCTTGCCCGCGCGCAGCCACCGGCGTACCGAATGACGTTGCCCCGCACGGGCTCACTCGCCGGGCGTTCGGCCCGCGGCGAGTACTTCCGCTCGTGCCATCAGCTCATCCGCCACCGGGCGGGATCGGCGGCCCAGGCCGCACGCACAGGCGACCCCGTCGACCGGGCGGCCCAGCGCTTTCTCGACGAGCCGCAGCGTCTGCAATTGCTGTGCCTCCGTGGGACCGTCGTGCACCAGACCGGCGTAGAAATTCGTGCCCGGGTCGAGCGCCAGCCCCGCCAACGGCGCATAGAATCCGGCATTCTCCGACGGAGCCACATCGCCGGCCGCGAGGGGACCGTGCACGTATTCCAGGATGCGCCCGCGCGGCCACTGCCGGACCACGGAATTGGCCAGATCGACCAGCGGCCGGGCATCACGCAACCTGCCGCGGGCTTTGTTGCGCAGACTGCCCAGGCACAGGTGCACCCCGAAACGGGTTCCCTCCGGGGCGGCCTCGGCCAGCGCGGCGATCCCCTCGCCCAGCCCCAGCGCCCGATCGACCTGCCGGTGCACCGGCTGCGCCTTCGCCATGAGCACCAGTTCCGCGGTGGCCTCGACCTGCACGACGACGTCGTCCCCGGCGAGTTCGCGAATGGCGGTGATCGCACGCACGGTCGTGTCGAAGAAGGCTCGGCGATGCCGCCGCAGACCGGCGACTCCCAGGGCGATGAACGTCAGCGTGAAATCGGTCGGCATGCCGATCTGGAGCGCGAGACCGGGCAAGCCGCGCTCGGCGCGCAGTGCGCGGAGGATCGGCAGCGCCTCCTCCGCTTCCCGAATATAACCGAAATCCATTCTCTCGCCGGATAATTCGATGCCCGGAGCGACGCGATGGATCGTCCGCTGCCGGCTCGAGCCCCACGTTCCCTGCTTCTTCACCGCCAGGACACCTTGCTCGACCAGGTCTTCGATGATCGGCTGGATGTAGAACTCGTAGCGCCGGGTCTCCCCGGTCGGCAAGGTACGCAGTCGCGCCCCCGCACTGTCCAGCATGGCCCGCATCGCGACGTCCGCGCTCTCGGCCGGAAAGCTTCCGACGAAGTGCACCGTTCGCGTGCCCACCCCTGGTCCCGTCGCACTCACGTTCCCGCACTCCTTGTCCGTCGCGGCGTACCGGATATCCGCTCTCCCGAACGGAGCCGACGATTGCTGAGCGCGGCAGACGGATTCGCCCACCGAAATCTTTTGCCGGAACAGCCGATACAGCCGTCGCGCGCAGCCCGAGCCGACGGCGACAAGTATTGCGCACGGCCGAGTTCGCGCATAGCCTGCGTCGCGTGCGAACCTCGCTACGGTCGATCGCCGCGTTCGCGGCGGCGATTCTTCTCTGCCTGACACCGAGCACGGCCCACGCCGAGGAGACCGAACCGGGTCGTTGCGCAGCGGTCGCCATCCCTGTTCCACTCGGCGAGATGGCCGGTTCCCTGTGCACCCCCACGGCGCGCGCCACCGATACCGTCATGGTGCTGATCGCGGGGTCCAACTACAACGCCACCTATTGGGATTTCCCCTACGCGCCGGAGACCTACAGTTTCCGGCGGGCGATGAACGCCGCGGGCATCGCGACGCTGGTGGTCGACCGGCTCGGCAACGGTGCCAGCACCCGCCCGCCGAGCACGCAGCTGACGGCGACCGTTTCCGCCCGCGCCCTGCACGACATCGTCCGGTCCCTGCGGGCAGGGTCGGCGGGCGCGCCCCCGTTCGGCAAGGTCATCACGGGAGGCCATTCCCTCAGCTCGGGCATCGACGTGCTGGAGGCGACCACCTACCAGGACGTCGACGGCATCCTGCTCACCGGTTTCTCCCACGCGCTCAACGTGTCCGAGGTACTCGGCGTCATCTCCACCTACCACCGAGCCGCCGAGGATCCGCAGTTCGCCGGGCGCGGTTACGACGCGGGCTATCTGGCGACGCGGCCCGGCACCCGCGCCGCCGATTTCTTCGCCCCCGAGACGGCCGACCCCGACGTTCTCGCGGTGGACGAAGCGACCAAGGAAGTCTTCTCGCCGACCGAGTATCCCGACGGCCTGAGCTCCACCCTTCCGCCGATGACCAATTTCATCGGTGTCCCGGTCATGATCGTCAACGGCGGTCTGGACCGGCTCTCGTGCGGCCCCGCGTACGCCGTCTGCGCGGATGCCGAGACACTGCGCGCCACCGAAGCGCCGTTCTTCGGCCCGGCGGCGCGACTGCGCACCTTCGTGCTGCCCGGCAGCGGGCATTCGATCAATCTGGCCCGCAATACCGCCGAATATCGGGCCGCCGTCGTCGACTGGCTGCGTTCGATCGGAGCGTGACCGGCCGTTCCGCCGGCCACCCGCGTCCGTAGGCTGGAGTCGCTATGACACGACGTGCTCCTGATTCCTGCCCGGGCGTACTGCGGCTGCACGAGGCGGCCGACGGGCCGCTGGCCCGGATCCGCGTGCCCGGTGGCCATCTGGAGCCCGCCCAACTGCAGGCGCTGGCGGAGGCCGCGCACGACCTGGCGGACGGCAACATCGAACTCACCTCGCGCGGCAACCTCCAGTTGCGCCGGGTAGGCGATGCCGAGGCGATGACCGACCGGCTCGTGGCCGCGGGTCTCCTACCCAGCACCACGCACGAACGGGTGCGCAACATCATCGCCTCGCCGCTGTCCGGCCGGATCGGCGGCCTGGTGAATGTGCATCCGCTGGTCGCCACGCTGGACACCGGGCTGCTCGCGGCGCCGCGGCTGGCCGGCCTACCCGGCCGGACGCTGTTCACCCTCGACGACGGGCGCGGCGACGTCAGCGCGCTCGGCCCCGACATCGGCGTGCACGCGGTGGGGGACGACGAGTTCGCGCTGCTGCTGGCGGGCGGCGACAGCGGCGTGCGGCTGTCCTCCGCCGACGCTGTGGACGTCATGCTCGCCGCCGCACACGTATTCCTGGATCTGCGCGGCGCGGACCCCGGCCGATGGCGGCTGCACGACATCGAACACGGCGCCGAACGCGTCGTCGACCGCCTGGGTCAGGCACCGCGCACCGAACACCTGGAATTTCCCGCCGCACCGAGCATTCCGATCGGCTGGCTGGAGCAGGACGACGGATCGGTCGGCCTCGGCATCGGCGTGCGGCTCGGCTGCCTGCCCGCCCGCACCGCCGAGTTCCTCGCCGCGGTCGAACGACCGGTTTTTGTCACGCCGTGGCGCAGCCTGGTGATCACCGACCTGACCGAGTGGACGGCCGAGCAGGTGGTGCGGGTGCTCGCACCGATGGGCTTGATCTTCGACGCCGACTCGCCTTGGCTGCTGGTCAGCGCCTGCGCCGGGCAACCGGGCTGCGCGAAGTCGCACACCGATGTCCGAGCCGACGCGGCCGACGCCGTTGGCACCGGCCGCGTCCTGCCGGGGCCTGCCGATCCGCTCGCCGTCCCGCGGATGTTGTCCGCCGCGGACGTCGCGGTGCGTGGGCGCCAGCACTGGTCCGGGTGCGATCGCCGCTGCGGCCGCCCCCGGGGAGCGGTCACCGACATCGTCGCCACGGACGAGGGCTATCGCGTCGACCGGCCGCCCCGCGTTCCATGAGATCCGGGCAGGTCACCTGCCGTGCATCTCGAGGGTGCAGCATTTGACGGAGCCACCGGCTTTGAGCAGCTCGGACATCTCGATTCCCACCGGACGATAGCCACGAGCGCGCAGGGCTTCGCTCAGGTCGGTGGCCGCGCTGCTGAGGAAGACGTTCGAGCCGTCGCAGACCCCGTTCAACCCGAGCACCGCCGCGTCCGCGTCGGTGGCCACGATCGCGTCGGGATACAGCTCCGTCAGCACCGCGCGCGCCGCCGGGCTGAAGGCGGGCGGGTAGTAGGCGATGGTCTCGGCGTCCAGCGCGAGCAGCACCGTGTCCAAGTGGTAGAAGCGCGGATCGACCAGTTCCAGCGATACCACCGGCAGACCGAAATGGCGCGACACCTCCTCGTGCGCCGCCCGTGAGCTGCGGAATCCCGTTCCCGCGAGTAGCCGGTCGCCGACCAGGAGGAAGTCTCCTTCGCCTTCGTTGCATTCCGCGGCGGCCACCAGGTTCGGCAGACCGCGGCGGGCGAACCAGGCGTGGTAGGCCGGGCCTTCCGCGGCACGCTCGGGATGGGTGAAGCGAGCCGACATGGCACGGTCGCCCACGACCAGCCCGCCGTTGGCGGCGAACACCATGTCGGGCAGGCCCGCGACACCGGGCACCACCTCCACGGTGTGCCCGTGGTCGGCGTAGGTGGCGCGCAACCTCTCCCACTGTTCGATGGCCAGCGAGCGATCGACGGGCTCCGCGGGATTCATCCACGGATTGATGGAGTAGGTGACGTCGAAGTGGTCGGGACGGCACATGACGAACCGGCGCGGCGACCAACGGCGGGCGGCGGACTCGACGGGGAGGGTGGCTACGGACGTCAACGGAACTCCCGGCAGTGAGCGTGAACTTTCTACTGACACGACCGTAAGTCGCATAGCATTGCGCCAGAAATGATGATTTGTTGCGAATAATTGCCGAAAATCAGCGAATCGTTTCGCGCGAGGAGAGCAGGTGCGACGTGGACGACCTCGACCGGCGGATTCTCGAACAACTGCTGAAGAACGCGCGGGCGTCGTTTCAGGAGATCGGCGGCACGGTCGGCTTGTCCGCGCCCGCGGTGAAGCGACGGGTCGACCGGTTGGTCGCGGGTAAGCAGATCACCGGGTACACCGCGCTGGTCAATCCCGCGGCGCTGGGCTGGAAGACGGAGGCGTACGTCGAGGTGTACTACCGCGACAACATCTCCCCGGCCGAACTCAAACGCAGTCTGGAACCGATCCCCCAGGTGGTCGGCGTGTGGACGATCGCCGGCGAAGCCGACGCGCTGGTGCACGTGATGGCCACCGACATGGCCGAGATCGAGGTGACCGTGGAACGGATAAGGGAGAACGCGCGCGTCGGGCGCACCCGCAGCGCCATCGTCATGTCCCGGATTCTCGAGCGTCCGAGGACCTGATCCAGCGGCCCCGGCCCCCTGGGTTGTCCGGCGCCCGGGCCTGCAGGTGCAGCGCCCGACCCGGACCGCTCCGTCCGGAACCGCACCCATATGGTTGAGCGCATGTCCGACGTACGTGCCAGCTATCTGACCGACGGGGCCGAGATCTACCGTCGCTCGTTCGCGACGATCCGCGCCGAGGCCGATCTGAGCGGATTCCCGCTGGACGTGGCGCAGGTGGTGGTGCGGATGATCCATGGCTGCGGTCAGGTGGATCTCGCGTCGGACATCGCCTTCTCCCCCGGGGTCGTCGCCTCGGCACGGGCAGCCCTGCGCGCGGGCGCTCCGATTCTCTGCGACGCCACCATGGTCGCCTCGGGCGTGACCAGGAAACGGCTGCCCGCCGACAACGAGGTGCTGTGCACCCTCGCCGACCCGCGCGTGCCCGACTTGGCGGCGGCCGCGGGCACGACCCGATCCGCCGCCGCGCTCGAACTGTGGCGCGACCGTCTCGACGGCGCCGTCGTCGCGATCGGCAACGCGCCGACGGCGCTGTTCCATCTGCTCGATCTGCTCGACGCGGGAGCGCCCCGGCCCGCCGCCGTGCTCGGGATCCCGGTCGGCTTCGTCGGCGCGGCCGAATCGAAGGATGCGCTCATCGAGTTCGGCGGCGTCGAATACCTCACCGTGCGCGGCAGGCGCGGCGGCAGCGCCATCACCGCGTCCGCGCTGAACGCGATTGCGAGCGAGCAGGAATGAGCACTCCGGGCAAGCTGTGGGGCGTCGGGCTGGGTCCGGGTGATCCCGAGCTGGTGACGGTCAAGGCGGCCAACGTGATCGGCGCGGCCGACGTGATCGCGTTCCACAGTGCGCGCCACGGCCGCAGCATCTCCCGCCGGATCGCGGCGCCGTACCTGCGCCCCGGTCAACTGGAAGAGCATCTCGTCTACCCGGTGACCACGGAGACCACCGACCACCCCGGCGGTTACCAGGGTGCGATCGACGAGTTCTACGAACAGGCCGCCGCCCGGCTGGCCGAGCACCTCGCCGCGGGCCGGTCGGTCGCGTTGCTCGCCGCGGGCGACCCACTGTTCTACAGCTCCTACATGCACATGCACCGGCGGCTGGCCGACCGGTTCGAAGCCGAGATCATCCCCGGCATCACATCCGTGAGCGCGGCGTCGGCGGCGCTCGGCACGCCGCTGGTCGAAGGCGAGCAGGTGCTCACCGTGCTGCCGGGCACCATGCCGGTCGACGAGCTCACCCGGCGGCTGCGCAGCACCGACGCCGCCGCGATAATGAAACTGGGGCGCACGTACCCCGGTGTGCGCCGGGCACTGTCGGATTCCGGCCGACTCGCCGGCGCGTACTACGTCGAGCGCGCGAGCACCAGCGAACAGCGCGTGCTGCACGCGGGAGCGGTGGACGACGCCGAGGTGCCCTACTTCGCCATCACCCTGGTACCGGGTCCCGAGCCCACCACGCCGCTGCCCTGCCTCGACGAGGATTCCGTTACCGGTCATGACCGCGGCGCGGACACGGCCGAGCGGGTCGGTGCGGTCGTGGTGGTAGGACTGGGCCCCGGCGCGCCCGAGTGGACCACCGACGAGGTGCGCGCGGCGTTGGCGGAGGCCACCGACCTGGTCGGCTACACCACCTACTTGAACCGGGTGCCCGAACAGCCGGGCCAGCGTCGCCATGCCAGCGACAACCGGGTCGAGTCCGAGCGCGCGGCCATGGCGTTGGATCTGGCCAAGCGGGGCGCGCGAGTCGCGGTCGTCTCCTCGGGCGATCCCGGGGTCTTCGCGATGGCGGCGGCGGTGCTGGAGGAATCGGCCCACCCGCAGTGGCGCGGAGTGCCCGTACGGGTGCTACCCGGACTCACCGCGGCCAACGCGGTCGCCAGCCGGGTGGGCGCGCCGCTCGGGCACGATTACGCGATGATCTCGCTCTCCGATCGACTCAAGCCGTGGGAGGTTGTCGCGCAGCGCCTTTCCGCCGTCGCGGCGGCCGACATGGCGATCGCGATCTACAACCCGGCATCCTCGCAACGCACCTGGCAGGTCGGCGCGATGCGGGATCTGTTGCTGGAGCATCGCAAGCCCGACACACCGGTCGTCATCGGGCGCGACGTCGGCGGGCCCACCGAGTCGGTCCGGGTGGTGACCCTCGGTGACCTCGACCCCGAGGAGGTGGACATGCGTACGCTGCTGATCATCGGCGCGTCCACTACCGCGATGTTCGAAACCGATGCGGGCCCCCGGGTCTACACCTCCCGCCGTTACGGTCGCGCGCGCGACGCGGCCGTCGGCGGCGCGTAGTATCGCCTGACGCACCGAAGATCGGAGGGACCTTGGCCGCGACATTGTCGGAGCTGACGCTGCGCGCCCGCGCCTTGGAGGCCAGGGCCACCGCGAGCGAACAGGCACTCGACGAGCAGGGCGAGGTCCTCAACGAACTCGCGGCGCTGACCAGGAAGACGCTCGACGGTATCGGCCGGATCGACCGGCGCGCGGAAACCATCGGCGAAGCCGTCGGCGAGCTGCGCCGGGATGCCGGGGACCTGCGCGAGAATGTGGGCGAGCTCAACCGCAGGGTCACCGTTCTCGAACAAGGACAGGTCCGTCTGGAACAGGGCCAGGCCGCGCTCGCCCGCAGCCAGGCGCAACTCGAACAAGGACAGGCACGGCTGGAGCAGGGAATGGCACAGGTGCTCGCCCGGCTCGACAAGTTGACCGGCGACGCCTGACCCACCCCGCTCAGGTAACATTCCACTATGGAGTGTTGAGAGCGAAAGGGAGCAGTCGTTGACCAACACCGCGACCAAGCGCAGGCCACTCAACTCGACGGCGGCGTCGTTACTCGGATTTCTCCACGAAGGCGCCATGTCGGGGTGGGATCTGGTGACCGAGGCCCAGGAGCGCATCGGCGACTTCTGGACCATCACGCAGAGCCAGGTCTACCGGGAACTCGCCACCATGGACGCGGCGGGACTCGTCGAAAAGGGCGAGACCGGCGCCAGGGAGCGCACCCCCTACCACATCACCGACGCCGGCCGGGAAGCGTTCCTCGAATGGGTCGCCCGCGATCCCGGCGGGGAAACCATCCGGGTGCCGTTGCTGCTCACGCTTTCCTTCGGCGAGCATCTCGATCGGCAGCGGCTCGACGGCATCATCGCCGCCAACCGGAAGATCCATCAGGCCCGGCTCACCCGGTACCTCGCCGAAGATCCGATGGCCAAGTCCTCTTTCGCCCGCGCCACCCTGGATTTCGGGATTCGTTACGAGCGGGCGGTACTGGACTGGTTCGATCATCTGCCCGAACTTCTCGGCGGTTGATCCCTCCCCGTTCGTCCCCACCCCGAACGCGTCAGCCGGGCCGGGTTCCGCGCAGCCAATCCAGCGCCTGCGCCGCGGACTCCACGATTCGCGCGTCCTCGGGCAGCGGCGGGCGGTCCACCACGACGACCGGGATTCCCGCGGCACGGGCCGCGGCGAGTTTCGCTTCGGTCTGCTCCCCGCCGCTGTCCTTGGTGACGAGCACATCGATCCGATGCTCCGCCAGCAGCCGCGCTTCGTCCGCCACTGCGAACGGCCCACGCGCCAGGAGCAATTCGTGCCGCGACGGCAGCATGCCCTCCGGCGGGTCGATGGCACGGATCAGGAACCAGTGCCGGTCGAGTCCAGCGAACGCGGTGACGCCTTGTCTGCCGATGGTCAGGAACACACGGCTGCCGAGGCCGGTGACTTCCGTCGCGGCCGCGGCCAGATCGGGCACTCGCGTCCAGCGGTCCCCGGCCTGCTCCGCCCACCCGGGCCGACGCAGGTGCACCAGCGGCACACCCGAAACCTGCGCGGCGACCGCGGCGTTGACGCTGATGGCCGCCGCGAACGGATGGGTGGCGTCGACCATCGCGGCCACGTCGTTGGCCGCGAGCCAGGCGCGCAGTCCCTCGGCGCCTCCGAAGCCGCCGATACGGACCTCGCCCTCCGGCAGCAAAGGCGCGCGCACCCGACCGGCGAGCGAGGACACGATCTCGAATCCTCGCTCGCCGGAAACGAGATGGGCCAGCTCCCGCGCTTCCCGGGTGCCGCCCAGAATCAGAACTCTCAGGGCTGACCGCTGAAGTAGGCGATACCCGCGTTCAGCAGCGACGGTCCGCCGGCGACGGCCAGCCCGATCAGCGCGCCGAGCACCGCGCCCGGCAGGATGCCGACACCGAAGAACACGATGCCGATGGCGGCGCCGATCAGGCCACCGACCAGAGCGCCCAGCGAGGCGCGCTGCAACTCGGCGAAGAACCACTCCTGCGCGCCGATGAACTGGGCGGCGACCGGCGCGTTCGCGGTCGGCGCGATCTGCGGCGTCAGCGTCAGCTGCCTGCCCTCGTCGGCGACGGCCGCGGCGATCCGGACCTCCTGGCCCTTGGCCGTCGCGGTGAGCGGGATGGTGGTGACGGCCGCACCCGCGGAGTTCGTCAGCGTGACCGACCTGTTGTCGGTGTCGACGCTGAACGCACCGCCGGTCACGCTGGTGACGACCGACTTGCCCGCGTCGGCGAGCTGCAGCGCGTAGCTGACACCCTGATCGGTACCGGTGACGGTGGGAGCCGCCGCGGCCTGGTCCTGCACCGCGGGCGGCACCGGAGCGGCGTAGGAAGTCCCGGCGGCGACTCCGGTGGCGGCGACAGCCAGCAATGCGGTAGCGGCGAACGTCTGGTATCTCATCTATCTCCCCAACAGGAATCGGATTTCCGACCACTGATCGGAACTCGGCCCCGACCCTACCGCGTGGCCAGTAACAAGTTCACCCCTGCGCGGGGAACGTCCGCGCCGTCTTCACCACCGACCACTGTGTGACCGGGAGCTGGGGACGCCAGGTGGTGAACGAACCCAGCGGTTCGCCGCGGTAGATCTGGAACTTCCGCAATCTGCCACCCTGGGCACTCGACCAGCTGAGCAGCAACGATTCCGATTCCGCCGTCACCGCGTTCGCGACGAGCCTGCCGCCGTGGCGCAACTGCGCCCAACATGTCTCGAGCACGCCGTCCTGGGTCAGGCCACCGCCGAGGAAAATCGCGTCGGGCCGGGCCAATTCGGTGTCAGCGGCGAGCTCGGCACGGACCTCGCCCCGCACCTGGATATGCGGAACCCCCAGAGCCGCGGCATTGTCGGCGATCTGGCGCCGCCTGCGCTCGAGCCGCTCGAACGCGACAGCCCGGTTGCCCGGATGCACCCGGCACCATTCGATGGCGATGCTGCCCGAACCGCCGCCCACATCCCACAGCAGTTCCCCGGGAGCGGGGGCCAACGCCGCCAGCGTCAGCGCGCGGACCTCGTGCTTGGTGAGCTGGCCGTCGCCGCCGAACAATTCGTCCGGCAGGCCGGGAACGCGGGTGGTGCGCGGCCGGCCCGGATCGGCCGCGCAGGTGATCGCCACGATGTTCAGCGGGTCACCCGGCGGATGCGCCCACTGCTCCGCGATCCCGGCGCGGCGCCGTTCGGCGGAGCCGCCCAACTGCTCGAGCACCGTCAACTCCGAACCGCCGAAACCCTGGCGGCCCAGCAGGTGCGCCAGTTCCCGCGGAGTGTCCTCGTCGGCGCTGAGCACCAGCAGCCGCCTGCCATCGGCCAGCTCCGGCAGCACCGTCGCCAACGGGCGCCCGACCACGCTGACCACCGGTGTCTCGGCCAGCGGCCAGCCCAGTCGAGCGCAGGCCAGGGACGCGGACGACGGCTGCGGCAGCACCCGCACCGCCTGCGGGCCCAGCAACCGGGTCACGGTGACGCCGATTCCGTAGAACATCGGATCGCCGCTGGCCAAGACGCACAACCGTGCCCCGATATGCCGTTCGAGCAGGCCGGGCAGCGCGGGCAGCAGCGGCGACGGCCAGGTCACCCGGCGCTGCGCCACAGTAGGCACGAGCGCGAGCTGGCGCGCGGAGCCGAACAGCACGTCCGCACCACCGATGGCCTCCCGCGCGGCGCGACCGAGGCCGTCCCAGCCGTCCGCGCCGATTCCGACAATCGTGACCGGCGGGCCCGCCCACGACCCGGGCGTGCGGCTCATCGAGGCATCCGGCGCCAGATCGGTTGGGGCAGTAGGCGCATCGCGAAGAAGACCGGTCGCAGGATCCCGGGCACCCACACTCGGCTCGCGCCCCGGCGCAGACCCTTCACCACCGCGTCGGCAACCTGATCCGGCGTGCTGGAGAACGGCGCCGGGGACATCCCCTCGGTCATCCGCCCGACGACGAACCCGGGACGCACCAGCAGCAACCGAACGCCGCTGCCGTGCAGGGCATCCGCCAGACCGGAGGCGAATCCATCGAGTCCCGCTTTGGCCGCACCGTAGACGTAGTTCGCGCGCCGGACCCGCACACCGGCGACCGAGCTGAACACGACGATCTGCCCCGCACCGTGCGCGCGCAGCAGATTCGCCAGCGTGGTGAGGACGCCTGCCTGAGCGACGAAGTCGGTGTGCAGGATCGCCGCCGCGTGGGCGGGATCCCGCTCGGCGCGCTGCTGATCGCCCAGCACGCCGAAGGCGAGCACCGCGATCCCGATCGGCCCGTGCTCAGCGGCGATCTTCTCCAGCAACGCCGGATGACTCGCCATGTCGTCGGCATCGAATTCGGCGGTGTGTACCTCGCTCGCACCCGCGGCCGTGATCCCCGCCCGCTGTGCGTCCAGTTCACCGCTACGCCGGGCCGCCAGCACCACCGCTCGGCCCGGTGCCAGCCGTCGCGCCACCTCGAGTCCGATCTCGCTCCGCCCGCCCAGCAACAGTACGGTCCCGTCGGACAAACCACGCGTTCCCATGTGCCCAAGTGTGTCATCGGCACCGGCCGGACTTGTCATCGCTCCACGGCGCGCTCTGTGCCGGATCGGGTTGCTGCGGCGGCGACGGATACCGAAGGCTACGGTCGGGGGATGCCGACGAGTACTGCTGAGTTGTCGCCCGCCGCCCTCGAGTTCGTCGCCGAACGGCACCTCGCGACGCTGACGACCTTGCGCGCGGACGGAACGCCCCACGTGGTGGCGGTGGGTTTCACCTGGGACCAGAAGGCCGGGATCGCGCGTGTGATCACCAACGACGGGTCGGTCAAGGTACGCAACGTGCGCCGCTGCGGCTACGCGGCGGTCAGCCAGGTCGACGGGATCCGATGGCTCACGCTGGAAGGCCCGGCCACCGTACTCGACGCCCCGGACGACGTCGCCGAGGCGGTCGAGCGGTACGCGGCTCGTTATCGCGTGCCGCGGGAGAACCCGACGCGCGTCGTTATCGCCATCCAGGTCCGGCGCGTCCTGTCCAGCAGCACGCTCGTCGCACCGGCCGCGGACGGCGCGGCGGGCGGGAACGGCGCAGTCGCGTAACCGCCTCCGCCGGACGCCTTCCGCACCGCCGGCGGCCATCGATCACAGCACCGTCAGGTCGTGCGGCCGCTTGTTCAGCGACTCACCGCCCGCGTCGGTGACGATCACGATGTCCTCGATACGCGCGCCCCACTCGCCGCGGAAGTAGATGCCGGGCTCCACGCTGAATGCCATGCCGGGCCGCAGGACCAGGTCGTTACCGGCGACGATGTAGGGCTCCTCGTGCACCGACAGGCCGATGCCGTGGCCGGTGCGGTGCACGAAGGCTGGCCCGAAACCAGCTTCCGTCAACGGTTTTCGCGCCGCGGCATCCACCTCGGCCGCGGTGACGCCCGGGCGGACGGCCGCGACCGCCGCCGCCTGCGCGCGTTCCAGTTCGGCGTACCGGGCAGCCACCTCCGGATCCGGCTCGCCCAGGACATAGGTCCGGGTGGAATCGGAGTAATAGCCGGGCTCGACCGGGCCGCCGATGTCGACGACCACCACATCGCCGGCCTCGATGCGGCGCTCGGACACGCCGTGATGCGGGTCCGCCCCGTGCGGACCGCTGCCGACGATCACGAACGCCGCCTCGGTGTGCCCCTCGGCCACGATCGCGGCCTCGATATCGCGTCCGACCTCCGCCTCGGTGCGCCCGACGCGCAAGAACTCGCCCATCCGCGCGTGCACCCGGTCGATCGCGGCTCCTGCCCGGCGCAGGGCATCCACCTCCGCCGGGTCCTTGATCATGCGCAGTTCGCGCAGGACGGGCGTGGCGGACACCGGCAGACCGGTGAACGACTCGGCCAGCGGCAGCAGATGCAGCGCGGGCATGACATCGGCTACGGCCACCCGGGAACCCACGTGCAGTGCGGACTTCACCAGCGCGTAGGGGTTGGTTCCGTCGACCCAGTCCAGCACCCGCAGGCCCAGCTCGCCCGCCGCGGAGCCCTCCAGCGACGCCAGCTCCAGTTTCGGGATGACGACCGACGGCGTCGCGCCGTCCGCCGGGATCACCAGGCAGGTCAGCCGCTCGAACGACTCGGCCGCCGAGCCGATCAGGTAGCGCAGGTCCGGGCCTGGGGTGATCAGCAGGGCATCGAGGTGGGCGGCCCGCATCAGCTCCACCGCCCGCTCCAGCCGTGCACCGTAGACGTCCGCCGCGAACCTCGAATCCGTATGCGAGCTCATTCGCCCGACGTTACCCGCCACGCGCCCTCGGTGAACGCCGGACTTGGCCGGGCGAGGTCGGTGCGACCGAGTAGCCTCAGCCCGTGACCTCTGTTGCCGGTGGGCCCCTTGTGCTGGTGGACGGAGCCAGTCTGTGGTTCCGCGCCTTCCACGCCATTCCCGACAAGATCACCGCGCCGGACGGCCGGTCGGTGAACGCACTGCGTGGTTTCACCGACATGGTGGCGTCGCTGATCACCAGGTTCGGCCCCAGCCGGCTGGTGGTGTGCCTGGATCTGGACTGGCGTCCCGCGTATCGGGTCGAGCTGGTCCCGTCCTACAAGGCACACCGGCTGGACACGTCGCCGACGGCCGCGCCCGGCGCCGAGATCGTCCCCGACACGCTCACCCCGCAGGTCGAGATGATCCTGGAGGTGCTCGATGCCGCCGGTATCGCGACCGGCGGCGCGGAGGGCTTGGAAGCCGACGACGTGCTGGGCACCTTGGCCACCCGTGAGCGCGCCGACGAGGTCGTCGTGGTCAGCGGCGACCGCGACTTGCTGCAGCTCGTCCGGGACGAGCCCGCGCCCTCGGTGCGGGTGTTCTACGCCGGGCGGGGGCTGGCCAAGGCGGAATTGTTCGGCCCGGCCGAGGTGTCGGCGAAGTACGGGGTGCCGCAACGGAATGCGGGCCCGGCCTATGCCGACATGGCGACGCTGCGCGGCGACGCCTCCGACGGCCTGCCCGGGGTGGCCGGCATCGGCGAGAAGTCCGCCGCCACCCTCATCTCCCGCTTCGGCTCCCTGGACGCCCTGCGCGCCGCGGTCGACGATCCCAGCGCCGATCTGGCCCGAGGTGTGCGCGCCAAGCTGCGTGCCGCCGAGGACTACTTGAAGGCCGCCGCACCGGTCGTGCGGGTGGTCTGCGACGCCGAAGTAACCCTGTCCCGCGACGACATTCTCCCCACCGAACCCGCCGACCCCGCCCGCCTGCGCGCGCTCGCCACCGCCTACAACGCCGAAAGCCCGGTCACCCGCCTGATCACCGCACTCGCGGTCCGCACCGCCTGACCGGAGAACGAAAACCCGTCGCACGCGCAGGCGCTGGAAAACGAACACAGCTCAGCTGGGGCGACCGACTTCGTAGGTGCCGTCGTCCTTGGTGATCTTGATGGTCACCTTCTTGGCTTCGCCGCTGACCTTGACGCTGCATTCGAAGGTGGCGTCGACCTTGACATCCTGGCCGGAGGGGCAGGAGACGTCGCTGATGTCCTGGATGCCGTAGGAGTCCGACAACACCTTCTTCACACCGTCCTGCACGGCGGCCTGGTCCAGCTGGTCCTTGGCGGTCAACACGAGCACGAGCGCCACGATCGCACCGACCACCGCGACACCGAGCACCGACAGCCCGATGATCAAGCCTTTGTTCTTGCCACCCTGCTGCGGCGACTGCTGTCCCGGCGCGCCCCATTGCGGTTGCGGCTGCCCCCACTGCGGCTGCTGCCCCTGCTGGCCCCAGTCCTGCTGCTGCGGTTGGCCCCACTGTGGCTGCTGGCCTTGGGCGGGCTGCTGGCCTTGGGCGGGCTGCTGGCCCCACTGCGGTTGCTGGGGCTGCTGAGGCTGCTGGGGTTGCTGACCCCACTGCTGTTGGGGTTGTGCCCACTGCTGCTGCGCTTGCTGCTCACCCCAGTGCTGGGTCGGCTGCGCCGAGGCCGGGGTCTGCGGCTGACCACCCCACTGCTGGGTGGGACCGGCCCCACCCGGCGCCTGCTGTCCACCCCACTGCTGGGTGGGATCGTTGCGTCCCTCCCCGGGGTCGTTCGGTCCGTAAGGGCCGCTCATCTGCTTGCCTCCACTCGCATCGTTGTACACACGGTAGCCCCCCGCGTGGGCCTCGTCGCAGGACACGACTACTCCGCCACGGTCGGTACGCGAAAGAAATCAAATCACAATCGAATCCGCCGCGTTGATATTGCCGCCGGCCGCACGCCCGGAGCTCACACCGCTCAGGCGGCGTCCACCGCCACGACACCCCGCCGGATCGCTCGCACCGCCTTGGCCGCGGTAGCGGCGACCTCGGGATCGTCGGCCGTGCCGTGGATTTGATCGAGCAGATCGATCACCTGTCTGCACCAGCGCACGAAGTCACCGGCCGACAGCGGCGCGCCCTGGTCACCGCTGGCGAGCAACGACTCGGCCAACCCGTCGCCGCGCGCCCATTTGTAGACGCCGTCGACGAAACCGAGATCGGGTTCCCTGGTCGGCGGCAGTTTGTGCCGCGCTTCGTCGGAGCGCAGCTCGGACCAGACGCCGATGGTCGCACCGACCGCGCGCCGGATCGGGGCCGTCGGTCCGGTCGCACCGAGATATCCACCTTCCTGACGGGATTCGTACACCAGAATCGACACCACACCGGCCAGTTCGGCCGGGCCGAGGCCACGCCACAACCCCTTCCGGAGGCATTCGGCGACCAGCAGATCGCTTTCGGCGTAGATGCGCGCCAACCGGCGGCCGTCGGCGGTCACCTCGCTCTCGTGCACGAATCCGCGTTCCTCCAGCAGGCCGAGGATCCGATCGAACGTGCGCGCCAGCGAATTGGTGGTAGTGGCAACCTTCTGGCGCATCGCCTCCGTTTCGCGCAGCAGTCGGTTGTAGCGCTCGCCGACCCGGGCCAGTTGCTCACGCTCCGGCCGGGCGTGTGCCGGATGCGCGCGCAGGCTGCGGCGCAAGGTGGCCAGTTCCCGGTCGTCGGCCGTGGCGGATTGCCTGCCGCGACGTGGCCTGCCCGGCACCGAGATTCCGGTGCTGCGCAGCGCGGAGGCAAGATCGCGGCGGGTGCGCGCGGTGCGATGATCCACCCGGCGCGGCAGCCGCATGTGCCCGAGCGCCTCGGCGGGCACCGGAAAATCGGCGACCGACACCCGTCCGGCCCACTTGTCCTCGGTGAGCACCAGCGGACGCGGATCGCCCGGCGTCGCGTCCGGCTCCAGGATCACCGCGAGCCCGGCGCGGCGGCCGGACGGGATAGCCACCACGTCACCGCGCCGCAGTGCGCCGAGCGCGTCCACCGCTGCGCCCCGCCGGTCCGCACGGCTCTGCTGGGCAAGCTGCCGCTCCCGCTGCTTGATCCGCTCGCGCAGCGACAGGTACTCGAGGAATCCGCCTTCGGTGCCGCCGAGCTGGTCGCGCAGCTTGCGCAACGCCCCCTCGTTGCGCTCGATGCCGCGCACCAGCCCGACCACCGAGCGGTCCGCCTGGAACTGGGCGAACGATCGCTCCAGGAGGGCGCGCGACTCGCCGGCGCCCATCCGATCGATGAGATTGATCGACATGTTGTAGCCCGGCCGGAACGAGCTGCGCAGCGGATAGGTGCGCGTCGAGGCCAGGCCGGCGACCGCGCTGGTGTCCACCTCGGGCTGCCACAGGACCACCGCGTGACCTTCGACGTCGATGCCGCGCCGCCCCGCCCGCCCGGTCAGCTGGGTGTATTCTCCGGGCGTCAGCTCGGCGTGCGACTCGCCGTTGAACTTGACCAGCCGTTCCAGCACGACGGTGCGGGCGGGCATGTTGATGCCGAGGGCCAGCGTCTCGGTCGCGAAGACGGCACGCACCAGTCCGTTGACGAACAACTCCTCGACGGTGTGCCGGAACGCGGGCAGCATCCCGGCGTGATGCGCGGCGAGACCGCGGTGCAGCGCCTCGCGCCACTCCCAGTAGCCGAGCACCTCCAGATCGGACTTCGGCAGATCGCCGGTGTGCTTCTCGATGATCGCGTCGACCTCGTCGCGCTCCTCCGGACGGCTCAGGTCCAGCCGCGACCGCAGGCACTGGGCGAGCGCGCCATCGCATCCCGCCCGGCTGAAGATGAAGGTGATCGCGGGCAGCAAGCCTTCTTCGTCGAGCTTGGCGAGCACCTCCGGCCGCGGCAGCGGGCGGAAATCCCGGCGCGGGCCGCCGCGGCCGTTGCGCGGGCCGCCCCAGCTGTTCATCCGGTCGGCGGCCTCGCGGTGGCGGATGAACCGCACCAGATCTTCGTCGACGAGTACTTTCTGTTCGGTGGATTTGGTGTCGAACAAGTCGAACATCCGCCGCCCGACCATGACGTGCTGCCACAGCGGAACGGGCCTGGTCTCATCGACCACCACCGCGGTGTCGCCGCGCACGGTCTCCATCCAGGCGCCGAACTCCTCGGCGTTGCTCACCGTGGCCGAAAGACTCACCAGCCGCACGTCCGCGGGAAGGTGCAGGATGACCTCCTCCCACACGGCGCCGCGGAACCGGTCGGCAAGGTAGTGCACCTCGTCCATCACGACGTAGGACAGCCCGCGCAACGCGTCCGAGGAGGCATAGAGCATGTTGCGCAGCACCTCGGTGGTCATCACGACCACCGGCGCGTCGGGATTGATCGATTGGTCGCCGGTCAGTAGTCCGACCCGGTCGCGGCCGTGGCGCTCGGTGAGGTCGGCGAACTTCTGGTTCGACAGCGCCTTGATGGGCGTGGTGTAGAAGCACTTCCCGCCCGCCGCCAGCGCGAGGTGAACGGCGAACTCGCCGACAACCGTCTTACCCGCGCCGGTCGGGGCGCAGACCAGAACGCTGTGGCCTTCTTCGAGCGCCGCACAGGCTTCGCGTTGAAACGGATCGAGCTTGAACTTCAACTCGGTGGAAAATACGGTCAACTCGCCCGTCTGCGACCGGTCAACTGTCACTCGTCAGAGCGTATCGGAGTAGTCCGACACCGGTCGTGCGGATTTCTCCGCGGGCGTACCGATCGACCCGGCCGGATCGATCGGCTGCGGACCGCCGAGTTCGGAAGCCTCCTCGTCCGCCAGCGCACCCCACCCCTCGCTCTCCTTGCGCGCCCGGCGCAGGTCGTTGATCCGGGAGAACTGGATCGCCACCTCGAACAACACCGTCAACGCCAGTGCCAGGGCCAACATCGAGAAGGGATCTTGCGGCGTCACGACGGCCGCGAAGACGAACAAACCGAACGTGATCCCCCGCCGCCACGCCTTCAGGCGCTCGTAGGTGAGCACGCCCACCAGGTTCAATCCGACGATCAGCAACGGCGTCTCGAAACTGACCCCGAAGATGATCAGCAACTGGATGATGAACGAGAAATATTGCGTCCCGCTCAAGGCCGTGATCTGCACGTTGTCGCCGATGGTGAGCAAGAAGCTCAACGCGTGCGCGATCACCACATACGCCAGCACCGCTCCCGCGGCGAACAACACCGTGCCCGAGGACACGAACCCGACCGCGTACTTGCGTTCCTTGGCATACAGCCCCGGGGTGATGAACGCCCACAACTGATACAGCCAGACCGGCGCGGCCAGCACCACGCCCGCGGTCAGGCCGACCTTCAACCGCAGCGTGAACTGCTCGAACGGCGCGGTCGCGAGCAGACGGCATTCGCCGTCCGGCGTCAACGATGCACGGGCCGACGCGGGCAGTGAGCAATACGGACCGCGCAGGATTTCACCGAGGCTCTCGATCCCCAGGAACCCGTGCGCGTACCACAGGAACCCCAGTACCGTCGTCGCGATCACCGCCGCGATCGACACCAGCAACCGGTACCGCAACTCCTGCAGATGCTCGACCAACGACATGGTGCCGTCGGGATTGGTCCTGCGCTTACTGCGCCGCGGATCGAACGGGATTCGCATGGTTGGTGATCGCCCCTGGGTTCACGTGCCTCGCACGGCTCGGCAACAGCACTGAGTCCGGAGTGAGTTCCTCCTCACTCCGGCGCGAGCGCATCCGCTCAGACCGATTTCTGCTCGGTGCGGGGCTCGGTGACCTGCGGCGCCTGCTGCTGAGCGGCGGGCAACTGCGGTGCGGGCTGCTGAGCAGGCGCGCCGCTGCTGGGCGCGTTGCTCTCGTTCTGCATCTGGCTGACCTCGCTCTTGAAGATGCGCAACGATCGGCCCAGGCTGCGGGCCGCATCGGGCATCCGCTTCGCACCGAAGAACATCACGAAGACCACCGCAATGATCAGCCAGTGCCAGATGCTCAGACTGCCCATGATCTACCTCCCAAGACTGTGATGTTTCGATGCTACCGGAGGGTGACGTGCGCGAACGCCGCCGTTACTGCTCGTTTGCCCGGCGTTCGGGCACAGCGCCCGCCGCGGCGGCCCGTAACTGGCCGAGCAACTCCCGGCCGGTCCACGCGCGGCGGTCACCCCGCCCGGCCGCGACGATCAATTCGATCAGCCGCTGATTCACCGGCGTCGGCATCCCGACCAGCGCGCCCAGATCGACAATTTCCCCGCACAACCAGGAGATTTCGGTCGGGCGGCCCAGCTCCAGGTCGTCCGCCATGGAGGAACGCGCCATCGGATCGATGGCCAGCACCCGCCCCGCGACCCGCCGGAACAGACCGTCGGGAACAGTGAGCAGCGCGGCCATCACCCGGGGCGGCAGCGGGGTCAAACGAGCCGGTCGAATTCGCGCCTTGTTCATCACCGCGAGCGCTTCGCGCTGGGTGAGCGCGAGACAGCGGCGGAAGTCCCGATCGGCGAGTTCCTCGCGCAGCGGACGCCCCGACAAAGCGTTGATCGGATTGTTCAGGTTGAGCAATAGCTTCGCCCACTGCACCGGGCGCAGGTCGGGATACCGGCGCAAGCCGAGGCCCGCCCGCTCGAACATGCCCACGAACGGCGCCAGGGCCGGATCGTCCTGCACCGCGAGACCGCCCTCGGTGCCGCGATGGAATCGCCCGCCGGGGTGGTGCACGACATTGAACATCACCATTCCGGCCAGGACCACGCAGTGCGGCAGTATCTCCCGGATCACCGAGTCGTTGCCGACGCCGTTCTGCAGGCTGAGCACGACAGTGCCGGGCCGGATCTTGCCCGCGAGGTCGCGCACCGCCTCCGCCGTCGCCGCCGATTTCACCGTGACCAGCACCAGATCCGACGAGCCGACGTCATCCGGTTCGGTGGCGCGGTGGAACCGCTCCGGCGGTAGCGCGTCGTCGCCGCCGTCGAGGTCGGTGAGTCGAAGCCCGGACGCGCCGAGCTCGTCGAGTACGCGCTTACGGCCGACCAGGGTGACCTCGGCGCCCGCCACGCCGAGCTTGCCGCCGACGAAGTTGCCGATGTGGCCCGCGCCCACCACCAGCACACGACTGTTCATGCCGGGAGGGCCTCTACCTTCCTCATCTGGCCTCCAGGTATCCGGCTTCCTCGTAGGCGGCCAGCGCGGCGTTCGACCGCTCACGCACCGCCGCCACCAGTTCCGGCGGACCGAGGACGGTGACACCGGCCCCGAAACCGAGCAGCAGGCGGGCCATCCAGTCCAGCGTGGCGAACCGCATGGTCGCCTCCAGGCTGCCGTCGGGATGCACCGCCAGCCGATGCATCGGATATTGATCCAGAACCCAAGCGTAATCGGCATGAATCCGCAGACGCGCCAAGGGAACCGCCGGATCGTCCTGGAAAAGGTCCAGGCCCGCCGTCGCGTCGGTGGCATGCACCGGCGGGCGGGCGGGCTCGTCCAGCTCGGTCGCGGCCTCGATCCGGTCGAAGCGGAACAGCCGCACACCCTCGGCCTGTCTGCACCACGCTTGCAGGTAGCTGTTGTCGTCCACGAGAACGGTGCGGATCGGGTCGACGATGCGTTCGGACACCACGTCACGACTGGCGGAGTAGTACACCAGCCGCAGCGCCCGGCCGAGCGCGAGCGCCGACCGCACGGCGGCCACCGCCGGCGCCTCCTGCGGCGGGGTTCGGGACCGCCCGTTCTCCGCGAGTTCCGCGCCGCCCGCGATCGCCGCTTCGATCTTCGCGATGGCCGCGTGCGCCGCGGTCGGATCCACCATGCCCGGCATGTCGACGATCGAGCGCAGGGCGACCAGCAGCGCGGTCGCCTCGGTGGAGGTCAACCGCAACGGACGGTCGATGCCCGCCGAGAAGGTGACCTCGATGCTCTCCTCGGAGAACGACAAGTCGATCAGATCGCCCGGGCCGTACCCGGGAAGCCCGCACATCCACAGCTGATTGAGATCGCTCATCAATTGTTTGGTGGTCACGCCGAGATCGGCGGCGGCCTCGGCGGCGCTGATGCCGGGGTGGGCGATGAAGTACGGGATCATGTTGAGCAGCCGGGACAACCGGACCGAAAGCCGCGAGCTCATGCCCGCACCTCCGTGCGGTCGAACACCGAACGCAGCCGCCCGATGACATCGGCACGCAGCGACTCGGGAGCGAGTACCACGGCGTCGGGGCCCAGGCCGGTGATGAGCCGGGCCAGCCAATCGCGGGATCGCACCGGCAACTCGACCACGGCGCCCGCACGGCCGCCGACGACGCGCTCACCGGTGACCTGGCCGAGCCTGCGGATCTCCCGCCCGCGCCCCTCGGCCACCCACACCGTCGCCGCGCCACTGACCGGCGCGGTGCTGGTGACCTGGTCGACGATCGCGCGCAGGTCGACACCCTCCGGCTTACGGACGGCGTTGCGCGGGCCGTACGGGCTCACATCGTCGCCGATCCGGGACAGCCGGAAGCTGCGCACCGCGTCCCGGTCCCGGTCGTGCCCGACCAGGTACCAGCGGCCGTGGCGGGTGACGACGCCCCACGGTTCGACGTCGCGCATCAGATACGGGGCGTTGATCGCGCCGCGGTGCTCGAACCGCACCGCCTGGCCCGCGTCGATCGCGGCGAGGAGTTTGCCGAGCACGGGTTCCGAGCCGCGGGCGCGGGCAGGCACCGCGGGCACCGACGCCACAGCGGCGTCGGTTTCCACGTGGATGCCCGCCGCGCGCAGTTTGAGCAGCGCGCCCTCCGCGGCGGCGGCCAGTTCCGGCGATTCCCACATCTGCACGGCCACCGCGACGGCGGCGGCTTCCTGATCGGTCAGATCGATGTCGGGTAGTTCGTAGGCGTCGCGGTTGATCCGGTAGCCCTCCATCGTCGAGTACCGGCTCACCGGGCCGACTTCCAGCGGAATGCCCAGATCACGCAGTTCGTTCTTGTCGCGCTCGAACATCCGGCTGAACGCCTCGTCGCTGGCGGAGTCCTCGTATCCGGCCACGCTCTCCCGGATCCGCTCGGCGGTGAGGAACTGCCGGGTCGACAGCAGCGCGATGACCAGATTCATCAGCCGCTCGACCTTGGATATCGCCACCCGATAGAGGGTAATCTGCGCGGCTGGGCGGTGTCGGCTCGGCCGCGCGTTCGCGCGGCGTGTTCCGCGCTGGTTCGCCGGCGCCCGCGGCGCGCGGACCATCAGCCCTCGGAGAGGTAGCGCTCGACCTTTTCCACCTTGGCGGTCATCGCGTCCGTCACCCCGGGCCGGATATCGGCCTTCAGCACCAGGCTGCAACGCGGTGCGACAGCGAGAATGGCGTCGGTCGCCTGTTTCACCACGGCCATCACCTCCTCCCACTCCCCCTCGACGGTGGTGAACATGGCGTCGGTGCGGTTGGGTAGTCCGCTGGCGCGCACCACACGGACCGCCTCGGCGACGGCGCTCCCGACGTCGACGCCGGTCCCGAGCGGTGTGACGGAGAAGGCAATGATCATGTCTCGATCATGCCTGTCCCGGGTCGAGCTATGTCACATCGACGCGATGAGGCGATCCACCCGCTCGTCGACCGAGCGGAACGGGTCCTTGCACAGCACGGTGCGCTGCGCCTGGTCGTTCAGCTTCAGGTGCACCCAGTCGACGGTGAAGTCGCGGCCTGCCTCCTGGGCGGCGGTGATGAAGTCACCGCGCAGCTTGGCCCTGGTCGTCTGCGGCGGGGTGTCGACCGCGGCGTCCACGGCCTCGTCCTCGGTGACGCGCTTGGCCAGACCCTTGCGCTGCAACAGGTCGAAGACGCCGCGTCCGCGCTTGATGTCGTGGTAGGCCAGATCCAGCTGGGCGATCTTGGGATCGGACAACTCCATGCCGTACCGGTCCTGGTAGCGCTGGAACAGCTTGCGCTTGATCACCCAGTCGATCTCGGTGTCGACCTTCGCGAAGTCCTGTGCCTCGACCGCGTCCAGGGTGCGGCCCCACAGGTCGACCACCTGGTCGATCTGGGGATCGCGGTCCCGATTGCGCAGGTGCTCCACGGCGCGGGCGTAGTACTCGCGCTGAATGTCCAGGGCACTGGCCTGCCTGCCCCCTGCCAGGCGCACCGGACGACGACCGGTGAGGTCGTGGCTCACCTCGCGGATCGCGCGGATCGGATTGTCCAGCGCGAAATCGCGGAACGAGACGCCCGCCTCGATCATCTCCAGCACCAGGGCGGCCGTGCCGACCTTGAGCATGGTGGTGGTCTCGGACATGTTCGAGTCGCCGACGATCACGTGCAGGCGGCGGTACTTCTCCGCGTCGGCGTGCGGCTCGTCGCGGGTGTTGATGATCGGCCGCGAACGGGTGGTCGCCGAGGAGACACCCTCCCAGATGTGCTCGGCACGCTGCGACAGGCAGAAGGTGGCGGCCTTCGGCGTCTGCAGCACCTTGCCCGCGCCGCAGATCAGCTGGCGGGTGACCAGGAACGGCAGCAGCACGTCGGAGATCCGGGAGAACTCGCCCGCGCGCACCACCAGGAAATTCTCGTGGCAACCGTAGGAGTTGCCCGCGGAGTCGGTGTTGTTCTTGAACAAGTAGATGTCGCCGCCGATGCCTTCTTCGGCCAGCCGCTGCTCGGCATCGACCAGCAACTCTTCGAGGACCCGCTCGCCCGCACGGTCGTGGGTCACCAATTGCGCCAGGTTGTCGCACTCCGCGGTCGCGTACTCCGGATGGGACCCGACATCGAGGTAGAGCCGAGCACCGTTGCGGAGGAACACGTTCGAGCTACGGCCCCAGGACACCACCCGGCGGAACAGATACCGGGCCACCTCGTCGGGGGACAGTCGACGGTGACCGTGGAAGGTGCATGTCACACCGAACTCGGTCTCGATCCCCATAATTCGTCGCTGCACACCATCGACATTACAGCCAAGACGAGGTGTTGCGTGGGGCACCGAACAACCCGTATGCATACGTCTTCACAACGATTTGGCCCGCTTTGTCGGAATTTGCCCGGATGAGACACCGGTTTCACCGGAGCAGGCACGGCACCGGACATGCCGCTACGGCCCGCGAACCTCCGTCGTTCGCGGGCCGTCGAGCTCGTCGGCCCCCGGAGCACTCCCGCCGGATCACTCCGCCGGCGGAGTCTCCTTCGCCGATGGTTTCTCGTCCTTCGACTCGGCGCCGGTCTCCTCCGCCCCGGGCTTGGCCGCCTCCGCCGGGCTCAGCAGTCGCTCCAGCACGGCATTGGGCACCCGCCGGAACGCCCGGCGCGGACGCGCCTGCTCCAAGGTCGCGACCTCGAGCGAGCTCACGCCCAGCACTCGCTTCTCCTTCTCCGCGCCTTCCGGCACGCCCGCTTGCAGCGCGCGCACCGCGACGCCCACCGCGGCGGCCAGATCCAGCCCCGGCCGGTAGGACGACTTCAGCGCGGTCACGATCGGCTCCGTCGTGCCGCCCATCACCACGAACTCTCGCTCGTCCACGATCGACCCGTCGAAGGTGATCCGGTACAGCACCGACTGCGCGGCCTGCTCCGGATAACCCACCTCCGCCACACAGATCTCCACCTCGTACGGCTTGAGCTGATCGGTGAAGATCGTGCCGAGGGTCTGCGCGTAGGCATTGGCCAGCGCCCGGCCGGTGACGTCGCGGCGGTCGTACTGATACCCGCGAAGGTCGGCCTGCAGGATGCCGCCCCTGCGCAGATTCTCGAACTCGTTGTACTTGCCCACCGCGGCGAAGCCGATGCGGTCGTAGAGCTCACTCACCTTGTGCAGCGTCGCGGACGGATTCTCCGCGACGAAAAGCACACCCTTGTCATACGTCAAGACCACGACACTGCGCCCCCGAGCGATGCCCTTGCGCGCGAGCTCGGTCTTGTCGCGCATGATCTGCTCGGCCGACGCGTAGTACGGCAACGTCATGATCAGGCGCTCCCTTCTTCGGCGGCCTCGCGGTCGGCGACGATACCGCGGGTGATCTCCGCCAGCCGCGACTCGGCCACCTCGACCGCACCCTCCTCATCGATCACGATCGCCGTCGGGAAGATGCCGCGCACCAGATCCGGGCCACCCGTCGCGGTGTCGTCGTCGGCCGCGTCGAACAGCGACTCGATGGCGATGCGCAACGCGCGATCCTGATCGATTCCCTTGGCGTACAACTTCTTCAGCGAAGACTTGGCGAACATCGATCCGGAACCGACTGCGGCGTACCCGAAACGCTCCTCGCTGCGTCCACCCACCACATCGAACGAAACAATGCGGCCCGCCTTGTCCGCATCGGTGGCGTCGAGGTCGTAGCCGACCAACATCGGCACCACCGCGAGACCCTGCAGGGCCGCGGGCAGATTCTCGCGCACCATCTTCGACAGCTTGTTGGCCTTGCCGTCGAAGGTCAGCGGCACGCCCTCGAGTTTCTCGTAGTGCTCCAGCTCCACCGCGAAGATCCGCACCATCTCCACCGCCATTCCCGCGGTGCCTGCGATGCCCGCCGCGGAATAGCTGTCGGTGATGTAGACCTTCTCGATATCCCGGCTGGCCAGCAGGTTTCCCTGCGTGGCACGCCGGTCACCGGCGATCAGCACACCGCCGCGATAGCTCACCGCAACGATGGTGGTGCCGTGCGGAGCGATCTCCTTCGCGGAAGTGCCGCCGGGAATTCCGGCGGCACTCTGTCCGAACCTGTTGCCGGGCAACAAATCCGGAGCATGCATGCGGAGATGGTCGGAGAAGGAAGAAAGGGCGTACCCCAGGTGGAGACGCGAGGGGTCACCGACTGTCACTGGCCACCTTTCTGCACGTACGCGCGGACGAAGTCCTCGGCGTTCTCCTCGAGCACGTCATCGATCTCGTCGAGCAGGTCGTCGGTTTCCTCCGCCAGCTTCTCGCGGCGCTCCTGACCCGCGGCGTCTACACCGTCGGGGCCCTCGTCCTCGTCGCCACCCCCGGCGCGTTTGGTCTGCTCTTGTGCCATGGCAGCCGACCTCCTCTGTCCTCACCATGATCGGGACCCATGGTGAGCACGGCCCCGATCATGAGCATTGTCCGTGCTCGTCCCTCAACACTACCTACCAGCACCGACAGTGTGCCTATTTTGTGTGGCGGTGTTGGTTCGGCCGCGACTTCGTCGCGACGTGTTCGGACGATGCCGGTCTCGCTTTCGCTCGAAAACCCGTGGTCGGGCCGGTGTGGGTGGGTAGGCGACGGACGGCACTGCCCTGGCGGCTCGCTCGAAGGACTACGCCGTCAGCTGCTCCACGAGGTCGGCGGCGGTGGTCACGCCGTCGAGGAGTTTGCCGACGTGGGCCTTCGTGCCACGGCGGGGTTCCAGGGTGGGGATGCGCACCAGGGAGTCACCGCCGAGATCGAAGATCACCGAGTCCCAGCTGGCCGCCGCGATGTCGGCGCCGAAGCGGCGCAGGCATTCGCCGCGGAAGTAGGCGCGGGTGTCGGTGGGCGGGTTGGTCATGGCGTCGAGGACCTGCTGCTCGGTGACCAGCCGCTTCATCGAGCCGCGGGCGACCAGGCGGTTGTAGAGACCCTTGTCCAGGCGCACGTCGGAGTACTGCAGGTCCATCAGGTGCAGCTTGGGGGCCGCCCAGCCCAGCCCCTCTCGGCTGCGCATGCCCTCGAGCAGCCGCAGCTTGGCGGGCCAGTCGAGCAGGTTCGCACACTCCATCGGATCGCGTTCGAGCAGGTCGAGCACCATGGCCCAGTTCTCGATGATGTCCTGGACGCGCTTGTCGTCGTTGCCGGCGCGGTCGACGAACTTGATCACGCGGTCCAGATAGACGCGCTGCAGCGCGAGGCCGGTGAGCTCGCGGCCGTCGGCGAGCGCGACGGTCGCCCGCAGCGTGGGGTCGTGGCTGATCGTGTGCACCGCGGTGACCGGGCGGGCCAGCTGCAGGTCGGACAGGTCCTCCCCCGCTTCGATCAGGTCGAGGACCAGGGCGGTGGTGCCGACCTTCAGGTAGGTCGACATCTCGGCCAGGTTGGCGTCACCGATGATGACGTGCAGCCTGCGGTACTTGTCGGCATCGGCGTGCGGTTCGTCGCGGGTGTTGATGATGCCCCGCTTGAGCGTGGTCTCCAGGCCGACCTCGACCTCGATGTAGTCCGAGCGCTGAGACAGCTGGAAGCCCGCGTGATCGCCGGACTGGCCGATGCCGACCCGGCCGGAACCGCACACCACCTGGCGGGACACGAAGAACGGCGTGAGCCCGACGATGATCTGGTTGAACGGGGTATCCCGGCTCATCAGATAGTTCTCGTGGGTGCCGTACGAAGCGCCCTTGCCGTCGACGTTGTTCTTGTACAGCTGCAGCCGCGGGGCCCCCGGCACGCTCGAGGCGTGCCGCGCGGCGGCCTCCATCACCCGCTCGCCCGCCTTGTCCCAGATCACCGCGTCCAGCGGGTCGGTGACCTCGGGCGCGGAGTATTCCGGGTGGGCGTGGTCGACGTAGAGCCGGGCGCCGTTGGTGAGGATCATGTTGGCCGCGCCCACCTCGTCGGCGTCGATCACCGGCGCGGGCCCGTTCATCCGGCTCAGGTCGAATCCGCGTGCGTCGCGCAGCGGCGACTCCACCTCGTAGTCCCAGCGGGTGCGCTTGGCGCGCGGCACGCCCTCGGCCGCGGCGTAGGCCAGGACCGCCTGGGTCGAGGTGAGGATCGGGTTGGCCGACGGCTCGGTCGGGGTCGAGATGCCGTATTCGACCTCTATTCCGATGATGCGCTGCATGGCATCGAGCCTAGGTCACACACCCGGCCGGATCCGCCGCGACCGGCGGACTCCGATGTCATACCGCGGATGGTACTTCCGGAGGACCCGCCGCGGCGCAGGTCGGCGCGATAGTCGGGACATGTCCGAACCGATCGCGGCCCGCCGCGCGCAGACCACCGAACAGAACCCCGCGGCGCCTGCGCCGCCACCCGCGCCCGCCCGGCTCGTCGCGTTGGACGTGCTGCGCGGGATCGCGATTCTCGGCACCCTCGCCACCAACATCTGGATCATCACCGACCCGGAGGGTCTGGTCGGGTATCTGCGCGACGTGGGTGGGGAAGCCGGCGGATGGACGTGGACCGAGCGCGTCCTCCAGCAGCTGGCGCAGGGCAAGTTCCTCGGGCTGCTCACCATCATGTTCGGCATCGGCCTGGCCATCCAGCAACGCTCCGCGACCGAGGCCGCGCGCCGCTGGCCGGGCAAGTATCCCTGGCGCGCGGGACTGCTGTTGCTGGACGGTCTGGTCAATTTCGTCTTCGTCGCCGAGTTCGACGTCCTCATGGGGTACGCGGTGACCGGGCTCGTGGTCGCGTTCGTGCTCGCCACCGGCGAGCGAACGCAGCGACGCTGGCTGGTGGGCGCGGCGGCCGTGCACGTGTCGCTGTTGACGCTCATCGCGCTCGCCCTGGCGTTCGCGCCGCACCAGGACGCGACCGCGCCTCGTGCGTTGGACCCGAATCCGTATGCGGACGGCTCGTTCTGGCAACTCGCGCTGTTCCGGCTCGGCAACGCCGGCCTGTTCCGGGTGGAGGCGATTTTCGTCTTCGCGATGTCGGTCGCGCTGTTCCTGACCGGCGCCCGGCTGTTCCGGGCGGGGGTGTTCGGCCCGGAAGGCGCGCGACTGCGCAAGCGGCTGATGTTCCTCGGCTTCGGTGTCGCCGCGCCGATCGACCTGGGCGTCGGCATTCTGCGCGGTGGCGATCTCATCCTGTTCACCCGGTACGGCAGCGCCCCGTTCGTCGCGCTCGGCATTCTGGCGGCGGTCGCCGAGTGGTACCTGCGCCGTCCTGGCGTCGGGTTCGCCGGGCGGCGTTTCACCGAGATCGGCCGCACCGCGCTCAGCTGCTACATCCTGCAGAACCTGGTGGCATCGATCCTGTGCTACGGCTGGGGTTTCGGACTCGCGGCGCGCATCTCGCCCGATGACCGTGTCCCGTTCACCATCGGTGTCTACGTACTGGTATCGCTGATCATCGCCTGCGGAGCACACCTGTGGCTACGACGCTTCGAGCGCGGGCCGGTGGAGTGGTTCTGGAACGTGAGTTACCGGACGGCGGCGCGGGGACGCTGAAACGCCGTGAACGCCCGTATTCCCGCGCCGGGGATACGGACACCCCCATGCCCACCGACTTCGTTGTGACGCAGGGCCTGTCGTATCCGCACATGCCGCGACGATCAAGCTGCCCCGGCACGCGGCGGCCGCTACCGTCGTCCTGTGACGCTTGCCGACCGCTACCCCTTGCTGCACACCCCGGCCCACTGGGCGTGGGGCGACCTGGATGTCCGGTTCTCCACCACGCTCCCGTCCGACGAACTGGTCACCAATATCCACGTCGTCTGTTTCCTCGGCGACGAGATCGTGCTCTGCCGCGACGATCGTGACGTCTGGCTGATTCCGGGCGGCACCAGGGAACGCGGCGAGTCGATCGACGCCTGCGTGCGCCGCGAACTGCGGGAGGAGGCGGGCGCACGCCCGGTCGGACCGATCCGATGGTTCGGTGCGCACCATGCGACGAGCAACGGTCCCGCACCGTATCGCGAGTGGCAGCCCCACCCCCACAAGGCGTGGCTGTGGTGCACCGCGGACGTGGTGCTCGACTCCGCCCCGACCAATCCCGACGACGCCGAGCAGATCCTCGAGGTGCGTACCTTTCCGGTAGCCGAAGCGATGCGACTGGCCGGATCCGATGGTGAGCACCTGAGCGAACTGGTGGCATTGGCGGTAGAACTCCACCGGCCCGAGTGACCCCGGCGTGCGACCGCGCACAGTCGGCCCGCGGCCATCGGTGAGACCGAGGCAGAATCGACGTATGGCAACG
Organism: Nocardia aegles; assembly: GCF_052545135.1. Classification (NCBI taxonomy): domain Bacteria; kingdom Bacillati; phylum Actinomycetota; class Actinomycetes; order Mycobacteriales; family Nocardiaceae; genus Nocardia; species Nocardia aegles. The sequence goes on from NZ_JBQWRI010000002.1 coordinate 817,529, forward strand.
GCAACTTGGCACGGCCGCGTCCTCGCGACCAGCACTGACACCATCATCATCGAGGGCAACCACTACTTCCCGCCGGACTCGATCCGGCCGGAGTTCTTCCAGCCCTCCGACACGCACACCTACTGCCCGTGGAAGGGCACCGCCAGCTACTACACCGTGGTGGTCGACGGAGACAGCAACACCGACGCCGCCTGGTACTACCCGGAGCCGAAGACCAAGGCCGCGCAGATCAAGGACTACGTCGCGTTCTGGCGCGGCGTCGAGGTGACCGAGAACTGAGCGGCGCTCTTTCGCTGCGAGCAATCGAGTGGCGAACTCATGATCGATGCCGGAATCCGGTCGTCGGCGTGGGAAGCGCAGGCGGACGACGCAATCAGTCCGTCGGACGAGACTCGACGTAATAGTCCGCCGAGATCGTCTTCAGCACCTGCCGCACACCGAGCGGCGCCCATGCCGCCGACGGGTCGTGCCGCACGACCGGATCGGTCAGCTCGACGACGCGACCGTGGGTTTCCAAGGCGAAGCCGCCCGCCGCGCAGATGTTCTTGACCCAGTCCACCTTCCGGCCGTACGTCAGCGCGATCCGATAGGTGCCGTCCTGCTCGAAGACCATGACCGGGGTTCGGTAGGACCGTCCCGACTTCCTGCCCTTGTGCTGCACGATGCCGAAGCCGGGCGCGCGGCCCGCGACCAGGCCCGTGGTCGGATTGGTGACATGCCGGTTGAAATTCGCCAGTGCGTGTGGAAGCACCATGGGCGGCGATCCTCTCTCCCTGTGGCGTGCGGTATCCACGTTACTCTCGACCCATGTCCGCTCCCCCACATCGTCGCCGGTCGCCCCACATCGGAGATCCCGGCGCCGAACAGATCGCGGTCTACGATGCGGCGGGCGCTCCGGTGGGCGCTGCCGAGCGTGCCACGGTCTATCGCGACGGACTGTGGCATGCCGGCGCGGGCGTGCTCCTGCGGTCGGGTGACGGTGAGCGCATCTACGTGCACCGCCGCACCGACACCAAGCTGGTGTTCGCGAGCATGCACGACTGTCTGGCCGGTGGCGTGGTCGCACCCGGGGAGGCGCCGCGCGACACTGCCCTGCGCGAACTGACTGAAGAACTGGGCGTCACGCCGGACCCCGCCTACGTCTCCCCGGAACCGTCGGCGACGGTCTCCTGGGACGGCGAATGGGCCGGTCGGCCGATGCGCTGTCACCTCTTCGCGTACGAGCTGCGCTACGACGGCCCGGTCCGCCACCAACCCGCGGAGATCGCCGCGGGATGGTGGTGGACCGACGCCGAATTGCTGGCGCGTCTGGCCGATCCGGCCTGGCCGTTCGTCCCGGATACCCGCCTGCTGATCGCGGATCTGCTGACCGACGCCCGGTCGGCGCAGGACAGCGGGACGAGGCCCTGATCAACTGGAGGAGGCGACGGATCCGGCCCAGGCGGCGAACGCACCGGGATTACGTGTCTGCAACAGCACCCGGCCGGGACCGGTGAAATCGAAGACGAAACCCTCGCCGGACTTCAACGACTGGATCGATCGACCCGAGACCGCGCGCCGGATGCCGAAATTCATCGCCAGGTCGTAGGCGACCACGTGTCCGGTGTCGATCGTGATCGGTTCGCCCGGTTGCAGATCGATCACATCGATCGCGCCGAAAACGCCCACTACGATTTCACCCTCGCCGTGCGCGCGCAGACCGAACCCGCCTTCGCCGCCGAACAGATTGGCGAAACCGCCCCACTTGCTCTCCACCTGCACGCCATGCGAATTGGCGATCCAGCCCCCGCGGCTGATGAAGAAAGGCCGATCGGGCGTGATCTGCAAATTCAGCATGTCGCCGGGGAGCGCCGGCGCCACGTCGACCCATCCGCCCTGCGGCGGCGCGGTGAAAGTGGAGACGAAGAACGATTCCCCGGCCAGCACGGACCGTTTCAGCCCGGCCAGGATGCCACCCTCGGCCTTGGCCTGCAATGTGACTCCCGCCGAATGAGCCACCATGGCGCCGCTCTCGACCCGCATCGGCTCTCCCCCGGCGAGAAAGCACCGCGCGACGGCGGCGGCGGGACTGTGGCGCAGTTGTACTTTCATGTCCACCGACCCTACCGCCGAGTTCCCTACGGCGGGAACGGTTGTCAGAGCAGATCGCGCAGAGCGGCCTCGTCTCGGGCGACCACTGCCCCGCCGTCCGCGGTGAGCACGATCGGCCGTTGGATCAGTCCGGGATGTTCGACCAGCGCTTCGATCCAGCGGTCCCGGTCGGCGGCGGTCCGCGCCCAGCTCGCCATGCCGAGATCCTTGGCGACCTGCTCGCCGGTGCGGGTGATGTCCCACGGTTCGGCGTTCAACCGCCGCAACACCTCGCGCAGTTCGGCGGCCGTCGGCGGTTGGTCCAGATACTTGCGCACGGTGTAGTCGACACCGGCCTCGTTCAGGAACGCGGTGGCGTTGCGGCTCTTGCTGCACCGCGGGTTGTGCCAGATCTCTGTCTGCCCGGAAGTCATGCACGCAGGGTACCGAGGGCGCGCGGCTCGCCAGCCCGGCGCCCGCCGGCGGATCTCGGACGTCGCCACGCCGAGCGCGGCGCGTGGCCGGATACTGGAGCGATGACCGAGCACGCGTCACCCGAAAACCCATACGGCACCCCCACCACATCCGGTCCCGAACGCATTCCCTCGTATCAGGGCCTGCTGAATCGGGTCGTGCGCACGCTGCTGCGCGTGCCCGGCCTGTCCGGCGTCGTCGGCAAGCGGCTGATGATCCTGCACGTCGTCGGGCGCAAGTCGGGGAAGACCTACGACGTGCCGGTGGCATACACCCGGCACGGCGACAGTCTGCTGATCGGCACCGCCCTGCGTCCGTGGGTGAAGAATCTGCGGGTGGGCGATCCCGTGCGGGCCTCCCTCGGCGGCGAGCCGCGCACCTTCGACCCGGTCGTCCACACCTCCGAGGCCGACGTGCTGCGACTCTACGAGATCATCGCGCGGGACAACAAGCAGAACGCGAAGTACAACGGCATCGGCTTCACCGCCGACGGTTCACCATCCAAAGCCGATATCTACCAAACCTGGCAGCAGGGCGGTGTCGTGGTGGAACTGACGCCACACTGACACTGCCGGTCAGCTTTCGAGGTAGCCGTCGGCGACGTCGAGCACTTCGTCGACGATCTCGAGGCCGGTCCGAAGCTCGTCGGCCGTTGTGGTCAGCGGCGGCGCGATCTGGAACCGATTGCCCGCGTTGAACGGCCACAGCCCGCGTGCTTTGGCCGCCGCGGTCACCGCGATCATCGGTTCGGCATCCGCGCCCGCCGCCGCGAACGGGACCAGCGGCTGCCTGCTGCGCTGATCCCGGACCAGTTCCAGCGCCCAGAAAAAGCCGAGCCCGCGGACCTCGCCGACGCTCGGATGACGACCGGCCAGTTCGCGCAGCCCCTTCCCGAGCACATCGGCGCCCACCGCCCGCACGTGATCGAGGATTCCCTCACGCTCGAAGACCGCGATCGAGGCGACACCCGCCGCGCAGGCCAGCGGGTGGCCCGCGTAGGTGAGGCCGCCCGGATACACCACATGGTCGTAGCGCTGCGCGATCCGCTCGGCCATGAGCGCGCCACCGAGCGGGACGTAGCCGGAGTTCACCCCCTTGGCGAAGGTGATGATGTCCGGCTCCACGCCGAACGCCTGTACCGCGAACCATTCGCCCACCCGGCCGAACCCCACCATCACCTCGTCGGCGATGAAGACGATGCCGAACTCGTCGCACAGCGCTCGCACACCGGCCAGATAACCGGGCGGCGGGACGAGCACACCGTTGGTGCCGACCACGGTCTCCAGGATGAGTCCCGCGATGTGCTGCGGCCCCTCCAGCTCGATCACCTGCCGCAGGTGCCCCAGCGCGGCGGCCGTCTCCTCCTCGGGAGTCGACGTGCCCCACGGCGACCGGTACGGGTAGGGCCCGAAGAACCGCACCACATCGACGTTGGTCGGCTCCGCGCCCCAGCGACGCGGTTCCCCGGTCAAGCCGATCGCCACGCCTGTGCCGCCGTGGTAGGAGCGGTAGGCGGCGAGCATCTTCGTCCGCCCGGTGTAGCTTCGCGCCAAACGCACCGCATGCTCGACGGCCTCGGCGCCGCCGGTGGTGAACAGTATCCGGTTCAGCTCGCCGGGAGCCCGCTCGACGATCAGCCGGGCCAGTTCGCTGCGCACGTCGTTACCCACCGTCGGCGAGACGGTCGCCAACCGCTGTGCTTGGGCGACGATCGCCGCGACGATGTCCGGATGCTGGTGGCCGATGTTCACGTTGACCAGCTGAGAGGAGAAGTCCAGGTAGCGCTTGCCGGTCTCGTCCCAGAAATAGGAGCCGAACGCCCCGGTGATCGGAGCCGGATGCAACTCGGCCTGCGCGCTCCAGGGATAGAAGACGTGATCTGACCCGCTCATGGGGCGAATTCCCCCTTCCGACCTGGGTAGAACAGCACAATTGGCACCATAGCCCTATCGGAGCGCCTTCGCGGCTGGAGGCGCGGCATATGACGAGAACTGTCCCGCCTGTGATTCCCCACAGGTCAGGAAGCCTCGGCCACGCCGTCACGCATTCCGCAGCCACGGCAGGAGACATGGTCGAGCTGCCGCTGGCCCTATGCGCCGCCATCGACCGAACGCGGCCGGGTACTCGTTGCGTCCGGTCGATACTCATGGCCAGATCGTGGACCGTGAGCTGGTCGCCTCACGGGGCTGGGAGCCGGGTGATCGCCTCGGCTGGCGTATGAGCGGCGGAGTCGCTGTCCTGTCCTCCCGCGCGAACGGTTCGGCCGGTGGTGACGCGGAAGGGCCACCTTCGATTGGCGGCGCAACTGCGGCACCTCGTGGGCGCCGAGATCGGCACCCGCGTGTGTGTGATCCAGTTTCAGTTGGTTCCGCACGCCATCGGGTGGTGGGTGCCACTGTGGCGATCGCGTGATAAGCGTTCGTGGCGGGATCGTTCGAGGATGATCATCGTGCAGCTCTGGTTCGGCGGCGCAGGGAGCCGCGTCAGGCCGAGGGTGGCGGGTTCGATGTGGGACCGCGAGGTGGCGAGGATCAACCGGGTCTTGCTGGCGGGTGTTGAAAGCTGGATACATTGCCGCGCAAGCTGTTCCACAGCGCAAGTGCCGTCGCAGGCCAGCGGCGGTCTACTGGTTCGCCGGGCGGGGGCGGTGGTCAGAGCAGGAGATGGAAGATGTCGAACGCGACGTTCCATTCGGTGGTCCCGGGGTTCTTACGGTCCGGTTCGATCGTGACGAATGTGTGCGCCAGCGCCACGCTCAAGCCTCCGGCAATCAGCGGCAGTCGCTGCTCGGTCGCCTCGGAGAGGGCCATGTCCAACGGCGGCCGGGCCGTTAGTTGATCGAGCACAGACTGTAGTTCGATTTCCTGGTCGAGTTTCTCGAACCGGTGGATGCTCTCCTGCAGCCCCTTGGTGATCGGCAGGTCCCACGGTTCGATCACGTCCCTCAGGTTTGCCTTTGCCGAGGATTTGCCGATGAGGATCAGATCGTAGATCTTGTCGTCGACGAAATCCGTATAGCGCTTGAGGTCGTTCCGGTCGACTTGCAGGCCGGCCGCTGCTCGGAAGAGTTGCTGGAATTTCACGGTACCCATCACTGGCATGTCGTCAGCTCCTGTCGAAGTATTCATGGATTTGGCGAACCGCCATCGCTCCCTCACCGACAGCGGAGGCGACCCGTTTCACGGAGCCGGTGCGGACGTCGCCGGCGGCGAACAGGCCGGGCAGGCTTGTTTCGAGCGTCCTCGACGGCCGGTCGCCGATCCACTGGTTGCCGTCCTCACGGGCGTGGACCACGTCCACGCCCGTGAGGACGAAGCCGTGGTCGTCGAGTGCGATCGTGTCGGCCAGCCACCCGGTGTGCGGCACCGCCCCGATGAAGACGAACAGGGCGTGTACCCGGAGGGTGTCATGTTCGCCCGTGTGATTGTTCTCGACCACAATCTCGTCGAGGTACTTCTCACCGTGGACCTCGCGAACCTCGGTATTCCGGTGGACGGTCACGCGCGGATGGCGCTCGATCTGGTCGACGAGGTACCGAGACATGCTCTTTCCGATGTCACCGCTGCGGATGAGCAGGTGAACGTGGGAGACGCGGTCCGCGAGAAAAACGGTGGCCTGTCCGGCGGAGTTGCCGCCGCCGACGATGGCCACCGGGTCGGTGCCGCACATCCGCGCTTCCTGATGGGTTGCGGCGTAGTACACGCTCGTCCCCTCCAGTACCTCGATTCCTGGAACCGCCAACTTGCGGTATCGCGCCCCGGTGGCGAGCACGACGGCCCGGCCCCGAACCGTGCCGCCGTCCGCCAGCCGGAGCACGTGATGGCCGTCCTCGGACCCCACACCGGTCACCTCCGCCGACACCAGGATGCGGGCGCCGAACTTGCCGGCCTGGATCACGGCCCGCTCCGCCAATTCGGCGCCGGAGATCCCTGCCGGAAAGCCCAGGTAGTTTTCGATCCGGGAGGAGGTACTGGCCTGGCCGCCTGCGGCGAACGACTCCAGCGTCACCGTGTTCAACCCGTCCGAGGCGCCGTACACGGACGCGGCCAGACCGGCCGGTCCCGCACCCACCACGACGAGGTCGCAGACGTCCTGGGCCGCGTCCGGGACCGGAAGCCCGACGATGCGGGCGAGTTCCGCATTCGTGGGATTGCGCAGCACCTTCTCGCCGTGCCAGATCACGACGGGGGTGTCCTCGGGGGCGACGTTCAGGCTGCGCAGCAGCTGTTCCGCCCGTTCGTCTTGCTCTACATCGATCCACCTGTGGGGCAATCGGTTTCGCATGGCGAACTGCCGAAGCCGCAACGTATCCGGTGAATAACAGGAGCCGATGATCCGGAATCCGGAACCGAGCCCGATCAGCAGGTGCCGGCGCACCAGGTAGGCGCGCAGGATCAGATCGCTGAGCACGGGATCGTGGGAAACCAGCTCGCGCACCCGGTCGGCCGGGATGACGAGTATCTCGTCGTCCTCGATCGCCTCGGCGGTGAAGAATGCTACTTGGCCTTCCAGCAGCCCGAGCTCGCCCAGGAATCGGCCGGGACCATGCACGCGCAGAATCCGGCGTTCGCCGTCTCCGTCGCCCTCGTCGATGATCGCGACCTTGCCCGAGAGTATGACGAAGAAGTCGTTGCTGGGTTCGCCCTCTCGGATCAGCACCTCGCCGGCGCGAACCGATCGACGCGTGCCACCGACCTCGAGTGTCGCGACCTGGTCGTCCGTCAGCCGCGGGAATGCTCCGAGTTCATCCGGAGTCTCGTCGAGCGGCGGAATGTCGGGTGCGGGAGCGGCGTCGTCAGACGAAGTTCTGGTCGACATAACACCAGCGCCAATCTTCGCCTGGCTCCATCGACTGGACGATCGGATGGCCGATGACGTGGGCGTGCGCGCTCGCGTGCTTGCCCGGCGAGGAGTCGCAGCAACCGACGTGTCCGCACGTCAGGCACAGCCTCAGATGTACCCACGGGGTGCCGAGGCGAAGACATTCCTCGCAGCCCTGCGGAGTCCGGGGTACGACGGGCCGGATCGCGGTCACGTGTGGGTCGACATGGACAGAAGTCATCGCTTCGCCTCCTTTCCTGCGTTTTCCGAGAGCGCCTGGTCGAGCCATGTGCGCAGTTGTGGCACCGGAGCGGCGCCCGCCTGACGAGCCAGGATCTCGCCTCGGTCCATCACCAGCAGAGTCGGTACGGCGCGGACGGTGAATCGTTCGGCCGTCCTTGGCGCGGCATCCACGTCGATCTTCACCAGCTTGATTCGACCCGCGCGTTCCCTGGCGAGCTGCTCGAGCGCCGGACTGACCATGCGACACGGGCCGCACCACGTCGCCCAGAGGTCGACGAGCACAGGCACCGAGGATTTCTCGGCGACCTCCGCGAAGTCGTCGTCCCCTGCCGAGGCGATCCAGGGCAGCGGCTCATGGCAGTTCCCACAGCGCGGTCTTCCTTCCCCGGCCGCCGCCACCTTGTTGACCTTGCCGCAGTTCGGGCACTTCACCTTTTCGAATCCCACGACGACACCTCTTCTCAGGCCGCCGCGACGGCGGGTTCGGCATACGCGACGGCGAGCTCGCCGCGGTCCACCGTGACACGGATGGTGCTACCCGGCTCGATATCGCCGCGCAACAGCGCACGACCTATCTTGGTCTCGACCTCGTGGGCGATGTACCGCCGCAGCGGCCGCGCACCGTAGACCGGGTCGAAACCGTGTTCGGCGATGAGCCGGCGCGCTTCCGGCGCGATATCCAGGTGGATCTGCCGCTCCGACAACCTGTTCCGAAGATCGGTGAGTTGTAGCTCGACGATGTGCTCGATTTGGGGCAGCGTGAGCGGGGTGAACAACACGATGTCGTCGACCCGGTTGAGGAACTCCGGACGGAAGTGCCCGCGCAGTTCCGCCAGCACCCGCCCCCGGGCATCCGGTTTGATCTCGCCGTCGGCTGTGACTCCCTCGAGGAGATACTGGGATCCGATGTTGGAGGTCATGATGATCACCGTGTTCCGGAAATCGACCTGCCTGCCTTGAGAATCGGTGATCCGGCCGTCATCGAGCACCTGCAGCAGGGTATTGAAGACATCGGCGTGGGCCTTCTCGATCTCATCGAAGAGCACGACGGAGTACGGCTTGCGGCGTACCGCCTCGGTGAGCTGGCCGCCCTCGTCGTAGCCGACGTACCCGGGGGGCGCACCGATGAGCCTGCTCACCGTGTGCCGCTCCTGGTACTCGCTCATGTCCAGGCGCACCATGTTGTCTTCGCTGTCGAAGAGGGCACTGGCCAGCGTCTTCGCGAGCTCGGTCTTTCCCACGCCCGTCGGGCCCAGGAAGATGAACGAACCGATCGGCCTGCGTGGGTCACGGATACCCGACCTTGCCCGGATCACCGCGTCTGCGACCAGTTGCACGGCCTCGTCCTGACCGACGACCCTCTCGTGCAAAATCTCGTCGAGCTTCAACAGCTTCTCCCGCTCGCCTTCCTGCAGCCGGGCGACCGGGATACCCGTCCATGCGGCCACGATCTCTGCGATCTCGTCTTCGGTGACCACTTCACGCAGCAACGGATTCCGGCCCTGCCTGGTGGCCAGTTGCTCCTCCGCCGCCTCGAGTCTGCGTTCCAGCTCGGTGATCTCGCCGTATCGCAGCTCGGCCGCGCGGTTGAGGTCGTAGTTGCGCTCCGCCTCCTCGGCCTCGTGGCGCAACCGTTCCAGTTCTCCCCGCAGCTCCTGCACCCGCCGTATCGCCTGCCGCTCGGCCTCCCATTGAGCGTGCCTGGCGTCGGCCTCGGCCCGTAGGTCGGCCAACTCCTTACGGAGCTCTTCGAGGCGCGCCTTGCTGGCCGCGTCCGTTTCTTTGGACAGCGCGGCCTCTTCGATCTCCAGCCGGGTGACTTTCCGGGTGAGCTCGTCGAGTTCGGCGGGCATCGAGTCGATTTCGGTGCGTTGCCGAGCGCATGCCTCGTCGACCAGGTCGATCGCCTTGTCCGGAAGGAAGCGGTCGGTGATGTACCGGTGCGAGAGGGTCACGGCGGCAACCAGGGCGCCATCCTTGATCTTCACGCCGTGAAACACCTCGAGTCGTTCCCGAAGTCCGCGCAGAATCGAGATCGCATCCTCGATGCTGGGCTCGTCGACGAGAACGGTCTGGAAGCGACGCTCCAGTGCCGCATCGGATTCGATGTGTTTGCGATACTCGTCGAGAGTGGTGGCGCCGATCATGTGTAGTTCGCCGCGGGCGAGCATCGGCTTGAGCATGTTGCCGGCGTCGAGAGACCCGTCGCCGCCGACTGATCCCGCGCCCACAACGGTATGTAGCTCGTCGACGAACAACAGGATGCGCCCCTCGGCCGCCTTCACCTCCGACAGCACCGCTTGCAGTCGCTCCTCGAACTCGCCGCGGTACTTCGCGCCGGCCACCAGGGAACCCATGTCGAGCGAGAAGATCGTCTTGTCGCGCAGGCCCTCGGGCACGTCGCCGCGGACGATCCGCTGGGCGAGTCCCTCCACGATCGCGGTCTTACCGACGCCGGGGTCGCCGATCAGCACCGGATTGTTCTTCGTCTTCCGGCTCAGGATCTGCGTTACCCTGCGGATCTCGGCATCTCGGCCGATGACCGGATCGAGGTTGCCTGCTTGGGCCTCGGAGACGAGATCGCGTCCGTACTTCTCCAGCGCCTCGTAGGCCCCTTCCGGGGTCGCCGATGTGACGCGCTGATGGCCGCGCACTGTGGTCAAGACGGCGAGGAAGGATTCTCGCGTGACCCCATGACTGGCGAGGACCCGGCCTGCCGCAGTGGCCGACCCCTCCTCGGAGAGGGCCATCACGAGATGCTCCACGGACACGTAGGAATCCTTGAGTCGCTTCGCCTCCCGTTCCGCGGCGTCGAGCAACTTGGCCAGGCGCTGGGTGATCATCACCTGACCGGGCGTCGCGCCGGGGCCGCTGACCTTCGGCCTACGTGAGAGTTCACGTTCCAGATCGGATCGCAGGGCATCGACGTTGGCGCCGACCTGCTCGAGCAGTCGAGGTACCAGCCCTTCCCGCTGATCGACCAACGCGAGCAGCAGGTGCTCTCCGTCGACCTCGGTGTGACTCATTCTGGTCGCTATATTCTGGGCTTCCTGCAGGGCTTCTCGTGACCTTTCAGTCAGGCTGCCGGTATCCATGGGGTGCCCTCCTTCCGCGGGAAGCTGCTTCGAGTTTCTCGATTCGATCCAGCAGATCGAGCACGAGCCCGATTGCCGAGTAGTTCAGGCCCAGACCGGTCCGCAGCCGTTGGATGCGGGCGGCATGGGCCACTTCGGATGGTTCGAACGACATCTCGCCGCCGGCGTCGCGGTGGGCGTCGAGCAGGCCGAGCGCCACGAGCCGTCGTGCCAGATCCGGGTGCAGTCCGGTACGTTCGGCGAAGGCATCTGGCGACAATCCGGGACGGCGAACCAATACGTACCGGGTGACCGGGCTCGGGGTGCTCATGTCTCTTTCCTCGGATCGAAGTTAGATTCGGTGGCCAACTGCTCGAACAGCTCGCGCTCGCGTGCTGTCGGTTTCGACGGCACCATTACCTTGATCTCGGCGTAGAGATTGCCGTTGGCGCCACGCGGATTGGGCATTCCTTCTCCGCGCAGCCGCAGCTTCCTTCCCGTTGACGAGCCCGGTACCACTTTGACTTTCGCCTCGCCACCCGGGGTGGGAACGACGACAGTCGACCCGAGCACCGCCTCCCATGGCGATACGGGCAGGTCCACATAGATGTCCCGGCCCTGCACCCGGAACCGGCGATGCGGCTTGATCCGCACCACGAGGTACAGATCCCCAGGCGGCGCGTCACCGTTGCCCCGCCCGCCTTGCCCGGCCAGCCGGATTCTCTGGCCGTCCAGGACACCGGCGGGAATGTCGACGTCGTACTGACGTCCGTCCAGTCTGAGTGTGTGTTTGCCGCCCCGATACGCCTGTTCCAGAGTCAGTTCCAGTTCCGCTTCCTGATCGGCGCCGGGAATCGGCCCGTACCCGCCGGCGCCGCCGAACATCTGCCCGAAGAGGTCCTCGAAGTCGACTGCGCCCTCGCCACCGAAACCTCGACCGAAGTGCACCCTTCTGCCCGCGCCGCCGTACCCACCGGCGCTTGCCCGGACCCGTTCGTCGTAGTCCTCGGGCACACGCCGGAAGTCCTCACCGAATCGGTCGTAGCGTTTCCGGGTGTCCGGGTCGGACAACACCTGGTAGGCCTCGTTGGCCTCCTTGAACTTGTCCTCCGCAGTGGGGTCCTTGTTCACGTCGGGGTGATACTTGCGCGCCAGCTTGCGGTACGCCTGCTGGATTTCGTCGGCGCCGGCGCCGCGCGAGACACCGAGCACTTCGTAGTAGTCACGCGCCATCGGTGCTCACCCCTCGGGTCGGCTGACGACCACCGCGGCGGGACGCAACTGCCGACCGTCCTCCCCATAGCCCGGGCGCAAGACCTCGATCACGGTCCCGGAGGGAACGTCCGGTTGGGCCACCACGCTGACCACTTCGTGTAGCTCCGGGGAGAACGGCACACCGACCTCGTCGTGGCGCTCGAAGCCGAACTGCGCCAGCACCTGCACCGCCTGCTCCCGGATCGCCCTCACGCCCTCGACGACAGCCTGGGGATCGCTGCCCGCATGGGCCAGCGCGAGCTCCAAATTGTCCAGCACCGGGAGCCACGCAGCGGAAACCTTCGCCACCTCAGCGGCGCGCGCACGGTCCAGATCCTTGGCAAACCGCTTGCGCAGGTTGTCCAGATCTGCAAGGGCCCTGCGCCAGCGGTCCTCGAGCTGAGCCAACTCGGCCGCGGTGTCGGTGCGATCAGGCGCCGTCTCGGTCTGATCCCCGTCGGTAGCCGACTCGGTAGTCGACTCGGTCGTCGAATGATCTGCGGACCTTTCCATCGTGTGCCTCAGCTTCGATCGAATTCGGCGTCGATCACGTCGTCGTCATCCGACGACGCAGCGTCTGCGCCGCCTGCCCGGTGTCCGTCTCCGCCGCCGGCCTGGACCGGTGCGAGCCCGTAGAGCAGCTGCTGCAGTTCGGAGGTGAGTGGCTCTACCTCCGCGGGTGGAGCATTGTCTTTCACGGCTTTCCTGGCGTCGGCGATCAGCATCTCAGCGCGTGCCTTGTCGTGCGGTGGGGCACTGTCGCCGAGTTCGGCGAGTCGCCGTTCCACTTGATAGGCCACCGAATCGAGCGCGTTGCGCGCGTCGACCGCCTTGCGCAGCGCCTCATCTTCGGCCCGGTTCCGTTCGGCCTCCGCAAGCATGCGCTCGACCTCGCTCTGGTCGAGATTGCTCTGCTCGCTGATCGTGATGCTCTGCTCCTTACCGGTGTCCTTGTCGCGGGCGGTGACGTGGAGGATGCCGTTGGCGTCGATATCGAACGTGACTTCGACTTGGGCCTCGCCACGGGGTGCGGGGCGGATGCCTTCCAGCCGGAACCGACCGAGCACCCGATTGTCGGCGGCCCGTTCGCGTTCGCCCTGCAGGACCACGACATCCACTGCGGGCTGATTGTCTTCCGCGGTGGCGAACACTTCACTGCGCCGAACCGGGATCGTCGTGTTGCGCTCGATGATCTTGGTCATCACCCCGCCCTGGGTCTCGACGCCGAGGGACAGCGGGGTGACATCGAGCAACAGCACATCGGAGACCTCACCCTTGAGCACCCCCGCCTGCACTGCGGCACCGAGCGCCACGACCTCGTCCGGGTTGACGCTCATGTTGGGGTCCTTGCCGCCGGTGAGCCGGCGAACCAGCGCCTGCACCGCCGGAATACGTGTCGAACCACCGACCAGAATCACCTCGTCGATGTCGTTGGCGGTGACCTTGGCGTCACTCATCGCCTGCTTCACCGGGCCGAGGCAGCGTTCCACCAGATCCGCCGTCAGATCCTCGAACTTCGATCGCATGATCGTGGTGGTGAGGTGCTTGGGACCGTTCGCGTCAGCGGTGACGAAGGGCAGGTTGACCTGGGCCTGCGTCACCGAGGACAGCTCGACCTTGGCTTTCTCTGCTGCCTCGAAGAGGCGCTGCAACGCCTGGGCATCCTTGCGCAGATCGATGTTCTCCGCCCGTTGGAATTCGTCGGCGAGGTAGTCCACCAGACGTCGGTCGAAGTCGTCGCCGCCGAGGTGGGAGTCGCCGGCGGTGGCACGAACCTCGACCACTCCCTCGCCGACGTCGAGCAGGCTCACATCGAAGGTGCCGCCGCCGAGGTCGAAGACCAGTACGGTCTCGTGGGTCTGCTTGTCCATGCCGTATGCCAGTGCCGCGGCGGTCGGCTCGTTGATGATCCGCAAAACCTCGAGCCCTGCGATCCGGCCGGCGTCCTTCGTGGCGTTGCGCTGCGCGTCGTTGAAGTAGGCGGGAACGGTGATGACCGCTTCCTTGACCTTCTCACCGAGGAACTTGCTCGCGTCGTCGACGAGCTTGCGCAGCACGAGGGCACTGATCTCCTCCGGCGCGTACTTCTTGCCCCGCACGTCGAATCGAGCCTCACCGTTGTCACCCGGTACGACGTCGAAACTGACCGCTTTGGCCTCCTCGGAGACCTCGTCGAAATGACGTCCGATGAAGCGTTTCGCCGAGTATATCGTGCCCTTCGGATTCAAGATCGCCTGCCGTCGGGCGAGCTGACCCACCAGCCGCTCCCCGCTCTCGGTGAAGGCCACCACCGACGGCGTCGTCCGCGCTCCCTCGGCATTGGAGATCACCCCCGGCTCGCCGCCTTGCCAGCTTGCGATGACCGAGTTCGTGGTGCCCAGGTCGATACCTACAGCGGTCGCCATGACTCATTCCTTTCGATCGGTCCGGCCGGTGAGCAGGCGGACGGCTTCGTCCGCGACCTCGACGTCGGCGAGGACTTCGTAGTGACGTGGTTGTAACGACTGGATTGAGGTGAAGTCGCGCCGGCCGCCCTGCAACGCGTACATGAGTAGGCCGAGCAGGGCGCCGACAACAGCGCCGAACACCAGCCCGTAGCAGGCGAGCACGAGGCCTGTGAGCAGCGGCTGGACCCAGTCGAGTAATCCGAAGATCCAGCCGAACAGTGCGCCCGTCAGCCCACCCGCGGCGGCGCCTCGCAGAGCGGCCCAGCCGTAGTTCAATCGGCCGACGACCTGCTCGACCACCTCGATGTCACGTCCGACGATGGCCAATTTGTCGACCGTGAAATGCTGGTCGGAGAGGTAGTCGACGGCGCTTTCAGCGTCGGCGTAGTTGTCGAATGTTGCTACTACCTGGCGGGCAGGTTGGTGCGGACGTACCGCGGAGGTTCCACGACTGGACTCTGACATCACGCCCCCTGGACGTCGATGATTCGGTGTTCGCCGAGCCGGCGCGAACCAGTTAGGCGTCCGGCCGGTCGGTCAACCGCTTGAACTCACGGACGCCTCAACCGCTGAAAGTTCTTCATCCGCCTGTAGGCGTCGACAGAACGGGAGGCGGTGTCGTCCACACCCCGGCTGGGGCATACGAGTGCCGGAACCCGCTCGAGGCGGCTGGTGCGCGCACTCCGGGCATCAGCCACTAATCCGGTGCTTCCACGAGTAGAACTCCGATACGAAAGATCGGGACTGCTGAGCGGTGTGACACGGTCCCAGCAAGTCGAAAATAGGAAGCCAACTACGCCACACAGTGTAGTCACGGAAGCACCGGGAGTCACGGCTCCATGCCCGTCGGCTGTCAGGAGGAAGGGCCGTGCGCCGGTATGTGAAGATGGCCCAGTCGTGCGGGATGGGCCGTGACGGCGGTATCGAGCAGTCGACCGACGAACTGCTGACGAAGGTGATCACCGGGGTGCGGCGAGCGCGCCCGAACGCCAGGAGCGAGGCATGGGAGGCCGTCGCTGCCCAGTCCGAGCAGATCAAGCAGTGACTGGACCAGGACTTGACCCTGACCAAGATCCACGTCCTTCTGGGCCGGCGCGGGGTGGTGGTGTCGTATCGGACGTTGCATCGTTACGCGACAATCGAATTGGGATTCGGGCAGAAACGGACGACGGTGCGGGTAGCCGACTGCGAGCCCGGCGCGGAGGTGCAGGTGACTTCGGGCGGCTCGGCCTGCTCGCCGACCTGGAGGGTCGGGGCCGGGTGGTGAAGGGATCCGGAGGACTTGGACCTCACGGGCCCGCATCGTTGGGGGTCAACAGGCCCCAGCGGCAGCCAATCTGTATGCACAGGCACGTGGGATTCGGACCCACAACGCAGGCGATAAAGAGAGGGGGGCAACACGATTCGCGCACGTCGGCGGGATCAGCTACCGGTCTTCGTACTGCGGACACAGAACGGATTGTGCGGCGACGACCCAGATAGCGGAAGAATGCATGTCCTTACCATTCCGATGCAGGTGCACCACGACCTCGGTAGAGCTGTTCCCGTCTCCTAGCTCCTGACATATGGCGTAGCCGAGGCCGATGCTGGAGTCCGCGACCCTAGGTACTGCTACAGCCGGGTCCTCACCGAGGGCCACAAGTCTCTGCAGGAACGAGTCCTCCGTTGGCGTGTGCGCGGACGCGACCCCGGCGAACACCCCCGCCGCGAGCATGGGCAAAGTAGCGGTAACCGTGATAACAGCCAGCCGCCGGTGGATTCCCCTCATCAGAGTCCCTCTCTCGCAACCATACGTCTGGAGCGACGCCGCTTCACTCTAGCGGGACCTGGTGGGGGCCAACGGAAAATAGCCGGGAAAGTCACGCCGCCCGACGGAGTTCGTCTGAAGCGGCCTGCCCGCTGAGCTCCAGTGCCCCCGCTGGATAGCCGATCGGCCACGCTAGCCGCCCCCTTCGGTGGACGTGGTGGCGGTCACGAGCGAAGCGAGACGAGGCAGCACCGATTCACCGTACGCCGCCAAAGTCGCGTTCTTCGCGTCGTGCTGGAGATAGACGGCGAATTGGTCCACGCCGAGCCCATCCAGCTCCCGCAACCGGGACAGCTGGTCGTCGGGCGTGCCCAGCAGGCAGAAGCGGTCCACGATGACATCGGGCACGAACTCGGCATGGACATTGTCCGCGCGCCCGTGCAGGTTGTAGTCGTACCCGCGCCTGCCTTCGACGTAGTCGGTGAGTGCGGCCGGGATGTCTGCTGCCGTACCGTATTTCGCCACCATCTCGGCCACGTGATTGCCGACCATCCCGCCGAACCATCGGCACTGTTGCCGCGCGTGCTCGAGCGCCGCGTCCGTCCCGTCGGTGACATAGGCGGGTGCGGCGACGCAGATCCGGACCGCCGCCGGGTCGCGGCCCGCGCGCTCGGCCGCGGCCCGCACCCGGGCGATGGTCCAGGCCGTGATGTCCGGGTCGGCCAGTTGCAGGATGTACCCGTCGGCCACGGCACCGGTCAGGTCGAGTGCGCGGGGTCCGTAACCCGCCACCCACACGTCCAGCCGGGAGTCGGCCGCCCACGGCAACCGTACGACGGTGTCGTCCACCCGCGCGCTGCGGCCGTTGCCCAACTCGCGGATCATCTCGATCGCTCGCCGCAGCGTCGCCAGTGTGGCGGGCCTGCCGCCCAGCGTGCGCACCGCCGAGTCGCCGCGGCCGATCCCGCATATGGTGCGGTTGCCGAACATCTCGTTGAGCGTGGCGAAACTCGACGCGGTCACCGTCCAGTCCCTGGTGGCCGGGTTGGTCACCATCGGGCCGACCATGACCTTGCGGGTGGCGGCCAGGATCTGGCTGTAGATGACGTAGGGCTCCTGCCAGAGCAGATGTGAGTCGAAGGTCCAGACGTGGGAGAACCCGTAGGTTTCCGCGAGCCTGGCCAGTTCGATCACTCGCGAGGCCGGGGGCGTGCATTGCAACACCACACCGATGTCCATGCGGCACTTCTCCGTTCCGAGCGTCGAGAATCAGATCAGGTTCTGCGCGAGTCCACGTACGACGAACCGGCCGTGCCCCGCATGCCCGAGGTAGACACCGTCGTCCACGATCACCCGGCCCCGGGACAGCACCGTGTCGACGTGACCGTCGATCTCGAATCCCTCGTAGGCCGAGTAGTCCATGTTCATGTGGTGGGTCTTGCCGACGCCGATGCTGGTGTGGCCGTCCGGGTCGTAGATGACGATGTCGGCGTCCGCACCCGGACCGATCACCCCTTTGCGCGGGTACATGCCGAACATCCGCGCCGGTGTGGTGCAGCAGACGTCGACCCAGCGTTCCAGCGGAATCCGACCGGACCGAACGCCCTGGAACATCAGGTCCATCCGATGCTCGACGCCCCCGATGCCGTTGGGGATCTTGCTGAAGTCGCCGAGCCCCATCTCCTTCTGGTCCTTCATGCAGAACGGACAGTGATCGGTGCCGACGGCCGTGACGTCGCCGGTGCGCAGGTACCGCCACAACTGGTCCTGATGCCCTTCGGCCTTCGATCGCAGCGGCGTGGAGCACACCCATTTGGCGCCCTCGAACCCCGGCGCGCCGAGCTGGTCCTCGAGCGAGAGATACAGGTACTGGGGACAGGTCTCGCCGAAGACGTTGCGCCCGGCGTCGCGGGCGGCGGCGATCCGGGCCAGCGCCTGCCCGGCCGACACGTGCACGACGTACAGCGGCACGCCGGTCAGCTCGGCCAGCATGATCGCGCGATGGGTGGCTTCCTCCTCGAGCTGCCACGGTCTGGTCGTGCCGTGGAAGTACGGCGCGGTGTCGCCTCGGGCGAGCGCCTGCTCGACCAGCACGTCGATGGCGATCCCGTTCTCCGCGTGCATCATCACGAGCGCGCCCAGCTCCGCCGCGGTCTGCATGGCGCGCAGGATCTGGCCGTCGGTGGAGTAGAAGACGCCCGGGTAGGCCATGAAGAGCTTGAAGCTGGTGACGCCCTCGGTCACCAATTCCCGCATGGCCTTCAAGGATTCCGCGTCGACGTCGCCGATGATCTGATGGAAGCCGTAGTCGATCGCGCACTGTCCGGCCGCTTTCCCGTGCCAGGCGGCGAGCGTGTCCTGGACCTGTTCGCCTTGTCTCTGGACGACGAAGTCGATGATGGTGGTGGTGCCGCCCCACGCGGCCGCGCGGGTGCCGGTCTCGAAGGTGTCGGAGGCCTCGGTCCCGCCGAAGGGCATCTGCATGTGGGTGTGACCGTCCACGCCGCCGGGGATGACGTATCGGCCGGTCGCGTCCAGCACGCGATCGGCGGACGCGGCGAGATCCGCGCCCAGCGCGACGGAGCCCGGCTGCAGGACGGCGGCGATGGTCTCTCCGTCGACGAGCACGTCGAGCGGCTGCGCTCCGGTGGTGGAGACCACCGTGCCGCCGTGGATGAAAACGCGCGCCATGTCCTTCTCCCCGGTCTCAGGGGGCCACGAGCGGCCCGTAGGCGTCGGGTCGGCGATCGCGGTAGAACGCCCAGCGGTCGCGCACCACCTTGATCAGGTCCATGTCCAGATCGCGGACCACCAGCTCGGGGTCGGTGTCGGAAGCGACCTCGCCGACGAACTTGCCTTCGGGGTCGACGAAGTAGCTGGTGCCGTAGAAGTCGTCGTCGCCGTACTGCTCGGCGCCGACCCGGTTGATGGCGCCGATGTAGTACTCGTTGGCCACCGCGGCCGCCGGTTGTTCCAGTTTCCAGAGGTAACCGGACAGGCCGCGCGACGTGGCCGACGGATTGAACACGAGTTCCGCACCGGCGAGGGCCAGCGCCCGCCACCCTTCCGGAAAGTGCCGGTCGTAGCAGATGTACACGCCGAGTTTGCCCACCGCGGTGTCGAATACCGGCCAGCCGAGGTTGCCGGGCCGGAAATAGAACTTCTCCCAGAATCCGTGCACGTGCGGAAGGTGGTGTTTGCGGTACTTGCCGAGATAGCTGCCGTCGGCGTCGATCACCGCCGCCGTGTTGTAGAGCAGACCCGGCTGTTCCTGTTCGTACACCGGCAGGATCATCACCAGGCGCAATTCCTTCGCCAGCGCGGCGAATCGCTCCGTCGTCGGCCCCGGGACGGATTCGGCGTAGTCGTAGAACTCGGTGTCCTGCCGCTGGCAGAAATAGGGCGCGTAGAACAACTCTTGGAAGCAGATCACCGACGCTCCGTGCGCGGCGGCGCGGCGCGCGTAGTTCTCGTGCGCCGCGAGCATCGATTCCTTGTCACCGGTCCAGTTCGTTTGGACCAGCGCCGCTCGAACGATTCCCATGCCTCGTTATACGTCAGCCGGAGCCGATTGCGTGGTCCGACGACAGCCGCGAAACATTTTGTAGCCAATCCGTGGCAACCGCGGTCACGGCGACATCCGAACCGCGCCCGCCCCGCGCAATCGAGCCGTACTCCTCCACCCGGTCGGGCGAGATGGAATGATTCGCGCTGCATCGTCCGGTGCGCAACCCGAATGAAGGAGATTTTCAGCGGTGAGCAGCGAAGTGCAAGCGCGAGAACTCGTCAACGGCCGGCGCGCGGGGCGCCGGGGCATACCGTGGCGATCGCTGCGGATCGTCGGGGTGCTCGCCGTCGGCGTGGCGCTGGTGGCGTCCGCGACGGGTGTCGTCTCGGCGGCCCCGTCGCCGGCCCGGGAGCAGGGCCCCGCCGGCTGTGGTGTTCCCACCGCGGGACAGCCGAACGGCAAACAGTGGCCCGCCGAACCCGGCATGTCCATTGATCCCAACGCGCACTACACGGCAACGCTGATCACCACGTGCGGCACCGTGACCGTCACGCTGGACGCCGCCCGCGCGCCGCGAACGGTCAACTCGTTCGCGTTCCTGGCCGGGGAACAGTACTTCGACCACACGAGGTGCCATCGGATCACCACCGACGGCATCTACGTCCTGCAATGCGGCGACCCCACCGCGACCGGCATGGGCGGGCCCGGCTACCGGTTCCCCGACGAGAACCTGGCGGGCGCGACCTACCCGGCGGGCACGATCGCGATGGCGAACTCGGGCCCCGACACCAACGGCAGCCAGTTCTTCCTGGTCTACCGGGACGCGCCGCTGCCGCCGAACTACACCCCGTTCGGCCGGGTCACCGCGGGCATGGATGTGCTGAAGGCCATCGCCGCCCGCGGCGTCAAGGACGGCTCCTCGGACGGCGCACCGGCCGTCGACGTGGTGCTCGATTCCGTCGCCGCGCGCAACTGAATTCCGGCGCCCACGGTGGCGGCGAGGATCGGACGCCGCCGCCGTGGGGTCGGCCTGCCCGGTCCGCGCAGAACACGACCTCCCAAGAGATGACCGTCCCCGTCAGGACACCGCGGCGCGTCGACGCAGCAGCAGCGCCATCGCCGGTTCGACGAACCGGCTGACGATCGGGCCCAGAACTGCCATCAACAGCACATAGGTGGTGGCCAGTGCGGCGAATTCGTCGGGCACCGCGCCCGCGGCCACCGCGAGCCCCGCGATGACGATCGAGAACTCGCCGTGGGCGACCAGGGCGGTTCCCGCGCGCGCCCGGCCCAGACGGCCCGCACCGGCTCGCTTGGCCGCCCACCATCCGGTGGCGATCTTGCTGGCCGTGGTGACCAGTGCCAGCAGGCATGCCCAGCCCAGCACCGGCGGAATGCTCGCCGGGTCGGTACTCAGGCCGAACAGCACGAAGAACAACGCGGCGAACAGATCGCGCAGCGGTTCCAGAAGCTTGGTCGCGTTGTGCGCGGTCGAGTCCGAGATCGCGATGCCGAGCAGGAACGCGCCGACCGCCGCGGACACCTGCACCGCGGAGGCCGCGCCCGCCACCAGCAGCGCGGAACCCAGCAACTTCAGCAGGAAGATCTCCCGGTCGGCGCTGTCGACGATCGCGGAGACGTAGCGGCCGTAGCGCAGCGCGACGATCAGCACGACGGTGACCGCCGCCAAGGCGATGGCCAGCGTCTTCAGTCCGGCGAGGAAGCCGACACCGGCCAGCACCGCGGTCAGCACCGGCAGGTATCCGGCCATCACCAGGTCTTCGAACACCAGGATCGACAGGATCACCGGCGTTTCCCGGTTACCGAGCCTGCCCAGATCGTCGAGCACCTTCGCGACGATGCCCGAGGATGAGATGTAGGTGACCCCGGCCATCGCGATGGCGCCGGTGAACCCCCAGCCCAGGCCGAGCGCGACGAGCACACCCGGCGTCGCGTTGAGCACGATGTCCAGCACACCCGCGGCCCACGATCGGCGCATCCCGGTGACCAGTTCCGGCGCGCTGTATTCCAGGCCGAGCAGCAACAACAGCAGGACGACGCCGATTTCGCTGGCGAGATGGATGAAGTCGTCCACCTGCCGCAGCTCGACCAGGCCACCGGTGCCGAACAGCAGCCCGCCGATCAGGTACAGCGGAATGGGCGACATGCCGATGCGCGCGGCGATCCGCCCGAGCAGGCCGAGGCCGAAGAACACCGCGCCCAGCTGGATCAGCGCGAGCGCGGTCTCGTGTGCCACCATGCGCTCAGCCGTCCAACAGGATCTTGGCGGCGGCCTCGAGGCCCTCCACGGTGCCGACGACGACGAGCACGTCCCCGGCGGTGAAGGTGAAGTCCGGCCCCGGTGAGGGAATCGGCTGCCCGCTGCGGACGACCGCGACGATCGACGCCTTCGTCCGGGTGCGCATCTGGGTCTCACCGAGCCTGCGCCCGTCGAAGCGGGAGCGGTCCGGGATGGAGAGCTGTCGGGTGGTCAGTCCGGTGAACTCGCGGTGTTCCTCGCGCAGCTGCTCGACCAGTTGCGGCGCGCCGAGCAGGCTGGCCAGCACGGCCGCCTCTTTCCCGCTCAGCGGTACCTGTTCGGTGTCGTCGGGGTGGTCCGGCTTGCTCACGATGAGGTCCATCGTGCCGTCGCGATGGACGATCACCCCTATCCGGCGTCGCGTATTGGTCAGCGGGAAATCTTTGCGCACACCGATACCCGGCAGGGGTGTCACCTCAACATTCACGACCCCACCCTATCGACCGGCCCACCACACCCCGCTCACCGAGTGACCGAATTGTCCATATTTCGCCGGTTCCGCACGCCACTCCGGCCCGGCGAGATGGACCACGTTCACCGCCCGTGGTAAGAGAGATGACGTGTCCCGTACATCGTCTCGTCGCCGAGCCGTTGCATTCCGTTTCCGCGACGACCGCGCCGTGCGAGTGCGGTGACCGTCGCCCGAGCGGTGAATCGGTTGCTTCGGCCGGGTGCGGTCGCCACCGCCGCGGCTGCGCCGCACGCGGGCGCCGCGGCGTACCGACACGATCTGGACGGGCTGCGTGGCGTCGCGATAGCGCTGGTCGTGGCGTTCCACATCTGGTTCGGCCGGGTGTCGGGCGGCGTGGACGTGTTCCTCGTACTGTCGGGGTTCTTCTTCACCAGCTCGCTCCTGCGCGAGGTGGCAGCCACCGGCTCGGTCCGCATCGTGCACACCGGTCGGCGGCTCGCGCGCAGATTGTTGCCCGCGCTCGTGACGCTGCTGGCGGCCGTGGTCGTGGCGACCGTGCTACTGCGCCCGTTCACCCAATGGGGCGATATGGCGGCGCAGACGCTGGCAGCACTGCTGTACTACCAGAACTGGTATCTCGCGCTGTCCTGGTCGGACTACCTCGCCGCCGATCCGTCGGTGAGCCCGCTGCAGCATCTGTGGTCGATGGCGGTGCAGACGCAGTTCTACCTGCTCGCGCTGGTAGGTGTGGCGGCGGTCGCGCGCCTGTGCCTGCGTTTCGCCCACCCCGGGGCGGTGCGCCCGGCCTTGGCGATCGTGCTCGCCGCGGGCGCGGCGGCCTCGTTCGCCTACGCCGCGCAGGGCACCGCGGTGCATCAGGGCTGGAACTACTACGACAGTGTCGCCCGCGCCTGGGAGTTGTTCGCCGGTGCGCTGCTGGCGATCGTGGGGCCCCGGCTGTCACCGTCGCGCTCGGTGCGGGTCGCGGCGGCCGTCCTCGGCGCGGTGGCAGTGCTCAGCTGTGGTTGGTTGATCGACGGCGCCGACCGGTTCCCCGGTCCGGCCGCCCTGGTCCCCGTCGGAGCCGCGGTGGCGCTGATCGTGGCGGGCGGCGGTCTCGCCGCCGCCGAGCAGCCGCTGCCCAATCGGCTGCTCGGCACGCCTGCCGTCGTGCGCCTCGGCGACCTGTCCTACGCGCTGTATCTGTGGCACTGGCCGATCCTGATCTTCGTGCTGGCGCGGACCGGAGCCGCGACCGCGGGACTCGGCATCGGGCTGGGTGTCATCGGGGCGTCGCTGGTACTGGCCTATCTGACCAACCGCTTCGTCGAGGAGCCGCTGCGGATGCGGTCCGGCCCGGCGGGCCGGGAGACACCCACCCACGTACGCCGTACCGGCCGGCTGGTCGTGGCGCTCGGCATCGCGGTGCTCGCGGCGTCGGTCGGCGAACGGGTAGTGACCAGGGCAAACCCGCCGCGTGCGGTGGCCGCGCTGGACTCGGCGCGCTACCCCGGTGCGGAAGCTCTGGTCAGTGGCGCGAGCACGCCCGAGGCTCCGATGCGACCGAGCGTGTACGAAGCGCCCGCTGACGCCGCGTACCCCGCGCGCGACGGCTGCATCGCGGACTGGGACACCCGCGACGTCCTCACCTGCACCTATGGCGACGCCGCCGCGGAGCGCACCATCGCGGTGGTGGGCAGCTCACATGCCGAGCACTGGGTGCCCGCCCTCGACCTGCTCGCCCGCGAACATTCCTTCCGGGTCGAGGTCTATCTGAAGATGGGCTGCCCGCTGACCGTCGCGGCGGAACCGATGTACAAGGGCGAAGCCAATCCGGACTGCCGCGACTGGTCCGTGGAGGTGATCGACCGCCTCGGCGTCGAACGCCCGGAGTGGGTCTTCACGACGGCGACCCGCCCTCGGGACGGCGCGGGCGACGAGACCCCGACCGACTATCTGGACGTCTGGAGCCGCCTGGCCGACCGGGGACTCAACGTGCTCGCCATCCGAGACACGCCGTGGCTGCGCCGCGACGGCGTGCGCTACCGGGCCATCGATTGCCTCGCCCAGCAGGGCGATCGGATCAGCTGCGGGATGCCACGCGAAGCCGCGCTGGACGAGGTGAATCCGGCGCTGGAGTTCGCCGCCTCGTTCCCCAATGTGTTCCCGTTGGATCTGTCCGACGCGCTGTGCGAACGCGACGTGTGCGCGGTCACCGAGGGCAACATCCTGATCTACCACGACGAGCACCACCTCACCGCCAGCTATTCGCGGTCGCTGGCGCCGGAACTCGGCAGGCGCTTGGCGGCGATCCTCGGCTGGTGGTGAGGCGCGGCGGCCCGGTCGATTCAGCCGCAGATGTCCGCCCTCGACGCCCGCTATCCCCGGTTCGGGCTGCCCCGCGTGCTGCCGGCTGTCCCCTACCGCGCGTGACCCGCACTCCCCGACCGGGAAGGGCCGCGCCTCCGTGGAGACGCGGCCCTTCCTGGTCGGCGGAACCTTACAGGTACTGACCGGTGTTCGACTCGGTGTCGATGGCGCGGCTGGCGCTGGCGTTCTTGCCGGTGACCAGCGTGCGGATGTAGACGATCCGCTCGCCCTTCTTACCCGAGATGCGTGCCCAGTCGTCGGGATTCGTGGTGTTGGGCAGGTCCTCGTTCTCGGAGAACTCGTCCACGATCGAATCGTAGAGATGCTGGATGCGCAGACCGGGGTTGCCCGTGTCGAGCACCGCCTTGATGGCGTACTTCTTGGAGCGGTCCACGATGTTCTGGATCATGGCGCCGGAGTTGAAGTCCTTGAAGTACAGGACCTCCTTGTCACCGTTGGCGTAGGTGACCTCCAGGAAGCGGTTGTCCTCGCTCTCGGCGTACATCCGGTCGACGACCCGTTCGATCATGGCGTTGATGCACAAGACCTTGTCGCCGGCGAACTCGGCCAGATCGTCGTCGTGCAGCGGCAGGTCCTCGGTGAGGTACTTCGAGAAGATGTCCTGCGCCGACTCCGCGTCCGGACGCTCGATCTTGATCTTCACATCCAAGCGGCCCGGCCGCAGGATCGCCGGATCGATCATGTCCTCGCGGTTGGAGGCGCCGATCACGATGACGTTCTCCAGGCCCTCGACGCCATCGATCTCCGACAGCAGCTGCGGCACCACCGTGGTCTCGACGTCCGAGGAGACGCCCGAACCACGGGTGCGGAAAATTGAATCCATCTCGTCGAAGAACACGATCACCGGCGTGCCCTCGGACGCCTTCTCGCGCGCCCGCTGGAAGATGATCCGGATGTGGCGCTCGGTCTCACCCACGAACTTGTTCAGCAGCTCGGGGCCCTTGATGTTCAGGAAGTACGACTTGGCTTCCTTGGCATCCTCACCGCGCGCCTCGGCGATCTTCTTGGCCAGCGAGTTGGCCACCGCCTTGGCGATGAGCGTCTTACCGCAGCCGGGCGGACCGTAGAGCAGCACGCCCTTCGGCGGACGCAGCGCGTACTCGCGGAAGAGATCCTTGTGCAGGAACGGCAGCTCCACCGCGTCGCGGATCTGCTCGATCTGCCTGCCGAGACCGCCGATGTCGCCGTAGTCGACGTCGGGCACCTCTTCCAGCACGAGGTCCTCGACCTCGGCCTTCGGGATGCGCTCGAAGGCGAATCCGGCCTTCGTGTCGACCAGCAGCGAGTCGCCCGGCCGCAGCTTGCGAATGGGGGAATCGGGATCGTCCAGGTCGTCCATCTCGGCGACCTTCGCCAGCGGGCCGGCCAGCCACACCACGCGCTCCTCGTCGGCATGGCCGACGACCAGGGCGCGACGGCCGTCGTCGAGGATCTCCCGGAGGGTGCCGATCTCGCCGACCGCGTCGTAGTACCCGGCCTCGACGACCGTGAGCGCCTCGTTGAGGCGGACGGTCTGACCGTATTCGAGCGTCGAGGTCTCGATGTTCGGTGAACAGGTCAACCGCATCTTGCGCCCCGAAGTGAACACGTCGACCGTCTGATCGTCGTACACACCGATCAGAATGCCGTATCCGCTCGGCGGCTGACCCAGCCGATCGACCTCCTCACGCAGCGCGACCAACTGCTGGCGCGCTTCTTTGAGGGTGTCCATCAGCTTCGTGTTGCGAATGGTCAGCGAATCGATGCGGGCTTCCAATTCCCGTGTGCGATCCGGCGAGTCGGCGAGTTGCCTTCGGAGTGCAGCCGCCTCGGCGCGTACCGCCTCGAGCTCTCTCCAGGCCGCCGAATCCGAATTCTCGATGGGGCTCATGTGCTGCTCCTCCCAGTCCCGGTCTATCAACGCTACCGGGCGCGACCCGTTCTCGCTTTCCGACATGGTTTCGTGGTGATCACATCTGGGCCGCGATCGGCGGCCGGACCACCATGTTAGCCTGCCCTAACCCGACCCTGGCGAGCCTGCTCGCCGCTCGAGCCGAAAGGTTGCCGACCATGCTCCTTCCCGCGAGAACCCTGCGTGTTTCCCTCGCCACCGCCGCGGCGGCGCTGGCCATTTCCGGCGCGGTAGCGGGGTGCGGCTCCGGCGACGACTCCACCAGCACGGCGACCTCGGCCACCACCGGCGCCGCCGCGACGGGCACCCACGAGCACTCGGCCCCTGCGACCGGCGCGCCGACCGCCGAGACCTTGCAGGCGGTGCTGGTGAAGCTCACCGATCCCGCTGTACCCACCGCGGAGAAGACCAAGCTGATCGTCGACGGCGAAAAGCGTACGGCGAACATCGACCAGATGAACGCGGGACTGCAAGGCTACGCGCTCACCTTCGCCGTCGCCGACATCACCACCCAGGGCAACACCGCGAACGCGCAGGTGACCATCACCTCCCCGCACGGAGCCGCCCCTGCCGTTCCGCTGACCTGGGAAAACGTCGGCGGCACCTGGAAGCTGTCGGACGCGAGCGGCTGTCTGCTGCTCGGCTTCGCGCAGGCACCCTGCGCCCCGGCCTGAGTCGCGCCGGGCGGCACGCCGCAGGCCCGCCCGGCCGCCGCGCTCAGCCCTTGGACGGCCTGCGCTGCGGCTTGGGCGTGACGGTGCCCTCGGCGAGCCTGCGGGCGCTGACCAGGAAAGCGGTGTGACCCTGCATGCGATGTTCGGGCCGCACGGCCAGACCGACCACATGCCACGGGCGCACCAGCGACTCCCAGGAACGGGGCTCGGTCCAGCACTCCTGCTCGCGCAGCGCTTCGACCACCCTCGACAGCTGGGTGACGGTGGCCACATAGACGATCAGCACGCCGCCCGGCACGAGCGCCTTGGACACCGCCGGGAGCGCGTCCCACGGCGCGAGCATGTCCAGCACCGCGCGATCGACCGGCTCGCCGGTGTAGTCGGCCACGTCACCCACGGTCAGCGACCAGTTCGCCGGACGCTCGCCGAAGAACGTCTCGACATTGCGGATCGCGTGCTCGGCGTGGTCGGCGCGGATCTCGTAGGACAGCACCTGCCCCTGCGGCCCCACTGCCCGCAGCAGCGAGCAGGTCAGCGCGCCGGACCCGGCGCCTGCTTCCAGCACGCGCGCTCCGGGGAACATATCGCCCTCGTGCACGATCTGCGCGGCGTCCTTCGGGTAGATCACCGCGGCGCCGCGCGGCATGGACAGCACATAGTCGATCAGCAGCGGACGCAGAGCGAGGTAGGGCGTGCCGTTGGTGGAATGCACCACGCTGCCCTCGTCGGCGCCGATCAGGCTGTCGTGCTCGATCCCGCCGCGATGGGTGTGGAATTGCTTGCCCGGCTCCAAGACCACCGTGTACAGACGCCCTTTGGCATCGGTCAGCTGCACCCGGTCACCGATGGTGAATGGCCCGGTCCGTCTGGCCGTCATGAATCTCCGTCCCACTCGTTGGAATCCGTGCTGTCACGCACCGGCGTGTCGGTGCCGCCGGATAGCCTGCCAGGTATGTGCTCGCCCGTGTCCACGCCCCCTGCCGACGACGCGCGGGCCGCCCGGCCCGACGCGACGGCCGCCCGCGCCCGGCCCGCGCTGTCGCCTTCCCGGGCAATGGATTTCAAGCAGTGTCCGCTGAAATATCGTTTCCGGGCGATCGATCGGATACCGGAGCGGCCATCGGTGCACGCGGTGCGCGGCACGATCGTGCACGCGGTGCTGGAGGACCTCTACGGGCTGCCCGCGGCCGAACGGCTGCCCGAGCGCGCCGAAGCCCTGGTGCCGCCGGCGTGGGCCCGGGTGCACGCGGAACGGCCGGAGGTGGCGGAACTGATCGCCGCCGGGCAGCTCGACGCGTTCCTCGACGAAGTGCGCGCGCTGGTGCGCAGCTACTACCGGCTGGAGGATCCCACCCGGTTCGATCCGGAATCGCGCGAAGCGCGGGTGGAGGTGGAACTGGCCGACGGCGCGCCGCTGCGCGGGTTCGTCGATCGGATCGACATCGCGCCCAACGGCGCCCTGCGCGTCGTGGACTACAAGACCGGCCGCGTACCGGGGCCGACGCAAGAGACCAAAGCGCTGTTCCAGCTGAAGTTCTACGCGCTGGTAGTGCTGCGCACCCGCGGCCTCGTGCCCGCCCAGCTGCGGCTGGTCTACCTGGCCGACGAGCAGATCCTCACCTACACCCCCGACGAGCAGGAGTTGCTGCGCTTCGAGCGCACACTTTCGGCACTGTGGGCGGCCATCCTGGCGGCGGGCCGCACCGGGGACTTCCAGCCGAACACCGGCTGGCTGTGCTCGTACTGCGACTACAAGCCACTGTGCCCGGCGTTCGGCGGCACGCCACCGCCCTACCCCGGCTGGCCGCGCGGCGGCGTCGCCGAATCCCCGGACGAGACCTTGGCCGAAGCCGTTTCCGACTGACGGGCTAGCGGCCCAGCGCGCCCACCAGGAAGTCCAATGACGTCCCGCGCTCGCCGAGCAGTACGACCGCTGCGATCAAAACAGCGACCAGTACCGCATCGCCCGCGACGAGCAGTAGATTTCGTATCCGCGTCCACGCCGGGCGGCGCTCGGGAACGCCGCCGATCGTCGGGGTGGTCGCTCGGCTACCCGGCTCCGTCCCGGCTTTCTCGTCGTTGATCCTCTCCGACACGCCCGACAGTCTG
This sequence comes from Nocardia aegles, assembly GCF_052545135.1. Lineage (NCBI taxonomy): Bacteria > Bacillati > Actinomycetota > Actinomycetes > Mycobacteriales > Nocardiaceae > Nocardia > Nocardia aegles. Next base: position 846,964 of record NZ_JBQWRI010000002.1, read on the forward strand.
CCCGATGGGCCCGGGAATTTTCGAGCCCATCCGCGAATCCGGCCGGAGGATATTTCCGTGTGCCGGGTCGCCGATCCCGAATTGCGGGACCGGTGACGGAGGTCGGGCCGGATGCTCATGGCGCGAAGCCCCCTCATGCGGTGAAGTTGTGAAAGAGCAGTACCGAAAGACCCAGGCCCACAGCGAGGTTCACGACCGCAGCAGATCCGAACACCACGACCGGCCGCCAACCCGCTTCCCGCAGTCCGCGCAGCGAGAATTCCAAGCCGATGGAGACGAACGCGAAGATCAGGAACCAGGTGCGCAGATCGTTGACGATCGCGATGTGCGCCGCGCCGGATTTCTTGTCGGCCGTCTGCAGGTACAGCGTCCCGATGATCGAGGCGGCGACGAAGCCGAGCACGAACTTCGGAAACCGCTCCCAGAACTGGCGCGGCGAGGGCCGCACCGCACCGGGCGTCGGCTCGACGCGCAGGGTGAAGTACGCGGTGAGCGCGATGGCGACCACGCCGATCAGCGCGTTCTGTGTGGTCTTGACAATAGTGGCGATCTGCAGCGCCTTCTCCCCCGCGATCGCGCCCGAGGCCGCGACCGCCGCCGTGGTGTCGATATTTCCCCCGATCCAGGCGCCCGCGACCGCGTCCGACAGTCCGAAAACCTCCGCCAGCCAGGGCAGCAGGAAGATCGAGGGCAACGCGAACACGATCACCAGCGAGGCCGCGTAGGCGATCTGCTCGCGCCGCGCCTGCACCGCGCCCGCCGCGGCGATGGCCGCGCTGACACCGCAGATCGACACCGCCGAGGACAGCAGCGCGCGCAGTTTGTCGTCCAGCCCGAGGCGTCCGCCCAGCCACCAGGTGAAGCCGAACACGGCCGTGATCAGCAGCAGCGCTTGCAGGATCGACGGGCCCGCCGCGGTGACCAGAACCTTCAGGTTGATCGACGCGCCGAGCAGCACCACACCGGTCTTGATGAAGAATTCGGTACGGAAGCCCGCCGAAAGCCGGTCGCGCAGTGCGAGTTTGCTCAGCACGACATTGCCGAGCAGACCCAGGGCGATGGCGTACACGGGGAATTCGACGGACTTGGCGATCCGCTGGAACGGGGTGTCCACCGCCCACCGCGGGACGTGCGTCTCGAAGTAGCGGGTGAGGGCACCGAGGACGATCACGACCGCGATGCCCGCCGCTATGGCCCCGGCGGTCGGGCGAGACGTCGCCTGCATCGCCTCGGTCTCCGACGTCGGGATCCCGGGCGATGCGGCGCCGATTCCGGTGTCCGCCGGCGTCTCCGATTCCTTCGCCGCTCCGGCGCCGGTCTCGGCCATCACGGCACCAGCCGATCCGGAATCGCGCCGAGCAGGACCAGCGCGATCAGGATCAGTCCGGCGATCGCCGCCAGCCAGTCCTCGTTCCAGGTGAATGTGCTGCCCGACTGCTCCTCGGGTGATGACTGCGACACGGGTGCTCCTTGCGTTTCCTCATCGAGAGGCCGCACGGTAGCAACACCCGGTCGCAGCGCACACCGATTGCGCTCAGCCTGAGCGAATCAGGCGTATCGGACGAAGCCGGCGCTCAGAACGCGCGGCAGGAGCGGATGTCGGTGGCCAGGATGGCTTTCGCGCCCAGATCGGCCAGCTTGTCCATCAGCTCGTTGCTCTGCTTGCGCGGCACCAATGCGCGCACCGCGACCCAGCCGCTGTCGGCCAGCGGCGCCACGGTCGGCGACTCCAACCCGGGGGTGATGACGAACGCCTCGTCGAGCAGGTCCTTCGGGCAGTCGTAGTCCAGCATGACGTACTGCTGGGCGAAGACCACGCCCTGGATCCGGGCGACGAGCTGATTGCGCGCCCGGTCGCTGCGATCGGCGTCCTTGCGCTCGACCAGCACTCCCTCGGAGTCGCACAGCGATTCGCCGAAGGCGACGAGGTTGTGCTGTCGCAGCGTGCGCCCGGAGCCGACCACGTCGGCGATGGCGTCGGCGACGCCGAGCTGGATGGAGATCTCCACCGCGCCGTCGAGGCGGATCACCTCGGCCTCGATGCCGCGGCGGCGCAGGTCGTCGAGCACCAGGTTCGGGTACGAGGTGGCGATGCGCTTGTCGTAGAGGTCCTCGACCTTCCACTCCCGTCCGGCCGGGGCGGCGTAGCGGAACGTGGAGCGACCGAAGCCCAGCGCGAGCCGTTCCTGCACCGGCGCGCCGGAATCGAGGGCGAGATCGCGTCCGGTGATGCCGAGATCCAGTTCCCCGGAACCGACGTAGATCGCGATGTCCTTGGGCCGCAGGAAGAAGAACTCCACCTGGTTGGCCGGGTCGAGCACGGTCAGGTCACGGGAATCGGTGCGCTTGCGGTAGCCCGCCTCAGCGAGGATCGAGACGGCGGATTCGGACAGGGCGCCTTTGTTGGGGACTGCGACGCGCAGCATGGAGGAAGTCCTTTCGGGAGGAGAAACGGGTGGTCGACGGCCGTCACAGATGTCGGTACACGTCTTCGAGCTTCAGCCCGCGTCCCACCATCAGCACCTGCACCCAGTACAGCAGCTGGGAAATCTCCTCGGCGAGCGACTCGTCGCTCTCGTGTTCGGCGGCCAGCCACACCTCGCCGGCCTCCTCGAGCACCTTCTTACCCTGGGTATGCACGCCTGCGTCCAGCGCGGCCACGGTTTCCGACCCCTGGGGGCGGTTGACCGCACGATCCTGCAGCTCGGCGAACAGGGATTCGAAGTTCTTCACGATGAGCCATTGTTTCAGACCCGGATGCGGGCCTGTTGCTCCGGCCCACGATGGCCGGTGACAGCGACCGTCCGGTTCCTCCGCCCCTGATCGGGTGCGCAGGAACCGGACCGAAAGCGGCTAGTCGGCGGCCAGCAGCGCCCGCAGGTCGGCGACCGCCGTGCGGAGGTGGGCGGCGAACGCGTACATCTGGTCGGCGACCGGTTTCGGCGTGGCCAGGTAGAGATTCCAGCGGTCCGGCAGCAGGACGTAGGCGATGCCGATGCACCGGGAGCTGGTGGAGCCGAAACCGAAGTAGCGGATGTTGACCGATGGCGCCGAGCTGGTGCTCAGGTAATCGTCGCGCATGATCGTCCAGCCGGGGCTGTCGTAGAGCGGGATCGGGTCGGTCACGCCCAGTTCCGCACCGCGGCGACGCTGGATCCACTGCAGCTCCCACAGGTGCTGCTCGGGCGCTTCCCCGGCCTGGCACTGCTTGGCCCGCTGCACGTGCGCGGCGGCGGCCGTCCGCGCCGCGGCGAGCTTCGCGGGGGCGCTCGCGTCCGGGTCCTGCATCGTGTCCACGAAGGCGATCATCTCCGGGGTGATCACCCGCATCGCCTCGGTGCGGCCGTTGCGGTACTGCCTGGTCGCGATGGACTCGTAGGTCGCGCCGGTGAGCCCTTTGCTGCGCCGATGGGCCAACTGGTAGCTCAGCTGCGCGAACGCGTCCGGCGAGATACCCAGCTGCTTGGCCTGGGCGGTGCCGAAGTCCGGGAACGACACGGTCTGGGTGGCGTTGGCCGCGGCGTACCGGGCGAAGGCCGCGGCCGCCGCCGCGATATCGCTGCGCTGCGCCTCGTCCAGCACGAACTCGACCGGCTCCACCGCGGGCAGTCCCTGCGCCTGAGCGCCGGACCGGTCGGCGTGTTCCCGCACCGGGGTTTCCAGCAGGGTGTCCACGAACGACAGGATGGTGGTGCCGTCGAGTCCGCAATGCTCGACATTGATGCCCGCCTGTCCGTCGGCGAAGACGATGAACGACACCGACTTGTCGAACCACCGGTTCGCGCTGTCGCCGTGCAACAGCTCGTCGCAGGCGTGCAGTTCGTCGCGCGGAGCGAAGTCCTCGAGGCAGACGGCGAACAGCGCGGTCTCGATGGTGTCCAGCGCCGCGGCGTTCGCGGGCTCGGCCAGCAGCCGCTGCCTGCTGTGCGCCCAGTCCGCGCGGGCCTTGGTGGTGAGATGGCCGACGGCGGTGTCGGTGCGCGCCTGGCGTGCGCCCGCCTTCAGCACCGCGCGCAGCCCATCGGCGAGATCCTCCGGCGCATACGGCGCTCCGTCCGGGCCGATCACATCCATCCGGAACGTGCCGGCGTGGAAGAACACCACGATGTGCCGGGCCTGGGAGGGGCCAGGCCATTCGGCGCTGTAGGGCACCCGCACCGTGTCCTGCTCCACGCCGGGGATCCGGGTCTCGGAGAACAGGTACTTGTTCTGCCACATGGACAGCCGCTGCCCGCGCTGGGTCACCGGCGCGATGGCCTCCCGGTCGAGAGCCAGCTTGTAGTCGACGGCGGCGGAGATGATGGCCGCCGCCCGGTCCACCTGGGTGGCGGCGGTGGAGGCCGCCAGCGGGGTGTCGTCCCGGAACAGGAAGAAGAAGTTCGCGTTCAGCGCGATCCGATCCCGCCTGCCCAGGTACCGCGACGGCCAGAACAGGTCGAGCCAGCTGCCGACGCCGGGCGTCGCGTCGTACTCCGCGAGCGCCGCGTGCAGGGTGCGCCCCGGCCCGTCGGGCCGCAACAGGTCGTCGACCGCGGCCCGGGTGGCGGCGATCTCGTCGGCGGTCAGCAGCGGCTCGCACCACTGCAGGAACCGGCCACAGCTGTCCTCCAGCGTCGGTAGGGGCACCCGAGGCAGGTGGTCGTCGGCGACAAAGGTGCGTTCGGTCAATGCGAGTCCTCGGTGTCGGCGTGATGTTTCGGCAGCGGCCTGGAGACGTACAGGTTGGCATACAGCCAGCCCTCGTCTTCCCGGCCGGTCGTGTCGATCCCGTTGGCGGACAGGGTGTTCAGCACCTGCGCCTGTTCGGCCGCGGAGGCGAACCTGCGTTGCTCGAACAGCCCCGGCGCCTGCTCGGTCCGGTAACCGAGCGCGGCGAGTTCCGCCTCGATCGGTGCGAAGTCGAACATGCGCAGTACGAAGTGTGCCATCCACGGCCGCCTGCGCGGGTGCGCGGCGGCCACTCGGGTCAGGGTTTTCTCGGTGATGTATCCGACGCAGCCGGTGGAGACGACCAGATCGGCGGTCGCCAGCAGGGCGCGCTGCTCCTCGGTCGGTTCGCCGGACTCCAGATCGGCGTGCACCACGTCGTGCAAGAGCCCGGCCTCCCACGCGTACTCGAGGGCCGGGCGCGCGGCGTCCATGCCGAGGAAGCGCACGTCCTCGGCCGCCGCCCGCGCCGCGACCCGAGCTCGGTCGCGCCGGATCAGAGCGGCCCGATCGAGGTCGGCGGCGGCGTAATGCTCGGCCAGCTCGGCGATCGTGGTGTCCAGACGCAGCAGCGCGGCGTTCACGCCGTAGGAGCAACCGAGGTCGAGCACGGTGGGCACGGCGACCCGGGCGGAGGCGCGGAATTCCCGGATCTGCTGCTGGAAGAACGGTTTCGCCAGTTCCGGAATGCGGTAGTCCAGTGCGGACATGCGGGCGTAGTACGCGCGGGGATCGGGGCGGACGTAGATGTCGTCGAAAGACGCTTTCCCGGTGGTGTCTAACGGCACTGGCACTGTCGGTCCTCTCGGGTCGAGCTCGGTCAGTCGAGCCGTTCGGCTCAGTCGAGCAGTCGATCGCCCCGGACGGCGTCGGCCGCGGCGGCTACGTGGTCGGGTAGCACGCGGCCGAACAACTGCCGGGTGCGCTCCACCGTGCCGACCATCCCGGGACGGTCGGTGTAGGCGAAAATGGCCGAATGACGCTGACGCGCACCGCCGACGGGTGAGACGCGGTGCAACGAGAAGCGACCCTGGAACAGCTGCAGGTCGCCCGGACGCAGCGGGAGCCGCTGCACGAAACGCTCGCCGGTGCCGGTGAGCACGGCGCGGACGTCGTCGAGCTGTTCCGCCTCGGGTGTGCGGATGTTGGGGCAGTATTCGAAGACGCCGCCCTCCTCGGCGGGCTGGGTCAGCATCGAGACGGTGAATTCATTGGTGTCGAAATGCCAGGGATGCGACATACCCGGCGCGACGACGTTGAGGCACAGTCCCGCAAGAGGATCGGCGAACTCGTGCACTTCGGACAGGCCGAAGCAGTCGGCGACGAATCGCTGGAACAGCTCGTCGGTGTAGAGCCGGTGGATCAGCGCGTCGGCGGGGATGCGGTCGCGGGGTACGAAGGCGTTGCCCCGCTCGAGCACGATCCGGCCCGGATGGTCCTCCGGCAGGTCGGCGTTCAACGGAATGTTGTAGGCGTTGACCCGCTCGACCTCGTAGTGCGCGTGCGGGGCCATCAGCTCCCCCTGCGCGCGCAGCGTCTCGGTCAGCTCCGGGCGGATGAAGCCGCCCAGCACGGTGCAGCCGGTGTCGGCCAGTTCGGCTCGCGCCCGCCGAACCGCTTCCCGCAGCGCGAGCCCGCCCCGATCCGCCAGAGGATACCGCCCGGTATCTACGATCTCGTCGAGGACGCCCCACGCTGCCATGGCGTCATTGTGGTGGAGCGCTCGCCGACACGCCCGGGATTCGGCGAGATCGAGATTGCCGGTGACCGGCGGTCACACCCACCGTCTGCGGGCATACCGGTTGCGGCACAGCAACTCTCGGCAGGCTTGGTGGGCCGGAGATGGCCCGCCGCGGTCACCCCGATAGCTCAACCTCGCATGCGCAGAGCATGTTCGAGGTCCGCGAGGGTCAGCCCGAGCAGCGAATCCCGGAACACTCGGCCCGGCGCGTCCGGCACGGGGATCTCGCACGGGACGACCACCAGCGCGCACCCCGCGGCCTGCGCCGCCCGCGCACCGGTCGGCGAATCCTCGACCGCTACACAATGTTCCGGATCGAGCCCGAGCAGGTCGGCAGCGCGCAGGTAGACATCCGGTTCCGGCTTGCCGTGCGCCACCTCGTCACCGCAGACCGAGACATCGAAGAAATCACGCCCCAGCGTGTCGAGACCGAACTCCGTGAGCGACCGCTTGGTGTTGGTGACGAGCGCGCTCGCCAGCCCCGCCGCACGCACCATGGCGAGCGCGTCCTTCGCACCCGGCCGCCATGGGATGGGACCGGTCATCAACTCGGTCACCCGGTACTCCAGGAACTCCCCCGCCGCGCGCAGCGAGTCGGGCGTGGGCTCGATACCCAAGCCGGTGAACATGATCCGCAGTGCGTTCGGGCCGGACGCCCCGATCAGCGCGTGCCGGATCGCGTCGGTCATCTCATGGCCGTGCTCGCGCGCCAGTTCTCGCACCGCGACGTCCCAGAGCTTCTCCGAGTCGAGCAGCGTGCCGTCCATGTCCCAGAGCACTCCAGCCAGTCGCGCTGTCACGTGTCGGTCCTTCTCCTAGATTTCGTCCATGTCATGGGCGCCGCTCGACGGCCGTCCGCGACCACCCCGTCGAGAACCTCGACGCAGTGCAACCCGCGCCACGATCCCATGGCGGCGGGGCCGGGTGGGCGGGAGGGTCGGCAGGATGCCCGCGTCCCCGGCGAGATCGGCCGGTGCGCCAGCACGGCGACCCGCGCGCGCCGAGGTACCCCGATGGCGTCGAGGACTGCGGTGAGCTGCGGATCGGCATCGCGCGGGCGGGGTGAACAGCAGCGACAAAGGTCGTAGCCGGTGCTCGGCGGCCGACTCGCCCGGGGAGCCCACCCGGCGCATGTCCGGCGGGTTCGATTCGGGCAGCCGCCGGATGGTTCGGACTGCCCTACGTTCCCGATGCGGCGATCTGCAACTTGGCGGTGTCGCCGACGACCTCGATCCAGCGGTTCTCGGAAGTCGTCGTGCCGTTCTTCAGGGTGTAGGTCAGCGCGACGACCGCCCGATTCGCACCGTTCGGCGTGACCGAGCCCACGTTCACCGAGCGAATCGTGCCCCAGAAGTTCACGTAGGAGTCGTAACCGGTCTTGGCCTGGTACACCGGGGCGAGCTGTGCCCAGGCGCCGGACACGTTGGTGGGCAGCATGCCGTAGTACCCCTGGATGAACGAAGCGATCCGGTCGGGCGGCGGCGGACCGGACGGGGTCGTCGTCGCGGAGGTGGCCGGCCCGGTGGTGGTCGGGGCAGGGCTCGACGTGGACTGCGGTGTGGTGCTGGTCGGCCCAGTGGTGCTCGGTGTGGAGTTCGTCGTTTGCGCCGGAGGGGTGGTTCCCGGGACGGGTGGGGGCAGCGGGGCACCCGCTGCGGTCGTCGTGGGCGCCGGCACGGGCCCGGATGTGGGCACGGGCGCTGACGAGGCGGCGGTTTGCGCCGGGGCTCGGGCGGGCGCTTGGGCCGGGGCCTGCCGCGGCTCGGTTCCGGCCGCGTCGGCCGGTGACGGCGCGTTGTTCTCGGGCGCCACGGCGGCCGGAGGCACGACCGGCGAGGTCGGCGCGGCGCCACCGTCGCCGTCCATTCCGGCCAGCGTTGCGATGATGCCGGCCAGGATCAGCACCCCGAGCACTGCGGCGACTTCCACGGCGATCAGCCGGCCGCGCTGCCGGCCGCGCAGAGCGCCCCGCAACGTCGCCGCCACCGCGGCCCGCCTCGGCACCGGCGGTGACGTGACCGATTGCGGCGCGGACGAACCCGGCACGGCGGGCGGTATCACCGTGGTGACACCGGTGTCCCCCGGCTGGTCCGGCGATGCGGCAGCGGCGTGGTTCGGCCGCACGGTCGTCGCGACAGCGGGGGCGGGAATCACCTTGGTCACCGCCGCGGGCAGCTCCACATCCCGTCCCGCCGCAACGGCTTCGAGGACCGCTTTCGCCTCCCGCATGGTCGGGCGGTCGGCGACGGCTGGGGCGAGCAGGTACATCAGCACCGGCCCGAGCGCGCCCGCTGCCTCCGGGGCCGGGACATCGGCCCGCGCCACCGCGTGCAGCAGGGCGAGGGGGTTGTCGCTCTCGCCGAACGGCGGGGCGCCCTGCACCGCCGCGTACAGCGTCGAACCGAGGGCGAAGACGTCGGAAGCCGGTTCCGGATCCTCGCCGCGGGCGACCTCCGGCGAGAGGTAGGCCGGTGTTCCGGCGAGAAACCCGGTGGCGGTGACCGTCACGTCGCCGACTGCGCGGGAGATACCGAAATCGGTGATCTTGACCGTGCCGTCGTCGGCGACGAGCAGGTTCGCCGGCTTCACGTCCCGGTGCATGATCCCCGCGTCGTGCGCGGCGGCCAGCGCGCTCGCCGCCTGCGCGCCGATCCGGGCGACCTCGAGCGGCGGCAGCGTGCGATTGCCCGACAGCTTGGTCGCCAGACTCGGCGCGTCCATGTACTCCATGACCAGCCAGGGCCGGCCGTCCTCCTCGGCCACGTCGAACACGGTGATGGCGTTCGGGTGGTGCAGCCGCGCCGCGATCCGCCCCTCCCGCATGGCACGTCGTTTCGCCTCCAGCGCAGCCGATCCGGTGAGTCCCGGACCGAGGAGTACCTGTTTGACCGCGACGGTGCGCTGGAGCCGGACGTCGGTGGCCCGCCAGACCACACCCATGGCGCCGCTGCCGATCGGATCCGTGAGCCGGTACCGTCCCGCGATCAATCGATCCGCCGTCATGGTGGTGTGCCTCTCCTACTTGCGCGCCCAGCCGTTTCGCACTCCAGCGCAAGCCCGGAGGAAACTCCGAAGGCGTACGCGCCGAGGTACTTTGCACCACCGAGCAGGGACGCGAACGCATCCGCCGACTGCTCCGGATGCAGTTACAACGCCTTCGACAATGGCACAATCACCCGACACGCAGCCACCTCCGCGCACCGGCACGAGCGATAGCGCAGGTCAACACCGCGCGCCACGGCGCTGCGGCGCGCCGATGAGCACTCCGATCCGCGAGACGCGACATCCGACCAGGTAGCAAAGGCCCTCGGAGCGAGAGCATTTCGCTATGAACCATAGTGCGCCGGAACCGCGAGACCCTCTGCGCGGCGGAACTTCGGGGGAGCCGACGAGAGCCGCCGACCGGACCTACGTGAGCCGAGGCGAACTCGCGACGCGGAATGACACCGGCCGGTCGGCGGACGAAGGCTCAGGAGCCGCCGTAACCGCGCCGAAGGACGCACCGAACGGCTCGACCGGAAACCTCCGAGCCGACCGCGGCCGGTCCGACGGACAGTGCGGCGCCGGGGCCGTCCGGCCGACGGCGCCGCATCAGGTTCCGAGCGTTTACGCGTTGAAGTACTTCGCCTCCGGATGCAGCAGGACGAAGGCGTCCGTGGACTGTTCCGGATGCAGTTGCAACTCCTCCGACAGCACGACGCCGATGCGCTCGGCCTCGAGCAGGTCGACCAGCTTGGCGCGGTCCTCCAGCTCCGGGCAGGCGCCGTAGCCGAACGAGTAGCGCGCGCCGCGATAGCCGAGCTTGAAGTACTCCTGCACATCGGCCGGGTCGGAGTCGGCGACGGCGTGGCCGTCGAGGACGAGCTCCTCGCGGACGCGGCGGTGCCAGTACTCGGCGAGCGCCTCGGTGAGCTGGACGCCGATGCCGTGCACCTCCAGGTAATCGCGGTAGCTGTCGCCCGCGAACAGCTCGTTGGCGAAGTCGGCGATCGGCTGGCCCATGGTGACCAGCTGGAACGGCAGCACGTCCACCTGACCGGTCGATCGGGCGTACTCCCGCGAACGGATGAAGTCGGCGATGCACAGGAACCGGTCGCGCTGCTGACGCGGGAAGGTGAATCGGTGCCGTTCCGGCGCGTCGGGTGCCGGCTCGGTGAGCACGATGACGTCGTCGCCTTCGGACACCGCGGGGAAGTAGCCGTACACCACCGCGGCGTGCTGCAACACGCCTTCGGTGCTCAACCGGTCCAACCAGGCGCGCAGACGCGGCCTGCCCTCGGTTTCCACCAGCTCCTCGTAGCCGGGCCCGTCGCCGCCGCGCTGACCACGCAGGCCCCACTGCCCCAGGAACAGCGCCCGCTCGTCGAGCAGGCCCGAGTACTCGTGCACCGCGAGGCCTTTCACCACCCGGGTGCCCCAGAACGGCGGCACCGGCACGGGCAGGTCGGCCGCGACATCGGAGCGCTCCGGTACCACGACGGGAACCTCGGCCGCGCGGCGTTCCGCCGCGATCCGCTTGGACCGCTCGTGGCGCGCTTTGCGCTCGGCGGCCTTCTCCCGCTCGGCGATGGCCTCCGGGCTGTCCGGGTCGAGTTCGCCGCCGCGCTTGCGGGTCATGATGTCGTCCATCAGCCGCAGGCCCTCGAACGCGTCGCGCGCGTAGTGCACGTCGCCCTCGTAGACCTCGGCCAGGTCATTCTCCACGTAGGAGCGGGTGAGCGCCGCACCGCCGAGCAGCACCGGAAACTGCTCGGCGACGCCCTTGGCGTTGAGCTCCTCGAGGTTCTCCTTCATCACCACGGTCGACTTGACCAGCAGGCCGGACATGCCGATGACGTCGGCCTTCTTGTCCATGGCCGCGTCCAGGATGGTGGCGATTGGCTGCTTGATACCGAGGTTGACCACCTCGTAGCCGTTGTTGGACAGGATGATGTCGACCAGGTTCTTGCCGATGTCGTGCACGTCGCCCTTCACGGTGGCCAGCACGATGCGGCCCTTGCCGCTGTCGTCGGTGGCCTCCATGTGCGGCTCGAGGTACGCGACAGCGGCCTTCATCACCTCGGCGGACTGCAACACGAACGGCAACTGCATCTGGCCGGACCCGAACAGTTCGCCGACCGTCTTCATCCCGGCGAGCAGGGTCTCGTTGATGATCTGCAGCGGCGGCACCTCCGCCATGGCCGCGTCCAGGTCGGCTTCCAGTCCGGCGCGTTCACCGTCGACGATCCGCCGCTCCAGCCGCTCGAACAGCCCGAGTGCGGCCAGTTCCTCCGCACGCGACGCCTTCGACGAGGAGGTGGACACGCCTTCGAACAGCGCCATCAGTTTCTGCAGCGGGTCGTAGCCCTCGGCGCGGCGGTCGTACACCAGATCCAGCGCGGTCTCCCGCTGCTCCTCCGGAATCCGGCTGATCGGCAGAATCTTGGAGGCGTGCACGATCGCGGAATCCAGACCCGCCTGGACGCATTCGTGCATGAAGACCGAGTTGAGCACCTGCCTGGCGGCCGGATTGAGGCCGAAGGAGATGTTGGACAGACCCAGGGTGGTCTGCACCCGCGGATGGCGACGCTTGAGCTCACGGATCGCCTCGATGGTCTCCACTCCGTCCCGGCGCGACTCCTCCTGGCCGGTACCCAAGGTGAAGGTGAGCGTGTCGATGACGATATCGCTCTCCGACAATCCCCAGTTGCCGGTGATGTCGGCGATCAGCCGCTCGGCGATCTCCACCTTCTTCGCCGCGGTGCGGGCCTGGCCCTCCTCGTCGATGGTCAGCGCGACCACGGCGGCGCCGTGCTCGGCGACCAGGCGCATGGTCTGCTGGAAACGCGAATCGGGACCGGCGCCGTCCTCGTAGTTCACCGAGTTGACCGCGCAACGCCCGCCGAGGTGTTCCAGCCCGGCCCGCAGCACCGGGGCCTCGGTGGAGTCGAGCATGATCGGCAACGTCGAGGCGGTGGCCAGCCTGCTCGCCAGCTCCGCCATGTCGCGGGTGCCGTCCCGGCCGACGTAGTCGACGCACAGATCGAGCATGTGCGCGCCGTCGCGGGTCTGGTCCTTGGCGATGTCCAGGCACTTCTGCCAGTCTCCGGCGAGCATGGCCTCACGGAAGGCCTTGGAGCCGTTGGCATTGGTGCGTTCGCCGATCATCAGGACCGAGGCGTCCTGCTCGAACGGCACCGCGGTGTACATGCTGGACACGCTCGGCTCGTGCACCGGCGCGCGCCGCTCGGCGATCGGCGGCAGGGTCGGCTCGGCCTCGCGCACCGCGGCGGTGACCTGGCGGATGTGCTCGGGCGTGGTCCCGCAGCAGCCGCCGACCAAGGCGAGGCCGAACTCGGTGACGAACCCGCGCAGCGCGACCGCCAGCTCCTCGGGGGTGAGCGGGTAGACCGCGCCGTCGGCGCCGAGCACCGGCAACCCGGCGTTCGGCATCACCGAGACCGGCACCTGCGCGTGCCGGGACAGGTGGCGCAGGTGCTCGCTCATCTCGTCCGGGCCGGTCGCGCAGTTGAGGCCGATCATGTCGATGCCGAGCGGCTCCAGCGCGGTGAGTGCCGCGCCGATCTCGCTACCTACCAGCATCGTGCCGGTGGTCTCCACGGTGACGTGCGTGATGATCGGGATCCGGCGGCCCAGCTTCGCCATCGCGCGCTTGCTGCCGGTCACCGCCGCCTTGACCTGCAGCAGGTCCTGACAGGTCTCGATGAGGATGGCGTCGGCGCCGCCGTCGAGCATGCCGAGGGCGGCCTCGGTGTAGGCGTCGCGCAGCGCGGCGAACGGGGCGTGCCCGAGTGTGGGCAGCTTGGTGCCCGGCCCCATCGAGCCGAGCACGTACCGTGGCGCACCGTCGGGCGCCGGTCCCATCTCGTCGGCGACCTCGCGGGCCAGCCGGGTACCCCGCTCCGAGAGGTCGCGGATCCGGTCGGCGATGTCGTAGTCGGCGAGGTTGGGGAGGTTGCAGCCGAAGGTGTTGGTCTCGACCGCGTCGGCGCCCGCTTCGAAATAGGCGCGGTGGATGCCGCGCAGGACGTCGGGGCGGGTGTCGTTGAGGATCTCGTTACAGCCCTCCAACCCGCGGAAATCGTCCGAGGTCAGATCGGCCGCTTGCAGCATGGTGCCCATCGCACCGTCGCCGATGACGACACGACGGCGCAGCGTGTCGAGTAGCGTGGTGTCGAACTCGGCGGGGACGGACGCAGACATGCGTTCCAGCGTAGTGGGCGGGGCCGACGATCCGACACGGCGTCGATCCGCGGTGTCGTGGACCACACGCCCGGCCCGCCGCCGCGTCCGCGCGCGGAAACACGCCACCCGGTCCGCCCGCCATACGACACGCCATATCGCCGCACGCCGTAGGCTGACCGAGTGAACGCCAGTGAAACTCCCGATCCGGAACTGCCGACGTTGCGGGATCCGGTACTGGTCGCCGCCTTCGAGGGGTGGAACGACGCCGGTGACGCGGCCAGCGGCGCGGTCGAACATCTGGAACTGATCTGGGACGCCGAGCCGTTGGCCGAGCTCGACTCCGAGGATTACTACGACTATCAGGTCAATCGGCCGACGGTGCGCCAGGTGGACGGCGTGACCAGGGAAATCCAGTGGCCGTCGACGATGTTGTCGGTCTGCTCGCCGCCCGGCAGCGACCGCGACGTGGTGCTGCTGCGCGGTATCGAACCGAACATGCGCTGGCGCAGTTTCTGCGGCGACCTGCTGGAGTTCATCGAGCAGCTCGGGGTGCAGACCGTGGTCATTCTCGGCGCGCTGCTCGCGGACACTCCGCACACCCGTCCGGTACCGGTGACCGGCTCGGCCTACAGCAAGGAGGCGGCCGAGCGGTTCAACCTGGAACAGACCCGCTACGAGGGACCGACCGGGATCACCGGCGTCCTGCAGGATCAGTGCGTGAAGGCGGGGGTCCCGGCGGTGTCGTTCTGGGCCGCCGTCCCGCACTACGTCTCCCAGCCGCCGAATCCGAAGGCGACCATCGCGCTGCTGCACCGGGTCGAGGACGTGCTCGACATCGAAGTGCCGCTCGGCGAGCTGCCCAAGCAGGCCGAGGACTGGGAGACCGCGGTGAACGAGATGACCGTGGGTGACGAGGAGATCAGCGAGTACGTGCGCTCGCTGGAGGAGCGCGGCGACGCCGCGGTCGACGTGAACGAGGCGATGGCCAAGATCGACGGCGACGCCATCGCGGCGGAATTCGAGAAGTACCTGCGCAGACGGGGTCCGGGCAGCTTCGGTCTCTGATCGACTGGGCGGCGGCGCGATCGGCGCGGCCGCCGACCGCAGGTTCACCGGAAGTTCGCCAGGGGGCCACCTTCGAGTCGGGAAACGACCACTCCTACACTGTCGCCGGTGACCGTCCAGCCGATCGTCGAGCGTCTGCGCACCTTCGACGAGCGGATCGCCGTCCATTGCCCCGACCGCGCGGGCGGGGACGGCGCCGGGCCCCCACCCCTCCGGCAGGTGACCTACGCTCGGCTTGCGGCGCTCGTCGAGGCCTACGCGACCGAGCTCGGCCCGGCCCGCCGCCTCGTCGCGCTCGCCGCGCGCAACGATCTCGGCTCACTCGTCGCGTACCTCGGAGCACTCAGCGCCGGGTGCGTCGTCTTGCTGACCGAGCGGATCACTGCGGAGTTGCGGGACGCCTATGATCCCGACGTGCTCGTCGAGGACGGGCGGACCCGGGTGGTCCGGCGACGCTCGGCGCACCGCCTGCATCCGGATCTCGCGCTGCTGCTGAGCACCTCGGGGTCCACCGGGTCGCCCAAGCTGGTCCGGCTCTCGGCGACGAACCTGCGCTCCAACGCGGCGGCCATCGCCGAGTATCTGGCCATCGGCCCGGACGATTGCGCGGCGACCACCCTGCCGATGTTCTACTGCTACGGACTGTCGGTGGTGCACAGCCACCTGTGGCGCGGCGCGAGCCTCTTGCTCACCGACCAGTCGGTATTGGACGGGCAATTCTGGCAGGCGTTCCGGGACTGCCGCGCAACGTCGTTCGCCGCGGTTCCCTACACCATCGAATTGCTGGACCGCATCGGTTTCACCAGCATGGACCTGCCCCACCTGCGCTATGTCACCCAGGCCGGCGGTCGACTCGCGCCGGAACGGGTACGCGACTACGCCGGCCTCGGCCGGGAGCGCGGCTGGGACTTCGTAGTCATGTACGGCCAGACCGAGGCCACCGCGCGGATGGCCTATCTCCCCGCGCATCTGGCGAGCGCGCACCCCGACTGCATCGGGATCCCGATCCCCGGCGGCGAATTCACCCTCGAGCCGCTCGCGGAAACCGGCGACAATCAGGATGAACCACACGAACTGGTCTATCGCGGGCCCAATGTGATGCTGGGGTACGCCGAGTCCGCCGCGGACCTCGCACTCGGTCGCACGGTCGACGCCCTGCGCACCGGAGATCTGGCGCGGCGCACACCCGAGGGCTTGTACCAGGTGGTCGGCAGGCGGAGCCGGTTCGCCAAGATCTTCGGACTGCGCATCGATCTGGAGCGTCTCG
Organism: Nocardia aegles; assembly: GCF_052545135.1. Classification (NCBI taxonomy): domain Bacteria; kingdom Bacillati; phylum Actinomycetota; class Actinomycetes; order Mycobacteriales; family Nocardiaceae; genus Nocardia; species Nocardia aegles. Next base: position 862,929 of record NZ_JBQWRI010000002.1, read on the forward strand.
AATCCGGGCTCGCGGCGGCCGGATTCACGGCGTACTGTACGGACGACGACGCCCACCTCGTCGTCGCCGTGCAGACCCCTCGGTCCGATCCCACCGAGCTCGCCGCCCGACTGTCCGGCCTGCCCGCCGCCGCCGTTCGAGTCCACCCGATCGAACGGATCCCTCGGCTACCGAACGGCAAACCTGATTACCCCGCTATCCGAGACCTGGCCGGGTCCGCGCCGCAGGTGCGCGACATCCGCGCCCTCTACGCGACGACGCTGGGCATCGATCTCGCGCGGGTGCGCCCGGACAGCACATTCGTCGACCTCGGCGGGAACTCGCTCACCTACGTGACCACCGCGGCACGACTGGAGCGAGCGCTCGGCCGCCTGCCCATCGATTGGCCGAACACGCCCGTGGCGGAACTGGAACGGATACCCGAGGGCCGCAGGCGCTTCGGGCGGGCACTCGACACCGGAACACTACTGCGCGCCGCCGGTATCGTGCTCATCGTCAGCTCCCACACCGGAGCGTTCGTGCTCTGGGGCGCGGCGCACGTGCTGCTCGGTGTGGCCGGTTTCAACTTCGCGCGATTCGGTGTGACCGCGGCGCCGCCCGCCGAACGACTGCGCCACACGTTGCGCGCCGTGGGATACATCGCGGTGCCGACGGCACTCTGGGTCGCGCTGACACTGACCTGCACCGACTATTACGGCTGGCAGAACGTACTGTTACTGCACAAGATCCTCGGCCCGCGCGACAGCGCCACCGCCGGGCACCTGTGGTTTCTCGAGGTGCTCGTGTATTTCATGCTGGCCGCCGCACTGCTGATCCGGATCCCCGTGGTGGACCGGTGGCAACGGGCCGCGCCGTTCCGGTTCGCGATGGCGCTGGTCGCGCTGAGCCTCGTCTTTCGATACCAGGCGTTCGGTCTGTATTCGGCGAAGGACATTCCGTTCTCTCCGCTGGCGGTGTGGCTCTTCGCGCTCGGCTGGGCGGCGGCGAAGGCGACTTCGATGTGGCAGCGGATGACGGTCAGTGCCGTCGTACTGATCACGGTGCCTGGCTATTTCGGCGTTCCCGAGCGGGAACGTTTGATCATGGCGGGCTTGCTCGCACTGGTGTGGCTGTCCTCGGTCCGGGTTCCCGCCGTCGTCGCCGTCTGCGCGGCGGTGCTCGCCGACGGCTCGCTGTTCGTCTATCTGCTGCACTGGCAGGTGTACCCGCTGTTCGAACAGCATCGGCTCGCGGGGCTGCTCGCTTCCCTGGCAGCGGGTGTCCTCGTCACCGGCGCGGTGACCGGGCTGCGACGCTGGGGTTCGGTGCGGTACCGGGCGATTCGGTCGCGGCGGTCAGCTTTCGACGGTCCACACCTGGGCCGCCGCCTCCTGAGCCAGCTTGGCGATCAAGATGTCGCGCGGAATCGTCTGACCGGCAAAGTGATCGAGTGAGGGAACCACCACGTGGTGCGCGTCCGCGCGCTTGAGTTCCGCCGTGAGCTCCGCGAAAGCCGTCCCGTCACCGCCGGTCGATTCATGGAACGTTGCGGCGAAGCACAGCCCTTCCTCGCGGGCGAGGCTGCTCATCGCGGCCTCGAGCTCCTTGCTATGGCCATCGGCCAGATCGTCACGCAAGTATCCATAGATCAACGCTTCCACCCGAACCTCCGTTGGATTGGGATCGCTGTTCTCTTATGTGGATCCACCCGTTTTACGGGGTATTTGCGCTTCGTGCAACAGCAGATGTACTTGCAACTGCTCTTACAGGAGGGGCTGGCAAACTTCTGGCGCCAGATCAAGCATGCACACCGGGCCGAGGCGAAAGTAGCTGTCAACACACGGACATCTGCCTGCCCTCTTGGGGCCACCAAACGTTAACTGGTGCGATACTACAGATGTGGCCGCTACCGACGATCGACCCGTCTGGGCAGTCCGAATGCGTTCCGAGCGTGACGCGAGGGGGTGGTCGCAAGCCGACGCTGTTCGCGTAATGCGTGGAAAGTCTTCGCACAACCTGCCGACCGACAGTACTCTCCTACGCAATTGGCGCCGTTGGGAATCGGGCGAATCACGCCCCGACGACTTCTACGCGCCGATCATCGCCGCCACCTTCGACACGGTGACCGCGGCGTTCTTCCCCAAAGCCAGACCGAACCGGGACGACGAATTGCTCTCGGCGACCGGCATGGACACGCTCGAGTTCATCGGACGACTCCGGATGTCCGATGTGTCCTCGGTGACGCTGGAGGCCATCCGCATCACCGCCGAACGCCTGTGCTGCGAATACTCCTACGCCGACCCGCACGACCTGCACGCCGAGGGCACCGCGTGGCTGCGCCGGATAACGTCGCTGCTGGACGGTCGCCTGACACTGGCGCAGCATCGCGAAATCCTCGTTCTCGCCGGATGGGTCGCGCTGCTGGTCGGCTGCGTCGACTACGACCTGGGCCGGCGCACCGCCGCCGAGGCGACCCGTCGCGCCGCGCAGTCGCTGGCGCAAGAGGCGGAGAATCTCGAGATCGCCGCATGGGCAGCGGAAATGTCCGCGTGGTTCGCGCTGACCCAGGGCAACTACCGCGGTGTCATCGAGACCGTGCAGCCGACGCTGGAAGTAAGCCGGCACCTGCGCGTCGGTGTCCAGCTCGCCGCCCAGCGCGCCAAAGCATGGGCCAGGATGGGCAATCCGCGCGAGGTGGAGGCGGCACTCGACGACGGACGAGCTATCTTGGAGCGACTCGATCATCCGGCGAATATGGACAACCACTTCGTCATCGACGCGAACAAGTTCGACTTCTACGCGATGGACTGCTGCCGGGTCGCGGGCGAGGATCGGCTCGCCGAAACCTACGCGCGAGAAGTGATCCGCAACGCCACGCGCCCCGACGGGAGCGTGCGCAATCCGATGCGGGTCTCCGAGGCGTATCTGACCCTCGCCGTGGTCGCGGTGCGCGACCGTGACCTGGAACTGGCGGTGACCGAGGGGATGCGCGCGTTCGCGGGCAGCAGGCGGTCGCTGCCCTCGCTGATGTGGATCGCGGGGGAGGTCGCGCGCGAGATCATCGAGCAGTTCCCCGGCGACCCGCGCACCCGGGCTTATCTGGACCAGTTGCGTTCGTTGTCGGTCGAGTGAGCCGACCTGCGTCGCAGCCGCGGCGAATGATGACGAACCAGACCCGACCGCGCCGAACACCGGTACATCGGGTGGATGGCGATCGGCCCGCTACTACCCTGTTCCCGGTGACCGACTCCGATGAGGGCTGGGCCGAGGCCCACTGGGACGACCGGCTGCGGCTGTTCTCTTTCGCCACCGCCGAGCGGCGCGCCGATTACCTCCGGGTGCTGCGCGCGGTCGACGGCGCGCGAGCGGCGTACGTGGTACTGCTGCACGCGGACGATGTCGCGGAGTGGATCGAACGCAACGGCAATGCCCTGCGCACTCCCGATTCGGCCGCTACGGACCAACCGGTCGCGCGGACCGGTGTGGATCCGACGCAACCACGCACGCGTCCGGCGGATCCACGCGAGGACGAGCCGGAAACCGGTGCGCCGGACCCGTCCCCGCGGACACCCGACCCGGCCGCGGCACCGTCGCCGGCCGCGGCCGAGATCGGCCCGCTGCTCGACCAACTGCACCAGTGGGGCGTGCTCGAGCGCAGTTACGACGGAACCCGCGCCGCGACGCTGGCCGAATACCGTAATCGGCACTACGTGTACCAGTTCTCGCCAGCGGGTTTCCAGGCCTACCAGGCGGTCGCCGGAGTGCTCAGCGCCCGCCTCGACGAAGCCTCGTTGTCGCGTCTGGTGCTGCCGGAGCTGCTGGCCGACCTGCACACCCTGGCCGAGGCCAATCGGGCGGGTGACGCCGAACGCGTCTATCGCACGCTGCGCCGTCTCGACACCGCGCTGTCCGACCTGGCCGCCCGCGCCGCGCACTTCTACCTGGGACTCGGCGATCTGGTCCGCACCACCGAGATCACCCCGGAATCGTTTCTCGCGCACAAGGACGCACTGCTGGCGCACATGCGGGAGTTCAGCCTCGACCTGGCCCGGTTCACCCCGCGGCTGGCGGCCGCGATCGCCGCGATCGAGGAGACCGGCGTCGACGACCTGATCCTGCGGGCGGCACGCTGCGACGAACGGGTGCTGCTGAGCGTCGCGGAACGCCGGTCGGATTGGCAGGCCAGGTGGGATGGGCTGCGTACCTGGTTCGTGGCCTCCGGCGGCGGAGAACAGGTGGGGACGACCGAAGCCGAACGGCTGCGCGAGGCCACCATGAGTGCTATCGCGGCGGTGCTTTCGCTCTTGCGGCGGGTCACCGAGACCCGCCGCGGCGGGGTCAGCCGGGAATCCGCGCTGCGGCATCTGGCCGGCTGGTTCACCTCGGCGCCGACCGCGGACAGCGCCCACGCGCTGTTCGACGCGGTGTTCGGACTGGGCAAGCCGCGGCACCTGGCGATGGAGCACCCCGACGCCGACGTGATCCCGGCGATCCGATCGTGGTGGGACGCACCACCGTTGGAGATCTCGCGCACGCTCGCCGAAACCGGGCGCCCACCTGCGGCGGGTGCGCCCGCTCGTATCCACCGCAACGACGCGGGCATCCGGCGGCTGCGCGAGGCGCAGTTGGACGCGCAGCGGGCCCGCGCCGCGGCCGCCAGGTCGCTGGCCTCCGGCGACGTGCACGAACGGGTGCTGGACGACCGGGAGACCGAAGTGCTGCTGCGGCTGCTCGACGCCGCGTCCACCGCATGGGTTCCGGTGCGCGGCCGGGTGGCGGGCACCACCGGCTCCGACAGCGGCGTCACCCTGACGGTGTCCGAGCACGACGGTCCGACCGTGGTACGCACCACCCGGGGGCTGCTGCGGTTGAACAACCGGTCGCTGACGATCGAGCAGACCACCGGAACACGGTCGCGCCCGCGCGGGGAGCACGGCTGATGCACGCACGCACCGTAGACGCGCTCGCGCTGGACAATTATCAACGCGCCGCCCGGGTCGTGCTGGCCAACCACCTGGTCACCCGCACCTATCCGGACCGGATCGCCCTGCCGCTGATCCGGCGCTGGGCCACCGAGTTACGCGAGGACCTCGCCGAGTTGTTCGGCTACCGGCTCGAAGTCACCGAGACCACCGCGCGGGTCTTCCCGGTCATCGACCGCCTGGACGCGGGCAAGCCGGCGCGGACACCCGCCGAGCGCGTCTTCGACCGCCGCCGCTACGCCTACCTCGCGCTCGCACTGGCCGCGCTGGGGCGCGCCGGGGACCAGATCACGCTGTCCGAACTGGCCGATCAGGTCGCCGCCTACGCGAACCGGGTGGAGGGGCTGGAGCTGGCCACCGACCGGGCCGCCGACCGCGACGCGTTCGTCGACGCGGTGGGCTGGCTGACCGTGCGTGGCGCGCTCAGCCTGGCCGACGGCGACGCGAGCGGCTGGGCCGGCGACCCGGCGACCGGTGAGGCGCTCTACGACATCGACCGGCCGGTGGTCTTCGCACTGTTCCGGCCGCCGCGGGCGCTGCAACATCTGCATGGTGTGCGCGGGTTGCTCACCGAAGAACCCATGGTCACCGGCGTTTCCGCGCACACGGCGTCCACCGCGGAGATCGCGCGCCGGGTGCGCAGGGCGCTGGTCGAGCAGCCGGTGGTGTACGCCGCGGATCTCACGCCCGAGGAGCGTCCCGTTCTCGCGCAGGAGCGGATCGTCGCGGAGGTCGAACTGTTCACCGGGCTGCGCGCCGAGCGCCGCGCGGAGGGGGTGGCGCTCATCGACACCTCGGGGCGGCTGTCGGACGTGCGTTTTCCGGGGACCGGGACGCTCGCGCAGGTCGCATTGCTGCTGTCCGGTGAGATCGCCGACCGCGTGCTGGACCTCGATCACCCGCTGCCGCGGCGCCGCACCGGGCCGGACTCGGATGCGGCGCTCGCCGATCAGCTCGACGCAGCCATTCCCGAGTCCACGCTGTTCGAGCCACTCGCCGAGCCGCGTTCGCCGGATTCGCCCGCCCCGGAACCACCTTCGATCGCGGACACCCCGGAGCAGGCAGATCGGTCTGTGTCATCGGGCTATCCGCTGATCGACCGGGCATGGCTGAATGAGACGGTGCAGGCGCTGGCCGATCGCTACGGCACGACGTTCGCGGCGCAGTGGCAGGCCGACATACCTCGCCTCACCATCGAGGTGGTGGCCCTGCTGGAGCGGCTGCGGCTGGTGCGAATGGTCGAGGACGGACTGCTCGTGCTGCCCGCACTGGCCCGCTACCGTGGCGCGGTCGTCACGGTCCGCACCAAGCGGGCCGGGGAACTGTTCGTCACCGCGGCCGACACCTACGGGCCCGGCGGCGCCGGGACGGAAGGGAACTGACGAATGTCGCTCATTCACGGCGGAGTGCGGTTCACCCCGACCCGCGCCGGGATCGTCAACCTGTGGGACTACCGCGACCAGGAGTTCTGTTTCGCGGATGGCAGATTGGTCCTGCGCGGGCCGAACGGGTCGGGCAAGACCAAAGCGCTGGAGGTGCTGTTCCCCTTCGTCCTGGACGGACGGATCGAGCCGCGCAGGCTCAACCCGTTCGCCGGCGAGGAACGCACGATGAAGTCGAACTTGCTCTACCGCAAGCAGGACTCGGCCTACTCGTATGTCTGGATGGAGTTCGCCCGCGGCCGCTGGGAGGATCCCGAGGCGGTCACCGTCGGCATCGGCATGCGCGCCACCCGTTCGTCGGACAAGGTGACCCGCTGGTATTTCGTCGCCGACGGCCGGGTCGGGGTCGATTTCTCCTTGATCGGCCCGGATGATCGACCGTTCACCCGCAAGCAGCTGGCCGAGCAGATCGGCACCGACTCGATCGTCGACCGGCCGGTGGACTATCGCAACGCCATCGACGCGCGCATGTTCGGCCTCGGGGCCCAGCGCTACGACCAGCTGATCAATCTGATCCTCACGCTGCGCCGCCCGCAGCTGGCCAAGAACTTGGACCCACGCGGTTTGTCGCAGGCGCTCACCGACGGTCTGCGCCCGCTCGACCAGCAACTGATCCTGGACGCCGCCCGCTCGTTCAGCGATATGGAGGAGGTCGGCCGCACCCTGGAGGGTTTGGTGCACGCCGACACGGCGACCAGGGCCTTCGTCGAGGTGTATCGCAGATACCTTGCGGTCCAGGCGAAGACGGACGTCGACCAGGTGCGAGCGCGGCTCGACGCGGTGACCCACACGAGCACCGCGCTGTTCGCCGCCACCGCGCTGCGCGAGCGCAGGGAGATCGAGCGCGCCGCGGCCGAGGCCCGAGCCGAGGACGCCGACCGTGCTTACGAGCAGGCCGTCGCCGACCGGGAGAACCTTCAGCGTTCCAGCGCGTACGAGGGAAAACAGCAGATCGACGACCTGGCCGACGCGGTGCGGCGCCTGGAGACCTCGGCGGGCGTGCACGCCGACAAGGCGCTCAAATCCCGCCAGACCCTGGACCAGCGTGCCCACGAGGCCGAGCGCGCGCGAACCGCGGTGCGCACCGCCGCCGCAGCGCTCGCCCGCGGCGAGGACGACCTGCGCGCCGCGGCCGAGGAGGCGGGAATCGGGTGGACACCGCTGCCGGAATCGACGCGGGCCGAACAGCTCACCGCGGCGGTGCGCGGGCATGCCGAGGAGCGCGACGCCGACGTGCGCGCGGTACGCAAGGCGGTAGCCGCCGTGGACACGGCCGCCGCCGAACGCACCAGGGCGGAGCGGCTGGCCGAGCGCGCGCGGGACCTGCGCGACGCCGCCGCGGCGGAGGTCGCGCACGCCGAAACGGCGGTCACGGTGAACCGCTCCGAGGCCGAGGCCGCGTTGCGGGCCTGGTGGGACGAGCACCGTGCGATCTATGGCCCGGTACCCGACGGCCTGCTGGATGCGCTGAACTCGGCGCTGGCCGAAGCCGGTTCGGATGCGCCCACCGTCGCCGAAGTGCTGGCCGAACGCACCGCACCCCTGCTCGAGGAGATCCGCACCCGCCGGCAGGAGGCACGCACCCGGGTGGCAACGGCCACGGCCCACGTCGCGGAGTCGACCGGCGAGCTCGAGCGGGTCGCGGCCCGGCGCGACGACGCCCCACCGGCATTCGCGGGCCGCTCCGGCCGGACCGGCGACCGGCCCGGCGCCGCACTGTGGCGGCTGGTGCGCTTCGCGGACGAGGTAACGCCCGACACCGCGGCGGGCATCGAGGCGGCGCTGCAGGCCGCGAATCTGCTGGACGCCTGGGTCGCTCCGGAAGGCGAGCCGCCGGACTACGAATCGGATCAGTTCCTGGTGCCGCTGCCCGCATCGGACCGCCCGACCGGTCGGACGCTCGCCGACGTGCTGGTCGTGGAAGACGACTCGGACACGGTGGCGGTGCCGCGGCAGGTCGTCGCCGGCGTGCTCGCCTCCATCGCCCTGCACGAGGGCGCGGGCGAGCCGGGCGGCGCGTTGACGATCGGAGCGAACGGCGCTTTCCGGCAAGGCGTGCAGGTGGGCCGCCACCGCAAGACCGACGCCGAGTTCATCGGCGCCACCGCGCGAGCCAGGCGCCGCGCGATCCGCTCGGCCGAATTGACCGCGGCTGTCGCGGCCGCGGAGGAAGACCGGAGCGCCGCCGAACGGCAGGAGGCCGCCGCGCACGCCGAACTCGCGCGCATCTCCGCCGCCGCCAAAGCACTTCCGCGCCCGGCCGCGGTGACCGCTGCCTTGCGGGCGGTGTCGGAGGCCGCGGGCGTGCTGCGATCACGCGCGGAGGCCGCCGCCCACGCGGAGCACGATCTCGACCAGGCGGTCGCGGAGGTGTCCGCCGCGGAGAAGAAACTGCGTGCCGCCGCCACCGCGCACCGTACACCGCGCGCGGCCCGCGAGATCGACGCGCTCGCCGCCGCGATCCGGCACTTCGAGAACACCGGCATGGGATTGCTGCGGCTGCGCGGCGACCACGATCGGGAACGGGAGCGCGAACGCGAAGCCGAGGACCGCTTGACCGAGGCCGCCGACCTGGCTGAAGCGTTCGCGGAAGAGGCCGAGGCCGCGCGCACCGGTTACCAGGAACAACTGCGCAAACTCGAGACCCTGCGCGAGGCCCTCGGCGCGGGCGCGGCCGACATCGACCGGGAATTGGAGCGGGCGCGGCAGCGGATCGAGGCGACCAAAGCCGAGCAGAAGGCCGCGCGCAAGGCCGCCAACCAGGCCATCGAGGCGGTCGGCGACGCGGAAGCCGCCTACCGCACCGCGCACGAGTCGCTGGCCACCGCGCTCACCGAGGTGCTGGCGGAGGTGAAAGCCCTTGCGCCGTACGCCCAGCCGGATCTGCTCACCCTGCTCGGCGCGCCCACCGACGCCCGCTGGCCCAGCAGCGACGCCGCGTGGTCGACGCCCGAACAACTGCTGTACCGGATCGCGACGGCGGGGCCGCAGGCAGCACCGCGGGTACTGCCCGACGACGTCACCGTGCTGTTCGACAGTCTCCTCGCGGCCACGGCGTCGGTGCGCGCGAGCGAGGCGACGCGCAAGTCCACGCGCACTGCGGTGACCGCGGCGTTGCAGGAGTTCGACGCGGCGCTGGCCGGTTCCGGCCGCGACTACCGGTTGCAGTGGGATGCCGCCGACGGTCTCACCGTCGTCCAGGTACACGACGAGCACGGGGTCTCCGCCCTGGCCGACTTCGCCGCACGGATCGACGCCGCGCGCCGGGATCAGGAACTGCTGCTCACCGACGCCGAGCGCCGGATCCTGGAGGATGCCCTGTTGACCGGCCTGGCCCAGCAGATCCACGAACGCACCAGCGACGCGCGCGATCTCATCGCCCGGATGGGCGCGGAGATGAAGCGGCGGCGGATGTCCTCGGGCAACACCATCGGTGTGCACTGGGTGCTCGCCGACAGCCTCTCCGATGCGGCGCGGGCGATGTGCAAGCTGCTCGACCGGGATGCCTCGGCGCTGACAGCGGAGGATCTGGCGGCGATCCGGGCGCACTTCGCCGCCGAGATCAGGGCGGCGCGGGCCGTGCACCCGGAACGCTCCTATCCCGAGATCCTGGCCGCGACCTTGGACTACCGCACCTGGCGGGTGTTCTCCTTCACCCTGATCTCCGCCGACGGCAGCGAGGACAAGCTCACCGTGGCCAGGCACAGCGCGCTGTCCGGCGGTGAGCAGTCGGTGTCGCTGCATCTGCCGCTGTTCGCCGCGGCGCACGTCATGCTCGATTCGGCCGACCCACAGGCCCCCCGCCTACTGGCGCTCGACGAGGCGTTCGCGGGTGTCGACGACAACGGCCGCAGCGAATTGCTCGGATTGAGCGTGCAATTCGACCTCGATCTGTTCATGACCGGCTACGACCTGTGGATCACCTATCCGCATGTCCCGGCGTGCGCGCACTACGACCTGGCGCACTCGGCGGCCGAGAACACCGTCAGCGCGACGCTGCTGGTGTGGGACAGCGGCGACCTGCTCGCCGAACACGACGGAACGGATCTCACCGCCGCGCTCGGCTCCCCCGACCGGCGCAGGCTTCCCACCACGATCGAAGGCGGCCTGGAACTCACGCCGGTGACCTGACCGCTTCCGCGTCGGCGCGCGCTCGCCGCCCGCTGCCGCGCCGCACAGCTCGCGCCCGGGTGCGGAGGATCCGAAACGCGGCCAATTGTTTTCGACGTGTCGCGTGCCACCCAACCGACCCGATCACCGCACGCTGGCATCGGGCAGCATCGGCGGACACGGCCTACCCGGCACGGTCTGCAACTCGAAATGCCAATACTCGTTCTCGAACGAGCGGCAGAGCCCCCATCGGTACCCGTTGTCCTCGAGCCATCGCGCGCCCTGTTGCGGACCGACATCGATGGCATCCCCGGACACGTGCGTGGACTCCTCCGGCGGTAGCACCCAGCGACGCGCGTTGTCCGGCCCGTAGGTCGCCACACCGTCCTCCCACAGCGCCTGCTGCTCGGCGGGCGTCCGGTATCCGGACGTGATGGACAGGGGTACTCCCTGCGCGTGCGCCTCGCGTTCGGCCAACGTGTACGCGAGCGCCAGCGCGGGGTCGAGCCCTTCGGTACCGGTCGCCGAGCCCACCGACTCCCGCCGCTCGATGACAACAGCCGTGTCCGCCTCCGCCTCACCCCTCGAAAAACCGGTCGCTACCAGCGCCGCAAGCACCGCCACCGACAGCCCCACCGCCACCCGGCTCCGCCCAGCATTCCCAAGCACCATGCGCCGATGCTATCGCCTATGCCGGGTTTGCCCCGATCGGAGGCGCACGACGACCGTATTCCGCACGGCAGCCGCGCAGCACTTTCGCGGTTCGTCCTGGGTTCCGATCGCTGCCACGCGACCCGCATCGAGCACCACGACATTGTCCGCGTCCCGAATCGTCGAATACCGATGGGCCGCGACCACAACGGTGCAGCGTCCCCACCTCGACATCCGGTTCTGTACCTCCAACTGGCGCCCTACTCGCTCCACACGCAGTTCACCCCATGTGGACAACATTCAGCGAATTCCACAGAAAACTCCACAACTTGGGATAATGCCGATCTGATATGTCCGTTATGCACCCAATTGCACTCGGGTGGCAAATATTTCGCCCACCCTGGAACAGGTGATGTCCACAATCTATGCACGTGCTGTGGATCACAGCGGCATGGGATCGGACGTCATTGTCGAATTGTCCCCCGATAAGGGAACTTTGGGCGATTTGCGCCGTATCGTCGCCGGTCGGCACGATGAGATCGCGTTTGCGCGAGGCACTTTCGCGAAGCAATGCGTCCCTTTCGACCCGTATGTCACACATACCGAGCGCCGGAATCGGGACGGACATACTCTGCGAATCCCCCGCGGAGCCGAGTGCGGCGAGCCGCCGCCGTCACGGACGCGCCGCGGGCGGCTGTGGCTCCTGCCGCCAGCCGCCCGCGAGTCGGGTGAATCATCCACAGTTGTCGGGAATTTCACATTCCCTCCCCAGTCATGTGAAGACCGGCCGCATCAGACGATACGGACCGGTCATTCTCCTGGCGGACCTCCCAGCGCACTCGGATGCGACGTCGCCGCGGTCATCCGCACATCTGCCCGGCGAATGGATTCCGCGGCTTCCCTATTGCGAGCGATCCGGTCCAGGATCTCCCCGCCGTGCGCGCGGGCGTACGCCAGCGCCAGCCGGATCTTGCTCGCGCGCAGGTCCGATTTCGCGCTGAGCACGGCGATCCGGCGTTCCGCCGGGCCGTCCAGTTCCCGCAGGCGCGCAACGACTTCCCAGACCTCCGGACCAGCCGTCAGCGCGGCGCGCCGGTCGTGCAGCGGACCACGGAAGACGATTCCGGGGTGGTCGAGCTGGTCGACGCCTTCATGGATCAGCCGATCGAGCAACGCGGTACAGCTGGTTCCCTCGCGGGCAGCGCGATCGGCCAGCCGCACAGCGGCCGACTCGGTGATACACAACGCCGTCGGTACTGGCCTGGACGTGCTCATAGCTCTCCTCGACCTGCATCGGTGCCGGACATCAACGATGTACTCCGCTAAGCGTGCCCGCTGCGACCGCACTGCCGCCCCGGTGATCGAGGGGACATCCTCGTGTCCGGGCCTGCCGCAGGGCAGGCCCGAAGACGACTCAGACGCGCTCTTGTGAGCGAGTGCGCACGCGCAGCGCGATCGGCTTCTGCGTTTCGGCGAAGAAGTCGTTGCCCTTGTCGTCGACGACGATGAACGCCGGGAAATCCTCGACCTCGATCTTCCAGACGGCTTCCATGCCCAGTTCGGGGTATTCGAGCACCTCGACCGACTTGATGCAGTCCAGCGCCAGCCGGGCAGCGGGCCCGCCGATCGAACCGAGGTAGAAGCCGCCGTGTTCCTTGCACGCCTTGGTGACCTGCGCGGAGCGATTGCCCTTGGCGAGCATGACGAACGAGCCGCCCGCCGCCTGGAACTGGTCGACGTAGGAGTCCATCCGGCCCGCGGTGGTCGGGCCGAACGAGCCGGACGCGTAGCCTTCCGGAGTCTTGGCCGGTCCCGCGTAGTAGACGGCCATGTCGCGCAGGTAGTCCGGCATCGGCTCGCCCGCGTCGAGCCGCTCCTTGATCTTGGCGTGCGCGATGTCCCTGGCGACGACCAGCGGACCGGTCAGCGAAAGCCGGGTCTTCACGGGGTATTTGGACAATTCGGCACGGATGTCGGCCATCGGCCGGTTCAGGTCGACGCGTACCACGTCGCCGCCGAGAATGGCGTCGGTCTGCTCGGGCAGGTACTGCGCGGGCTCGCGCTCGAGCTGCTCCAGGAACACACCCTCGGCGGTGATCTTGGCCAGCGCCTGCCGGTCCGCCGAGCAGGACACCGCGATGGCGACCGGGCAGCTGGCGCCGTGCCGGGGCAGTCGCACGACCCGCACATCGTGGCAGAAGTACTTGCCGCCGAATTGCGCGCCGATACCGAAGGACTGGGTCAGCGCGAAGACCTCCTCCTCCAGTTCCAGATCGCGGAAGGCGTGCGCCGACAGCGAGCCCTCGGTGGGCAGGTTGTCCAGGTAGTGCGCGGAGGCGTACTTGGCCGTCTTCAACGCGAACTCGGCACTGGTGCCGCCGATCACGACCGCGAGGTGGTACGGCGGGCACGCCGCGGTGCCGAGCGAGCGGATCTTCTCGTCCAGGAACTCCAGCATCCGGGTGGGGTTCAGGACGGCCTTGGTCTCCTGGTACAGAAACGACTTGTTCGCCGAGCCACCGCCCTTGGCCATGAACAGGAACTTGTACGCGGGGTCGGCCGGATCGCCCGCGGTGGAGTACAGCTCGATCTGCGCGGGCAGGTTGGAACCGGTGTTCTTCTCCTCCCACATGGTGATCGGCGCCAGCTGCGAGTACCGCAGATTCAGCTTGGTGTAGGCGTCGAACACGCCCCGGCTGATCCATTCCGCGTCGTCGACGCCGGTCAGCACGCCCTCGGACTTCTTACCCATCACGATCGCGGTGCCGGTGTCCTGGCACATCGGCAGGACACCGCCCGCGGAGATGTTGACGTTCTTGAGCAGATCGAGCGCGACGAAGCGGTCGTTGCCGCTGGACTCCGGGTCGTCGATGATCTTGCGCAACTGACCCAGATGCGCCGGACGCAGGAAATGACTGATGTCGTGCATCGCCGTTTCGGTGAGCAGCCGCAGCGCCTCCGGCTCGACCTGCAGGAAGGTACGCCCGTTGTGCTCGAACGTGCTGACACCCTCCGTCGTGAGCAGCCGGTAGGGGGTATCGTCCGCGCCGATCGGCAGCAGGTCTGAATAACGGAACTCCGGCGCGGTCACCAGTCGCACTCCTTCGAACGGGCCCGCATACCGCGAACGGCCGGGCTGGTCACGAGCACAGCGAGCCTAGCCACCGGCGCGCACGCCCCGCTGGTTAGGCAACCCTATCCCGAATTGTCGGCCGGGATAGGGGTTGCACCTTCAACCCCGGTGGTGCTACCTCTCATCTCTGAGGAAGCGCCCGGGCGCCCGAGTCCGGCCGCGCGCGGACCGTTCGCGCGCCGCACGTCGCGACGCGCGACGATTGTGGGACAAGTCGGAGTTTGGAGCACTGTCGTGACCGATCCCCAGTGGCTCGACGACGTCGAGATGCGCGCCTGGCTGGGTTTCGTGCGCACCCGCGACATCATCGCCGCGGCGGTCGGGCGCGATTCCACCAGGCAGTCCGACCTCACCTTCGTCGAATACTCGGTGCTGGCCTATCTGGCCGAGTCACCGGACCACCGGCTCGCCTTCGCCGATCTGGCGGCCAGGCTCGAGTGGTCGCAGAGCAGGCTCTCCCACCAGATCACCCGGATGGAGAAACGGGAGCTGGTGGTCCGCGAGCCGATCCCCGGCGACGCGCGCCGCACCGCCGCCAAGCTCACCCCGTGGGGTGCCGACGTGCTCACCGACGCCGCGCCCGCACACGCGAACAGCGTGCGCAGGCACCTGATCGACGTTCTCGATCGTCAGCAGCTGACCGCCCTGGCCGACATCTACGACATCTTGCTCGCGCACCACCGGCAGGCGGCGGCCGAGAACTGACCACTCAGGCGCGCGTTGCCGTGTGATCGACCCGATCGCTTGCCGCGGAGAGGTTTTCGGGCAGCCCGAGCGCTCGCTCGAACCCCGCGGGCACCAGCACGTCCGAGCGGTCCAGATCGGTGACGCGTGTCTTGCGCAGACCCAGCAGCGCCGAATCGATGCCGCCCCGCAGGATGTCCAGCACGTTCTCCACGCCTGCCTGTCCGTTCGCGGCCAGGCCCCACAGGTAGGCGCGCCCGATCATGACCGCCCGCGCGCCCAGCGCCACGGCCTTCACCACGTCGCTGCCGCGCCGGATGCCGCCGTCGAGCAGCACGTCGATCTGCGAGCCCACCGCGTCCGCCACTACCGGGAGCGCGCGGATCGCGGCGGGGGTGCCGTCGAGATTGTTGCCGCCGTGGTTGGACACCGAGATCGCCGCCACACCCGCGTCCACCGCGCGCAGCGCGTCGTCGACCCGCATGACGCCCTTGAGCAGCACCGGACCTGCCCACTGCTCGCAGACCCAGCGCACATCCGCCCAATCAGGTGGGGGCGTGCCCATCCATTCGCCGTAGGCGCGGAAGAAACCCGGCGCGGGCGCGTCGCCGATGGCCATGTTGGGTGTGGTGAGATCCGGGATGCTGCCCGACCGCAGATAGGTCGCCAGCCAGCGCGGACGCGCCAGGGTCTGCGGTGCGAACTTCACCATCGTGCGCAGATCCAGCTTCTCCGGGATGACCGGGCTACCCCAGTCCCGCCCGTGGGAGAACGACCAGTCCAGCGTCAGGATCAGCCCGATCGCACCCGCCCGCTCGGCCCGGTCCATCCGCTGCCGGATCTCGTCTTTGCCGCCACACCAGTACAACTGGAAGAATGTCGTCGGGTTGGCCGCGACCACCTCTTCGATCGGCTTGCCGGCGAACGAGCTCAGGCCCATCGCGATGCCCCGCGCCGCGGCCGCCCTGGCGACAGCGACCTCACCGTCGGGATGCACCGCCTGCACGCCGGTCGGCGAGATCAGCACCGGCATCGAAAGCTGTTGTCCCAGTACCGTCGTGGACTGGTCGCGCGTTCCGATCGGCCCGGCCACGTGTGGTGCGAAACCCAGTTCGGTGAACGCCCGCTGATTGTCCTCGATGGTCTGGCCGCGCTCGGAGCCTGCGATCAACGCGCCGTACACCGATTTCGGCAGGCGCTTCTTCGCCCGGCGCTGCGCTTCGGCGACGGTCTCGAACCACGGATTCATGTTCCGGTCCTTTCCGGGGAGTTCTCCGGCCACCAGCGCCGGGTTCGGTCGAGCAGATCGGTGCTCCAGTGCTCGAGCAGCGCCGCGCCCTCGGCGGCGGTCGCGCCCGCCGGGTCGCCGAGCACGCCGTTGGGGCTGACCGACCGCACGCCGCCGCTGCGCAACAGCGGAAGCAGTTCGGCCAGCGGACGGGTGTCCCCGGCCACGGCGCGGTCGACGCGTACCCGCTCGGGCGCGAGGGCCAGTTGCAGTGCCGTCTCCGACCGGCCCGCGTGCGGATCGCCGTCGAAGCGGGGCAGATACAGGCGCACATCACGGGATTCGGCACGCAGCAGATCCACGGCGCGCCGCAGCGGTTCGATATTGCCGCCGTGCCCGTTGATCAGCAGGATCCGCTCGAAGGTGTCGGTCGCCGACCGGCACAACTCGACCACCAGCAGTTCCAGTGCCGCCTGCCCGATCGACAACGTGCCGGGAAAGCCCGCGTGCTCGCCACTGGCGCCGTACGGGATCGCCGGTCCGACGAGCACGTCCGCGCGCGCCGCGGCCAGCCGGGCGCACAGCGCCGCGGCGACATCGGTGTCGGTGGACAGCGGCAGATGCGGGCCGTGCTGCTCGGTGGCACCGACCGCGACGGCCAGGATCGCACCCGCGGCGGCGCGCGCGCCCGCCTCGGGCCACGTGAGATCCGCCAACATGCCGCGAGATTATCGTCAGTCACTGACAAAATCAAGGGTTCGCGGTCGCCGAGCACAATCGAACAATGCTGGAGAACCGGGCCACGCGCGGCCGCCCACGGGGCACCACCAAACGCGAACTCGAACTGATCGCCATGCGCCTGTTCAGCGAACAGGGCTTCGACGAGACCACCGTCGAGCAGATCGCCACTGCCGCGGGTATCAGCGGACGCACCTTCTTCCGGTACTTCCCCACCAAGGCGGAGGTGCTCTGGTGGCAGTTCGACGACGAGGTCGCCGCGCTGCGCGCCGCCTTCGCGACGGTGCCCGACGACGTTCCGATGATGACCGCGGTGCGCCGAGTTGTGGTCGAGGCCAACAAATATCGCGCCGAGGACGTCCCGGAACTGCGCACCCGGATGCAGCTGGTGGCGACCACCCCCGCGCTGGCCGCCACCGCGGGCACGCACTACGACGCCTGGGAGCGCGCCGTGAGCGCGTTCGCGGCGGGCCGGCTCGGGCAGCCGGAGGACGGGCTCATCCCGCTCGCCGTCGGCCGGACCACGCTGGCGGCGGCGCGCGCGGCGTTCGACGCCTGGCTGACCCGCGCGGACGTGGCCCTCACGGTGTATCTGGACGAGGCGCTCGCAGCGCTGGAACGCGGGTTCGCTACGGTGCCGTGAGGTACTCCCGCACTGGAACATCAGGCGAACAACCGGCAGGTTTCGTCGGCGACTCGGGTGGGGTATGACTAGGCTCGAAATCGGCAAGCGCCGAATGCACACAGATCCCGACCGAACCGTCGAAAGGGGCAGGAGTTCATGTCCGAGGTGTCCATGAGCCTTTCGGCGGATTCCCTGACCGCGGGACCGATCGATCAATTGCTTCCGCAGCTCGTCGAGCACCTGCGCCAGAACCGCACCGCGCTGCGTGAGGAGTGGGCCCGCCGCATCGCCGATGCCCAGCTGCTCACCGCCATGACCCCGGAGGAGATCTTCTCCGAAGCGACCTCGATCTACGACGGCTACGTCGACGTGCTCGAGACCGGTAGCGTCGAAGCGCTGCAGGCATACGCGCGCGACCTGTCCGAACGCATCATCCCGAGAGGCGTCGAGACCGACGAGGTCATCGGTATCGTGCTGTTGCTGCGCGACGTGCTGGCGCGCAGTCTCTTCGAGAAGTACCAGTCGGACTTCGAACTCCTCAACAAGGTGCTCGATGCCTACGAACCGGCGGCCAACCGCATCGCCAACACCGTGACCGTCTCCTTCGTCCAGGAGCGCGAGCGCGTCATCCGCCAGCAGCAGGAAGCCATCCGCGAGCTGTCCACGCCGGTGCTGCAGGTGCGTGAGCAGCTGCTGATCCTGCCCATCATCGGCGTGCTGGACAGCCAGCGCGCCCGCCAGCTCACCGAGCAGCTGCTGCGCGCCATCCGGGCCAACCGCGCGAAGGTCGTCGTCATCGACATCACCGGTGTGCCGCAGATCGACTCCACCGTGGCCAACCATCTGGTGCAGACCGTCGACGCGTCCGGGCTGATGGGCGCGAACGTGATCATCACCGGGTTGTCCTCGGAGATCGCGCTCACCCTGGTCACCATCGGCCTCGATCTGTCGAAGATGAACGCGGTCGGCGACCTGCAGGGCGGTATCGAAGAAGCGGAACGGCTGTTGGGCTACGAGGTTTCCCGCGTCACCGAACGCGACGGCCGCTGATCGGGCGCGCCACATGCCGGTTCCGATTCTGAAGCAAGGGACGTACCTGATCGCGTCGGTGCAGTCGGCGCTGACCGACGCCGATACCGAGCGCCTGCAGGACGACCTGATGAAACAGGTCAGCAAATACCGGGCACACGGCATCATCGTCGATGTCACCGCGATCGACGTGATGGATTCGTTCGCCGCGAGATCGTTGCGTACCATCGCGCACATGACGCAGCTGCGCGGCGCCGAAACGGTGATCGTCGGTCTGCAACCGGAAGTCGCGTTCGCCATGGTGCAGCTCGGCCTCACCTTCGAAGACATGCACACCGCCCTCGATCTGGAAGAGGGGCTCGCGTGGTTGGACCGAAAGATCCCAGCCCGTCGCCAGCGAGACGGTCGTGACAGTGGCCGCTGAGAACGTGGTGATCGCGGTCAGGGTGTCCGGGGACATCGTGACCGCACGTCAAGCCGGACGCGAACTGGCAGCGAAACTCGGATTCACCCTGACCGACCGCACGATGATCTCCACGGCGATCTCCGAGATCGCCCGCAACATCACCAGTTACGCGGGCAGCGGCGAAATCCGTTTGCTCGTCGACGACCGGGAGGGTCGTCAAGCGCTGGTGGTGCAGGCCGAGGATCAGGGGCCCGGCATCATCGATATCGCCAGGGCACTGGAGGACGGCTACTCCACCGGACGCGGGCTCGGGCTCGGTCTTCCCGGCGCCCGGCGATTGATGGACCGGCTGACCGTGGATTCGGCGCCGGGTCGCGGCACGCTGGTGGAGATGTGGAAGTGGGTACCGAACGGTGCGTGAGGACGGGTTCATCGGCCGGATCGAGTGGGCGGTGGCCGGACGCGCACTGCCCGGTCAACAGGTCTCCGGTGACCGCGGTGTCGTCCTGGACGCCGGTGGCGGCACCGTCCTCTTCGCCGTTCTCGACGGGCTCGGGCACGGCGCCGCCGCGGCGGACGCGGCCGATCGCGCCGCGCGAGTGCTGTCGGAGAACCGCGCGGAACCGTTGGACGTGCTGATGGTGCTGTGCCATCGGGCGATGGCCGACACGCGGGGGGCGGCGATCTCGCTGGCCCTGTTCGACGAAGGCGACACCGTGCGCTGGCTCGGCGTCGGCAATGTCGAATCCCAGGTGCTGACCGCGGGTCCGGCGGGCAGCCCGACGGTGCACGCCACCGTCCTGCTGACCGCGGGCATCGTCGGCTACCGCCTTCCGGCCAACCTCCAGCCGCAGTCGGTCGCGGTCCGTCCCGGTGACCTGCTGCTGATGTCCACCGACGGCATCGTCGTCGAATCCCCCTCCGCCATCGACCTTTCCAAGTCCACCGCCGACATCACCGCCCAGATGCTCGCCCGGCACGCCAAGGACACCGACGACGCGCTGGTACTCGCGGCGCGGCACCGCGGCGCGGGAGGGGCGGCCAGATGAGCGCCCTGCTGGCCGACTTCCTGGACGACTACGCCGATGCGCTCCGGCGGCACATGGATTCGCCCAGCCAGGCCGGTCTCGCCGAGGGGTATGAGCTGGGCAGGCGCGCCCTGGTCGAAGGGATCAGCCTGCTCGACCTCACGGAGAACCACTTCCGCGTGGTCCAGGACGTGGAGCAGCGGCGACAGCAGGAGATCTGTGCGGAGGGCGGTGAATCCGCGGCGCGGATCCCGGAGACCGCGCTGGAATTCCTGTTGCAGACCCTCGTTCCGCTGGACATCGCCACCCGGGGCTATCTCGACGGCACCCGCCGCTACGAGCAGCAGCGTTCCCGCGCCGACGATCTCGCCGGACGCGACGCGTTCCGCACCGCGCTGGTGGAATCGTTGCAGGACGGCTTTTTCGTCGCCGACGCGCAGGGCACGATCATCGAGGTCAACACCGCCTTCGGCGCCTTGACCGGCTACGGCGCCGCGGGCGTCCCCTATCCGCTGCCGCACCCGTGGTCGAGCCCGGAGGGTCCGGGCTATCCCGACCCCGGTACCGAGGCACAGCGCTTCGTCATCCCGATCCGGCACCGCGACGGGCGCACGGTGTGGCTCGCGGTCAGCACCAGCGCCGTGATCAGGCCGGAAGGTGACGAGCGGATCTTCGTCGGCACACTCCGCGACGTCACCGCCGAACACGACGCGCAGGCGCGCGACCAAGCCGCGTCCCGGCTCGCCACCGCGGTCGGCGCGGCCACCAGTGTGGTCGAAGTGCTCGCCGTCGGGCTCGACGAGCTGCGCCGCACCGTGGGCGCGGAAACCGCGGTGGTGGCGGTGTGGCCCAGCCGCAACGCGGTCCCGGAGGTGTACGTCTCCGGTACTGGTGCCGACAGCACGTCGCACGACGGCGCCGCGTCCCTCGACGACGGGTCGCGCGCCCTGCTGGACCGGGCCAGACGCAGGCCGCCGCGCAGCCTGCTGGCCATCCCGGACGGAGCCGAGAGCTCCGAGGGCATCGTCGCTCCGCTCGGCGAGACCGGCGACGCGGCGGTGTGGTTGCGCTTCGCCGCGCCCCGTGCGATCAGCGCCGCGGACTGGACGCTGTTCTCCTTGTTGATCGGTCATCTCAGTCTCGCCGTGCAGCGGGCACGCAACTTCGACCAGGCGCGCGCCACCTCGCTGACCCTGCAGCGCGCCATGCTCGGCCCGATCGAATTGCCGCCGCGCTTCTCGGTGCACTACGAACCCGCGCTGCCGCCGCTGGAGATCGGCGGCGACTGGTACGACGTGGTGCCGCTGCGCGACGGCACCATCGGCGTGATGGTCGGCGACTGTGTCGGCCGCGGTTTGTCCGCCGCGGTCGTGATGGGCCAGTTGCGGACCGCCGCCCGCGCGCTGCTGCTGCGCGGCGCGGGGCCGGCGCAGCTGCTCGCCGAACTCGACACCGTCGCCGCGCGCATCCCCGGCGCCATGTGCACCACCGTCTGCGCCGCCGTGCTGGACCCGGTGCGCGGCCTGGTCCGCTACAGCAGCGCCGGTCACATGCCACCGATCCTCGCCGACGTCGCCAGGACCGGCCGGCTGCTGGAGGGCGGACGCTCGGTGCCCCTGGCGACCTTCGATCCGCCGCGCCGGCCGGAGGCCACCACGGCGCTGACCCCGGGTTCGACCCTGGTGCTGTTCACCGACGGTTTGGTCGAGCAGCGCGGTGTCGACATCGACGACGGGTTCGCCAAGATCGCGGCGGTGCTCGCCGACACCTCCGGCCGGTTGCCGCGCGAGGTGGCCGACGCGGTGCTGTCGAGCCTGCGGCCGGCCATGGGTTACGACGACGACGTCGCCATGGTGGTCTACCGCCAGCCGCCCGCGCCGCTGCGGCTGGACGTGCCCGCGCGCGCGGACGAGCTCGCGGTGCTGCGACGCACGCTGAAGGGTTGGCTGGCCGCCGCGGCGGTGCCGCACGACCTGGCCGCCGATCTGGTCGCCGCGGCCAACGAGGCGTGCAGCAACAGCATCGAGCACGCCTACCGCAACGACGACACCGGCCGGGTTCGGATGTCGGCCACCTGCGACATCGACACCGTCGTCATCGTGGTCACCGATACCGGCGAGTGGAAGCCGCGGGCATCCGATCCCGGGTATCGCGGCCGCGGCATCGACATGATGCGCGCGCTGACCGAGGAACTCGACATCGACCACTCGGAATCGGGCACGACCGTGCGCATGTCGGTGACGCTGCCGGCCATCACCTTCCCGGTGGCCAATCCGCTGCGCGGGACGAACCGCCACGTTGCCTGCTGACGACTCGCCCCGCGGTGAGCGCAGCGGCGGGCCGGACTCCGTCGATCCGGAATTGCATGCCCCGATACGGCATACCGGATTCCGCCCACTCGCTGACAATCATGCAGAACGCGCCGTCGAACCTGCTGTCGGGGTGGACATAGCAGCCATACAGACGCGGCACGATATCCGGACCGCCGGGCGCCCAGAACGACCCTTTCACCGGACGGTAGGTCCACGCTGTGCGCCAGTTGTCGGTGATCCTCGCGGCCACCTTGACGAAGGCTCCGTAGGCGCCGGCGTCGAACCCCGACATCACCCAATTTCCTTGGATGCGGCGTAATCCGATCTCGCCGAGTTTCGTGCCGTCGGCCAGGATGCCGAAACGCGGATCGCTACCCGGGTCCCGGCCCCAGCCCCAGTCCTGTCCGTTCCAGCCCCAGCCTTGCCAGGCCGCCGGATCGACGAGCGCGGCATGGGTCTCGCGTACTCGCCACAACAGCATGTTCTTGTTCCGGGCCAGCCCGCCGGTGGAGATGACATAGACGTAGCCGTCGCCTCCGCGTTCCCAGGAGATCATCGTGCGTTTTCCGCCGTAGACGCTGGTCGACCACCGGACGGCGGTATCGGTCCAGCTCTCTCCGTTGTCGTCGGAATAACGGATCTCGCACCACCGCTCGTTCGCCAATCCCTGGGTGACCATCACCCACAGATAGATCCGGCTGCCGATCGTGATGGCGTCACAGGGCAGAACCGTGGAGTACTGCGGATTGTCGTGCACGTAATCCCACAGTTGCCGGGCGTCCCGCGCCGCCGACCGGAATTCGATCGGTCGGTACATGTCGTGGGTGCCGCTGCGCAACAGCATCGGCGAACGCCAATTCGGACCGCCCACCGCGGGTTCGGCGCCGGCGAACGTGTCACCGAGCAGGTATCCGATCTCACCGCTCGGCATGCGGAACGGGATGAAGAGATCCGAGCCACCGATGTCGGCCATCGGTAGCGGGTTCAGGTCCTTGATCTTGGGCATCGCCGGATCCTGTCGATTCTCGGAGCGTCGCGGATAGCTCTGCTCGTAGGGATCACCGCGAGGTACGCACGGGCTACCCATCAGTATCGGCTGTCCGTGGCCGCGACGTTGCTGATTCGGGTCGACGGATGCGGACGGGAATGCGGAAACAGACTGCGCAGCTTGTGTTTCGGAAATTCGAGTCGGTGTCGGGCCGCGTGATTCCAGTGGCCGACGTCCGTTTCGGAGGTGCGCGGTGTTCGCCCGCGGCCGGCGACGTGCGGGATCCGTCGATACCGATCGAGCGTGCCGGCGGTATCGCCCGCGCCGGGCGCGGCATCCGTCGACGTCTCGATGCCCCTGCGGGCGTGTCGACGCCACAGTGCGACTCCGCCTCAGTGGGGCATCGCCGGGGACCGCGCTTCGCGAGGTGATCACCGATTCGCTGCTCGGCCGCACGGCCGCCCACCGGCCCGGGTGCCACGTTTGGGCGGTCGCGCAGCGGGTAAGCCGCGCACTGCTATCCCGGACCAGCTCACCCACCGATCGGACGGAAGGCATGTCCGAAAGAGACACTCCCGACCAGGAACATCCCGCACGCGATTGCGCGGACACCGGACACAGCGGCGACATCGCACAACCCCACGGCACCGACGAAGCCGGTCCGATCGTCGCCGCCGAGGCCGAAGCCGCCCGTGCGCGCAGTACGGCCTTCCCGCTGGGCCGGCCCGGGCGGCCCTTCGATCGGCGCTCCCCATTCATGGTCGGGGTGGCCGGAGCCGCCGGTGTCGCGGTGACCTATGCGGCCATTCGCACCGTGCTCGCCGTGGGTCAAACGCTGATCTTGATCTTGGTGGCGTTGTTCCTGGCCATCGGGATGGAGCCGTTGGTGTCCCGGCTGGTCCGGCCGCGCTTCCCGCGCTGGGCCGCCGTGACGACCGTCTACCTGGCGGGGCTCGGCCTGTTCGCCGGATTCCTCGCCGCGGCGATACCACCGCTGATCACGCAGGGTGACGCACTCGCGCACAACGCGCCCCACTACGTCACCCACCTCGCCGACCGCTATCCCTACATCGGCACGCTCGACCAGCGATTCCACCTGGAAGACCGGCTGCGGCACCTGCTCGAATCGGACTCCTCCGGCGTGACCACCGGGGTGCTGACCGCCGGACGCGCGGTGTTCTCGGTCGTCAGCAGCACGGTGATCGTCGCGGTGCTGACCGCCTACTTCATGGCCAACTTCACCCGGGTGCGCGCGTCGGTCTACCGGCTGTTCCCCAGTTCGCGCCGCCCCCGCGCGATTCTGATCGGCGACGAGATCTTCGCCAAGGTCGGCGGCTACATTCTGGGCAACCTGGTCATCTCCCTGATCACCGCCGTGCTGACCGGTATCTGGCTGCTCATCTTCGACGTGCCGTACCCGCTGCTGCTGGCCGTGCTGGTGGCGGTGCTCGACCTGATCCCGATCGTCGGTTCGACGCTGGCCGGGATGATCGTCGCGCTCGTCGCGTTGACCGTCTCCCTGCCGGTCGCGGTGGCGACCGTCGTGTTCTTCATCGCGTTGCGCCTGGTCGAGGACTACGTTCTGGTGCCGCGCATCATCGGCCGCGCCGTGCACGTGCCCGCGCTCGTGACCGTGGTGGCGGTGCTGCTCGGGGGCGCGCTGCTCGGGATCGTCGGGGCGTTGCTCGCCATCCCCGTCGCCGCGGCCGTGCTGCTGATCGTGCGCGAGACCGTCCTGCCCTCGCTCGACGAGCGGTGACGGAGGCCGAGTTCGAGTCATCTGGACGCCCAAGCTCTCGGCGGACGTGGCGGCGGGTGTCGAGAACGCGTTTTCGCTGTCATTGTCGGGACGACGGCGTTAAAGTCGGTCACGGGTCGGGGTTTCCGGGGGTTCGCATTCGTCTCCGTCGGTCCGTCCCGACGCTGCCCGCGCCGGCTGCTCAGCTGACGCCGAGGCGCGAGGGTGGGTGCGCTCGATCCCCTCCGAATGCACCCACCTTTCCCGATCGCCGTCGTGATGTGCCGGCACCTCCGTGCCGCCCCGAAGCACACCGCCGCGGTAGCGGCTCTCGACATCGGCGCGGATCCGCGAACCCCTGTGCGTATGCCCGGTCCGACGACATCGCCATGGTGACGTCACGTACCCACCAGCGAGTTCTCGCGTACGGTGATGACGACCACGATATCGCCGTACGGCGCCGCGCCCATGGCCAGTCTGTGGCTGAGGTGCGCCAAGCCGAGCCATCGTCCGTATTTGGTCAGCATTCCGGCTCGCACCTTGTCGACCAGTGGCCCGGTACGAAGCAATTCGGCCGTGCCCGGATGCTGCCGAGACCCCAGGGCAGGCTCCCCCCGCCAGTTCCCGGCCTGCACGATGACCCGGTGCTCGCGGGCCAGGTGCCGAGCTTCGCGTGAATGCGACGAGATCCGAACGGCCAGACGCCCGTGGTCGACCGGCAATACGAAGTGCGGCACGGTATTCCAGCGGCCCGTTGCCTCCGGCCGTGGGTAGGTCACCAGTACCGTGCTCGCATCCCACCACAGCATCCCCGGATACCATTCGCCGGGGCGATCCGGCACGGTGAGGACGCGATGCGCCGCCGCGAGCCGGTTGGGCCGCCGCGGGGTGTAGCCGTGGAGTCTTCGGCCGAGCGAGGAGCCGCCGTGCACGGGATATGCCATCGCGTGGAAACCTCCGGGGAAAGGGGTGGGTTCAGGGGTGCCGATTCGATCTCCGTACTGCAACCGGCGCCGTGGCGCCGTTGAAGATTTCGTGTACCACCAGGCTGGATGCGGTGCAACGACATCTTCGTGTCGTCGCGCGATGGAAAGCGAATCGTCACGCTCCGCGCCGGGCCCGGCAGGCGCAGGGAGCCCCTCGGCCGGACTCCCATCGACACCGGTGAGCAGGAACGGACACGAGGTCGCACCCCGCTGCGAAACGCCACCGGCCAGGCGCACCACCGTCGGCAGCGGACCGCTCGAGTTCGCCGGCCGATCGGTGGGCAGGACCGCACCTGGCACCCACCCGATCAGCAGGTACATCCCCCGGCGGTGAGGAGCGTCCCGAAGTGGGCCGGGCTGCGGATAATCGCGTCATCGACGCCGAGGCCCGCCCGGAACGCGCCGTGTCACTCCGGTGCCGCAGCGATCATCCGAGTGGGAGCCGCCGGTACGGCGCCGTGGTAGAAGTGCCGGCCCAAACCGACGGTGAACACGAGTATTCCGTACACCGAGTGCTCCACCGACGCGGTGAACAGCGACCGGGTCCGCAGATACCGCGAGGCGAATATCCAGCCACCGACGCCGCTGGCGACAACCGAGAACCAGCTACCGAAGACGATGTGCACGAAGCCGAACGCGGCCGCGCTGGCGATCACCAGACCCGCGCCTTCCCCGAAGACGGGTGCGTACCGGTGGAACAGGAACGATCGGAAGATCAATTCCTGCGGGTACACGCTCAACACGGGGTACAGCACCAGCACCGCGAGCCAGATCTCGGGATGCCGCCGGGGCAGATCGAACAGATCCTCCCGCCGCACCATCGCGACCGCCGCGGTGAGTGCCACCGCGCTCGCTGCCGCCCCGGTCGCCATCGACCGTGCCTGGGCGCGCAGTGTCTCGCTACGCCACAATGCGGCGCGATCGAAATCGGAAGAACGCCGCAGATAGACCGCCGCACCCGCGGCCAGCGCCAACAGCGCGGGAATCGGCGATCGGCCGCGCAGCAACGCGTTGTAGGCGGTCGCTCCGCCGAAGAACAGTGTCGCGTACTCGGCGCCCAGGTACACCCGCCGCCGCAGTCTGATCCGCACGGCCTCAGCATAAGTCCACGGCGCGGAGCCCGCCGATCACGTTCGACAGGGTGCCATCTTCGACCCGGCCGCATCCGAGCCGGTGATTCGGACGCGTGCGCGCAGCGATTTTCTCGCCGCCGACGACCCGCATGGCCGCATTCCGGCCGCACCGACGGAAAATGGTGCACACACCAACCGAGCCCCGAACCGATCTACATCGGTTCGGGGCTCGCTCGGGGGTATTCGTGCCTAACCACCGATCGCTCGGTATTTTGACGAGACGAATGTACCGGCTGGCACACGAAATCACCAAACCAGGCCCCGTGGCGACGGAATGGTTCGACGAGCAACTCGTTCGGACCCATATGTGGTTGTTCCCCTTGCGGATTCGCGGCGCGGATCGATCATCAGCGCGTGCGATCCGTTGTGCCGCACGAAGCTCGGAATGAAGCGGTCGGCAAAGGAAACGAAGACGAACAGGTTCTCGAAACGCCGCTGGTCGGCGTCGGTCCACTCCGCCCGGAGCTGTTCCCGGAAATCGGAGCCCGGAATCCGATGGTGCACAATCGCACCATGTTCCGGAAAGGCAGCCGCGGGCCCCAGTGGATCATGCCGAGGTCGAGCAGGCTCTCGAGGTAGCCCCGAACGTAGTCGTCCGGCACCATTTGTTCATTCTCCCGTGCAGCAGTTGGTTCGACACCGAGGAAAAGGCAAGCGGCGAGCCACAGCCGACGGTTACGGTCGAACGCGTTGTACGTCACCGCGGCGCCCGGGAGCGAATGCACCTGCCGGTATGTCACATTCACCGCTGCGCGATATGCCGTGCGCCTCCCGCGAACAGCCGCGTCTGCCGTCCCTGGTTAGCACAAGCGCGGCTATTCGGGGACGGTCGCTATCGCGTCGATCTCCACGAGTGCGCCGGGCCGAGCGTGTCCGGCGGTGGAGACGACCGTGATGGCGGTGCGGTGGTCACCCCACACGGTTCGCGCCGCCGCGTAACCCGCCCGAGCGTCGGCCCCGTCGACGAGGTAGATCGTGAGTTTGACGACGTGTTCCGGACCGGTATTCGCGGCCGCCAGCACGGACAGTACGTTGCGCATGGCCTGGACGGTCTGCGCTTCCACGCCGTCGAGGAGTGTGCCCGTGCTGTCGGTGCCGAGTTGGCCGCCGACGTAGAGCGTTCGGCCCGCGGGTGCGATCACCCCCTGCGTGAACGCGGGGTTGCGGTGCAGTTCGTCGGGGTCGAGGCGGGTCGGGTTCGTGGTCGTGGGTTTGCTGGCGGCGCCGGTGTGCAAGTAGAGGTCGCGGAGCAGGCAGACCTCGGACAGGTGGTGGATCAGCTCACGGTGGATGTGCAACACCAGATCGGCCATCGGAGCCTCGGGAAAGGGTTCCTTCGGCCCGATCGGGACCCGCAGGCCGTCCGCGCCGAGGCCACGCACTCCCGTCGACCAGATATCCAACTGCGCTTCGAGCTGATCGAGCGCGGTGGCCGCGTCGCCCGCGTATTCCCAGGTCTCATACGAGGCCGCGGGCGCGCCGAAGTGGATCGCGTTGCGCACGGCGAGCACGCCGACGATGACGTGACCGAGTCGCCAGGCGATCGTGGCGAACGGCGCGGGATCGGGCTCCGGGAAGGCGAAGTCGATCGTGAAGTCCCCGGTCCCGGCCTGCACGGGCGCCGTCGAACTGCCACGTGGCCGCACGTTCCAGGCGTCCGGTACCGGCGACCAGAAGTACTCGTCGTCGGTGAGGGCGCGCAGCCGGTCCCGTAGCTGATGATTCCAGTGGACTTCCCACTGCTCCCGCAGGGTCCTGTTCCAGTCGAGTGCGTCTGTGTCCATGCCGCTACCCTGACATGCCTCGCGGACAGTATCGGTCCGCTATTTCTGGCAGGCTGAGCGACGTGGAAGCGGCGAACGGTGGCGGACGTGGCACGACCGAGCGGGTG
The DNA here is from genome assembly GCF_052545135.1 of Nocardia aegles. Lineage (NCBI taxonomy): Bacteria > Bacillati > Actinomycetota > Actinomycetes > Mycobacteriales > Nocardiaceae > Nocardia > Nocardia aegles. Next base: position 892,012 of record NZ_JBQWRI010000002.1, read on the forward strand.
CTCACTCTGCTCGGACTGCTCCAGCAGCGCCCGGTCTGGACCGGGCATGAGCTCGCTCAGCGACTGGGCGTCACACCGCGCACAGTGCGGCGCGATGTCGAACGCCTGCGCGCGCTCGGCTATCCGGTGCACGCCTGCCACGGTGTCGGCGGCGGGTACCAGCTCGGCCGGGGGCAGGAGCTGCCGCCGCTGCTCCTCGACGACGAGGAAGCGATCGTCACCGCGGTCTCGCTCCTCGGTGGCGCGGGCGCCGCGCTCGCGGGCGCCGAGGACGCCGCGCTGCGGGCGCTGGCCAAGCTCGACCGGGTACTGCCCATCCGGCTGCGGCGCGAAGTGCAGGCACTCTCCGGCTCGGTGGAATCCTTCGGCGGAGGACACCCGCCGATCGAACCCGACGTGCTGATGACGCTGGCCAGAGCCTGCCGTGACGAGGTGGAGGCCGGTTTCGACTACCCCACGGGAGACCGGGTGCGACGGCGGCGGGTCGAGCCCTACCGCTTGGTCTCCTCCGACCGGCGCTGGTACCTGCTCGCCTTCGACCTCGATCGCGAGGACTGGCGCAGCTTCCGCGTCGACCGGATGACCGATGTGACCGCACGGACGTGGCGCTTCCGCCCGCGCGCGGCGCCCGAGGCGGCGGCCTACGTGCAGGAAGGCGTGGCGAGCCGGGTCTACCCGCTGCGGGCCCGCTTCCTGGTGCACGCCTCCGCCGACCTGGTGCGCGCGCAGATTCCGGCGTCGGCGGCGGTCGTTCGACCGTGCGGCAGCGAGCGCTGCGAGGTCCGCAGCGGAGCCGACCACAGCCTCGACATCGTGCTCGTGCACATGCTGTTGCTGGGGCACGACTTCGACATACTCGACCCGCCCGAGCTCGCCCACCGCGGCCGAGCGCTGGCCGAGCGACTGCTGTCGGCCGGTGCCAGAGTCGCACCGGCGCCCGGCATCGAGGATTCCTGAGCCCGAGGTCGAAGGACAACACCGGGACACACCCGGCCGCATACGTGTCGTGTCGCTGCGCGACAAGGTTATCGCTGGTCGTACGCGCGCCTACGCGCCGAGCCCGACCAAGGTCGCACTGACTTCACACAACTGCCGCCCGAGCGTCTCGTCCTGGGCCAGACGCGACGGAGCCTTGACGCGGCTGTTCTGGAAATAGCAGCCGCTGACCGCGGCGACTTCCGGGTCGGTGGCCAGGTACGTCAACGCTCGTCCCCCCTCCGCGGCGGAGATCATGAACAATCGCTTGGCGAGCGCCACGAGGGGTTGACCGAACCACGGCATCGAATCCCAGATTCCGGTCGCCACCGCACCGGGGTGGAAGGCATTGACCGTTACCCCGGTTCCTTCCAGGCGCCGCGCCAGCGCCCGGGCGTACATGATGTTCGCCAGCTTGGAGCGGCTGTAGGCCTTTTCTCCCGAATATCCTTGCCGGAATTGCAGATCCGCGAAATCCATGGTGGCGCCGAATTGCATGACCGACGAGGTGAACACGATGCGCGACGGGGCGCTGCGCACCATCAGATCCGTCAGCAGTTCGGTGAGCAGGAAGCCACCGAGATGGTTGACCGCGAACGTGGCCTCGATGCCGTCCACGGTCTCGGTTCGGGTCTTGTGGTAGCCACCCGCGTTGTTGGCCAGCACATCCAGCCGGTCGTACGCGGCAAGAATCTCCTTCGCCAATTGCCGGACCGATGACTGCGACGCGAAATCGCACTCCAGGGTGTCGACCGCCGCCGCCCCCGCGCCCCGGACCAGCTTCGCCGCCGCGGCGAGCTTCTCCGGATTACGCCCGACCAGCACAAGCCGATTCCCCTGCGCCGCCAACTGCTGAGCCGACGCCAGACCGATACCCGATGTCGCCCCCGTGATCAGGATTGTCCGCACAGCCGACCACCCTGCCACAGAAGTTTCCCCGGAGATTGCCGACACGAGTCATCCGAACCGAGATTTCCGCCGCCACGCCGGCTCCGGCATGCCACGCGCACTCCGACCACCCGCACCGACGGCGCGCTGAGCCACAACCGCATCGCGCGCACCGGTGCCTGGACACTTACCCGCCGGGTCTACCGATTCGTCATGGAGCCGGGCAGCCTCGTGATGGAACGCAAGATGCTGCACGGCATCGAACGGCGCGCCGAGCAGCAGGCACTCCGGCGCTCGGCCGGCTCGGGGTTTGCGCACGGGCGGACATGAGACCACCAGGGCGAGAATCCGCGCAATCAGATGGGGCGTCGTTCACGGATCTACTCTGTTTGCTAAACTTCGCAATCAACAGGCCGGGTGATCGTCACCGGATCGGCCCGCCAGCGGAAAGGAGCGGCCGCCATGCCGGGACCGAGCAGGCCGCTCTATCAGATGAAGGCCGACTTCTTCAAAACCTTGGGCCACCCCGTCCGCATCCGCGTTCTGGAACTGCTCAGCCGGCGTGAGCACGCGGTGTCGGAGATGTTGGCCGAGATCGGCGTGGAAGCAGCGAATCTGTCGCAACAGTTGTCCATCCTGCGGCGCGCGGGCTTGGTGGCAGCCCGTCGCGAGGGCTTGTCGGTCACCTACGAACTCGCCAGCCCCGAGATCGCCGAACTACTCGCCACCGCCCGCGCCATCCTCACCGGCGTTGTCGCCGGACAAGCCGAAGCCCTGGAAGAGCCCGCGTAACCGATCGCACACATCACCCATGGGGTGCACGCAAGCACTGATTGCAGATTTTCTAAACTTATCACCTTGCATCTTCATAAAGGAGAGATCCGCCGTGACCCATCCCACCGCCGCCGCCCCCGCCGACTCCTCGGCACCGACCACGCACGAGGGAATCCTGGCGTGGGTCGCGGAAGTCGCCGAACTCACCGCGCCAGATGCGATCGTGTTCTGCGACGGGTCGCGGGACGAGTGGGATCGGCTGACCGGCCTGCTGGTGGACAAGGGAACGTTCGTGCCCCTGCCCGCGAAGCCCAACTCGTTCTGGTGTGTTTCCGATCCCGACGATGTGGCGCGGGTCGAAGATCGCACGTTCATCTGCTCGGAGAACGAGACGGACGCGGGTCCGACCAACAACTGGGTCGACCCGCTGGACATGCGCACGGTGATGACCGAGCACTACCGCGGGGCCATGGCGGGGCGAACGATGTACGTGATCGCGTTCTGCATGGGCCCGACGGATGCCGAGGACCCGAAGTTCGGTGTGCAGATCACCGATTCGGAGTACGTGGCGGTGTCGATGCAGATCATGACCCGCTCCGGGACGCCGGTGTGGGAGCGGCTCGGTGCCGAGACGACCTTCGTGAAGTGCCTGCATTCGGTCGGCGCGCCGCTGGCCGCGGGCCGAGCCGACGCGGCGTGGCCGTGTGATACGACCAAGTACATTTCGCATTTTCCCGAAAGCCGCGAAATTTGGAGTTACGGCTCGGGATACGGCGGAAACGCGCTGCTCGGTAAGAAGTGTTTCGCTCTGCGGATCGCGTCGGTGATCGGTCGTGACGAGGGGTGGCTGGCCGAGCACATGCTGATCCTCAAACTGACCTCACCGCAGGGCGACACGCACTACGTGGCCGCGGCGTTCCCGTCCTCGTGCGGCAAGACGAATCTGGCCATGCTGGAACCGGCGCTGCCCGGCTGGCGCGCCGAAACGGTCGGTGACGATATCGCGTGGATGCGGTTCGGGGCCGACGGCCGGTTGTACGCGGTGAACCCCGAGGCCGGATTCTTCGGTGTCGCCCCCGGAACCGGGGCGACCACGAACCCGAACGCTATCGCCACTATAAACGTCGGCAACTCGATCTTCACCAACACCGCCCGCACCGACGACGGCGACGTGTGGTGGGAGGGCCTGACCGACCACCAGCCCGCGCACCTGATCGACTGGCAGGGACGGGACTGGACCCCCGAGACGCCGACATCCGCCGCTCACCCGAATTCGCGGTACTGCACCCCGATCGAGCAGTGCCCGTCGGTGGCGCCGGAGTGGAACGACCCGACGGGCGTACCGATCTCGGCGATCTTCTTCGGCGGCCGCCGCGCCGGCACCGTTCCCCTGGTCGCCGAATCGTTCGACTGGGCACACGGCGTGTTCACCGCCTCGGTGCTGTCGTCGGAAACCACAGCCGCTGCCGCGGGCACGGTCGGTGTGGTGCGCCGAGATCCGATGGCGATGCTGCCGTTCCTGGGCTACCACGTCGGCGACTACTTCGCGCACTGGCTGTCGATGGCGCACCATCAGGGTGCGCGGCTGCCGAAGATCTTCCAGGTCAACTGGTTTCGCCGCAGCCCGGAAGGTCGATTCCTGTGGCCCGGCTTCGGTGACAACGTGCGCGTCCTGACATGGGCTCTCGGCCGCCTGGACGGCACCGCGGAGGCCGTGGAGACTCCGATCGGATACGTGCCCACCGCGGACGCCCTCGATCTGTCCGGGTTCGATGACGGCGACCGAGAGTCGGCCGCGCAGGCTCTGGCCGTCGATATCGACGAGTGGGTGAGCGAAACCCGCTCGATCGACGAGTGGTACGCCACCATAGGCGGCGACCGGCTGCCCGAACCGCTGCGCGAACAGCTCGCGGCATTGAAACTGCGCCTGGCCGCCGCCCGATGACCATGCGCGCACTCCTACCGTCGTGGTCGGACTGGCGTTCGGCCGTCCGCGCACCCGGCGCGGACCTACTGTCCGGGCTCATGGTCGCGTTGGTCGCGCTCCCGCTGGCGCTCGGATTCGGCATCAGCTCCGGCCTGGGCGCGGCCGCCGGTCTGACGACCGCGGTCGTCGCGGGAGCGGTGGCGGCGGTATTCGGCGGATCCCGGTTCCAGGTGTCGGGACCGACCGGGGCGATGACCGTGGTCCTGGTGCCGATCTTTCACCAGCACGGCGGCGGTGGAGTGCTGGCCGTGGGGCTGATGGCCGGTCTTGTGCTGCTCGTGCTCGCGTTCGCCGGTGTCGGCCGGGCGGTTCGGTACATGCCTGCTCCGGTGATCGAGGGCTTCACCGCGGGGATCGCTGTCGTCATCGCCCTGCAACAGTTCCCGTCCGCCCTCGGCATCGCCCACCCCGCGGGCGAGAAGGTATGGCAGGCGGCCTTCGACGCAGTGCGGCAATACATCGCGCACCCGCACCCCACGACGCTCGCTACGGCGCTGCTGGTCGCTGCGGTCGTGCTGGCCGGAGGGCGGTACCTGCCGAAGCTGCCACTCGCGCTGATCACGGTGGCCGTCGCCACCGTATCGGCGCAGGCATTCGATCTGCGCCTCACCCCGATCGGTGAGATTCCCGCCGGATTGGCCACCCCCACGCTCCCCGTCGTGCATCTCGATCAGCTCGGCGCCCTCGCCGGCCCCGCACTCGCGGTGGCCGCACTCGCCGCGCTGGAATCGCTGCTGTCGGCCACCGCGGCGGACGCGATGGCCGTCGGCACCCGCCACAATCCCGACCGGGAACTGCTCGGACAAGGACTGGCCAATCTGACCGCTGCGATATTCGGCGGCGTCCCGGCTACCGGCGCGATCGCCCGCACCGCGGTGAACGTCCGCTCCGGCGCACGCAGCCGCCTCGCCGCACTCACCCACGCCGTCGTACTGGCCGCGATCATCTACCTGGCCGCACCCTTGGTCGCCGACATCCCGCTGGCCGCGCTGGCGGGCGTGCTGCTGGCCACCACCGTGCGGATGATCGAAACCGCGTCACTGGCGGCGATCGCCCGCGCGTCGAAAGGCGACGCCGCGATCATGGCCGTCACCTTCGGTGTCACCGTCGCGATGGACCTGGTCACCGCGGTCGCGGTCGGAGTCGGGATCGCTGTCGTGCTCGCCCTGCGGGCCGTCGCGAAAGAAGCCCGGCTACAGCAGATCCCGCTCGATCCTCCCACCGACGGCAGCACCCACCTGGCCGAAGAACACCAACTGCTCGGCGACCACATCGTGGCCTACCGCATCGACGGGCCACTGTTCTTCGCCGCCGCCCACCGATTCCTCCTCGAACTGGCCGACGTGTCCGATGTCCACATCATCATCCTGCGCATGTCCCACATCACCGCTCTGGACACCACCGGCGCCCTCGTGCTCAAAGACGCCATCGGCAAACTCGAACACCGCCACATCACCGTGCTCATGTCCGGACTACGCGACGACCACAAGCGGCGCTTGGCCGCGATCGGCGCACTTCCGGCCGGGGGTGACTCGCAAATCTTCGAACACACGCCTGACGCCATCACCCACGCCCGCGGTCGACTGCCCAGCCCGGTGGAGAACGCGTGCTGATGACCGGCCCATCGCTCGACGGTCCGATCAACGGCGCGCGAGGGGTTTCCGTCGCGTCGACGGGTCACGCGGTGTGTGGGATGTCGCGCGAGGCAGCTGCCCGCGCATCGGGCGGGAGCCGTCGAAGGCAGGCAGATGCCGCAGGCAGTGCAGGCACCATTGTGTCGTCGGAATGGTTCGCAGGATGTGTATCGGGATCTCGGCATGACAGCCGCGGCAGCGGCCGTAACGGCCTGCGCCGATCAGCGTCAGGGCTTCGTCGATATCGGCCAGCGCGTGGCGTGCCGCCGCGGCCAATGTGATGGTGACTTCTTGCCTGGCCTCAGCAGCCGCGTCGACGGGTGTGGGCGTGCGGTCGATGTCGGCATCCAGTTCGGCCAGTTGCTGCAGGCGGAAGCGGCGTTGCTGATTCAGTCTCGCTCGCAGCGCGGGTATGTGGTCGGACAGGCGTGCGGGTGAGTCAGGGTGGGCGATGGGCATCCAGTCTCCAGGGCTGACGGATCGAATACGGTTCGAGATGCGGTCAGGTGCGAGGTCGGGCCACCCTGCCGGCGGCCCTTTCGTAGGATCACCTCCACACCATCGGAATATTCGCTGACAACCCCAAGAACGTTTACGGTCCACGGCTGCGCTTGTCAGGGCCCCGACGCCTTTTTGACCTGGCCTCGTCTGTCGGGCGAAGCGCCGGAGTCGGTCGCCGCGATCCGATCGGTCGCACGACGCAGCGGTCCCATGCCGCGCGCGTTCGGGGTTATCGTGCGGATTTGTCGGCGGGTCCCGGGCGATGGGCCCGATGGACGCGATCGTTGCCGGCGGTGGCGCGGCGGGCAGCCGGGTCCGCTCGGCGAGTCGGCAGCGGGTGCAATCGCAGGGCGGTGAGTGCGCTGACCGTTGTCGAATGGACGGGCAGTCGTGCGGTGACCGGGTCGCTGGGCGCGATCTTGGCGATCGTCGAATTCCTGCTCACCAATCTGACCGCCACACCGCTGCTACGGCACGCGGCGGCATACTGCGCCAGAAGGTAGAGCGCACGCCATGACATGAATTCGAGCTTGGTGGTGTCGACGACCAAGCCGCAGGATGACGTTTCCGCGCATTCCATAGCTTCGCGGAGATCACCCGCCCACGTCTGCAGTGTGAACCCGTCCGCGACACCCCGGGCCGACATCACCACCGCAGGCCCCTGACGCCGCAGTCTGCTGAACAATCGGGTCCGCGGATCGGGCATGTGCCCGCGAAACGAGTCCGAATCCATGACTCTCTCCTGGTTCGAGTGCCTTGTCCGGCACAGCCGAGGAGTCCTGTTGGAATCAAGACGTCTCGTCACCGTCCTGCCTACCATCACGCGCCGTGGTCGGGCGAGGAGAGCGGCGAGTGTGACCATTTCGGTATCCGGCAGGCGCCCGGCCGAGCGATGACCGCCGCGTTCCGGGGAACGCTTCCCGGTACCGAGAGATCGTGTCCTTCGGATGCCAGGAGGGAGCAAGATGGCACAGGAGGGTGATGCCAACGGACCGGGCGTCCCCAGCGCATCGCATGGTGGCGCCCCGGAGGCGGAGGGGCCGCAGCGGGTCGGCAGTTTCCGGTTCTGGTTCGACGATCAGCGCTGGGAGTGGTCCGACGAGGTCGCCGAACTGTATGGCTACGCCCCTGGCCAGGTGCAGCCGACCACCGATCTGGTGCTGTCGCACAACCATCCTGCCGATCGCGCCGCGGTTGCCGACGCCCTGGCCACCGCGGTGCGCGACCACGGCGCGTTCTGCAGCCGGCACCGCATCATCGACACCGCCGGACGCGTCCGGCACGTGCTCGTGGTCGCCGACCACATCTTCGACGGCACCGGTGCGGTCGTGGGCACCTCCGGCTATTTCGTCGATCTGACCGCCACGGTCGACGAGCAGCGGCGCGAAGCGCTCGATGAGACGTTGCCGGAAGTGGTCGAGGCCCGCGCGGCGATCGAACAGGCCAAGGGGATGCTGATGCTCGCCTACGGTTTGAACGCCGACCAGGCCTTCCAGGTGTTGCGGTGGCGATCGCAGGAAACCAACACCAAGCTGCGGCTGCTGGCCACCAAACTGGTCACCGTCGCGTCGGCGGCCGGCGGCGGCCCTGTTCAGCTACGTACTCGGCTGGATCATCTACTGCTGACCGTCCACGAGTATCCCGACTGACCGACCGCCCCCCATGGCCGCGGGTCAGGGCAGAGCGAGCATGCCCTTGTTCTCGCGGACGGTGACCACGGCGACGAGGTCCGCGTACGGGGCCGAGCCGAGCCTGAGCCGATGCCCGAACCGGGCCATGGTCAGGCGCGCACCATATTTGATCCGCAGCCCCTCGGCGACCGTGTCGGCCAGCGGTCCAGGACCGTAGAGCTGCACGCTGCCCTGATGCTCGCGCGATCCGATGGCGGGCTCGCCGCGCCAGTCCCCGGCCTGAACGATCACCCGGCGATCGCGCATCATGCACGCTGCCTCCGGCGACCACGACGAGAGCCGGAACGCCAGTCGCCCGAGCCCGACCGGCACCACCAGACGCCGCAGCCTCTCCCACCGGCCCGGTTCGATCTCATGGGTCACCAGCACGGTTTGCGCGTCCCACCACAGCGACCCTGGATGCCAGTCACCCGGGCGCGCCGGCACACGCTGCGCCAGATCTTGTTGATCCTGAACTAGTAAATCTGCATGTACGGACATAGATCCGGTGTAGCAGCGGAATCGGAACCCGGCAAGAGTGACCGCCGACACGGCAAACAGGTCCACGACTCCTGGCACCGGAACCGGGACGCGGCCGGGCAGTGGCGTTTCACGGCTGCGGCCCCGGGTACGGCGAGCACGGATCAGTGGAGGCATCCATGCGTGCACGCCGCGGGCTTCACCCCTGGCGAGCTCGACCGGCCCGACCTGGTCCGATCGCGCCGGCCGCGACCGGACCCCCACCATCCCCGGACACGAGTTGTCCGGAACCGTAGTCGAATTCGGCTACGGAACCACTGGCATCACGGTAGGCCGGCGGATGTTCGGACCGACCGACCGGGCTCGCAACGGATCTCTGGCCGAGTACACCGCGGTAGCGGCTCGCAACCTCGCCCCCGCCGCCGACGTCGACCACACCGTGGCCGCCGCGCTGCCCATATCCGGACCGACCGCGTGGCAAGGATTGTTCGACCACGCCCACCTCACGACCGATCAGGGCGCCCTCGTGCACGGCGGCGCAGCTCAATTCGCCTTGCCCTCCTGGTATTTCGCTTCCACTTCGGCGGCGAGCCCGGGCTTCTCGGCCTGCATCTTCTGCACGTAGGCGACCGCGTCACCGACGGTTCGCAGGCTCGCGAGGTCCTCGTCGGGGACCTTCACGCTGTATTTGTCCTCCAGTTGTACTGCGATCTCCACCAGTGACAAGGAGTCGATCTCCAGATCGTCGACGAAGGACTTCTCGATCACCACCTCTGCGGCGTCGATACCCGTCACCTCCTCGACGATCTCTGCGATGCCGGCGACGATTTCTTCTTGCGCGGTAGGCATGAAACACCCTCCTCGGTGTGACGACGTATACGTAGTACTCCCTTGTCCGCCGCGATTGCTTCGGTTTCCGCTCTCGGGGTCGGACGGCAGTGCCAGTACGCTAAAAGCTCCAGCGGGGTGGAGGTTCAACAGTTTGTGACAGACAACACACGATCCGATGCGTTGGTGAGTATCGGGGAGTTGGCGCGCAGTACCGGGCTCGCGGTGCGCACGATCCGGTTCTATTGCGATGAAGGCATCCTGGAATCCCAGCGCAGCGCGGGCGGGCATCGGATGTTCGACGCCGATAGCGCCACCGAACGACTACTGCTGGTGCGTCGGTTGCGCGCGCTCGGTCTCGGGCTGGACTCGATCACCGACGTGCTGCACGAACAGCGGTCGATGACCGAGGTCATCGCTGCCGAAAGTGCGCGGCTGGATATCGAGTTCAGGTCGCTGGCGTGGCGGCGGGCGTCACTGCGGGCCATCGGGACGGTCACCCCGGCACAGCGGACCGAGCGACTCGCGTTACTGTCCGCCGCGCAGGACGGTGGTGCGGTGCACGACTGCCTGGTGCGGTTCTGGCGGCGCGTTCTCGCACCGATACCACGGTGCGACAGCGACATATGGGTGGGCTGGAATGTTCCCGAGCCGCCTGCTGATCCGTCCGTCGACGAAGTTGTCGCGTATGCCGAGTTGGCCGCTCTGGTGGCGGATCCCGATCTGCACAATGCCGTGCGGCAGCAATACTGGCGGCATCGGCCGGAGCTGATCCGCGACCCTCGCGCACTGTACATCGAGATGGACGGTGTAGTGATGGACGTGGTGCCACTCGTCGCGGAAGGCGTGCGGCCGCGCGCCGGTGGCGAACTCGATCGATTCGTCAACGCCCATGCCGGCGCGCGAGGGGAACACGATTCCCGGCGTTTCCGCGAGCAGTTGCTGATCGACGCAACCGATTCCGATCACCGGATTCACCGGTACTGGACTCTGACAGAACGGTTCCTCGGAACTCGTGTCACTGTCGGCCGAGCCCACGACTGGTTGTACAACGCACTGGCTCACTCCACCGACCTCGCCGATGCGCAGGCACCCCAACCAGCGTTCGCTCCCGGGGATTCGCCACGCTGATTCACCTCACCGCCGCGATGCGCCACACCTGGCGGCACGCAGCGCATTCCGCTCGTCGTGCGGTCGGTCGCCGGCCGCCGCCGCGACGATGTCGGCGCCGACCCGCTCTCCACCGCCCGAACGACTTGTTCCGGTCGCGATCCAACTCGCCGGTTTGTAGCTGTCTGCGTGCTCACCGGCGAGGATCGCCCGCCCACGCCCGGCGATGCGGTCGCAGGCACCGTAGCCGCCGGCTCGGCAGACCGGTCGGTGCAACAGGGTATGGTTGCCTCTATGAACACTCAAAGGTTGCGAATCCGCCGCGATTTGTGTGTTGTGAAGTTGTGACCAATACTTCCGGAGACGCGTATCCCCTCGCGGACACGATGACCACCACGGTCGCGGCCCACGACGGCGCCACCGTGCTGACGGTGGCCGGCGAGGTCGATCTGGCTACGGCGCCCGCGCTGGAGAACGCGATCGATGCCCTTCTCAGCGGCAAGCCCGCGGCCCTGATCATCGACCTCACCGCGGTCAGCTTCCTCGCCTCGGCGGGCATGGCGACGCTCGTGGCCGCCCATCAGCGCGCGGGCTCGACCACCGCGATCGCCGTCGTCGCCGACGGCCCGGCGACCAGTCGGCAGCTGAAGATGACCAGCCTCGATCAGGTGTTCGCGCTGCATTCGACGCTGGACGACGCGCTGGCGGCGCTGCGCCGGAGATGACCCGTGCCGCTGCCACCGTCGCACCCGTCGACGGTGGCAGCGCCGTTCTCAGACCAGTTCGCGCAGCTGTTCGATCAGTTTGACGCGCTCGGCGGCGGTGGCCGCCATCGGGACCACGTTCAGAACCGTGACGCCCGCTTCCTTGAAGGCGGCGACTCGCTCCTTGACGTATCCGGCCGAGCCGACCAGGGAGATGTCCCGGACCAACTGGTCCGGGACCGCCTTGACGGCGGCCTCCTTCTCTCCCCCCAGGTACAGCTGCTGGATGCGGTCGGCCTCGGCCCCGTAGCCGTACTTGGTGGCCAGCGTGTGGTAAAAGTTCTTTCCCTTGGCGCCCATTCCGCCGATGTAGAGCGCCAGATGAGGCTTCACGAACTCCAGCAGCGGTTCGACGTTGTCCCCGATGGCCAGGGCCGGACCGGCGTACACGTCCAGGGCGCCCAGCGCGGGGTCGCGCTCGGCGAGACCCGCGCTGAGCGAGTCCGCCCACACATCCTTCGCCTTCTCCGGCAGGAAGAAGATCGGCTGCCAGCCCTCGGCGATCTCGGCGGCCAGTTCCACGTTCTTCGGGCCGAGCGCGGCCAGCAGCACCGGGATGCGCTCACGCACCGGGTGGTTGATCAGCTTGAGCGGCTTGCCCAGGCCGGTGCCCTGCCCTGCGGGTAGCGGGATCTGGTAGTACTTGCCCTGGTACTCCAGGCGCTCGCGCCGCCAGACCTTCCGGCAGATCTCCACCAGTTCACGGGTCCGGCCGATCGGCGCGTCGTAGGGCACGCCGTGGAAACCCTCGATCACCTGCGGACCCGACGCGCCCAGCCCGAGCACGTAGCGTCCGTCGGAGACGAAGTCCAAGCCCGCCGCGGTCATGGCGGTCAGGCTCGGGGTGCGCGTGTAGAGCTGCAGGATGCCGGAGGCCAGCTGCAGGCGCGTGGTCTTGGCGGCCAGGTAGCCGAGCGCGCTCACCGCGTCGAACGAGTACGCCTCGGGGACGAAGACGATGTCCAGGCCCGCCCGCTCGAGGTCGGCGACTTCGGCCGCCGCCTCTTTGAAGCCCCCCGAGTAGTTGACGCTCAATCCGATCCGCATGGCACTCAACATAACGGCGGATACGGCCCGGCCGCGCACCGGCCACGGGGGATGCCGGGTAAGCCGTGGTCACGATCGCGCGACCAGCGCCACGGGGTAGCGTCTACACGTAGACCATCCTCGCCGTAAACGAAAGGCACCACCCTCGTGTCGCAGACCAGCTCGTCGTCCACGGAAACTGCGTCGTCCTTCGGCGGGGCCGCCTTGGCGCAGTACCTGAGCGATCTGGCCGCCAAGATCCCCGCGCCCGGCGGCGGCGCGGTGGCCGCACTGCACGCCGCGCAGGCCGCCGCGCTCATCGCGATGGTCGCGCGCTACACCACGCGCGCCAAGGACGCCGAGAACCGGCCGGTGGTCGATCGGATCATCGAGGCCGCCGACGCGGCCCGCGAGCGCGCGCTGGCGCTGGCCGACGCCGACGCCGCCGCGTTCACGGCCGTCGGCGCCGCCTACAAGCTGCCCAAGGACACTCCGGAGGACCTCGCCGCCCGCGCCTCGGCGATCACCGCCGCGCTGGTCGAGGCCGCCCGCGTGCCCGCCGCCGTCGTCGACGAGGCGGACGAGGTGCTGTCGCTGGCAGCGGAGCTGTTCCCGATCGGGAATCCCAACGTCGTCACCGACATCGGCGCGGCCGCCGACGCCTGCCGCGCCGCCGCCACCTCCTCGCAACTCAACATCGAGATCAACGTGGCATCGCTACCCGCCGCCGAGGGCGACCGGTTCGCCGCGGTCCTGGTGCGGATCGAGGAGCTCGCGGCGCGGGCCGACGCCCTGCACGCCGACGTCGTGCACGCCGTTCGCCGCTGACCCGCTCGTCCGGGGCCGTCGCGGCCCGGCTCGGTCAGGCGGGCGGATTCCATGCGACCAGCACGATCTTTCCGCGCACCCGCCCCGACTCGCTGAGTTCGTGGGCCTTCGCGGCGTCCGCCAGCGGTAGCACCTGGTCGATAGTCGCGTGCAGATGACCGCGCTCGACCATCGTGGTGATCTCACGCAGCGATACCCCGGACGGTTCGACATAGAACCGCTCGTAGCGCGGGTCGGCTTCCGCGTCCGAGCCCTGGGTGTCGATCAACCGGCCGTCGGGCCGCAGCACCGGGATGGAGCGGGAACCGTACGCACCGCCGACCAGGTCGAGCACGATGTCCACGTCGCGCACCGCGGCGCCGAAATCGACAGCGGTGTAGTCGATCACTTCGTCGGCGCCGAGCCCGCGCAGGTATTCGTGGTTGGCCACGCGGGCGGTGCCGATCACGTACGCGCCGCGATGCCGGGCTATCTGCACGGCCAGATGCCCGACGCCGCCCGCGGCGGCGTGCACCAGCAGGCGTTGCCCCGCGCCGAGCGCGGCCAGCGCCTGCCACGCGGTCAGCGCCGCCGTCGGCAGTGCCGCGGCGTGCACCAGGTCGACGTTCCTCGGCTTCGGTCCCAAGGTGTGCGCCTGCGCCACAACGTATTCCGCGTTCGCACCGCCGAACACCATGCCGTACACCGGATCACCGATCGCGAACCGGTCCACACCGGGTCCGAGTTCGGCCACGACACCCGACACGTCGAGCCCCAGCGTCAGCGGTGGGTCGCCGAGCTTCCCGACCAGTCCGGCGCGCACCTTCCAGTCGGCGGCGTTGACGCTGGTCGCGGCGACCCGCACCAGCACCTCCCCCGGACCTGGCCGCGGCCGATCCACCTCGACCACTTGGAGCACTTCGGGGCCACCGAACGCGTATTGCGTGATTGCGAGCATGCACCGATTCTGGCCACCCGTAGTACCTTTCGGGAAGAAGGCACCTTCTTGATACCGAGGTTCCCTATGGATACTGCCTGTGACCGGCCCTCGGCGGGCAGCCTGGTCGACAACTACCTGCACCACTGCCCCGCACGAGAAGTACTGACCGTGCTCGCCGACAAATGGGTGATGCTGGTGCTCGGCGTGCTGCGCGGCCACGATGGGCCGATCCGATTCAACGAATTGCGCCGCCGCCTGGACGGCATCACCCAGAAGATGCTCACTCGAACACTGCGCGACCTGGAGCGCGAGGGTCTGGTGCGCCGTGCGGTCTATCCGACGGTGCCGCCCCGGGTCGAGTATTCGCTCACCGAGATGGGCGCGAGCATCGGTGCGATCACGCACGCCATGGGCGTCTGGGCCGTCGAGCACCAGGACCGAATTCTCACCGCCCGAGCGGATTTCGACGCGCGAGCGGCGGCCGCGCCGGAGCCGCTGCCCGTCGACGGCGCACGCTGACCGTCGCCGGGTGGCCCCCGGTATCCGGTGACGCGTGCCCGTTTCGACCCGATCCCGCGGGGTAAGGCTCAGTGGTGGACATGCCCCCGATCGCAACTGGACCACGGACCAATTCCTATCCGTGGCCGAGTTGATCATGGGGCCCTAGACTGTCCCTTGCCTACCACACCAGCTCGAAGGGGTGGACGCCCATGAGGAGCTCCATTCGGTACCTGTTCCTCGCGACCGTGATCGTGGCACTGGCCGCGTTCGGGTCGGGCGCGGCGGCAGCGACGATGATCGGAAAGCCGTCGACACCCGCGGTGGCGTCGATCGGACCCTCGAACGGCCAGGTGGTGGGCGTAGCTCACCCCGTGACCGTTCGTTTCGCCGCACCTGTCGCGGATCGCGCGCAGACGGAACAATCCATCGACATCAGAACCACCCGGCCGTTGCCGGGTACCTTCGCGTGGACCGACGATCGCGACGTGACGTGGACGCCGACCGGGTTCCTGCCCGCCGACGCGAGCATCCTCGTCTCGGTCGGCGGCGTACGTACGGAATTCACCACCAACGCGGGCGTCTTCGGTGAAGCGAATATGTCGACGCACACGTTCACACTCACCGTCGGCGGCACGGTCGTCCGGACGATGCCCGCCTCGATGGGCAAGCCAGGATACGAAACACCCACCGGCACTTGGCCGGTGCTGGAGAAGTTCCGGTCCGTCGTGTTCGACTCCCGCACCATCGGCATTCCGCTGAGCTCGCCCGAGGGTTACATCATCAACGGCGAGTTCGCCGAACGGCTCACGTGGGGTGGCGTTTTCATCCACTCGGCCCCGTGGTCGGTGGACCAGCAGGGTTACGCGAACGTCAGCCACGGCTGCATCAACCTCGCGCCCGACGACGCCGAATGGGTCTATCACACCATCGGCGTCGGCGACCCGGTCGTCACGCACTGGTGAACGACGCCCCTCCTGCGGGTAGCGTCGGAAGACGTACCCGACGGGAGGGCCACCGTTGCGCGAGTTTCCGATCCCACCGCCGCGTGACGCGGCCGAAGCCGAGTTCCAAGACCTTTGGGGCCCTTGGGCATACGTCACGCCCGGCGATGTCGGCGAGATCCTCGGCGACGTCGGCGCTGCGTGGTGGATCGCGGGCGGCTGGGCGATCGACGCCTGCACCGGCACCCGGCGGCGGCACAGCGATGTCGACGTGGCGATGTTCCGTGCCGACTTGCCCGCCCTGCGCATCGCCGCACGCGGCCGCCTGCACATCTGGTCGGCGGGCCCGGACGGCATCCGTCCCGTCGACGAGCGCTTCCCCGACGTAGCCGAGAACGCCGACCAGGTCTGGCTGCGTGCGAACGCGCGGTCGCCGTGGCTGATCGACCTTCTGCTGAATCCGGGACAGGACGGGGCATGGGTCAACCGGCGCGATCACGCCATGGTCGCACCGCTCGACGAGGTGACCTGGATCGCCGACGACGGCATCCGATACCTCAACCCGGAACTGGTGCTGATCTTCAAAGCAAAGCAGGGCAGACCCAAGGACCGGGCGGATCTCGAGCGAACCTGGCCGAAGTTGACCGCCGCACAGCGAGCAGCGGTGCGAACGTATGTGACCGGACACTATCCCGAGCACGAATGGTTGCCTCTACTACGGTGATGTGGGCGTCCGGGAGCAGCGAGGAAGGTGCTCCGCCGGCACCCGAGTTCCGAATCGCCACCGCGGCGTCCTCCGCCGGCACGGGGGCGATGCGCTCGGCGGTCCGGGGTCGGCCATCGGGACAACGTGCGCCGGATCGACGTACCGGGCGGTACCCTGCGGGGTGCGAGACGGCTCAATTGTGAACGGGGCAGGGCATTCCCGGCTCGTGGCGATGCGGATAATCTGACGGGGACCTGATGAAGGGTGGGGCGATGGATCGACCGGAGATGGGCGCACGACCCGGTTACGACCGGGGTGATCCGTACGGCGCCGAACGGCCGGTACAGGCGCCGTCCGGTGAGCAGTACCGCGGCGAGTGGGCCACGTGGGTGGATCGGTCGCCCGCACCGCCGTTCGAGCCCGCGCCGCCGTTCGAGCCCGCACCGCCGCGGGAACCCGAGCCGGACGAGCTCTACGAGGATCAATTCGCGGGGCTGATCGACCGCTCGCCCGCGCCGCGTTCCCGGCGATGGCTGATCCCACTGCTCGGCACGCTCGGTATCGCCGCACCGGCCCTCGTGGCCTATCTGCTGGTCGGGATCGGCGGCCCCGATCAGCAGGCCGCCGCGCCGCAACCGTCCGCGCAGGCCACCGTCCCCGCGGCACCGACCGCGCAGTGCCCCGCCGAGCGGGTGGGCAACCGGATCCAGGGCAACGGCGCCGGCGGTTTCGACTCCGGTCCCGCGGTGATCTTCGCGTTCCAGCACGCCTATTACGTCGACCGGTCCGGCGAGCAGGTGCGGGCCACCACCACCGCGGACGCCGCCGTCCAAGCCGCTGACGCCATTCAGCGCGGCATCGACAGCATTCCCGCGGGGACCACCCACTGCGTAGCGATCAGTCCCGGCGCCTTCGCGGGCCAGTACATCGTGGTCGTCACCGAGCACCGCACCGGGCAGCAGCCGGTCACTTACAACCCGCAGCTCGTCACCACCGCCAAGGACGGCGACCGCACTCTCATCAGCGCCATCACCCGCGGATAGGGCTCTTCGCGCGCTCGAGCGAAAACGCTCAGTCGGATTCGGCGGCGGTGACGACGTGGCGCATGAGGAGCGCGGTGGTGACCGGCCCTACGCCGCCGGGGACGGGGCTGAGCCCGGCGGCCTTGCCGCGTACCGAATCGGCGTCGACATCGCCGACGATCTTACCGTCGGCGGCCTCGTTGGTGCCGACGTCGATGACCACCGCACCCGCCCGGATGTGCTTGCCCGAGATCAGGCCGATGCGGCCCGCCGCGGCGACGACGACGTCGGCGGTGGCCGTGACGGCGGCGAGGTCGGCGGTGCGGGAATGGCAGACCGTGACGGTCGCGTCCTTCGCCAGCAGCAGCTGGGCGAGCGGCTTTCCGACCACGTTCGAACGGCCGACGACCGCGACGTGGCGGCCGGCCAGCGGGATCTCGTGTTGTTCGAGCAGTTCCACCACGGCCTCGGAGGTGGCGGGGACGAAGCCGTCCAGCCCGGCCGCCAGCAGACCGAGCGACAACGGGCTGACGCCGTCGACGTCCTTGGACGCGACGATCGCGGAACTCACGTCGTCGAGGGTGACGCCCTTCGGGAGGGGGGTCTGCAGCATGATCGCGTCGGTCGCCGGATCCGCACCGCGGGCGGCGAGCTCGGCGCGGATCGCCGTCACGTCGGCTTCCGGACCGAGATCGACTGTGTCGCAAGCGATTCCGAGCCGTTCGGCCGCTTTGCGGAGCGAGTTCACATACCAGGCGCTCGCCGGGTCGTCGTTCGCCACGACCAAAGCAAGGCGGGGGGCGGTGCCGCCCTCGGTGCGCGCGGCGGCGCGGGCCTTGGTATCGGCGTTGATGGCGGCGGCGAGTTCCTTGCCGGACAGCGAAACGGTATCCACGTTGACACAGCGTAATGGGCGCGGCCGACGTAGTCCGTCCTCAACCCCGCGCACGGCCGCAGCGAAGGCGGAGGTACGCATAACGGACACAGCCGGACGCAGTCCGGCCTCAGCCCCGCGCACGGCCGCAGCGAAGGCGGAGGTACGCATAACGGGCGCAGCCGGGCGCAGTCCGTCCTCAACCCCGCGCACGGCCGCAGCGAAGGCGGAGGTACGCCTAAAAAGTGAGTCGGCGACCGGCGCTGCTGCGAAACCACCGACGGCGGAATTCGTGACTCGCGGTCGAGCCGGGCGCACGGAGCCGTGACGGCATCGCATGACCCGCTCACTCATTGCCGGGTCGCCGGGAACTTCGGCCGTATCGTAATCCGTGCTTGCCCCAGCTGACTGCTAGCACGTGCCCACCCGTTCCACAGCGGAAAGGTGACGACTGTAGTGATGATCTCGAGGCATTGGAAACTTCTCGTCGCGGCGTCGTTCGCCGCGTTCTCGCTGACCGGGCTCGCCGGTGTCCCCGCGCACGCCGGACCGGACACCGACGCCCTGTACAACTCCGCCCAGCGCCACTTCGCCAACGGCGACGAGGACGCGGGCCGCGCCGACCTGCGCAACCTGATCGGCGCCGACCCCGCCGACGCCGAAGCGCTCGCCCTGCAGGCGATCTGGTCGGATTACGCCGGTGACCTGCCCGCGCTCGTGGACGCAATAGCGCGGTTGCACGCGGTCGATGCGGGCTTGGCGCAGGGCACCGAGAACGTGCTCGGCGCCATTCGCGCCGCGGTGGGCACCTTGCCGAACCCGCTGCCCGCGCTGGCCGGGCCGCAGACCGGCATCGTCGTGCTCGGCTACGGTCTGCTGCCGGACGGGGCGCTGCGTCCCGAACTGGTGAACCGGCTCACCGCGGCCTGGTTGCAGTCGATCGCCGCGCCGCTGTCGCCGATCGTCGTCACCGGCGGGAATCCGCAGAACGGCATCACCGAGGCCGAGGCCATGCGCGACTGGCTGGTCGCCCACGGGGTGCCCGCCACGCGCATCCACGTGGAGACCCGCGCGGGCTCGACCGTGCAGAACGCCCTGTTCAGCACGAGGCTGTTGCGAGACGTGGGGGCGACGAGCGCGATCGTGGTCACCTCCCCCAACCACATCCGCCGTGCCGTGGCCGATTTCGTCGTCGCGGGCACCAGGGTCGTCGGCGCGACGACCTCGCTCGAGCAACTGGTCTCGCAATTGCCGCCGCCGGGCCGAGCGGCCCAGTACGGCATCTATCTCGACGCCACCCGCACCTTTCAGCTCGCCACCGCCCGCTGACGCCGGGCCGATCGGGACCCGCATCCGAAGCGCGGGTCCCGATCGCCGGGGAAATCCGTTGGCGGCATCCCGCGTGCGCCCGGCAGGATGGCCCGGTGATGTCAGCGGGAAGTACCGATGTGGTGGGCCGGCTCCGGGCGGCGGGCTGCGTGTTCGCCGAGGAGGAGGCGCGGCTGCTCACAGCCGCCGCCGCGCAGACCGGTGTGGCCCTGGAATCGCTGGTCGCCCGGCGCGTGACCGGCAGCCCGCTCGAGCACGTGCTGGGCTGGGCGGAGTTCCGCGGACTGCGGGTCGCGGTGTCCCCCGGCGTCTTCGTGCCGCGGCAGCGCACCGCGTTCCTCGTCGACCGAGCCGTCGATCTGCTCCGCGACCGCACCGGTCATCCGGTGGTGGTCGATCTGTGTTGCGGCTCCGGCGCCCTCGGCCTCGCGACGGCGCGGGCCGCCACCGACGCGGGCCGTCCGATCACGCTGGCGGCCGCCGACATCGATCCGGTCGCGGTCGCGTGCGCCCGCCGGAATCTCACCCCGCTCGGCGCTGCGGTCTACGAAGGGGACCTGTTCGAGCCCTTGCCGGAGGAATTGCGCGGCTGCATCGACATCCTGCTCTGCAACACCCCCTATGTCCCCTCGGAGATGATCGCGCGGATGCCGCCGGAGGCTCGCGATCACGAGCCGCGCACCGCCCTCGACGGCGGCCCGGACGGCTTGGACGTCTTCCGCCGGGTCGCGGCCGAGGCCGCCGAGTGGCTGGCCCCGGGCGGGCATCTGCTGGTGGAGTCCAGCGAGCAGCAGGCGCCACCAGCCCTCGACATTCTCGCGCCGCACGGTCTGGCGGGCCGGGTCGCGGAATCGGAGGAGCACTACGCGACGGTGGTCATCGGGACCCGTCCACGGTGACGACGCGCTACTTCCGCGCGAGGACTGCCGTCACGGCTGTCGGCTTCCAGGCCATCCAGAAATCCGCGCAGGTAGGCGTGATCGATTCCGCACACCAGGTCGGGAGCGTTGTCCGCCAGCGGATGGAACGGACAGTTCCGCAGACGCAGGCAGCCTGCGCCTTCCCGGCCGGGCTCGAACCCTTGATCGGTGAGCGTGGACTGCAGCAGGGTCAGCGCGCGTTCGCGACCAGGTCACCGTCGGGGCGCCGCATCACATCCGGTGTCGCCGACGCCTGCGGATGCGCGGCAACCAGCGTGAACCGGCCCCTAAGCCAAGTTCCGCCAAGTTCCTCGGCTGAGTACTTGCGCGGCACTCGAATCAGTGCTATAAGAAATCTGTGCCCTTTGGTACAACTTATCTGATTCGTTCTATGCAGAATAGAGTGAGTTGGAGGTGACGACCATGCTGATGCGCACGGATCCGTTCCGCGATGTGGAACGTTGGACGCAGCAGATGTTCGGCACAGCGACCCGCCCCGCGGTCCTGCCCATGGACGCCTGGCGTGCGGGCGACCAGTTCGTCGTCGAGATCGACGCGCCGGGCATCGATCGCGATTCCCTCGACCTGAACGTCGAGCGCGACGTCGTGACCGTTCGGGCGCGCAGGCCGCAGCTCGACGCCGACCGCGAGATGGTGGCCGCCGAGCGGCCGCGCGGCGAGTTCAGCCGCCAACTGTTCCTCGGCGACGATCTCGACATCGACCAGGTTCGCGCCGACTACGCCGAAGGCGTGCTCCGTCTGACCATCCCACTGGTGGACCGGCCCGAGCCGCGCAAGATCGAGGTCGGTCGCGGCAACGGGCACAAGGCGATCGACGCCTGACGCGGGGACAGGAGACACCGTCATGTCGGATTCGGCTGTCTGTCCGCGGCCACTCGACGAGTGCGACGTCTGGCTGCTCGATCCCGACCTCGAGCGGTTGTTCGCCGAGGTCGACGCGATCCTGTGCGAGGCGGGAGCCCGGTTGCGCGGCCGGGCGCATCCGTTCATCCCCGCGCCGAGACCGCGGCGCGCCTCGAGCCCGTGCCGTGGCCGGGACACGCTCGAGACGCACGGCCGGCACCCCGAAGCGTGGCCTGCCACCGAACGCGGTCCTCCGCACAAACCGCCCACCACACGGTGCAGAGCAAAGGAGGTGATGCCCGCATCCCACTGAGAAAAACGAGTTCCGCGGCGCGGCGGTCGCCGCCCTGCCCCAGGCGCTGCCGAGCAGCAACTGCTCTACGCGCACCGCCACACCATGTGGCACGCGGGGATGACAGCTCGCCGCGGGAACGACCTCTCGTAGTCACGTCACTCTTCTCCAGGTCGGGGGAGGGACTACAGATCCCTCCCCCGACGCGCACCAGCCGCGGTTTTCGCACCTCGCATATGCCACTGCGCGGCAGATCGCCGAAGCACCCGGCGCTCCTTCGCCGGCGAAACAGTGTCCCACCTGCCCGATTTTGAGCGACCTCCGCCCGCACCGTCGAAATCGTCGATGCGGGCGGGGGTCGTTGCGGCCATGGCGGAGTTGGCGGCTATCGCCCCGGCCGTAGCCGCGATCGGCAGCGGCGGCCGGAGCGATGCGGTCGCGGCAGCTCGCGCGACGAGGGCGTGGTGTGGGCACGCGTGTAGGTCAGCACCTGAGTGGCTTCGGGTCCGCGGTCGGTGTCGGCGGCCGTGAACACGACCGATTGCCCGGCGGTGAGCGTTTTGTAGCCGGGGGCGCAGATGGCGGTATACCGGACGAACACCGCCTCACCGCCGTTGTCCGGGGTCAGGAACCCGAAGCCTTTTTCCTTGTTGAACCAGGCCACGTATCCGTGCTGCCAGCGTGGCAGTTCCGCGGCGCCGGTGTGCGGGTCGGGATGGACGGTGCTGTCAGTAGGCGAGGCAATCGTAGTCGTCATCGGCGGTAGGGGTGATCCAGGCTTGATCGATGCGGTCACTGATATCGGCGGTGTCGAACGCGGCGCGGATGCGCTCGGCCAGCGGGTGCAATCCGCCGGTGTCCAGTCCGATATCGCGGTCGGCGGCGCGAACGAGGGTCTGCTGGTCGGCGTGGTCACCGTCACTGTAGAGCGGGATCGTGGTCATTCGTTACTCCTCCGGGGTGAATATCGGTTTCGTGGGAAAGGTGGGCTCGGATCCCACCGAGCCCACCTGTGGGGAAGAGTCGAGAACGAGAGATCGAACATCGTCGTGTCGCATTATCTCTATTTTCTGACACAGATTTCTTCTATCACTCCTATGATATCTGCGCAAGTCCCGAATCCGTTCCACTGTGTCAGCCCGACGGCAGCGCACGCGGCTGTCGACTGCCCGAGCGACTGCCGCCTCCGCGACCAGCGCTACCGCGACCGGCTACGTCGCCGCCCGATGCTCCGCGACCGCGCCGGGTTGGTGCGGCGCGAGTGGGATATTCCGGCTGAGAGCCGGATGCGCGGGCAATGCATACGGCTACTGAGACCGAGAGCTACCGAGACCGAGAGAAGGGGCCCGCATGGTGTCGAGCACGCTCATCGCGCTCTACCAGGCGTCGCGCGAAGGGCCGCCCGGTCTGCTGCCCGCGCGCCAGCAGATGGCGTTCTCGCTGGGCTGGCACATCGTGCTGGCCTGTTTCGGCGTGGCCTTTCCCGCCATGATCTACGTCGTCCACCGCCGCGGCATCGTCCGCGACGACCCCGTGGCCCTGGGCTTGGCGAAGCGGTGGGCGACGGTGTCGGCGATCTTGTTCGCCATAGGTGCGGTCTCCGGAACGGTGCTCAGTTTCGAGATGGGGCTGTTGTGGCCGGGGCTGATGGGCCGCTTCGGCGACGTGCTGGGGTTGCCGTTCGCCTTCGAAGGGCTGTCGTTCTTCATCGAAGCGATCTTCCTGGGCATCTACCTCTACGGATGGGGGCGTATGCCGCCACGCCGCCATCTCGCCATGCTCGTGCCGATGGGGGCCGCCGGTGTGGTCGGCACCTTTTGTGTGGTCAGCGTCAACGCGTGGATGAACAACCCGACCGGCTTCCGGCTCGCCGACGGCGAGGTGACCGATGTGAATCCGTGGCGAGCGATGTTCAACGACGGGGTGTACCTGCAGTTCGCGCACATGTGGGTCGGGGCGTTCATGGTGGTCGGATTCCTCGTGTCCGGCGTCTACGCCGCCGGTCTGCTACGGGGACGCAGCGACCCGCATCACCGGCTCGGGTTCACGGTTCCGTTCGTCTTCGCGACCGCCGCCGCGCTCGCCCAACCACTCCTCGGGCACGTGCTGGGGATGCGGGTGAACGACACGCAACCGTCGAAGCTGGCCGCGTTCGAACTGGCCGCCACGACCGAAGGGCCCGCCCCGCTGCGATTGGGTGGCGTCCTCGTCGACGGCGAGGTCCGGGGAGCGCTCGAGATACCCTGGATGGGTTCGGTCATCGCCCGCAACTCGCTCACCGCTCCGGTACCCGGGTTGGACTCGGTGCCCGTGGCGGATCGGCCGCCGGTCAACCTCACCCACCTCGCCTTCCAGACCATGGTCGCCATCGGCACCCTGCTCGCACTGATGGTGATCGTGTTCTGGCTGCTGCGCCGCCGCCGCGACCTGCTGGCCGAACGTTGGTTCCTGACAGCGGCGGTGGCCGCCGGACCGTTGGCGATCCTGGCGCTGGAATGCGGCTGGATCGCCACAGAAGTGGGCCGTCAGCCGTGGACGGTGTGGCAGGTGCTGCGCACCACCGACGCCGCCGGCACGAGCACCGGCCTGTGGTGGAGCTTTGTCAGCGTGTTGCTGGTGTATGCCGGGATGACGGTGGGTGCGATCGTCGTCCTGCGTTCCATGGCGCGGCGCTGGCGCACCGGCACCGCGACCATCACCGCCCCCTATGGACCGGGCGCTTCACCGGTCGACCAGGCGCAGCGCGCCCGCGGCGTCGGGAAGCCGTGACCGATGGATCTCTCGGACGTGGTCGCGACCGCGATGTTCACCGGGGTGGTGCTCTACGCGCTGTTCGGCGGCGCCGACTTCGGCTCCGGATTCTGGGACCTGACCGCGGGCGGCCCCCGGCGCGGCAGCCGCTTGCGAGTGCTCATCGACCACAGCATCGGACCGGTCTGGGAAGCCAATCATGTGTGGCTGATCTACGTCCTGGTGTTCCTCTGGACCGCGTACCCGACGGTGTTCGCCGCCATCATGACCACCCTGTTCATCCCGATGAGCCTGGCGCTGCTCGGAATCGTGCTGCGCGGGGCGAACTTCGCGTTCCGCAAGTACTCCGCGACACTGCGCCAGGCACGCTTGTTCGGCGCCTTGTTCGCGGGCGCGTCGCTCATCACGCCGTTCTTCTTCGGCACCGCCGTCGGCGCGATCGCCTCCGGCCGGGTGCCCGCCGAAGGGTACGGCGACCGGATGCGCTCCTGGCTGAACCCGACCTCGATTCTGGGCGGTGTTCTGGCGGTCGGGACGTCCGCCTTCCTGGCCGGCGTCTTCCTCACCGCCGACGCCGCGCGCTCGGGCGACAACGCACTCGCCGGATACCTGCGCCTGCGCACGCTGATCGTCGGTGGCGTGACCGGGGCGGTCGCGATCGCGGCGATCGCGCCGATCCGTCACGACGCACCGACACTCGGTGCCGAACTCCTCGGGCGCGCCCTTCCGCTGATCGCACTCTCGGCAGCCGCGGGCGTGCTCACCCTGGCCCTGGTGTACCGCCGCCGATTCGGGTGGGCGCGCGTTCCCGCGACGGTCGCGGTCGCCGCGATCGTCATCGGGTGGGCGGTCGCGCAGACGCCGTGGATCCTCGTCGATCACCTGCTCATCGCGGATGCCGCGGGTGCGCGCGCCACCCTGGTGGGACTGCTCGTCGTCGTCGCCGTCGCCGCCGTCACGGTCCTCCCCGCCCTGGCCTACCTGTTCTGGCTCACCCAGACCGACGCGTGGGTCCGCGACGAGCCCGTGCGTGCCGGCACACCGGAACAGGTGTAGACCAGATAGCCGCCGTGGGCGCCGCGAATGTGCGATCCCGTCATCGGGGTTCTTCCCGGCGCGACAGCCCGCTGGCGCGCAGCACCCGCCGCGCGATCCCCGCGCGGATGGACTCCTCGGTGCCGATGATGCGGACGTGGCGACGTGCCCTCGTGATCGCGGTGTACAGCAATTCCCTGGTCAGCAGGGTGGATTCGGGCTCGGGCAGGACGACCGAGACGGTGTCGTACTGACTGCCCTGGCTGCGGTGGATGGTCATGGCGAACACGGTGACCACCGCGGGGAACTGCGTGGGATGCACCAGATACGGTTCGCTGCCGCGTTGCAGCGCCGCGCGCAGCGAGCCGTCGGGCATGCGCACGACGACGCCGGTGTCGCCGTTGTAGATCCGCGCCTCGTGATCGTTCGCGGTGACCAGCAGCGGTTGGCCGGGGTACCACGGCGCCTGGTGGGAATCCGGGCCCGCTCCCGCGGCGGCGGCCCACTCCGCGGCCATCCGGTCCCAGCGCTCGACACCGAACGGCCCCTGCCGGTGCGCACAGAGCAGGCGATGCGATTCCAGCGCGTGCAGCGCGCCCGCCGCGTCGCCGTCGAGCGCGGCGGCGGTGACCGTGGTCGCGGCCCGCACTGCGTCGGCGCGGACCGCGGTCAGCTCGTCGGGCCCGCTGAGCGACAATTCGTCGCCGCCCGCGCGCAACAACTCGAGCGCGGCGTCCGCGTCTCCCGCTCGCACCGCGACGGCCAGCCCTGCGATCCGCCCGCCGAACCGGCGGCCCCTGGTCAGCCGGACGATGCCGCCGCGCAGACGGGTGCGCTCCAGCGCGGTCAATGCCTCGGTGTGCTCGCCGGTCGCCTCCGGGCCGAGGATCTCGTCGAGCACGGGATTCGGGGTGGCGGCGACCGGTCCGGCGACCAGGTCGGCGAGTACCGCGCCCGCGTCGACCGAGGCGAGCTGGTCCGGGTCGCCCACGAGCACCAGGCGGGTGTCCGGGCGCAGCGCGGCCAGCAGCCTGCTCATCATGGTCAAGGAGACCATCGACGTCTCGTCGACCACGATCACGTCGTAGGGCAGCCGGTTGAACTCGTGGTATTTGAACCGGGTACTGCGACCGCGCTGCCAGCCGAGCAGCCGGTGCAGGGTGGCGGCGGTGAGTTCCGGCAATCCGAGCGAAACCGCTTGCTCGCGAACGGCTTCCTGCAGGCGCGCCGCCGCCTTCCCGGTCGGCGCCGCCAGCGCGATGCGCAGCGCGGGGAGCTTCGGCTCGGCCTCGCGGTGCGTGGCCAGCAAGGCGATGATCCGGGCGATGGTGTGGGTCTTGCCGGTGCCGGGCCCGCCGGCGACCACGGTGGTCCAATGGGTCGCGGCGAGCGCGGCGGCCAGGCGCTGGCGATCCGGCGCCGGGCCGGACGGCGCGTCGAACAACCGGTCCAGTTCGCGGCGCACGATCCCGGGAACGACCACTGGATGGTGTGCCGATCGCTCGGTGAGCACCCGCCGGATCGTCTGCTCCTGCCGGTAGTACCGATCGAGGTAGAGCAGCGGACCGGAATCGCCCGCCCCGTGGGATTCCACCAGCCGCAGCGGCCGCAACGGACCCGCCGGTCCACCACGTACCAGCGGGCTCACCCGCAGCGCGGCGACCACGGCGGGAATGTCCGGCCACGGCAATGTCGCCGGATCGACGCCCGCGTCCCAGGTCTCGTCGGCGTCGACGCCGATCTCCCGCATCCGATGCAGTTCCAGGCACACCGAGCCGGAGCGCACCGCGCGCACGGCCAGCGCCGCGGCGAACAACACCGCCTCCGACGACTCCCGGCCCAGCCGGCCCAAGCGCAGCGCCACGTGCACGTCCGCGGCCGACAGCACGCCCGCCTCGTTGAACGTGCGCAGCAGGCCGGTTCCTCGCTGCGCCACCTGGATCGAGGTCACCGGCCCGCCTCCCCCGCCAGCAGCGCCGACAGCGCCGCGACCAGATCGGCGGGCGGATGCCAGTCGAAGACGCCGCACCCCGCGGGCGTCTCCGGTCCGATCATGCCGCGCACGAACAGGTAACGGACCCCGCCGAGATGCCGGGCCGGATCGTAGCCGGGCAGCCGCCAGCGCAGATACCGGTGCAACGCGACCGAGTACAGCAATGCTTGCAGCGGGTAGTGCGAACGCATCATCTCCGCGGCCATCCGGTCACGGGTGTAGTGCGCGACAGTGAGATCACCGGTGCCGAGCCGGTTGGTCTTGTAGTCGACGACGACGAATCGCGGGTGCGCGCTCCCCTGGACACGGAGCACGGCGTCGATGCTGCCGGTCAGGTAGCCGCGCAGCGGTATGTCCTCCAGCGCCGCCAGCTGATCGGCGTACGGGAACAGCTCGTCGTCGGCCGGAAGGAGTTCGCGCAGCAACTCGGCGACGCGCCGCAGCGTCGCCGCGGTGGAGCCGACGCGGTCCCCGCCTGCCAGTGGCAATTCGAACTCGAGTTCGCTGAGGCGGTCCCGCGGGGCGATATCGGCCAGGCAGCCACCCTCCAGTGGGGTGCGCAGCACCGCCAGCAGCGCGGTGGCCAGACATTCCGTATCCACCTCGGCCATCAGCTCGCCCACCGCCTCGCGGCACCGATCGCGCACCTCGGCCCCCAGGTCCGAACGGCCGGTGTCGATCCGCTCCAGGACGCCGTGCACCAACGTGCCGAACTCCGCGCCGTAGGGCAGCGCGTTCATCAGCGACGCGGCGCCCGACGGCTCCGGCTCCGCCGCGCCGATCAGGGAGGTTCCCGCGGGCTCGTCACCCGGTCCGCGCGCGTCCTCCGGTTCGCTGTCGGATCCGGGTGCCGCCGGGCCGTGCGCGGAGGCGGTCAGCGCCGAGTACGAGGTGCGCCGCCACTGCTGGTCCAGCACCCGGTCGAAGCCGGCGGCGGCCAGTGCGCCCTGCGCGGGCGCGGTGCGCGCTCGCCGGATCGCGACTCCGTCGGGCCCGGCCACCGCCGTCACCGATATCGCCGCGCCCGCGCCCTGCGCCCACGACGAAAGCGATTGCGCGACAACGGCGTCGGCCGGAACCGTCGCTCGGTCGGCGACGGCGGCGCCACGATCGGCGCGCCCGAAGACCATGCGATGCAGCGGCGCGGCCGCGGTGGTGATCGCGGGTGCCCACCAGGCGACGATCTGGCACATGGCGCGGGTCAGCGCGACGTAGAGCAGCCGCAGTTCCTCGCCCGCCTCCTCGGCTTCGCTGCGCGCCTTCCGTGCGGCGTATCCGGGGGCGTCCGCGCCACCGACGTCCAGCACACGCGCACCGTCGTCGGCATGGAACAGCAATGTCGCCGGATACGGGTTCTTCGCGCTGTCCCAGGCGAACGGCAGGTACACCACCGGGAATTCGAGTCCCTTGCTCGCGTGCACGGTGGCGATCTGGACGGCGGCGGCGTCCCGGTCGAGCCTGCGGCTACGGTCGGCGACGGCGCCGGAGGCGGGATCGCGCACCCGGTCGGCCAGCCACCGGGTGAGCGCGGTCAGCCCCAGTCCCTCGGTCGAGGCGACCTGGTCGAGCAACTGCGCGAGATGACGCAGGTCGGTGAGCTGCCGCTCCCCGTTCTCCACCGCGAGCAGTCGCGGCGCCAGTCGGGTTTCGGCGGCGATCTTCTCGAACACGGCCGCGAATCCCGCGCGAGTGAACAACCGCGCCGCCTCACGCAGTTGAACGCTCACCCGGCCGACCAGATCGGCTCCCCCGCTGTCGATCTCGGCCGCGGTCACACCCAGCAGCGGTGTACACGCGGCCAGCCGCACCCGGTCGCCGCGGTGCGGCTGTTCCAGCGCCCGCAGCACCCATAGCCAGTCGGTGGCGCTGTCGGTGCCGAAGACACTGACACCGCCGGCGAGTACGGAGGCGACCCCGGCGCGGTCCAGCGCGGCACGCACCACGTCGATCTGCGAGCGGGTTCGCACCAGCACCGCGATGTCGCCCGGTCCGATCGGCCTGCGCGCCGGATCGCCTACCGCCAGCGAATCCCCTTCTGGTATCACCGTTTCCGGTTTACCATCCAGCAGCACACCGGATTCGAGCAGACGCACGATGTCGGCGGCGAGATCGTCGGCGACTGCGCTGCGCATGCGCCCGACGGCCGGAAAGCCGGATTTGTTCAGCGGTCCCGCGCCGGTGCGCGGCAGGCACCGCACTCGCAGCGGCGTGATGAGCTCGGCGGGTCCGGACAGCCGCGACCACGGTCTGGTCGGGGTGACCGGATGGACGCGAATGTCCTCGTGCCCCAGGGCCGCCCCGCCGTGCAGGTGGTCCAGCGCGGCGAGCAGTCCCGCGTCGCTGCGCCAGTTCGTGGTGAGCTCTTCGCGGATGTCGGCGTGCGCGACCGCGTCCAGGTAGCTGAGCACCTCCGCGCCGCGGAACGCGTAGATCGCCTGTTTGGGATCGCCGACCAGCACCAAGGTGGCGTGCCCGTGGAACGACCTGCGCAGGATGTCCCACTGCAGCGGGTCGGTGTCCTGGAACTCGTCGACCAGGGCGACGCGGTAACGCGACCGGATGCGGCGGCATGCGCGCGGGCCGTGCTCCGGATCGGCGAGCACGTCGTGCAGCAGCACGAGCAGGTCGTCGAAGTCGCGCAGCCCGGCCAGACGTTTGCGGCGCTCGGTCTCCGCGCGGACGGCTCGGGCGAACGCCACGCGCTCGCCGGTCTCGCCGTCGGGCACGAGCGTCGCGTGCCGGTCCCGCACCGCTGCCAGCGCGAGCGTGCGAGCCTCCTTCACCGAGAACGGCGGTTCGCCGCGCGCATAGCGGTTGAGATAGAGATCGTCGACGACGGTGCCGACGAGATCGTCGACGGTTTCCACCAGCCGGGTACCCGGGTCGTGTTCGCCCGCGAGGCCGAGTTCGTCGAGCATGCGCTGGCAGAAGCTGTGCGTGGTGGCGATGGTGCCCGCGTCGAAATCCGACAGGGCGGTCAGCAACCGTTGCCGCCGCGACCGTACCTCGTCTTCCTCGGCCTGCGCGAGGTATCGGACCAGTTGGTCGGCATGCGCCCTCGCCGCGTCCGGGTCGGCCAATCCGGCGGCGACGGCCACGAAGCGGTCGCGAGTGCGTTCCCGCAGTTCCTGGGTCGCCGCGCGGCTGAACGTCACCAGCAGCAGCTGGGACACCTCGACCCCCGCCTCGGCGACATAGCGTACGGCGAGACCGACGATGGCGTGGGTCTTGCCGGTGCCCGCGCTCGCCTCCAGCACGGTGGTGCCGGTGGGCAACGGTCCGTACGGTTGGACCGCGTCGGCGTCGAAGGCCCGTGCCCGCAAGGAGGTTTCCGGCACGGTCATGCGCGCCTCCCTCCTGCCCGGCCGGTGGTCACGTGGTCCGCGGCCGTCACGGTCGCCCGGGTACCCGGCCACGCCCGACGGACCGGTAGCGGCTGTCCGAGCTGACATTGTGCCGCGCGCCCCGCCGCCCGGCGGCGACCGGCACGCGCCGCGGCGGCGGGTATCGCGTGCCGCGGCGCGCCGGACCGTCTCGGGCGGCCGGCTTCGTGAACGGTCACGGCCGGTCCTGGCTTTCCGCGGCCAGCAGCGGTGCCCACATCCGCCGGGCCAGCGCGCCGAAGCGGGTGCTCTCGCCCGGTTCGCCGGCCGCGGCGGACGCGGCCATGAGGTCGTCGAGCCGGGGCGCCGGGCCCCAGACGTAGCGCAGGTGGCGATCGGTGTGGTCGCCGAACGGCCCGGGACCGTTGGGGCCGCCGTTGAATTCGCGCTCCGCCGCGGCGATCGCGTCCTCGGTGCCCGCCCCGCGGAAACGGCGTTCGGCGTAGACCGCGGTGGCGGCGGGCGCGACGGGCAGTGGTTCGGTCAGACCCGCGTCGCGCAGCGCGACCAGCCGGCGCAGAATCTCCCTGGCCGCGGGCGCGTCGGGTGCGGTGAGCTCGCAGCGCCGGGTCGGACGGCCGAATTGCCCGCGGCCGGTGCTCACCGCCCGCCAGGAGCGATCCTCGGTGACCACCAGCGCCAGCAGCGAAACCCACGCTGCGATCCGGTGTTTCGGGGCCAGCCGGGAGAAGGTGGTGCGGACCAGGGTGTCGCCGCGCACCTCGGGCACGGTGCCGGTGAGCCGCCGCCCGTTGCCCAGGTCGACCGCGATGTCCACCGCGCGCGCCGGGCCCGCGTAGTCCGCCTGCGCCGCGCGCACCAACCGGTCCACGGTGTGCTCCACCTCGTCGAGCACGGCGGCGCCGAACCCGAACGGCGGCAGCGTGCCGCGCCGCCACTCCGCCGCCCGCAGCCCGGCCGGGTCCGCACCGGTCAGACGAGCCGCGAGCAGACGTTCGCCCAGCTCCCACTTGGCCAGCCCATCGAGCTCGATGGGCAGCCGGTCGGCGATATCCTCGTCGTGTTCCGGGACCCGCAGCCCGAGTCGCTGCCATAGGAACGCGCGCACCGGATGCTCCACGAACGCGATCAGATCGGCCAGCGCGACGTCGGCCGTCTCCGCGGCGGGCAGCGGCGCGGCCAGGAAACCGGGCCGCGGCCGCGCAGGTCCGTCGGCCGCGTACGCACCCGCCAAGGCCACGGTGTCGAAGCTGAACGGCTGCTCGGCCCGGAAATTGCGACGATCGAACGATTGCAGTGGATGCCGCGTCACCACCGAGCGCATCGCCGCGGCGCCGACGTGGGCCCGCAGCGCGTCCAGCAACTCGGCGACCGGGATGGCGGGCGGCCGGTGCGCTCCGCTGACCGGGTCGGCGCCGGTGTGGAGCACCAGCAGCGTGTCCCGGGCCGCCATGACCGCGTCCAGCAGCAGTTGCCGGTCCTCGCTGCGCGGGTCGCGTTCGCCCAGCATCGGTGCGCGGGCCAGCACGTCGTCTCCGTCCGCTGCGCTCGCGCGCGGGAACTTCTCGTCGTCCAACCCGAGCAGCACCACCACCCGATGCGGCACCGACCGCATCGGCACCATCGTGCAGACGGTCAGCTCGCCGGTGCGGAAGTTGGCGCGGGTGGGGCGCGCCGCCAACCGCGAACGCAGCAGCACACCGATGTCGGACAGCCGCAACGACACATCGCCCGCGTGCTCGGTGGCGGCGGCGATTTCCCGCCGGGCCTCGGTCCGCACCCAGGCCTGCGGGTCCGGCACGTCGGTCAGCAGATCCAGCGCGCGGCCGAGCACCGTGGCCCATTCGTGCGCCGGCCGCGGACCGCGCAGGTCGCGCAGGCACACCGCGAGCCGATCGACGAACTCCGCGAAGCGCCCGGCCAGATCGACGTCGTTGCTGTCCACATCGTCCAAGGGCAGTGCGAGATCCAGCCAGTCCTCGGAGGTCTCGCCCGCGGTGACGCCGAGCAGGATTCGGTCCACCGCGCTGTTCAGCGTGTTCTGCGCGAAATCGGCCAGCCCGAACGCTTGGCGCTGACGCTGCCCGATGCCCCACCTGGCCCCGGACTCGGCCGCCCACGCACGCAATCGCTCGATGTCGTCGTCGTCGAATCCGCAACGGCGCCTGACGGTTTCGGCGGCGGCGAGATCGAGCACCTGGGTCACCGTCACCCGTCCGTCGGCCAGTTCGAGCAGCACAGCGATAACCGCGAGCAGCGGATTGGTCACCCCGCGCCCCCGGTCGGCCAGGCGCACCCGCAGGCGATGCGCGGGGTGCTCCGAATCACTGTGCGCCTCGGGCGACCCCGGCGTGCGCTGCCCGAATGCCGCGCGCACCAGCGGCGCGTACGCCTCCACCTCCGGGCACATGATCAGCACGTCACGCGGCTCGAGCGTCGCGTCGGCGGCGAACAATCCGAGCAGGCATTCCCGCAGCACCTCCACCTGCCGGGCCGGGCCGTGACACGCGTGCACCTGCACGGTGCCGTCGGCGCCGACCTCCCGCGGCACCGGGGGCCACCGGTCGTCCCGGATGCCCCGTTGCAGCGCGCGCAGCAATGTCACGGGCGAATCATCCTGTGCCGCTCCGTCTCCAGGGACGATGAGCGGATGGCAGGTGTCGGATCCGGCGACGGTGGACGCGGCCAGCCGCTGCTGCAACTCCCGGATGTCGCGCGCCAGTCCCGCCAGGAGCGGGTGGGTGACCGCCGTGGCACTGCGGTCCTCGGCACGCGTGCGGGCAGGCGGCAGCCCGCTCAGGGCCGACCAGAGGACGGGACTCGGGTGCACCAGCCACAGATGGACCTCGCGGGCGGCGGCCAGCGCCGACAGCACGGCGAGCTGGTCGCTGGGCAACCGGGTCACACCGAACAGCGACAGCCGCGGCGGCAGTGGGACCAGATCCGGTCGCTCACGCAGCCGGGCGCAGGCGGCGTCGAGCCGCTCGGCCGGGCTCGGCGTCCCGATCTCGGCGCGCAACCTGCGCCACAGCATCGGCTGCCAGAGCAGGTCGTCGGGTATCGAAGCTCCCGCGCCATCGGTGTCCAGGCCCGCCGCCCACTCGGTGATCAGTGCGGGACGCTGGGCGGCGTAACTGTCGAACAGCGCGGCGACCCGGGCGGCGGTGGCGTAGCGCCGTCCGGCGCGGTGCTCGCCGCCCGCGGTGTCCCGTGCGCCGAGATGCCTGGCCGGCACCGCGCACCAGGGCTCGGACAACGAGGCGTCGATCACCCGCAGCAGCGTCCACACCGCCCGCTCCTGGGCCCACGGATCCTCCGCCTGCGCCACCCCGCTCGCCGCCGCCAGCGCCTCGGCGACCAACGCGGCAGGAGCGGGGAAGACGATGTTCGCGCACACGCCGTCGGCCGCGACGCCCGCGCCGAGCACCCCCGAGAGCGTCTGGGTCAGCCAGCGCTCGACGCCTTTCGCGGGCACCGCGACCACCTCCGCCGCGAACGGGTCCTCCTGCGGCGCCGCCAGCACCTCGGCGAGCGCCACGGCGAGGACGTCGGCGCGCTCGGCACGGTGGATGTGCAGCGGCATCTGCGCCCTCTCGATCGGTGGTGTCCGGCTGCCCCGGCCGCGGACTTACGTGCACGTTTATACGCCCAGCGACCGACGTGCAATCGCACCGCCCCATCCGGAGGACAGTGAAATAGACCACACGAGAACGGATTGCTCCGACGTGTCACGCGGGGACCGCCGCGGCCATGTGCGACAGTGCTGCACCGGGAGGAGAGTTTGCACCGGGGCGGAACGAGAGAGCTGCACCGAAAGGCTGGTTCGCGTTCATGGATGCGATGGTGATTCCCCTGGTCCCGAAAGGCGGATTCACGGTCCGCCGGATCGGTGACCACTGGGAGCTGATCAACTCGCGCCACTACGGTCGCACCGTCGTCCTGCATTCCTGGCCCCGGGATCGGCACACCGAGGCGTTCGAGCACTGCTACCGGCTCAACGGACGCACCGTCGAGGAACTCCGCGCCGCCTTCCGCTGACCCGCCCGGCCGGCGGTGATGTGCGAATTCCACTGCGGCGCAACCACCGGACCCGGGGATAGCACACCACGGACCCCTGGCTCAAGACGTGCGTCCCGACCCGTGATGTGCGATCGTGATCCCTCGTGCGTTATCCGTCCCCCGCCACCCGAACCGTTCCCCGCGTGGCCGCTTCCGCCTGTGTCCTCGCCGCTGCGGCGATCATCGCCCCGAGCCTGCCCGCCGCGCTCCCGATCGCGGGCGCGGTGCCGCTCGCGCACACCCAGGGCTGCCTGCCCGGGCTCGACTGCGATCTGAGCAGCCGCATCGCGAAGGCCGACGCCTACCTCGACAGCCGTCCCGGTGTCACCGGCTACGTCCTGCGCGACCGGGTCTCCGGCGGCGTCTACGCCAACGCCAACGCCCAGAACGCGGTCTGGACCGCCTCCACGATCAAGCTCGCGATCGCCGCGGACCTGCTCAATCGGGCGCGGGCCGGCGCCATCACTCTGACCCCCGAGGACCGCGGCCTGATGGAGGGAATGCTCGCGACCTCGAACGACGGCGCCGCCGACCTGCTGTGGACCAAGTACGCGGGAATCGACCGGATGGCATTCAACAACGCCTTCCGCGCCAACGGGATGACCTCGCTGGTTCCGCAGCCCACCAACACCGCGCTGTTCCCCGACTGGTCGTTCCAGAAGTGCACCGCCGCCGACCTCGACCGCCTGATGGACCACATCCTCAACCGCATGCACCCCGACGACCGCAACTACCTCGTCGACCGGATGCGCGCGGTGGACTCCAACCAGCACTGGGGCGTGTGGGGCGCGGGCGCGAGCATGCGGCCCGGACTGAAGAACGGCTGGTCGGCCGAACAGGGCGGCTGGGTGGTCAACTCGGTCGGCTTCGCCGGACCGGGCGAGCGCTACACCCTGGCCATCATGAGCTCGCTGGGTGACGCGGGCGGCTACACCGAGGGCGCCGAGACCGACACCAAGCTCGCGCAGATCCTGCTCGCG
The DNA here is from genome assembly GCF_052545135.1 of Nocardia aegles. Lineage (NCBI taxonomy): Bacteria > Bacillati > Actinomycetota > Actinomycetes > Mycobacteriales > Nocardiaceae > Nocardia > Nocardia aegles. Next base: position 928,007 of record NZ_JBQWRI010000002.1, read on the forward strand.
GGCCGCTGACCGACGCGCCCGCTCAGGCGGCCGCGCGCCTGCGCAACGTCATCGGCGCACCGTCCCTGGGGAAAGGAATCGCGGTGAAGCCCCAGGGCATACGGTACTTCTCGGGAATCCGCCACTCGTAGGCACGCACCAGGGCGGCGGTCACCGTCTTCACCTCGAACGTGCCGAAGTGCATCCCGATGCACTTGTGCGCGCCCGCCCCGAACGGCATCCACGCGAGGCGGTGCGACTTGTCCTCGCGCCGCTGCTCGCCGAATCGTTCCGGATCGAAGCGCTCGGGGTGGGTCCACAGTTCGGGCAGCAAGTGGTTCACCTGGTAGGCGAGGTCCACCGGGGCGCCCGCCGGAATGTAATGGCCCGCGATCTCGGTGTCGCGCACGGCGCGGCGCGACAGACCCGGAACCGGCGGCATCAGCCGCAGGCTTTCCCGGACCACCAGATCCAGGTCGTGCAGCGCCTCCAGGTCCGCGATGGCGGGCACCGCATCGCCGAGGCGTGCGTCCATGTCGAGCACTTCGGCGCGCACCCGCTGTTGCCACTCCGGGTGCTTGCCCAAGTAGTAGGCGACGGCGGTGGCGGTCGTCGTGGTGGTGTCGTGCGCCGCCATGATCAGGAAGATCATGTGGTTCACCACGTCGGCGTCACCGAAGACGCCGCCGTCCTCGCTGCGGGCGTGGCACAACCCGGAGAAGAAGTCCGCCGTCTCGACGCGGCGCTTCTGCGGCAGCATCGCGGTGAAGTAGTCCTCGAGCACTCTCCTGCCGCGCAGCCCGGCACGCCAGTTCCCGCCCGGCACCGGATGCCGGATGATCGCCAGCCCCGCGTGGGTGCAGTCGACGAACGCGTCGATCAGTCTCCTGCGCTGCGGGCCGACGTCCACGGCCAGGAAGGTCTCCCCCGCGATCTCGAGGGTCAGCTCTTTGATCGTCGGATACAGCCGCACCGTGCGTTCGGCGCCACGCTCCCCCGGCACCCAGTGCGCGATCGTGTCCCGCACCACCGGTGTCAGCGCGGCCAGGTGTGCTTCCAGCCGGTCCCGGGTGAACGCCTGCTGCATGATCTTGCGGTGGAATCTGTGCTCGTCGAATTCCAGCAGCAGCAGTCCCCGCCGGAAGAACGGGCCGATGAAATAGTCCCAGCCCTGGCCGAAATCACGGCGCCGGTGCCCGAGTACTTCGTCGAGTGCGTCCGGCCCCGCGACCAGCACACGGTCGACACCGAGCGAGGTGTTCAGCGAGACGGGTCCGTACCTGCGGTAGCGCTCCATCATCTCGGCCGGACCCCAGCGCATGTAGTGCAACGCCCGGCCGAGGTAGGGCAGCCCGGCATCGCCGCGTACCGGCACGGTGTCGCTGCCCCGCGGCGGGGTGGCCAGCACCTGGCGCCGTTCCGGCAACAATCCCAACGCCCGATCGATCAGATGGCCGTGCGGTACCTCGATCAGCGCGATGTTCTCCGATTCGGCCCGCACGCTGGGCTTCCGACCGATCGCACGGTCACCGGCGACCATGGCAATCCTCCCTGAGCGACAGTTACCATCGTAGGCTCTCGACGTCGTGCACTCGGCCGGTTCGCCTCGCGTCGGCTCTTTTCCCCCGGCCCGGCCGCGGTCGCAACACGCCAGGAACGGGGATCTCGTCGTGACGGTGCCCGGCTCGGCGGCTACCGTTTAGCTGTCAGGAACCCTTGCCGGGGACGACCCCACGGTGCATCGAGGAGCAGCACGATGAGCACTCAGACTGTCGAGAACGGCCGGCACCGGGTGGTGGTGATCGGCTCCGGCTTCGGCGGCCTGTTCGGCACCAAGCACCTCGAGCGCGCCGACGTCGACATCACGCTGATCTCGAAGACCTCGACCCACCTGTTCCAGCCGCTGCTCTACCAGGTCGCCACCGGCATCCTGTCGGTCGGTGAGATCGCGCCCGCGACCCGGCTGGTGCTGCGCAAGCAGAAGAACGCGCAGGTGCTGCTCGGCGAGGTCACCGATATCGACCTGACCGCCAAGACGGTCACCTCGCGCCTGCTCGACCAGGACACGATCACCCCGTTCGACAGCCTGATCGTCGCGACCGGCGCCCAGCAGTCCTACTTCGGCAACGACCGATTCGCCACCTACGCCCCCGGCATGAAGACCATCGATGACGCACTCGAGCTGCGCGGCCGGATCCTCGGTGCCTTCGAACAGGCCGAACTCGCGACCACACAGGAGCAGCGCGACCGGCTGCTGACCTTCGTCATCGTCGGCGCCGGCCCGACCGGCGTCGAGCTGGCCGGACAGATCGCCGAGCTGTCCGACCGCACGCTGGAGGGCACCTTCCGCAACATCGATCCGCGTGACGCGCGGGTCGTGCTGATCGAGGGCGCGGGCGCGGTGCTCGGGCCGATGGGCCCGAAGCTGGGCGGCAAGGCCGAGCGGCGCCTGGCCAAGATGGGCGTGGAGATCCAGCTCAACGCCATGGTGATCGATGTCGACGCGTTCGGCGTCACAGTGAAGGATTCCGACGGCACGACCCGCCGCATCGAGTCGTCGTGCAAGGTGTGGTCGGCCGGTGTGCAGGCCAGCCCGCTGGGCAAGCTGATCGCCGACCAATCCGACGGTACCGAGGTCGACCGCGCGGGCCGGGTCGTGGTCGAGCCGGACCTCACCGTCAAAGGCCATCCGAACGTCTTCGTGGTCGGCGATCTGATGTCGGTGCCGAACGTACCGGGGCAGGCGCAGGGCGCCATCCAGGGCGCGACCTACGCCGCCCGGCAGATCGAGGCGGGGCTGAAAGGCCGGACGCCGCAGGAACGCAAGCCGTTCAAGTACTTCAACAAGGGCAGCATGGCCACGATCTCGCGGTTCAGCGCCGTGTGCCAGGTGGGCAAGCTGGAGTTCGGCGGGTTCATCGCGTGGCTGGCCTGGCTGGCGCTGCACCTGTACTACCTGGTCGGCTACCGCAGCCGGATCATCACCGTCATCCAGTGGTTCGTCACCTTCCTCGGCCGCAGCCGCGGGCAGATGGCCGCCACCGAGCAATGGGTGTTCGCCCGATTGGCCCTGGAGGCGATCAGCAACGGCGACGACGAGGACGCCGAACAACTGGCCGCCGCGCTCGGCGCCGCCACCAACAGCAGGCTCGCGGTGGACAAGGCGCACACCGACGCGAAAGCCGGCTGATCCGGCCGTTATAGCGTGCTCGACCAATCCAGGTCGCCGTCAGATCCGAATGTGGGGCGTCGACGTCTCCTTCGGATGAAAGGCGATCTATGGGCACAGGCAAGCATCGAGCACCCACACCACACCGAGCGAAACTCGGGTCCATCGTCGCCGTGGGAGCGGTTCCACTCGTCCTCGCGCTGGTGGGAACCGGCACCGCGAACGCCGCGCCCGATCGCCCCGTTCCGGTGACCCGGACCGATCCCGTCGACCAGTCCGAACGGACCGACCAGCCGGCCCAATGGCCCGCGGCGGAGGCACCGAACGTCCGCCCTTATGAAGGACTGCGGATTCCGGACGACACGCTGAGTTCGCTGCAGTGGGCGCGTCCGTTGCCGAATCCGAAGTATCTGGCCCCGGTGGAAGGGCTGCACGGCCCCGTTCCCGTCGCCCCGGTGCCACCGATCGCGCCGCCGCCGCACAAGTTGCGCTTCGGTGACGTGCAGGTCGACGCGCCGGATTGGCTCTACCGGGAACAGGCGATCCAGCTCAACGACGGCGCCGCGATGGCGGAGGCGAATATCGCGACCTACCTCGACTCGATCGGGATGGAGCGCACGCGGTCGGATCGGGTGGCGGGCCAGACCGTGGGTGCCGCCGCCATCGGCGCCGCGGCGGGCGCCGCGTTCGCGAGTCCGTTCGCGCTGTTCGGGGCGGCCGTCGGCGGGGGTCTCGCCCTGGCCATCGGTCTGCCGTTCGCCCCGATCGGTCTCGCCGCGGGCCCGATCGGGGCCGCTTACGGCGCAGCTTTGATGGCGGCCCCGTTGGCTGCCATCGGGGCGGGCATCGGCGCGGGACTCGGTGCGGCGCACTCGCTCAGCGCACCTCCGCGGGCGCAGAGCGCGCCGGAGTCGGTGGACCCGGCCCCGGAAGCCACCGACACAGCTCCGGAGGCCGGGGACACGGCCCCGGGGCCGGCCGACGGCTGATCGGATGGGTTGTCTAGGAGCGAGCCGGAAAGGGGGAGCCCGACGACACTGTCGGGCTCCCACCCTTGTCTATCCGGCGTGCTCCGCCCGGGAGCCGCTCAACAGCGCCCCGGTGCGGGTGAACAAACTGCCCCCCGCCGCCAGCGGCAGCCGGGTCTGCGTCAAACCCGTCACCGCCGCGGCACGGTCGTCCGGATAGACGAGTTCGCTTTCCAGGGCCCGTGGTGCGGACAGCGCGTCGTCGGCCGGTGTGTCCGCGCCCAGCGCCAGCCGGTGGCGCAGCAGGGGTGTGTCGTCGACGTCGGCGATCAGGTCTGCGCGCCACGCGCCGCCGTCCTCGCCCGCGCGGCCGAGTTGGACGCGTTCGCGCATCCGCAGCCGTGCACCGGAGCCCAGCCGGATCGTGGTGACCGTGTGATGGCGCGCTCCGCCCGCGACGATCATCGGCTCGGGATCGAAATCCAGCACTCCCCCGCTGCCGACGTCGAGCTGCCAGCGTCCGCACGAGTACGGCGTCGCCGCGCCCGGCAACGCCACTGTCGCCGCGACCGAGCGCACCACCAGTTCGGCGCCCGGCGCGACCACGATCACGACGTCGAGTTCGTCGCCGCCCAGCGGCGTAGCGGCGGTGCCGATCAGATGGACCGACCGCAGGCCGGTGTGGCGTGCGGACAAACCACCGCTCGCGTGGATCTCCGGAAGCGCTCCTGGGCGAGCGGCGATGCGTAACTCCGTGCGCACCGGCGGCACTCAGTGCGCGGCGGCGGATTCGCCGGCGCCCGCTCGGTCCTGCTCGGCGACCGCGCGCAGTTGCTCGCGCACCCAGGCCAGCACCGGTGTCGCCGTGGGGTCCGCGGTGAGCGAGACGAGCACTGTCGGCCGGCCGGCGCGCACCCGCGCCGCGTCGCGCTCCATCACGCCCAGGTCCGCTCCGACCAACGGCGCCAGATCGGTCTTGTTGACCACCAGCAGATCCGAGAACGTCACACCGGGACCGCCCTTGCGCGGCACCTTGTCGCCGCCCGCCACGTCCACCACGAAGATCTGCACGTCGATCAAGCCGGAGGAGAAGGTGGCGGTCAGATTGTCGCCGCCGGATTCCACCAGGATCAGATCCAGCGGCGGATTGGCGGCGACCAGATCGTCGATCGCGTCGAGGTTGGCGGTGATGTCGTCGCGAATAGCGGTGTGCGGGCAGCCGCCGGTCTGCACGGCGGTGATCCGCTCGTCCGGCAGGACCGCGTGCCTGCGCAGGAAGTCGGCGTCCTCGGTGGTGTAGATGTCGTTGGTCAGGACCGCGAGCGACAGCTCGTCGCGCAACTGCCTGCACAGCGCGGCGACCAGCGCGGTCTTGCCGGAACCGACCGGGCCGCCGATCCCGATGCGCAGCGCCTCTCCGGGCGTGCGGGCGCGTTTGGGCCGGTCGTGACCGTGGTCGTGCGGCTCACCGTCGATCAGATGCGGGGGCATGGCGCGGTCTCCTTCTTCCGGGACGTCAACTCGCGAACAGGGGCATGTCCCGCTGCCGGTGTCGCTCGGCGAGCACGTCCTGCAGCGGGTCGGACAGCGCGGCGAGACCGGTCACGGCCTCGGCGGCGACACGGTCGCACAGGTCGGCCAGCCGGACCGTGCACGCGGCGATCGCGGCGGGGTCGAGGGCGAGCAGACGCTGGGCCGCGGTGGCGGCACCGGTGAGAGTCGTGTAGACGACCACACCGGCGATCTCCCGGGGCGGCATCGCGGTGGCCGCCCCCACCATTCCGAAGACCGTGGACAGATGGGGGGTCGTACCGAGCGACGACCAATCGTGCCGCGGCCACAACTGTTTCGCCAGGCGCAACAGGCCGCGGCCTTGAGCGCGGGACGCGGCCCGCGCCGCGGGTGCGGGCGTGCGCGCGTCTGCTTCCGCCTCCGCCCGCGTCGGTTCCAGGTCGCCCGCGCACACCGCCGCGGCAAGCGACGCGGTCACCAGCCCTGCGGTCCGGATCCGGCGGCGCAGATACTGCTCGACCGTCACCACGTCGCGGACCAAGCCGGAGGCGACCGCTTCTTCCACGCCACCGGAATGGACGTGACCGCCGATCGGCAGCCGCGAATCGGCCAGCGCCAGCACCGTCGTGAGACCGGACGTAGCCGGACCGGACGCAGCGGAGTCACGCATTCGTCGATCCTATGTCCCGGTGTGTCGGACGGATGTCCCCGTTGTTGCCCGAAGGTTCCGCCGCGATTTCGCGCGGCTTCGTGGTCACACCGGGCCGCACGGCTCAGCGCGCACGCGGAGCCACGAAGCGCGCGATCAGCGCCATCGCCGTGAGCACCGTCGCACCGACGGCCACCGCGACGTGCATGCCGTCGACGAAGGATCCGCGCGCCGCCTCGATCAGCACCGTGTTCCCGCCGGCCTGCTGAATGGTTTCGCCGAGCGTCGCCGCATAGTCGCCGCCGCGCCGGAAGATCAGTGCCGCGAGCGACCCGAGCAGCGCCAGGCCCAGGGCGTTGCCGAGTTCGAAGCTGGTTTCCGAGATACCCACCGCCGACCCGGCCCGCTCCGGCGGCACCGAGGACACCGAGACCTCCGACACCAGCGTGAAGGCCAGGCCGTAGCCCATCCCCGCGATCGTGGAACCGGCCAGGTACCAGCCGAGTCCGTCGTGCGCGCCGACACCCAGCAGCATCAGGTTGCCCGCCGCCGAGGCGAGCAGAGCGAGCACGAAGGTGGCGCGGACCCCGAAACGGTGCCCGACCCGGGCGCCGCTCATCGAGCAGACGAAGACCGCGATCGCCATGGGGATGCCCAGCAGCGCCGCCGCCAGCGGCGTGCGCCCGGTCACCGACTGCAGGTAGATACTGGTCAGGTAGCTGAGGCCGGCCAGCGACAGCATGCCGGTCAGGCTGGCGCCGATGGCGACCGAGAACTGGGGCCTGGTGAACAGCCGCAGATCGAGCAGAGGTTCGCTGAGCTGTCGCTGCCTGCGCACGAACACCGCCAGGATCACCCCGCCGACCAGTGCGACGACGATCGCCTGCGCGTCGATGCCTTGGGTAGCGGCATGTTTGATCCCGTACACCACGGGCAGGATGCCGCCGATCGACAACGCGACGCTCGGCAGATCCAGCGGTCCCCGCACTCCCGCCCGGTGTTCCGGCAGCACGAACGGGCCGAGCGCGAGCAGGACCAGCAGCACCGGGACGTTGATGAGGAACACCGAGCCCCACCAGAACTGGTGCAGCAGCATGCCTCCGAGGATCGGCCCGACAGCCGAACCGCCTGCGAAGAACGCCGTCCAGATACCGATCGCCGCGGCTCGCTGCCGGGTGTCCGGGAACAGGCTCGAGATCAGCGCCAGGCTGGACGGCAGCAATGTCGCGCCGCCGATGCCCATCAGTGCCCGCGCCGCGATCAGCACGCCCGCGCTGGGCGCGAACGCGGCGATCACCGACGCGATGCCGAAAACCGCGGCGCCGGTCAGCAAGATGTTGCGCCGCCCGATCCGGTCGCCGAGCGTGCCCATGGTGATCAGCAGGCCCGCGATCAGGAAGCCGTAGATGTCCAGGATCCACAGTTGCTGGTCCGCCGACGGGTCCAGATCGAGGGTCAGTGTCGGCAGCGCGAGGAACAACACCGAGATGTCCATCGACACCAGCAGCACCGGCAGCAGCAGGACCGCGAGACCGAGCCAGGCGCGTCGCGAGCCGGTCGTGGCCGGCGCCGTCCGGACCGGGTGCACGTCTGTCATCACCGAATCATCCTCTCCACGGCGCGCACGTCGAACGCCCGAGTCCGGGTACAGTGTACGCATGCTGCACCGCGCCGCCATCGTGGATACCGCGATCGAGCTCGCCGACACCGCGGGCTTGGACGCGCTGTCCATGCGGCGCATCGCCGACCGGCTCGGGGTGGGAGCCATGTCGCTGTATCGCCACGTCGCGAACAAGGACGAACTCCTCGCGCTGATGACCGACGAAGTGGCCCGGCGCAACCCGTACCCCTCCCCCGAGGGGCAGGAGTGGACCTGGCGCGACCGGGTTCGCATCGCCGCCGAGGTCGACCGGTCTCTGTACCGGCAGCATCCGTGGGTGCTACTCACCTTCGCCACGCCGCGCTACAGCTTCGGGCCGCAGAGCATGGCCTGTCTGGCCTGGTTGGTGGAGGGGTTTATGGAACTCGGCGTGTCCACCCGCGAGGCGACCGGCATGTCCTTCACGGTGTGGAACTACATCTCCGGCGCGACGCTGCCCGAGATCAGCGCCGAGCTGATGGCGCGCAAAGGCATGGATCCCGCAGGCGACAACGGGTTGCGGACGCTGCTCGACGGCACGGCGCGGGAACCGGTCCCCGCCGCCTTGGCCGATCTCGCGGGCAGTGGTGTGCGTGACCTGACCCAGGCGGAGCTGCTCTACGACGGGCTCGGCGCGCTCTGCGACGGCTTCGAGGCACGGGCGACGCGGCGAGCGCCATCGACCTCGACATAGCGTGATGTCAGCGGCCCGGCGACGCCGACGGACCGCAGCCGCCTGCTGGCGCCGAGACGATTCACTCGACGCTGTCGCCGTTCACCACGGCATAGGCGAAGCCGTCCCAGCCTTTGCTGCCGACGGTCTGCACCACGGTCGCGTCCAGGTTCGGTTCGGCGGTGAGCAATTCCACGAGTTCGCGCCCGGCCTGCGCTTCCGGGTCCTCGGAGCGCTCGTCGCCGAGCTTGCCGCCGCGCACGACGTTGTCGACGATGATCACCGAGCCCGGGCGGGTCAGCCGCAGCGCCCACAGCACGTAATTCGAGTTGTTCACCTTGTCCGCGTCGATGAACACCAAGTCGAACGGTTCCGGATCCTCCTCCGCGAGCACGGGCAGGCTGTCCAGTGCGGCGCCGACCCGGATCTCCACCCGGTCGCCGACGCCCGCCCGGTCCAGATTCGTCCGCGCCACCTCGGCGTGCCGGGCCGCGAACTCGAGCGTGACCACCCGCCCCTTGGGGCCGACCGCGCGGGCCAGCCAGATGGTGCTGTATCCGCCGAGCGTGCCGATCTCCAGCACGCGGCGCGCGCCGGCCGTCCTGGCCAGCAGATGAAGAAACTTTCCCTGGGGCGGTGACACATCGATGGCGGGCAGGCCGGCCGCCTTGTTCGCCTCCAGCGCCGCGTCGGAATCGGGATCCGCCACAAGCGTCTCCACCAGGTAGTGGTCTACATCGGCCCATCCAGCTGTCGTCATACCTCGCAGTCTGCCACTCGATTCCGCCCGCGGGCGCGCCTGCCCGAGTAGCGTTCGGCACGACGAGACGTACCTGTTTGGTGAGCGCGCCGACGAATGGACGGGCAGAGACGACTTGACGAATCTCGCACGAGCAATAGCGGTCACCGCCTGTCTGCTCGCCCTCGGCACCACTTCCCCCGCCGAGGCCGACCCCACCGGCGGCGGGGCCGAATACGTCGCTCTGGGTGATTCCGGAGCGGCCACCACGGGCGTGCGGAACTTCGACATCTCGGCCCCGTTCCGATGCCTTCGCTCGACCGCGAATACACCGCATCTGATCGCCAGGGACCTCGGCCTCCAGATCGACGACCGCACCTGCAACTCCGCGGTCATCGCGGATCTCAGCGCTGCCCAGCAACCGGGGATCCCACCCCAGTTCGACGCGCTCGGCCCCGCCACCAGATTGGTCACGGTGCACATCGGCGCCAATGACGCGCTGATGGCCGAGCACATCGTCGCTTGCCATGGCTACGGCCTCACCGGCGCCGGCGGGTGCGCGGGCCCGGAGTGGAGCGCCGACATCGATGCGATCGCGCCGTCCTACGCGGCCGCATTGCGGCAGATCACGGCCCGGGCGCCGCGGGCGCTGATCGTCGTCGACGGCTGGCCGCGGTATGTGCGCGACGGCGGCTGTCCAGCGCTGGTCGGTCTTCGCCCGTCCGACGCGGCTCCCATCCGAGCCGCCTTCGACCGGCTCAACTCCGTGGTGTCCCGCGTCGCCATCGCGCACGGCGCGACCTACGTGGATACCAGCGCCGCATCGGAGGGCCGCGATGCGTGCGCACCCGTCGGCGTGCGCTGGATGGAGCCCGTCCTCGCCACCGAAACGCTCGTGCCCTACCACCTCAACCCGCAGGGCATGCGCGGCATCGCCGACGTGGTCGTCCCGGCGATCCGCGCCGCCGGACTGCCCGGCTGAGCGATCCGACCGCACCGACGCAACCGCCCCGGGCTCGGGCGGAGTCCGGGGCGGCGCGGGCGCGATGTTATTTCGAGAAGTTCTCCGGCGGCTGCCACGGACGGCCGTGCGGGTCGTCCGGGCGCTGGGCCGGAGGTTGCGGCGGCTGCTGAGCCGGGAAGGCCTCCTGCGGAGGAATAACCGGCTGGTGCGGTGAAGGCTCGAACCCCTGCGGGGGCGGTGTCGGGGTCAGGCCCTCGACCGGGGTCCGCGCCGTCGCCTCGGCGGCACGCACAGCACGCTCGATGGTCGGGTCGGGCGCGGTATCGAACCAGTCCGCGACATCGGAGTCGTCCTCGGGCTTGGCTTCCGCCCCGTCGGAAGCGGGCGGCTCGTACCGGAACACGCCGTCCTCGCCCTGCGTGCCGAAGCTCTTCGCGAATCCCTCCAGCGCCTTGCCGAAATCACTCGGTACCAGCCACACCTTGTTGGCGTCACCGCGCGCGACCATGGGCAGCGTCTGCATGTACTGGTAGGCAAGCAATTCCGGCGTCGGCTTGCCGGATTTGATGGCGGCGAAGACCTTTTCGATCGCCTTGGCCTGGCCTTGCGCCTGCAAGTACGCGGCGGCCCGTTCACCCTGCGCCCGCAGGATGCGGCTCTGCCGTTCACCTTCGGCGGCCAGGATCGCCGACTGCTTGGCGCCCTCGGCGGACAGGATCTGCGCCTGCTTCGAACCCTCGGCCGTCTTGATCTGCGATTCGCGCTGGCCCTCGGCGGTGAGGATCATGGCCCGCTTCTCGCGATCGGCCTTCATCTGCTTCTCCATCGATTCCTGGATCGACGGAGGCGGATCGATGCTCTTCAGCTCGACCCGGGCCACGCGCAACCCCCAGCGCCCCGTCGCCTCGTCCAGCACGCCGCGCAGCTGGCCGTTGATCGCGTCGCGGGAGGTGAGGGTCTGCTCGAGTGTCATACCGCCGACGACGTTGCGCAGTGTGGTGACGGTCAGCTGCTCCACGGCGGCGATGTAGTTGCTGATCTCGTACACCGCCGCCTGCGGGCTGGTCACCTGGAAATAGACCACCGTGTCGATGTGCAGGGTGAGGTTGTCCTCGGTGATCACCGGTTGCGGCGGGAACGACACCACCCGCTCGCGCAGATCCACCTTGGCGCGAACGCGGTCGGCGAACGGCACGAGGAACGTGAGCTGGCCGGACACTGTCCGCGAATACCGGCCCAGCCGCTCGATCACCGCCGCCTCGGCCTGCGGCACCAGCGCGATCGACTTGAACACCACCACCACGACCAGCAAGACGAGGACGGCGGCAACGATCAGTACAGCCATCAAGGCCCCTTCCAGACGACGGCGGTCGCGCCGTCGATCTTCATGACATACACGGTCGTACCCGGTTCATAGACTTCTGTCGTGTCCATCGGCCGCGCCGTCCACACCTCCCCGCCCAGTTTCACCTGGCCGGAGTGCGCCGCGACCTGCTCGAGCACCAGAGCGGTCTTGCCCGGCAGGGCATCGACGTTCGTCGGCGTGGGCGGCGGAGTTCCGAAGCGACGCCGGATGATCGGGCGCACGCCGAGCAGCAGCACCGCCGAAATCACCGCGAAGACGACGGCGTCGACCACGACGGTGGTATCCGCCGCCGCGCTCACGCCCGCGGTGCCCAGCGCGGCGACACCGAGCATCAGCAAGGTGAAGTCGCCGGTGAGCATCTCCGCCGCCGCGAGCACAATGCCCGCGACCAGCCAAAAAATTGCGGCCACACGACCACTGTAGTGCGCGGACCATGATCCCGGGGGCGAGCGCCACGAGTACTCCCGATGAATTCCGCACGCGGACGCGCGGTGCCCCTGGTACGCCGAAAGCGCCAGCGGCGGTGCTAGCTTCAGGCAGGTGAGCGGGCGTGACAGGTACGGCGACATCTTCTCCGGACATCCTCGATCGAAGAAAAGGGCGGTGCCGACGGTCACCGCGGAACGCGACCTGGTCGTGGAGGACGCGGCCACCGGATTCTGTGGCGCGGTGGTCGGATTCGATCGCGGCTACGACGGCGAGTTCGTGAAACTCGAGGACGCCCGCGGCACCGTGCGCCTGTTCGCGCTGCGCGAGGCGGCGTTCCTCCTCGACGGCGAGCCGGTGACGCTGGTGCGGCCGCGGGCCGCCCCGCCGAAGACGCCGAACCGCTCCGCCTCCGGCTCCACCAGGGTCGAGGGGCTGCGCGCCCGGGTCGCTCGCGGCAGCCGGATCTGGGTGGAGGGCGTGCACGACGCCGCGCTGGTCGAACGGGTATGGGGCCACGACCTGCGGGTCGAGGGCGTGGTGGTCGAGCAGTTGGAGGGCTTGGACAATCTGGCCGCTCGGCTCGCGGAATTCCGGCCCGGCCCGGGCAGGCGGGTCGGCGTGCTGGTCGACCATCTGGTGACCGGATCGAAGGAGACCCAGCTGACCACCGGGCTCGGGCCGCACGTCCTGGTGACCGGCCACCCGTTCGTCGACGTGTGGCAAGCGGTGCGCCCGGCGACCCTCGGCATCGCACAGTGGCCCCCGGTGCCGCGCGACGAGGACTGGAAGACCGGCGTCTGCCTGCGCCTGGGCTGGGGTTCCCCGCAGGACGGCTGGCGGAAGGTGTACGAGGCGGTGTCGTCCTTCCGCGATCTGGAGGCGCCCCTCATCGGCGCTGTCGAGCGACTCATAGATTTCGTCACCGAACCGGACTGACGCCGGCGGATCATGGGCGCGCCAGTCAGCTGCCGCACAGGTATCCGCACAGGCCCACTCGTCGTCCCCGGCGCGGCGCCTGAGGTTTCCGCGCTGCTCACCAATGCCCTGGCGGATGGATGCCCACTGGTAGCGCCCACCCTTTATGCTCGATAATTATGTGCTCTCCAAGTGCGACGCTGACGGTGTGGGCGAGCTCCTGGCTGGCCGGCTGCAGTGCGCCCGACGACGTTTTGGCCGCCTTGCACGCGTGGGCGCCGAAGCACACCATCGCGGCGGGTGATCCGCTCACCGGCGGCCGCACCGACCTACCCTGGTCCGCTCACGGCAGCCTGCCGGGAAGCGGAGTCATGGCGTTGCTCAAGGTGATTCGCGAGACGATGGCTCAGCCCGGCGCGCAACTGCGGTTGGTGCTGCCCGTCCCGGGAGACGTCCGCGGCGTGCCCGCGGGCACGGCGTTCGCCGCCGACGCGATCGAGGCGGGCGAGGGCATGCTGATGGGCGTGCCGGGCACCGAGGGGACCGGTCTCATCCCACACTGGGCCGAGGACGACACGCTGCAATGGACCGTCTACAGCGCGCCCTTCCCCGTGCAGCCGGGCCCCGACATGTCCCTCGGCGAAGCCGAATACGCGATGCGCGAAGCGGTCCGCGACGCCGCCGACGCGTTGATGAAGTTGCACACCACTTCGCTCGGCGCGGCCGACTCCGATCCCCGCGAACTCATCGAAGCCGAGTTGGCCGACTACTCGCGGCACGACTATCCGGAGTCGATTCCGTTGCGCGCCAGACGCATTCTCGATACCGCCGATCATGTGGCCGCCATCCTCACGGTGGCGCAGCGGGAGCCCGCCTCCGCGCCCACCTCCGCCAGCGCGATCGGAGCGCAGGAATCGCTGCTGCGGCCGCTGTGGGACGCGATCCGCGCCGCGCGCCTGGTCGCGGTGCACACTTCGGCACGCGGAAGCCGCTGAACCTGCCGCGGCTCGTGGACATGCGCTTCACGTCCTGGGGCGTAGGCGCGGCCCGTCCTGCCCAGCCCGGACTTCTGCGGCACCGGTGCGGCGGGATTCACCGCTGCGGCGGATACTGCTGATACTGCTGTTGCCCCTGCGGCGAAAAAGGCTGCTGGTACTGTGGCGCCGGGTACTGCGCTTGCCCTTGGAAGTGGTGCTGCGAAGGGTACTGCTGGGGGTATTGCTGCTGTGGATACTGCTGCGGGGACCGGTTCGGTTTGTTCCGCTTACTCAGCCAGACCACGAGCCCGATGACCACAGCGACGACCCCGATGCACAGCAGCAGACCGCCGATCGAGAAACCGCCGCCACCGCGGCCGCCGCGGCGCCTGGCCTCCGTGGCGTCGAGCGCCACGGTCCACACATTCGCATCGGACCAGGCGTGCGGATCGAGCACGGCGGCGTTGGTCAGCACGTCGGCACAGGTCATTTAGCGTTACCCCCAGGGAGGTCGGATTCGGCGATCGGTCGCAGGCGATGCTATCCGCGACCGCTCCTCCTCAGTTCCCAGCAGTGGGACGACGCGTGATCGCACAACAGCCGACAGCACACGGCGCGCCGTCGCGCGTGCAGCCGTAGCCCGGGACCGCACCGAGCCGCCGGGGTTCGACATCGCGCAATTGCTCGGAGATCAACTCGACGACCAGCTTCGCGAAACGCGGATCACTCCCGGGCGTCGCGGCCCGCGCGAAGCCCATACCGAGTTCGGCTGCTTTCCGCGCGGCCTCGTCGTCCAGGTCCCAGATGACTTCGAGATGGTCGGAGACGAAGCCCACCGGACAGACGATCACGGCCTCGACCGATTTGGCGGCGAGATCGTCTAGGTGGTCGAGGATGTCCGGTTCCAGCCACGGCACCTGTGGCGGACCCGAACGCGACTGCCAGACGAGGTCGTAGTCGGTGAAACCGGCTGCCGCCGCGCACAATCCGGCCGCGTCGGCGACCTGACGGCTGTAGAGCCGACCGCCGTCGGCGGGTGGCCCCGCGGCGGCATCGGCGGACACCGGAATGGAGTGCGCGGTGAACACCAGCCGCGCCGCGGCGCGCTGCCCGGCCGAGAGTTGATCGCGCGCCGCGCGGATGGCATCGGCGAATGTCTCGATCAACAGCGGGTGATCGAAGTACTGGCGCAGCTTCAGCAGTTCCGGCGCGCCCGCACCGAAAGCCGCACGCGCGCGGGCGATGTCCTCGTGGTATTGCAGGCATCCGGAGTAGCCGCCCCATGCCGAAGTCGGGAACACCAGTGCGGAGCCGACACCGTCGGCGGCCATCCGCGCGACGGTGTCCTCCACCATGGGATGCCAGTTCCGGTTACCGAAGTACACCGGCACATCCATCCCCGCGGCGGCCAGTTCGGCCTCGACCGCCGTGATGATGTCGCGATTGAGTGCGTTGATCGGCGAGACACCGCCGAAGTGCAGGTAGTGCTCGGCGACCGCTTCGAGGCGCTCGCGCGGCACTCCCCTGCCCCTGGTGACGTTCTCCAGGAACGGCATCACGTCTTCGGGACGCTCCGGACCCCCGAAGGACAGCAGCAGCAGTGCGTCGGCGGTGCGAACCACGGTGTCTCCCATCCGATCGCTCAGTTCATCGCCATGTTCTCCGGGAACCAGGTGTTGTGGCTGGCTCCGCCGTCAACGTAGATGATCGAACCGGTGGTGCCCGGCAGCCAGTCCGACAGCAGCGCCACGATCGACTTCGCCACCACGGTGGGGTCGTCGACGTCCCAGCCGATCGGCGAGGCGCCATCCCAGTAGACGTTGAGCTGGTTGAGCTTGGCGGCGTCGTCGGTCGCGGTGCCCGCGATCGCCTTGGCGGCCAGCGTCTTGATCGGACCCGCGGCGATGAGATTGGACCGGATCTTCTTGGCCGCGCCCACCTCGCGTGCGACGTACCGGTTCACCGACTCCAGCGCCGCCTTCGCCACGCCCATCCAGTTGTAGAACGGCATCGCGGTGCGCGGATCGAAGTCCATGCCGACGATCGAGCCGCCCTCGTTCATCACCGGCAGCACCGCGCGCGCCAGCGACGCGTAGCTCCACGCCGAGATCTCGAACGCCTTGGCCGCGTCCGGGCCGGGGCCGTCCAGGAACGGCCGGGCTTCCGGGCCCATCAGGGTGCGGGGCGCGAACGCGATCGAGTGCAGCGCCCCGTCGATGCCCTGCGGCGCCAGTTCCCGCAGCTTGTCGGCCAGGCCCGCGAGGTCCTCTTCACTGGTCACGTCGAGCCCGATGGCCGGCGGGACCTCCTGGGGCAGGCGCTTGGCGATCCGGTCGATCAGCCGCAGCCGCTCCGGGATGCCGGTGATGAGCACCTTCGCGCCCTGCTCCTGCGCGACGGCCGCCGCGTGGAAGGCGATCGACGAATCGGTGATGATGCCCGTGACCAGGATGGTCTTGCCTTCGAGCAGTCCGCCCATGAGTTCTCGGTTCTCCTGACATTCGAATGTGGGGTCGGCGGCGGGCGGCCGCTGAGGGCCGCTCGACGCGATGGTCGGTGTGGTCAGTGGCCCATGCCCATGCCGCCGTCGACGGGGATGACGGCGCCGGAGACGTAGGCGGAATCCTCGGAAGCCAGGAAGCTGACGACGGCCGCGATGTCCTCCGGCTGACCGAGCCGCTGCAAGGGGATGAACTTCTTGGCCATGTCCCGCATGTCCTCGGGCAGATCAGCGGTCATGTCGGTCTCGATGAACCCTGGGGCGACGACATTCGCGGTGATCGAGCGCGAGCCGAGCTCGCGGGTGATCGAGCGGGCCAAGCCGATCACGCCGGCCTTCGAGGAGGCGTAGTTGATCTGGCCGGCTTGGCCCGTCATGCCGACCACCGAGCCGAGGAAGATCATCCGGCCCCAGCGCGCGCGCAGCATGGCGCGGTTGGCCCGCTTGGCGCAGCGGAACGCACCGGTCAGGTTGGCGTCGAGCACCCGGGTGAACTGCTCCTCGCTCATCCGCATGAGCAGTGTGTCGTCGGTGATGCCCGCGTTCGCCACGAGCACCTCGACCGGACCCTGGTGCGCCTCCACCTCGGCGAAGGCGCTGTCCACCGACTCACTGTCGGTCACATCGCATTTCACGCCGAACAGGCCGTCCGGCACCCCCGACCCACGATGCGTGACGGCCACCTTGTGACCGTCGGCAAGCAGACGCTGCGCGACCGCGAGTCCGATGCCGCGGTTTCCGCCGGTCACCAGGACCGACCGGGATGTGATGTTCGACATGGGCTTCAACCTACCTGGTCGAATCGGCAGACAACGACCGGGCCGCCACGTTCGTCCGACCGTCATTCGCGCCCTGCCGCGTCGGGTGAAACGCGACAAAACGGCATAATCGAAGCCCGCTCCAGCGGGCGGCTACGGCCTGAATCGTGCGCACCTCGACGTCCGTAGCGCTAGGGCAAACGCTGGCGATACACCAGACCGATCACCACGCCCGCCGCGACGACCACCAGTCCGAGCAGCAACCACGGGCGGCTGGCGTCGCCTCTGGTCAATTCGTACCCGATCTGTTGCTCCAAGGTGTCGTACACCTTGGTCAACTCTTGCAGGGACGACGCGGTGTAGAACTCCCCGCTCGACAGCCGCGCGATCTCGCGCATGGCGTCGTCGTCCACCTCGACGCGCACTTGGTCCTTGCTGCCGTCTTCCCGGGGGATTTCGACGACGCCCCAGCGGGTGCCGAAGGAAATGGTCGAGATCGGGACGTTCTTGCTCTTGGCGAGCCGGGCGGCGACGTACTCGTGCCGGGGATTGTCGACGTCCTTGAAATCCGGAACGGTCTGCTTCCCATCCGACATCAGTACGATCCGGGCGGGCGGCGGCTCCTGGGCTCCGCCGAGCACCGTGGCGAGCGTATCGATCGCCTGCAGCGCGGTGAGAATTCCCTCACCGGTAGCCGTGCGCTCGGCCAGCTTCACATTGTCGATCGCGGCTTTGACCGATTCGTGGTTCGTGGTGGGCGACACCATCACCGAGGCGGTGCCCGCGAAGGTGATGAAGCCGATGTTCACGCCCTCGGGCAGCCCGTCGACGAACTCCTTACCCGCCTTCTTGGCGACCTGGATTCGGCTCGGGGCGACGTCGGTCGCCTCCATCGACAGCGACACGTCCATCACCAGCATGACGGTCGCGCGGTTGCGCGGCACCTTCTTGACCGCGGTCGGTCCGGCGGCGGCGACGGTGAGGAACACCAGGCCGACCAGCAGCAGCGCGACGGCCACGTGTCGGAACGCGCTCGGCCGCGCGGGAGCGACCTTCTCCAGCAGCTCCATGTTGGTGAACTTCAACATGTGCTTGTGCCGGTTGCGCTGCACCAGGATGTAGCCGAGCGCGATCAGCGCGATGACGGCGAGGAATCCGAGCCAGATCTGTGCGGTGAAATGCGAAATACTCACTGACGTGGCACCCGCCCGGTCGGGGCGCCGAAGCTGTGGCGCCGGGTGGACACGAACCGGACCACGTCGGCGATCCAGTCCCGATCGGTTCGCAGGGTGAGCACCGGAGCGCCGCAGCTGCGCAGGGCCTGTTCGACCTGCTGCCGGTGGCGCTGCGCGGCGGCGGCGAAATCGGCGCGCAGAGTGGAGGTCACGCTGAACTCGCGGGTCCGCCCGGTCTCCGGGTCGTGCAACACGACGTCGCCCAGGTCGGGCAGCGACAGGTCGCGCGGGTCGAGCACCTCGACCGCGAGCAGATCGTGCCTGGCCGAGATCGCGCGCAGCGAACGCTGCCAATCGATGTCACCCAGGAAATCGCTGATGATCACCGCGAGTCCGCGTTTGCGCTGCGGACGGCGCAGCGATTCGATACCGCCGCGCAGGTCCCCGCGCACACCGTCACGCGCGTGCGGTGTGGTCGCGATGCTGCGCAGCAGCGACTGGGCGTGGATGCGCCCGCCGCGCGCCGGAATGCGGGTCAACCGGTCACCGGTGGCGACGACCGCCCCGATCCGGTTGCCGCCGCCACCGGTCAGATGGGTGATGGCGGCCGCGGCGGCGATGGCGAGATCGCGCTTCTGGCAGGCAGCGGTGCCGAAGTCCAGGCTGGCCGACAGATCGACCACCATCCAGGTCTCCAGCTCCCGGTCGGCGATCATCTGCCGCACGTGCGGATGGGTGGTGCGGGCGGTGACCGACCAATCCATCTGGCGCACGTCGTCGCCCGGCTGGTAGACGCGCGCCTCACCCGGCTCGGAGCCGGGGCCGGGGATGAGCCCGAGGTGATCGCCGTGCAGCACGCCGTCGAGCCTGCGGCGCACGGTGAGTTCGAGGGTCTTGAGGGCGACCGTGAGCCTGGGGTCGGTCAACTCCCCCGCGTGGAAGGACGGCGGTGCGTGGGATGGCGACATCGGCACTGGCGCAACCCGATCCGAGGTCACTTCGGCGGAACGGTGCCCGCGGGCTGCGACTGCTGCCCGTTGGGCGGCTGGGGCACGGCCTGCTGCGGCGACGGCGGCTGGGGAACCTGCTGCGGGGTGCCCTGCGGCGGCGCGGCGGGGACGCCCGGCGCGACTGCCTGCGGGGCGACCTGCGGCAGGCCGACGGTCTGCAGAACGCGCCTGATGACCTCTTCCGGGCTGATCTCGTCGGCCAGCGCGTCGTAGGACAGCACCAGGCGATGGCGCAGCACATCCGGGATCACTTCGACCACGTCCTGCGGCACCACGTAATCACGACCGCGGATCAGCGCGACCGCGCGCGCCGCGGCGATGATACCGAGACTCGCCCGCGGCGAGGCGCCGTAGGAGATCCAGCCCGCCACGTCCTGCATGCCGAAATCGGCCGGCTTGCGGGTCGCCGCGATCACTCGGACCACGTAGTCGACGAGGGCGTGGTGCACGAAGGTGTTGGCCGCGACTTTCTGCAGGCGGATCAGGTCCTCCGGCTCGAGGATCCGGCTCGCCTCCGGCGGCGTGACGCCCATCCGGTAGATGATCTCGCGCTCCTCCTCCACGGAGGGGTAGTCGACGACGACCTTGAACAGGAAGCGGTCGCGCTGTGCCTCGGGCAGCGGGTACACGCCCTCGCTCTCGATCGGGTTCTGCGTCGCCATGACCAGGAACGGGTCGGGCATCGGATAGGTCTTGCCGCCGATCGATACATGCCGCTCGGCCATCACCTCGAGCAGCGCCGACTGCACCTTGGCCGGCGCGCGGTTGATCTCGTCGGCGAGCACGAAATTGGCGACGACCGGGCCGAGCTCGGTGTCGAACTCCTCGCGGCCCTGCCGGTAGATGCGGGTACCGATGAGGTCGGTCGGCACCAGGTCGGGCGTGAACTGCACGCGGGCGAACGAACCGCCGACCACCTTGGCGAAGGTCTCCACGGCAAGGGTCTTCGCGATGCCGGGCACCCCTTCGAGCAGGACGTGACCGCGGGCGAGCACGCCCACGAGCAGTCGCTCGACCAGGCGATCCTGTCCCACGATCACCCGCTTGACCTCGTAGATCGCCTTCTCCAGGGTCTGGACGTCACGCTCGAGGGTGCCGGGCGTGGAGACCGGCGCATCCTTCGCCGAGTTCGCTCCGCTCACACCGTCCGTCGAAGTCACCAACATCCCCGCTTTCGCCTTGGTCCTGTGCGTGCTGCCACAACTATTCCAGGTAATCACCGCCTGTGCCGCAACCGGACCCGACAGAATGGAAATTCCGCGGTGCCTGCGCCGGACCGAGCACCCGGAATGTCCGGTATCAGGAGACGATGCGCACCGCGAACGGCATGATGCCGCTCTCGCGGACCGGGGACACCTTCACCACGTCGCCGGACTCCGGCGCCTCCACCATCTTCCCGTCGCCCAGATACAGCGCCACGTGCCGGCTGCCGTTCGGTCCCCAGAACAGCATGTCGCCGCGCTCGCGATCGCCGACCGGTACCCGGGTGCCCGCGTTGTACTGGTAGCCGCTGTAGTGCGGCAGCGAGACCCCGACGCCCGCGAACGCGTAGACCATCAACCCCGAACAATCGAAGCCGACCTTGTCGAAGTCCCCGTAACTGTCGGCGACGCCGCCGTCGCGGATGCCGCGGGTCGGCCCGTCCTCGTCGCCGCCGCCCCAGGCATAGGTGACGCCCAGTTGCGACATGGCGCGATCGACCACGATCTCGATCGCCGCGGAGCCTGCGACCGGCGGCGACTTCGGCCGTGGCGCGCTCCGCCGCGGCGGCGGCGCGTCCTCCAGCTGTGTGTGCGGCCGTTTTCCGGTGCCGAGTTCGTCGGCCCGATCGCGAGCGGCCTGGTCCGCGGCCGCGCGCGCGGCGGCCGCCGCGGCGGCGGCACGCACCTCCGCTTCCTCCACCTTGCGCATGGCGTCCCAGGCCAGGTAGGCGTCGCGCTGGTCCTGCAGGCCCGCCACGTTCTGCCGCGCGTGATCCAACCGGTCCTGCGCGTCCTGGCGCCGCCGCAGCAGGTCGTCGCGCTGAGCGGTCTGCCGATCGAGTTCGGCCTTGGCCGCGGCCACCGCGTGCTCGGCGTCGGCCTTGCGCGCCGCGGCGACGGCGGCGGCCGCGTCGGCGTCCGATTTCGCCCGCCGGGCGGTGGAGTTCTTGTTGCCTTGATCGATCTGCGCCCGGCGCAGGCCGTCGAGCACCTGCCTGCGGTCCTTGGCGACCAGCTGGAGGAGCTGGGCCCGGTCCAGTGCCAGCGCGGGGGTGGCCGCGGCGAGGTAGGTGACCATCGAGTCGGAGCCCGGATTGGTATAGGCCTGGGTGGCGAACTGATCGAAGTTGCGTCGTGCCTGGCCCACCTTGGCCGCGGCATCGGCGAGGGCCAGCTGGGTGTCCACCACCACGACGGCGGCCGCGTCGGCGGCATCGCGGGCGGTCTGCAGGTCGACCAGAGCTCTGTTGACGTCCTCCCGGCGCTGCGCGACCGCGCCGTCGAGCTGTCCCAGCTGCTGATCGGCCACCGCGACCTGGTTGATGAGAGTGCCGACCTCGGCGACACCGGCGTCGACCTGCGCGCCCGCCTGGGCGATCTCGCCGTCGCTGGGATTTGGCGGAGGAGGCGGCACAGCAGCGACCGGCCCGGCCGTGACCACTGCAGCGACCACAATCAGCAATCCCACAGCGATCGACAGTCGGCGCCGGTTGGTGAGCCCGCCGTTGTTGCGCATCACACCTCCAAGGACCGGATTCCGGCAATCCTCGAGGGCATCAGGCGAACCATGATGCACTGTGGTCGACAGATGGCCTCTGGGAACACTTATTCCCCATCAGGGACCATTCGAACCGTACGACACTTACGTCACCGACAAAACTGCAACAACACGGCGAATGCCCGCAATTTCGCTATTGCCTTGAATTTGCTACATGGCTGCTAGAGGTCGACCTAAGAGAACAGACCAACCGTCCGGAAAATTAGCTAGGCGGATACCAGAGCCCCCGCTATACCCCTGAATCGGACACGTCGCGACTTCGCATCGAGCGAAGGCCGCGTCAGGGAAAACGCGAGAATATTGCGCGGCGATGAGCAACGGCGCTATTTCGGCGTGCGCACCCGTGCGATCCGGGCCGGCCGCGACGCGAAAACTCAGACGGAGCGAGCGTCGGGCGATTCGTCCCCCGGCGTCCGTGCCTCGCTCGATACTCGCACCGACCGCGCGTCGTCGGCCGCCCGCCGTACCTTGAGCCAGTACAGTCCGGCGATGACCGCAACCGTTCCGGCCAGCAGCGCACAGGTGATCGCGGTCCAGGACACCGACTCCGGCGTCTCCAAGCGGGCGGCGAAGATGCCGGCGGCTTCCCCGCTCCTGCCCTGCGTGCTCTTGGCGGCGTCCTCGGCCCACTCCAGCCGCACGCGGCTGATCGTGTCGCTGTAGGTGCCGACCCAGTCGTCGCTGAAGACGACCACGGTGCCGTGCTGTGTCTTGCCGATCTCGGTGGCCAAGTCCCGTAGGCTCGAGTCGTGTCCTGGATTACCGGGGACGACTACGATGCTCAGCGGGATCCCGTGCGTTCGCGCCTCCGCAGCGATGGCAATCAGTTCCGTCTTGTCCTTGCCGGTCAGCGTCGCGACGTGATCGTCGGCCAGATCGGCATTGAGCGTGCGCACGGTGTCGGTGGTGACGTTCGGCGGCAATTCGGCGGCCATAGGGGTGAAAACCGAGTTGTGCGGGGCGGTCATCTTCCATCCGGTCTGTCGAGCCGCATCGGCAACCGAAGCGACGGGCATCCAACACTGCAGCGCGAGCAAGATCCCCTTGCCGGCTCGAATGCACAGTACGCGACGGAGTGTCGCATCCCGCGCGCGCGGCACGCCGAACCGCCCCCTGGTATTTCACAGGACAAGCGTACTGTTAAGGTTCTAGGCGCGAGGAACCAGCGCCCGAGCGGCGCCGGAGCCCCTCCGAAGACTCGGCCGCCGGCACAGCCCCGCCGGCGGCTGCCGCAAAGACGAGTGGAGCTGACGTGACGACAAGTATCGATACTTTCGGCGCCAAGGGCACCCTCGAGGTGGGAAGCAACTCCTATGAGATCTTCCGCCTCTCCGCCGTGCCCGGCACCGAGAAACTCCCCTACGCACTGAAGGTCCTCGCGGAGAACCTCCTCCGCACCGAGGACGGCGCCAACATCACCGCCGACCACATCCGCGCCATCGCGAGCTGGGATCCGACGGCGCAGCCGAACACCGAGATCCAGTTCACGCCCGCCCGCGTCATCATGCAGGACTTCACCGGCGTGCCGTGCATCGTCGACCTGGCCACCATGCGCGAGGCCGTGGCCACCCTGGGTGGCGACCCGGACAAGGTGAACCCGCTCGCCCCCGCCGAGATGGTCATCGACCACTCCGTCATCATCGACGTCTTCGGCCGCGCCGACGCCTTCGAGCGCAACGTCGACATCGAATACCAGCGCAACGGTGAGCGCTACCAGTTCCTGCGCTGGGGCCAGACCGCGTTCGACGACTTCAAGGTCGTGCCGCCGAGCACCGGCATCGTGCACCAGGTCAACATCGAGCACCTGGCCCGCGTCGTCATGGTCCGCGACCGCCCGAGCGGGTCGGGCCCGGAGGAGGCAGCCGAAGGGGAAACCACGCAGGGCGCCCGCACGGGCCGCGATGTCATCCGCCAGGCCTACCCCGACACCTGCGTCGGCACCGACTCGCACACCACCATGGTCAACGGCCTCGGCGTCCTCGGCTGGGGCGTCGGCGGCATCGAGGCCGAGGCGGCCATGCTCGGCCAGCCCGTCTCGATGCTGATCCCGCGCGTCGTCGGCTTCAAGCTGACCGGTGAGATCCAGCCGGGCGTGACCGCCACCGACGTCGTGCTCACCGTCACCGACATGCTGCGCAAGCACGGTGTGGTCGGCAAGTTCGTCGAGTTCTACGGCAAGGGCGTGGCCGAGGTGCCGCTGGCCAACCGCGCCACCCTGGGCAACATGAGCCCCGAATTCGGTTCCACCGCGGCGATCTTCCCGATCGACGAGGTGACCGTCGACTACCTGCGCCTGACCGGCCGCTCCGACGAGCAGGTCGCGCTGGTCGAGGCGTACGCCAAGGAGCAGGGCCTCTGGCACGATCCCGACACCGAGCCCGCCTACTCCGAGTACCTCGAGCTGGATCTGAGCACCGTGGTGCCGTCCATCGCGGGCCCGAAGCGCCCGCAGGACCGGATCCTGTTGTCGGAGTCCAAGATCGCGTTCCGCAAGGACATCCACAACTACACCAGCGACGCGGAGAGCGGCCCCGCCGCCGACACCCCGCACAGCAAGCTGGACGAGGCCGTCGAGGAATCCTTCCCGGCCAGCGACCCGGCCGTGCTGTCCTTCGCCGACGACGGCGCCGTGCCGCTGGCGTCGGCCGCCAACGGCGCCGAAGGCCGTCCCTCCAAGCCGGTGACGGTGCGCAGCGAGGAGTACGGCGACTTCGTGCTCGACCACGGCGCGGTCGTGGTCGCCTCGATCACCTCGTGCACCAACACCTCCAACCCGTCGGTCATGCTCGGCGCCGCCCTGCTGGCCCGCAACGCGGTGGAGAAGGGCCTGACCCGCAAGCCGTGGGTGAAAACCTCCATGGCGCCGGGCTCGCAGGTGGTCAACGGCTACTACGAGAAGGCGGGCCTGTGGCCGTACCTGGACAAGCTGGGCTTCAACCTGGTCGCGTTCGGTTGCGCCACCTGCATCGGCAACACCGGCCCGCTGCCGGAGGAGATCTCCAAGGCGGTCAACGACAACGACCTCACCGTCACCGCGGTGCTGTCGGGCAACCGTAACTTCGAAGGCCGCATCTCCCCCGACGTGAAGATGAACTACCTGGCCTCCCCGCCACTGGTCATCGCGTACGCGCTGGCGGGAACCATGGACTTCGACTTCGAGAACGACCCGCTCGGCAAGGACACCGAGGGCAAGGACGTCTTCCTGAAGGACATCTGGCCCTCACCGCAGGAGATCCAGGACACCATCGACCGGGTCATCAGCCGCGACATGTTCCTCGAGGACTACAAGGACGTGTTCCGGGGCGACGAGCGCTGGCGCAGCCTGCCCACGCCGGAGGGCAAGACCTTCGAGTGGGACGCCGAGTCGACCTATGTGCGCAAGCCTCCGTACTTCGAGGGCATGCCGCAGACCCCGGAGCCGGTCACCGACATCAAGGGCGCCCGGGTGCTCGCGCTGCTCGGTGACTCGGTCACCACCGACCACATCTCCCCGGCGGGCAACATCAAGCCAGGCACCCCGGCCGCGCAGTACCTGGAGGCCAATGGCGTCGAGCGCAAGGACTACAACTCCTACGGCTCGCGTCGCGGTAACCACGAGGTGATGATCCGCGGCACCTTCGCCAACATCCGGCTGCGCAACCAGCTGCTCGACGACGTCTCGGGTGGGTACACCCGCGACTTCACCCAGCCCGGCGGTCCGCAGGCGTTCATCTACGACGCGGCGCAGAACTATCAGGCCGCGGGCATTCCGCTGGTCGTGCTGGGCGGCAAGGAATACGGTTCGGGCTCCTCCCGCGACTGGGCCGCCAAGGGCACCAGCCTGCTGGGCGTGAAGGCCGTCATCACCGAGTCGTTCGAGCGCATCCACCGGTCCAACCTCATCGGCATGGGCGTCATCCCGCTGCAGTTCCCGGCGGGCGAGTCGGCCGCGTCGCTGAAGCTGGACGGCACCGAGACCTTCGACATCGAGGGCATCACCCAGCTGAACGAGGGTGCCACCCCGAAGACCTTGAAGGTCACCGCCACCAAGGAGAACGGTGACAAGATCACCTTCGACGCGGTGGTGCGCATCGACACCCCCGGTGAGGCCGACTACTACCGCAACGGCGGGATCCTGCAGTACGTGCTGCGCAACATGATCCGCGCCTGATCGCGCCCACCTTCGGCGGCGCGTGTTCGCGCCCCTCGCTCGTGCCGTGAAACCCCCGCGTTCGGTGAACACCGACGCGGGGGTCCGCGTATCCCCCGCTGGAGGATCCCATGCCCAAGGTCAGTGACGATCACCTCGCCGCCCGGCGCAGCCAGATCCTGGACGGAGCACGCCGCTGCTTCGCCGAATACGGCTACGACGGCGCCACCGTGCGCCGCCTCGAGGAGGAGATCGGGCTATCCAGGGGCGCCATTTTCCACCACTTCCGCGACAAGGACGCGCTGTTCCTCGCCCTCGCCCAGGAGGACGCCGAACGCATGGCCGACGTCGCGGCCAATCAGGGCATCGTGCAGGTGATGCGCGACATGCTCGCCCACCCCGACCAGTTCAACTGGCTCGGAACGCGTTTGGAGATCGCCCGGCGGCTGCGCACCGACCCCGAATTCCGGGCCGGCTGGACCCAACGCTCGGCCGAACTCACTGCCGCCACCCTGGCCCGCCTGGAACGCCGTAAGGCCGCGGGCGCGCTGCGCGACGACGTGCCCACCGATGTCCTGCTCGGCTACCTCGACCTCGTCCTCGACGGTTTGATCGCCCGGATCGCCTCCGGCCACACCAACGAGAACCTTTCCGCCGTATTGGATCTCGTCGAGGCCTCGGTCCGGCGCAAGCAGTGAGCGCGGCTAGTACGTCGCGTTGAGGTACTGCGCGGCGTGGGTGGTCCACAGGACGTTCGTCCCCGGCATCGTCCGTCCGGAATAGAGCACGTGCTGGCCGTCGGGCCACGGAGTCAGATAGCCGATGACACCGCGTACGGCGGTCGTGTAGCGCTCGAGGTTCGCGATCGGGTCGCGCAGCAGGACTTCGAGCAGTTCGGCGAAGATCAGCGGCGCGACATCGCCGATCCGGGCGCCCTCCACGAAGGAGAACGGCGAGATGCCCACGTCGATGACGCGCAACGGCGAATCCGCCGGGGACGCGGTGATGATGTCGCCGGGATTGGCGTACTCGCGGACGTCGACCGACGCCGGCCACGCACCCCGCTGCCCGTGCAGTCCGAACGTATTCGCCGGGCAGAGATTGCCGACCGACTGCCCGGCTCGGCGCAACGGGTTGGCGATGTTCACCACGAAGGCGATCTCCAGCGGCGTGCCGTCGGCGTTCTTGTACTTCCCGGACCGGACGCCCTCCAGGATCCGGCCGGCGCAGATGCCGCCGAGTGAATAACTCAGCAGGCCGCAGACGTTCGGCGAGTCCTGGATGGCCCGCACCCCGGCGGCGATGCCGAGCCGTACCGAGGTCTCCAGCGAGGGACCCCAGACCTCCGGCACGGGGCCGACGGAAGCGGGCCAATCCGGTTCGAAGCAACTGAACTTGGCGGTGTCGAGTAGTTTCGCGACGTCGTGCAGCATGCCCGCGGGCGATCCGTCGGAGTTGCGCGGCTCCCCGGTGCCGCGGAGAGTGATGATGTCGATCATCGAGGCCTCCTTGCCCACCGCACCGACCCCTTCGGTACGGAATCTCAAGGTAGAGCACGGACGCCCGCTCGACACGAGGATCGAGCTACCTCATCGCGGCACGAGTTGTCGCATCCGGAGTGCGATTCGGCGCCTTCGACGCCACACCGGACAGCACGGCGCGGATCCGCATCGCGCTCACGCCCGGCGTGCAGCGCTTCGAGTATTTCCGGCTGCTGGAACGAATCGCCGCGGGCGAATCCCCGATGACCGATCTCGCGGCCGCGCGCAGTCGATTTCGAACAAGTTGCGGAGCGGGCGGAAATCCGATGCCGCTAGAAGCGGTCGCCGCGAGCCGCCCGCCCGAGCAGGACGAAAGTACAGATGCACCGCCGCCACTATCAGGCGATGGCCGGCATCCGCGCAGCACGGGAGATCAGCTTCATGATTGCTTTGTCAGTATTTCCAGGCTACCGGAAAACTTTCGACACTCGGCCGGTATTGATCGGAATTCGGTTTGCCATTGGCGGGAAATTCTCGCGATCCGAACCGATTGCGCCGCTCATCGCGATATGATCGCTCACACGCTCGGGGGTCGTGGCAAATCGTGAGCAGATCGGAGAAACGGCTATGACCGACGCAATCCACCTCCCCGGGCCGACGCCGAGGGGCGACCGTGTTCCTCCGCTCCAGGGTCTGCTGGTCGCGGAATCGGACCGGCAGATCAGCGTGCGCGTCGCCGAGGGAACGTGGACCTTCAGTCGGTCCGATGTCCTGCGCGTGGTGGATTCCGCGGCATCACAGGCCGATCAGGACGGGCGTCCCGTGCTGGTGGATATTCGCGCCGGCGCCACCGCCGATTTCACCCGCAGGCTGCGGATCGACCTGGTCGATCGGCCCATGACCATCCCGGAGTCACCGTCGGAGGCGCTCGGCGACGAGCAATTGCGGCAGCTCACCGAAAGCTGGGCCGACCGGCTGCAACTCGTCGACTCCCCGGCTGCGGGCGGGGCGACGTTCACCTACTGCCAGACCAAGTCGATCAACGGCAGCGACGACGGCATCAACTGCGACAGCCTCGACTGAGCTCAGGCGATGGCCGCACGCCGGCGCGGTTCGGTCCTGATCGTGTCCGAATCCGATGATCTACACGCCACCGCGATGGCGGCGACGCTCCGAGAACATCACGGGCTCGGCCCGATCCACCTCGACCTGCGCGATTTCCCCCGGGAGTCCGGCAGCTTCCGGCTAGACCGGCTCGGCACCGCCCGCTCGCTGTCGCACCTGATCGGCCTCGACGACGTCCGGTCGGTGTGGTGGCGCCGCCCGCACCACACCCGGGTTCCCGCCGGTGTCCGCGCGTCGGACAACGATTTTCGCCAGGCCGAGTGCGACGGATTCATTCAAGGGCTGCTCTGGTCCATCCCGGCCTACTGGGTCAACGACCCGGGCGCCGACCGTACCGCGGCACGCAAGATCGTCCAGCTGGAGACGGCGCTGCGGGCCGGGTTCGCCGTGCCGGAGACGTTGATCACCAACGATCCGGACGAGGCGCGCAGCTTCGTCGAATCCCGTCCCGGCCCGGTCGTTTACAAGCGCACCGGCACCAGCCGGGCGGAGTTCGCCGAGACCAGGATCATCTCCAGGGACGATTTCGGCAGGCTGGCCGCGATCCGTTCGGCGCCGACCACCTTCCAGGACTACGTCGACGCCACCTGCGATCTGCGCGTGGTGTGGGTGGACGGGGTCGAATGGACCGTGCGCATCGACTCCCAGGCGGGCGTCGGCCGGGTCGACTCCCGTCTGGACACGTCGGTCGATTTCGCGCACGATCACCTGCCCGCCTCGGTGAGCAAGTCACTGGCCACTCTGATGGGCGCGCTCGGATTGTCCTTCGGCGTACTCGACATTCGGCTCGGCCGCGACGGCGAGTACTACTTCCTGGAGGTCAACCCGCAGGGCCAGTTCGCCTACCTGGAGATCAAAACCGGGCTGCCGATCTTCCGCAGCCTGGCCCACCTGCTGGTGAACGGCGACGGCACGGTCGAGGGCTACTGAGCCCGGCAGCGGCGAACACCGCCACCGGCGTACCGAGGGCGTTCTTCGACGCCGCGACGTCGGCGGCCAGGTCCGCGCCGAGACCACACGCGGTCAGGCCGTGACGGCGTTATCGGCTCTTGCGGCGATTGGCCCCACCCCGGCTACGGAGCTGCACATGCGACTCCACCAGCACGTTGTGGATGAAACCGTAGGAGCGGCCGGTGGACCGCGCCAGTGACCGGATGCTCGCACCCGCCTCGTATTGTTTCTTCAGCTGGGTCTGTAGGCGGTCGCGTGACTTCCCGGTGACGCGTGTGCCCTTACCCAATGTGGCCTTGCTCTGTGGCCTGTCGCTCATGGCTTCCTCCGAGTCGCCGAGCAGCGTCTTTCCAGGCTAAGCACTCAACAGGCCGTGATCAACGGGTAACTGTGATGAATCTCACGCAAGCTGAATAAGTTCCAGGTATTCGGCCGACCAGTGGTCTTCTGTCCCGTCCGGGAGCAAGATGACCCGTTCCGGAGCCAGCGCCTCCGCCGCCCCCGGGTCGTGGGTCACCAGCACCACCGCGCCCGCATAGGTGCGCAGGGCGTCGAGCACCTGCTCCCGCGACACCGGGTCGAGATTGTTCGTCGGCTCGTCCAACAGCAGCACGTTCGCCGCCGAGGAGACCAGTCCGGCCAGCGCGAGACGGGTCTTCTCACCGCCCGAGAGCGTGCCCGCGGGCTGGTCGAGCTGCGGGCCGGAGAACATGAACGCGCCCAGCAGGCCACGTAGATCCTGCTCGCCCGCGTCCGGCGCGGCGTGTCGGATGTTCTCCCACACGGTGGCGTTGTCGTCGAGGGTGTCGTGCTCCTGGGCGAAATAACCGATCTTCAGACCGTGCCCCGGCACCAGGCCGCCCGCCGTCGGGTGCTCGACCCCGGCGAGCAGGCGCAGCAGCGTCGTCTTGCCCGCGCCGTTGAGCCCGAGCACCACCACCCGGCTGCCGCGGTCGATCGCGAGGTCGACGCCGGTGAAGATTTCCAGTGAGCCGTAGACCTTGGTCAGGTTCTCCGCCATCAGCGGCGTCTTACCGCAGGCCGCGGGCTCGGGGAACTTGATCCGGGCGACCTTGTCGGCGACCCGCACGTCGTCGAGTTCGGCCAGCAGGCGATCGGCGCGCTTGGCCATGTTCTGCGCGGCAGTCGCTTTCGTGGCCTTGGCGCCGAGCTTGGCCGCCTGGGCGCGCAGCGCACTCGCCTTCTTCTCGGCGTTCGCGCGTTCCCTGCGCCTGCGCTGCTCGTCGGTGGCGCGCGCGTCCAGGTACTTCTTCCAACCCATGTTGTAGACGTCGGCCTCGCCGCGCACCGCGTCCAGGAACCACACCTTGTTCACCACATCGGCGAGCAGGTCCACGTCGTGGCTGATGACGATCAGGCCGCCGTCGTGGTTCTGCAGGAAACCACGCAGCCAGGTGATCGAGTCGGCGTCGAGGTGGTTGGTCGGCTCGTCCAGCAGCAAGATGGTGTCCGAGCGTCCGCCGCTGCCGTCGGAGGCGGCGAACAGGATGCGCGCCAATTCGATTCGGCGCCGCTGACCACCGGACAGGGTGCGCAACGGCTGACCGAGCACCCGGTCGGGCAGCCCCAGGCTGTGACAGATGCGGGCCGCCTCGCTCTCGGCCACGTAACCGCCCAGCGCCGAGAAGCGTTCCTCGAGGCGACCGTACTTGCGGACCGCCTTCTCCCGCTCCGCGTCGTCGGCGACCTCCGCCATCAGCGCCTGTTGCTTCTCCATCTCCCGGATCAGTGTGTCCAGGCCGCGCGCGGACAGCACCCGGTCGCGAGCCAGCACGTCGAGATCGCCCTCGCGCGGATCCTGCGGCAGGTAACCGATGTCGCTGGAGCGCAGGATCTTGCCCGCGTACGGTTCGCCTTCGCCGGCCAGGATGCGCAGCGTGGTGGTCTTCCCCGCGCCGTTGCGCCCGACCAACCCGATCCGGTCGCCCGCCTGCACCCGAAGCGCCGGTCCGGGAGCGGACAGCAGGGTGCGGACTCCGGCCCGGACCTCCAGGTCGGTCGCGGTGATCACAAATTTCTCCTCGCGGATCGTGGTGCTGGACGCGTGCTCGATTGTGCGGCCCGATGCGCACAAGAACCACTGATTTTACCCGGGGCGAACGGTCCGCCCATATACCAGCACCCCGCATGTGACGGCGATAACGGCCTCCGCGTCCGCCTGCGCTACCGTGCGAAGCCATGAGTACCGATCTATTGGGCAAGAGTGCTCTGGTCACGGGGGCCAGCCGGGGCATCGGCAAGGCGGTCGCGGCGGAGTTGCTCGGCCGCGGCGCGAACGTGCTGATCACCGCGCGGAAGAAGGATCCGCTGGAGGAAGCCGCCACCCGGCTGCGCGAACTGGGCCACCAAGGGCAGGTCGTCGCCCTGGCGGGCAACTCGGGTGTCGCCGAGGAGCGGGCGGCCGCGGTCGAGCGCGCGGTCACGGAGTTCGGCTCGCTGGACGTCCTGATCAACAACACCGGCATCAACCCGGTCTTCGGCTCACTGATGGACGCCGACCTCGATGCCGTGCGCAAGATCTTCGACGTGAATGTGGTCGCTGCCCTCGGCTACATCCAGGAGGCGTATAGGGCGTGGATGCGCGACCACGGCGGCGCCGTGGTCAACGTGGCCAGCGTCGCGGGCATCCGCTCGACCGGTGTGATCGCCGCCTACGGCGCGTCCAAGTCCGCGCTGATCCATCTCACCGGTGAACTCGCCTGGCAGCTGGGACCGAAGATCCGGGTGAACGCGGTGGCGCCGGGCGTGATCAAGACGAAGTTCGCCGACGCTCTGTACTCGGCCGACGAAGAGCGCGCGACCAGCGCTTACCCGATGAAGCGGCTGGGCAGCCCGGAGGACGTGGCTCGCCTGATCGGATTCCTGGTCTCCGACGACGCGGCGTGGATCACCGGCGAGACGGTCCGGGTGGACGGCGGGCTGCTGTCCACGGGCGGAATCTGACCGCGCACGTCGGTCGCCTGCGCTCGCGGAACGCCAGTGCGCCGATCGTGTCGGCGTGCCGGTAGTGCAGGTACTTCTGGACGGTCGCGGCATCGGGCGGGCCGCCCCGAAGCCGCCTGATCGCCCATGCTCGATCGAGCCTTTCCGTCGCTGCGGGATCAGAGCCGGACGGGCTGGCGCCAGTCCTCGCGTCCGGCGACCGCGGCGGCGGCAGGAGCCTCTTCGATCCCGAACCGCTCGTGCAGTCGGCGCAGCGGGCCGGGCGCGTACCAGTTCCAGTGGCCGAGCAACTCCATCGCAGCGGGCAGCAGGAAGCCGCGTACCAGGGTCGCGTCCACCAGCACGGCGAGTGGAAGGCCGATGCCGAACGCCTTCATGAAGGTGATGTCGGAGGCGAGGAAGCCGAGGAACACCAGCGAGATCAGGAGGGCGGCTGCCGTGACGATCCGGCCGATCCGCTCCAGTCCGGAAGTGACGGCCAGCGCGTTGGACCTGGTGCGCCGGTACTCCTCGCGGATGCGGGCCAACAGGAACACCTGGTAATCCATGGCGAGACCGAACGCGACGCCGAACAGCATGACCGGGACGGTCGGCGGCAGGTCGCCGGTGACGGTGAAGCCGAGCAGCCCGGACAGGTGCCCGTCCTGGAAGATCCAGACCAGCGCGCCGAAGGTCGCGGTGAGGCTCAGGAAGCTGAGCACGACGGCCAGCAACGGCAGCACGACGCTTCCGGTGAGCAGGAACAAGACCACGATCATGACCAGCACGACGAAGGCCAGCGCGTACGGCAGCGCCGAGATCACCGAGTCGATCGCGTCGGTGTCGGCCGCCGCCACGCCACCGACCAGCACCGGCGAGGCGGCGGGCGCGGCACGCACGTCGTCGGCGATCCGGTCCAGCACCGTGGGATCCGTGGTGTCCGGGACCACCGTGAGATAGGCGGCGTTCTCGGCTCGGAAGCGGTCGTCGGCCGCGGTGGGCCCCACGAGCAAACCGCCGTGGCTGTAACTGCCGGTGGCGGTGTCGACCCGGCGCACATCCTCGATCTCCGACAGTTCCCGGGCGTAGGCGTCCAATCCGGCTGCGCTGTAGGCGCTGTCGGGCAGCACCACGAACAGGCCGTTCTGTTCGGTGGCGGCGAAGTCGCGCTGGATGGTCTCGGTGACCTGGCGGTTGTTCATCGACTCCGGCAACGACCGTTCGTCGGGAAAGCCGAGGTTCACCCCGAGGAACGGCGCGCCCAGCACGAGCAGCAGGGCGGTCACCCCGAGGCCGATGGGCACCGGCCGCATCATCACGAACCGCGCCAGGCGGTGCCAGGCGCCCTCGCCGGGGGCGGGACGGGCCGCGCGCAGGAACCACCACAACTGGCCGTTGTCGATCTTGGTGCCGAGCAGGACCAGGATCGCGGGCAGCGCGGTCAGCGACACCGTCGCGGCGATCACCGCGACGGCCAGGCCCGCGTAGCCCATCGAGCGGACGGCCAGCAGCGGGAAGAACAGCAGGCCCGACAGCGCGACGGCGACGGTGACCGCCGAGAACGCGACGGTCCGGCCCGCCGAGCGCATGGTGGCGGCCACGGCGGCGGCGGGCTGCTGACCGGCGACCAACTCGTCGCGGTAGCGGCTGATGATCAGCAGGCTGTAGTCGATCGCCAGGCCGAGGCCGAGCAGGGTGGCGACGTTGGTCGCGGTGGCCGCCAGATCGGTGACGCTCGCGATGATCCACAGCGCGCCCATCGTGATCATCACTGTGATCATCGCGATCACCAGCGGCAGGCTGGCCGCGACCAGACCACCGAACACCAGCAGCAGCGCGATCAGCGTGATCGGGAACGCGATGGATTCGCCGAGCACGACGTCTTTCTCGCTCTGCTGCACCGTCTCGTGCAGCAGCATCGCGTAGCCGCCGACCCGCACTTCGAGCGGACCGTGGGTGCCGCCGAATCGGTCGGCGAGATCGCCCACCCGCTGGTCGACCTCGGCCTCCTCGCCGAGGATGCTGGCCACGATCAGGCCCTTGGTCCCGTCGGTGCTGCGCAGCGCGGGCGATTTGTCGGTCCAGTACGACGTGACACCCGCGACGCCGGACACCGATTTCAGCTCGGTGACCAGATTCGTCGCCGCGGTGGCCGTCGCGTCGTCGTCCACCGACCGGCGAGTCTGCACCAGTAGCACGAAATTCGGGGTGGCCTGGCCGAAGGCGTCGCGCAGCACCGCGGTGGCCCGGCTCGATTCGCTGCCGGGGTCGATGTACCCGCCGCCCTGCACTTTGTCGAACAGCGTCGCGCTCAGCGTGCCCATCGCCAGTGCGAGCACCACGAACACGGCCAGGATCCACCGGCTGTGCCGCCTGGTCAGTTCGAACACTGCGTCTACCCCTAACTCGTTCCGGTCGTACCGCTTTCGCTCGGACTCCAGCGGTCGCCGGTCGCAACCGGCCCGGCGCGCCATCCGCGGCGCACCGGTGCGCCGGCTTCTGGCACTCGGCACCGGAGCCGGATGCGTGCGCCAGCGCCCCGGCATCCTAGCAACGCGGAACAAACTCCGGTGAGCCCGAACACATTCCGGTGGTGCGCCGAGTCCGGCCGGCTGCCGACACGCTGCTCACTCCTCCGCACCGGAAGGCAGCGGAGCCCCGCCGGCACACCCTTCCGCGCGCGGGCAGGCGATCCCGACCCCCACGACGACATTCGCGCAACGTTCACTTCGCGGTCGGAACCTGCGCTGAGTACGGCTCCGACGCCGCGGCCGCGCGACGGCCCGGCGCGGATGAGAGGCTCGACCCATGCATCGCAACGCACTCCCGCGGATCCGGACGAGGGCGGCGTGAAGCCGGACCTGGTCGTCTGCGGTCTCGGCCCGGCCGGACGCGCCCTCGCGCACCGCGCCGTGGTGCGCGGGCTCACGGTCACCGTGGTCGATCCCGCGCCGGAGCGCAGGTGGACGGCCACCTACGCGGCGTGGGCCGACGAGCTGCCGGACTGGCTGTCGCCTCGCGTCGTCGCGGCGACGGTACCCCGGCCGACGGCCTGGGGAACGCGGGTTCACCGGCTGGACCGCCCGTACGCGGTGCTCGACACGGCACGGCTGCAGAAGTCGCTGCATCTGGCCGATGTGAACGTGGTGATCGATCGCGCGATCGATGTCGGCCCCGCGCGGGTGAGGTTGGCGTCCGGCGCGATGGTCACCGGCGGCCGGGTGGTCGACGCGCGCGGACTCGCCCGCTCGCCCGCCCGGGCCGAGCAGACCGCCTACGGCGTCATCGCGGACGCCGGACAGTGCGCCGGGCTCGAGCCGCTGTTCATGGATTGGCGTCCGGACAACGGCGCGGACCCCGACGCTCCGCGCTCGTTCCTCTACGCCGTTCCGCTGGACGACGAGCGGATGCTGCTCGAGGAAACCTGCCTGGCGGGCCGCCCCGCCTTGACGGGTGGGCAACTGCGCACCCGCTTGCGGGAACGGCTGCACGCCAGGAACATCCGGCTCACCGGCGACGAGCCCGTGGAGCACGTCCGTTTTCCGCTGCACGGGGGCCGTCCGGGCGCGCGCAGGTTCGGGGCGGCGGGCGGGTTCCTGCATCCGGCGACCGGCTACAGCGTCGGCGCCGCGCTGGCCGCCGCCGACGCGGTGGCCGCGGGACAGGACGTATGGCCCGCCCCGGCACGTGTCGTCCACTGGTTGCGCCGCGCCGGGCTGCGCGCGCTGCTGGCGCTGCCGCCCGGTGATGTCCCACTGTTCTTCGACACGTTTTTCGCGCTGCCACCGGACGCGCAACGCGCGTATCTGTCCGGCCGCACCGACCTCGCCGGGACGGTCGCGGCGATGAGCGCACTGTTCGCGGCGCTGCCGGGACCGCTACGCCGGCGGGTCGCAGCCGCGACACTCACGATTCCGGTTCCCTCGCGAGGCCGGTGGGCTTCGGCCATGATGGATGCATGAGGTCGATCTGGAAGGGCTCGATCGCATTCGGGCTGGTAAACGTTCCGGTGAAGGTGTACACCGCCACCGAGGACCACGACATCCGGTTCCATCAGGTGCACGCCAAGGATGGAGGCCGGATCAAATACGACCGCGTCTGCACCGTGTGCGGCCAATCCGTC
Source organism: Nocardia aegles (assembly GCF_052545135.1). Classification (NCBI taxonomy): domain Bacteria; kingdom Bacillati; phylum Actinomycetota; class Actinomycetes; order Mycobacteriales; family Nocardiaceae; genus Nocardia; species Nocardia aegles. Next base: position 964,941 of record NZ_JBQWRI010000002.1, read on the forward strand.
CAGTACACCGAGATCGACAAGGCCTACGAGTCGCCGGACGGCGACAAGGTGGTCCTCAGCGACGAGGACTTCGCGAAACTGCCCGTAGCGGAGAAGCACGAGATCCCGGTGCTGCAGTTCGTGCCGTCGGAGCAGATCGACCCCATCCTGTTCGAGAAGAGCTACTACCTGGAGCCGGACTCCAGCACGCCGAAGGCCTATGTCCTGCTGGCCCGGACGCTGGAGAAGATCGAACGCACCGCCCTGGTGTACTTCACGCTGCGGCAGAAGACCCGGCTGGCCGCGCTGCGCGTGCGCGAGGGCATTCTGGTGGTCCAGACGCTGCTGTGGCCCGACGAAGTCCGCTCCGTGGAGTTCGAATCCCTCGACGGTGTCGCCGAGCCCCGGCCGCAGGAGATCACGATGGCCGAGACGCTCGTCGAGGCCATGTCCGACGACTTCGATCCGGAGCAGTTCACCGACGAGTACCAGATCGAGCTCAAACGCCTGCTCGACGAAGCGATCGCCAGCGGCACCGGCACGGTGCCCGAGCAGCCGGAGCCGGTGCCGAGCGGGATGGACGCCGAGGTGGTCGATCTGGTCGCCGCACTGCAGCGCAGCCTGGAGGCCAGCGGGCGCCGGACAGCGGGGGGCGACGGCGCCGAGCCGAAGAAGACCGCGAAGAAGGCCGCCGCCAAGAGCGCCGGCGGCAAGAGCACCGCCGCCAAGAGCACCGCGTCCAAGGGCGCGGCGAAGAGCGGTGCGTCCAAGAGCGCGGCGAAGAAGGCGCCCGCGAAGAAGGCCGCCAAGAAGGCCGCGGCGCGCAAAGGCGCCTGAGTATTCCTCGGGGCCGTCGCCGACGCCGAGGTCAGTCCTGCGCCGCGTGCCGCCTGCCCGCTTCGAAGAACTCCAGCAGGGCCGCCACGGTGTTCACCGCGGTGCGGGGCCGGAGCGCGCCGAACGGCGCGTTCCAGAAGTCGCCGGTTCGCGGTCGCCAGGGACCGATGTAGGCGTAGGGACCGGGATGGGCGTCGTCCCCGGGCGACACCCCGTAGTTCACCTCGTCGATCGTGCTCGCCAGATCGAAATGCTCCGGCCACAGCACGGGTGTCGCACCGGAGGTCAGGCAGCGCAACGCCTTGTCTGCCAGCGTGAACCAGTCTTCGATCAACCCGGCCGCGGACGGATCCAGTTCGATCGCCGCATCGGGATCCACGCCCGTGGTGTTCGCATACACCCCTTCCGGCGGCACCGGTTCGAAGCCCGCGGCCTCGGCAGCCTCCCGGTAGGTCCCCGTCAGCCGACGACGTCCGCGCGGCCACACCAGTTCCTCCCCGACCACGGAAACCGGCCAACGCACACCGGCGAAACCCCGGTGCACGATTTCCAGCCGGATGGTGCCGAACTGCCGGTGCTGCGGCCCGGCGATCAGCAACTCCGCGACCGCGTGCAGCGCGACTCGCGATCGCCGATACGTCATCTCGTCCACCCCCGCATCATCTCCGCTGCCGACGCCCACCGCACGGGGTTCGGCAAGGAAGCAGCCGGTCGCCTCGCGTTGTCCCGAAGACGGCGCCGTGACCCGCTACGTCGCGGAAATCCCCTCGCTGGCGCCGAAGCTCGCCTCCTCGTGACTGACGAGTCCCAGGAGGGCGAGGGGGCGGGGTGTGACCGCGATGGTCAGATAGGAGATGGTGATCGCCCAGCGGTTGACCGCTCGCGGCACGGCGAACGTGTGATAGGCGCGGGTCACCGCCTTGGCAGGCAGTCCGGACAGGCCGACGCCCATCGGGTTGGCGACCGCGAAGCCCGGCCCGAGGTCGACGACCAGACCGAGGTCGCGGTGCTTGTAGTCGGCGGCCGCGCCGATGCCGAGGCTGGCCGCGACATTCCTGGCGAGCGTCTTGCCCTGCCGCGTGGCGTGCTGCGCCGTGGGCGGGGTGATCCGGCCCGGCTTGGTGAGGTCGGGCACCGCCGCCGCGTCACCGCCCGCGAAGACGTCCGGATGGCCGGGCACGGTCAGTTTCGCGTCGACGACCAGGCGGCCCTTCTCCAGCGGCAGGCCGAGGGTGGCGAGCACCGGGGCGCCGGTCACTCCGGTCACCCAGGCGACCGTGTGGGTGGGCACCACCGTGCCGTCGGTGAGCACGACCGAGTTCTGGTCGAGTTTGGTCAGCGAGGTCTCCAGCCGGATCTCGATGCCGCGTTTGCGCAGCACCTTCAGCACTTTTTCGCTGAGCCGCTCGCCGACCTCGGGCATCACCCTCGGGGCCATGTCGAGCAGGAGGAAACGCACTTCGGCCGGATCGAACCCGCGGCGCGCGGCGTAGGCGTCGGCGAGGGCGCGCAACTGCGCGACGAGTTCGGTGCCGGCGTAGGACGCCCCCACGACCACCACGGTGCGGCGAGCCCGCCGCACCTGCGGGTCCTCCTCGTCGTCGGCGAGTTCGAGCTGGCGCAGCAGCTGCTCGCGCAGGTACAGCGCCTCGGCGACGGTCTTGAGCCCGCGCGCGTGCTCGGCCAGGCCCGGGATGTCGAACAGGCGGGTCACCGACCCGGGCGTGAGCACCAGCCGATCCCACGACAACTGCCGGGGCGGGTGATGTTCACCGGCCACCGTGATCGTCTTGTTCCGCAGATCGACCGACCGAGCGTTCGCGACCACCAACCGGACCCTCGGCAGCGAATCGGCCAGCGAAACGGCGACGAACCGAGGGTCGATCAGTCCACCCGCCACATCCGGCAGCAGCGGGGTATAGAGCATGTAGTCGTTGGGCGTGACCAGCACGATGTCGACATCCCGGTTCGCCTTGGCCACGATGCGGCACAGCTTCTGCGCGCAGGTGAAACCCGCGAACCCGCTACCGACGATCACGACCCGCTGCGGGCTCGCAGTGTTCCCATCCGGCACGGAGACCTCCTTGGCGTCGACTCCCCGACGCGATTCCCGCCCGGACCCATCCGAAACCGCGCTACCGGTCGCTCGTGGCCGCGCGGACGGCCCTGAGGTCATGGTTTGGCATGCCCAGGGGGTGGTAGTGCGTCGGTGTCCGCTGCTCGAATCGACGATTTCGCGAAAGGAGCACACCATGGGCCAGGTGAATCCCATTCAGGTACAGAAGTATCTGTCGGGCATCGACTATCCGTGCGACCGCGACGGCATTGTCACGAAAGCCCGGGACAACGGCGCCGACAAGGATATTCTCAACGCCCTCGAGGCGATCCCCGACCGGACCTACGACGGTCCCAACGCGGTGAGCAAAGCCGTCTCGTGAACGACCGCGACCACGGAGCCGGTCGCCGACTCAGACCGCACCGGACCCGTGGTCGCTTTCGGTCGAATCGCGCCCGACATGGAACCGCCGGTGGTACAGCTCGGCGGCTTCGGCGAGGACGCCGGACGTCAGACGAGCCAGCGGCCGGATGTCGGTGAGCAGAGGTTCGTGATCGGGTCCGAACCCCGCGACCCGGCCGGTCAGCAGCCAGGCATAGCGGTCGTGCTCCGCGCCCAGGTCCGCGTACTGGTGAATTCTGCGAGCGATCCAGTCCACCGCGGGACCTAGACGCTCGTACAGTTCGCGCGGAGGGTTTCGCTCACCACAATCGAAACAGTTGTCGCTCGTTCCGCCTCGTCGCTTGGATTATCGGGTCATATCGCGACGAGCAATCGGGAGCACGAGTGAAATTCCATCGGGTACTGGCGATCCCGGTTCTGGTAGCGGCCGCGGCCTTGACCCTGACCGGCTGCGGCGGTCACGACGCTTCCTCGGACAAGGTCGTGCGAATCGGCACCACCGACCGGGATCACTCCTGGGACGTCTTCGAGCAGCGCGCCAAAGACAAGGGCATCACGCTGCGGATCACCAACTTCTCCGACTACAAGCAACCGAATCTCGCGCTGTCGCAGAAACAGATCGACATCAATCTCTTCCAGCATCTGCAATTCCTGGGCGCCTACAACGTCGCGAACAACGACACGCTGACGCCGATCGGTTCCACCTATATCGTGCCACTGGGTCTCTACTCCAAGAAGCACAAGTCGGTGGCCGACATTCCGCAGGGCGCGGAGATCGCGATCCCGAACGACCCCACCAATCAGGCGCGGGCACTGTTCGTGCTGCGAGCCGCCGGACTGCTGAAACTGACGTCCGACACCAAGGCGCCCACTCCGGCCGACATCGACAAGGGCGCCTCCAAGGTCCGGGTGACCCCCGTCGACGCCGCGCAGACCGCGCTGTCGCTGGCCTCGGTCGACGGATCGATCATCAACAACACCTTCCTGGAGCGCTCCGGCATCGACCCGCATTCGGCGTTGTACAAGGATGATCCGAAGGATCCTGCCGCGGAGCCGTACATCAACGCGCTGGTCACCCGCGCCGAGGACAAGAACAACCCGGTCTATCTGCAGCTCGCCGAACTATGGCACGACCCCGAGGTGCAGAAGGCGCACGACGAGGTGACCAAGGGCACCGCCGTCGAGGTGCGGCGCAGCGGCCAGGAACTCGAACAGATCCTGCAGCGGGTGCAGCAGACCATCCGCGACGGCAAGTGAGCGACACAGCCGTTCCCGCCATCGAGTTCCGTTCGGTCACGAAGGCTTTCGGCAAGGGCGCGCAGCGCAACGTGGCGCTCGACAATATCGATCTGCGCATCGAACAGGGCGAGATCTTCGGTGTGATCGGGTATTCCGGGGCGGGCAAGAGCACGCTGGTGCGGCTGATCAACGCGCTGGAGAAACCGACGAGCGGCACGGTCGAGGTCTCCGGCACACCCATCACCGGCGTGCCGGAACGCCAGGTGCGGCGCCTGCGGCGCGATATCGGAATGGTGTTCCAGCAGTTCAATCTCTTCCGCTCCCGCACCGCCGCGGGGAACATCGAATATCCGCTGAGGGTCGCCGGCTGGAAACGCGCCGAACGCAAGGCGCGGGTCGCCGAACTGCTGGAGTTCGTCGGGTTGTCCGACAAAGCGCGCAGCTACCCCGATCAGCTGTCCGGCGGCCAGAAACAGCGGGTCGGCATCGCCAGGGCGCTGGCCACTTCGCCGTCGCTGCTGCTGGCCGACGAGTCCACGTCGGCGCTGGATCCGGAGACGACCGGTGAGGTGCTGCGGCTGCTGCGCAAGATCAATCGCGAACTCGGTGTCACCATCGTGGTCATCACCCACGAGATGGACGTGATCCGCGCGGTGGCCGACCGCGTCGCGGTGCTCGCCGAGGGACGCATCGTGGAACTCGCCGACACCTTCGACGTCTTCGCCGCGCCGCGGGCGGCGCCCACCCGCTCGTTCGTCGAGACCGTCCTGCACAACCGCCCCTCCGAGGACGAGCTGCGCCGCCTCGCCGATCGCCATGGGGGCCGGTTGATCACCGTGGACGTGGACGACGAACTCGGCATCGGCGCGGCCCTGGCCGCCGCCACGCACGCCGAGGTCCGGTTCGAGGTGGTCTACGGCGGGGTGAGCAGCCTGCAGGAGAAGACTTTCGGCAGCCTCACCCTGGCGCTGCACGGCCCGGACGACGCCGTCGACAAGGTGGTCGCCGAGCTCGAGCGCCGGTCGACCGGAAAGGAGTTGCCATGCACACCGATTGGGACAAACTCGGACCCGTGCTGAACGAAGCGATCGGCACCACGCTCTATCTGGTGGCGATCACGTTCGTGGCCGGCGGCTTCATCGGATTGCTGCTCGGCACCGCGCTCTACACCACCCGCAGGGGCGGGTTGCTGGCGAACGCGCCGATCAACCTGCTGCTCAACGTACTCGTCAACGTGGTGCGCCCGATCCCGTTCATCATCCTGCTGGCCGCGCTGGGCCCGGTGACGCTGGAGGTGGTCGGCACCACGATCGGTACCGAAGCGGCGGCGTTCGTGATGATCGTCGCGGCGTCGTTCGGCATCGCGCGCATCGTCGAACAAAACCTCGTGACCGTCGATCCCGGCGTGCTCGAGGCAGCGCGCGCGGTGGGCGCGGGACCGCTGCGCATCATCGTGACCTTGCTCATCCCCGAGGCGCTGGGGCCGTTGATCCTGGGCTACACCTTCGTGGTGATCGCGATCGTGGACATGTCCGCGATGGCAGGCACCGTCGGCGGCGGCGGTCTCGGCGATTTCGCCCTCGTCTACGGCTACCAGCGCTTCGACTGGCAGGTCACGCTCGTCGCGACGCTGATCATCATCGCGGGTGTGCAGGGCATCCAGTTCTTCGGCAACTGGCTGGCCCGTAAGGTTCTGCGCCGATGACTCAGCCGCCGGAGGGGCCTTGTTCGGGCACTATCCGGCGGCTGCTGCCGAACTCGCGATTACACCGTGAAGCCGAGGGCGCGCAGCTGCTCGCGGCCGTCCTCGGTGATCTTGTCCGGACCCCACGGCGGCATCCAGACCCAATTGATCTTCAGATCTTCCACCAGGCCGCTGCGTACCAGCGCGTTGCGCGACTGGTCCTCGATGACGTCGGTCAGCGGGCAGGCCGCCGAGGTCAGCGTCATGTCGAGGACCGCGATGTTCTCTTCCTCGACGCGCAACCCGTAGACCAGGCCGAGGTCTACGACATTGATGCCCAGTTCCGGGTCGACGACGTCGCGCATCGCCTCTTCGATGTCCTCGAGCAGTGTGGTGTCCTCGGCGGGCAGCTCGGGCAATTCTGCGGCCGGTTCGGTCTGCTCGGTGGCCGGTGTGTCGGTCATGACGCTATCCCCGTTTTCCATCGGACGGTTCAGTTCTCTTCCGCGGCCGGCGCGGGCTGCTCGGGGCCGATCCTGAGGACGGCGTCCTTGAACGCCATCCACCCGAGCAGCGCGCACTTCACCCGCGCTGGGTACTTCGAGACTCCCGCCAAGGCGATGCCGTCGCCGATCACGTCCTCGTCGCCTTCGATGGTGCCGCGGCTGGAGATCATCTCACTGTAGGAGTCGACCACCTTCAGCGCCTGTTGCACCGGGAGCCCGATCACCTGGTCGGTGAGAATCGAGGTCGCGGCCTGGCTGATCGAGCAACCTTGGCCGTCGTAGGAGACGTCGGTGACGTCACCGTTGTCGTCGAGCTGCACGCGCAGGGTCACTTCGTCGCCGCAGGTCGGGTTCACGTGGTGCACCTCGGCCCCGAACGGCTCGCGCAGCCCCCGGTTGTGCGGGTGCTTGTAGTGATCCAGGATCACTTCCTGGTACATCTGCTCCATGCGCATGACTTATGCAACCCCGAAGAAGCGCTGCGCCTTCCGCACCGCGGCGACCAGCGCGTCCACCTCGGCGAGAGTGTTGTAGACGGCGAAGGAGGCGCGCGCGGTCGCGGCGATGCCGAAACGCCGGTGCAGCGGCCACGCGCAGTGATGGCCCACCCGGATGGCGACGCCCTCGTCGTCCAGGATCTGCCCGACGTCGTGGGCGTGAATGCCGTCCACCACGAACGACACCGCGCCGCCGCGATCGACGTTCTCGGTGGGCCCGATGACCCGCACGCCGTCGATCCCGGCCAGCCCGTCCAGCGCCGCGCCGACCAGCGTGTGCTCGTGCGCGGCGACGGCGTCCATGCCGATCTCTTCCAGATACCGTACGGCCGCGCCCAATCCGACCACCTGCGAGGTCATCGGCACACCCGCCTCGAAGCGCTGCGGCGGCGGTGCGTAGGTGCTGTGGTCCATGAAGACCGTCTCGATCATGGACCCGCCGGTGATGAACGGCGGCATCTCCTCGAGCAGCGCGCGGCGGCCGAAGAGCACGCCGACGCCGGAGGGACCGAGCATCTTGTGCCCGGAGAACGCGGCGAAATCGACACCCAGCGAACGGAAGTCGACCGGCATGTGCGGCACCGACTGGCAGGCGTCGAGCACGACCAGCGCGCCCACCGCTTTCGCCCGGCGGACCAGCTCCTCGACCGGAGCCACGGCGCCGGTGACGTTGGACTGATGGGTGAACGCGACCACCTTGGTGGCGGGCGACAGTTCCAGCGAGTCCAGGTCGATGCGGCCGTCGTCGGTCACGCCGTACCACTTCAGCGTGGCGCCGGTGCGGCGGGCCAGCTCCTGCCAGGGCACCAGATTCGCGTGGTGCTCCAGCTCGGTGATGACGATCTCGTCGCCCGGGCCCACGTGGTGCGGGAACCGGTCGTCGGCGAACGCGTAGGTCACCAGGTTCAGCGACTCGGTGGCGTTCTTGGTGAACACGATCTCGCCCGCGTCCACTCCGACGAACCGCGCGATGTCGGCCCGCGCGCCCTCGTAGGCGTCGGTGGCCTCCTCGGCCAGCTGGTGCGCACCGCGATGCACCGCCGAGTTGCTGGTGATCAGGAAGTCGCGTTCGGCTTCGAGCACCTCGATCGGCCGCTGCGCGGTCGCGCCGGAGTCCAGGTACACCAACGGCTTCCCGTCCCGGACCGTGCGGTTCAGGATCGGGAAGTCGGCCCGGATGCGGGCGATGTCGAGGGTGCGGACCGTAGCGGTCATATCAGGCTCCAGCGGTAGCAGTCTGGGTGAAGCGGACGTAGCCGTTGGCGTCGAGTTCCTCGGCGAGCTCGGGGCCGCCCTCGGCGACGATGCGGCCGCCGACGAAGACGTGCACGAACTCCGGCTGGATGTAGCGCAGGATGCGGGTGTAGTGCGTGATCAGCAGGATGCCGCCGTTCTCGCGCTCCTTGTAGCGGTTGACGCCCTCGGAGACGATCCGCAGCGCGTCGACGTCGAGGCCGGAGTCGGTCTCGTCCAGGATCGCGATCTTCGGCGCGAGCAGGCCCAGCTGAAGGATCTCGTGGCGCTTCTTCTCACCGCCGGAGAAGCCCTCGTTCACGCTGCGCTCGGCGAAGGCGGCGTCGATTTCCAGTTCGCTCATCGACTCCTTCACCTCCTTGATCCAGTGCCGCAGCTTCGGGGCCTCACCGCGTACGGCGGTGGCGGCGGTACGCAGGAAGTTCGACATCGAGACGCCGGGCACCTCGACCGGGTACTGCATGGCGAGGAACAGGCCCGCACGGGCGCGCTCGTCCACCGACATCGCCAGCACGTCCTCGCCGTCCAGCGTGATCGAGCCGGAGGTCACCGTGTACTTCGGGTGACCGGCGATCGCGTAGGACAGCGTCGACTTGCCGGAGCCGTTCGGGCCCATGATCGCGTGCGTCTCACCGGATTTCACCGTGAGGTTCACGCCCTTGAGGATCGTGATGGGCTCGGCGGTCTCGTCGGGGTTGGCGACCTCGACGTGCAGGTCCTTGATTTCCAGGGTGGTCATCTAATTCCTTTGCCAGGTATGGGGTCGTTGATCAGGCGCCGATGGCGGCGAGTTCGGCCTCGATGGCCGCCTCCAGCCGCTCCCGGACCGCGGGCACCGCGATCTTCTGGATGATCTCGTGGAAGAAACCGCGCACCACCAGGCGGCGAGCGGCGTCCTCCGGAATGCCGCGGGCGCGCAGGTAGAACAGCTGCTCGTCGTCGAATCTGCCGGTGGCGGACGCGTGTCCGGCGCCGACGATCTCGCCGGTCTCAATCTCCAGGTTCGGCACCGAGTCCGCCCGCGCACCGTCGGTGAGCACCAGATTGCGGTTCACCTCGAAGGTGTCGGTGCCCTCGGCGGCGGCGCGGATGAGCACGTCGCCGACCCACACGGTGCGGGCGTCGCCCTTCGGCGAGTGTGGGTCGCCTTGCAGCGCGCCTTTGTACAGCACGTTCGACTTGCAGTGCGGCACCGCGTGGTCGACCAGCAGACGCTGCTCGAAGTGCTGGCCCGCGTCGGCGAAGTAGAGACCGAGCAGTTCGGCGTCGCCGCCGGGGCCGTCGTAGCGGACGTTGCCGGTCAGGCGCACCAGGTCGCCGCCGAGGGTGACCGCGGTGTGCCGCAAGGTGGCGTCGCGACCGAGCTCGGCGTGGTGCGCGGTGACGTGCACCGCGTCGTCGGCCCAGTCCTGCACGGCGACGACGGTCAGCGTGGCCGAATCGCCGAGCACGAATTCCACGTTCTCCGCGTAGGTTCCGCTGCCGCGCTGGTCGATGACCACGGTGGCCTTGGCGAAGGGCTCCAGCCGGATCTGCAGGTGGCCGTAGGCGGTCTTACCCTCGCCGGGCCCGGTGATCGTGACGGTCACCGGCTCGGCGACCTCGACCTCCTTGCCGACCGTCACGACGGTGGCCTGCTCGAAGCCCGAGTATGCCTGGGCGGCAACACGATCGGACGGCACGCCGCCCGCACCGAGCCGGGCGTCGGACCGGTCGACCGTCTCGACCGTGACGCCCTCGGCCGCGGCGACCTCGACGGTCGCGCGGCCATCGCGCACCGCGGTGCCGTCCTGCAGTCCGCGCAGGCGGCGCAGCGGGGTGAACCGCCACGCCTCGTCCTTGGCGGAGGGCACCTCGAAGGCGTTCACGTCGAACGATGTGAAGACCTCGCCCTTGTTGAGCGCAGGGGTACGAGCCTCGGCGGCTTCGGCTACGTTCTCCACGGCCATCAGCCGACGGCTCCTTCCATCTGCAGTTCGATCAGGCGGTTGAGTTCCAGCGCGTATTCCATGGGCAGTTCCTTGGCGATGGGCTCGACGAAGCCGCGCACCACCATGGCCATCGCCTCGTCCTCGGTGAGGCCGCGGCTCATCAGGTAGAACAGCTGGTCCTCGGAGACCTTCGAGACGGTCGCCTCGTGCCCCATGGTCACGTCGTCCTCGCGGATGTCGACGTACGGGTAGGTGTCCGAGCGGCTGATCGTGTCGACCAGCAGCGCGTCGCACTTCACCGTGGACCTCGAGCCGTGCGCACCCTTGTTCACCTGCACCAGGCCGCGGTAGGAGGCCCGGCCGCCACCGCGCGCCACCGACTTCGACACGATGGTCGAGGAGGTGTGCGGCGCGAGGTGCAGCATCTTGGCGCCGGTGTCCTGGTGCTGGCCCTCGCCGGCGAACGCCACCGACAGCACCTCGCCCTTGGCGTACTCACCGGTCATCCAGACCGCCGGGTACTTCATGGTGACCTTGGAACCGATGTTGCCGTCGATCCACTCCATGGTCGCGCCCGCCTCGGCCTTGGCCCGCTTGGTGACCAGGTTGTAGACGTTGTTCGACCAGTTCTGGATGGTGGTGTAGCGGCAGCGGCCGCCCTTCTTCACGATGATCTCCACCACCGCGGAGTGCAGCGAATCCGACTTGTAGATCGGCGCGGTGCAGCCCTCGACGTAGTGCACGTAGGCGCCCTCGTCGACGATGATCAAGGTCCGCTCGAACTGGCCCATGTTCTCGGTGTTGATCCGGAAGTAGGCCTGCAACGGGATGTCGACGTGCACACCCGGCGGCACGTAGATGAACGAACCGCCCGACCACACGGCGGTGTTCAGCGCGGAGAACTTGTTGTCACCGGCGGGGATCACCGAGCCGAAGTACCGCTGGAAGATCTCCGGGTGCTCGCGCAGGCCGGTGTCGGTGTCCAGGAAGATCACGCCCTGGGCCTCCAGATCCTCGCGGATCTGGTGATAGACGACCTCGGACTCGTACTGCGCGGCGACCCCGGCGACCAGCCGCTGCTTCTCCGCTTCAGGGATGCCCAGCTTGTCGTAGGTGTTCTTGATGTCCTCGGGCAACTCGTCCCAGGACGCGGCCTGCTTCTCGGTCGAGCGCACGAAGTACTTGATGTTGTCGAAGTCGATGCCGTCGAGGTTGGAGCCCCAGATCGGCATGGGCTTGCGATCGAAGATACGCAGGGCCTTGAGCCGCTGTTCCAGCATCCATTCCGGCTCGTTCTTCTTGGCCGAGATGTCGCGGACAACCGCGTCGGACAGGCCTCGTTGCGCACTGGCGCCGGCCACATCCGAATCGGCCCAGCCGTAACCGTATTTGCCCAGGGAAGCGATGGTCTCTTCCTGGGTGAGCGGTTGCACCTGGTCGGTGGTCGTCGTCATTCGGCACTCCTTCCGGAGTCGTTCGTTCGTTCCGCTGCGGGCTGTGCAGCGGCGGGTGCTGGAGTTTCGGTCCGGCCGGCGGGCAGGACGAGCAGCGGCACGTGCGTGGTGCACGCGCAGTCGCCGTTGGCGATCGTGGCCAGTCGCTGCACGTGGGTGCCGAGCAGCTCACGAAACGCCTCGAGCTCCGCCGCGCACAGCTGCGGGAACTCCTCGGCGACGTGCGCCACGGGGCAGTGGTGCTGACAGATCTGCACGCCCGCGCCCACCTTGCGGGTGGTAGCGGCGAACCCGGCGTCGGTGAATGCCTCGGCAATCTCCTCGGCCTTGGCCGTGGTCTGTTCCGTGGTGTGCTCACCGACGGGTTCGATCCCGGCCACGATAGTGCGTGCCCGGGAGCGGGCGAACTCGGTGATGGCCTGTTCGCCGCCGATCTCTCCGAGCTGCCGGATAGCGGCTCCGGCCAGATCGTCGTAGGCGTGGCCGAGTTTGCCGCGTCCGGCCGCGGTGAGCTGGTACTGCTTGGCCGGGCGGCCCCGGCCCTTCTGCTGCCAGGGCGCCGATCGGCCGGCCCGCGCCTGACCGGAGTCGATCAGGGCGTCCAAATGCCTGCGTACGCCGGCCGGGGCCAGGCCGAGCCGGTTCCCGATGGCGGTGGCGGTGATCGGTCCTTCTTCCAGCAGCAACTGGACGATGGCCGCTCGGGTATGCCCTTCGCCGCCGACCGCCGCGGGCGCAGCGACCGACCCGGCGTCGGCCCTGCGACCGGCTCCCGCGTCGTTCCTCCGCAAATCCACGGTTTTCACAACATCAGTGTGGCGGAATTCGTTCCCGAAATCTAATAAGGGTGCCCTGAGTCAGCGACCCCATCGACCTGCGCGGATCCCGACCGGCGGAAAACCGCAGTCGACCGTTCCGGCCAGGGGTCGCCCGGCCCGACACCTGGGCGCAGCACAACTTCCCGGGCTGACCTGCGCAGAGGAAACGCCGATCGGGCCCGATCGAGCGGAGCGAGCACGACCGCGACGGCCGGGCATCGCGCGCACGACCCACTCGCGCGGCCGGTTACCGGTACGGTCGGGCACGCAGTGCGATTGGTCACAGGCGCTCGGCGCCTCGCCGGCCGGGAAGTTCGGCCGCCTCGCTCGACGCCTTCGGACCGACCCCGGATATCCGCGCCGCGCCCGCAGCCGGAGGCGGCCACGTCGATCCGCCGCCTGACCTCCGAAACCATGCGTCGACCGTGCCGCCCGAGCGAGCCGGGTCCGGGTGGAACGAGCAGGGTCCGTTCGCGGTAGACGCACGCCGTTCGAACTAGGCTTCGTTGCGTGGCGGTACTGGACGGCGCGCGGCGCAGGACACTGGCGTTCGGGCGCCGGGCACTCGGATTGGACGTGCCCGCGGCCGATCACACGATCGCGGTGCTGCACCGCGACGAGTCGGAGGTGCCCGGACTCGATCGCACGGAGCTGGCGCAGCTCGACCGGATCCGCCTGATGGGCGCCACCGGTACGGTGCTGATGGCGATCAGCGCGCTGGGCATCGGCGCGCAGCCGGTGCACCAGAACCCCACCTCCGGCGTGCGCGTGCTCGGCATCTTCGCCCGCGCCCACACCGGCTCGCTGGCCATGTGCATGACCGGCACCGTCGTCGTGGTGCTGGCCTGGCTGCTGCTGGGCCGGTTCGCGGTGGGCGGCATCGGCGGCTCCCCGCTGCACCGGCTGACCCGCTCGCAGCTCGATCGCACGCTCTTGCTGTGGCTGATCCCGCTCAGCGTCGCTCCCCCGCTGTTCAGCAACGACGTCTACTCCTATCTGGCGCAGAGCGAGATCGCCGCGCGCGGCATCAACCCCTACGAAGAAGGGCCGGTGGCGGGACTGGGGATCGACAATGTCCTCACCAACAACGTCCCGACCATCTGGCGTGACACCCCCGCGCCCTACGGTCCGCTGTTTCTCTGGATCGGCCGCGGCATCGCCGAACTCACCGGCGACAACATCATCGCGGGCGTGTGGGTGCACCGGATCCTCGCGCTCGGCGGGGTCGCGCTGATCGTCTGGGCGCTGCCGCGGCTCTCGGTGCGCTGCGGCGTCGCGCCGGTGAGCGCGCTGTGGCTCGGCGCGGCCAACCCGCTGGTGCTGTTCCACCTGGTCGGCGGCGTACACAACGACGCCCTCATGCTCGGCTTGATGCTGGCGGGCATGGAGTTCTGCCTGCGCGCCATCGAGGACACCCACCCGTTCGACGGCCGCGCCTACGCCTGGCTGATCGGGGGCGCGATCATCATCACGCTGTCGTCGTCGATCAAGTTCACCTCGATCATCGCGCTCGGTTTCGTCGGCATGGCGCTGGCTCGACGATGGGGCGCCTCGCTGCGCACGGTCGCCATCGCGGCCGCCATGCTCGGCGCGATCGCCATCGGCACAACGCTTGTCATCAGTTCGGTGAGCGGTCTCGGCTTCGGCTGGATCTACACCCTGAACACGGCGAGCGTGGTACGCAGCTGGATGTCGCTGCCGACGGTGCTGGGCATCATCACCGGATTCGGCGGCGTGCTGCTCGGGCTCGGCGACCACACCACCGCCCTGCTGAGCATCACCCGCCCGATCGCGGCGCTGGTCGCGGCCTTCTTCACGGTGCGGATGCTGGTCGCCACCGGCACCGGGCGGCTGCACCCGGTCGGCGCGCTCGGCGTGGCGCTCGGCGCGATCGTGCTGCTGTTCCCGGTGGTGCAGCCCTGGTATCTGCTGTGGGCGATCGTCCCGATGGCCGCCTGGGCGACGCGGCCGGTGTTCCGTGTCCCCGCGGTGACGTTCTCGGCGATCGTGAGCGTGATCCTGATGCCGCGCGGCGCCGATCTCGAGGTGTTCCAGATCGTCGGCGCCGCGATCGCCACTGTGATCGTCGGGGTGCTGTTCATCGTGATCACGCGCAATTCGCTGCCCTGGCGCGGGCAGACGGGGGTGTCGGCTCCGTCACAGGTGCCCACCTCCTACGGTGTGACATCGTGAACGCACCCTCCGGACCCGCCGTCAGCGTCGACGGCGTCGTCAAGCGCTACGGCGACACCACGGCCGTGGACGGCCTGACGTTCGAGGTGGAACCGGCGCGGGTGCTTGCGCTGCTCGGCCCGAACGGCGCCGGCAAGACCACGACCGTGGAGATGTGCGAGGGATTCGCCGCGCCGGACGCGGGCACGGTGCGCGTGCTCGGCTTGGACCCCGTCACCGATTCCGAACGCTTGCGCCCTCGCATCGGCGTCATGCTGCAAGGCGGCGGCGCGTACCCCGGCGCGCGGGCGGGTGAGATGCTCGACCTCGTGGCCGCCTACTCCGCGGATCCACTCGACCCCGACTGGCTGCTGCGCACGCTCGGCCTCCAGGACAACCGCCGCACCCCGTACCGCCGGCTCTCCGGCGGCCAGCAGCAGCGGCTCGCCCTCGCCTGCGCGCTGGTCGGCAAGCCGGAGATCGTATTCCTCGACGAGCCCACCGCGGGACTGGACGCCCAGGCCCGGTTGATCGTGTGGGAGCTGATCGACGCCCTGCGCCGCGACGAGGTGACCGTCGTGCTGACCACGCACATGATGGACGAGGCCGAGCAGCTCGCCGACCAGCTGCTGATCATCGACCACGGCCGCATCGTCGCCTCCGGCACCCCGGCCGAGGTCACCGCTCACGGCGCGGCCGGGCAGCTGCGCTTCTGCGCGCCGCCGAGACTGAACCTGGAACTGCTGGCCAACGCCCTGCCCGAGGGCTTCGCGCCCCGGGAGACCACGCCGGGCACCTATCTGGTGGAGGGCGAGATCAATCCGCAAGTGCTCGCCACCGTGACCGCGTGGTGCGCGCGCATGAACGTACTGGCCACCGACATCCGGATCGACCAGCGCCGCCTCGAGGACGTCTTCCTCGAACTGACCGGACGGGACCTGCGCGGATGAGTGAGCACAACCGGACCGCCAACCGTTTCGCGCCGGGCACCTTCACCCCCGCCCCGCGTCCGAACACCCGCGCCGCGATGCTGCTGGCCCAGACCAGACTCGAGCTGATCCTGTTGCTGCGCAACGGCGAGCAACTGCTGCTGACGATGTTCATCCCGATCACCCTGCTGGTCGGTCTGAGCCTGCTGCCGTTCGGCGACCTCGGCGCGCACCGGGTGGACAAGATCGTGCCCGCGGTGATGATGGTGGCCGTCATGTCCACCGCGTTCACCGGTCAGGCCATCGCGGTGGGCTTCGACCGGCGCTACGGTGCGCTCAAAAGGCTCGGTGCGACGGCGCTGCCGCGCTGGGGCGTCATCGCGGGCAAATGCGCGGCCGTGCTCATCGTGGTGGTGCTGCAAGCCGTGCTGCTCGGCCTCATCGGCGTGGCGCTGGGCTGGCGTCCGGAACCGCTCGGGTTGCTGCTGGGCGCGGCGGTGATCGCACTCGGCACCGCGACGTTCGCGGCGCTGGGCCTGCTGCTCGGCGGCACCCTCAAGGCCGAGGTGGTGCTCGCGCTGGCGAACATCCTGTGGTTCGTCATGCTCGCCGTCGCCAGCGTCGTGTTCGCCTCCGAGGACCTGCCCACGGCGGTGAGCGTGCTCGCCCGGCTGGTGCCGTCGGGGGCGCTGGCGGAAGCGCTGGAAAGCGCGCTGGAAAACAGCGTCGACTGGTTCGGGATCACCGTGCTCGCGGTGTGGGGCGCGGTGTCGGGCGTCGCGGCCGCCCGCCTGTTCCGCTTCCACTGAGCGTCAACGACGAAATGTAGTAGACCAGATGAAGCCGCCGGATCCGGCCCGGCTACCATTTTCGACATGCTGTATCGCGCGTTCTTGCGACTCGTCGATAAACTGCCGCTGCCCTCGTCACGGGTGCAGCGCCTGATCGCGCTGGCTGTCATCCTTTCCCAGGCGGGCATCTCGGTGACCGGCGCCGTCGTGCGGGTCACCGCGTCCGGCTTGGGCTGCCCGACCTGGCCGCAGTGCTTCCCCGGCAGCTTCACACCGGTCGCGGTGTCGGAGGTCCCGGCCCTCCACCAGGCGGTCGAATTCTCCAACCGGTTGCTCACGTTCGTGGTCACGCTGTGCGCGGCGGCGATCGTGCTGGCGGTCACCCGGGCGCGCCGCCGCCGCGAGGTGCTGGTGTACGCGTGGCTGATGCCCGGCGGCACCGTCGTGCAGGCGGTCATCGGCGGCATCACGGTGCGCACCGGACTGCTGTGGTGGACGGTCTCGACGCACCTGCTCGCGTCCATGGTGATGGTGTGGCTCGCGGTGGTGCTGTACGCGAAGATCGGCGAACCCGACGACGGCATCGACACCGTGCAGGCTCCCGCCCCGCTGCGCCGGCTCACCGCGCTGGCCGGAGTCGCGCTGGCGGCGGTTCTGATCGCGGGCACGTTGGTGACCGCCGCCGGTCCGCACGCGGGCGACAAGAGCATCGAACGTCCGGTCGAGCGGTTGCAGGTCGAGATCGTCACCCTGGTGCATCTGCACTCACAGCTGCTGGTCGGCTACCTCGCGCTGCTGATCGGCTTGGCGTTCGGCCTGTTCGCGGTCGGCATCGCACCCGCCGTGCGCACCCGCCTGTTCGTGCTGCTCGGGCTGGTGTGCGCGCAAGGGCTGGTCGGCGTCGTGCAGTACTTCACCGACGTCCCCGCGGCACTGGTCGTCGTGCACGTCGGCGGGGCCGCGGCGTGCACCGCCGCCACCGCCGCGCTGTGGGCTTCGCTGCGCACCCGGGAGCGGGTCACCGCACCGACGCCGGACACCGCCGCGCAGGCGGCCTGAACGAATTGCCGCGTGAACCGTGATCGTCCGGCCCGAACGAACCGGGCGATACAGGGCGTGACCGCTGCCCGCGCTGCTCTCTTCGCGACTCCGAGACTCCGCGGGCCTGACCCGCCGCGCTGCGATCCGAGCGCGTTCCGCCGCGCTCGACGGTAGCGTGGTCGATCGTGTCCACGCCGCAAACCGATGTGCCGCAGCCTTTTCCCGAGATACAGCCGTATGCCCACGGGCTGCTCGATGTCGGAGACGGACAGCGGATCTACTGGGAGACCAGCGGTAACCCGGACGGGAAACCGGCGCTGGTGGTGCACGGCGGACCGGGCGGCGGCGGACGGCGCGGCTCGCGGAAGAGTTTCGACCCGGCGGCCTACCGGATCGTCCTGTTCGATCAGCGTGGCTGCGGCGAAAGCCTGCCGCATGCCTCCGACCCCTCGGTCGAGCTCACCCACAACACCACCCAGCACCTGATCGCGGACATGGAACGGCTGCGCGAACACCTCGGGATCGACCGGTGGTTGCTCTTCGGCGGTTCCTGGGGCTCGACCCTGATCCTCGCCTACGCCCAGCGCTACCCGCATCGAGTCAGCGAGATCGTGCTCGTCGGGGTGACGATGACCCGGCCAGAGGAGATCGACTGGCTCTATCGCGACGTCGCGCGACTGCTGCCCGAGCAGTGGGAGACCTTCCGCACCGGCGTTCCGCTCGCCGACCGACACGGCGACCTCGTCGACGCCTATCGACGGCTGATCGAGAGCCCCGACGCGCGGACCCGCGAGTCGGCGGCGCGGCGGTGGTGCGCCTGGGAGGATGCGGTGATCGCGCACGAAAACCTGGGCAGACCAGGGCAGTACAGCGCCAAGCCGGACGCCGGGCGGCTGGCCTTCGTGCGGATCTGCACGCACTACTTCGCCAACGCGGCGTGGCTCGAGGACGGGCAGTTGCTGCGCGACGTGCACCGGCTGACCGGAATTCCCGGCGTGCTGATCCACGGCAGACTCGACCTGAGCGCCCCGCTGTACACCGCTTGGCAGCTGGCCCAGGCATGGCCCGACGCGGAACTCCAGGTCATCGACGATTCCGGGCATACCGGCAGCCCCGCGATGGGGGCCGCCGTCCTGCGGGCGGTCGCACGGTTCGCCGGTTAGGCGTACCTCCGCCTTCGCTGCGGCCATGCGCGGACTGAGGACGGACTACGTCCGGCTGCGCCCATCAGGCGTACCTCCGCCTTCGCTGCGGCCATGCGCGGACTGAGGACGGACTATGTCCGACCGCACCCATTAGGCGTACCTCCGCCTTCGCTCCGGCCATGCGCGGGACTGAGGACGGACTACGTCCGGCGGCGCCCATTAGGCGTACCTCCGCCTTCGCTCCGGCCATGCGCGGGGCTGAGGACGGACTACGTCCGACCGCACCCATTAGGTTCTGCCGCGCGGGCCGGTCGGCTCACGCTCTCCGTCGATGCCGACCACCCGCTGGAGCGCGCGCAGGTCTGCGTCGAGTGTCCGGTACAGCCAATAGACGGCGACGAACGCGAGTCCGCCGACCGCGCACAATCCCAGGACCGAGTCACGCACCAGCGGAAGTTCGTAGGGTTCGAGCAGGCTGAATCCGGCCAGTACCCCGACCAACGGTACGGAGGCCGTCACCGCGAGATACACCGTGGTTCTGCGGCGCAACATGCGGATGTCGCCGAAGTCGTGTGCCGTCGCGCGGCTGTAGCGCAGATAGACCGGATAGACACAGCGGACGATGTAGAACGTCGACAGAAAGAACGTGTAGGCAACGGAGATGACGGCCGCCATGACCACGGTCATCGCCGCATGGACCACCAGCCGAGCCGGAAGGTCGGTCGACCGCAGGCACAGCAACACCCCGGTCGCGGTTGCCGTGATCCCGGTCTGAAAGGTGTTCAGCGCGCACATGTCACCCCAGAACAGCGTTCGGGAGCGCACTCGCGCGAGCAGTGCCTCGTCGTAACGTCTGCCCGCGCGCAAGCCGCGGGGAACCGCGAGCAGATCACGCGACATGTATGCGTAGATGAGGACCGACAGCGGGCCCGCGATCAGGACGAACACGTACACGCCCAGGTTGAGCTGCGCATTGGTGGCATCGGGCAGTCGCTCTCGGATCAGTTCCTGGACGTGCACGGCCAGATAGATCGTCGCCAGTCCGACGCCGACGAGCGAGGACAGCCACAAGATCGGGGTGGGCCGGCGCGACAGTCGCGCGCGCCAACTGTCCGGGGGTGGATAGACGAGATCACGGGCCCGCTGCTCCAGGCAGAGGTCGAGCTGCTGCGCCAATTCCCAGCCGGACGAATAGCGGTCCGCGCGGTCGGGCGACAGACACTTCAGCAGCACTCGGCGCAGTGCCATCGGGCAATCCGGGGGAAGCTCCGACACGAATGCCGGCGCGATGGGTCTGCGCCGCAGTTCGAGCATGCGAGCCAGGGACGCCTGCGACTCGCCCGCGCCCTTCTCGTCCGCGAACGGCCTGCGCCCGGTGAGCAGTTCCCACAGCATCACCGCGAGTGCGAAGAGGTCGCTGCGGGTGTCGAGGTCGGTGGCGCTGCCCGGCAGGTCGGGGTGACAGGCTTCCAGCTGTTCGGGCGACATGTACGCCAGCGATCCACCGAAGTACGCCAGCGGGCTGGTGCCCTTCACCCGATCGCTGAAGCTGACGTTGAAGTCGGCCAGCTTGGGAATTCCCTCGGCGCTCAACAGCACGTTCGCGGGTTTGATGTCTCGATGCAGTACTCCCCGTTCGGAGGCGTGCTGCAATGCGTCCGCGAGCCGCCGGCCCAGCCAGGCCACGGTCTCGGGCCAGGTCAGCGTCGCGATCCGGGTCCGGACGGCCGACTCGGTGGGCCGGACTTCGCCCTTGTCGGCGAGTACTCTGTCGACGGCATCGAGCAACAGTTGCCCGCCGCGCCGCTGCGGAGGTGTCGCGCGGGATAGGCGCAGCAGGTCCAGCAGCGTTCCACCCGGCAGGTACTGCATATAGAGCAGCTTCAGCTCGCGATCGGCGATGAGCCGCTGGTCGAAGATGCGCACGATGTATTCGTGGTCCAGCTGGGCGAGCGTCTGCGGTTCGTTGCCGTGATTGTGGGAGATCTTCACCGCGACGAGTCGTTGCATGGATTGCTGCCGGGCGAGGTAGACGTGTGCGAACGCGCCGGTCCCGATCCGCATGAGCAGGTCGAAATCGTCGACCTGGTCGCCGACCTCGATGGCATCGAGCGCGACTTGGGCGCTCGGGCGCGCGATCATCGTGCTGCGGTAGTCGCCGGTGAGCTCGTCGACGTCCGGGCCGGCCGCCGCGGCGGCGGCCATATCGGCCGCCGCGGCGTGGTCGCTGCGGCGCATGGCGTGGAATTCCTCGTAGACCAGGTCCCGGGGCAGCGGGCCGTTACGCAGCTCAGGGAATTCCGCACGATAGTCGATCAGTCTCTTGGGGCAGTGATGGCGAAGCCAGCGGTTTTCGAGGTCGACCTTGATCAGCTCGATCAGTGCCGTGCGCCGCTGGGCCTGCTCACCGGGCAAGTAGGCGGACAGGTCGGGCGGAGACCCGGATGCCCACGCCGCGGAGAACCGCGCCACGACGGCGGCAAGCTCCGCACGGGTCCGCTCGGCGGAATCGACCGGATCGGCCCATTCGCGCATCGGTAGCTCGGAATCAGCCGTGATCACTCACTCGGCGACTACCGGCGAGGAAACCCAGTGTCGTACGTCTCCCACATCGCCTCCTCACTACGGGAACTCCCAGCTCAAGAGTATCGCTCCGAGGATGAGACCCGCGTGCGGGCGGCGAAGGTCTTAGGTCCTCCCAATCGGGGGCCACCGGCTCCGGTGCGGGCAGCCGGTCGGCTGGGACCGTGAGAGCCGACACTCCCGAAGCCGAGAATCGGAGCAAAAATGAGCGCACCAGCCGACCGTCAGTCGATCGTCGTCGGAATCGACGGCAGCCCGACCGCTGTGGGCGCGGCACGCTGGGCCGGGGCCATCGCGAACCGGCAGCACGCCGCGTTAATGCTGCTCGGCGTCGTTCCCACGATCGATTACCCCATGACCTCCTTCGCTCTGGCCGAGGTCGACCTGCTACCCGAACTCCGATCGGCGGCGGAGCAGAAGGTCGAGCACGCGTTCGAGGCCGTGCGGGCCGAGCAGCCCGACGTCGAGATCCGCCGGATCGTCGAGAACGGCGTGCCCGCGCGCGAGCTGATCGAGCACAGCAAACGCGCGCGCATGGTGGTCGTCGCGGCGAAATCCCAGGACCGGCTGTCCACGCTGCTGCTCGGCTCCACCGCGCTCACGGTCGCGAACAAGGCGGCCTGTCCGGTGACCGTCTGGCGGGGCAGGCTCGACCGCCCACAGCCGGACGAGCGGCCGGTACTCGTCGGTGTCGACGGGAGTCCCGGATGTTCCGCCGCGATCGGCGAAGCGTTCGAACTGGCGTCCGCGCTGGGCGTCGGCGTGATCGCCGTGCACGCGTGGAACGACCCGGATCTGCTGCAATGGACCCCGGTCCCCGACGCCTGGGAGACGCTGGCCCAGCAGGAGGAGGAACTGCTGTCCGAACGCATGGCCGGATGGAGCGAGAAATACCCGGATGTCGTCGTCACCAAGGTGGTACGGAAAGCCACGCCCGCGGAGGCCTTGCTCGGGGACGAGGACGCGCAACTGGTGCTGACCGGCAACCGCGGGCACAACCGGCTCACTGGGCTCCTGCTCGGATCCACGAGCCAGAATCTGCTGCACCACGCACAGCGTCCGGTGGTGATCTGCCGTGAACGGTAGGACCGTGGGCGGTCGCACCCGCCGCGTGCCCGGCCCGTCCTCGTCCGAGCGCCACGATACGGACCTCGCACCCCTCGGCCCGGTGGCGGAGATCCTGGGCTTGGTGATGGTGGTCGTCGCCCTCTCCGCATCGACCAGGATCCCCGGCTGGGCGTCGGATTACGGCATCATGGTGATCGCCGCCGCCATCCTCTATCTCGCCGTGGCCGCCGGGCTGGTGCGCTGGGGAATCGGCCGGCGGCACGATCCTCACCGCGACACCTGAGTGCGCCATCGGTCATGGTTGCGGGAACAGTCGCTCGTTCGGCAGGCGCGGCGAGCCGGCCGGATCACCGGCGCGGCACCACCCGCGCGAGATCGACGTCCACACCGCGGTGCTCGCTCGCGTCGTCCCTGATCGAGTACGGCGGATAGTCGCCGCGCGGCGACAGGCTGGGCAACGATCAGTTCTCGTTGCGCGCCTTGGGGAAGCGGGCCTGCTTGGCGACCCAGCCCGCCATCTTGGCCCAGTGGCCCTTGCGGGGGGTGACGATCGAGGTGAGTTCACGATCCCATTCGTCGGCCTCGGTGAGACCGTCGATCGTGGCGACGAGCTCCTTGGCCGTCTCCAGGCCCGGGACCACCCGGTCACCGAGCACACCGTCGGCGCCGACCAGGGTGACTCGCACACCCGCGCGACCGATCGGCTGGAGCACGGCCGTGGCCGAACGTCCGTGATCGGCGACGAACCCCTTGACGGACTCGACGAGGGCACCCGACAGCTTCTGCGGCGCCGTGGCGGTCTGAGAACTCATGGGACGCAGTTTACCGACCGGTAGGCGGCGCGCCCGCCCCTCGGGTGTAGAACTGGAACCCATGCACGCCATCCAGGTTTCCGAGCACGGTGGTCCCGAGGTCCTGAAGTACGTGGAGGTGCCCGATCCGCGGATCGCGCCGGATCAGCTCCTGGTCGATACGCAGGCGATCGGTATCAACTTCATCGATACCTACATCCGCACCGGGCGTTATCCGCAGGCGGTCCCCTACATCCCGGGTGCGGAGGGCACCGGCGTCGTCACCGAGGTAGGCTCGGCGGTCACCGGCTTCGCGGTGGGCGACCGGGTGGCCTGGGCCGACGCGTCGGGCAGCTACGCCCCCAAGGTGGCGGTACCCGCCGCCGTCGCCATCCGGGTACCGGACGACGTCGAGCCTCCCGTCGCCGCGTCGGCCCTGTTGCAGGGCATGACCGCGCACTACCTCATCGAGTCCGTCTATCGGCCCGAGGCCGGCGAGACGGTCCTCGTACACGCGGGCGCGGGCGGCGTCGGGCTGATCCTCACCCAACTCCTCACCGCGCGCGGCGTCCGGGTGATCACGACGGTCTCCTCCGACGAGAAGGCGACGCTGTCCAGCGCGGCGGGAGCCGCCGAGGTGCTGCGCTACGGCGACGACCTCGCCGACCGGGTGCGCGAACTCACCGGCGGCGTCGGCGTGGCGGCGGTCTACGATGGCGTCGGCGCGGCGACCTTCGAGTCCAGCATCGCCGCGCTGCGCGTGCGTGGCATGCTCGCCCTGTTCGGGGGCGCGAGCGGTCCGGTGCCGCCGTTCGACCTGCAGCGGCTCAGCTCGGCCGGTTCGCTGTTCGTCACCCGTCCCACGTTGGGGCATTACATCCGGGACCGTGCCGAACTCACCTGGCGCGCGGGTGATGTCTTCGACGCTATCGCGCGCGGCACCCTGAACATCCGGATCGGCGCGACCTACCCGCTCGCCGACGCCGAGCAGGCCCACCGCGACCTCGAAGACCGCAAGACCACCGGTTCGATCGTCCTGCTTCCGTGAGCCGCGGGCGGTAGGTCGGATACAGCTCGTTCTCGCACGGGCGCCCGGTCCCACCGGCCTCGGCATCGTCGACATCAGCTACCGTGACCCGGCCGAGCGCGATGCGCCGGACGGGTACGCGGGCTCCGTCGCGGCCGAGGACACCCGGGTGCTCGTCCGGCCGGACGGCTACACCCGCGCGCTCAGCTGAAGAAGCTGCCGATGGTGTCCCAGCCGAGCACGGAGTCCACCGCGAGGCCGCAGAACACCACGGCCAGGTAGTTGTTCGACTGGAGGAACAGCCGCAGCGGCTTCACCGACTCGCCCCGCCGCACGCCCGCGTACAGCTGGTGCGCCATGAGCAGGAACCACGCTCCGGCCACCAGCGCCACGGCCGCGTAGATCACGCCGGTGGCGGGCACCAGGGCGAGCGTGGTGAGCACGGTCAGCCAGGTGTAGACGACGATCTGCTTGGTGACGGTCCGCTCGGTGGCGACCACCGGCAGCATCGGCACGCCCGCCGCGCGATAGTCCTCCTTGTAGCGCATGGCCAGCGCCCAGGTGTGCGGCGGCGTCCAGAAGAAGATGACGCCGAACAGCGCGATGGCGGGCCAGCCGATGCCGCCGGTCACCGCCGACCACCCCACCAGCACGGGCATACAGCCGGCCGCGCCGCCCCACACCACGTTCTGCGACGTGCGGCGTTTGAGACCGAGCGTGTAGACGAAGACGTAGAACAGGATCGTCGCGACGACCAGCAGGCCGCTGAGCAGGTTGGCCTGCCACCACAGCCAGGCGAACGAGCCGATGCCGAGCGCGACGCCGAACACGAAGGCGTTGCGGGTCGGCACCGCCTCCCGGGCCAGCGGCCGCTTGGCGGTGCGCTTCATGACCTTGTCGATATCGGCGTCCGCGACGCAGTTGAGCGTGTTCGCGCTCGCCGCGCCCATCCAGCCGCCGAACAGGGTCGCGAGGATCAGGCGGATATCGACGGTGCCGCGATCGGCCAGCAGCATGGTCGGGATGGTGGCGACGAGCAGCAGCTCGATGACCCTGGGCTTGGTCAGCGCGACGTAGGCCAGCACCCGTCGCATCAGCCGGGACGGTAGGCCGGGACCCGGGAACCGGTCGGCCAGCGTCGTCGCGGAGGAACCGTGCGCACCATCGCCACCCGGCTGTTGCCCAATCCGCACTGTCTCTCCTCGCACGCTGTGCTCGCATCCGGCATCGACCAGCAGTGCACTCGTCCCGGTGGTACGGGTGCGCCCGCGCCGGACTTCCGTCCGCCCCGGCGCCCTTCCGACCGGTGCGGCGCGACTACTACTACAAAGGATGGTAGACCCTCGCCGCGCTCGCCCCTCCCGTCGCCCCGCGCTACCGCGCCGGACTGTGACGGGCCCGACTGCTCTCGCCACGCCGCTGTGGCAGGTTTCGCCGGGCACCTACGGCTACTCCGCACCACCCGGTCCGGAGCCGCTCGCCCTTCCTCCGCCGCGTCCTCGACCGGCACGCCGAGCCGTGCGCCGTTGTTCCGCGCAGGCGTCGTCCGCCCCCTCTTCGACACCCGACCTGCACGGCCGAGGCGCAGTGGGCGCCGCGAAACCAACACAGGGTGAGTGGTGTACCGGTCAGCGGGCACATCTAGGGTAAGTGGGTATATCCGGTTAGCCCGCCGTAGCTGCCGCGCGATCATCGCCGTCAGAAACCCCGCCCGCCGCCGACGAACCAATGTCAGGAGAACCTCGGTCGTGTCGATCACAGACGACATCCGCGCCCTCACTCAGCCGAACCACCCGGACGACTGGACGGATCTCGACACCAAGGCTGTCGACACCATCCGGGTGCTGGCCGCCGAGGCGGTGCAGAACGCCGGCAACGGTCACCCCGGCACCGCGATGAGCCTGGCGCCGCTGGCGTACACGCTCTACCAGCGGACCATGCGCATCGACCCGAGCGATCCGAGCTGGGTCGGCCGGGACCGGTTCGTGCTGTCGGCCGGTCACTCCAGCCTGACCCAGTACATCCAGCTGTACCTGGCCGGTTACGGTCTGGAACTCGACGACCTGAAGAACCTGCGCAAGTGGGGCTCGCTCACCCCGGGCCACCCCGAATTCCGGCACACCGACGGCGTCGAGATCACCACCGGCCCACTCGGCCAGGGCCTGGCCTCCTCGGTCGGCATGGCGATGGCGGCGCGTCGCGAGCGCGGCCTGTTCGATCCCGCCGCCGCGCCGGGCACGAGCCCGTTCGACCACTTCATCTACGTCATCGCCTCCGACGGTGACCTCGAGGAGGGGGTCACCTCCGAGGCGTCGTCGCTCGCCGGCACCCAGCAGCTGGGCAACCTGGTGGTGATCTACGACGACAACAAGATCTCCATCGAGGACGACACGACCATCGCGTTCACCGAGGACGTCGCCAAGCGCTACGAGGCCTACGGCTGGCACGTGCAGGTGGTCGAAGGCGGCGAGGACGTCGTCGCCATCGAGGCCGCGCTGGAAGCCGCCAAGGCCGAGACCGGCAAGCCCTCGATCATCGTGCTGCGCACCATCATCGGCTACCCCGCCCCCAGCAAGATGAACACCGGCACCGCCCACGGCGCGGCGCTGGGCGCCGACGAGGTGGCCGCCACCAAGAAGATCCTCGGCTTCGACCCGGACAAGAGCTTCGACGTGGACCCGGCCGTCCTCGAGCACACCCGCAAGGTCGTCGAGCGCGGCCGCACAGCGCACGAGGAGTGGCAGCGGTCGTTCGACGCGTGGGCCGCGGCCAACCCGGAGAACAAGGCGCTGTTCGACCGCCTGTTCGCGCGGCGGCTGCCGGAGAACTGGACCTCGAATCTGCCCAGCTACGAACCGGATCCGAAGGGCATGGCCACCCGCAAGGCGTCCGGCAAGGTGCTCGCCGCGCTGGCGCCGGTGCTGCCGGAGCTGTGGGGCGGTTCGGCCGACCTGGCCGAGTCCAACAACACCACCATGCCCGACCAGCGCAGCTTCGGGCCGGAGTCGATCTCCACCGGCATGTGGAAGGCCGATCCGTACGGCCGCACCCTGCACTTCGGTGTGCGCGAGCACGCCATGGGCGCGATCCTCAACGGCATCGCGCTGCACGGCCCGACCCGTCCGTACGGCGGCACCTTCCTGGTGTTCAGCGACTACATGCGCCCCTCGGTGCGACTGGCCGCGCTGATGCGCGTGCCCGCGATCTACGTCTGGACCCACGACTCCATCGGTCTCGGCGAAGACGGCCCCACGCACCAGCCGATCGAGCACCTGGCCGCGCTGCGCGCCATCCCGGGCCTCAACGTGGTCCGTCCGGGTGACGCCAACGAGACCACTTACGCCTGGCGCACCATCCTGGAGCACGACAGCAGCGAGCACAGCTCGCACTTCTCGGTGTCCGAGCCGCCGCACCAGGACGGCCCGTCCGGGCTGGCGCTGACCCGCCAGGATCTGCCGATTCTCGAGGGCACCAGCTACGAAGGCGTGTCGAAGGGCGGCTACATCCTTGCCGAGGCGTCCACGGGCACACCGCAAGTGATCCTGATCGCCACCGGTTCGGAGCTCCAGCTCGCCGTCGCCGCCCGCATTACGCTGGAGGAGCAGGGCATCGCCACCCGCGTGGTGTCGATGCCGTGCGTGGAGTGGTTCGACGCGCAGGACAAGGCTTACCGGGACGATGTGCTTCCGCCCGCGGTCGCCGCGCGCGTCGTCGTCGAAGCCGGTATCGCCATGCCGTGGCACCGGTTCGCCGGTGACGCGGGCGAGATCGTGTCGATCGAGCACTTCGGCGCCTCCGCCGACTACAAGACCCTGTTCCGCGAATTCGGCTTCACTCCGGAAGCCGTCGTTGCCGCCGCGCAGCGCACGCTCGAGAACGTGAAGGGATAAGCGCTCATGGCTCAGAACGAGAATCTCGCCGCCCTCTCGGCGGCGGGAGTGTCCGTATGGCTGGACGATCTGTCCAGGGACCGGATCCGCTCCGGCAACCTGCTCGAGCTGATCGAGACCCGATCCGTCGTCGGGGTCACCACCAACCCGACGATCTTCCAGGGTGCGCTCAGCCAGGGCCACACCTACGACGGCCAGCTGAAAGAGCTTGCCGCGCAAGGCGCCGACGCCGACGCCGCGATCCGCACCATCACCACCGATGACGTCCGCGCCGCCTGTGACGTGTTCGCTCCGGTCTTCGAGGCGACCGGCGGCGTGGACGGCCGGGTCTCCATCGAGGTCGACCCGCGCTTGGCGTTCGACTCCGACAAGACCATCGCGCAGGCGGTCGAACTGTGGAAGATCGTCGACCGGCCCAACCTGTTCATCAAGATCCCCGCCACCGAGGAGGGCCTGCCCGCCATCACGGCCGTGATCGCGGAGGGCATCAGCGTCAACGTCACGCTGATCTTCTCGGTGCAGCGCTACCGCGCGGTGATGGGCGCCTACCTGGAGGGTGTGAAGAAGGCCAAGATCGCCGGTCACGACCCGGCCAAGATCCATTCCGTCGCTTCCTTCTTCGTCTCCCGCGTGGACACCGAGATCGACAAGCGACTGGAGGCGCTCGGCACCGAGGAGGCGCTCGCGCTGCGCGGCCGGGCGGGCATCGCCAACGCCCGCCTGGCCTACGCCGAGTACCAGGACGTGTTCGACGGCGGCGAGCACACCTCCACGTACCTGAACCTGGCGGCGTCGGGCGCGAATCGGCAGCGTCCGCTCTGGGCGTCGACCGGCGTCAAGAACCCGGACTACCCCGACACGATGTACGTCACCGAGTTGGTCGCCCCCAACACGGTGAACACGCTGCCGGAGAAGACACTGCAGGCGGTCGCCGATCACGGCGCGATCGCCGGCGACACGGTCAGTGGCAAGGCCCAGGAGGCCCAGGATGTCTTCGATCGGCTCGCCGCGGTGGGTATCGACCTCGACGACGTGTTCGCGGTGCTCGAGCGCGAGGGCGTGGACAAGTTCGAGAAGTCCTGGGAGGAGCTGCTTTCCGCCACCGCCGACGAGCTGAAGTCGGCGTCGACCGGGAACGGCTGACTGATGGCCGGGACAGCGTCCGAGGATCGGCCCGACGCGGCCGAATGGCACAACCCGCTGCGGGACAAACGGGACAAACGGCTTCCGCGCATCGCCGGTCCGTGCAGCATGGTCATCTTCGGCGTCACGGGTGACCTGTCTCGGAAGAAGCTGATGCCGGCCATCTACGACCTGGCGAACCGGGGGCTGTTGCCCCCGGCCTTCGGTTTGGTCGGCTTCGCGCGCCGCGACTACGCGGACGAGGACTTCGCGCAGGTGGTGCTGGAGGCGGTCAAGGCGCACGCGCGTACCCCGTTCCGCCAGGAGGTCTGGGATCAGCTGCTGGAGGGCATCCGGTTCGTCCAGGGCACCTTCGACGACGACGCGGCCTTCGACCGGCTCGCCGACACCCTGACCACACTGGACAAGGAGCGCGGCACCGGCGGCAATCACGCGTTCTATCTGTCCATCCCGCCGAACATGTTCCCGCTCGTGCTCGATCAGCTCTGCGCGCACGGCCTGGCCCAGACCACCGGGCCCGACGCGGCACGCAAGCCCTGGCGGCGGGTGGTGATCGAGAAACCCTTCGGGCACGACCTGGCGAGCGCGCAGGAGCTCAACGCGCTGGTCAACGGGGTGTTCCCCGAGGAGCGGGTCTTCCGCATCGACCACTATCTGGGCAAGGAGACGGTGCAGAACATCCTCGCGCTGCGCTTCGCCAACCAGCAGTACGAGCCGATCTGGAACGCCAACTTCGTCGATCACGTGCAGATCACGATGGCCGAGGACATCGGCCTCGGCGGACGCGCGGGCTACTACGACGGCATCGGCGCCGCGCGGGACGTGATCCAGAATCACCTGCTGCAACTACTGGCCCTCACCGCCATGGAGGAGCCGATCAGCTTCGAGCCCAAGCAGTTGCAGACCGAGAAGATCAAGGTGCTCTCGGCAACCCGGCTCATCGAACCGCTGGACGAGACCACCGCGCGCGGCCAGTACACCGAGGGCTGGCAGGGCAGCGAGCACGTAGTCGGGCTGTTGCAGGAAGAAGGCTTCGACCCGAACTCGAAGACCGAGACCTACGCCGCGATCCGGCTGGAGATCGACACCCGCCGCTGGGCGGGTGTTCCCTTCTTCCTGCGCACTGGGAAACGACTTGGCCGCAGGGTCACCGAGATCGCGGTGATCTTCAAGCGGGCGCCGCACCTGCCGTTCGACCAGACCATGACCGAGGAACTCGGGCAGAACGCGCTGGTCATCCGGGTGCAGCCGGACGAGGGCATCACCACGCGGTTCGGCTCGAAGGTGCCGGGCTCCAGCATGGAGGTGCGCGACGTCAACATGGACTTCAGCTACGGCGAGGCGTTCACCGAGTCCTCGCCCGAGGCCTACGAACGACTGATCCTCGACGTGCTGCTCGGGGAACCGTCGCTGTTCCCGGTGAACGCGGAGGTCGAATTGTCCTGGCGCATCCTCGATCCCGTGCTCGAGCACTGGGCCGGCGACGGCAGGCCGGAACCGTACGAGGCGGGCACCTGGGGTCCGTCGTCGGCGGACGAGATGATCGCTCGCACCGGGCGGGAATGGCGGCGCCCGTGATCGTCGACATGCCCGACACCAAGACCGGCGAGGTCACCAAGCGCATCGTGCAGCTGCGCGAGAGCAACGGTGTGATCACCATGGGCCGGGTGCTCACGCTGGTGGTGTGCACGCTGGACAGTTCCGAGGCCGAGGACGCGATCGAAGCGGCGAACGAGGCCAGCCGCGAGCACCCCTGTCGCGTGGTGGTGCTCGCGCGCGGCGCCCGGGAGGCCGCCACCCGGCTGGACGCGCAGATCCGGGTGGGCGGCGACGCGGGGGCGGCCGAGGTCATCGTGCTGCGGCTGCAAGGTGAGTTGGTCAGCCACGAGAGCAGCGTCGTCACCCCGTTCCTGCTACCGGATACGCCGGTGGTGGCCTGGTGGCCGCGGGGCGCGCCGGATTTCCCGGCCAGGGATTCGGTGGGCCGCCTGGCGGGCCGCCGCATCACCGACGCCACGTTCGCGGCCGATCCCCAGGCGGCGATCAAGCGACGGCTGCGGTCCTATGCCAGCGGCGACACCGATCTGGCGTGGAGCCGGATCACCTACTGGCGGGCGCTGCTGGCGTCGGCCATGGACGAGCCGCCGTTCGAGACGGTGGATTCGGTGACGGTGTCCGGGCTGCGCGACGAACCCGCCCTGGACATGCTGGCCGGTTGGCTGTCCGCCCGGCTCGGCTGCCCGGTGTACCGGCGGACCGGACCGCTGCGGGTGGAACTGCGTCGTCCCACCGTCTCCATCGCGATCGAACGACCGCAGACCGGCCGCACCGCGACACTGACCCGCACTGGCGAGCCGGTGCAGCGGATCGCGCTGGCGCGCCGGGAAACTCGTGACTGCCTCGCCGAAGACCTGCGCAGGCTGGACGCCGACGAGATCTACGCCGATGCGCTGGCCGGAATCGAAAGGGTGATCTATGAGTGAGCACA
Organism: Nocardia aegles; assembly: GCF_052545135.1. NCBI lineage: Bacteria > Bacillati > Actinomycetota > Actinomycetes > Mycobacteriales > Nocardiaceae > Nocardia > Nocardia aegles. Next base: position 996,666 of record NZ_JBQWRI010000002.1, read on the forward strand.
CCGATTCGCCGTTCCCCAGCGACACCGTCGAGGTGCACCTGGACACCGAGTCGCTGCTGGCCGCCGCGGCGGCCCGCTTCGTCTCGGTCGTCGTCGCCGCGCAGGCCGAGCGCGGTTCCGCGTCGGTCGTGCTGACCGGCGGCGGCACCGGCATCGCCCTGCTCGAGCAGGTGCGCAAGTCGCCCGGCGCTATCGACTGGTCCAGAGTCGAGGTGTTCTGGGGCGACGAGCGTTTCGTGCCGGCCAACGACCCGGAGCGCAACGACCTGCAAGCCAGGCAGGCGCTACTCGATCACGTGCCGGTGGACGCGGCCCGGGTGCATCCGGTGGCCGCCTCCGACGGCGAGTACCCCGATCCGGTGGAGGCCGCGGCCGAGTACTCCGCGACAGTGCACGCCTACCTCGCCGAACACGGCGCGTTCGATCTGCACCTGCTCGGCATGGGCGGTGACAGCCACGTGAATTCACTGTTCCCGGACACCGACGCGGTGCGGGAGGAGCACGAACTCGTCGTCGCCGTCACGAATTCGCCGAAACCACCGCCGGTCCGGGTGACGCTCACCCTGCCCGCGATCCGCCGCAGCAGGCATGTCGTGCTGGTGGTCGGCGGCGCGGCCAAGGCCGAGGCAGTCGCCGCGGCCATCGGCGGCGCGGATCCGGTGGACGTTCCCGCGGCGGGCGCGACGGGCATCGAGTCGACCACCTGGCTGCTGGATCAGGAGGCCGCGTCCGCTCTGCGCTGAGCGGTCACTGTCACCGACCGGGATCAGCTCGTGAATTTGCCCGCAATACCGCTCTATTTCCGGAAGATCACTGCCGGATAATGCGGAAGAACGGCGGATCTTACGAGATGATCGGTCGGTGACCGATCAGGCAGTGGAGTTGGACGAGCGGTTCCGTACCGCCGTCGCCGCACTCGAACCGCGGCCCGGCCGCCCGGCGGATCAGTCGATCGCGCCCGGCGGCGTGATCACCGGCGCGGCGTGCCTCGAGTTGTTCGAGGCACAGGCGACGAGCAGGCAGCTCGATTTCGCGGCACGCCGCCTCGGCAGCACCCGGCGCGGCTACTACAGCATCGGATCGTCCGGTCACGAGGGCAATGCCGCCCTTGCGGCAGCCCTGCGGGTCACCGACCCCGCGTTGCCGCATTACCGATCGGGGGCGTTCTTCGTGCACCGGGCCCGGCGTGTGCCGGGGCTCGACCCGATCCGGGACGTCCTGCTCGGGGTGGTGGCCGCGGCGGCGGACCCGATCTCCGGGGGGCGGCACAAGGTGTTCGGCAGCGCCGCCGCCAACGTCATCCCGCAGACCTCGACCATCGCCTCACACCTGCCGCGGGCCGTCGGGCTGGCGTTCGCGATCGATCGCGCGGCCCGGCTCGGCGTCGCCGGTCCCTGGCCCGCCGACTCGGTGGTGGTGTGTAGTTTCGGCGACGCGTCGGCCAACCACTCCACCGCGGCCGGGGCGATCAATGCCGCGGTGCACACCGCGCGCCAGGGGATCGCCATGCCCATCCTGTTCGTCTGCGAGGACAACGGCATCGGGATCAGCGTTCCCACGCCGCCGGAGTGGATCCGGCAGGCCTACGGCAGCCGCCCGGGCCTGGCCTACTTCCACGCGGACGGCTGCGCTGCCCTCGACGCGCTGACCACCGCGAACACTGCGGTGCGGTGGGTGCGCGATCGCCGCGCGCCCGCGTTCCTGCAGCTGCGGACCGTGCGTCTGCTCGGTCACGCGGGATCGGATGTCGAAACCGCCTACCGCCGTCCCGCCGAGATCGCCGCCGATCTCGCCCGCGATCCGGTCCTCGCCACCGCACGGCTGCTGATCGAGTCCGGCGTGGCCACCCCCACCGAGGTGCTGGACCGCTATGCCGACATCGGCCGCCGCGTCGCCACAGCCGCCGAACTCGTCTCGGCGGACCCGAAACTCACCTCGGCGGCGGCCGTGATCGCGCCGATCGCGCCCTCCCGCCCGGCGCTGGTGCGCGCCGACGCGCTGCGGACCGGCCCTCTCCCGCACAACGAGCGCCAACCCGCGGACATCGGGAATGCCATCGGTTCGCCGCACCGCCTCGACGGCGCTGCGCGCACCGAGCCGATGACGCTGGCGCAGGCGATCAACGACACCCTCGCGAGCCTGCTGGCACGTGACCGCGACATCCTCGTCTTCGGTGAGGACGTCGGCCGCAAGGGCGGCGTATACGGCGTGACGAAGGGTTTGCAGAAGACGTTCGGCGCGCGCCGGGTGTTCGACACGCTGCTGGACGAGCAGAGCGTCCTCGGCACCGCGCTGGGCTCGGCGCTGGCCGGGTTCGTGCCGATTCCGGAGATCCAGTACCTCGCCTATCTGCACAACGCCGCCGATCAGATCCGTGGCGAAGCGGCCACGCTGTCGTTCTTCTCCGACGGCCGCTACCGGAATCCGATGGTGGTGCGGATCGCCGGATACGCCTATCAGAAGGGCTTCGGCGGCCATTTCCACAACGACAACTCGGTGGCCGCGCTGCGTGACATCCCCGGCGTCGTGCTCGCCTCCCCGGCCCGGGCCGACGACGCCGCGGCGATGCTGCGCACGTGCGTGGCGGCGGCCCGCGTGGACGGCAGAGTCTGCCTGTATCTCGAGCCCATCGCGCTGTATCACACCCGCGACCTGCACCAGCCCGGCGACGACGCATGGCTGGCACATCCGTCTCCGGCCGAGCACGTGGAAATCGGTCGCGCCCGCGTCTACGGCGACGGCGAGGACCTGACCCTGGTCGCCTTCGCCAACGGCGTGCCGATGAGCCTGCGCGCGGCGCGGCGCCTGGCTCGTCACGGCGTTCACGCACGCGTACTCGACCTGCGCTGGCTCGCTCCCCTGCCGGTGGCGGATCTGCTGCGCCACGCCCACGCGACCGGGCGGGTCCTCGTCGCGGACGAGACGCGCCGCAGCGGCGGCGTATCGGAGTCGGTGTGCGCCGCGCTGATCGACGCCGGTTTCACCGGCCGCATCGCGCGCGTCACCAGCGAGGACAGTTTCGTGCCGTTGGGTCCGGCCGCCGCGACGGTGCTGCTCGACGAGGACCGGATCGAAGCCGCGGCCCTCCGCCTGCTGAGCGAGGCGACCGGAGCACAGCCGCGGCGCGCCGAGGCACGGCATTCCCCGGAATTCGATTCGGCCGGGGAATAGTGGAAATACCGTCAGCACGACGGTGACCGGCAGCGGAAAGGACTCGCGATGACCACGGTGTCCATGCTCGGCGAGGTACGCCCGGAGCACGAGCACACGGCCGACGGCGACCTCGTGCTCCTGCACTACCTGCGGTCGTTCCGCAAGCCCGTGCTGGACGTCTGGTCGGCGGCCACCGAGCGGGGCCAGCTCGCCCGCTGGCTCGGCGCCGTATCCGGCGGCAACGGCAACCTGACCATCGACTTGTTCGACGGTCCCGTCCCCGGCCCGGTCGCGGTGCGCGTCGACCACTGCCAAGCGCCGCACGAACTGGTCGTGCACATCGACGGCTGCCTGCTCGAAGTCCGGATGACCCAGGTCGGCGTGGTCACCACCGTGGAACTGACCCGCCGCCACGTGTGCTCCGCCGACGCGGGCGCGATCGGCCCGCGCTGGCAGTACCTGCTCGACCGTCTCACCGCCTACCTCGACTACCAGCCGCTGCCGCGGTGGTCGGACTACCCGAAACTGGCCGGGGAATACCGCTAGGCCCGCCGCTCAGTAGAAGAACCCGGCGATGCCCCAGCCGGGGCGGGCCTGCGCCTCCCGGATCCATTCGACGCAGGACTCGATGGCGGCGAGCACTTCGTGGTCGACCTCTTCGCGCTGCGGTGGCGTTGTCGACTCCCACTGCACGAGCGCTTCCGCGCACTGCTCCGGTGTCCATTCGCCGTAGCCCGGCAACTCGTCGGGCTGCGGCAGCGACGGCGGCAGCGAGTGGTACCTGAACGCGCGGACGCTCACCGCTTTGATGCCGAGCGTGGCCAAGCCGTCGTCGATATGGTCCAGCCAGCGGCCCCGGAACGCCGAGAAGTAGCGGTTGTCCACGAACCGGCCGTAGAACCGGCAGATCGTCTGGTAGGCGTAGCCGTATTGAAAACCGTAGGCCGGGTCGAACGGCCCGCCCTCGATCACGGCGCGCACGGCCTCGTAGCGGGTGGGCGCGCCGGCCGCGATCTCGTCGGCGAACCAGTCGTCGTCGTGGGTGAGTTGGGCTTTGAACCGGCCGCCGATCATCCGCCGGAGCTTGTCGTCCCCGGATCCGATGGCGCCCTTGATCCGGTCCAGCTCGACGACGTAGATGCTCAGGCCATAGCTCATCCACCGAACATTAGCGGTGCCCACCGACACGAACACCGCTGAGCCCGAATACGTTTCGACTCAAGGGGCAGCCCGGCCGGATGCGCGGCACCGGACACGCCACGGCCGCGCAGGTCGATGCCGCGGGCGGGATCGGCGTCGCGTACGTGTTCGACCACAGCGACGACGACGCGGTGGGGCGGCTGTTCGAGTTGATCCGCACCGAGCACGGCAGGCCGGACGTGCTGGTGAACGACGTCTACAACCCCCGACGCGGCCCGGCGGCTGGGCCAGCCGTTCTGGGAGATCCCGCCGACGGCATGGGAGGAGTCGTTCGACGTGGGCGTCCGGTTTCATTACATGGCAAGCTTTTTCGCCGCGATCTCGCCGAGTACTACGGGTTCACCGACATCTACTGTCGCATTCATCGCGTCGAGTGAGTCCGATCAGCGCACACCGGGAAAGCGCTGTGCCGAGGTAGATCGCGAGGTCGACCGTCCGCGCGGCGTGCGGATCCATCTACGCACCGCAACGTGATCCGACCCCGGTCCTCGTACCCACTGCGGGTCGCGGCGAATCACGCGGCCGGCGGCAACGGGGAGAATTCGACGCGCACCGCATCACCGCGCCCGACGGCGCGCTGATCGCGACCGCGAACTACGCAGGTCAGCTGCTGGGCACGCTGCGGATGGCCCCGGTACCCGGGACGAGCTATTGCGCCGCGGCGGGCGCGATGACCGCCGGGATCAGGCGAACTTGATCTCCAGGCCGATGCCGAGGATGGCGATCAGCCAGATGACGCCGGTGAAGATCGTGACGCGGTCGAGGTTCTTCTCCACGACGGTGGACCCGGACAGGCTGGACTGCACGCCGCCACCGAACAGGCTGGACAGACCCCCACCCTTGGCGCGGTGCAGCAGCACCAACAGCACCAGCAGCACACTGGTGATGATCAGGAGGATATCCAGGAACATCCGCATGCCGGACAGTGTATGCGGTCGGTGCGACGGCACCGAATCAGGCACTCGGCGGCGCCCTAGCGCCGGTCGACCGCGACCAGGTGGGTGACCTGTTCCCCGTCGAGGGCGTTGAACTTCGCGACCGCTTCTTCCCGCAGCCGGTCCTGGGCGGTGAGCCGGACCTGGTGCTGATGCATGTGCTCGGCCCAGGACCGCACGACGAACGCCTCGACGTAGCGGTCGATCACCCCGACGTCGCGATACAGGCGCCATTCCATCGCTCCGGTGCGCTGCCGGGATCGCCCGACGAAGGCCATGGCGGCGAGGAATTCCTCGGCGCACTCGTCCGGGACGTCGTAGTTACGCAGGATCAGCACCGGACCGTCGTCGGGATCGGGTTCGACCACCAGCTCGGGTTCCGGCCAGAACGCCGTGGGGGTGAGGTCGAGGAGTTCGGGATCGTTGCGGATGGGCAGCCACGCCGTGCTCACCGCGCAGAACGCCAGCAGCGCGGCGGCCCACAGCAGCGCGGGCACCGAGCCGATCGCGTCGGCGACCAAGCCCCAGACCAGCGAGCCGATCGCCTGCCCGCCCATGAAGACCAGCAGGTACACCGACAGTCCTCGGGCACGCACCCAGGACGGCAACAGCAGCTGCATGGTCGAGTTCATGGTGGACATCGCCAGCAGCCACGCGAGGCCGGCGAACACCAGCAGGACAAGCACCACCGGGACGACGCGCAGCAGCGCGGTGCCCGCCGACGCCAGTCCGAACAGGATTGCGGCGGTGGTCAGCCGCTGGGTGGGGGTCAGCCACGCGCGCAACCGCGACAGCGCCGCGGCTCCGAGCACCGCGCCGATGCCGAGGGAACCGAGCATCAGGCCGTACCCGGATGACGACAACCCGAGCCGATCCCGTGCGATCACCGGCAGCAGCGCCCACACCGCGCTGGCGGGTGCGATGAACAGGATCGAGCGCAGCAGCACCCGCCGGACGGCGGGCGCCGCGCGGATGAACCGGGTGCCCGCCTGCAAGGCCGCGAGCGGACGCTCGGTGGGCAGGCGGCGCTCGGTCGGCGGGCGGCGCCATACCGTCAGCACCGCGACGATGCCGACGAACGACACCGCGTTCAGCGCGAACACCAGCGTCGGCCCGGACAGCGACACCAGCACCCCGGCCAGCGCCGGACCCACCGCCCTTCCGATGTTGATGTTCATGCTGCCCAGCGCCGACGCCGCCGGGATCTGCTCGCGAGGGACGAGTTCCGGCTGGATCGCCTGCCAGGCGGGCGCGGTCAGCGCCTGACCGCAGCCGAGCAGGAACAACAAGGTGAGCAGCACCGCGGGCGTGGTGTGCCCGGTGGCGGTCGAGACCGCGAGAACCATGGCCAGCACCGCCATCGTGGACTGCGCGCCGAGCAGCAACCTGCGCCGATCCAGCAGGTCGGCGATCACTCCGGACGGAATGGACAGCAGCATCACCGGAAGCGTGATCGCCGTCTGCACGAACGACACCAGCGCCGCCGCGTTCGGCTGATCGACCATGATCCATTGCGCGCCGACGGTCTGCATCCAGGTGCCCAGGTTCGACACCAGTTGTGCCACCCACAGCGCTCGGTAGACCGGCGAACGCAGCGGCGCCCAGGTGGAAATCGGGATCGTCGCGGCAGTGGTCACTCGGCGAAGCTTAGTCGCGGGACGAACACCGCCCAGACGCCGCATCCGGTGCCTGCGCCGCCGGTCGCGCCTGGGTCGCCGCGAGCAGCACCGCCGCGATGAGCAAGGCGGCGCCCGCCGGCCCCGCCGCGGTGAGGCGGCTCGTGCTGCGCAGCCCCGACCGCACCGTGACCTTGCTCGACAAGAAGATCGCCCGGCCGGACACACCGATCAAGGTCACGCCGTGGCTGGTCGTCGCGCTCATCACGGACAACAGCCAGATCCGCGCACGCGCGCTCGACGAAGCGCGACCCACGCTCGTCATCGCCGAGGACAACGGCGTCTCCGGTAACGCCGGCAAAACCACCGCCACGGTGGACGCCGACACGCTGACCATACGCAACGACAACGGCGCGGGCCTGGTCCTGCACGCGGGTGAGCGCGCGCGCCGTTGCCCGGCTGCACCGCCGTCGCGGTGGCCTCGGTCGTGATGGGTGTGCTCGTCGGCCGAGGTGGTCCCCGGAACGACCGGCACGAGCGGCCGGCGCGACCGGGAGCGCGGCGTACAGCTTTCGTCGCCGCACGGAAGTCCCTGTCCGACTGGGGAATCGGGCTGCCTCACCATCGCAGGCCGGACAGCATCCATGGTTCACCGTTGGGAAACGCACAATAGCCCGGTATCACCGACGGAGCGATACCGGGCTGTCGCGCCTAGTGCCCGGATCAGGGCAGTGGACCGCCCGCGGCGATGGCGGAGAGGGTGGCGAATTCGTCACCCTTCAGCGAAGCACCGCCGACCAGCGCGCCGTCGATGTCGGTCTGCGCGACCAGTTCTCCGACGTTCTTGGCGTTCACCGACCCGCCGTAGAGCACGCGGACGCCCGCGGCGACCTCCGGGGAAGCGAGCTTCTCCAGTTCCCCGCGGATCGCGCCGCAGACCTGCTGCGCGTCGGCGGGGGTGGCGACCTTGCCGGTGCCGATCGCCCACACCGGCTCGTAGGCGATGACGATCTTCGAGATCTCCTCCGCCGTAAGGCCTTTCAACGAACCGCGCAGTTGTTCGAGGTTGTACTCGACGTGCGTGCCCGCCTCACGGATGTTCAAGCCCTCGCCGATGCACACGATCGGGGTGATCCCGTGCTTCAGCGCCTGCTTGGCCTTGGCCAGCACGGTCGCGTCGTCCTCGTTGTGGTACTGCCGCCGCTCGGAGTGCCCGACCACGGCGAAGGTGCACCCCAGCTTGGCGAGCATGCTCGCGCTGATCTCGCCGGTGTAGGCGCCCGACTCGTGCACCGAGACGTCCTGGCCGCCGTAGGTGAGCAGGAGCTTGTCCCCTTCGACCAGCGTCTGCACGCTGCGGAGGTCGGTGAACGGCGGAATCACCGCCACGTCCACCTTGTCGAAGTATTTCTCCGGCAGCGCGAACGCGATCTTCTGCACCAGGGCGATGGCCTCGAGGTGATTGAGGTTCATCTTCCAGTTGCCCGCGATGAGCGGTTTGCGTGCCATGCTCAGTCCTCCAACACCGCGATGCCGGGCAGCTGCTTGCCCTCCAGGTACTCCAGCGACGCGCCACCGCCGGTGGAGATGTGCGAGAAGCCGTCCTCCGGCAGGCCGAGCGCCCGCACGGCGGCGGCCGAGTCGCCGCCGCCGACCACGGTGAACGCGCCCTTGCCGGTGGCCGTCACGATCGCCTGCGCCACCCCGCGGGTGCCCGCGGCGAACTTCTCGAACTCGAACACGCCCATCGGCCCGTTCCAGAACACGGTCTGCGCCTCGGTGAGCAGCGCCGAGAAACGGTCCACCGAATCCGGGCCGACGTCGAGCCCCAGCCAGCCGTCCGGGATCTCGTGCGCAGGCACCACCGTGGACTCCGCGTCGGCGGCGAACTTGTCGGCCACCACGATGTCGCGCGGCAGGTGGATGACGTCGGCGTACTGCTCGAGCAGCCGCTTGCAGGTGTCGACCATCTCCTCCTGCAACAGCGAGGCACCCACCGAAAGGCCTTGTGCGGCAAGGAAGGTGAAGCACATGCCGCCGCCGATCACCAGCGTGTCGACCTTCGGCGCGAGCGCTTCGATCACCGCCAGCTTGTCGGAGACCTTGGATCCGCCGAGCACGACCGCGTACGGCCGGTCCGGGTTCTCCGTCAGCTTGGCCAGCACCTCGACCTCGGCCGCGACCAGCTTGCCCGCGTAGTGCGGCAGCGACTGCGCGACGTCGTACACCGACGCCTGCTTGCGGTGGACCACGCCGAACCCGTCGGAGACGAACGCGCCGTCGTCACCGACCAGCTCGACCAGCGCCGCCGCCAGCTTGGCCCGGTCGGCGTCGTCCTTGCTGGTCTCGCGCGGGTCGAAGCGGATGTTCTCCAGCAGTAGCACGTCGCCGTCGGTGAGGCCCTCGGACCGCGCGAGCGCGTCCTGGCCCACCACGTCACCGGCGAGCTGCACGTTGCGGCCCAGCTCCTCGGCGAGCCTGGCGGCCACCGGCGCCAGCGACAGCTTCGGGTCCGGTCCGCCCTTCGGCCTGCCGAGGTGCGCGGTCACGACGACCTTGGCGCCCGCCTCGGCGAGCGCCTTGATGGTCGGCGCCGAGGCGATGATGCGGCCGGGGTCGGTGATCTGTCCCTGGTCGTCGAGGGGCACGTTCAGGTCGGAGCGCACCAGCACGCCCCGGCCCTCGACACCCTCGTCGAGCAGATCCGTGAGTGTCTTGACAGCCATGCGCGTCAGAGCGACTTGCCGACGAGGCCGATGAGATCGGCGAGACGGTTCGAGTAGCCCCACTCGTTGTCGTACCAGGAGACGACCTTGACCTGGTCGTCGATCACCTTGGTCAGCGGCGCGTCGTAGATCGACGAGGCCGGGTCGGTGACGATGTCGCCGGAGACGATCGGGTCGGTGTTGTACTTCAGGATGCCCTTCAGCGGGCCCTCGGCGGCGGCCTTGTAGGCGGCGTTGATCTCCTCGACCGAGGCCGACTTGCGCAGGGTCGCCGTGAGGTCGGTGACCGAGCCCGTGGGGACCGGCACGCGCAACGCGTAGCCGTCCAGCTTGCCCTGCAGTTCGGGCAGCACCAGGCCGATGGCCTTGGCGGCGCCGGTGCCGGTGGGCACGATGTTCAGCGCGGCGGCGCGGGCGCGGCGCAGGTCGCTGTGCGGGCCGTCCTGCAGGTTCTGGTCCTGGGTGTAGGCGTGGATGGTGGTCATCAGGCCGCGCTCGATGCCGAACTCGTCGTTGAGCACCTTGGCCAGCGGGCCGAGGCAGTTGGTGGTGCACGAGGCGTTGGAGATGATGTTCTGGCTGCCGTCGTACTTGTCGTCGTTGACGCCCATCACGATGGTGATGTCCTCGCCCTTGGCCGGGGCGGAGATGACGACCTTCTTGGCGCCCGCGGCCAGGTGGCCCTTGGCCTTGGTTGCGTCGGTGAAGATGCCGGTGGACTCGACGACCACGTCGACGCCCAGGTCGCCCCAGGGGAGCGCGGCGGGGCCCTCCTTGATGGCCAGCGCCTTGATCCGCTGGTCGCCCACCACGATGGTGTCGTCGCCGTCGAGTGAGACGTCCTGGGGCAGCCTGCCCAGGATCGAGTCGTACTTGAGCAGGGTCGCGAGGGTCGCGTTGTCGGTGAGGTCGTTGACCGCGACGATCTCGATGTCGGTGGTGCCGAGCGCCTTCTGCGCCTCCACCGCCCGGAAGAAATTACGTCCGATACGACCGAAGCCGTTGATGCCTACCCGGACAGTCACGTTATCGCTCCTCAACTTTCCAGCGGATCATTCCGATGTCCACTCACACTAACGTCCTGCCGCGGCCTCTCCGACACGCACCTGGCTTTCGTGAGCACGCGATGCCTGGTCAGACGCCCGACCGACACCGGTACGGGCGCCGGAAGCGCCACGATCCCCGCGACGGAGGCGCCGCGGGGATCGCGTAAAACCCGAACTAGGCTTCGTCGAGCAGTTCGGCCGTGACGGCCGATTCGGTGTCCGGCACGCCCAGTTCCTTCGCCCGCCGGTCGGCCATCGACAGCAGCCGCCGGATACGGCCGGCGACAGCGTCTTTCGTCATCGGCGGGTCGGCGAGCTGGCCGAGTTCCTCCAGCGACGCCTGCCGGTGCTGCACCCGCAGCCGTCCCGCGGCGGCGAGATGATCCGGCACGTCGTCGCCGAGGATCTCCAGCGCGCGTTCCACCCGCGCCGCCGCGGCGACCGCGGCCCGCGCCGAGCGGCGCAGATTGGCGTCGTCGAAGTTGGCCAGCCGATTCGCGGTCGCGCGCACCTCGCGGCGTAGCCTGCGCTCCTCCCACACCATCCGGGTGCCGTGCGCGCCCATCCTGGTCAGCAGCGCGCCGATCGCCTCACCGTCGCGCACCACCACGCGATCGGTGCCGCGCACCTCCCGTGCCTTGGCCGTGATACCGAGCCGCCGGGCCGCGCCGACCAGCGCCAGCGCTGCCTCGGGGCCGGGGCAGCTGACCTCGAGCGCCGAGGAACGTCCGGGCTCGGTGAGCGAGCCGTGTGCGAGAAACGCACCACGCCAAGCGGCTTCGGCGTCGGCGATACTGCCGCCGACCACCTGCGCGGGCAGGCCACGTACTGGACGGCCGCGCACGTCGAGCAGACCGGTCTGCCGGGCCAGCGCCTCGCCCTCCTTCGAGACCCGCACCACGTAACGGGAAGTCTTGCGCAGTCCACCCGCACCGAGCACGTGCACGTCGGAGCCGTAGCCGTAGAGTTCGAAGATCTCCCGGCGCAGCCTGCGCGCGATGGACCCCATGTCCACCTCGGCCTCGACGATCACCCGGCCGCCGACGATGTGCAGGCCGCCCGCGAAACGCAGCAGAGCGGACAGTTCCGCCTTGCGGGAACTCACCTGCGACACCGTGAGCCTGCTCAGCTCGTCTTTCACATCGGCTGTCATCGCCACGGGACGCGCTCCTTTCCACCCAACCCGGAACGCACATCCTGACCCATGTGCCGTCCCTCGACTCGAAGCCCTGCCATTTGCGGCCGAGGTTGCCGGATCAGTTGATCCAGTGCGGCGGCAAGCTTTCCGGGGTGATGCCGGTCCGTTCCCGCTTCGGCGACATCGGAGAACGTTACTCGCGCCCGCAACTGTTCGGCAGCCCTGGCCACATGTTCCCGCTCGCGGCCCTCCGGCACGGAGCCGGAATCGACCAGCACCTCGTCGACGACGAATTCCGGTGCGTGCTGGGACAATACATGCAGATGCCGCTCCGCGGAGAACCCCGCGGTCTCCCCCGGCTCCGCGGCGAGATTGAGCACCAGGACTTTGCGAGCCCTGGTGTATACCAGGGCTTCCCGTAGCTCGGGAACCAGGACGTGCGGAATCACGCTGGTGAACCACGATCCCGGGCCGAGCACCACGACGTCGGCGTGTTCGATCGCCGAGGTCGCCTCCGGACCGGCCGGTGGATCGGAGGGAATCAGCCGCACCCGCCGCACCTTACCCGGGGTTGTGGCGATGGCAACTTGGCCGCGAATGCAGCGGCTCACCCGCGGATCGGCCTCCAGCCCGGACACATCCGCCTCGATGTCCAGCGCGATCGGCGACATGGGCAGTACCCGGCCGGTGATGCGCAACATGCGGGCGACTTCGTCCAGCGCGGCCACCGGGTCGCCGAGCACCTCGGTGAGCCCGGCCAGGATCAGGTTGCCCACGGAGTGCCCGGCCAGCGCGCCGGTGCCGCCGAACCGATGCTGCACGGTCCGCGTCCAGACGCCGTCGGCGTCCGCGGCCAAGGCGGCCAGCGCCATCCGGAGATCGCCCGGCGGAAGCACCCCCAGCTCGGCGCGCAGCCGCCCCGAGGAGCCGCCGTCGTCGGCGACGGTGACCACCGCGCAGATCTTCCTGGTCAGCCGTCGCACCGCGGTCAGTGTCGCGTACAGGCCGTGTCCGCCACCCAGCGCGACGATGCTGGGATCGGATTCCCAACCGGTCATTCTCGCCCCAGATCTCGATGCACGACCCGGACCACGTCGGCGGAGTCCTCCGCCCCGCCGGCGACCTCGCTCATCAACTCGCCCAGTGCCTCGGCAATCGCGACGCTCCGGTGCTTACCTCCGGTGCAGCCCACTGCGACCGTCATGTATCGCTTCCCCTCTTGGCGGTAACCGTTCGTGGCCAGTTCGACCAGGTGGTGGCAGGTGCGCAGATAATCCTCCGCACCGGGACGCGACAACACGTACTCGCTGACCACCGTCTCCTGACCGGTGTGTTCCCGCAACTCCGGTATCCAATGCGGATTGGGTAGAAAACGGACATCCAATACCATGTCCGCGTCCAGCGGCACCCCGTACTTGAAGCCGAACGACTGCACGGTGAGCTGCAACGCGGTGGGCGCGCCGCCGCCGTAGGCCTCCTCCATCTTGCGGTGCAGCTGATGGATGGACAGCTCGGTGGTGTCGATGACCAGGTCGGCGGCGGCCTTCACGGCGGACAGCCGCACTCGCTCGGCGGCGATGCCCGCCGACAGCGTGCCGTCCTTGCTCTCGCTCTGCAGCGGATGCCTGCGCCGCGCGAAACCGAAACGGCGGATCAGCACGTCATCGGACGCCTCGAGGAACAGGACCCGGGTGCGCACGCCGAGCGTTCGCAGTTGCTCGGTGACCACCGACAGATCGCCGGTGAAGAACCGGCTGCGCACGTCCATGACCAGCGCGAGACGACGGATCGGCGGCTTCGCGGAAGCACCCAGCTCCACCATTCGCCCGAACAGTTCGGGAGGCAGGTTGTCGGCCACATACCAGCCGAGGTCCTCGAGCACGCGGGCGGCGGTGCCGCGGCCCGCGCCCGAGAGCCCGGTCACGATCACGACCTCGACCTGCGGACTCGCCCCGCTGACGGCGCTGGACGATGCCGCTCGTCCCGCGCTCGTCGGCGGGTTGCCCGCACTGCTGTTCGATTCGACGCGTGTCATGTCCTACCGGATCCGTCCCTGGGTGCCTTCCGATCATCGCGCACCGGCTTCGGTATCGGCCGCAGACACAACGTACGCGAAACCGAAACTTCTGGTGCACTGTCGACTGACTATTCGGACTCGAGCGCCGCAAGGACCGCTTTCGCGGTCGCCAAGCCGATGCCGGGCACCTCGGTGATCTCCTCGACGCTGGCCTGCTTCAGTTTGGCCACCGAACCGAAATGGGAGACCAGCGCGGTCCGGCGCGCCGTGCCGAGCCCCGGCACCGAGTCCAGGGCCGAGGCGGTCATCCGGCGGGACCGTTTGCTGCGATGGAACGTGATGGCGAAGCGGTGCGCCTCGTCACGGACGCGTTGCAGCAGATACAGCGCCTCGCTGGTGCGTGGCAGGATCACCGGGTCGCTCTCGCCGGGCACCCACACCTCCTCGAGCCGTTTGGCCAGGCCGATCACCGCGACATCGGTGATGCCCAGCTCGTCGAGCACCTCGGCGGCCGCGGCGACCTGGGGGGCGCCGCCGTCGACGACGAACAGGTTGGGCGGATAGGAGAACTTGCGCGGGCGTCCGGTGCGAGGATCGATGCCGGGACGGGAGGTGAGCTCCAGCGCGTCGTCGGCGCTTCCGGTCGCGGCGAGGTCCTCGTGCTCCATCATGTCGCGCTCGCGGCGCAGCTTGAGGAACCGGCGGCGAGTCACCTCGGCGATACTGCCGACGTCGTCGGAGCGGCCTTCGCCCGCCGCTTCCCGGATCGTGTAGTGGCGGTACTCGGACTTGCGGGCCAGACCGTCCTCGAAGACCACGAGCGAGGCGACCACATCGGTCCCCTGCACGTGGCTGACGTCGACGCACTCGATGCGCAGCGGCGCGGTGTCCAGTTCCAGGGCGTCCTGGATCTCTTGCAGCGCTTGGGATCTCGAGGTCAAGTCGCCCGCGCGCTTGAGCTTGTGCTGGGCCAGCGCCTCCATCGCGTTGCGCTGCACGGTCTCGGCGAGCGCCTTCTTGTCTCCCCGCTGGGGCACCCGCAGCTTCACCGCCGAACCGCGCAGGTCCGACAGCCATTGCTGGAGCTGCTCCACGTCGACGGGCAGTTCGGGCACCAGTACCTCGCGCGGCACCACGGCGGCGGGCTGCTCGTCGGCGGCCTGCTCGACCACCGCCACCTGCTCGCCGTAGAACTGGGTGAGGAACTGTTCGACCAACGCGGCGAGTTCCCCGCCCGCCTCCGGGACGTCGACCGCGTCGCCCGACTTGTCGACCACCCAGCCGCGCTGGCCGCGCACCCGGCCGTCGCGCACGTGAAAGACCTGCACCGCCACTTCCAGCTCGTCGGTGGCGAAGGCGATGACGTCGGCGTCGGTGCCCGTGCCGAGCACCACCGCCTGCTTCTCCAGTGCGCGGCGCAGCGCTTGGACGTCGTCACGCAGCCGGGCGGCGGTCTCGAAGTCCAAGTCCTCGGCGGCCTCGTGCATCCGGCGCTCCAGCTCCCGGACCAAGCGGTCGGTGCGGCCGGCGAGGAAGTCGCAGAAGTCGTCGACGATCGTGCGGTGTTCCTCGGCGCTCACCCGCCCGACACAGGGGGCCGAGCATTTGTCGATGTAGCCGAGCAGACAGGGACGCCCGATCTGACTGTGCCGCCGGAAGACTCCGTTGGAGCAGGTGCGCGCGGGAAACACCCGCAGCAGCAGATCGAGCGTCTCGCGGATGGCCCACGCGTGCGCGAAAGGGCCGAAATAGCGGACGCCTTTGCGGCGCGCGCCACGGTAGACGAACAGCCGGGGGTATTCCTCGTTCAGGGTGACGGCGAGCACCGGGTAGGACTTGTCGTCGCGGTAGCGGACGTTGAAGCGCGGATCGAACTCCTTGATCCAGTTGTATTCCAGCTGCAGCGCCTCCACCTCGGTGGAGACGACCGTCCATTCGACGCTCGCGGCGGTGGTGACCATCTGCCTCGTGCGCGGATGCAGCCCGGCGACGTCGGCGAAATACGAGTTCAGCCTGCTGCGCAGGCTCTTGGCCTTGCCGACGTAGATGACCTGCCGATGGGCGTCCCGGAATTTGTACACACCGGGTTCGACGGGGATCGTGCCCGGCGCGGGCCGGTACGTCGCTGGATCTGCCACCCATCCAGGGTATAGACCGGCACCGACAGCCCGGCCGACGGCGGCTGTCGGCGGCGGTCAGGGCACGGGGGTGCCGAACCACGCCTCGGCTTCCGGGCGGCACAGCAGGTGCACGACGGCTGCCGACGTGGCGAGCGAGTACCCCGCGGCGACGAGGGCGACAACGGGTGGGACGGTCGCGAGGTCCCGATCACCCAGCACCCGACGACACACGCTGCCGCCAGGGCGATTTCGCCGGTGGGAAGGAAACCACCGCGGCGGTCGATAGCGAGGGTTAGAGTCCCGGCATGGGGCGCAAGCGAGCAACTCGGGTCGCCGTGGCGGCGGCGTTCACACTGATCATCGGGATGGCCACCGCCTGCTCGTCCGGCGAAAGCCAGGCAGGCGGTGTCTGCGCGACGGTGCCGAACGGCACGCCGGTGACGGCCACCGCGGCGGGGCCCGCAGGCAGCGCCACCAAGGACCTCAGCACCAACCCGGAGATAGCGACCGGCTATCGCGCGAACATGACGCCGGTGCGCACGCACACCTTCGCGGTGTCCACGGCGAATCCGGTGTCGACCACAGCCGCGTGTGAGGTGCTTCGTGACGGTGGCACCGCGGCGGACGCGCTGATCGCGGCGCAGACGGTGCTCGGCCTGGTCGAGCCGCAGGCGTCCGGCATCGGCGGCGGGGCCTTCCTGATCTACTACGACGCGAACACCAAGACCGTGGACGCCTACGACGGGCGCGAGGTGGCCCCCGCCGCCGCGACCGAGAACTATCTGCGCTGGATCAGCGACACCGAGCGCACCGAGCCCACGCCGAACACGCGGGCCAGCGGCCGCTCCATCGGCGTCCCCGGGGTGCTGCGGATGCTCGAGCTGGCGCACCGCGATCACGGCAAGACCGCCTGGCGCGCGCTGTTCGACCCCGCCATCGCACTGGCCGATCAGGGCTTCCCGATCAGTCCCCGCCTCGCGGGCCAGATCGCGGAGTCGGCCAAGGACCTCGCCCCGGACGAGGACGCCAAAGCGTATTTCCTCAACCCGGACGGCAGCCCGAAGACCGCCGGTACCGTGCTGACCAATCCCGCCATGGCCAAGACGCTCGGCGCCGTCGCCACCGAGGGCGCGCAGGCCTTCTATACGGGCGCCATCGCCCAGGACATCGCCGCGGCCGCGGGCAGGTCCTCCGGCGGGCGCACTCCCGGTCTGATCACCACCCAGGACTTGGCCGGTTACCAGGCGAAGAAGCGCACCGCCCTGTGCACGGGCTACCGCGAGCACGAACTGTGCGGCATGCCCAGTCCCTCCTCGGGCGGCATCACCGTCGCCGCCACCCTGGGCATCCTGGAGAACTTCGACCTGTCGGCCCTGCGGCCGGAGAACATCGACCGCAACGGCGGCAGGCCGAACGCCCAAGCCGTGCACGTGATCTCGGAGGCCGAACGCCTCGCCTACGCCGATCGCAACAAGTACGTGGCCGACTCGGATTTCGTTCCGCTGCCGGGTAATTCCGCTCAAACCCTGCTGAATCGCGACTATCTGCGGCAGCGTGCCGGGCTGATCGATCCGAACCGCAGCATGGGCACCGCGCCGCCGGGCGACTTCGGCCCCGTGCCGCTCGGCATCGGCCCGCAACCACCCGAGCACGGCACCAGCCACATCTCGGTGGTCGACAAGTACGGCAACGCCGCGGCGATGACCACCACCGTGGAGTCGGCGTTCGGTTCCTTCCATCTGGTCGACGGCTTCGTGCTGAACAACCAGCTCACCGACTTCAATGCCGATCCGCTGGGGGCTGACGGCGTCCCGGTCGCCAACCGGGTGCAGCCGGGCAAGCGCCCGCGCAGCTCCATGAGCCCGACGCTGATCTTCGACAAGGCGCCCGACGGCTCGCGCGGCGAACTCACCCATGTGGCCGGCTCGCCCGGTGGTTCGGTGATCATCCAGTTCCTGGTGAAAACACTGGTCAACATGTTCGACTGGGGCCTGGACCCGCAGCAGGCGGTCTCCGCGGTCGCGTTCGGC
Organism: Nocardia aegles; assembly: GCF_052545135.1. NCBI lineage: Bacteria > Bacillati > Actinomycetota > Actinomycetes > Mycobacteriales > Nocardiaceae > Nocardia > Nocardia aegles. The sequence continues at coordinate 1,014,647 of NZ_JBQWRI010000002.1, forward strand.
GCCGGGAACAGTCCGTCCACCGGTATCGGTGGTGAGCATCCGGCGATCGACGCCACCGACAACGGCGACCACGACCCGCTGGTGCTGCGGCTACGCCAACTGGGCCATCAGGTCTCGGTGGCGCCCCAGTCCAGCGGCCTCAGCGCTCTGCAACGCAACGGCGCCGACGGCTGGATCGGCGGCGCGGATCCGCGCCGGGAAGGCGTGGTCCTCGGCGATACGCAGTGATCGAGCCAACGGGCTCGGTCGCGACCGCTGGTTGCTGTCCCGGCGCACGTCGAGTTGTCGGCGCGCCCACCGAGGGCGATACGGCTATCTACGCCGGACCATCGGTTACGCGACCGGGCCCCCGAGCCGGCGGGCGGCCGCGCACCGTGCCCGCTCACTTCCGCCCGGAATACTTCGCGCCGAGTTCGCGCAGGCGAGCCATGGCCTGCGCCGCATGCTCCTTGTCGTTCGAGCGGATCGCCAGCAACGGGACGTAGTCGTCGTCGACCAACTCCAGACGAGCCCAGGACTTCCGGTCCGGGAACGACACCCCTCGGATGTAGTCCCAGGGGAAATCGTTGTCGCCCAGTATGTTCCGCACGGACACCCCCCGGGCGCCGACCCGCACCCGCGGCCTGGTCAGCAGCAGCACGGCCGCGGCGCCGAGCAGACCTATCCCGATCATCGCGATCTGATCGGCCACCCGGAAGTTGACACCGGTCGACCCGCTGCGCAGCCAGATACCGCCCACGGTGAACGTGGCCGCCACCACCACCGCCGCGATCCAGGCCGTCCGGACCGCGCGCCGGGGGCGCACCTCGAAGTCCCACTCCGGCGTATCGTCGGCCGGGCCCACGTTCCTCCGGAAGATACGGACGACCGGCATCGCTACGCGGACTGTCGCAGGGCGCGCAGGGTCAACGCGGCGTCCAGCGCCGCGGCGGCCGCCTGTTCGCCCTTGTTCTCATCGGATTCCGGTAGCCCGGCCCGGTCCAGTGCCTGCCGCTCGTTGTTGGTGGTGAGCACCCCGTTCGCGACCGGCGTGCCCTCGTCCAGCGACACCCGGGTGAGGCCCGCGGTAACCGCGTCACACACATAGTCGAAATGCGGCGTGTCACCGCGGATCACCACACCGAGCGCCACTACCGCGTCGTGCGACTTGGCCAGCTCCTGAGCCACCACCGGCAGCTCCATCGCACCCGCGCAGCGCACCACCGTGATCTGCTGGACGCCCGCGTCCTTGGCCACCCGCTCGGCGTTCGCCAGCAGGGTGTCGCAGATCTGGGTGTGCCAGCGCGAGGCGACGATGCCCAAGGAGAGGTCCTTGGCGTCCGCCAGCGCGAAAGTCGGTACCCCGGAACCGCTCATCGATGTCCGCCTTTCGGAGTCTGTTCGCTGTTCAATGCGCGGTCTCGCCGAGATCCAGCTCGTCGAGGCCGATCAGGTCGTGGCCCATCCGGTCCCGCTTGGTGCGCAGATAACGCAGGTTCTCCGCGTTCGCGCGCAACGGCATCGGCACCCGCTCGGTGATCTGCAGGCCGTAGCCGTCCAAGCCGACCCGCTTGGCCGGATTGTTGGTGAGCAATCGCATCGACCGGATGCCCAGATCCACCAGGATCTGCGCGCCGGTGCCGTAATCGCGGGCATCCGCGGGCAGGCCGAGTTCCAGATTCGCGTCGACCGTGTCGTGGCCGGAGTCCTGCAGCTGGTAGGCCTGCAACTTGTGCATGAGGCCGATCCCGCGGCCCTCGTGACCGCGCATGTACAGCACCACGCCGCGTCCCTCGGCCGCGACCATCTCCAAGGCGGCATCCAGCTGCGGACCGCAATCGCAGCGCAACGACCCGAACACGTCACCGGTCAGGCACTCCGAGTGCACACGGACCAGGATGTCGTCGCCGTCGCTGATGTCGCCGCGAACCAGCGCGACGTGCTCCACCTCGTCGTAGATGCTCTGATAGCCGACCGCCATGAACTGCCCGTGGGCGGTGGGGATACGCGCCTCCGCCACGCGCACCACGTGCTTCTCGTGCCTGCGCCGCCACGCGATCATGTCCGCGATCGAGATCAGCGCGAGCTCGTGCTCGTCGGCGAAAACGCGCAACTCCTCGGTGCGGGCCATGTGGCCCTCGTCCTTCTGGCTGACGATCTCGCAGATCACGCCGGCCGGACGCAAGCCGGCCATGCGCGCCAGATCCACGGCGGCCTCGGTGTGACCGGGCCTGCGCAGCACGCCACCGTCCTTGGCGCGCAACGGCACCACGTGGCCGGGCCGGGTGAAATCGTCGGCCTTCGCGTCGGCGTCGGCCAGCAGCCGCATCGTGGTCGCGCGGTCGGCGCCGGAGATACCGGTCGTGACGCCCTCACGCGCGTCCACCGAGACGGTGTAGGCGGTGCCGTGCTTGTCCTGGTTCATCGCGTACATCGGCGGCAGGCCGAGCCGATCGCAGTCGTCACCGGTGAGCGGCACACAGATGTAACCGGAGGTGTAGCGGATCATGAAGGCGACCAGTTCCGGGGTGGCCTTCTCTGCCGCGAAGATGAGGTCGCCCTCGTTCTCGCGGTCCTCGTCGTCGACGACGACAACCGCCTTACCGGCGGCGATATCGGCGACTGCGCGCTCGATGCTGTCGAACCTGGTCACGTCTGCTGTGCTCCATCTCGAAATAGGTGCCTCACCACAGTACTGGGTTGGTTTTGCAGCGCCTGCGGCGCTGCGTGTTCGCGGCCCCTCGAGCCGGGCCGCGAACGACGCATGCTCGGTCTCGCTCCGCTCGAAAGACGGGGTCGAGGTGCGCTGGGCGCTCGACGCCGGGATCGCTCGACCCTGATGTTCGCCGCGCCCCGCCGCCCGCCGCGACATGGGACAACTGCCGCGGTGTCCCGAGACCTGGGCTCCCAGCGGCCATCCGCGCCTACCGGTTGCGGATAGCAGGTTTCTCGGATGCGGGCTCGGGCGCAGGCGGAGCCTGGTCGGGTTTCCCTCGCTCGGATACCTGAATTACGTCGATCCGACGAATCGAGACGATGCTCAGCGAACCGCATGTTCGGCGATCACCGTGACTGTGCCTGAGGACTACAACGCTGCGGCAGCTCCGTAGCGCACGTGCGATACCCGTCGCGCAGCCTCCGTGAGCGGGCGAGGGCGGGCGGGGCGGCCACGGTCAACCGCGCTGCTGGAGGCGTTCGACGTACTTGGCGATCACGTCGACTTCCAGGTTGACCGTGGTGCCGACGGCGGCGAAGCCGAGGTTGGTCAGGGCGAGGGTGGTGGGGATGAGGGAGACCTCGAACCAGTCCCGGCCGCCGGTGTCGGCGGGCGCGTCGGAGCTGCCGAGGCCGGAGACGGTGAGCGAGATGCCGTCCACCGTGATCGAACCCTTCTCCACGACGTAGCGGGCGATGTTCTCGGGCAGCGAGATCCGCACCACGTCCCAGTTGTCCGACGGAGTGCGCGAGAGCACGGTGCCGGTGCCGTCGACGTGCCCTTGGACCAGGTGGCCGCCGAGCCTGCTGTTCAGCGCCGCGGCGCGCTCGAGATTCACTTTGGCACCGACGTCCAGCTTGCCGATGCTCGAGCGGTTGAGCGTCTCCGCCATGACGTCGACGGTGAACGAGTCGCCGCCGACCACCTCCACGACGGTCAGACACACTCCGTTCACGGCGATCGAATCACCGTGCCCGGCATCGGAGGTCACCAGCTTGCCCTTGATCGTCAGCCGCGCGGCGTCGGTCAGCTGCTCGCTGGCGACGATCTCGCCGAGTTCCTCGACGATGCCTGTGAACATGTCGTCCGACTCCTGTCGCGTCGTTGTCTTCCGGTTGCGGAACAGCCGGGACCCGGACACTATTCCCGCACCGCCTCAGCCTAGTGACGCGGGGTCGCCATAGACAGCCGCGTTCCGGGCCGCCGAGCGCGGACCGGGCCCTGCGCCGGAACAGACCGCGTGCCGCGCCGAGGCAGGCGGAACCGGCCGGTCCCATCGGAAAGGGAACGAAATATGGCCGCACCCGCGGCGATCGCCCCGGCGGACGGGTAACGAAAATCCTTCGAAGGCATTCGCCGTACCGCATGAATTAATGTACCCCGCTGGGGAGGTTTCCGATTCATGCTCGATACCCGAACGAAACACGGTTATAACGCAGAATCCGCGCTCGGGCGACGCCGGAGGCGATATCGTTACGCGGCCGACTTCTCACGTTCAACTTTCCCGACCATGAAGTCCGATGAGGCTTTCTACCAGGGAACATTTCGGACGAACGGGAAGCCTGCCGCACGATGTTCACTCCTCGAGAAAGCCGGAGAACACAGTGGAAGAAATCGGGTTGTACACAGCTGGGAGCGCAGTGTGACCACATTTCTCGATTCGACGCCGGAAGTTCGCTGCTCACGGTATCGGCGTGAATTCCAACTGCCCGCATCGATGGATCCCGGTTCGCACCGCATTCTCCTGCACATCGGCGTCGACTACGGAGCCGTCACCATGCCCGCCGAACTCGGCGAGCAGGTGCTGCGGCAACTCGTCCAGGACGGAATCGCCGGTCCCGTCGTCGACCATCCGCGAGCCAGGCATTGGACCTTCCTCACCGGCCCCGCCCAGCCGGACGCCGTCAGCCCGGCGGTCTCGGCCGAATTGTTCCGCCTCTACGCGGCGGTGGCCTGCACGGGCAGCCAAGTGGTGCTGCCCTCACCGGACGACGAGCGCACCGGGTATCGCGTATGGATCCGGTCGCCCGAGGCCGGTGCCCGCCGTCCGCCGATCAGCGCGGTGATCGAGACGATCCGTGCGGTCGCCGGGCGCGCAACGCGGGCCCGCTAGCACCGTTCAGCGCGCCCACGCCGCGGCCGCCTGGCTGCGCAGCTTCTCGACGGTGGCCGCGGGGTCGGCGGTGCTGTAGACCGCGGACCCGGCGACGAAGCAGTCCACACCCGCTTCCGCGGCCGCCTCGATGGTGTCGGCGTTGATGCCGCCGTCGATCTCGACCAGCAGCCGCAGCTCACCGGCATCGACCAGGTTCCGCACGATGCGCGCCTTCTGCAGCACGTCCGGAATGAACGACTGCCCACCGAAGCCGGGTTCCACGCTCATCACCAACAGCGTGTCGAATTCGCGCAGGATCTCCAGGTACGGCTCGATCGGCGTGCCGGGCTTCACCGAGAGACCCGCCTTGGCGCCAGCGGCGCGGATGTCGCGGGCGACCGCGATCGGATCGTCGGTCGCCTCCGCGTGGAAGGTCACGTTGTGCGCGCCCGCCTCGGCGTACGGCGGCGCCCAGCGGGCCGGATCCTCGATCATCAGGTGGCAGTCCAGCGGGATCGCGGTCGCCTTCAGCAGGCTCTCCACCACCGGCAGGCCGATCGTGAGATTCGGCACGAAGTGTGCGTCCATCACGTCCACGTGCAGCCAGTCGGCGCCTGCGACGGCCCGCGCTTCGTCCGCGAGGTGCGCGAAGTCCGCGGACAGGATGGAGGGGGCGATCATCGGAGCGGCCGGACGCGGGTGAATCGGGTTGGACACAACGCCGGAGTCTAACGGTAGCCAGGGTTGTCCAGCGCGCGAGTGGGTAGCCTGCATAGGGTGATCAATATTTCGGCGGAACAGGGGCTCTACAGCACCCCGGTGGAGATTCGGGTGGCGGCGTCGGTGACACAACTGCCCATCGTGCGTGGGCTCGCCGAAACTCTCGTGCTACTCAGCGATTTCACGCTGGACGAGGTGGCCGACATCCGACTGGCCGTCGACGAGGTCTGCTCGACCCTGATCGCGGTCGCCGCTCCGGAAACGAGCCTGAACTGCCGTTTCACCGTCGGCGACACCGAGTTGCTGGTCCGGGTCGATGGCCTCGCGGAGAAGCCGGGGCTGCCCGACCAGCGCAGCTTCGGCTGGCATGTGCTGCGCACCCTCACCGACGCGGTGGAGGCGACCCAGGATTCGTTCGACGCGACGGTCTCCGGATATCCGACGACGGTCGAGTTCCGTCGGGTCCGGGGGAAGGCGTAGTGGCGGACGAAGACACCGTGTTCGACCCCCAGCGCGACGACGACGCCGACACGCTGACCACCGAGGACGACGACGCACTAGACGCCACGGAGACCCTGGACGCGGCGGGCGCGGTTCCCGGTTACGGCGACGTCGGATTGCTCTTCGAGCAGCTATCGGCCAGTGCGGCCGGAACGGCGCGGCACAGCGCGCTGCGCGCGGAACTGATCAGCCGCTGCATTCCGCTCGCCGACCACATCGCCCGCAAGTTCAGCGGGCGCGGTGAGCCGTTCGACGACCTGACCCAGGTCGCGCGGGTCGGGTTGGTGCACGCGGTGGATCGTTTCGACGTCGAGCGCGGCTCGAACTTCCTGTCTTTCGCGGTGCCGACCATCATGGGCGAGGTCCGCCGGTATTTCCGCGACAACACCTGGGCGATGCGAGTGCCGCGGCGGGTCAAGGAGACTCACCTGCGCATCGGCGCGGCGATCGACAGCCTTTCGCAATCCCTCGGCCGCTCGCCGACGGCGAAGGAGATCGCCGCGGAGCTGGACGTCGACCCGGACGAGGTGACCCAGGCGGTCATCGCGGGCAACGCCTACCAGCCGAGCTCGATCGACGCGGCCACGCTCGGCCGCGACACCGACGCCTCGCTCCTGGACACTCTCGGCGAGGAGGAGTCGCAGTTCGATCGGGTCGAGGAGTACGTCGCGATCCGTCCGCTGCTGGCCGGGTTGCCGGAGCGGGAACGGCGCATCCTCACCATGCGGTTCTTCGAATCGATGACCCAGACCCAGATCGCGCAGCAGATGGGTATCTCCCAGATGCACGTCTCCCGCATTCTCGCCAAAACCCTGGCCCGCTTGCGCGAGCAATCCAGCCGGGAATGAGCCCGCGCTCAGCGGGGCTTGCGTAGCGCGGCCAGGAACATGGCGTCGGTGCCGTGTCGGTGCGGCCACAGCTGTGCCCCGGGTCCGTCCCCGATATCGGTGACGCCGGGCAGCAGTTCACGAGTGTCGAGCTGCTCGGCGCCGAGACGGCGCACGGCATCTGCGACGATGGACACCGTTTCCGGCAGGTGCGGCGAGCAGGTCGAGTACACCACCACCCCACCGGGGCGTAGCAAACCGTATGCGGCGGTGAGCAATTCGCGCTGCAACACCACCAGCTCGCGGACGTCGGCCGGGGTGCGCCGCCAACGCGCCTCGGGTCTGCGGCGCAACGCCCCCAGGCCCGTGCACGGGGCGTCGACCAGGATGCGGTCGTAGCCCGGGGTCAACCCGCTCGCGCGGCCGTCGACGACGTGCACGTCCACCGGCAGGTCGTGCACGGCCTTGCGCACCAGTTCGGCGCGGTGCGCGGCGGGCTCGACGGCGTCCACCCGGAAACCGTCGATCGCGGCGATCGCGCCCAGCAGCGCGGCCTTGCCGCCCGGTCCGGCGCACAGGTCGAGCCAGCGCCCGGTGTCGGGGCCGTCGAGTACGGCCCTGGTCAGCGCCAGCGCCACCAACTGACTGCCTTCGTCCTGCACCGCCGCCATGCCCGCGCGGACCGGCTCCAGCTTGCCCGGGTCGCCGCCGTCCAAATAGACCGCGTACGGCGACCAGCGGCCCTCCTCGCCACCGGTGACCAGTGCGAGTTCCTCCGCGGTGATGTCGCCGGGACGGGCCACCAGGTGCACCAGCGGGCGGGCGTCGTCGGCGGCGAGCACGTCGCGCAGTTCCGCCGCTCGCGCGCCGAGCGCGTCGGCGAAGGCCTGCGCGATCCAGGACGGATGGGCGTACTCGAACGCCAACCGGCCGACGGGATCGGCGGGCGCGAGCGCGTCGACCCACTGCTCGGGAGTCTTCTCTCCCGCGCGCCGGAGCACGGCGTTGACGAAACCCGCTTTGCCCGCGCCGAATTCGGCGCGCGTCAGCGCGACGGAGGTGTCCACGGCGGCGTGTGCGCCGATCCGGGTGCGCAGCAACTGGTAGACGCCGAGCCGGAGCACGTCCAGCAGGGGTCCGTCGATCTCCTCGACCGGCCGGCCCGCGCCGTCGGCGATCACCGCGTCCAACAGTCCCAGCGACCGGCACGCGCCGTAGGCGAGTTCGGTGGCGAGCGCGGCGTCTCGACCCGACAATCCCCGTTCTCGCAGCAATCCGGGCAGGACGAGGTTGGCGTAGGCATCGCGCTCCCGGACCGCCCGCAGCACATCCCTGGCGACCGATCGCGGTGGATCGGCATCGTTACGGTGCGATCGTCCGGCGGCCTTGGCTCCCTCGCGCGAAGCCGGGCGCCCGCCGGTGGAACGATCCGATCGGGCAGCCGCCGAGCGTCGTCCGGTGGAGCCGCGCCGTTCGTCGTGATCACGACCACCCGCGTCGGCTCGCTTACCGCCGGAACGCCGTCCGGTGGCCCGTGCCCGGTCCGCACCATCGCGATCCTGCTGCCGCCCGCTCCCCTGCGCGCGGCCGCGGCCCGGCTCGCCGGAACGATTCGGTGCGGACTCTCGTTCGTCGCGCCGCCGGTCGCGCGCGTTGCCGTCACCGGGCCGATTGCCGCGCGTCATTCGACCACCGCGCCCGGCTGCAGGCGGGCACCGCGCGCCCAGTCGAGCGCGGCCATCATGCGCTTGCCCTGCGGCTGAACCTGGTCGAGCCGCACGGCGGTGGTCGCGGTGCCGACGAAGACACCGGACTTGCGAACCTCGATCACGCGCTGCGGCAACTCCTCCTCGACCAACTCGACCGGCCCCAGCTTCAGCCGGGTGCCGCCGACCTCGGTCCACGCCCCCGGCGCGGGGGTGACCGCGCGGATCCGCCTGCTGATGACCAGCGCGGGCAGATCCCAGCGCACGTGCCCGGCCTCGACGCCGACCTTGGGTGCGTACGAGACGCCGTCGGCGGACTGCGGCACCGGGTGCAAGCGCCCGTCCTCCACCCCGTCGAGCGTCGCTTCCAGCAGGTGGGAGCCGCTGTCGGCCAACCGCTGCAAAAGGCTGCCCGCGGTGTCGGTGACGGCGATCTTCTCGGTCACCATCCCGAAAACCGGACCGGTGTCCAGGCCGGCCTCGATCCGGAAGGTGGAGGCGCCGGTGATCTCGTCGCCCGCATCGATCGCCGCCTGCACCGGCGCCGCGCCGCGCCACGCGGGCAGCAGCGAGAAATGCAGATTGATCCAGCCGAAGCGCGGGATGTCGAGCACCTGCTGGGGTAGCAGCGCGCCGTAGGCGACGACGGGACAGCAGTCCGGCGCCAATTCGGTCAGCCGCGCGACGAAATCCGGCTCCGAGGGCCGGCCCGGGGTGAATACCGGGATGCCGTATTCGTCGGCCAACCGGCCGACCGGCGATCTGGTCACCTTCCGGCCGCGGCCCGCGACCGCGTCCGGCCGCGTCACCACGGCGATCACCTCGTGCCGCGCCGATTCCAGCAGACGCCGCAGCGACGGAACCGCCGGTTCCGGGGTTCCCGCGAAGACGACGCGCATCAGCGGCCCACCCCGAACGGGTTGGGCCGGCCCGCACCGCTCATCGAGCGGGCCGGGCGCACCGTCAAGCCCGCTGCGAACCACTCGGATTCGCGGATCACCCGCATCGCCTCCTTGCGCTGAGCCGGGTCGAGACGGTCGATGAACAGCACCCCGTCGAGATGATCGGTCTCGTGCTGCACGCATCGCGCCAGCAGCCCCTCGGCCTCGAAGGCGACCGGTCTGCCGTCGACGTCCACACCGGATGCCCGCACCCGCAGCACCCGGCGCGTGTCGTAGCGCACGCCGGGAATCGATAGGCAGCCTTCCGGCCCGACCTGCTCCTCGTCGCCGACGACCTCCCATTGCGGGTTGACCAGATGCCCCGCGGCGTCGCCCGTGTCGTAGACGAACACGCGCAGGCCGACCCCGATCTGCGGCGCGGCCATCCCGACACCGCCGTCGTCGTGCATCGTCTCGGTCAGGTCGGTCACCAGCTGCCGCAGCTCCCGGTCGAACGCGGTGACCTCCGCGGCGCGGGCACGCAGGATGGGATCGCCGAACAGGCGAACGGGCTGGATGGTCACGGCTGGCTCCCGAAAGCGGACGAATACGGTCGCCCCATTCTAGTGAGACGATCGGAAATCCCCGATTCACCGGCCCGAAGCTGGTACAACTCCTATGCGGTCCGGGCGGGGTGTCGATCCCTCCGCCCGGCCGCCCGGAAAAGGCCTGGTCAGCGGCCCATCGATGACACCTGACCTGCTTCTCACCTGCAGGTTCACGACATGTCGATGCATTTCAGTACCGAACGTAGCGGGATTGTGGTGACGGCGTCAACAACCAGGTCAGCGCAGTTTTGGACGCTCCAGTGGTGACGGCGTCACCAGCAAAGTGGTGACGGCGTCACCACCCCATCAACCAGGTACCCAGGCGCAGCGCATGGCTCATCTGCTGATCAAAGTGGTGCTGCACCGCGCCACCATGCTGCTCGCGCAGTGGTCCTCCGCCTACACCGCCGCAGACTCCGAACCGACCGGCGACACCGCGGTCGACGACATGATCTCCCGCCACCGTGCGGCTGCACGCCAGCGGATGCTGAACATCGACTACCAGGGCTCGCTCGAACAGTTGGCGGCCGCGCTGACCGATGCCTGGCTGTGGCGTGGCACCTCTACGCTCGCAGCCGAAACCCTGGCCAACCTGATCGAGGACTTCCGCGACGAGTACGGGCTGATCCTCGACCCCGACACCGCCACGGTCACCGTAGACCCCGCTGTCGACCTCGGCTGGGCGGAATGGTCCAACGAGCGCGTCAGCGCGCTCAACCGGTCGATCTCCGCCGAGAAGTTCGCCAAGACCATTTTGCCCGCCGCCATCCCGTCCGAGCACCGCCGCGAGGTCGATCAGCAACTGCACCGGTGGGCGATGGCGTTCTCCAGATTTCCCGACAGCCGAGAACGCCTCCGCCTCAACGCCATCCGCGAGGACCTCGACGTGGCGATGCAACGCGCCGCGGTCCCGGCCGCCACAGGAGAAGCCATCCATTTCGGGCTCATCTACCTCTCCGGGTGGGCGGGCGCTGGGCTTCGCCCTGCCGGGGCTTCCTCTGCTGGTGTGTGGCAGCAATGGCTCAGTCGCCTGGGGACTGGCCAATATTCCTGCCGACGTGACCCGCCTCGTCGCCGCACCCGACGACCAAATCACCGAGCGCACCGAGATCATCCAGGTCCGCGGCGCAGACCCGGTGCCCATCACCGTCCACAGCACTCCCGCCGGACCCGTGTTGCCCGAGCCGGTGCTCGGCGCCCCTGTCGCACTCCAATGGAACGGCCTGCGTCTCGAGGCAACCGACCTGCGCTGGACGGAGCTGCTGGAGGCGCACAGCGCGCTCGAGGCTTGCGCAATCGCACACGGTAGCGGCAGTCCGCCCTTGGCAATGATCATCATCGACGCCGATTCCAGCCTTGTGCAGACGGTCTCCGGCCGCTATCCCAACCGGACCGACACGGAACTGCTGCCCGGCTTCATCGACACTGACCGGCTTCCGACGGTCGCCCTCGCCGCGGACGACGTCGCGGTCTGGGCGAACGACCCTCCTCCACACCGCGACAGCGACGTCGGCACGAACGTCCCCGCATCTTACCGCCGTTTCCGCATCGCTGAGCTCCTCGAGACCCGCGACGACTGGGACGAACCGTCCCTCTTCGCCATGCAGCGCGACGCGCATGCTGGTTTCTACACCTTCTACCACGACCAGGCTCTGCAACTGACCGGACTCCTTCGCTCGCCACTGGCCGATGAGGCCACACGGGCGCTGCTGGCCTGGGACGGCCGCAGTGGGCCTGACAGTCTCGGAATCGCCCTGCTCGTCGCGTTCCGAGCCCGCTTGGTGCACGATCTCATGGCCCGACTGCTGCATCGATGCGCCGCTGCAGACCCAGCATTCCGCTACACCTGGCGTAACCCCGAACCGGTGCTGCGACGCCTGCTGAGGGAGACACCATCCCCGATCCCCAGCTTGCTGGACGGCTCTGCCGACTGGTCCGACTACCTAGCTGCCCGGCCCGACACCGCCGCCCAGCAACTCGCGGCAGCCCATCCGAGCACGCCGCTGAGCCGACTGCGCTGGCGCGACGTATTACAGGTGGAGGTCCCACACCCGTTGGGGGTCACCTGGCTGACCCGCTTCTTCAGCCTCAGGCATCTGGTGCCAGAAGGCGGCCTGGAAAGTATCGCCGCTTACGGCCCCGGCCACGGCCCAGTCCAACGCCTCATCGTCTCCCCTGGACACGAATACGATGGATTAGCCCAGATGCCCGGCGGGCAGTCGGGTGTCGTGTACTCCAGCTACTACCGCGATCAACACCGCGCCTGGCGGACCGGCCGCCCAACCCCGCTGCAGACAGTGCCCGACGACTCGACTCACCGACTCCCACCTCCAATACCGCATCCGCATGGCCCGACAGTCCAGATCGCCCACAGAGAGCCACCACCGCGAAACACCCTGCGTGGGTAACTGACTACCCAGACATTCCTCGACCGCAAGTCAAGCGGTTACGAACGGGCTGCTGGGCAACATGATTCGTCTTCGAGCGAGATGCCGTGACCGCAGTTTCGGGAGGATGGGCAAATCCCGCCCTCGATGCCTCCATCTGCGCTGCCCGATCGGCGACTTCCGCCCGGTGGTGGCCTTGTGCAACGCGATCCACGAGCGCTCACGCACTTCGAGCATCGTCTCGAAGTAGCGGTCGCTCCAAGCACCCCTCTCAAGCTCGCGATCGAGCCTGCTCAGGTGCTTGTCGAGATCACGAGCCGCCACGTCGTCAGGGTCGCCGCCCTGCGCAGCTGCTCGATCACGTCGAGGTAGTGGTTCTCCAACGTCCGGTCGTCCATGGCGTTTCTCCCCGCAGCAATGGATGCACCGATCAGAGTCGGCAACCCGTCGCCGCAGCGGTGCGGCGGATAGTTGACCAGCCACGCGGGGCGGCCTTTGAACGGGGCTGGATGGCGTCAGCCGAGGCGCTTCGCGCTGTCAGTACCGCTCCGCGGCATCACCGGGATCGCGACGTTCGGCAAGGCCGACTCGGTGCGCTGGTTCAACGCCGCGAAGGTCCAGGCTGAACATCCGGAACTATGGGTGCAGTTCGACCGCTTACGAACGGGCTGCCACCGCACGAAAGATACCCGCGGCAGTGGATTTGACACAAATTTCAGGTTCTGGGCACCTTTCCTCCAACGATTTCTCCGCACTATCGAGGCGTGAGATCCCGGCCACATACCCACCTCTATTTACCAGTTATTTGCCGATCCGCTGCCCTTGTCGAGCCGACCGAGCGGGATCACATCGGTGGAAGGAAACAGACCATGCGTTATGCAGATTCGGATCATCGACACATCGCATTACCCAACGACGAAGCCCGCCTGCGGGCGGTCTTCGGGAAACTGGCCGCACACGGGCCGCTGCTGATCGTGGTCGACCAACCCAACACCATCGGCGCACTGCCGGTCACCGTCGCCCGCGCCATGGGCCACGACGTGGCCTATCTGCCCGGACTGTCGATGCGCCGCATCGCCGATCTCTATCCGGGACAAGCCAAGACCGACGCCCGCGACGCGTTCATCATCGCCGACACCGCCCGCACCATGCCCCACACGCTGCGCCGGGTCGATGTCGGCGACGAAGCACTCACCGAGCTCGGGGTGTTGGTCGGCTACGACGACGACCTGGCCGGGGAGGCCACCCGCACCAGCAACCGTATCCGCGGCCTGCTCACCAGCATCCATCCCGCCCTCGAACGCGTCCTCGGCTCCCGCATCACCCATCCAGCGGTGCCGGAAATCCTGTCCCGCTGCGGCGGACCCGAAAGCATCCGAGCCACCGGGAAACGCAAGCTCACCGCGCTGGCGGTCAAACACGCACCGCGCATGGGCGCACGCCTGGCCGAGGAGATCTTTGCCGCCGCCCGCGCAGACGGTCACCGTCCCCGGCAGCAAGGCCGCCGAGATCGTGCTCCCCAAACTCGCTGACTCGCTGAAATCGATGCTGCTGCAACGACAATCGATCGCCGCCGATATCGAGAGGATGCTCGATGCGCACCCTCTTGCCAAGGTCCTGACCTCGATGCCCGGCGTCGGAGTCAGGACCGGAGCTCGCATCTTGCTCGAAGTCGGCGACCGCAGCGCCTTCCCTACCGCCGGGCACCTGACCGCCTACGCCGGCATCGCCCCGATCACCCACCGCTCCGGCAGCTCCATCCGCGGCGCGCACCCCGCCCGATCCGGCAACCACAAACTCAAACAGGCGCTATTCCTCTCCGCGTTCGCGGCCCTGCACGACCCGGCCAGCCGCGCCTACTACACGCGCAAACGCGACGAGGGCAAGAAACACAACGCCGCCCTCATCTGCCTGGCCAGACGCCGCTGCGACGTCCTCTACGCCATGCTGAAACCAAACAGCCCTCCCGCGATTCACCCGCATCAGCGAGCACCGGCTAGCGCGAACCCTCCCGGCCGCCGCGCACCACGATCACCACCGGGTCGTCGCCTTCGCCGACTGCCTGGTCGAGCCTCACCATCTGCCTGGACCGGGCTTCCTCGACGACATGCCGATAGGACGGAGAAAGCAGCGACTCCACCTGACCGAGCATGCCCGAACCGACTCCAGCGGTCTTGGGCCCATGACGCCAATAGATCCAGCCCCGACGCTCCGCCCACACCGCGATCCGATCGATCACGACCACCGCCACGACAAGCCCCGCCACCCCGATCACCCAGTGCATCCGCCAGCCTCCCACCGCTCGAATCGCCACCCGCAACCAACGTATCCGACGATCACGGACAGAGCGGATCCACCCGCCGCCACAACTTGACGAAAACCATAGGGACACCCCCCACCCGGATTGAAGACCACCCGATGAGTTGAGATTCTCGCCGAGCGCGGAGGCTCGGCGCTGCGCTGCGGGCCAGCTCGACATATCGGCCGGGTGAGGCGTTGAGATTCTCCCCGAGCGCGGAGGCTCGCGCTGCTGTTACGGGTTCGGCATAGAAGACTGTATAGCGGTCGTTGAGATTCTCGCCTGTCAACGGAACGCCAATCCAGGATCTGGCACAAATTTCGTGATTCGGTTGGCCGGGTTGCTCACTTGCTCAACAGGATTCGTTTGCGGAGTAGGTCGGTTTTCGCGCGGCCGAACATCTGCCGCTTCAGCATCTTGAAGCGGTTGACATGCCCTTCGACCGTTCCGCTGCTCCAGGACATGGTCAGCCCGGCGGTGACCGCGTCCTGGTCGCGGCGCAGGCCTCGGACGAACGAGTGCAGCGGCGGCTGGTCGTCGGTCGCGACCGCGGCCATCCACCGTTCGAGATCCCGGCCGCGCCGCTGGCCCATGATCTCGGCGAACGCGCGGACGTGCCCAGCCAGCGCGGTCAGTTCGGGACTGACTGCCAGGATTGCGTCGAGGCTGGCCCGGTGTTCGGCAGCGAGGGTGTCGGGGTTGGTCATGATCCAGCTGACGACTGTGCGGACGGTCGGTGGCTTGGGTGGGGCGGCCGGGGCGTGCGTGAGGGCGCGGAAGGGCTGCAGGTAGTTGCGCACTAATTTCTCGCTACCTTGGTAGCCGCGGGCTTTGATCTCCTGGAACAGCTGGGTTGCGTTGGTGCAGCCTTCGTTCCACCGCCGATGCAGGTCGGGCTTGTATGCCTCGAGAATGCTGACTCGGTAGCCGAGGCGGTTGTTGACCAGCAGCTCGTCGGCCGATTCGGCGCGGGCAAAGCGGCGTGTGGTGCCGCGTGCGAGCCCCAGCTCGCGGCTGATCGCAAGGATGCTCGTGCCTTGGGCCAGCAATGCATGGACCTCGGCCCAGCGCTGGCGGGTGCGCACCGCGGTGCGATCCTGCCGTTCCTCGGGCGCGGCCGGCCCGGGGAGTATTCCGGCGGCAGCCGCGGCGATTTCGGACCCGTCCTGCGGCTCGGGGGCGGTGGTCGCGGCGGGCAGGCTGGCGCGGTGGCGTGCCACGGTGCGTTCGACCGCTTCACCGAGGTTGTGCCAGATATGCCATCGATCGGCGACCTGCACCGCGTCCGGTGCTCCCATCGCGGCGCCTTCGGCGTAGGCGCCAGCGCGGTCCCGGCAGACGATCTCCACGCCCGGGTGGGCCCGCAACCAGGCTGCCAGGGTGTCGGCGGTCCGATCCTCGAGTACCTCGATCGGCCGGCGGGTATGCATGTCGATCAGGATCGTGCCGTATTCGTGCCCGCGACGCAGGGCGAAGTCGTCCACGCCCAGCACCCGCGGGATCGGATGCTGCGGATCGGGCAGCGCCCGGATCTGACGCAGCAACGTCATCCGGCTCACCGTCGCGGCCAGTTGCCGGGTCAGCCGCGCTCCCGCGCGCCCGCCCAAGGCCAGCGCGACTGCGCACAGCGTGTGCTGCAGGATCAGGGTGCGGCGGGCGTGCCGGGCGGCCAGTTGCGGTACCTGCTCTGCGAAAGTTGTTTTGCCGCAATCGGAGTTGTCGCAGAACAGCCTGCGGACCTGCAACCCGATCACGACCTCCCGGCCGGTGATCGAGGTGTCCGACAACCGTCGCCGGTACCGGCTATGGACACGCCCGGACAGCGTCCCGCAGCCCGGACAGCCGACCGGATCGTCACTGGTGGCGGCCTCGATCCGCACTGTCGAACCCGCCGCGCGGATCACCTCGATCCGCAGACCGTCCAGATGCGGGAACAGGACCTCCATCGCTCCAAGATCAGAACACCCGCGACATAATGAACTATCAACCGCCCCTCCGCATCCCGAAACGGGTCAATCACCAAGTCTGTGCCAGATCCAGTTTTCACGTTCCGCCGACATCGCCGAGCGCGGAGGCTCGGCGCTGCCCGGAGCTGCTGCCGCAGGTCATTGCGGGTACCGTTGAGATTCTCGCCGAGCGCGGAGGCTCGGCGCTGCCGAAGTAGCGGGTCCAGCCCTGCGCTGCGGCGCGAGTTGAGATTCTCGCCGAGCGCGGAGGCTCGGCGCTGCATCGATTTCCGTGCTGGTCCACGTTTCGATCAGCGGTTGAGATTCTCGCCGAGCGCGGAGGCTCGGCGCTGCGGCTGCCGGTGGAACAGATGCTCCTGGCCGACGGGCTCGTTGAGATTCTCGCCGAGCGCGGAGGCTCGGCGCTGCGCAACACCGTCACGCGATCACCGGCCGATTCGATGTTGAGATTCTCGCCGAGCGCGGAGGCTCGGCGCTGCCCGGGTTGATCGTGCCGCTGACCAGCGGCAGCGCAGTTGAGATTCTCGCCGAGCGCGGAGGCTCGGCGCTGCTGGCCGGCGCGAATCAAGTAGACGCCGTGGCACAGGTTGAGATTCTCGCCGAGCGCGGAGGCTCGGCGCTGCGCCCGTAGGCAGTCCATCCTCAGTCGTCCTCGTGCGAGTTGAGATTCTCGCCGAGCGCGGAGGCTCGGCGCTGCCGGGGGATGCAAGGAGATACACAGAAACCGAAGGAGTTGAGATTCTCGCCGAGCGCGGAGGCTCGGCGCTGCGGCATCGGCCAGCGCGGCGGCGACGCGATCGCTGATGTTGAGATTCTCGCCGAGCGCGGAGGCTCGGCGCTGCGGCATCGGCCAGCGCGGCGGCGACGCGATCGCTGATGTTGAGATTCTCGCCGAGCGCGGAGGCTCGGCGCTGCGAACGTCCTACGGGAGATGTCCTCCGCCGCAGTAGTTGAGATTCTCGCCGAGCGCGGAGGCTCGGCGCTGCCCGGATAGCTTGCGCTCCTCAGCCTTACCGTGGAGTTGAGATTCTCGCCGAGCGCGGAGGCTCGGCGCTGCCCCTCTTCGGCGGGCGTGTACACCGCGTAGCTGACGTTGAGATTCTCGCCGAGCGCGGAGGCTCGGCGCTGCTGCGTGATCCCCGCCAATTTATTGCCGAGGTTGATGTTGAGATTCTCGCCGAGCGCGGAGGCTCGGCGCTGCTCCGGGCCGGGCAGATACTCGGGTACCTCGAACGAGTTGAGATTCTCGCCGAGCGCGGAGGCTCGGCGCTGCATTCTTTGATGTAATCAATCAACCGCAGTTGCAGCAGTTGAGATTCTCGCCGAGCGCGGAGGCTCGGCGCTGCCTATATGGCGTGCGTGACCGGAAGCGCCCCGAGTCGTTGAGATTCTCGCCGAGCGCGGAGGCTCGGCGCTGCGCCGAACACGGTCACCGATGCTTTGGGCGTTTCCGGTTGAGATTCTCGCCGAGCGCGGAGGCTCGGCGCTGCTGCCGCGGTAGGAGTGCATCATCGCCTCGGACACGTTGAGATTCTCGCCGAGCGCGGAGGCTCGGCGCTGCCAGCATCCCAGTGCTGCTCTGGTTGTTCCTCCACCCGTTGAGATTCTCGCCGAGCGCGGAGGCTCGGCGCTGCCGTGGCTGTGGGCATAGGTGTGTGCCTCCTAATCGTTGAGATTCTCGCCGAGCGCGGAGGCTCGGCGCTGCCCGCCGCACACACGCCGCCACCGACGTTGAAGCAGCTGTTGAGATTCTCGCCGAGCGCGGAGGCTCGGCGCTGCGCGCCAGCTGGGAGCGGGTCACCAGCGCGTTGGAGTTGAGATTCTCGCCGAGCGCGGAGGCTCGGCGCTGCGCCGCGTCACGGAGGCGCTGCAACCGGGAGTGGGAGTTGAGATTCTCGCCGAGCGCGGAGGCTCGGCGCTGCAGCAGGGCCGCACGGTCTACATCGCCGAGGGCGAGGTTGAGATTCTCGCCGAGCGCGGAGGCTCGGCGCTGCCCGCATCCACGACGACCACACCTCATCGAGGGCGTCGTTGAGATTCTCGCCGAGCGCGGAGGCTCGGCGCTGCAGGCGTGAGCATGGATTTCGAGGAAGCCACAAAGGTTGAGATTCTCGCCGAGCGCGGAGGCTCGGCGCTGCCTCGGCGCGCACGATCTCGACCTGCTCGGCAGCGGTTGAGATTCTCGCCGAGCGCGGAGGCTCGGCGCTGCGCCGATCGCGACCAGATGCGCGCCGACCACGCCGCCGTTGAGATTCTCGCCGAGCGCGGAGGCTCGGCGCTGCGATGGCGCTGGTGAGTGCGCACTACGCCGACAACCCGTTGAGATTCTCGCCGAGCGCGGAGGCTCGGCGCTGCGCATTGGCGTGGTGTGCGCGCGGCCTTGGTAGCCAGTTGAGATTCTCGCCGAGCGCGGAGGCTCGGCGCTGCGGCTGCTGGCTGTCTGCCGTGTTCGCGGTGATGCGGTTGAGATTCTCGCCGAGCGCGGAGGCTCGGCGCTGCCCATCCAGCGGTAGTTGGTGCTCCTCGATGGGGTAGTTGAGATTCTCGCCGAGCGCGGAGGCTCGGCGCTGCGCGCTGAGCCGTTGGCGGCGGATCGGGCCAGGTACTCGTTGAGATTCTCGCCGAGCGCGGAGGCTCGGCGCTGCTGTGCTCGGTGGCCGGTACGTTCGCCCCGTCCGGCGTTGAGATTCTCGCCGAGCGCGGAGGCTCGGCGCTGCGCTGGATGACCTGCTGCTTTCGGTTCAGCGAATGGATTAGATGGCGGCGTGGTCTCGTGAATCTTTCGCTTGTCCTGGTGGTGGGTTGGGAACGTTCGTGGTGTTCTGCTTGCGCTTGGGGTTCCGAACCTGGTCATTACAGGACCAGGGGTGTGGTGTGCGGCGGTTGCACTGCGGCACCGAGGTGTTGGGTTGTTTCGAAGGTGCCGCGGTCTAGTTGGTAGATACGGATGCTGTCGCGTACTGGGTCGATGGTTCTGGCGAGCGCGGCTTCCAGCCGTAGGCGGGTTGTTGGAGTGCATGTGATTTCGAAGACGGATTTCTGGACGCGGTGGCCGTAACCCTCGCAGATCTTCGCAACTTGTCGAAGTCTGCGGGCTCCTGCTGGGGTGGCGGTCTCTACGTCGTAGGTGATGAGTAGTTCCATCAGGAGACCATCCACGGGATGTAGGTATCGGTGTCGCCGCGTAGGTGGCGGGCCAATAGCCGTGCTTGGACGAGTGGGAGGAGCGCGGCGGGGATCTCGCGGTCGAGGTAGGCGTGCGGCCATGTTCGTTCGCGTGCGATGGACCATTGTTCGAGAAAGAATTTCCGGCCGTCGTCTGTGAGATTGGTTTGTCCGCCTGGGAGTTGTTGCATGTGATCAGGTTTGATTTGTGCTCGGTTGAGCAGAGTGAGCACGAGTCGGTCGACCAGCAGCGGCCGGAACTCTTCCATGAGGTCGAGCGCGAGGGCTGGTTTGGCTGGGCGGATGCCGTGAAGGTACCCGACGTAGGGGTCGAGCCCGACTTGTTCGAGGGCGCCGTGGATGGCGGCTCGGAGCATGCCGTAGCCGAAGGACAGCAGGCAGTTGACCGGGTCGGTGGCTGGGCGTTTGCTTCTGCCGGTTCCGGCGCCCGGCGCGAGGGTGGGCATTGCTTGGAAGTAGTCACGTGCCGCGCGTCCTTCGATGCCGCGTATTTCGTCCAGGGTGAGGGCATCTCGCAGGTTGGTCAGTGCTGCTGCGTGGCGGTCTGCGATGGACCGGAGTGTGGATTGTCGGTCTCCGGTGAGGTCGCGGGCCGCCCGCAGCAGTAGCTGGCGGTAGTTGTGTAACTTGCCCGCGACCATCGATCGCGCGATGTCCAGCCGCAGGTCGGGATTATCGTGGGCGCGGATCTGCTGGATGCGCAGGTGCGGGTTGCCGGTCCGGGGTCCGCTGACACGAGCGAGGAACTTACCGTTGCGGGTCAGCCAGGTCACACCGCGGGCGTCGGCTGCGCAGCGGTGCATGAGGTCGTCGGTGACGGTGACACCGTTGAAGACGACGATGTCGTCGAGACGGATCAGCGGCAGCAGGTGCCGACCCGGCTTGTCCGGGTGGTGGACGCGCAGCGCGTCCCCGTCGAGGTGCAGGCTGGTGCCTGGTGTAGTGACGTAGAGGGTTTTGAGCAGCTCAGTCATCCCTACCTTCTTTCTCGGGTAGCTCGGGCCAGTCGTAGGGTCCTGGTGCCCAGGGGTGTCGGGTGTGGCTTTCAGTCATCTGCAGTAGTTGTGGCTTCCAACGATTGGCCGCCCGCCACCCCCTCGATGACTCGACTGCTGATTGAGAATTGCGAACCAGTCGCTGCGTAGGGATGTGACAGCGAGGCCGTCTGTGGTGCAACAGGTTTGGTGATCGAGGGAGATGACGTTGGAACGTGCGTGGGCCGGAGTCGATATCGGCAAGCGGCATCATCACGCGGTGGTGGTCGACGCCGACGGCAACCGGCTGCTGTCGCGGCGAGTCCGGAACGATGAACAGGCCCTGCTGGAGCTGATCGGCCAGGCCGCCGGCATTGCGGACCGGGTGGACTGGGCCGTGGACATCGCCACCGGCGAATCGGCACTGCTGCTGACCCTGCTCGCAGTCCATGACCAGACGGTTTTCTACATCAGCGGCACCCAGGTCAACCGGGCCGCCGACGGCTATCGCGGCGCGGGGAAAACCGACGCCAAGGACGCGGCGGTCATCGCCGACCAGGTCCGTGTCCGCCGCGACCTGACACCGATGCGCATCGACGACGAACTCATCACCGAGTTGCGGATGCTCACCGCCCGCCGTCGGTGACATCGAACCGCACCTCATGATCTTGAACGGTCGACATCTTCATTGAGAATCGTGGTTTCGGAGTGGGCGCGGTGTAAACAGGTCGATCGTTTTGCGCCGGGCTGTTTCGGGAACGCAGCCCGGACGCAGTGAGCATCGCGTGCAGCGGTGGTCATTCACCGGCGGCGGCAGTGCGTCTTCGGTGATCCGTCGCCGCAGCTGCTCGATCGCATCTTGCACTGCGGCTTCGAGGGCGCCGTCGACGGTGACCCGGTAGTGCCGGCGACTCTTCCCTGCGAACACCTCTCCATGGGGCACGGGTTGGTCGAACATTTCTCGCAGGCACAAGACTTGCGCGGCCACCTGAAAGTCCGCTGGGCCGCCCGGGGTGTAGCGACCCGATTTGTGTTCGACTGGTATCGGCCCGGTGGGTGTGCGGTGGACTGTGTCGCAGATACCGTGGACACCCAGTTCGTGGCTGTGCACAGGCAACGACCGCCATATGCGAGCGCCGGAACGCCCGGTGAGTGTGCCGCCGCGGTCGACTGCCTCGTGAGCGAGGTCGCCGCGCACGGTGTCGGTGTTGGACTCGAAGTAGGTCTCCTGCCAGATCAGCACGGCCTGCCTGGGACAGTAGGCATAGTGCTCGATCGCTGAGAGCGGCACACTCCACAGGTCGTCGGCGAAATATTGCTCGGGCATCGTCGGTCAGTTGAACACTTCGGTGTAGGTGACACCAGAGGGCAAGGCACTGGTGTCCACCGGCACCACGGTGTAGTCGCTGAACTTGCGTGGGCTCCAGTCACCGGCGTCATACAGCTGCGGGTCACCGCTGGCGTGGATCTGGACTCGGGAGAAGAGTTTGTGGGCCGGAGCGTTACCGAAGGCGTTGTCGTGGCTGAAGACGTGCAGGCCGCGCGCGGTCATCCGACCGCGGGTGGCCGAAGCGTCGTGGTCAAACATCATTTCCATCACCTGGTAGAGGAGTTCGAAATCTTTGGTGTCGACGCCGGTTTGGCTGCCGCGGGCGGCGGAGTAGGTGATCTCGACCCGGTACAGTCCGTAGGGCACAGTCCATTTGGAACCCATCTCGGTGCTTTCCCCGTTGTCGATGTCCTCTTGGCGGGTTTGTGTGACGCGAGTGATGGCATGTTCCGTGGGAATGACCGGGTCGAGCGATCGGGCCATCCCGAACTGCAACGGGCCACGGATACTGCCGAGTGCGTTGGTCTCGCCGGTGGACAACACCGCCCCGAACAATCGGATGTCGGCGTACCGGTCGCACAGCCAGGCCTTCGCCGTCGCGGCTTGTTCTGCGGTCAGTTTGGCTTTTTCCCTGGTGTTCTTCTTGGCGCTGCTCGCGGATGTCTCGACGCCGGTGGCGGTCAACGATTCCTTGAGCCGGGTGTTGAGCGCGTGACCGGCCTCGACGAAGATGCTGTAGCGCGGATTGCCTGCGGCGGCCAGTGCCAGGGCGTCCCGGATCTTGCGTTTCAGGCACACGTCGGTGACCAACCCGTGGCCGGATTCGAGGTCGACGCGCGGTTGGTTGCCTGCATCGGGGTCACCGTTGGGGTTTCCATCGGTGACGTCGAACAAGAACACCATGTCGTGGCGAACAGCCGGATTCAGGTGCGCGGCAGGGTGAGCGGTCATCGGGTTGTGTCCTTCCTGGTGATGGTGAGTTGTCACGCCTGATCGGTGGCGGTTTTCGCGGGATTGGCCCGGTGGGCGAGCTGGTGGTGGTAGCCGAGGACGAATTGCTCCTGCTGGCGCAGGTTGTTGCGCGCCGGAACACCCCCGGCCTGCTCGAGAAGGTCATAGAGGCCGGTCAGCCTGTTCTTGTACCAGTAGGCGCGGTTGGCGCTGTCGCGACGTCGGATCTTCGTCAGCCAGGCAGCGGCTTCTTTGCGTCCCTGCGCTAGTACGGGTCTAGGGGTGTCGATAGCACGGCGCAGGAAGCGGTCGCCGAAGGTGCTGTTGACTTCGCGCCGCACCTCCTCCTCCGTCTCTTGGTCAGCCGTGGCCGACGTGTCTGAATCGCTCGTGGGTTTGCGGTGCGCGGCTCGTTGCGTTTCTTCCAGGGCGGCGAAAATGCGGCCGGCGACATAGGCGGGATCGGTGCAGGTTTCGTCCAGGGACATCGGTACGGTGTCGTCCTTCTGTCGGTATGGGTTTCGGTTGAGGGCCAGGCGCACGAGTGCAGCGCGCTGGTTGTCGATCCGGCTGTCGCTGCGGATGCGGTGGATCAGGTGCGAGCGCATCGCTGCCGTTAGCGGTTCGTTGAGCACCGCCACCCGCACCAACTGATGGAGCGCGTGGTCAGGTCGGTCGGCGTTCTTGGCACCAAATGGCCGGTAGCGTTTACTGTTCTCGTCCCACCGGCCCAGACACGCCGCGAGAGCGACCGGGCTGTGTACCCACCTGCCGGCGGGGATTGCGGTCCCGTCCCGCCGCCGAAACGGCTGAGTGATTCGCGGCGTGTTCTTGTGATCGGCGAACCACGCCAGAATGTTGGTGTCGTGGTTGACGACGTCGTCGTCGTTGCTGGTCAACGAGATATCGAGCCATTCGCGGACCATGATGCGGGCGACATTTCCGCCGACAGCCAACCAGCAGAACCGACCGTTGAGGCGCTGAGTGCGTTCGCGGGCCTTGTGTACCGATTCGAAGAACGCGTCGACCTCGGCCGGATCGGGGTCGAGCACCAACTGCATGCGGTCGAGTTCGTCGGTCTCAGCGACCCACCACGCCACTCGTGTGTCCTGCCCGGAATAGGTCAGCGCGTGATCGGAAGACAAAACGCCGGTCAGTCCGACCATCACATCGTCGGCACACGTCAGGCAGATCGGGGTGTGGGTCAGCTGAGCGGCCAAGTCGTAGCCGAATACCCGCTCGTTGACGCTGACCAACGCGGCATCGTTGCTGGCACCGGGCACAAGCGTCGCAGGGACTTTGCCCGGAATCGTGTTCGCCAGCGGTGCCGCGCTCCGGCACACCAGGCACACCCCGCTGCGCCCGCTGCCCTTCTTCACTCCGACACGGGCGCGCCAGAACTCCGCGGCGCTCGGACTGCGATAGGCATACCGTCCGTCGACCGCGATCACCACACCGTCTTTCGCGCGCAAACCGTCGGGACGAGACAGCGCTGCCAAGGTCCCGGAACGATAGAGGTCGGTCAAAATGTGCGGAACCTGGTCTTGCTCGGCGGGCACCTCCGCGGCCCAGTCGTCGATCAAAGCGACGAACGCGGCATGGCAGTCAGCGACCCGGGAATCGTCGGTATCGTCATCTCCCCAGCCCAGAACGTACTGGGCATCGTCTGCCGCCAGATTCGGCGAGATCCCCACCGTGCGAGTCGATGCCGGAACGGTATGCACTACGCCTCGCTTCGGTCTGTCCTGATTGCGCAGAGGCTGCAACGTCGGCGCACCGCTGGTGCGGATATCCAATTTCCACCGGAACTCCCGGCCGCGGTGAAACGCCGGTACCGCACTGCGGTGCTCCCGCGCATAGGCGGTCAGACGCTCCAACAACATCAGGACGCCCCCGCCTCATCGTCGGCGATCCCACGCCGGGGAACCTCCAACACACCCCGCTCGAGCCGAGCCGGGAACCACGTCGACCGCCGCGGCGTGCGAGAGTAATCAATGCTGTGCAGCATCATTCCCAGTTCAGCCGACAGCTCGATAGGTGCGCGATCGTCCGGCTCCTCGAACGCCGCAGGAAACTCGCGCGTCCCCAGATACGGCTGGCTGAAGCACTGCCCACGGGCCACCCGCCGCCGCAGTTGGTCCCGGTACGCGGCCTCGGGCTTGTTCGCATGCGGCATCAACTCGATCTGCGCATGGATGCGGTAGGCGACATCCTTCAGGCACACCGCATTCCGTTGGACCCGATGAGCGGTGGTGTCGATCGTCCTGCCGCTGGACACCGCGTCGAGCAGCGACGCCAGATCCGTGGTCTCGTTACGGCGCAGCGTGAACGTCCTTATCGGACTCAGGACTTCGATCCGGCGTATCCGATACTGGAACTCCGGCTTCCAATAGATCGCCGTCAACACGCCGGTCGCCGCAGTCGGCGTCATCACCGAATAGGTCAACCGCTCAGCGGTCAACCCGGGCTGCGTGAACAACGCACCCGGGCCATGAACCTGAACCACCAAAGCCATAAGCCACCCTTCCTTCCCTGGGACCCCGAGGAGTTCACGCGATTGCGGTACCTATCGGACTGACAGTCGAACTCGTTGCGGGATCATGCCTTACACCCCCGACAAGTCCGCGTCGGTCGAGGCGATGGTTCCACCCGAGTCCAGTGAGCACTGTGCCGGCAACCCCAAGACCTCGAGCGCGGCCGTCAGAGATCGAGCCACCGCCACACGGCACGCGGGACAGCAACGAGGAGCTCGGCAAGGATTTTTACCGCAAGCAACTGCCCGATCCAAAGGGCGATCGACCGCAAACGACCGAAGACCTGCCCTTGACCGCGCGACGCAACTCTCTCATCCTCAACAGTCATCACGACTCCGTCAGTTCATACACTTTTCCACTCACCCACGAGCCAAGGAGGTTACATGCACCTGAACACGCGAGCAACCACCAGCAGATCGAATTAGACTGCGCCAAAAGGAAATTAGACCGCACAGTTCGTTTCAGGTAGGGCGCTAACGAAGAACGCCGATCGAGCCAAGCCCGATCGGCGTGCGGTGTCCGAGTCGACAAATGTATGTTGAGATCCTCGCTAACGGGCACGCTAGCGCTGCGTAACCACGGGCACTGCCTGTGACCACTGTCTTTCCGATCAGAGTACTGTGACGACTTTTTTCTCATCGAGGCCGACACCACAGGCGGTACGGGGATCCCAGTCGTAGGTGCCCTTCCATACACCAAGATCGCCTACAACGGTCTCGATCAGGGCTGCTACCTCGGGGCGCCGGGCGATGTTCGCGCTCAACTGAACGATCCATGGTTGCAGCTGCCGCAGCGCAGTTCCGGCCCCGACAGTGCCCGCGGCCAGGTCGCCCAGCATCGCTTCGACTCGGGTGGCGTCCTCGTGATCAACGACGGCCAGCGGCATCGACTCGTCGGTGATCATGCGGAACGCCTTCTTCCGGTCGCGTTTTTGCGAGCCACCAGCGTTCACCAGCGGGCCATCAGACACCGCGATGAAGTCCAGCGCTGCTCGGTTACGTTGAACGACTTGACCTACCGGCGCGTTCGACGAATCCGCCAGATAATGGTCGAGTTGCAGATCGCGGTACAGCTCTTCGTAGTACTGAGCCAAGGTTCGCTGATCGTCCAGTTCCGCTCCGTCCGGACCGAAATGCGTCATCGTGAGCGAGCACGCCACCTCGTACTCGGCAGGCCGGCGGCCTTCGGCCGGGTCGAAGACAACGACCAGCCCGCCTTCGTCGTATTCACCGTGACGGTTGGCGCGGCCAGCGGCCTGTTGCAGGGAGTCAGCCGGAGCAAGTGCGCGCCAGACCACCGGAAAGCTGAGATCTACACCGGCTTCAACCAACTGCGTCGAGACGAGGACGGTGGGCCGGCCCACACGCAGCCGCTCGGTCACTTTCGTCAGCACGGCGCGACGGTGCGCGGGGCACATTCGAGTCGACAGGTGCCACACATCCTTGCGATGCTGCGACACCAACCGGAACAGGTCGCGAGCATCGGCGACGGAATTGACGACCACCAGCGCTTGCGCTTGTCCGATCACCTCGTCGGCAATCTCCTGCCAGGAGGGTTTCGGATCCAGCCGCCACTCATAACGCACTCGCCGCGCCCGATGGAACAGCGGCTGCGGATCAGCGATGACCTCCGTGATGCCAACCTTGTCGTGGGTGTCAGAGGCATTCCACACCGACAGAGCCTGGAACTGCGGCTGGGTCGCCGAGGTCAACAGCACCGTCGTGCCGAAGTGCTCGGCAAGCACCCGCAAACCACTCAAGATCGGCAACAACAGCCGTGTCGGCAACGCCTGAACCTCGTCCAGGATCACTACCGCGTTCGCCAACCGGTGCACCTTACGCACCTGGGAAGGCTTGCGGCCGAACAATGATTCGAACAGCTGCACCGTGGTTGTCACCACAAACGGTGCATCCCAGTTCTCTGCCGCCAACCTCGCCCACCGATCACGCTTATTGGACCCGACCGGATCATGGTCGTCACGTTCTTCGAAGCGGACGCTGGAGTGATGCTCCAACACCACCGGCTGGTCACCGTCATCGAGCAATCGCCGGTACACATCGGCGTTCTGCTCGGTGATCGTAATGAAAGGCACCGCCACAATCACCCGCGACATACCGCGTCGCGCTGCATGATGCAACCCGAAGGCTCCCTGCGCGAATGTCTTCCCCAATCCTGTCGGCGCCGTCAACCGATACAGGCCCGGCTCGCATTCGGAAGCCGCCACCGCCGCCTCATACACCTGCGAACGCAACTGTCCGATCTCGCCGCTCCGATCACCAAGCATCTCAGCACGACGCTGTTCGAACCGTTTCACCAGCATCCGCATATCTGCTGGCGGCGCGACCTGCGGGCCCGGCAAGCCACGGCGATGTGCCCCTGTGTCGAGATGATCGGCATCCACCAACGCCGAAAACACCAACCGCAGCCGCATCTCCCACACCAGCTTGTCCGACACCCTCGCCCACCGCGCCGGGAACAGCCGCTGCCCGGCGTAAACCCCAGAAGCCTCTGGCACAGCGAACAAGAACCGAGCCGCAGCCTCATAATCGTCGTCACTGAGCGAACTGGTCAGGACATCCCGCAGCTGTGACTGATTCGCCAAACCCCCGTGATGACCCAAGACTGCCATCGCCCCCAATCCACCGACACCGAACACCAACCGCGCACCCAACTGCTTATGCGCAACCCCCACCCGGTCTCCGGTGCCCTCCACCTCCAACAACCGCTGCTGCCAGGCACACGACGCCTTCCCCGCATCATGGAACAACCCCAACACATAGGCCAACTCTCCCGCGCCGAAGACCGAAGCGAAGCGGGACGCCCACAGCGCTGTCGACCTACAGTGCTCATCAAGCTCGTGACGAACACCCGACATGTCACTACGGCTGTGCGCCCAAAGAGACATTCGCCCAGCCTATCCCGACCAACGACGCGATACCCACCAAACAGCGACGCTCGGCAATCTCGCGTACGGTCGAACCGATCAATAAGTCGCGATCGGTGTCGCTGACAATCGGCGGGTCGCGGGCCAGCGTTGCGATATTCGCCGAGCGAGGACGCTCAGCGTTCGATCGTTCAGCGTGACGTTCAAGATGTTGAGATTCTCGCCGAGTTCTCGAACCCGGCCGCGCGTAATCCGGCCGACATTTCTTGACGAAACCATGGGGACACCACCAGGGAACCACCGAGCAGCGCTCGCCGCCCCCGGCATCTGCTCTTTCGACCACCCGCCCGCGTTGCCTCAGGTGCTCAACGGGTCCGTGGTCAGCGTTGATTGCGGCGGCTCAGCGGTGTCGTCGGTGCTTGTGACCGGTGGTGTCGGGGGACGGGGCTCTGCCGGGATCGGTCGGACACGCTCGAGTCGTCCGGTTGCCGCGACGACCGCTGAGGGCGGTTGCTGTGGTGTGATATCGCGAGCGGCGCGGGCGGCGGCGATCAGTTGCCGAGCTAGTTTGGGACTGATCTCGAACAACTCAGCGATGTCCTCGTCGGAGCCACCATGGTCACGAATGACAGCGGCGGCCTCGGCCTGATCGGCACGGTGACGGGCGATCTCGGCACCGGCGCGCGTCTCGAGGGCGCTGATCTGCTGTCGCAACGCGGCGATATTCTGATCACGCCGGTTTTCGCAGGCTTTGATCGCTTCCCAATCGGTGAGGTAACGCTTCACCGCATCCTGGATGGCGCGCTCTCGCTGGCGTGCCAGTTCCCGGCGTCGTTTGCTGCGAGCGCGTGAACGTTCCAGTCGCGCCGCAAGTTCCGAGGATCGAGCCGTGCGCAGGGATTGCGATGGGCGACGCGATGGCATGGCCGGCCTCCTGAAATCTTCAGGCCCGCCTGATGATTCTCCCGCATTCGATTTTACCTGTTCCACTAACGAACGCGGTGCCGACTCGCCCACGCGAGCCCGCCGATTCGTGGCTTTGCAGTGCACCACTCACATCACACCCACACCCTGTTGCCCCCTGAACGCCAGACCGGGCGGACGCCTTCCGGTCTGGCGTTCTGTCGTTTCCGGAAGGTGGCCTGTCATGCCCGATACCCTCTCTGTTGCGCTGTGCGCGGTCTGCGGCAGTGGTGATCCCGGTGACCGGTACCCGGTCGAGCACCAGTTCGTCTGTCATCACTGCGCAGGACAGATATCGCTGTGTGATCACTGCCGCGAGCCCACGCTCGCACTGACCGAAACCGCCGACGATCAGCAGTTCTGCGCCCGCTGCGTGTCCGGTTGGCGGCCGTGCGTGTCCTGTCGCAAACCCACCAGCCCCGCAGTACGCACCGACACCGACGACCCGGTATGCCTACGCTGCGCCACAGTCTTGTTCGACATCTGCTTCCGGTGCAGCCGCTACACCACCGATGGCCGCTACGTCGCCGGCGGGCACCGCGCCTGCCCCCGCTGCGTCCACCGGTTCGCCCCGTGCCCAAGCTGCGGCACCCTGACCCGCCGCAGCTACGACTGTGACTGCCGGGCGGGCCGAGATCACGTCTGGCACTACAGCTACAAACCCGATCCCCGCTTCCACGGCAAGGGCCCGCTGTTTCTCGGTTTGGAGCTGGAGATCATCGTCCCCCGCTACCGCTACGGCGAATGCGTCACCGTCGCCACCGAACACCTCGGCGGCCTGGGGTATCTGAAGCAGGATTCCTCGATCCGGACCACCGGATTCGAACTCGTCACCCACCCCATGTCCTACCAGTACGCGATCGAGCACTTCCCGTGGCCGCTGCTGGAAGCACTCGAAGACCTCCACTGCGACACCGACACGACCGTGGGGCTGCATGTGCATGCCAGCCGCGACGGGTTCGACTCCCCCGCCCACATCTACCGGTGGATGAAGCTGTTGTACCGCAACGAATCCGCCGTCTCGACCATCGCCCGACGCCGATCCCGGTATGCGCCGTTCGACCGAACCGCGCGGGCGCGGGCGAAGGACACCGCCAAAGGCCCGCAGCACGCGCTGGGCTTGGAGCGGTATCAGGCGATCAACCAACTGCGGCTGGTGCTTCGACTGCGAAACCGCGTTCCCCGACTGCACCTGCCACACCGCCTCCGCCACTACCGCCACGTCCCGCGATCGGGGGCCGCGCGCGCTGCCCTGCGCACATCACCATTCCCGCCAGCAAGCCAGCGCACCGTGCTCGCGCACAACGGGATCCTGCCCAGCAATGTCCGCCCGACCAGAGGCGATCAGCGCAGCGACACCCGCATCGCCGCCGAGGAACTCCTGCCCACCCGGCCGTTCGGCCCGTTGGATTCCTGGTCGGGCCGTGAGCGGCTGGAGCGGTGGCTGGGCGGCGACAAGATGGTGCTGCTGACCGTCGACCCCGCCTACAAGCATTCCGCCTACATCTTCAACGAACACTACGGGCACTGGGACGGCGGGATCTGGTACTCCAACCGCACCTACCTCCCGCACACGTGGGACGACAATAGCGCCGCAGACTGGGAGTACTGCCTGGGCTGCGGCGAATTCGACCCCGAACAGCCCGGCCCGCACTGCACCGCCTGCGGATTCTACGCCGAGTGCCTGCGCCCGTTCCCCCGCTGCGAATGCGCGGCGTTCGACGGCCTGGACCGCTATGCCGACCTCCTCGAACTCGAAACCGCCTGACCACAAGTTCTTTCCGACCGCGTGCCGATCTTCGGCCGCGAACCCACCTCCAGAGAGGCGGACATTTCCGTGCCCTACTACCCGAATCTGGCCACGATCCTGATCCGGCTGCGCGATGTCGACGGCCACGCCGTCGTCGCCAGCACCGACGGCCACCATCTGCGGCTGCTGCTGCGTGACCGCGACGACCCCGACCACGACTGGCGTTACGCCGATCTCGACGCTCGCAGCGCCGACACCCTCGCCGCCGTGCTGGCCTGCCACGCCCGGCCTCGCCGACAGCGGCGTCTCAGGTGGTGGCGACGTCTGCCAGGAGGTCGCCAATGAGCGACCACCACACCCCGCCAGCACCCGTCGCTGACGCGTCCGAGTCCGAGTTCCTTCGCCAGGTCCTCGCTCGCATCGACGCCTGGTTCGACGACGACGCCAACCTCGACGACCTCGACGCCGCCCGAGACCTGCTGTATCAGCGCCTGGCCGGCACCGCTGCGGCCTCCGAAGTGGGCGAGGGCGGTGATCCGGTAGTCGCGCTCATCGCGACCGAGCTGCAGCGGCTTCGCCGCGCCCGGGTGGCGGCCACGGTCATCACTCGCGGCGGCTGCGTCCACGACCCCGTCCGCGTCCAGGCGGTGCACCGCCACCACACCGTGCTGTCCCGGCCCGGCGAGCAGGCCGGGGTGCCGCTGCCACTGGCGTTCATCGAGTCCGTCACCCCGCTCGGCGGCGGCACGGCCGAAGCGGTGTCCACCGCGTTCTCCCATCGGAAGGAGTGCTGAGCATGACGTCGGTCGCTCTGTGGTTCCCGCTGTCGCAGGTGATCGCTCTTGCCGAGCACGCGATGGCAGCCACTGAGTATTCCCGCCCGCCGTATGCTGATCCCGGCCCGGCGATGCCGTCGCTGATCTGGGTCAACGACCACGGCATCTACCTGATGAGCAACGGCATCCCGCACCAGCCCGGCGAACCCGACAGCCCCGACTACCAGGCGCGGGTGGTCTACGCTCTCGACCACGGGCCCGCAACCCACTGGGATCACGGTGAACCGCTCGGTGACGACTTCATCGAATACCTCGATCTCACCGAGAACGTCGACGGACACACGCTCATCGAGCTGATCCGTGCCTACGCCGCGGTGAACGGCTGGTTGTCCATCACTGTCTCACCCAGCAGCTTCACAATGATGTTCAGCCCCACCGCGCCCACCACGCCACTGTCCGACGCTGACCGGCGCCCGTCCCAGGGTGTGGGGTGATTGTGCTGCGAGCCGACGCCAGCCGCTACCTCGCCCGCCTGCAGACCGATCCGCAGTATCGGTCGGTCCTGTCCGATATCGCCCCCACAGAGCGGGTGCTCGTCGCGGGCTATCACGCCGCGTTCGCGACCGTGCCCCGGCCGCGCGCCTCGATCGGCATATTCCCTGGCGTCGATCCAGTCCCCGCCCGGGTAGGGGTTGCGGGGGTGATGGCGTTGGTGCGCATCGAGTACGCCACCCACGTCACCGTCGACGAGGACGGCGGCAGTCGAGATCTCTGGCAACCGCAGCTGTTTCATCGGTTGCCGACCGGGTACCGGTGGCGGCTGCTGCCCGCCGAACTCGATGAGCGCGGCCGGTGGGTGATCACGCGCGGCAACCTCGCTGCCAGTGGCGTGCAGGCGTTGCTGCCGCGGTCGGTGAGCATCCAGGTGCCCGGCGCGCCCGTCGCGGTCGCGGTGCACGACCTCGACCCGCACACCGGCCACCGCTGGCCGTGGTGATCACCAGCGCCGCCGAGCTGGTGGCCTGGATCGAAACCAACCTGCCCCACCTGGACCCCGACCGATTCGAGCCCTGGCTCGCTGAGCCACCGGTCACGGGCGCGCGCCGCGCGGTGATCGAAATCCGCATCCACGCCCCCGCCGTCCCCGACCAGGTGATCCGAGTCGAGTTGTCGGCCGCACCGATCCCGCCCCGCCGGTCCTGACCTTCCCATCCCGCGCCCGCTGTGGCGCACCCAGCCGCTTGGAGGTGATTTCGTTTGACCGACCCGACGCCGCCGACCCGACCGAAGATCCCGGTGCGGTTGGCGCCCGCACCGCAGTCGCAGGGGTTAGTTGTCCCTTACATCACCCTCGCCCACCGCGACCGTACCCGCCCGGTGTGGGGCAAACTCGACCACCAACGACTGTCCCAGACGTGGTCGCGCACGCTGTGCCAGGTCTGTGGGCAACCGCTGGAGGACCGGGTCGTGCTCTACATCCGGCCCGCCGACTACCTGCGTGGGATCGCTCCGGAGCCAGGGGTACATCCCGAATGCGGGCACTACTCCCGCCAGGCGTGCCCCATGCTGGCCGGGCGGCAGACCCGCTACAACCCACACCCACCCGAGAAGTTCACCCGCTGCGACGACCCGACGTGCGCCTGCGGCCGGTGGCAGGCCAACGAGCGGGATCCCCGGGAGGCACCGCGCGAAGGCCAGCCCGCCGACGCCTGGTACGAGGTGTGGATCGCGATCTCGGACTACACCGTCGTCCACGACCCCGGCACCGACACCACCTCGCCCGTCGTCGGTGTCGACCTGCGCGGAGTCGAACTGCTGAAAATCCGCAAAGTCCGCGACGCCGCCCCCGCCGACGATGACGGATCCGCCCGTCCGATCGACCTGCTGGCTGCGCACGTCGCCTTTTCGATACTGTTTGGCAACAGGCGACGACGACCGTGACGACCTCGGATAAGGTGCTCGCCCGCATCCACGGGCCGGCACGCACGCCCGAAGATCGCTGGAGCTCAGTTCCGGCGAAAAAACCTCCGGGTGCCGTGTGACCGGATCGGCCGCCGCCGCAGCGAGCCGGATCCCGGACGCGTCTGCGCTCAGCAATACGAGTGTGCGGCGCGGTCCAGGACAGTGGTCGCCTTCGGGCAGAAGAATTGCCCCTGCTGGGGGCGGCGCTGGACAACGCCGAGCGTGGCTTCCATGTGTTCCCCCTACATCCGGGAACGAAGGTGCCGGTCATCAAACAGTGGGACCGGGCCGCCACCCGGGATCACCGCCGGATTCGCGCGTGGTGGCGGCGGCGACCGGCCGACAACGTCGCGGTGGCATGCGGCCCCTCCGGAGTGCATGTACTGGATCTCGACACCGGCCACGGCCACGCTCCCCCGCCGCAGTGGAGTCCGGCGCGCAACGGCCGAGAGGTGCTGGTCCGGTTGGCAGCCGAGTCCGGGCAGCCGGCACCGGTACCAACGTACGCTGTGGCGACGCCGTCGGGCGGGATGCACCTGTACTACCGTGCGCCGCGCACACTCGCGCTGCGCAACACCATCGCCCGCCTGGGTTGGCGCATCGACAGCCGCGGACACGGCGGCTACGTCGTCGCCGCAGGATCCCGACTACCCGAGGTTAGGCAAATATCGGTCCGACCGGCGGATAGTTCGCCGTCAGCTGTGCTCGTACAGCGGACAGCGATGGGTTGACGTTGCCAGCGTCAGTACTGAATCGAGTATCGAGCAGCATTTGCTTGCCCCACGCTATAACTTCTTCGACACCAGGTAAATCCGCCTTCAGAGCATTCGAATCTCAACGTGCGTAACAGATGTCGCCGCCGATACACACCAGATCGACCCAAGAGGGATCCGCAGCCAGCACATTTTCGTACGGGTCGTTGTGGTGACGTTCCAACACCAGTATGTCAGCTGATGCGCCTTCGTGGACGACACCGATCTTGCCGTTGATACCGGCGATGTGTGCGGCATCGCTGGTCACCATCTGCACCAGCTTGTCGGGAGGAACTGGTGCGCCTTGTTCGGCCAACACACGCTGCGCGACCTTCATCTCGGCCAGCAAGCTGGCCGACCAGGTCGGCAGCCAGTCGGCTCCGAGCGCGATCGGCATCTGCGCGCGTATCGCTTCGGCCGCCAGGGTCGTTTCGCCGTACAAGCGGGCGGGTTTATCACGGCTGCTTCGGCAAGCAGTCACCGATCCTGTTGCCGCAGTGGCTGACCGAGCTGCTGAGCCCGCTAGCGCCGCAACCGGTTCCCCACAGTGCTCCGGTGGTCGGTCATCCCGACGCCTACCTGCGGGCGGCGTTGGTTAATCAGAGCGCCCGAGTTCGTAACGCCTACCCGGGGGTGCGGCATCGCACGCTGTTGTTGGCGGCCAACTCCCTGGGTCGGCTCGTCGGCGCCGGACTGCTCGACCACGCCCACGCTCACGCCGTGCTCACCGACGCCGCGCATATCCAT
This sequence comes from Nocardia aegles, assembly GCF_052545135.1. Classification (NCBI taxonomy): domain Bacteria; kingdom Bacillati; phylum Actinomycetota; class Actinomycetes; order Mycobacteriales; family Nocardiaceae; genus Nocardia; species Nocardia aegles. The sequence continues at coordinate 1,050,142 of NZ_JBQWRI010000002.1, forward strand.
GTCGGCGTCGACGGGTTCACCGCGGCGGAGGCCGATCGGACCATCACCGACGGGTTGACCTACGCCGCCACCCGCACCACCGGCCGGGGCTGACGCAGAACACGCGGTGACACCCCGAATCCCCCGGCGTACGGGCAGCGTATCGATATGGGCGTTTCCCTGTGGTTCGGGTGAGTGGCGAGGCTAGTCTGCCTGCAGGGGTTCGGGGTTCGCCGGGGGACAGTCACTTTCGGTTTCCGTTGGTCGAAGCCCGATGCTGCCCGCGCTGGGCTGTTGCCCGCTGCTGCACCCGGCGCCGAGGCGCGATGGTGGATGCGTCCGTCCCCCTCCAGGACACATCCACCGTCCCCGCCCCACTCCGTATGGTGATTCTGCCACCGTCGTCCGCTGCCGGCCGCGCAGACACAACCTACGGCACCGCCACTCGGCGCTCGGCTATCTCACCCCGGCCGAGTACGCTGCCCGGTGCACGCACAGCCACCACCCGGTGGCCTGCAGCATCAACTGAATCTGGATCGAATCGACCCCGGACTCCGATACCGGGTGGTCGCCTCATCGGGGACCGGCCATTCGGAACCCCGCCTGATCTGTCTTCCCCATTAAGACCGTGTCTCATGTGGATGACTTCGCGAGCTTCTTGTAGCAGGTCAGTGCCGCAGCGAGGGTGAGGAAGCCGAGATAGTGCGTGGCCTTGCGGTCGTAGCGGATGTTGAGCCGGTGATAGCCGGTCAGCCACGAGATCGTGCGCTCGATCACCCATCGATGGCGGCCGAGGCGGTCGGAGGATTCGATGCCTTTGCGGGCGATGCGGACACCGATGCCTCGGTCGCGCACCCATTCCCGCAGGTCAGCAGCATCGTAAGCTTTGTCGGCGTGCAGCTTGCCGGGTTTACGCCGGCGTGGGCCGCGCCGGGATCGGACTGCTGGGATCGCTTTGACCAGCGGGCGTAACGCTTGTGCGTCATTGGTGTTGGCGGCCGAAATCCCCACGGACAGAGGGATTCCCGCGCGATCGGACAGGACATGGATCTTCGAGCCGGATTTGCCGCGGTCGACCGGGCTCGGCCCGGTCAGAGATCCCCCTTTTTCGCTCGCACCGACGCCGCGTCGATCACCGCACGCGACCAATCGATCAAGCCTTTGCTTCCCAGCTCGTCCAGAACTGCACGGTGTAATCGCCGCCAGAGCCCGGCCTCGGTCCATGCGCTGAACCGGCGGTGCGCGGTCGGGACGGTCACGCCGAATGACGGCGGCAGCATCCGCCAGGCGCAGCCGCTGGTCAGCACGAACACCACCGCGGCGAACACCGCACGCTCATCGGTCGGCGCGGTACCACCGCCCTGCGGCCGCGGGGTGAACTCCGGTAACAGCGGCTCGGCCAGAGCCCACAACTCATCCGGGACAAGGCGTTTGGACAACTCATCGACCACAAGTCGAACATCATGCAGCACAACCGGATCGGATGCAGCAGAACCGAATCACAACCACGTAAGACGCGGTCTAAGTCACCACTAATTCAGCCGACGGCTTTCGTGCCGGAGGCACCCCGGCGTGCTCGGTGCAGTCGTGTATACGTGGCGCACACGAATCGGCCCTGCGGGACAATCGGGCTGCGGGCGTATACCGGGTGGTTGCGGCCTACGGGGTGGGAGATCAGCTGAACCAGGATAGTCAGGTGTCGCCCATCAGTGGTCTAGGCGTTCGAGGAGCAAGACGCGAGCCCCAGGCGGCGGCGCGCTATCCGATACCGAGCGAATGCGGGTGGTGCGAGGAGTTCGGCTGGCGACGGCAACCAACAATCCGACGAACAGTCAGATTCGCCAGCTAGCCGGTGCTGTCGTACGGCTCCGGTAGGTTGCTGTAGGCGGCCTGGAGCTGTGGTCGTAAGAAGCTGGGAGGCAGAGCATGGCGGCGAGGTTGGAGGACCTGACTCCGGGGGCGGTCGTCATTGGCCTAGCGGCGGACACCGTGGTGACCGTAGTGGCCGCCAAATGGTACGGCGAGGGTGCCGTGATGCTGACCTACAGACACGACGACGGCGCCGTTGCTGATCAACTTGTGTATCGCGATCATGAAGCACGACTGAGTGTCGGCGCGCAATCACCTGCCTACAGCTTCGATGGTGACGGCGCACTGTTCAAACTCGCTGCCGAAGCGCTGCGGATTCGTATGGCTGCTAGCTTCGATCCGATGCTGGCCGTGACAACCAGTGACTTGGAGCCTCTTCCTCACCAGATCCAAGCTGTCTACGGCGAGCTCCTCGACCGCAGCCCGCTCCGATTCGTACTGGCAGACGATCCGGGCGCTGGGAAGACGATCATGGCTGGCCTCTACATCAAGGAGCTCAAGCTCCGTGGAGACCTGGAGCGGTGTTTGATCGTTGCGCCTGGAGGCTTGGTCGACCAGTGGCAGGAGGAGCTTCTCGATAAGTTCGGCCTTCGCTTCGACCTGCTTACTCGCGATTTGATCCACTCGAAATTGGACGGGTCGGTTTTCGAGGAACACCCGTTTCTCATCGCCCGGATGGACCAGCTCGCGCGGTCAGAGGAGCTGCAACAGCAACTCAAACGATCGGAATGGGATCTGGTTGTGGTCGATGAAGCTCACCGCATGTCGGCAAGCTACTTCGGGGACGAACTAAAGAAGACGATGCGCTACCAGCTTGGGGAGATTCTCGGCAAACAAACTCGACACTTTCTGCTGATGACAGCAACTCCCCATGCTGGTAGTGAACCAAGTTTCCAGCTGTTTATGGGGTTGCTCGATTCAGATCGGTTCGAGGGAAAGTATCGCGAAGGAGTCAGCTCAACCGACACCGACGGACTAATGCGCCGAATGGTGAAAGAAGACTTGCTGACCTTTGAAGGAAGGCCGCTGTTCCCTGAGCGTCGCGCGTATACAGTGCCGTACCCCCTCTCGGATTCAGAGCGTGAGCTGTATGAAGTGGTGACCGCGTATGTTCGCGATCAGATGGGCAAGGCGCAGGCAATGGCGGATGGCAAGCGGGGCAATACCGTCGGCTTCGCGCTCACTGTCCTTCAGAGGCGTCTTGCATCGAGTCCCGAAGCGATACTGCAGTCGCTGGTGCGTCGGCAGAAGCGGCTTCGTCTGCTCCGTCAGGAGATGGTGGCAAACAGGGCTACATCGCAGAGCGCTATTCACGACATCGCCACACGAATTGGTATCGACGCCGACCCTTACGAAGCATTAGATGAGATTCCAAGCTCAGAACTCGAGGAGCTTGAGAATGACGTTGTTGACGCTGCCACCGCTGCTCAGACACTGGCAGAATTGGACAAGGAACTGGTCATCCTCTCGGATCTCGTAGCTGTTGCTCGTCATGTGCGCCACAGCGGTACAGACAAAAAGTGGTCTGAACTACGCGAACTGATGCTCAGCGAACCGATGATACGAGACACGGACGGCAGTCCCCGAAAGCTGATAATCTTTACTGAGCACAAGGACACCCTGGAATATCTTCGAGACCGAATCTGCGGCCTGCTCGGCAAGGAAGAAGCCGTCGTAACCATTCATGGTGGAGTATCGCGGGAAAACCGCCGTAAAATTAAGGAGCTATTCACCCAAGACGTTGAATGTCGCATCCTGATCGCGACAGATGCTGCCGGCGAAGGTCTGAACTTGCAGCGGGCCAACCTGATGGTCAACTATGATCTGCCGTGGAACCCGAACCGCATCGAACAGCGTTTCGGTCGAGTTCACCGCATTGGGCAGACTGAGGTGTGCCATCTTTGGAACCTCGTCGCCGAGGACACCAGAGAGGGAGCCGTCTTTCTTCGGCTGCTGGGAAAGATTGATGAACAGCGTAAAGCCTATAAGGGCAAGGTATTCGACGTACTTGGCGAAGCATTCCAGGACCGGCCACTCCGTACGTTATTGATGGAAGCTGTTCAATACGGAGATCGCCCAGAAGTTCGCAGCCGCCTGAACGAAGTGATAGACGCATCGGTGGGTGAAGGACTTGACAAGCTCCTTGCGGAGCGTGCGCTCGCCCACCAAAAGCTTGCTGATGCCGATGTGGCCGAGTGGCGACTGCGGATGGAAGAAGCTAAAGCCCGGAGGCTCCAGCCGCACTACATCAAGGCGTTCTTCCTTGCTGCTTTCAAGCTGCTCGGAGGTCGTATCTCAGAGCGGGAGCCCGGACGCTACGAGATCACACATGTTCCCGCTGACCTTCGCCACTTTGAACGTCTAGTCAAGATCAGTGCGCCGATAGTTCACCGATACGAGCGCATCACCTTCGACCAGCCGTTGGTTCGGCACGCTGGTGCACCTCACGCAGCTCTTCTTGCGCCGGGACACCCGCTACTTGATGCAGTATTGGCGCTCGTTGTTGAGAGGTACGGTTCGCAGCTCAAGAGTGGTGCCATCTTGGTTAACCGTCGAGATGTCGGAGAGCGACCTCGCTTGCTCGTCGCTGTTACGCAAGAAATTGCAGACGGTCAGGTTCCTCCGAGGACGATCAGTAAACGATTTGACTTCGTTGAAATTGGACCAGAAGAAACCAGAATGGCTGGATCGGCGCCATATCTCGACTATGCGCCCGCAAACGAGGAAGAGCGGGACTTGGTTCGGGCAGTCCGAGACGAAGCGTGGTTGGCGAACGGCGTCGAGGATCTCGCGATCGGCTGGGCGGTGCAACACGGGCTGAGCAACCACATCGCTGATATTCGAAAGCGGGTCGAGAAAGAGACTGAACGCACTCGCAGACTTGTACGTCAACGGTTGCTCCAGGAGATCAACTACTGGGACTCCCGGCATGTCGACCTCCTCGATGCCGAACAATCAGGCAAGTCCGTGAAGATGAGGTCGGAATTTGCCGACCGTCAGGCGCGCAACCTTGAGCAGCGACTCGAACGGCGCATGGCCGAGCTCGACCGTGACACCAGACTGCATGTCCGTCCACCACGCGTCGGTGGAGCCGCTCTGGTGATCCCGCAGGGTTTGCTCGATCGCCTCGCTGGCCTGCGTCACGATCCTCCGGAGGCATACGCGAAGTCGACCGAGGAGGTCGAACGACGCGCGGTCGATCGCGTACTTCAGGAGGAACGCAAGCTCGGACGCATCCCTGAGGAGATGGCGCACAACCACCCGGGTTACGATATCCAATCGCGTACTGTCGATGACCACTGGGTGTTTATCGAGGTCAAAGGGCGGATCCACGGTGCCGCGGACTTCCATGTGACCAGGACCGAGGTGCTGACAGGCAAGAACTCTGGACAGAACTTCAGGCTGGCATTGGTGAGCGTGCACCCTGATGGACCTGAGTACGACGAGGTCCGCTACATCACCGACCCGTTCCAGCATGTAGATTTCGGCAGGTTCGACGCGACCGAGCTCGGTGGCAACTGGAAGAAGACGTGGATGCGAGGAGGGCCTCCGGTATGAACCCGGCAACAACTGACGGTGAGTACCGGCCCAAGCTGATCGAGGTCACTCTGCCGCTGACTCAGATCAGCCGTGCAAGCATCGCCTACAAGGACCGCAAGGTCGGCACGATCAAGAATCTTCACAAATGGTTCGCACCGATGCCTACGCCTGCGCTCCGGGCCCTCATCTTCGCTTCCCTTGTCGATGATCCCGGCCCCGGTCCCGATCGAGACGCGCTCATAGAGTTTGTCAAGCAACTCGTCCCCGCGGACGGAACCGCGCCCACTGACGCCATACTCCGGAAGGCTCGGGCGTACATTGCGGCGTCGAACGACGAGCTACCCACAGTAATTGATCCGTTCGCTGGGGGCGGCTCCACAATTGTCGAAGCGCTTCGTCTCGGTTTGCCAGCAGTCAGCTCCGACCTGAATCCTGTGGCCGCTCTCGTCACCCGAACATTAGGTGAGCTGCTGCCCTCAGTTGCAAGAACTACCGCCGTATCGAGCGACAACGAATCGGGGCGCACTCAGGATGTAGCCTACGACGGCTTTTCCGACGACCTTCGCCACTATGCATCGGTCGTGCTTGAAAACGTTCGCGAGAAGGTTGGGCACTACTATGTGCTTCCTGCCGGCGGCGAACCAGTTGCTTGGCTATGGGCCCGAACCGCGCCTTGCCCAAACCCAATGTGCTCCATCGAAATTCCACTCTTCGGGTCAGCCTGGCTCAGCAAGCAAAAAGGGAGAGAAGCTACGGTCGAGCCCGTAGTCGAGGGCGACACGGTGCGCTTTGTCGTCCACCCGGGCAAGGGTGGCCCAGCGACTGCCACCAAAGGTAGCGGGCGGGCGCAATTCTCCTGCCCGAAATGCTCATCGACACTGGGGGAACGGGAGTTGCGAGTCTTGGGGCAATCTGGGAGGCTTGGCCTCCAGATGATTGCCTACTGTATGGATACCGCCAGCGGGCGGACCTTCGTCAGTCCGGAGTCGGCCGGCGATCAGCAATCTTTCGAAATCGAACTCCCGGACGATCTGGATGAGATCGAGATCGGCAGTAATACGAGGGATTTCCGAACCGGGCTGTACGGTCTGCATCGTCACATTGATCTCTATACGCCTCGGCAGTTGGCCGTATTGGCGGCGTTTTCTGACGAGATCGCTGGCTTGTGCGATCGGATTGTGGATGACGGAGGCAGCGACGAGTACGCGCGCACTGTGGCCACGGTGCTGGGGATCTGCGTGAGCAAGATGGCGCAGGCGAACTCCAGCCTTGTGCGATGGAGGACGCGTCTAGGTCCGTCGAAACCGGAGCCGGGATTCGGTACCCAGGCGATGCCAATGCTGTGGGATTTTGCCGAGGCGTATCCCTTTGGTGAATCCGTCGGAAGCTGGAATGCGCAGGTTAACTCTGTAATCGGGGTGCTGCGTTCATTGCCGTCGGCGGGAATGCTAGGAAGAGTCGCGCAGATTGATGCCCGCCGTGCAGGTGATTTGGTCGACCCTGGTACGGCGCTGATTGTCACGGACCCACCATATTTTGGTCAAATTAACTACGCAGATCTGAGCGACTACTTCTACCTCTGGCTGCGGCGTGCACTTCGCGGAATTCACCCTGATCTATTCGGAACCATCGCCACACCGAAGGCTGTCGAGTTGGTGGCGAATCCAGCTCGCCACGATGGCAGCAAAGACAAAGCTCAGCAGTACTTTATCGACGGATTCACAGAGGTGTTCACCTCGTTGCAGAAGGCTTCCCGAGCGGATCTGCCTATCGTTGTTGCGTACGCCGCCAAACAAGATGATTCTGAAGGAACTGGTGCGGTCTCGTCAGCGTGGGTCTCGCTCCTTCAAGCTGTTTTAGCGTCGGGTCTCGGTATCGTCGGAACGATGCCGATCGACTCCACCATGAGCACCAGACAGGTGAGTCAGGGGGCAAATGCCCTCGCGTCCTACATTATCCTTATCTGCCGGCCGAGGAACGGGGACGAAATTGCGGACAAGTCTACTTTTCTGTCACGCCTGCAGGAAGAGTTGCCTGACGCGATCGAAGCGCTGCGAAAAGGTGGCGTGTCCCCTCTTGACATGGGACAAGCTGCAATCGGTCCTGGTATGAGAATTCTGTCAAGCTACAAAGAAGTGCTCCAGCCAGACGGACAGTCGATGTCGGTTCGAGACGCGTTGGTTGAGATCGACAAGACTGCAACGTCAATTATCGACGGTGAGGAGGCAGAGTTCGACGCCGCGACGAGATTTTCGCTGAAGTGGTTCCGCCAGTTCGGTTTCGAACGCGGTGCGTACGGAGATGCGGATGTCGTTCTCCGACAGACCGGAACCGCGATCCGTGACCTTGTCGAAGCTGGCGTTGTGAGCAACACTCCTCGATCGACTGTCGGCCTGCTCGATGTCGACGACATTCCCGCGAATTATGTTCGCCTCAAGGATCATCGGATCTCCCATTGGGAGGTCGCGATGCACCTGGCGAAGAGGTATAAGGAACATGGCATCGACGGGGCTGCACGATTGGTTGCCGAAGTCCGTAGCCGGCCAGATGCTGCGGTCAGCTTCGACCGCGTGAACCGACTGGTCCATCGTCTGTTCAAGATTGCAGATAGGAAGCATCAGAGAACTGCCGCAATGTTCAACGAGTTGGGTACGGCCTGGCCCGACATCATCAGTGCCGCACAGACTGTCAGACCGGTCGAGTACGGTTCGGAGGAGGAAGCCGACCTCTTCTCCTTCATTGAGGAGGTCGAGGATTGATGACTGACGGGCTGCCGGTTGGGGTGGCCTCCTGGGCTCGAGGGGATAGGTACAAGGATGGCGTTGTCAAACGCCCAGCGGGTGGGCAAGGGATTTGAGATCCTCGCTGAGGGGCTGGAACCGGTCGTAGATCGGCTAATGCAGGAAGCTGCCCCGCAAGGCAAAGATTGGCTGGATCTCGTCGCTGCGAAAGAATCTGCCAAACGTAGCGGTGGAACAAAGCTGTCCAAGCAGGATCCCCAGCTGCAGCTCAAGGTCATCACAGACTATAGAAATGTCTTCCATGACTTGATTGGGCACAGTGGTCAGCGGTATGCAAGCGAGCTGCGCGAGGCTCGTAACGTCTGGGCACACAATGGAAAGATCACTTACGACGACGCCTACCGGATTCTGGATACTATCGAGCGTCTGCTCAGAGCAGTAGGTGAGGTGGCGCTGTCTGACCAGGCTCGTGAGCAGCGTGAGGAACATACGGCGCAGGTTGATAACAAGCGAGCTCTAGATCGTGCGCGCAAGAGCGCTAGCGCTGCGGCGTCGATCACGGTTGCTGCCGAGAGGCTGGGCAGCTGGCGTGATGTGATGATCCCCCACGAGGATGTCCGGACTGGCAAGTACGCCCAGGCCGAGTTCGCTGCTGATCTGTATCATGTCGCCAACGGCAAGACGAGCAGCCTGGAGTATTCCGACCCGGTTCAGTTCTTTCAGCGCACGTATCTGACAGATGGTCTGCGTGAGTTGTTGTCCAATACCGCGCGACGGATTGCGAATGACGGCAATGCTGAGCCGGTCTTCAACCTCCAGACTAACTTTGGTGGTGGCAAGACCCATTCGATGCTTGCAGTATGGCACCTATACTCTCCGGGCTACAGTGCGGATGACTTTCCCCAGCCTGTTCAGGACATGCTCGGAGGGACCCCACTCGTCCAGGGAGTGCGTCGGGTTGCCATCGTCGGCAACCATATCGAGACGGCCAAGCCTTCTCGTGAAGGTGGCCGGCCAGGAATCAACACTCTTTGGGGTGAGCTCGCCTGGCAACTCGGTGGGCAGGCTGCCTACGACATTGTTGCGGAATCGGACCTGAACAGAGTGCCTTCCGGAGCCTCTCTCCGGCAGTTGCTTGAGACCTATGCCCCGTGTGTGATCCTGATCGATGAGTGGGTGGCCTACGCGCGGCTGCTCCACGGCAGGGACGATCTTCCCGGTGGCAACTTCGAAGGCCAGTTCACCTTTGCTCAAACACTTACCGAGCTGGCCAAAGCAATCCCCGGCATCATGCTAATCGTCTCGGTTCCGGCCTCTCACGACCCCAAGGACCGTACAACAAGAGGCAACGAGGCGGAGGTTGGGGGAGTCCGCGGTCAAGAAGTACTGGAACGACTGCAGAACGTGGTCGGCCGGTTGGGAAAACATTGGCGTCCAGCCACTCCAGATGAATCGTTCGAGATCGTCCGACGTCGATTGTTCGAAGAACCAACTGCGCATGCGACAAAGGAGCGGGACTTCATCGCAAAAGCTCTGGTGAAGTTCTATCGAGAGCATGGTGCCGAGTTCCCTAACACGGTGTTGGAGCCCAAGTATGAGGACGAGATCAAAGGCGCCTACCCGATTCACCCCGAGTTGTTCCACCGCCTCTACGAGGATTGGTCGACCCTAGAGCGCTTCCAGAAGACCCGCGGCGTTCTGCGCTTGATGAGCGCGGTAATCTATCGGCTGTGGCAGGCAGAAGATCCTGCTCCGCTGATCATGCCTGGATCGCTGCCGCTGGGAGACGAGTGGGTGCTCGGTGAGATCACGCACTACCTGTCGGATTCGTGGAAAGCTGTCATCGAGGCCGATGTCGACTCGCCGAACTCCACCCCCGAGCGTGTCGACAAGAGTCGTGCGATATTTTCTCAACGCCACATCACGCGTCGGCTCGCCCGCTCGGCATTCCTTGCCTCGGCGGCTCGGAGCGGTGCTCAGCAGAAAGGTGTTGAGCGGAAGCGAATCTGGCTTGGCACCGCTTTGCCGGGGGACGTTGTTGGGAACTTCGCCTCAGCTATCCACCTCCTGAGCGAGCAGGCGCTCTACTTCTACGTCGATGGAAGTTCATACTGGTACGACACCCAACAATCGGTCAATCGTCTTGCCCGTGATCGTGCGGAGGAGTATCGCAGCCACCCTGAGGACGTCTATGTGGAAATAGTCCGCAGGTTGAAAGAACGTGATTCTGCGGGTAAGCATAGAGGATTGTTTGGGCGGGTCTTCCCGGGTTCGGAATCGGGTGACGTCTCCGAAACAGTTGAAGTTGCCCTTGCGATAATTCATCCGCGGTATCATTTCTCGGCGCAGAACCAAGTCAACCCCGCGCTTGAATACGCCACGCAGACACTTGAGGCACGCGGTGATGCGCCGCGAATGAACCAAAACATGCTGGTCTTTGCGGCTGCCGATCGCGAACTGCTGGGCTACTTGATGGATGCGACCCGCGAATACCTGGCGTGGGAATCCATCGTCAATGATGGTGACTTGCCCCTAGTGCCGGACCAGGCGTCGATGGCACGGAAGCGTCGTAAGACCGCCGATGACACGGTCTGGCTCCGCTTGACCCAGGCTTATAACACCGCTATCTATCCGGTCTGGGACGAGAAAACCGGTCGAGTTGGATTGCGTGCAGTCACTTTGGATGATGAAGGCGATGTAATCCCGGACCGCGTCGGAACGAAGCTTCGCAATCTCGACAAACTCCGCGTGGTGCAGGGAGCGCGGCTGATTCGACACGATCTCGACAAAAAACTTTCCAAAGTATGGGAGTCGGGCCACATCTCGTTGGGTGAGTTGTGGCAGTACTACTGCCGGTACCCATACCTGAGTCGTCTGAGGAGTCGAAAGGTTCTTGAAGAAGGAATCTTTGGAGTATTCGAGGAATTGACTGGGGGTGTGGAAGGCTTTGCGGTCGCCGCTGGATATGACGACGCGGACAACCGCTACATCGAGTTGGTCCTGCCAGGCTCGGGGGAGTTCCTGACTCAGTTGACCGACAGCAGCGTGCTTGTCCAGCTCGGACGTGCGTACGCTCAACGGGAGCGTGACAAGGTTGATGACGAGCTGGAATCAACGGCCGAATCAGGCGACCACGCGGGGCCGCGTCAGCAGACTGGTCACACTGAAGCTGCTTCGGATTCCAGCTCGGGTGGAGCAACAGAGCGGGCCGTCAGCCAGCCGCTTGTTCGCAATACCAGGTTTTGGGGCTCGTTGCAGGTGAACCCTGAACGCTATTCCCGCGATCTGAACAATCTCGCCAAAGACCTGCTGGCGCTATTGTCCGCGCCCGAAGGCGTGGACCTTGATGTGGAGGTGCAGATCACTGCGACGCGAACAGACGGATTCTCCGAGGACACTGTAATGAAGGTGCTGGAGAATCTTGGGCACCTTCGAGTCGAAGGGAAATTCGAGGACCGATAGCGGTCGCTGTTCGACCATGAGTCGTGTGGATGGCTCCTTGGCCTGCGAGGAAGCCGGTGGAAGCGCCTCCTTTATGAGTCGGGCCAAGACACTGGTGACCCGCCCTAGCTAGGGCAGGTCACCAGTGGTGCCCTTTCTCCTCCGACGTACCCGTGAGAAAGATGAGGACCGCGGGCAACCGGGGACTACTGAGGGCCAACCACAACCGGCCCGATGTGACCGGTGTCGAATCGTCAGTCGTCACCTGACGGACTCGTCTGGCCCGCCCTCGATGGCACGTTGTAGGACAGCGGCGGCGTTGCGGTGCGGTCGGCCTCGTGCCATGTAGTACTTCTGCGCCATCGTGACATCGATCTGGCCGAGGACGTCAGCGGTAACTCGGGCAGATAGGCCAGCATCATCGAGGATCGTGGCGACGGCGTGGCGGAAGCTGTGCGGGGTGATGTCCTCATCGAAGCCAAGGGCTTCACGGACGCGCTGCCACGCGTGACCGACATTCTGCGGGTCGCGCAGCGTCCATACGGCGGACGGGAATGGCCTGTTCCCATTGAGTAAGACCAGTTGGTATTAGAGTCCTTGTTGGCCCTGGTGAGGGCTGGAAGGGACACTGAGGGATATGGCAGGACGTAAGCGGCATTCCGCGGAGGACATCGTGCGGAAGCTGCGCCGTGCCGACGAGCTCGCGGCC
>NZ_JBQWRI010000003.1:0-748142 GCF_052545135.1 Nocardia aegles
GAGACTTCCCGGGGCCGCGAACACGCAGCGCCGCAGGCGCTGCAAATCAAACACAGCGCATGCGACGTAGTCGCGAGTCTCAGCAGCTGCGCGGCCCACAAAGCCGCGAGCCTCCCCGACCCACCCCACAAGCGGACCGGAAACAGGCAACTATCCCGGGCGCTGCCTCAACAACCTCGCAACGACCGAGACGCACCCAACCCGCCGGGGTGCGAGTCTTACGAGCACCGTTCGCGGCCCGTCTCGCACCCGAGTGACCGAAGCGCATGCGACGCAGTCGCGAGTCTCGGTCGCTCGGGTGCGAGACTTCCCGGGGCCGCGAACACGCAGCGCCGCAGGCGCTGCAAATCAAACACAGCAGATTAAACACAGTGCTCGCGCAAGTACGCCAAGTCCTCCGCGAGTCCGTCAGCGGGAGTCTCCAGGACCACCGGCGCGTCCGCGGTCCGGCACACCTCGGCCAGCAACTGCGGGTCGATGGTGCCGTCGGCGAAGTTGGCGTGCCGGTCGGCGCCGGAGTCGAATTCGTCGCGCGAGGAGTTCAAGTGGACCAGGTCGATCCGGCCGGTGATCGCCTTGATCCGGTCGACGACGCCGATCAGCTCCTCACCGCCCGCCCAGGCGTGGCAGGTGTCCAGGCAGAATCCGGCGCCGTAATCGCCGACCGCGTCCCACAGCCGGGCGATGGAATCGAAATGCCTGGCCATGGCGTGATTGCCGCCCGCGGTGTTCTCGATCAGGATCGGCACCGCGAAACCGCCTTTGTCCTGCTGACGCTCGAACAGTTTGCGCCAATTGTCGATTCCGGTCTCCAGCTCGGCGTCGGAACGCACATGGCCGCCGTGCACCACCAGACCGAACGCGCCGAGTTCGGCGGCCGCCTTCGCCTGCTGGGCCACGGCGTTGCGCGAGGGCATGCGCAGCCGGTTGTTCAGGCTCGCGACGTTGATCTGATAGGAGGAGTGCACCACGACCTCGATCGGACTGGCGAGAATCTCCTCGGTCCGCGGATGCGGGGTCGGTTTGTCCCAGCTCTGCGGATCGACCACGAACATCTGGATGACGTCGGCGCCGAGTCTCTCCCCGAAGCCGATCGGGTCGCTGTCGAGCCGGACGTGTGCTCCAATGCGCATGCGGGCCACAGTACTGGCTGCTACCGACGACAATCGAGGTAGCGCCGCGACTGTTGCATCCCGATGGCTCATCGAGATACATGGGTAGTGTCCGCGCGCTCGACTCGAGAAGGGGGTGTACCGGTGTTGCAGACCGGCGATATCTTCGCGGGCTACGTCATCAAACGCGTTCTCGGCCATGGCGGCATGGGCACGGTGTACCTCGCCCAGCATCCTCGGCTGCCCCGCCTGACGGCACTGAAACTGCTGAAACGCGAACTGTACGCCGACACCGACATCCGCCGCCGCTTCGAACGCGAGGCCGATCTGGTGGCGCGGCTCGATCACCCGAACATCGTCACGGTGTTCGATCGCGGCGCCGAGGACCGGCAGCTGTGGATCTCGATGCAGTACGTGCCGGGCTCGGACGCCTCCTGCGCGGACGTCGACGTGCTCGCGCCTCGGCGCGCGGTGCAGATCGCGGCCGACACCGCCATGGCGCTGGATTTCGCGCACGCGAACCAGGTGCTGCACCGCGACGTGAAACCGGCGAACATCCTGCTGGCGAAGGCGCCGATCGGGCAGCCGGAACGGGTGCTGCTCACCGATTTCGGGATCGCGGGCGTCCGTGGGGCGGAGAGCACGATCGGCTCCGGCACGATCACCGCGACACTCGCCTTCGGCGCTCCGGAGCAGCTGGTCGGCGGGCCGCTGGACGAGCGTGCCGATCAATACTCGCTGGCGTGCACACTGTTCTGGATGCTCACCGGCGCGCCGCCCTATCCGGGCGCCAATCCTGCCGCCGTGGTGAACAGCCATCTCTACGCGCCGATCCCGGTGCTCAGTCGCGCACGTCCCGGCCTGCCGCCCGCGCTGGATCCGGTGCTGGCTCGCGCCATGGCCAAGCGGCCCCAGGATCGATTCGCCAGTTGCGGCGAGTTCGCCACCGCAGCGAAACATGCCCTTGCCGAACCTCACGCCGAGCATCGGACGGCGCCGCACGGCATCCACCCCGACGGGCGCCCGACCGCGCCGACATACCACACGGCCGCGCCGGTTCCGGCGCCGCGGCAACAGCCGATACCGCGGGAAATCCCTCGGCCGTCACCGCGCCCGGCTTTCCTGCCGCCGCGCCGCCCGGTGCCGCCCGGTCTGATCGAATTGCCCGACTTGCCCATGCGCCCGGGCTCGGCGCTGCGACCGCACCAGCAACCTCCGGACCCTCGGCCGCCGCCGGGCGGTCCGGCGCATGTCGATCGCCCGCGCGTCACCACGCTCGACGAGCGATAGGCGAGGCGCGACTACTGCTATGGTTTCGATGTTTTCCGTGGTCGGGCCCATCTCCGGCCATGCGTTCTTTTGCTGTACGCCTGTTCGCCGGTGGGTCCCGGCGGGTGGCGGGAAGTGGAGCAGTCATGCTGGCCAGCGGTGACGTTTTCGCCGGCTATGTCATCGAGCGGCAACTCGGCCGCGGTGGCATGGGCTCGGTCTATTTGGCGAAACATCCGCGGCTGCCGCGGATGACCGCGCTGAAGCTGCTGAATCGGGAGATGTTCTTCGACAAGGAGGTGCGGGCGCGGTTCGAACGGGAGGCGGATCTGGTCGCCCAGCTCGATCACCCGAACATCGTCACGGTCTACGACCGTGGGCTCGAGGACGAGCAGCTGTGGATTTCGATGCAGTACGTCGACGGCATCGACGCCGCCTCGGTGGAACCGAAGTCGCTGCCGCCCGAGCGTGCGGTGCAGATCATCAAGGAGACCGCCGACGCGCTGGATTACGCGCACGGCAACGGCGTGCTGCACCGCGACGTGAAACCCGCCAACATCCTGCTGGCCCGCTCCGGCGCCGGTCGCGGTGAACGGGTGTATCTCACCGACTTCGGCATCGCGCGGCTGCGCGACGACACCGGTCATCTCACCCAGACCGGGACTTTCACCGCGACGCTGGCCTATGCCTCACCCGAACAGCTCACCGGCGCGTCGCTCGATCACCGCTCCGACCAGTATTCCCTGGCCTGCTCGCTGTTCTGGCTGTTCACCGGCACCGGCCCGTTCTCCGCGACGAACCCCGCCGCGGTCATCCAAGGGCATCTGCAGGGCACGCCGCCCGCGCTCAGCGGCGTCCGGCCGGGCCTGCCGTTCGCGCTGGACGGCGTGCTGGCCAAGGCGATGGCCAAGCGCCCCGACGACAGGTACGGCAGTTGCGCGGAATTCGCCGCAGCCGCCAAGCAGGCGCTGACCGGTTCCAGCGTGCCATCGATACCGGTGGTGGGCGGTTCCCGTCCGGTCACCGGTCCGCCGCACCCCACGGCGGGGCCCCGCCCGACGACCGGGCCGCAGATTCCCACCACGGGATCGCCGTATCCGGCTGTGCAGGGCCACTACGTCAGCGGCCCTGGGCACCAGGTGCACACCCCGCAGACCAGCGGGCCGAACGTGCTCGCCGCCGCGCCGTCCGCGCCGGTGGTGAACTCCCGGCCGCGCACCGGTCCCGCGCCGCAGCCGACCGCCGCCAATCCGTACCCCCAGCAGCAGACCGGATTCCCCACCTTCGCTGCGCCGCACGGCGCGCACGCGCATCCTTCGGCCGCACCGCCGCCCAAGAAGAACACCGGCCTGATCATCGGGCTGGTAGTGGGTGTGGTGGTGCTGATCGTGGTGGTGCTCGGCATCATCGGCGCCGTCTCCGATTCCGGCTCGAAAAACGCGGGCACGACGACCACGGCGGTGAAGCCGAATATCGTCGACGCGACCCCGGAGTCGGTCAGCGCGGAGTTCCCGCGGATGGTGCCCGCCTCCCAGAGCGAGGAGGTCGGATACAACGGCGCCGAGTGCTGGCTGGCCTCGCCGAGCTCGCCGCCCTCGCCGTCCAAGGGCGAACCGGACTTCGGCGACTGGGCCGCGCAGTGGCGCTGCTTCAAGGGCGGCAACAACGATGATCCGTATTACCGCATCTACGTCTACAAGTCCCCGGCCGATGTCCAGGCGGTGCTGAAGGGCCTGCCCTCGTCGGCCGCGAAGTCCACCGACACCAACGGCGGAAAGTCCTACACCAACTACAAGTACGTCGACGACGGCGCCAAGATGGTCACCGCGTTCACCGGCGATCCCGATCGGACCCAATATCTGATGTACACCGACGGCTTCTCCCACACCACCGTCGACGAGCTGCTGCGCTGGTGGCGCTCGGCTCCGCTGAACTGACCGATGCTGCACACCGGCGAGGTCTTCGCGGGGTACACCATCGAACGCGTGCTCGGCCGCGGCGGGATGGGATCGGTGTACCTGGCCCGGCATCCGCGGCTGCCCCGGTTGACGGCGATGAAGCTGTTGAACCCGGACCTGTTCGACGACACCGAGTCCCGCATCCGCTTCGAGCGGGAGGCGGACCTCGTCGCGCGACTGGATCACCCGAACATCGTCACGGTGTTCGACCGTGGCGTAGAGGGCGACCAGCCGTGGATCTGCATGCGCTACATCGACGGCACCGATGCCGCCGCGCTGGACGCGTGGACGTTGCCGCCGCCACGGGCGGTGCAGATCATCGCCGAGACGGCCAAGGCGCTGGACTTCGCGCACAGCCGCGGCGTGCTGCACCGCGACGTGAAACCGGCGAACATCCTGCTCGAGCGCGTCGACGGCGACCAGGAGCGGGTCTTTCTCTCCGACTTCGGCATCGCCCGATTCCGGGACGACACCGGACGGCTCACCCAGACCGGCACCTTCACCGCGACCCTCGCCTACGCCGCGCCGGAGCAATTGTCCGGTGCGCCGCTTGATCACCGCGCCGACCAGTATTCGCTGGCCTGCACGCTGTTCCGGCTGCTGACCGGCACGGTGCCGTTCGACGCCAGCAATCCGGTGGCGGTGATCCAGGGACATCTCGGCGCACCGCCGCCCGCGGTCAGCACGCTGCGGCCGGGATTGCCGGTGGCGTTGGACGGCGTGCTGGCCAAGGCGATGGCCAAGCACGCGGCCGATCGCTTCGACTCGTGCACCGAATTCGCCGCCGCCGCGTGGCAGGCGCTCGCCGCACCCGCGGCGTGGCCTCCGCCGAGCCACCCGACCCCGCACGACCCACCGGTCCCCGCAACGGGCGTCAGCCTCCGTCCGGAGCGACGTACCCGGCGCAAAGCCCCGATCGGCGCCGGGATCGGTCTGCTGATGGCGCTCGGCGTCATCGGTGTGCTCGTCGCGGCCTCGTTCCGCGACACCGCGTCCGGCTCCGCAGCACCGACCACCACGGTGCCGACACAGCACACCGACTCCACCACGCCACCAGCCACCACGCCACCGGCCACCAAGCGTCCGACGACCAGCGTGTCGGCCACTACGGACCGGGCCACGATCGGCGCCCGCGCGGCCGAATTGAGCGCCGCGTTCCCCGGCATGCTGCCGGAGACCTCCGCCGAGCGCCTGGTGCACTCCGGAACCGGATACAACAAGGCAGGGTGTTTCGCGCACGCACCGGACTCGGCGACAACGCGCGACCACGACGACCCGGATTTCGGCTCCTGGCTGATGATGTGGAGCTGCTTCGGCGGGCCGAACAAGGCGTCCTTCGACTTCTACCTCTACGGCTCCCCTGCCGACGCGCAGGCCGCGCTCGCCGCGCTACCGGCCAACGATCGCGCTACCGCCACCAACGACAGCGGGCACAGTTACACGAATTACACCCTGCGCGACAGCCGCAATCTGCGCCCGCGAATGGTCACCGCCTTCCACGCGGACCCGGGCCGGGCGGCCATGCTGATGTACAGTGCCGGATTCATAGCCACCGAAGCCGAGTTCATGAATTGGTGGAGATCCGCACCGCTGAATTGAGTCTCCCCAGGGGAAGACGCGAGGGCGGCACATGGACGACACCCGCTTCACCATCGGAGCCGTAGCCGAACGAGCGACGAGTCCGGCGCCGGTGTTCGCTGGGTTCACCGCCGCCTGGCGCACCGTCCTGGCAGGCTATTCGAAGACGTAATGCGCGAACTCGTGTGTCGGGTGGAAGCCGATCGCCCGGTAGATCCGGTTGGCCGTGGTGTTGGCGGTATCGGCGAACAGGCAGACGTCCAGGTTCTCGGCTCGCAGCAACTTCGCGACGTGCGCGGTCACCGCGGAGGCATAACCGTGCCCGCGCGCGTCCGGCGGTGTGTACACCGGCCCGATCCGTGACCAGCCCTGGATCGGAATATGGTGCGCGGCAAGGCTGACCGGCTGACCCTCGCGTTCCCACAACCACCAGCGGCCCGCCTCGACGCGACGCCGGATCGCCGCCTCCTCCAGCCCGGTTCCCGCTCCGGACTCCTCCTGCATGGCCGCCATCCAGTCGATGCACAGCGCGACATCGGATTCCCGGGCGGGCTGCGGCTGCCCGGCCACGTCCGGGATCCGCAGCGCGCCGAGCCGGTGCAGCCGGGCAAGGTAGGACTGGTGAAAGCCTTTCCCCAGTAGTCCACACCAGTACTGGGCGAAAGCCGTGGCGTCCGCGACGACACCTTCGACGCCCCCGCTCTCGGGGACGATCTCGGCCAGCGCGCGGGCCACCGCGGGAATGCCGTCGGGCGGTAGCGCGCCGAGATACACGTCGCGGCCGGCCACCCGCATGGCGGCACCGACCACCGCGGCGTCCTCGTCGTGGACGGAGAGAAACCGCGATGCCCCGGCCGGGGCATCCAAGCCGGTGACCTGGTTGGCGACGCTCGTGGTGAGCACGGTGTGCCGCAGCGGATCGCGCAGCAGGAACGCCCCCGCGACCGAGCGGAACTCGGCGGCGTCGGTGGTGATCTCGATCCTCATACAGATCACGGTAAGCGCCTGTAGTGTTGCGCGCCTTCGTTTCTCACGCCCGGAGCCGGGCCGCTCGGCGAGCGACCGGCCGGTTTCCGGTCAGTCGGCTCCGCCGCCACCCGCGCGGAGTTTGAGCAGAACCAGTCCCGCGGTGCAGGCCAGAATGAGTCCGGCGACCGTGATTTCGACGTGCAGTCCGGCGATGCCGAGCACCGCCCCGACGAGTCCGCCGATGAAGATCAGCCAGGCGAGCGTCCGCGACACGATCGTGGACAGCGAGCGGCCCGAGCGGCCCTTCTGGTTCGACGCGGGATGCTGTGCCGTTGCCGACACGGCATCTTCTGCGGCGCGGGACGAACCACGCCGCGACGCTGTCGAGTAAGCTCCCATCATCTACTCCTCGATGACGCCGATCAGAGAACCACAATCACGTTCTCACACAACGTGTCTCTCATCCTTGAACCGGCGTCTCACGCGTAACTTTGCTCACACACGCTACGACTCCGGCACGCCGGAAGATAGCGACACGTGCCCGCGACACGCCGAAGAGACCAATTCGATATCTGAATCAGAACTGTTTCGGATGCGCCGCCCGGCGCATCCTCAGCGACCACTCGCCTCGCCGGCCCGACCGGCCTCGAGTAAGGTGAGTCCACTCGATACCCACGAGGAGCGTCACCGTTGGAAAGCAGCAGGGCCAAGATCGCCGGTCCGGCGATCGCCGCGGGAGCGGTTTCCATCGGACTTGTCCTGATCGGCGTCTGCGGCGTCGGCAAGCAGGACACCTACGTGCCGCCCCCGCCGCTCGAGGCGGGCGGGTACGCCGAACCCGTTGTCCGTGAAAGCGCCACCGGCTCGACGACGCCCAAGGTCGTCATCCCGCCGTCACCCACCTGGCGGATCGCACCGGCCGATCAGCGGCACCCGACGCCGTTCGCGGGCTTCATGAGCAGCACCACCGCCGAGCCGTCCCCGGGAAATCCGCATGAGGACACCTCGCAGGCGGCAGCGCCGCCGGAGGAGCCGAAGCCGACCGCCGCGCGAGCGCCGACGAGCGACTCGACGGACGACGCGCCCGTACAACTGCGGACGACGCCCCAGGACGACGAATGACGCGGTGGTGCGCGAAACGCACCACCGCGGTCCTGCTTACAGTTCGGGCAGATCGTAGTCAGCGACCCGCGAGCTGAGCACCCGCAGGTGCTCGAGCCCGCCGCCGAGCGTGCGTTCGATCGCGGTCAACCGGGCCACGTAGTGGCTCACCGGGTACTCCGCTGTGACGCCGATGCCACCGTGCATCTGGATCGCCTCCTGTCCGATGTGCCGGGCCGCGCGGCCGACCTGCAGCCGGGCGCGCGACGCGATCACCGGATCGCCTGCCCCGTCCGCCAGCGAGGCGGTGGCGTACAGGCTCATGCTGCGCGCGAGTTCCAGCGAGACGTACATGTCGGCCGCCCGCTGCGTGAGCGTCTGGAACTTCGACAGCGTGACCCCGAACTGCTTGCGCTGCTGGAGGTATTCCGTGGTCAGTCGCAACGCCTCTGCCATCGCGCCGATCGACTCCGCGCACAGGCTCGCCTGCGCGTGAGTCAGCACCGATTCGATCGCCTCGGCCGCGTCCGCGGCGCCGAGCCGCTCGGCGGGCGCGGCGGTCAGCTCCAGCTGAGCGCCGCGCCGGCCGTCCACCGTGCGGTAGGACTTGCGGACCACACCCGGCGCGCCCGGCGCGACCAGGAACAGGCCGACACCGCCCTCGGGCAGCACGGCGCTGACCACGAGCTCGTCCGCGCTGTCGCCGTGCGCGACGGGGTTCTTCACCCCGGTCAACGTGTACGAATCGCCCTGCGCCGTCGCGGTGGTCGCCAGTTCGGTCGCCGGCCAGCGCACCCCGGGCTCGGCGTGGGCGAAGGCGAGCAGCTTCGCGCCCGAGGCCACCTCGGGCAGGATCCGCTGCCGCTGTTCGGCACTGCCCGCCGCGGCGACCAGACCACCGGGGATCAGCACCGCGTCCAGGATCGGTTCCGGCGCGAGCCTGCGGCCCACCTCCTCGAGCACGACCATGGTCTCGACGGGACCGGCGCCGACGCCGCCGTCCTCCTCGGCGAAGCTCAGGCCGAGCACGCCCAGTTCGGCGAGCCGGCGCCACACGTCGCGGCTCCAGCCCAGTTCGGAGTCGACCACCTTCAGCCGTGATTCGGCGTCGTAGGCGCGGGCCAGCAGGTCACGCACCGTGTCGCGGAGCATGACCTGTTCATCGGTGAGATCGAAATCCATGGCGTCGCCTCACAATCCGAGGATCGTGGAGGCGATGATGGTGCGCTGCACCTCGCTGGAGCCTCCGTAGATGGTTGTCTTGCGGTAATTCAGGTAGGAGGGGCCGCTGCGCTGCGCCCAGCCGGGCGAGACGATGTCGTCCGCGCGTACCGGGATGGCGTCCGGTCCCGCGATGTCCAGCAGCAGCTCGGTGACGGCCTGCTGGAGTTGCGAACCGCGCAGCTTCAGCACCGAAGAGGCCGGATTCGGCTTGCCGTCGGCGGAGTTGGAGACCACCCGAAGCTGGGTGAGCTCCAGTGCGAGCAGCTCGTTCTCCAGTTCGGCGATCCGCGCCGCGAACACCGGGTCCGAAAGCAGCGTGCCGCTGCCCGATCTGGTCGTGGCGGCGTACTGCTTCGCGACACCGAGCTTGACCTTGGTCCGGCCGACACCGGTGATGCCGGTGCGCTCGTTGCCCAGCAGGAACTTCGCGTAGGTCCAGCCCATGTTCTCCTCTCCGACCAGCTGGTCGGCGGGGACTCGGACGTTCTCGAAGAAGACCTCGTTCACCTCGTAACCGCCGTCGATCAGTTTGATCGGGCGGACGGTGACACCGGGCGACTTCAGGTCGAACAGCAGAAAGGAGATGCCCGCCTGCTTCTTCCGCGCGCTCGGGTCGGTGCGCACCAGGCAGAAGATCCAATCCGCGTACTGGGCCAGCGTGGTCCAGATCTTCTGGCCGTTGACGATGTAGGAATCACCGTCGCGGACCGCGGTGGTGCGCAGCGACGCCAGGTCGGAGCCGGCGTCCGGCTCGGAAAAGCCCTGGCACCACCAGATGTCCAGCGCCGCGGTGGCCGGCAGGAAACGCTCCTTCAGCTCCTGCGAGCCGAAGTGGGCGATCACCGGGCCGACCATCTGAGCGTTGAACGTCAGCGGCTCGGGCACCGAGGCCAGCTGCATCTCGTCCTGCCAGATGTGGCGCTGCATCGGCGTCCAATCCTTGCCGCCCCACCGCACGGGCCAGTTGGGCACCGCGAGGCCGTGCTCGTCGAGGATCTTGTGCGCGGTGACGATGTCGTCACGGGTCAGCTCACGGCCGGCCCGGACGCGCTCGCGGATGTCGGCCGGGATCTCGGTCCGATAGAACCCGCGCAGTTCGTCGCGGAAGGCGACGTCATCGGGGGACAAGGATAGTTTCATACGCATCTCCCTGCGTGTCTCGTACGTCCGGGTCAAACTTACCCCTCGGTAATGCCCCATTACCGAAGGATCACAGGAGGCGGGACACCGGCGTCGTTCACGGCGTCCGGTTTCACCCTGGTCCCCGGGGACGGCGACCGCCGCGAACTGGTACGTTGCTGCGGGTGGGTCGGGGGCCACAGGGTTCGGTATCGAGGAGAACGAGTGAACGGCAGGACCATCGCACGCGCCGCGGCCGCCGCGGCATCCCTCGGCATCGGCGCGGTGCTCACCTTCTCCGCGCCGGCCACCGCCGACCAGACCCCGGAACCGGTGGACACCGGCCTGGCCCATCTGACCGACATCGCCGGCTCCGACCCGTCCGCACAGGAGGGCGTCGCCGCGCTCACGCGCTACGTCGGCTTGATCGACGCCGCGCGCCTGCGCGAGGTATCCAGCGTGTTCACCCCGTTCTCCTACGCCGCGCCCACCTTCGGCTGCGGCAGCAACGGGCCGATCACCACGATCATCGCCGCCGCGACGACCGAGGGGCCGGGCAGCGGCCGCGACCTGAACGTCGAGCCCGGCGAGCTGCGGTTCAGCGCGACCCCGTCGCACTCCGGCGCTCCCTTGGCCTCCGGTCTCGTCGTCGCCTGGGTGAACGTCAACACCGGCGCCAGCGGCATCGACCCGCTCGACGACGTCACCGAGTACCGCCAGCCCACGTTGTCCAAGACGGTCAACAGCGGACCCGGCACGGTGCTGGCTTCGATGTGGGGCATCATCGACTACCCGTTCGCCCACTGTGTGATGACTCCCACCGTGGGGCTCGTCACGGTCCCGGACAACCCGGCTCCGCCGCCGGTGGCCCCCGCTCCAGCCCCGGCTGCTCCCGCTCCGAGCGGCTCCGGCGGCTAATCCACCCCGTAGCCGGGCGGGGAAGTCAGCTCGGCAGCTGGATTCGCAGCAGAGCGCCGGATTCCGTGCTCGCCGTCAATTGGTCCGGACGGCCGGGGGTGGCGGCTACCGCGGTGAGCGGCTGGCCGTTGCGGACCGCGCAGGTGGCGCCGGTGGTGGGATCGACGCGGACGAGCCGGCCGGTGAGGGTGGTGACGTAGAGGATGCCGCTGGGATCGGCCAGTAGATCGTCGGCGAAGTCCGGGAGACCGGCCGGCTGCGCGGAAAGGTCGGCGACCGTGCTGCGGGACGCGGGCGCGTCGAGCGGGATCCGGACGATCCGGCCCAGCGGACCGCCGTTGGCGGTCACATAGAGCATGCCGTCGTGCACGACCACGCCGTTGGCGGCGGCCGGCCCGGCCGGCTGCGCGCCCCACGCGGTGTCGATGGCGGCGTCCGGACGAACCTTGACCACACCGGACCAGGTCGCCACGTACAGGTTCCCGCTCGGATCGAACGCCGCGCCGTTGGGCATGGTGAAGCCGGAGACGAAGACCTCCGGCTCGGGCACGGCCGCGGCCGGATCGAACCGGAGCACACCGCCGGGACGGCCGACGCCGACCGGCGCGTCGCCGTAGACGACATACAGCAGTCCGTCGGGACCGAGCCGGACCGCGCCGGGGAACTCCACCGGGACGGTCGCGGTGCGTGTGCCCGCGGCGTCGTAGCGCTGCACCTCGTTGCGGTAGAGCCGCGAGACCCACAGGTTGCCCTGCGCGTCGTAACCAAGGTTCTCCGCCCAGTCGAGCAGCGGCACCTGCGCTGGAACGGCGGTGACCGCGACAGCGGGGTCACAGGCGGCGACCGGTGGCGCGGCGTCGGCGGCCGGCGCGAGCACTCCGGCGACGGCCGGCGCCAGGACGGACAGCAGGAGGGCGACTCGACGGCAGCGAGTTCGCAACGCGGGCACCTCCCGCTCGAGTAGGTATGAGTCGCCGCGGATCTTAGCCGTTTCCCGCGCGCAATCGTGCGGTTCCACCCGCGACACGATCTTTGGCACTATCGGTACATGCCATTCTTCGACGGCGCGCGCGGCCGGATGCATTATCGGCGGTGGCCGAGCGAGAACCCGCTGTACACCGTGGTCCTGCTGCCCGGAATCGGTCAGCACAGCGGCCACTACCACCGCTTCGCGCGCGCCTTGCGACCCGCCGGTGAGGTCTGGGCGCTGGATACCTCCGGGCAGGGGCTCAGCGAAGGCGATCCGGAGCAGCCCGGCACGCTGGCCGAGCTGGTGGCGGACGCGGTGCGGCTGGTCGAGCTGGCCGGTAGCGACCGGCCGCTGATCCTGATGGGGCACTCGCTCGGCGCGGTGACCGCGCTGGGCATGCTGGGGGCGGCGGTGCCGGAGGGTGCGGCGACGAGTTCGACGATGCTGGACCGGAACTATCCACTGCGGCCCGCCCTGCCCGCGGACGCGCTGGCCGGCCTCGTGCTGTCGGGCGTCTCGAAACGCGCACTGGGAGGCGGTGTGCCGGGCGCACCGGGAACGCCCCTGCCGCAGCGTCTTCCGGTGCTCGCGGTGCACGGCGTGGATGACCGGCGCGCGCCGATCGACGCGATCAGGGTCTGGACTAGCCGCCACGAATCGGTAGATTTACGGGAGTACATCGACGCCGGGCACGACCTGCTGCACGAGCCGGTGCACGCGCGGGTCACTGCCGACATCGCGGATTGGATACAGGGTGTCGTCGTGGGGTTGGCACGGCATCCGTAACCGCATTTCGGAACAGGAAGGGGGACGGCGCAGATGCCATCGCAGGAGAACGGGTACGGCGGAGAACCGCCCGCGGAGGTCACCGCACCCGGCGTCGACATCGCGGCGCTGAACCGCGCGGTCGACGACGGCTCGCTGTGGATCGACGGCCTCCTGGTCGCCGACGGCGCGCACGAAAGGTGCGCGCGCCGCTACGAATTGCTCGCCGATCGGGTCGACGAGCAGATCCGCATCCTGAGTGGCGCCACCGCGCTGCCCGGCTTCGGCGGATTCGCCTCCGGCGACGCACTGCGCGCGGGATTCGAGCGCAAGGCCGACGGCGCGATCGCGCGACTGATCGAATACGCCGCCGGCGCACGCGAACTCGCTCAGACCTTCCGCGCCGCAGCCGCCGTCTACCAGCAGGCCGACCAGGCGCTCGCGCAGGCGGTCGAACGGATCGACGTGACGGGAGCCGCGCATGCGTGAGATGCCGCGCGCCGGCGAGCGGGCCACCCACCGGCGCACCGACCCCGCCTACGCTCCGAACGTCGAAGTGTTCGACAACCTCACGCACGACGAGATCCACGCCAAGGTCCAGTTGCTGAACCCGGCCGTGCTGGCGGGCGGCCGACAGGCATGGAGCGACGCGGCGGCTCAGCTCGCCGACGCGGTCTTCCAGGCGCACACCGAGATTCGCGCGGCCATCGCCGACGGCTGGCGCGGCTCCGCAGCAAAGAGCGCGGACGCGGTGGTGCGCGTGTTCGAACAGAGCGGCCAGGATCTGGCCGACGTGTTCGCGGTCGTCGCACAGCGTCTCGGCCGAGCGAGCGACGCGGCGGAGGCGCTGCGGGCCGCGGTGACCGAGCCGCCCACCGGCGCACCGGATCTGGGCGCCGCGCTGCTCGACCCGTCCCGTGCGACCAGCAATGTGGAGGGGCAGAAGGCGAGCGAACACGCCCGCCAGGACGTCGTGCGCGCGATGAACGACATCTACGCAGGAGTTTTCGCCCCTACCGGCACCGACGTGCCCGCCTTCCCCGACGAATCGGACCAACCGGCCGCCCCGCCACCCACCGCCACACCGACGAGCAAGATCGTCGGCATCGTTCCGGCCGCATCGGACGCGCAGCCCACGTCGCTCGGCGCACACGCGCCGACGTCGATCCACACGGTGCGGCAGAGCGGCCCACCGGCGTCCGCCGATCCGGCACCCGCCGCGCAGACGCCCGCCACATCCGCCGCCGCTGCCACGCCGACGACCGGCGCCGCGGTCGCGGACGAGACACCGGCCCCGGCCACGCCCCGAGTCGCACCCGCCGCGGCGGCGGCGCTCCCGACGTTTACGGCCGCCGCCGACCTCCGCACCGCGACCACCACCGGGTCGCCGAGCCCGGCGACCGTGCCCGCCGCGGCGACGAGTACGCCCCTGACCTTGCCCGCCGTGCCCGGTGTCGGCAGCCAGGTTCCGCCCGAGGAACAGCGCAAACGCGACGAGCGGCGCAAGAACGACGACAGCTCCGACGCGGCGGTCACCGGTATCGGCGCCGGCGCGATCGGCGGTCTGATGGGCGGCGCGGTCGCCGCCGTCGACACCCCACGCGCGGGTTCGAGCGTGGCCGCGCACGCCGCCGCCGCACGCCCGGCGCCGATCGATGACGAGGACGAGGAGTTCGACCTCGACGATCTCCCCACCTACCTCGAGCCCGCCGACGACGGCGGCGAACTCATCGGGTCGCTCGATCCGACCACACCGCCCGTGCTCGGCGAATGGACCGAGTACGAGTGAACTGGACGCTGACCCCGGATCAGTTCGCACTGGCCTGGTCACGCACAGACGGCGACCGCATTCCCTATCCACTCGCCGTGCGCCTGTCGGCGCGCGACACCGCGGAACGCACCGCGCAGCTTCCGGCGCTCGATCGCTGGTGTGATGAGGTGCTGGACGCGGATCTGGAGGCGGCGCTGCGCGTCCTCGCCCAGCCGGACCTGCGCGTGGAGGTGTTCGGTCAGCGTGCGACGGCGCCCGACCCGGCACCGCCCGAAAACGGCGGTCCCCGCCCGCCTGCGGGCACCGGGCGGGGACCCGAGTCGGCGGCGCGGCCGATCCGTATCCTCGGCGCCGCCACCGGGAACGTCGCGGTGGTCGCGGCGCAGCGCCCCGGCGCGACACCCGATCGCGGCGGCGACGTGCGATTGTTCGCGGGCAGTTCGAAAACCCTGTGCCCGCGGATCGTCTCGATGCTCCCGGAGAACGCCCCCGGCATGCTCCCACGCCTGACCGCTCCCCTGTCCCAGGTCGGCGAGGACAGCCGCAACCTGGTCACCGTTCCGGTCGCCGGTCCGTCCACCCCGTCCCGGATCCGCAAGCTGCTCAGGCAGCCGCGCGAAGGCATCGGCCAGATGGTCGTCTCGGCTCGCCGCGGTGCGGGGGAACTGCGCCCGTTCGGCGTGCTGTGCTGGATCGACGTGGTCGCCGACGGCCGGTACGCGGTGCGCACCGGCACGGACGTCGACGTCGTCGCGGTGAGCGCGGAGCGTTTGGCCGCCCAGCTGCGACCGCTCGTCGCCGCGGCCGCGCGCACCTCGACGGCCTACGCGGGGCGCTGAGCGTCTCGCCCACGCGCGATCGGACCGTCGAAATCTGTTCAGCACAGCAACGCGGTGACCTCGGCGTCCTCGAGCTGATGGAAATCGCGGTACGCGCCGCCGACGCCGCCGAGCGAGCGCGGCACCCACGGGCAGATCGCCTCATCGGCCTCGTCGGCGACCCGGCGCATCGCTTCGGTCGAGGAGACCGGCACGGCGGCCACGACTCGCGCGGGCCGGTGCAGGCGGGCGACCCGGCAGGCGGCCACGACCGTGGCGCCGGTCGCCATGCCGTCGTCGACGATCACCACCGTGCGCCCCGTCAGCGGGATCGGCCGCGATCCACCGCGCAGCACCTGTCTGCGCCGCTCCAGCTCGGCGCGCTCCCGTGCCGCGATCGCGTCGACCTTCTTCGGCGTTATCCCGGTGTGCGCCAGCACATCCTGGTTCAGCACCCGGACCCCGTCCTCCCCGATGGCGCCGAGCGCCAGCTCGGGCTGCCACGGCACACCCAGCTTGCGAACCAGCAGGATGTCGAGGTCACCGCCGATCACCTCGCGTACCGCGGCGGCCACCGGAACTCCACCGCGCGGCAGCCCGAGCACCAGTGGGTCCGACGCGCGTAGGTGTTCCAGATGCGCACCCAGCGCGCGACCGGCCGAGGTCCGATCGGTGTACACCATCGATGTCGAACGCTACTCCGGTCCGCGCTCGGTGATCGCGAATCGACGCAACGCGAGACTCGGGTTCGCCGTGCGCACCTTGCTCAGGTACGCCAGGTCGATTCCGGCGGTCAGCACGCCCGATTCGTCACCGAGTTCGGCGAGCACCGCGCCGGCCGGGTCCACGATCATCGACGCGCCCGCACCCCGGGGTGCGGCCTGGTCGGCGGCCGCGACGTAGACGGTGTTCTCGATCGCCCGCGCCCGCACCAGCGTGGTCCACTGGTCGACCTTGCCCGGTCCCGGGATCCACTGGGCAGGCAGCAGCAGCACCTGCGCGCCCGCCGCGGCGACCCGGCGCACGCCTTCCGGGAAGCGCAGATCGAAGCAGGTCTGCATGCCGAATGTGACATCGCCGACGGTGAAGGTGGCGGGCGCCTCGATCACGCCCGGCTCGACCACGTCGGATTCGAAGTGTCCGAAGGCGTCGTAGAGGTGGACCTTCCGGTACCGGGTGACGAGGGAACCGTCCGGGCCGAGCACGACCAGGGTGTTGCGAATCCGGTCGCCGCCGGGCTCGACCTGCTCCACGGTTCCGGCGACCAGGAACACGTCGAACTCGCGGGCGATCGCGCCGAGGCCGGTGACGAATGGGCCGGTCAGCGGTTCGCCGACGGCGACGACCCGCTCGTCGAGCCGGGTCACGGCGAACATCGCGTATTCCGGTGCGACGACCACGCGCGCGCCCCGTTCGTGAGCCGTTCGCACGTGTTCGCGCACCGCGACGAGGTTCTGCGCCGGGTCGGTCGAAGGGGCGAACTGGACGACCGCCACGTCCAGTTGATCCGGCGGCGCATCCCGGTGCGCGAGCGAGGTGTCCAGTTGCATAGGTCTCACCGTATTGGGGCGGTGGCCGGGACGAACAGCCCCACACAGTAAACTCCTGCTCAATGAGCACTAATCAGGTCGACAGCGTTCCTGGCGACGACGACAGGGACACCGACGGCCCGTCCTTCGCCGATCTGGGTATCGATGACCGCATCCTCGCGGCCATCGCCGATGTCGGTTACGAATCGCCCTCCCCCATCCAGGCCGCGACGATTCCCCCGTTGCTCTCGGGCGCCGATGTCGTCGGTCTCGCACAGACCGGCACCGGCAAGACCGCCGCTTTCGCCATCCCGATCCTGATGGGGCTCGAGCCGGTCGGCCGCAGTCCGCGCGCCCTCGTGCTCGCGCCGACCCGTGAGCTCGCGATCCAGGTCGCCGAGGCCTTCGGCCGCTACGCCGCGCACATTCCCGGCCTGCACGTGCTGCCCATCTACGGCGGGCAGAGCTACGGCGTGCAGCTGTCGGGGTTGCGCCGCGGCGCGCACGTCGTGGTCGGCACACCGGGCCGGGTGATCGATCACCTGGAGAAGGGCACGCTCGATCTGTCGCAGCTGCAGTATCTGGTGCTCGACGAGGCCGACGAGATGCTGAAGATGGGCTTCCAGGAGGACGTCGAGCGCATCCTCGCCGATACGCCCGCCGACAAGCAGGTGGCGCTGTTCTCCGCGACCATGCCCGCCGCGATCCGCAAGATCTCCAAGCAGTACCTGCACGAGCCGGTGGAGATCACGGTCAAGGCGAAGACCTCCACGAACACCAACATCACCCAGCGCTGGGTGCTGGTCTCGCACCAGCGCAAGCTGGACGCGCTCACCAGGGTGCTCGAGGTGGAGTCGTTCGAGGCGATGATCATCTTCGTCCGCACCAAGCAGGCCACCGAGGAACTCGCCGAAAAACTGCGCGCCAGAGGCTTTTCCGCCGCTGCGATCAACGGCGACATCGCGCAGAACCAGCGCGAGCGCACCATCGGCCAGCTCAAGTCCGGCGCACTGGACATCCTGGTCGCCACCGATGTGGCCGCACGCGGACTGGACGTGGACCGCATCTCGCACGTGGTCAACTACGACATCCCGCACGACACCGAGTCCTACGTGCATCGCATCGGCCGCACCGGCCGGGCCGGGCGCAGCGGCGAGGCACTGCTGTTCGTCGCGCCGCGCGAGCGGCATCTGCTCAAGTCGATCGAGCGGGCCACCCGGCATCCGCTCACCGAGATGCAGCTGCCCAGTGTGGAGGATGTCAACGCGCAGCGCGTCACCAAGTTCGGCGACGCCATCACCGAGAACCTCACCTCGTCGAATCTCCCGCTGTTCCGCAAGCTGATCGAGGATTACGAGCGCGAGCACAACATCCCGCTGGCCGACATCGCCGCGGCGCTGGCGGTGGGCTCCTACGACGGCGACAACTTCTTCATGGAGCCCGAGCCGGAGCCGGTGGAGCGCCCGCAGCGTGAGCGGACTCCACGCGAGCGTCCCGCTCGCCGCTTCGACGAGGAGCGGTCCGGCGGCTCGGCCCACCGGGTCACCGGAACCGAGCTGGCGACCTACCGGATCAGCGTGGGCAAGCGGCATCGCGTGGTGCCCGGCGCGATCGTCGGCGCCATCGCCAACGAAGGCGGCCTGCGCCGCAGCGACTTCGGGCACATCAGCATCCGGCCCGATCACAGCCTGGTGGAACTGCCCGCACAGCTGCCGGAGGAAACACTGGAAGCGTTGCGGCGCACGCGGATCAGTGGGGTGCTCATTCAGCTGCAACTGGATCAGGGTCCGCCGCAGCATCGCACGTTCAGCCGCGGCCAGCGCCGGGAGCGCGAGGGCGGCAAGCGGCCGGAGCGCCGTAAGCCGCGTTCCTGAGCCGGGCAGGGTAGGTCGAGGTCAGGCGCGCTGGCTACAGTGTTGCGGGTCCGTGTGTAATTCGGCGCTTGCCGGCAGCGGGTGTCCCGCGAAGACACAGGAGGGCCGCGTTTGTTCGTGTTCGGTGATCGTGTCGTCTGCACCGCCGTCGATCTCGTCCGCGCGGCGCACTGCGAGTTCGCCCTGCTGCGCGCCCTCGACGCCGAACTCGGCACCATCCCGGCCGACCCCGACCGCACCATACCGGGGTGCGAGCCCGCGCCGGGGACCGATGACGTCCGGCGCCGCCTGCTCGACGACTACCGCGCGCGCTTCGCCGGCGCGGTGGTCGAGATCGACCGCCCGCCGGACGAACCGGGCGATCCCGGCCGCCATGTCGCGGCACTCACCGCCGCGCACGCCGACACGGTCGCAGCCTTGCGCTCCGGCGCACACGTGGTGCACGGCGCCACCTTCTTCGACGGCCGATTCCATTGCTCCGCCGACTTCCTGGTGCGGGCCGAACATCGGGTCCGCTATACCGTGCACGGCATCGCGCCCACGACCGCGGATCGGGTGTCCGCCGCCCTCGAACTCGCCGCGTGCGCCGACGCGCTCGACCACTCGGGCGCGCTCACCGCGCCGCTGGTCCGGCTGCATCTCGGCGCGGAGAGCAGCGCCCGAACGCTGAGCGAGCTGCTTGCGCTGTATCGGGCGCGCCGGAGCCGGGTGGAGCGCATCGTGGACGAAAAGCTCGCCGAACTGTTGCCCGTGCAGTGGGGCGATCCCCGCTATCTCGCCTGCGGCCGCTGCCGCGGCTGCGCCGCCGCCCTCTCCGCCGCGCGTGACCTGCTGCTGGTCGCCGGCATGCCGCCCGCCGCGCGCGCCCGCCTGCGGGAAGCGGGGGTGAACACCATCGATCGGCTGGCCGGCGCCGAGATCGCGGTTCCCGGTGTGCCGCCGCGCACCGTCTCGGCGCTGCGCCGCCAGGCGGAAATCCAGCTGCGGCGGGAAGTTTCGGGCCGGCCGACCTACGCGGTGCTCGACGCTACCGTGCTCGGGGCGCTGCCCGCACCCTCCCCCGGCGATCTCTCGCTCACCATCACGGGCGGCGGACGGACTCCGCTCGTCGTCGAGGTCGGCGGCCCGGACATGGTGCATCTCTCGTTGCGCGGACCGAGCGGTTCGAGCGAGCCCGGCCGCGCCGCGGCCGCCGAACGCCACGTGCTCGAGCAGGTGCTCGATTATCTGACCCAGCGCCGCCGGATCGATCCCGGCCTGCACGTCTACCACTACTCCGCGGCGGTGCGGACCGCGCTGCTGCGCTGCACCGGACGGCACGGCGTCAACGAGGAACTCGTGGACGAGCTGTTGTGCGAGGGCGTCCTGGTCGATCTGTATCCGATCGTGCGCGGCGCGCTGCTCATCGGAGAGACTTCCTACCGGCTCCGCGAGCTGCGCCGACTGCTTCCCGGCGCGCCCGCCGAACACGATTGCCACACGGTGCTGCGGTTGCGCGACTGGCTGCTCGATCGCGCGGCCGAGCAACGCGTCGCCACGCCGACCGGGACACCGGACACGTGGTGCGCCCCGGCGGTGCCCGGCGAGCCGGCGCCGCCGTCGTCCCGGCCGTCGTCGCTGGAGGCCGCGCTCGCGGAATACGCTGCCGCGCAGGGTGATCCGCTGCATCCCGCCGCGCTGATGGCCGCGACGCTGGGTTACCACCGGCGCGAGCGGCAGCCGCTGTGGTGGGCGCATGCCGACCGGCTCAGTCACCCGGTGCGGGAATGGCCGGAGGCCCCGGGAGTGCTGGTGGCCGACTGGGGCACCGTCGACACCAAATGGCATCGCCGCCCCGACCGCCCGGCGATGCGGCGCTATCTCACCCTGACCGGACGAATCGGCACCGGTTCCAGCGGCGCCCCCGGTCCGAGCGTGCTCACTCCGGGTACCGCCGTCTACACCTTCTACGATCAGCCGATGCCGGGCGGCATGGTCACCGCCGCGGGTCAGCGGGCCACCGCGACGGCGACGGTTCTCGGCTGCTCGGTGGACACCGAATTCGACGACACCGTCCGGCTGGAGGAATCGCTGCCCGAAGGCTGCGAACCCTACGACGAACTGCCCTCGGCGATCGCACCCGGCCTTCCGGACTGGGACGAGAACGCCGAACTAGCCATCGAACTCGCGGCGCAGCAATTGCTGATGACCTTGCCGGACACGCCGCGCACGGCCGTGTTCGACATCCTCGCGCGTCAACCGCCCCGGCAGCACGGCGCCGCCCGGTTGCCCGAGGTGCACGGTGACTACGCCGCCGCGATCACCGCCGCGCTGTGCGCTCTCGATCACTCCTACCTGGCGGTGCAGGGTCCGTCGGGCACGGGGAAGACCGCGACCACGGCCCGGGTACTGGAGCGCCTGATCACTCGGAACAAGTGGCGGATCGGCATCGTCGCGCCATCGCCCGCCATCGTGGAGAACCTGCTCGACGCGGTAGTGCGGGCGGGTGTGCTGCCGGAGCTGGTCGCCAAGAAGGACGCGGCGACGGTCGCGCCGGAGTGGGTGGTGATCGACGCCGCCCGCTATCCGCGGTTCCTGGACAACGCGATCAGCGGCTGCGTCCTCGGCGGCGACCCGGCCGATTTCACGAACGAGGATCTCGTACCGCGTGCGGGTCTGGACCTGCTCGTGATCGCCGACGCGGGCCGCTTCCCGCTGGCCGAGACGGTGTCCGTCGCGGGGTGCGCGCGTAATGTGTTGCTGCTCGGCGACCCGGTGGCGTCCACCGCGCGCGGCGCCCATCCCGCGCCCGTCGGTGAATCGGTGCTCGGGTGGCTGGCCGATGGACGACAAACCTTGCCCGCCGAACGCGGGTACTTCCTCGACCGCACCTGGCGCATGCACCCGGCGGTGTGCGAACCGGTCTCCCGCCTGTATTACGACGGCCGCCTGCGCGCCAACGAAACGGTCACCCTGGCCCGGCAACTCCACGGCGAAGAGCCCGGGGTGGACACCGTCCTGGTGGATCACTACGGCAACGCCACCGAGTCACCGGCGGAGGCGCGCGAAGTGGTGCGCCGGGTCCGCGCGCTGCTCGGCAGGTCCTGGACCAGCGGCGCGACCACGCGCAGACTGCATCCGCACGACATCTTCGTGGTCGCTCCGTACGCCGCTCAGGTGGGGCGCATCCAGACGCTGCTGGCCCGCGCCAAGATCGAGGACGTCCTGGTGGGCACGCCGGATCGCTTCCGCGGCCGGGAGGCGGCGGTGGTGCTGCTGTCCATGACCACCTCTTCCCCCGCCGACGCGCCCAACGGCATGGCGTCGCTGCTGTCGCGCGGCCTGATCCACGCGCTGTGCCGCGCCATGTGGAAGGCGATCGTCATCCGCTCACCGCTGCTGACCGAATATCTGCCCGCCGACCCCGACGAACTCGCCGATCTCGGGGCGTTTCTGCGGTTGACCGGCGCCGGTCAACCGAAGCAGACACCCTCGCCCCGATAGGTCGGCACACGCTCGCGGTGGCCGCCCTCGTCGACCAGATACACGGCGTCGAACCGCTCGCACAATTCACCGGCCTTCGCGTGCCGGAACCACACCCGGTCGCCGATCCGCAGTTCAGCGGCGCCCGACAGCGGGGTCTGCACCTCGCCCGCGCCCTCGGTGCCGAGCAGCTTCGCTCCGCGCGGCCACACCGGTTTGGGCGCTCGCGACCGCCCGGCGGGACCCGAGGCGATGTAGCCGCCCGCGAAGACGGTGGCGATATCGTCCGCCGGACGCCGCAGCACGGGCATCGCGAAGTACAGCGACGCTCTCGGCTCGAACGACCGATAGTCGTCGAACAGCGTCGGCACATACAACCCGGATCCGGCGGTCACCTCGGTGACGTCCGGATCGGCGACGCTGACCTCGATGGATCCGCTGCCGCCGCTGTTGACGATCTCGAGCTCGCCGGTCACCGAGCGGACCGCGGCGAGCACCGCGGCCCGGCGCTGGCGGATCTCCGCCGCGGACGCCCGCTTCACCGCGCGCACCGCGACGTTCGCGTCCGGCAGCCCCGCGATCTGCGCCTCGTAGGTCATCACGCCGACCACGTCGAAGCCCCGCCGCCGCGCCTGGCCCGCCAGCGTGGCAGCCTGCCGCGGCGTGCGAACGGGAGAACGCCGCACCCCCAGGTGCAGCGGCCCGATCCGCAGGGAGGCGTCCACGTCGAGGCAGATTCGCGGCCGCACCCGGTCGGAGCCGACGGCGGCGCGGAACAGGTCGAGTTGGGCGGCATCGTCGATCATCAGCGTGATCGAGCGCAGCGCGATATCGTCGGCCGCCAATTCGGCCAGCGCGGCACGGTCCACACTCGGATAGCCGAGCAGGACATCGCGCGCCCCGTGCCGCACGAGCCACAGCGCCTCGCGCAAGGAGTAGGACATGATGCCCGCGAAGCCACCCGCGGCGGTGAGATCGGCGCCGAGGACTTCGGCGAGCACTGCACGGCAGCGCACGGATTTGCTGGCTACCCGCACCGGTGTGCCACCGGCTCGCCGCACCAGGTCAGCGGCGTTCGCGCGCAGAGTGGACAGGTCGAGGGCGGCCAGTGGCGGGTCGAGTTCGGCGGTGGCCGCGTGCAGCCCCGCGATCGGCGACGTCTCGGTCACCCGACAACTCAACCACCAAGTTGGTCAGACGTCCAGAAGTTGTCAGAGCTCCGCGGCCTTCGCGGCCAGTACGCTGACCATCTCGTCGAGCACCACAAGCATGGTCTCGTCGTTGCAATCGACCAGCCAGCGCAGCATCGTGCCCTGCATGATCGACACGACATTGCAGGCGATCGCCTCCACCGGCTCCAGCCACTGCGTTCCCGACAATCCGGCACACATCTGCAGGAACGCGACGACTTCGGCGTCCTTCTCCCGATAGAACTCCGTGGTGATCGGGTCGGGGAAGCAATCGGCCTTGACCGCCCAGCGGGCGCGCAGCGCCTGCAGGGTCATCTCGTACGACCGGATCTGCTTGTCCGGGGCAGCCTTGATCAAGGGCCAGTACGCACTGACACCGGCGTGCAGCAGCACCCGCAACGCGCGCAGGCCTGTGTAGTCGAGCGTGGCCGCCGCGGCTTCGACCGCATCGGTGACGGCGGGTTGTAGCCGGATATCTGTTATCACTTCTCCACGTGCGCTCAACGACGACTCCCTCTCGGCGAAAGAACTCACGCACCTGCGTTGGCGCGACTCGCTGAACAGGGCGGGCAACATCGGGAAATACCCACGCTGCCCGGTCCAACGTTCACCAATGGTAGAGCGTTTTCGGGGCTTAAGAACGGGTTGGATCGGCAATTCCAGACTGGAGGAATGTTTTGTTACCCAAACGGAATGGGTATGCGATCGCACCGTGCCGCCCGGAAATCACGCCATGACGGCGGAACTCGGCGGCGCCCGGCCGGGAGACAGACCGTTGACCACGGTACGGTGCAGGCCCCGAGCAGCCCAAATTCTGTGGCGAATCCCACAGTGAAAAAGTCCGAAATGGTCAGCCTGTCGTGGTGGGTACGACCCGCTGTCGACACCCGTTCGTTCCGCGCGGCGGATAACCTGGGTCGGTGACTCTCTCGCCCCCCGCCGACCAGTACTTTCTCTCCGGCACGTTCAACTTCCGCGACACCGCTGGTCTGCGCACCGACGACGGCGCCAAGGTCCGCCCCGGTGTCCTGCTGCGCTCGGCGCAACTGAGCGGACTCGACGACGCGGGCCACGTCACGCTGCGCGAACTTGGCGTCAGCGCCGTCCACGACCTGCGCGGACATCGCGAGATCGACCACATCGGCGCCGACCGGCTGCCCGCGGACGTCCGGCTGGCCATCACTCCGTTCGACTCCCGCATGGCCGAGGCGCCGCCGCACGAGGCGAGCGCGCAGAACGCCTACACCCACATGCTCGAGGTGTATCGGATGTTCCCGGCACTCCCCGAGGCGCACGCCGCCATCGCCTCCCTCGCCGAGTCCGTCCTGCGCGGCGACGGCGCCGTGCTGGTGCACTGCGCTGCGGGCAAGGACCGCACCGGGTGGGCCGTCGCGACGCTGCTGCGCGCGGTCGGCGTCACCGAAGCCGACATCCGGGCCGACTATCTGCTCAGCAACGGGGCCGTCCCCGCGCTGCGCGCCCTGATGACGGCCAAGCTGCTGGGCGGCGAGGAACTCTCCGTCGACCTGCTCGGAGTGCGGGAGGAATACCTGGATATCGCCACCGCCTCGATGCGCGAGTTGCACGGCGACCTGGACGGCTATCTCGCGACGATCGGACTGACACCCGGCCTGCTCGGGCGGCTGCGTGAGCGAATGCTGGAGTGAGACGATCTCACTCGACGGGCACCACTGCCCTGCACACCAAACCGTCGGCGTCGATCGTCACCTGATCGCCGGTGTGGAACCAGGTTCCGGTGAACCGCGCCGCGGTCGTGGTGGGGTCGTCCCAGTAGCGCGGGGTGACATTGGGCCCGCGGCACAGCAGTTCGCCGTGTCCCGCCGTCGCCCGCGGACCCCACAGCGCCAATTCCGTTCCGCCGAAGGGAAATCCGAGCACCGCGGCGGCATCCGACGAGTCCGGACGCTGGGCGTCGTCCACCGCGAGACCGATGCCGCTGGTTTCGGTTGCGCCCCACACCGACCACTGCCGGGCGGCGGGGAACACGCCGCGCAGTCCGGCCGCGAGGTCGGCCGGCGAGGCGGCGCGGTGACCGGCTTTGCTGATCCGTGCGATGCCCTCGGTGCGCAGTCCGTCGGCGCGCAATTCCGCGAGCCGGGGCAGCAGGCCCGCGAAGATCCGCGGCGTCGCGGAGACCATGTCGATGCGCTCGGCGGCGATGGCTTCGGCCATGCCGCGGGTGTCGCGGGTGAGCACCACGGTGCCGCCGACGGCGAAGGTCGGCAACAGCTGATCCACGCAGCCGCCGGCGTGGGCCAACGGCAACAGCACCAGGTTGCGCAGGCCGTCGGTCGGCAGGTCCAGCGCCGCGACCACCGAACGCACAGCCGATAGCAGATTCTCGTTGGTCAGCTCCACACCCTTGGGCGTGCACGTCCCGCTCGTGTAGCACAGCAGCGCCAGATCGCCCAGCGCGGCGCCGTCGTCGATGTAGGCGGCACCGTCGGGCAATTCGGTCCCGGCGCCCTGGTCGCCGAGCACGAAATCGGCGCGGCTGTCGGCGATCACGCGCTCGGCGACCGATTCCGGGAGCGCGTCGTGCACCAGCACCGGTACCGCGCCGCTGAGCAGGGCGCCGAGGAATGCCTGCACCCACCGCGCGCCGGAGGGCATGTGGACGGCGACCCGATCGCCGTAGCCGATGCCGTGCTCCTGCAAGCCGCCCGCGATCCGGGACGCGCGGTGCCACAGCTCCCGGTAGGTCAGGCGCGGGCCACCGATCTCGACCACGGCTTCGCGGCTGCCGAAGGCGTGCACCTGCAAATCGAGTAGTTCGGTCAGCGCGGGTGTGAGGTTTCCGTAGCG
This sequence comes from Nocardia aegles, assembly GCF_052545135.1. Lineage (NCBI taxonomy): Bacteria > Bacillati > Actinomycetota > Actinomycetes > Mycobacteriales > Nocardiaceae > Nocardia > Nocardia aegles. The sequence continues at coordinate 26,454 of NZ_JBQWRI010000003.1, forward strand.
CAGCACTCCGTCGGCGCCCCGGGCCAGCGGGTTGTCCCAGACGTGCGGGCCGGCGAGGGGATATTCGACGAGCAACTGCGACAACATTCGTCCTCCGCGTGCCTCGAGTGATCAGGCACTGCGACTATATGACGCATCTCACAACTTCGCTGGAATAGACGATGAACGAGTCCTAGCTGTCACCGGCCCGCGTAGCGCGCTTTCCCAGGACCGTGCTCGAGGAAACTCCGCACACCGCCCCGCAGATCCTCGGTGTCGAACAGCGCGCCGGACACCTCCGGCGTCACCGAATCCGCATGTGCCACCCCGCCGGAACGCCAGGCCCCGATGATCTTCTTGGTCGCCGCGTTCGCCTTCGTCGGGCCCTCGGCCAGCCGGTGGGTCAGCGCTCGCGCCGCGGCGTCGAGATCCTCGTGCACGGCGTTGACCACGCCCCACTCGGCCATGGTCGCCGGGTCGTAGAGGTCACCGGTCAGCACGAACTCGCGTGCCCGTCCCGAGCCCGCGCGCTCGGCGAGGCGCTGCGGACCGCCCATCGACGGGGTCAGCCCGACCACGATCTCCACCAGTCCGAACTTCGCCTTCGGCGCCGCGAGCAGGATGTCGCAGGCGAGCGCGATCTCGAACGCGGCGGTCAGGGTCAAGCCGTGCGCCGCGAACACCACGGGGCACGGCAGCGCCTCCAGCGGATGGATGATCTGCGCGAACAAGGTGCGCCACAATTCCGCGCCCTGCTCCGGCGTCAGGCCGTCGAAGATGTGCACGTCGACGCCGCCGGAGACCACCGTGCCCTCGGCGCGCAGCAGCACCGCGCGCGGCGGCCGCGCCGACAGCTCGGCGATGTCCGCGATCAGCGCGTCCAGCATCGACCGGTCGAAGAGGTTGAGTGGCGGATGCGCGAGCGTGAGGGTCGCCACCTCCGCTCCGCCGTCGGTGACGTCGCGTTCCAGGCGACTGGCCTTCGTTTCACTCATCCGGTCAGCGTACGAGGTCGATCTGCAAGACTGTCGCAGTGACCAAGTCGGCCAGTCAAAGCGGTTCCTACGTCGAGCCCGGCGAGTTCAAGCGGGACACGAACTACATCACCACCCGGATCACGGCCGACGGCCGCGACGGTTACCCGGTCGAGCCGGGGCGCTACCGGCTCGTCGCGGCACGGGCCTGCCCGTGGGCCAATCGCACGCTGATCGTGCGCCGTCTGCTCGGGCTGGAGCCGGTGCTCTCACTGGGCCTGTGCGGACCCACGCACGACAAGCTGAGCTGGACCTTCGACCTGGATCCCGGTGGGGTCGACCCGGTGCTCGGTATCCCGCGGCTGCGCGACGCCTACCTGGCCAGGTTCCCGGACTACCCGCGCGGCATCACCGTGCCCGCCATCGTGGACGTGCCCACCGGCCAGGTGGTCACCAACGACTACGCGCAGATCACGCTCGATTTCTCCACCGAGTGGACGGCGCACCACCGGCCCGGCGCGCCGCAGCTGTACCCGGAGCCGCTGCGCGCGGAGATCGACGAGGTGAACCTCGCGCTGTTCCGCGACGTCAACAACGGCGTCTACCGCTGCGGGTTCGCCGGGGCGCAGGACGCCTACGACTCCGCCTACGACCGGCTCTTCGCCCGGTTGGACCAGCTCTCCGAACGCCTTGCCGCACAACGCTATCTGGTCGGCGACACGATCACCGAGGCCGACGTCCGGCTGTTCACCACGCTGGTCCGCTTCGACGCGGTGTACCACGGGCACTTCAAGTGCAACCGGTCCAAGCTCAGCGAGATGCCGGTGCTGTGGGCGTACGCGCGCGACCTGTTCCAGACCCCCGGCTTCGGCGACACGATCGACTTCGGGCAGATCAAGACGCATTACTACGTCGTGCACCGGGACATCAACCCGACCGGGATCGTTCCCAAGGGCCCCGATCTGGCGAACTGGCTGACCCCGCACGGCCGAGAGGCCCTCGGCGGCAAACCATTCGGCGACGGAACCCCGCCGCCCCCGCCGCCGTTGGGCGAACGCGTGCCCGCGATCCACACTTCCGGGTAAGAGCGCACCCGTCCGGGTCGAAAGCCAGGCAGCCGCCGCTGGAACCGATGCGGCTGGGTACTTCGTTGTCATGACGAGCTGACGGCGACCGGTGCCATACAGTTCTATCCAGCAGACCGGAAGAGGAGGATGCCGCCGATGCTCAAAGGCGCGTTCGAGAAGACGGTGATCGAACTGCTCGACACCGGGTCCCGCCTGCAGGCCCCCGCGGTCGCCAAGTACGTGGACCGTATTCGCCGCTCCCACCCCGACGAAAGCCCAGCGCAGATCATCGACCGGCTGGAGAAGCAGTACCTGCTGGCGGTGACCAGCAGCGGCGGCGCGGTCGGCGCGACCGCGGCTCTGCCCGGCGTCGGCACCGTCGCGGCCATCGCCGCGGTGAGCGCGGAGACCACCTTCTTCATGGAGGCCTCGGCGGTGTTCACGCTCGCGGTGGCCGCGGTACACGGCGTCACGCCGGAAGACCGGGAGCAGCGCAGGGCGCTGGTGCTGGCGGTCGTGCTGGGCGAGAGCGGTATGGAGATCGTGCAGAAGAGCGTCGGCACGTCGGCGAAGAACTGGGGCACGGCCTTCGCCAACCGCATCCCCGGGCTGTCGAGCATGAACGACTCGCTGCTGAAACGGTTCATCATCCGGTTCATCACCAAGCGCGCCGCGCTGATGGCAGGCAAGGTTCTGCCCGCGGGCATCGGCGCGGTGATCGGCGGTGCCGGTAACCGCGCTCTCGGAAAGGCCACGATCACCAACGCGCGCAAGGCATTCGGACCGCCGCCCGCCACCTGGCCGGTCGACCGCCACCTGGTCGTCGAGGCCGATCCGCTCACCGCGATCGATCCCGCGAAGCCACGACCTCCGGCCACTCCGCGATGAGCGCGACACGGCCGATCGCGTTCGCGGTCCGGGGATTGACGAAGCGGTACGAGCAGGCGACCGCCGTGACGGACGTCAGCTTCACCGTGCCCTCCGGCACCGTCGCCGCACTGGTGGGTCCGCGCGGCGCGGGCAAGACGACCATCCTGCGGGTGCTGCTCGGGCTGCTGGCTCCGACCTCGGGGACGGCGTCCGTCGGCGGGCCCGGTTCCCGGCCGGACGGCGCGGGCTCCGCGGGCGTGATCGGCGGCGTCCTCGCGCCACGCGGACTGCATCCGGCCCGGACCGCGCGCGAACACCTGTGGATCTACGCCGCCGCGGCGAACGTCGTCGACAGCCGGGTGACCGAAGTACTCGAGCTGGTCGGCCTGGCCGAACACGCCAGGACGAGGATCCGCGTCCTGTCGACCGGGCAGCAGACCCGGCTGGCGCTGGCCACCGCCCTGCTCGGCGACCCCCCGCTGCTGGTGCTGGACGATCCGATGGACGGACTCGACCCCGCCGAACGCGGCTGGCTGCACGACTTCCTGCGCAAGCACAGCCGTCGCGGCGGCACTGTCCTGCTGACCAGCGAAAGCCTCGGCGCCGTGCTGCCCGCCGCGGACCAACTGGTCGTGCTGAGCGAGGGCGCGGTGGTGTACCAGGGCACCCCGGCTCGCTTGCGGCGCGGCCATCCGGACCGGCTGGTCGTCGCCGCGTCCACCCCCATCGCACTGGCCACCATGCTCGCGGCACAAGGATTCACCGACGCGGTGATCCGGCCGGACGGCCGCCTCGCCGTCGCCGAAGCGAGCGAGGCGCAGATCAGGACAGCGGCCACGGCGGCGCACGTGCGCATCGACGGCATCGTGCCCGATCCGATCCATCCCGATCGCGTACTCGCGTCGCTGACCACATCGACCGCCGCGCCCGCGCCGCACTACCCGGGCCTCGCCGCGCCCCGCGCCCAGCCACCTTCGCCGACGCCCTACGGAATCCCCCGATGATCGCCATCCTGCCCGCGGACCTGGTGCCGAACGTCCACTCCGAGGTGCGCAAGGTCGTCACCCTGCCGCGCGGCCGGGCGCTCGCCGCCACGCCGCTCGTCGTGGCGCTGCTGGCGAGCGTCGCGTCGGCGAGCCTGGCCGGGCCGCCGGATCCGCGCGGGCAACCCGCCACCGGCGCGGCGACGATCGGGCTCTACGTCGGCCTCGCTGTCGTCGTGCTGGCGGCGGCGGTCTTCGGCGCGGTGGCGACCGGTGCGGAGTACCAGTACCGCGGTATGGCCGTGACCACCCTGTTCAGTCCCGACCGCGATCGGCTCGCCGCCGCGAAGTTCCTGGTGGTCGGGGCCTGCGCGCTGGCGGCGGCGGTGGCGGTGGAACTGGTTTCGGTCGGTGCCCTCTTCGGCGTCGGCCACAGCAAGATCCCCGTCACCGGGGAGTTCTTCGCGGTGCTCGGCGGCGGGCTGCTCGCCGCGGTCTGCTGGTCGCTGATCGGCGCGAGCGCAGGCATCCTGCTGCGGTCCTCGACCAGGGCGGTGGCGCTGCTGCTCGGCTGGAGTGTGCTCGCCGAGCCCGTGATCTGGCTGATCGCGCGCGGGCTCGGCATCGCGGGGGTGGTCACGCTGCTGCCGGTCTCCGCCTGCGTCGGCACCGTAGCGGTCGGCTCCTATCCCGACAGCGACTTCCTGGCCCCCACCCCGGCCGCCGTGGTGGTCCTGCTGCTGTGGACCATCGGTCTGGGCGCCGCGGGCTGGTGGCAGCTGCGCACCCGCGATCTGTGATCCGAGCGTCCGCGGGGAACAACGACTTGTCGGCCGGTGTCGGTACCGTCGATGACGAATCCGGTACGACGAAGGGGGCGAGCGAACGACGTGGACGGGGGAAGCAGTCCGGGCTGGATACGCAGGCTGTGGGCCGAATGCCTACCGCACCGCGCGGTGCTGGGCGGCCTGGCCGCGGCGGTGCTGGGCGGGGCGGTCGTCGAGACCGCGGGGCCATTGCTGACCAAGCGGGCCGTCGACGCGGCCGGGATCGGTGACACGGCGACGATCAGCGTTGTCGCCGGGTTGATCCTGGTAGTGGCCGTAAGCCGGTCCGGAGCCGGGTTCTGGCGGCGCTGGCTGGCCGGGCGGCTGTCCCTGGACGTGCAGCACGCGCTGCGAGTGCGGCTGCTCGGCGCACTACAGCGACTCGACGGCGTCGGGCAGGACACCCTGCGCACCGGGCAAGTGGTGTCGCGATCGATCACCGATCTGCGGCTCGTCCAAGGCCTGCTGGCGATGGTGCCGCTGTCGAGCATGGCGCTGCTGGAATTCGGGCTAGCCGCCGCGGTCATGATCTGGCTGTCCCCGCCGCTGGCCGCCGTCGCGCTGCTGGTGGTGCCCGCGGTCGGCCTGGTGGTCTACCGCGTGCGGCCGCGCCTGCACGCGGCGACCTGGTCCGCGCAGCAGCGCGCCGCCGATCTGGCCCAGCACGTCGAAGAGACGGTCACCGGGGTGCGGGTGGTCAAGGGCTTCGGCCAGGAAGCACGGATGGTCGATCTGCTGGAGCGGCACGGTCGCACGCTGTTCGCGGAGCGGATGCGCGCCGCGCGGATCGACGCGGGTTTCGCGCCGACCATCGCGGCGATCCCACAGCTCGGGATGGTCGCGGTCATCGCGCTCGGCGGACTGCTCGCGCTGCACGGCAGCATCGGCATCGGCACCTTCGTCGCGTTCGCCGCCTACGTCGCCGTGATGACCGGCACCGCGCGCATCCTCTCCTCGGTGATCGTGATGGCGCAGCTGACCAGAGCGGCGGCCGAGCGGGTTTTCCAAGTGATCGACACCGCGCCGGTCATCGCCGATCCCGAGCGTCCGGTCGAGCTGCCGGACGGCCCGCTCGGCATCGAGATCGACGCGCTGAGTTTCGGATTCGATCCCGATCGACCGGTGCTGCGCGAACTGGACCTGCGCGTACGGCCCGGTGAGACAGTGGCGGTCATCGGCCCGGCGGGCTCGGGCAAGTCCACGCTCGCCCTGCTGCTGCCACGGTTCTACGCGCCGGACGCGGGCCGGATCCGGCTGTTCACCGACGCCACCGCGTCACACGCGGGCGCGGTCGACGCCGCGACTTCGCCTGCCGGGACGCCAACCGCCGTCGACATCGCCGATGTGCGCGCCGCCGACCTGCGCGCCGCCATCGGCGTCGTCTTCGACGATCCGTTCCTGTTCTCCGACACCATCGCGGCCAATATCGCGCTCGGGCGACCGGACGCCACCGACGAGCAGATCAGGCAGGCGGCCGTGCAGGCCGCGGCGGACGACTTCATCGCCGAACTGCCCGACGGCTACGACACGGTGGTCGGCGAGCGCGGCCTCACCCTCTCCGGCGGCCAGCGGCAGCGGATCGCGCTGGCCAGGACGCTGCTGGCCCGTCCGCGCATCCTGGTGCTCGACGACGCGACCTCCGCGGTGGACGCGGTGACCGAGGCCGCGATCTTCGACGCGCTGCCCGATCAGGGCGGACGGACGACGCTGATCCTCGCGCACCGGGAGTCGACGCTCGCCCACGCCGATCGCGTGATCCGGCTGCCCGCGCCCGCCGGGCACCCCGCTCCCGAGCCGGACGCGACCTCGGCCCCGGACCGGCGAGTCGGCGACGGCGCCGCCGGTCGGCGCTTCGGCGCCGCGGCGGCCGACATCAGCGAGACGCCCGAACTACGCCGGACCATCGCGCAGCTGCCGCCCGCCACCGAGCAGCCGGGAATCGACACCGAACGCGTTCGCGACCCCGATCCGCGTTTCCGGCTGACCCGCCTGCTGCGCCCTGTCCGCGGGCTGGTGCTGACCGTGATGGCGCTGCTGGCCGCGGACGCGGTGATCGCCATCGCGTTCCCGCCGCTGGTGCGCTACGCGATCGACGGCGGTGTGCTCGGCGCCGACGCCGCCGCGCTGGTCCGCGCGACGCTGCTGGGCGCGGCCCTGGCCGCGGCGGGACTGGCGGTCGGCGCGGCCACCACGGTGCTCACCGCGCGCACCGGGGAACGGGTGCTGTTCGCCCTGCGGGTGCGCAGTTTCGCGCATCTGCAACGGCTCGGCCTCGACTACTACGAGCGCGAGCTGTCCGGGCGGATCATGACGCGGATGACCACCGACGTCGACGCGTTGTCGACCTTCCTGCAGACCGGCGTCGCCACCAGCCTGGTCGGGCTGCTGACGCTGGTCGGCATCACGGTCGCGCTGCTGGTCATCGATGTGTCGCTGGCTCTGGTCGTGCTGGCGACCGTGCCCGCCCTCGCGATCGCGACGGTGCTGTTCCGGCGGGTCTCCTCCACCGCCTACACCGTGTCGCGGGAACACGTGTCGGCGGTCAACGCGGATTTCCAGGAGAACGTCACGGGCCTGCGCGCGGTGCAGGCGAACCGGCACGAGCCGCGCGCCGCCCGCCGCTTCGCGGAGTACTCGCAGCGCTACCGCAACAGCCGGTTGCGGGCGCAGCGGGCGATCGCGCTGTACTTCGCGTTCGTCGTCGGATGGGCGGACATCGCGTTGGGGGCGGTGGTGTTCTTCGGTGCGCGCGAGGTCGCCACCGGCGCGACCAGCGCGGGCACGCTGGTCGCGTTCGTGCTGTATCTCGAGCTGCTGTTCGTGCCGATCCTGCAATTGTCCCAGGTCTTCGACAATTACCAGCAGGCCAGGGTCGGGTTGCGCCGGATCGGTGACCTGCTGCGCACCCCCTCCTCGATCGCCGCCGACCCGGCCGACCCGGTCCCCATCGGATCCGGGCTGCGCGGTGAGGTGGCGTTCGACGACGTCCGCTTCCACTACCCGGGCAGTCAGCTTCCCGCGCTGGACGGCGTCTCGCTGCGTGTTCCGGCGGGCTCCACCCTGGCCCTGGTCGGTCCGACCGGCGCGGGCAAGTCGACCGTCGTCAAGTTGCTCGCTCGGCTGTACGACCTGCCCGCGGACTCCGGCGATCGCACGCGGCCACGGGAGCCCGTCGCCGCGCCCGAAGGAAGCGCTTCGGGCGCGATCCGGGTGGACGACGTCGATGTGCGCCACTACCGCCTCGCCGACTATCGCTCCCGGCTGGGCATCGTCCCCCAGGAAGCTCACCTGTTCAGCGGGGATGTGGCGAGCAACATTGCATTCGGGAAACCATCCGCGACGCTGGAGGAGATCGCCGCGGCGGCCGCGGCGGTGGGCGCGACCGAGATGATCGCCGGCCTCCCGCTCGGCATGAACCAGCCGGTCGGCGAGCGCGGCCGCGGCCTGTCGGCCGGGCAGCGGCAGCTGATCGCGCTGGCCCGCGCCGAACTGGTCGCTCCTGACTTGCTGCTGCTCGACGAGGCCACCGCGACGCTCGACCCGGACACCGAGGCATCGGTGCTGGCAGCCAGCCGATCACTGAGCCGCGACCGCACCACGGTGATCGTCGCGCACCGGCTCGGCACCGCCGCGCGCGCCGATCGGATCGCGGTGGTCGACCATGGGCGAATCGTGGAATTCGGCGAGCACGCGGAGCTGATCGTGGCGGGCGGGCCCTATGCTCGACTCTGGGCGGCGGCGCAGGCGGCGGAGGGAATATTCTCGGGTGACGCCGGGTCATCACCAATAGGGTCGGGGGTGTCGGGTGGTCAGTGAATCGGCCGATTTGCTGCTGGGCCTATCCTCAGATAGGGCGCATCGGCGCGCAACGCTGATACCCGTGCCGGGCACGTCACAAACGTCGCAGCGCGAAGAACGAAATGAGGCGAACACCTGCTGTGAGCAGCTCAACATCCCAGTTCGGACAGAACCAGTGGCTAGTCGACGAGATGTATCAGAAGTTCAAGCAAGATCCATCCTCGGTCGACGAGAGCTGGCACGAATTTCTGGCCGACTACACGCCTGACGCGAGTGGCGACTCCGGCAACAGCCAGTCCGCCCCGGCGCCCGCGCAGGCTGCCGCTCCCACACCGGCGCCGACGGCCGCCAAGCCCGCCGCCCCGCGCAACGACGCCAAGCCTGCCGCCCCCGCGGCCCCGATAGCGCCCGCCCCGGCTGCCGCCAAGCCCGCGGCGGCCGCGGCCAAACCGGCCGCTGTGACCACACGCACACCACAGACCACCCCGGCGCCGACGTCCAATGCCGCGCCGACCTCCGGCCCGAAGCAGGCCGACACCGCCGCCGACGAGTCCAAGGTGCTGCGCGGCGCCGCCGCCGCGGTGGCGAAGAACATGTCCGCCTCGCTGAGCATCCCCACCGCGACCAGCGTGCGCGCCATCCCGGCGAAACTGATGATCGACAACCGCCTGGTCATCAACAACCACCTCGCTCGCACGAGGGGCGGCAAGATCTCCTTCACCCACCTGCTCGGCTACGCCATCGTGCAGGCGGTGAAGGCGTTCCCGAACATGAACCGGCACTACGCCGAGATCGACGGCAAGCCCAACGCCGTCACCCCCGCGCACACCAACCTCGGCCTGGCCATCGACCTCCCCGGTAAGGACGGCAGCCGTTCGCTGGTCGTCGCGGCCATCAAGGGCTGCGAGGCGATGACCTTCGGGCAGTTCCACACCGCCTACGAGGACATCGTCCGCCGGGCCCGCGACGGCAAGCTCACCGCCGAGGACTTCTCCGGCGTCACCATCTCGCTGACCAACCCGGGCACCATCGGCACCGTGCACTCGGTGCCCCGCCTGATGAACGGTCAGGGCGCGATCATCGGCGCGGGCGCGATGGAGTACCCCGCCGAGTTCCAGGGCATGAGCGACGAGCGCATCGCCGATCTGGGCGTCGGCAAGCTGATGACGCTCACCTCCACCTACGACCACCGCATCATCCAGGGCGCGGAGTCCGGTGACTTCCTGCGCACCATCCACCAGCTGCTCATCGCCGACGAGTTCTACGACGAGATCTTCCACGGTCTCGGCGTGCCGTACGAGCCGATCCGCTGGCGCAAGGACGTCCGCGAACGCGGTGTCGACAAGAGCGCGCGCGTGCTGGAGATGATCGCGGCCTACCGCAACCGCGGCCACCTGATGGCCGACACCGACCCGCTGCGGCTGGTCAAGGACAAGTTCCGCAGCCACCCGGACCTGGACGTCACCCAGCACGGCCTGACCCTGTGGGACCTGGACCGCACCTTCAATGTGGCGGGCTTCCACGGCCAGGACCAGATGAAGCTGCGCGACGTGCTGTCGGTTCTGCGCGACGCCTACGTCCGCCACGTCGGCGTGGAGTACACCCATATCCTCGAACCCGAGCAGTTGCAGTGGATCCAGGAACGGGTCGAGCAGAAGCACGCGAAGCCGACGGTCGCGCAACAGAAGTACATCCTGAACCGGCTGAACGCCGCGGAGGCCTTCGAGACCTTCCTGCAGACCAAGTACGTCGGGCAGAAGCGCTTCTCGCTGGAGGGCGCCGAGGCCGTCATCCCGATGATGGACGCGGTGATCGACCAGTGCGCCGAGCACAGCCTCGACGAGGTCGTCATCGGCATGCCGCACCGCGGCAGGCTCAACGTGCTGGCCAACATCGTGGGCAAGCCCTACTCGAAGATCTTCACCGAGTTCGAGGGCAACATGAACCCAGCCGCCACCCACGGCTCCGGCGACGTGAAGTACCACCTCGGCGCGCAGGGCACCTACCTGCAGATGTTCGGTGACAACGAGATCGAGGTCTCGCTCACCGCCAACCCCTCGCACCTGGAGGCGGTCGACCCGGTGCTCGAGGGCTTGGTCCGCGCCAAGCAGGACCTGCTGGACAAGGGCGACGGCCCGGAGGGCTTCTCGGTCGTTCCGCTGATGCTGCACGGTGACGCCGCGTTCGCCGGTCAAGGCGTGGTCGCCGAGACGCTGAACCTGTCGGGTCTGCGCGGCTACCGGGTCGGCGGCACCATCCACATCGTGGTGAACAACCAGATCGGCTTCACCACCGCTCCGGAGAACAGCCGCTCCACCGAGTACTCCACCGACATCGCGAAGTTCATCGGCGCGCCGATCTTCCACGTCAACGGCGACGACCCGGAGGCGTGCGACTGGGTGGCGCGCCTGGCGGTCGACTTCCGGCAGAAGTTCCGCAAGGACGTCGTCATCGACATGATCTGCTACCGCCGTCGCGGCCACAACGAGGGCGACGACCCGTCGATGACCCAGCCGTACATGTACGACGTCATCGACACCAAGCGCTCGGTCCGCAAGGCGTACACCGAGAGCCTGATCGGCCGTGGCGACATCTCGCTGAAAGAGGCCGAGGACGCGCTGCGCGACTACCAGGGCCAGCTGGAGCGGGTGTTCAACGAGGTCCGTGAGCTGGAGAAGTACTCGCCGGGGCCGAGCGAGTCGGTCGAGGGCGACCAGCCGGTGCCCGCGTCTGTCGTGACGGCGGTGGACAAGTCGATCCTGCAGCGCATCGGCGACGCGTTCCTCGACGTGCCCGACGGCTTCAACGTGCATCCGCGCGTCAAGCCGGTGCTGGAGAAGCGCCGCGAGATGGCCTACGAGGGCAAGGTCGACTGGGCCTTCGCCGAGCTGCTCGCGTTCGGCACGCTGATCGACGAGGGTCGCGCGGTGCGCCTGACCGGTCAGGACTCCCGCCGCGGCACGTTCACCCAGCGGCACGCGGTGATCATCGACCGCAAGACCGCCGAGGAGTACACCCCGCTGCACAACATCGGCAGCGAGAATCCGGGCTGGTTCGCCGTGCACGACTCGGCGCTGAGCGAATACGCCGCCGTCGGCTTCGAATACGGCTACTCGCTGGGCAACCCCAACGCGCTGGTGTTGTGGGAGGCGCAGTTCGGTGACTTCGTCAACGGCGCGCAGTCGATCATCGACGAGTTCATCTCCTCCGGTGAGGCCAAGTGGGGCCAGCTCTCCGACGTCGTGCTGCTGCTGCCGCACGGCCATGAGGGCCAGGGCCCGGACCACACTTCCGGCCGCATCGAGCGCTTCCTCCAGCTGTGCGCGGAAGGCTCGATGACCGTCGCGGTGCCGTCCACCCCGGCGAACTACTTCCACCTGCTGCGCCGCCACGCGCTCGACGGCATCCGCCGCCCGCTGATCGTCTTCACCCCGAAGTCGATGCTGCGCAACAAGGCCGTGGTCTCCGACCTGAAGGACTTCACCGAGAGCAAGTTCCGCTCGGTGTTCGACGAGCCCGCCTACGAGCAGGGCATCGGCGACCGCGACAAGGTCAAGCGGGTCCTGATGACCAGCGGCAAGCTGTACTACGAACTCGCCGCCGAGAAGGCCAAGCAGAAGCGCGAAGACGTCGCTATCGTGCGGATCGAGCAGCTCTACCCGCTGCCCACCCGCCGCCTCAACGAGGCCCTGGAGGGCTACCCCAACGCCACCGATCTGGCGTGGGTCCAGGAGGAACCGGCCAACCAGGGCGCCTGGCCCTTCTTCGGCCTCAACCTCCCCGAAACCCTCCCGGCCCGCTTCGCCGACAGGCGCCTGCGCCGCATCTCCCGCCGCGCGATGTCGGCCCCGTCCTCGGGGTCGAGCAAGGTGCACGCGGTGGAGCAGGCGGAGATCATCGCGGAGGCGTTCGAACCGACGGTGTAATTCCCTGAACCGATACCGGGCCGAATCACTCTCTCGCACAGAGTGATTCGGCCCGGCTCGCGTTTCACGCAGGTATGTCCGCGCGGGGCGGTGACAGCCTCGAGCCGCGTCCAGGTCAGAGGGTGATGACGGTGGCGCGCACACTGAGCCGGCGCTGCGCGGCACCGAAACAGAACACCTCGATGTCGCGTCTCGTGATCGGCGGCGACCTCGTTCATGCGTTGCGGGAGCCGCGTGCCGATGATGAGGTCGTCGGAGCTGTCATGGAAGATGTGGATCACGGTCTTCGGTCGGGTCGTGCGATCGTAGAATCCGAGCAGAGTGACCGTCCGGATGCGGCATGTGGCGGTCATGGAAGGAGCGCCGGTGACGCTGACGATATGGGTACCGTTCGCGGACTTGACGCTCCCGCCGGATGTCGATCGCGACCGAGTCGGTGTGTTCACCGACAGCAGCGGCGCTCCGGGGCCGGCCGGTGCGGTCGAGTTCTGGGCACTGCCCCACCCGGTCGCCTCGAGTTCGGCAGCGATGCTCGCCGATATGCCCAACCTCCGTGTTCTGCAACTGATTTCCTCAGGTGTCGACCACGTGCTGCCATACCTGCCGCCGGGCGTGGCAGTGCACAACGCTCCGCACCTTCGCGCCGAATCCACTGCGGAGGCGGCCGTTTCCCTGATCCTGGCCTCGCTCAACAACATGTCCGACTGGTTCGCGCTGCAGCGGCGGAAACAGTGGGAGTGGTTGCCGCCCAGGCGCTGCCTGACCGGCAAAACGGTGCTGCTCGTCGGCTATGGCGCTGTCGGGCAGCAGATCCGTCGGATGCTGTCCGGGTTCGACGTCGATGTGGTTGTGGTGGCCCAGCATCCACGACCGGGAATCGCCAGCGCCGAACAACTGGACACGCTTGTGCCGACTGCCGATGTGGTGGTGCTGGCTCTGCCGCTGACCGAGCGGACGCGGCATCTGTTCGGTCGCGAGCAGATCGGCAACATGAAGGACGGCGCGCTGTTGGTCAATGTGTCGCGTGGGGAGATCGTGGACACCGCCGCGCTCCTGCACGCCCTGTCCACGACCCGAATTACCGCCGCTCTCGATGTGACCGACCCGGAGCCGCTGCCCGACGGTCATCCGCTGTGGAGCGCACCGGGCCTGCTCATCAGTCCACATGTCGGTGGAAACCCGTTGCACATCGAGGTCGCGGCGCGCGCCTTTCTCACCGAACAAATCGACCGTTTCGTATCCGGCCGAGAGCTGGAGTTCCCGGTTTCGCTCGCTACGTGATCGGTGACCGGTCGGGGCCGTATATCAATCGCAGGTATTCACCGTAGTGCGCTCGGTCCAGCAGAAAGCTCTTTCTGTCGAATGCACTCAGATCGCCGCCGTCGAGATCGGCGCCGTCATTTTCCAGACCGTCCGCGGCGCCCTGTGGCGAGTACATCGTCGGGCGGATTCGAGCACCGAGTTCGGTGACGAAATCTATGGTGCGCCGGATATCATCGGGCCTTTGCCCCGGCAAGCCCAGCATGATATACGCCTTGACTGCTATCCCGGATTCGACGAGCATACGGATCGCCAAGGCCATCTGCGACTCTCGTATCCCCTTTTTTATCGCCGACAACGCCGGACCCAACGTCTCGATTCCGAGCCCGACCATCGAGCAGCCCGAAGCGGACATCGCCTCCACGAGCTCCCGATCGAGCCTGTCCACACGCGTGGTGCAACGCCAGTCGACGTCCACGCCCCGCTGTCTCAGGTGCTCGAAGAATTCCATGCACCAGCGCCGGTCCAACGTGAAGGTCGGCGAATAGAGCTGCCAGTGCGTATAGCGTTGATTCTGCTCGATGTACTCGGCCAGCGATTCGGGGTTTCGGCGACGATCCGGTCGGCCCTCGAGTTCCGGTGTGGCACAGAAGGTACAGCGATACGGGCAGCCGCGTGAGGCCGTGACCGCGACTGTCAACGGCTGTTGCTTCATCGTGTAGATCCGGGCGATATCGGCCATGGGCATCTCATCCAGCGGCGGAAACGCCCAGTCGTGTTCAGCGACGAACTCCACCGCACCGGAGGGCTCGTCCCATCGGCCGCTGGAACATACGGCTATGTTGCTCGAAGTCGTTCGAACTCCTGACATCAGATCGAGGAACTGACGGAGCTGAGCGTCGTGGTCCCCTCTGCACCCGATCGCGTCGACCGGCAGGCTCCGCGTCTGCCGTGGAAAACACACTGTCGCCGGACCGTATACGAGAATCTTCGTCTCCGGATCCATGTGCTTGAAGCGATCCACGAATTCTTCGACGTCCGGGAACATCTGTGGTTCACAGTAAATGGCTACGGCATCGTATCCGGTCGCGAACTCATCGAGGACCTGCCCCTTCAGCATGTTCAACAGCCCCGCGTCGACTATCTTGGTTTCCGGGTAGCGATTTCGCAAGTAGACGCCCGCCTCCCACAGCCTCTGAAATCGATGGTGGAGGGTGTAGCCGAATGGCAGAACCGGTGGGTGAAGGACCATAGTTCGCATGGGACCCCTTGACGCAGATGGATCGTCCAGTGCTCGAAATCCGGTGGTGTGGGCTCGACCTCGCTCGGCCCCGATGAATTTCAGCCGTGGCACCAGATCACGCGCCGACCGACACCAGGGTAGCCCGTTCGGGGCACGCTGACATGCGGAATCGATACCACCGATACCTCTACCCGCGCGGGTAGCGCACCCGGGATACCTCGAACAGGGCCGACCTGGGTCCCCCGACGGCAGGCAAGACGTAAGCTCGAAGTGGGGACTCGCCGGGGACACCGAGAACTCGCACCAGCGCTAGCGCGAGTCGGCGGCGGGCCGTCGTAGTGCACGATGAACCGGAGGAGCGACGTGTCCGCGATCAATCCCACCGGCGAACGGCACGCCCCTCCGCATACGCCCGGCTACCTCGGCCGGGTGCTGGACGATGACGGATGTGCCACCGGCACATGCTTTCAGACCGCACCCGGCGTCCTGGTCACCGCGTGGCACGTGCTGGATAATCTCGGTCGCGGCGAGGTAGGCGCTACCGTCACGGTCGATGCCCTGAACGGCACGCACGGCACACTCCGGGCAGTGGTCGTCGCCACCGATTCCGCGCATGACCTGGCGGTACTGCGATCCGACGGCGCTCTGCCCCAATCCGCCACGGGCTGGACCGCTTCGGATCACGTCCCACTCAACGAACCGGTGGTCGTGACAGGTGTTTCGCAGGTCGATGATCCCGGGCACAGTTACCGGCAACTGGACGCACCCGGCACCTGGGCGGGGCAGACCGTTCGGGACACGGCGGTGCGGTTGGGACGAGTCAACTCCACCTCGGTCATGCCGGGCATGAGCGGCGGCCCTGTTCGTTCGATTTCCAGCGACCACGTTGTCGGCGTGGTTTCCGGACGCTACAACAGCGTCGACAACTGGCTGGTTCATTCGGTGTGGGTCGCACGCACCGAGGACGCGCGCAGGCTGCTCGACGAGGTGGCGCCCGGCGAATGGACTATCGGCGGGATCGGCTGGGTCTACTCGGGAGGACAAGGCAGGCACCACTTCCAGCGGTACGCACTCGGCCGGCGGCATCCCGCGTGGCGGGGCGATCTGTATACCGGTCGCCGGCAGGCGATTCGACGCATCGTCGACCACTGCGCTTTCGATGACGGCCCGAAGCCGCCGCTTGTCGTGACAGGCCATCCGGGGTCCGGTAAGTCCAGTGTCCTTGCCCGAGCACTTCGAACTCTCGCGAGCGACCACCAGTGCGGTGTCGCGGTGCACGCGCGCGACGCCGGCAGCGCCGACATCGTGAGTGGAGTCGCCGAAGCGTGCCGGATCTCCGCGAGCAGCGGCGCGCAACTCGTCCACCGGCTGGCCGAAGCGCCCCCGCGCGGCCTGGTCGTCCTCGTCGACGCGCTCGATGAGATGCGCACCGCGCAGGATCGCGACGAGTCCGCGCAACTACTGAGCGAGTTGTCCTCCTTCCACGGCATCAGGGTCGTCGTATCCACCCGTGCGCTGGCGACCGAACGTCATGCCGACGCAGCGTCCTGGCGGCGCTCCGATCTGGTTCGACGCCTGACCGCCGACACCGTCGGTGACCACAGCGTCATCGATCTGGACAGCGACGAATACTTCGCACCTGACGACCTGACCGATCTGATCGAACGAATACTGGCAGGCGAAGGGATCACGCACTCGCCCACCGCATCCGCGGCGTGGCGTGCTTACCAGACCGATCAGCGACTGCGCCATGCTGTCGCGCGGATGGTCCAGCGCAGCGCCGGGCGCAACTACCTCGCCGCGGTCATGACCGCCGGAATCCTCGCCAGCGACGCCGAGGCCATGTCGCCGTTGTTGAATATGACTGCTGGACAAGCTCTTCCGAGCGGTGTCGGTGACATCTTGGACAAGGTGCTGCTCCGCTTGACCGACGCCGACCGAACCCGGGTCGGTGGCCTGCTGGTCGCGTTGTCCTACGGGCGGGGCAGCGGATTGACCGACGCGCGGTGGATCTCCTTCGCACACGCTCTCGGTTGGAGTCATCTGGACTCGGCCGACATCGAGGAGTTGCGACGCAGCTCGATCGCCGACTACCTGCTCGAACGGGTCGAGAAGGACGGACGTCTGCTGACCGGCCTGTTCCATCGCTCACTATCCGACCACCTGCTCGGCACCCGGGATGCCGTGCGAGATGAGGGGCGCCTGTGCGACACCTTGCTCCGCGAGGCGCGGGAAACATCCTGGAAAGACGGCTATATCCGACGGTTCCTGCCATCGCATGTGCTGGTCGCGGGGCGGAGCGAAGAATTCTTGTCCGATCCGCATTTCGTCACCCGCTGCTATCCGTCATCGGTCTGGCCTGTCGCGATGGCGGTGCGCACCGCACGAGGCACCGACCCGGCTGCGGTATTGCGTCTCGCATTGCCTTTCATGGAAAGCGCGATCGGATACAACGCGTTGACGCTCGAGGTCACGGCCCGAACGCAGGGCTCGGACCGGTTCGCCGACGCTATTCGCGCGGTCAGTTCCTACGAACATGTGGCGCTGGAATGCGTAGAAGCTTTCCCGAGCCAAGTACCGGCCCAAGTTTTCGTCCGGCACAGCGGCAGCGTGCGTGCCGTCGCCGCGCTTGCCCGGCCCGGGAACCGGTCACCGGTCGTGGTCACTACTTCGAACGACGGCACCGCCCGCGTCTGGGACCCCTACGACCCCCAACTCACCCAACTCGCCGTCTTCCACGGCCACACCGACTGGGTCGGCGGCGTCACCACACTCCCCTGGCCCGACCGCGACCACCACGTCATCGTCACCACCTCCGGCGACGGCACCGCCCGCATCTGGGACCCCCACCAACCCGGCACACCCGAACTCGCCATCTTCCACGGCCACACCGACTGGGTCGGCGGCGTCACCACACTCCCCTGGCCCGACCGCGACCACCACGTCATCGTCACCACCTCCGGCGACGGCACCGCCCGCGTCTGGGACCCCCACGACCCCCAACTCACCCAACTCGCCGTCTTCGACCGCCACACCGACTGGGTCGGCGGCGTCACCACACTCCCCTGGCCAGACCGCCAACATCACGTCATCGTCACCACCTCCGGCGACGGCACCGCCCGCATCTGGGACCCCTACCAACCAGAAACACCGGAACTGGTGACATATCGCGGGCACCGGGGCCGCGTTCGCGGAGTGACAGTCCTTACCAGCGGCCCGGAGCCCGTCTGCGTCACGAGTTCCGATGACGGCACCGTCCAGATCTGGGCGCCACACGCGGATTCGCCGCAGACGGTCACAACCTACGATGCGCATGCCGGCGGGGTGCACGCCGCTGTCCACGTGTCGTCGGGCACGTCAGCGGAAATGATGGTCTCGGTCGGCAGCGATTACAAGGCCCACGTGTGGGATCTCGACCAGGGAGTTCCGCAGCGTCGCAGCGCGAGGGGTCATAACGGTCGCGTGCGTTCGGCAGCGTTCCTCCCCAACTCCGGCCCGGACAGCGACCTGCTCATCACCACGTCCAACGACGCCACGGCTCGTATCTGGCAGATCGAGGAAGGAAAGGCCAAGCAGTTAGGGCTTTTCAGCCGCCACACCGACTGGGTGCGCCACCTCGATCTCCTGCCATGGCCCGGACGGGCGAACCCGGTCGCCGTCACCGCCGGCGGCGACGGCGCCATCCGCATCTGGGATCCGATGCACCTCGAAGACGGTGAGCTGATGCGGCTCGACCATTATCAGCAACCGGTCCGCACCGTCCGCACCGTAAACTTCCGCGAATTCCCGCTTCCGCTGCTGCTCACCTCATCGGCCGACCATACTGTTCGCCTGATCAACCCCTACGGCTTCGGCGACAACGAGATTCTGGTACTTCAGCACCCCGATATCGTGCGATGCGCGATCACCGTCCCCGCCGCGGACGGTCGTGCACTCATCGCGGCGGCAACGGGCAATGAAGTCTACGTATGGGATGTGTGGAAAGACCGCGAATATCCCCTCGGTGTCTTCGCTGGTCACACCGACTGGGTCCGCGACCTCACAGCGATCGAGGTCGGCGGTGGGACCAGAGTGTGTTCGGTCGGCAACGACGCCACGGTCAGACTGTGGAATCCCATGCGCCCCGATGACAGGGATCATCAGCTCGGCGTGGGTCACACCGACTGGATCTGGGGAGTCGCCGGCGCCGAAGTCGACTCCGGGCACGTGGTCATCACGGCCTCGTCGGATGGGACCGCACGATTCTGGCAACCGCGATACCACGAACTCGTAGAGACACACCGGCTGCCGCTCACGGCCAGCGGCCTATCCGCACATGTCCACCACGACCGGCTGGTGATCACCACGAATCGTGGCTTCATCATCTATCGGCTCGGCCGCGACCTCGGCTGTGCGACGCCACCTGCCGTACCACCCGATTGAACTCCACCGGATTCGCGCGTTCGAGCTCGTCCAGTCGATCGTGGCGTCCGATCAGCACGGCATCCACTGCGGCGGAGAGGTATTCCTGGCATCGCGCGATACCGAGCTCGACTTCATTTTTCTTCGACCCCAAGAACAGGCAAGAGTTGTCGATGACGATATCGAACAGCGAATAGTCGGGACTGTACACAGCGCCGAATGTTTCGGCGACGCGAACCACATCCTCCAGGTCTTTTCGGTCGATACCGACCGCGCATTGCGGGATGGACGGAGCATCCGGTCCCAACGAGACTGCGCACTTACGAGCGCGCGAGAGCAAGTCGGACTCGAGCCAGACGCGAACGACACCGTCGAGATCGAATGCCCACGGCAAGAAACGCGCATCGAAGACGGTATCGTCTTCCGACGCCGCACGAGATACCAGGTACTGATCGAGATCGGTGTCCACGTTCGCCGCCGACCGGCGCCGGGCGACTTCGTCATACCGATGGAACCACAGATGGCTTTCATCCTGGACGTCGAATCCGAGACGTTCCAGCAAAAGACCTGCGGCCCACACAGTCTGATACCCCAAGGAATCGGCAAGAAGCCGAGCGTGCGTGGTCTTACCCGCCGCAGTGTATCCAGCGATCATGATGTGTGCCACGACGGTATCTCCTGACCGCGATCCGGAAGGCCGGACCCGGCCGGCGATACTCCACTCCGGATGCATCCGTTCGGCTAACATAGCATCAGCAGAACCGTTGCGGGAGAAGAGGTTGCGATGACGGGACGGGTCGTTCCGATGAAATTCGCCGGGCTCGACGTGCTGGTGGAGACCGTCCAACTACCAGGATCGCAGCAGACCTCCGCTGTCGACCGAGCGACCGAGCGAGTCGGCGACGCCTTCGACAGCGCCCGCGACGTCATTGTCGCGGCTGCGTCCGCGACACTCGACGCGATCGAAGAAATGGGGCGACGCTCCATTCGACCCGACCAAGTAGAGGTCGAATTCGGTGTATCCATCACAGCCAAGGCCGACATCGTGATCGCGGGCGCCTCGGCCAATGCCGCCCTGAAGGTCAGACTAGTCTACAAAAACACAACCAACTGACCAGAACACTCGAAAGTGGCGGATCGCTCCAGCGCTTCCGCGGTATGACTCCACCCTGCCGCCAGGTTCAACCGTATCGAGAAACGGTCATCCGGATCAGTTGCCCGCTGTCAGGGCACCCATGATCGCCCGATGCCGTTGTCGGTCGGCCGCCCGTCGCGTCCAGATAGGTGGCTACGGTGCGGGAATGAGGCCCGGTCCATGCGGGTCCGGCACAAGAACAGAATGAGGCGTGAGTTCGGGTAGACGCCCCAGACTCAGCAGGCTTTGGTCCAGTGACCATCTCACGGCCTGCACCGGCTTGCCGTTCGCGAGGAAGAGGTAGTAGCCCTCCGGTACGGCGTCGTCGGTATATTTTCGTGTGGGCCAGTTTTTCCAGCAAACCTGGTCTTTGGTTGTGTGGGCGGCATTGTGTAACTCTTCGGCGGTGGTCGGTGAGAACACGTCGATCATGCGGTCCCAGCCGTCGGTCCACCCGGCCGCGCGGGTGACGTCGCCGAGCGTAACCGGGTTCGGCGCTTTCCCCGCTTCGCTCAGCGCCTTATTGAAGCTGCTGTACGAGCCGAGTGGCTCCTCGCCGCTGCCGAAACTGAAGATATTTGTGTCGCAGGGTTCTTCCTGAGCAACTGTGGAGTAGCAGCCGCTCAGCATCGGCACTGTCAGGGCCGTGACGATGAGGTATCTGATTTTCATAATTTGTTTATCGCTTTCCTGGCAGCGGCACACCGACTCCGGACTGGGTCTTGGTCTGACCGGGTTGGACTTCGTTGCTCCAGCACGGCGATGTCGACCACCACAGCTACGCGGTTCGATGCCGAACTGGGTCGGAGGCCCGTCCAGCTCGCCACGGGTACTTCTGGTTCAGCGGCGGCTGAGCCGCACACGCGACCAGGCGCCCCACGCAAACGAACCGTTCACACCTTCACGATTTCGATCTCCGGACCGCACAGCAACGCCATATCCTCCGGGTCCGACGTAGCCACCGTTGCCAACCCCCGGACCGAACGGGCCGATGCCGCCAGAACGGCGTCGATCGCGTACTTGTGTCCACCATTACCGATCAAAACGAAAAATACGATCCTGCGGACGAATTCGCGCAATGCGGCGGAATCACGACCGCGATAGGCCAGCGACGCGACAGTTTCGAAGTTTCCCTCATACTTCTGCCCCGGATACACACCACGGACTTGAGCGAAGTCCTCGATATGGACAAGTCGCCGCTGCGCGCCACGATCGAAACGCTCGACAGCGTAAGCGAATTCCTCGTTTGCCGGCCACACGTTCGCGGGCACACCGATGACGTTGTCCCGATGAACAAGGGCGACCTGTGGCACATCGATTCCGACGGCTTTCGCGAACCTCATCATCGTGTACTCGTTGCGAGGGACATCCGGAAACTGCCGGTCGGGCAATTTGAGAATCCAATCGCCGCCCTCGCCGGTCGCGGTGCAGGTGAACTGCTTCCCGTCGCGCAGAGTCGAGAACTTCAGGCCGACACCCGCGAGCGAGAACTTCCATGGCGAATCGACGAACTCATCGGCCGACGACACGGACGCGGATTCGAGCACGCCGGCGACATCCGGCACCGAATCGAACTCAGCGGGCAGGACGCGGACCGCACCGGGCAGATCGTGACCGACCCTGGCGATCAGCTCCATCTCGCGTTCCGGTGCGACATCACGCTCCGCAGCGATCCACTCACGCATGGCACCCTCCGGCAGGAGATTGGAAAACCATTGCGGAAGTCGAACGTTCGCCGCGAACTTCGCTCTGGGCCGTTCCTCGAAACGCAGGCCGAGGACCGGCCGGTTCGGATCAGCGAGGTATTCGTCGATGAATTCGAACCACGTGTAGTTGTCGTGATGAAACAACCAGCCGACGCGCCGAGCGCTAGCTTTGCTAGCAAGATATGACAGCTACGCTAGCACCGGCCACGACGCCGCGCACAGGTGGCGGGCCACTCGACCGAGTCCACCGCGTTCGACGAGTGTAGGTTGCGGGTGAGGATACGGCCGAGTTCGGCGGCTACGTCGTCAGCACTTGGGCGTGAACGGGGTGCACAACGGCAACAGGTTCATGTGGGCTGGAGTTTCCCTGGCAGGCGGCGGTGGGGGAACCGCCTCGGTGGTGAGCACAGGAATTTGTGTGGGTTGCACAGCGCCGCCGGTGGGCGTCGAGCAGGAGGCGGCCAGCATCCAGATCGTGCCGATGACCAGCAGAATCAGCGCCACCGCGGCGATCTGTTGCGGGCGGTGGCCGCGTGGCTTCGCTTGGGGACGGCGCTCCGGGGCAGCGGTCGGCGTGGGTCGGCGCAGGGGCTGGGGTTCGGGAGTGGGTGTGGACCACGATGTGGGCCGGCTCGGCGCAGGAGCCTGCGCCGGGCGTGGGCGCGGCCGCCGGTCGGGGGTGGGCTCGATCCACGACGACCACCGGTCAGTGAACGACGATGGTCCGGGGCCAGAGCGCGAAGCCGGATCGTCATCCTCATCGGCGGCTGGGAACTCGGATTCGGCCTGTTCCGGCGGGGTGGATTCCGCTGCGGAGGGCGGTATCGACGCGGCGTGGCCCGTGGCGAGGCCCCGCGCGGGACTCGCCGCGAGGCGGCCTTCGAAGCGAGGCGGCTCGAGGTGAGCGTCTTCTGGCGCACCCGGCTCGAGCAGCCGCGCGCCCGTGGGGTACGACGCCGACCGGCGCTGTCCTTCGCGGGCATACGAATGGACTGTCGGGGCTGCCGACTCGGGCATCGGGACGGGCTCGGGCGCAAGGAATTCCGGCGCGAAAGGATCCGCCTCGATAGCCTGCGCCGACCCGGCAACAGGTGCCTGCTCCGAGGCGTCGGTCGGCTCCGGCTCAGGTAACCGACCCGCCTCCGGGACTTGCTGATCGTCTTCGTCTGGCTCGGCACCGATTTCGGAGTTCGGCGTCGAGCTGGATTCGGTGCGTCGCGCCGCATCCGGAACTGCGTCGGGCGGCTCGGGCACGGCATCAACCGGTGGCGCGGCCGAACCGGCCGACACCTCGTCGCTGTCCGAATCTTCGCTGGGGGTCCTGTCCTCGAGCTCAGGAACCTTTCGCGTGACGCTCTCCAGCGCCGCCTGCGTCCCCGCTCGCAACTTTTTCTCCGCCGGAAAGCCATCCGCCACCAGATCGTCGACAGTGACCTGATCGCCCAGGTTCAAGTCGGTGAGCAGGGCGTGGGTGCGTTCGGCGGTCCAGCTGAGCTTGCGGCTCGCGGTGCGATGGAACCAGGCGCGCAGATCGGCCTGCCCGGCTCCGAGCACCACCGCGCAACCGCGCCTGCGTGACTCGATGTTCAATGTGAGGTTCGAATCCTTGGGCGGCACCACGACGATCAGGCCGTCGACGAAGGCTTCGGCATTGTGCTTGCGCACCAAGGCCTTCAAGTTGAAAACGTTGTTCGTGACCTGATCGAACGGGCTGCTGTCGTGGTCGCGCACGTGGATCGGGTCGCCCGCGTAGCCGGACAGCCGCCAGCGGCCGTTGGCCTGCACCGACAGGACACCGCTCGTCGCCTCCGGAACGGTGCCCTTGACCTCGACGACGACCGCTGCCCTGGGGGTGATCACCACCAGATCGGCTTCTTGCGTTTCGTCGTTGCGCTCGCGGTCGGGTAGATAACATCCCGAGATCGCCAGTCCCACAATGACGTACTGGCCGGTCCAGGTCCGCATCCAGCCGAGCACGCGCTGCTCCGACCGCGGCGCCGTCGTTCGCTCATTGATGACCAACATCGGCGGGCCTCCATCGCCGTCCCACACCAGTGACCACACAACGGTATGCGCCGGGAATTCCGGCACAAAATCGAAAGGCAATGGAGGAGCACGGTATTGGCAGCGCAAGGGCGTCGACGTGCGGCGTGTGGGCAGCGTCATAGTCGCGGTGCGCGGGTCGGCGGTATGGCGGGGCGGGCACCCGGACTCTTGCGTGAGTCGCAAACGACCCCGAGCAGCCTTCCGATCAGCGCACTGTGGACCACACCGTCACCCTGACGAATCCGACCGATGCAAGCCGGAACTTCCTCAGCTCCGTAGCGCGGATGCCAAAGCCGGGTCGACCGAGAACGCTATGGCGATCAGCGATTCGACGAGCAGGTCGATCAACTCCGCACGCGAGATGGGCTCGGAACGCAGCCAGGTGAGCGTGGACTCCTCGACGAACGCGATCCAGCCGCGCATCGCGAGCATGAGGCGCGGGTGGTCGGCTTCGGCGACCGGAACCGGCGCTTCCGCGAGGATGATCCCGATGATCGCGTCGCGGGTCTGGTCGACCAGCGGGGCCAGCTCGGGACTGACGCCGGCGGAGCCGCGCAGGAGAGCCAGATAGGAGGTCCGATTCTCGGTGACGTACTCGATGTAGCGCTCGATCGAGTCACGCAGCATCTCGAACAGGCCCAGCGAGCGATCCGGGAAGACGCGCTCGAGCAGCTGGGCGTGGGCATGCTGCACGAGCGCGAGCTGGAAGTCCTGCTTGGTCGGGAAGTAGTGGAACAGCAGGCCGCGGGAGATGCCCGCCTCGGCGGCGATCTCGCTGACGGAGATGTCTTCGATGGAACGCTCGCCGAGCATCTTCGTGCCCAGGGTGATCAGCTGCTCGCGGCGCTCATCGGGACTCAGCCGCGTGCGCTTGGGGGCGTCTGCCTGGGTTCTGGTCACGCACCCCATCCTACTGAACACTGGTCAATACCCTGTTGACTCACGCTCAATAGAATCGTAGGCTCAAATATATGAGTCGCAAGGTTACAGACAAAGCCGTCGCGGGTCGACCTGCGCGCCACGCCAGGACGATCATCATCGGCAGCGGGTTCGCGGGTCTGGGCCTGGCCATCCGGCTGACCCAGCAGGGTCGCGACGACTTCCTCGTGCTGGAACGCGGCAGCGACGTCGGCGGCACCTGGCGCGACAACACTTACCCCGGCGCGGCCTGCGACGTGCCTTCGCACCTGTACTCGTACTCGTTCGCACTGAACCCCGAGTGGTCGCGCTCGTTCTCCCGGCAGGACGAGATCCAGCAGTACATCCAGGACGTGTCGAAGCGCTACGGCGTGCGTGACAAGCACATCTTCGACTGCGACGTGACCAGCGCCCGCTGGAACGACGAGACCGCGCTGTGGGAGATCGAGTCGACCACGGGCAGCTTCACCGCGAACACGGTGATCTCCGCGGTCGGCGCGCTGTGCGAGCCCGCCCTGCCCGACATCAAAGGCATCGGCGAGTTCGAAGGCGAGGTCTTCCACTCCGCCCGCTGGAACCACGACGCCGACCTCACCGGCAAGCGGGTCGCCGTCATCGGCACCGGCGCCTCGGCCATCCAGATCGTTCCCGCCATCGCCGGGAAGGTCGGCCACCTGGACGTCTACCAGCGCACCGCGCCATGGCTGCTGCCGCGCCTGGACCGCCCCTACACGACGGCCGAGCGACTGGCCTTCAAACATGTGCCGGGTCTACAGCGACTGTCCCGCGCCGCCATCTACGCCGCCCGCGAGACCCAGGTCGTCGGCCTGGCCAAGCTTCCCGCCCTGATGCGGTTGTTCGAGGCGATCGCGAAGGCGAAACTGCACTCCGAGATCCGCGACCCCGAACTGCGCGCGAAGGTGACTCCGAATTTCCGGATCGGCTGCAAGCGCATGCTGATCTCCAACGACTACTACCCCGCGCTGTCGCGCCCCAACGTCGACGTGGTCACCGACGGCATCGCCCAGGTGCGCGCGAACTCGATCGTCACTCAGGACGGCACCGAGCGCCGGATCGACGCGCTGATCGTGGCGACCGGCTTCCACGTCACCGACTCACCCACCTACAACACCGTCACCGGCCGCGACGGCCGCACCCTGGCGGAAGTGTTCGACGCGATCGGCCAGCAGGGCTACAAGGGCTCGGCGATCGCGAATTTCCCGAATATGTTCTTCCTGCTCGGCCCGAACGTCGGCCTCGGGCACACGTCGATGGTGTACATGATCGAGTCGCAGATCAATTACATCGCCGACGCACTGGCTACCATCGACCGCCTCGACCTGCGTACCGTGGAAGTACGCCGCGACGCGCAGGATGCCTACAACGCCGAGCTACAGGCGAAGCTCGCGCGCAGCGTCTGGCTGACCGGCGGGTGCTCGAGCTGGTACCTGGACAAGCACGGCAACAACACCACACTGTGGCCGGACTTCAGTTTCGAATTCCGTAGGCGGACCAAGACATTCGACGTGGCGGCGTACGACATCTCCATTTCCGGAGCCGACTTGAAAGCAGTGGCATCGTGAGCAGTGACGCTTACTTCGAGAACAAGGTATGTGTGATCACCGGAGCGGGCTCCGGGATCGGCCGGGCACTGGCGGTGAATCTGGCCCGGCGCGGCGCCAAACTGGCCCTGTCGGACATCGATGTCGACGGCCTCGCGCAGACCGTGCGGCGCTGTGAGCAGCTCGGCGCGGAGGTCAAATCCGACCGCCTGAACGTGGTCGAGCGCGACGCGGTGATCCGCTACGCCGACGCGGTGAAAGCGCACTTCGGCACGGTGCACCAGGTGTACAACAACGCGGGCATCGCCCACCACGGCGAGGTCGTCCGCTCGGAGTTCAAGGACTTCGAGCGCGTGATGGACGTCGATTTCTGGGGCGTCGTCAACGGCACCAAGGCGTTCCTGCCGATGGTCATCGAGTCCGGCGACGGCCATATCGTGAACGTGTCCAGCCTTTTCGGCCTGATCGCGATCCCCGGGCAGAGCGCCTACAACGCCGCGAAGTTCGCGGTGCGCGGCTTCACCGAGTCGCTGCGCCAGGAGATGCTGATCGCGCGGCACCCGGTCAAGGTCACCTGCGTGCATCCGGGCGGCATCAAGACCGCCGTCGCCCGCAATGCCACCTACGCCGAGGGCATCGACGCCGAGTCGGCCGCGGCGATGTTCGACCGGAAGCTGGCCATCCACACCGCGGATATGGCGGCGCGGACCATCGTCGACGGCGTGCGCAAGGGGCACGGCCGCGTGCTGATCGGCTGGGAGACCAAGCTGCTGGATCTGTTCGTCCGGGTCACCGCGTCGGGCTACCAGCGGATCGCGGCCAACGTCGAACGCCGCTTCCTGCCCTGACCCGATCGCCGAGTTCCTGCGCGAAGGCGTTCAACCAGCGGACCCGCGCGAACTAGGATGATATTGGAGCGGGTCCGAGCCTGCGGTGATGTACGGAGGCGGTCGGCGGTGGTCCGCCTCACGTCCCTGGCCCAGGTGTCGTAGATTACTGGCGAGTAAACCCACGTGGAAGGGCACTGATGCGAGAGTTCGAAGTCCCGGCTTCCTACACCATTCCGGATGACGCGAACAATTCCGACAACGTCTTCCGCCACGCCGAGCAGTCGCCGGACGCGGTGTTGTTCAA
Organism: Nocardia aegles; assembly: GCF_052545135.1. Taxonomy (NCBI): domain Bacteria; kingdom Bacillati; phylum Actinomycetota; class Actinomycetes; order Mycobacteriales; family Nocardiaceae; genus Nocardia; species Nocardia aegles. The sequence continues at coordinate 54,283 of NZ_JBQWRI010000003.1, forward strand.
CGTGCCGAACGGCAGTGGCGGCTGGCGGGATATCACCGCCGCCGAGTTCGCGAAAACCGTTACCGGGGTGGCGAAAGGCCTGATCGCTTCGGGTATCGGGCTCGGCGATCGGGTCGCCATCATGGCCCCTACCCGCTACGAGTGGGCCGTCCTCGATTTCGCCATCTGGGCCGTGGGCGGCTGCACGGTCGCGATCTACGACAGCTCCGCCGCCGAGCAGGCCAAGTGGATCCTGCAGGACTCGGCCACCACACTGCTGATCGTGGACAGCGACAAGCACCGCAAGGTGATCGACGAGATCGAAGCCGGGTCGCTGCCGGACCTGCGGGAGACCCTGCAATTCGACCAGGACGCGATGGGCGAACTGCTCAGCCGCGGCGCTGACCTGGACGACCAGGCTGTGCACGAACGCCGCGCGCAGGTCGGTGCGCAGTCGCCCGCCACCCTGATCTACACCTCCGGCACCACGGGCCGCCCGAAGGGCGTCATGCTCACTCACGCGAACCTGTACGCGGAATCGAAGTCCGATCGGATCGCGCTGCGCGAGTACGTCACCGAGGGCAAGAAGACCCTCATGTTCCTGCCGCTGGCGCACGTCTTCGCGCGTGGCGTCGCACTGGCCGCGTTCGACGCGAAGGTGACCGTCGCGCACACCGCCGACTGGTCCACCTTGGTCGATCAGTTCGGCAGCTACCGGCCGCATTTCATCCTCTCGGTGCCCCGGGTGTTCGAGAAGGTGTTCAACAGCGCCAAGCAGAAGGCGCACGACGGCGGCAAGGGAAAGATCTTCGACGCCGCCGCCGCAACCGCGATCGCCTGGAGCGAGTCGCTCGACAACGGCAGGCCGGGCGTGGTGCTCCGGCTGAAGCACGCGTTGTTCGACAAGCTGGTGTACGCGAAGCTGCGCGCCGCGCTCGGCGGCCAGTGCGAGGCCGCCGTCTCCGGTGGCGGTCCGCTCGGCGCGCGGCTGGGGCACTTCTTCCGCGGTGCCGGCGTGACCATCTACGAGGGCTACGGCCTCACCGAGACCACCGCGGCCATCGCCGTCAACACCCCGGAGCACATCCGGGTCGGCTCGGTCGGGCGGCCGATCGAAGGTCACGCGGCCAAGATCGCCGAGGACGGCGAGCTGCTGCTGCGCGGCTCGGTCGTGTTCGACGGCTACTGGGGTAACGCGGAGGCCACCGAGGACGCGTTCGAGGACGGCTGGTTCAAGACCGGTGACCTCGGCGCCATCGACGGCGACGGCTTCATCACCATCACCGGCCGCAAGAAGGAGATCATCGTCACCGCCGGTGGTAAGAACGTCTCGCCCGCGCTGCTGGAGGACTCGCTGCGGGCGCACCCACTGATCAGCCAGGTGATGGTGGTCGGCGACGGTCAGCCGTTCATCGGGGCGCTGATCACGCTGGACCCGGAGTCGCTGCCCGGCTGGAAGGAACGCAACAGCCTGCCCGCCGACACCCCGATCGAGAAGCTGATCGAGCACCCCGCCCTGCTCGCCGAGGTGAACGCGGCGGTGGCCGAGACCAACAAAAAGGTCTCGCACGCCGAGCAGATCAAGAAGATTCGTCTGCTGACCATCGACTGGACCCAGGAGACCGGCGAACTCACCCCGAAGATGTCGCTCAAGCGCGCGGTCGTGATGAAGCAGCACGCCGACGACGTGGCGAGCATCTACAACTGAGCCGATCGCCGAGCGGCGCCGGCCGTTCGCGGGCAGCGCCTTTCGCAGATCGCGGCTGCGCGGCGACGAACTGCGGCAGTACTCTCGATGCCATGGCCGATCTGCGACTGCGTGTGGTGGCCGGGATCGTCTCGGCGGGTCTCACGCTGGGCGTCGCCGAATTGCTCGCGGCTTTCCTCGGGCCCGACAGCGCGCCGCTGCACCTGCTCGGTTCAGCTGTGGTCGACCAGACGCCCGACGGGGTGCGGGAATGGGCCATCACCACTTTCGGCACCGACGACAAGACCGCGCTGTATGTGATCATGGGCGTGATCGCCCTGCTGGTCGCCGCAGCGGCCGGAGCGATCGAGCGGACCACCCGCGCCGCCGGATCATGGTTGTTCGTCGTGTTCGGGGTGATCACGGCATGGGTCGCGGTGGCGGGTACCGGTCTGTCCGCCGCGCTGCCGACCGTCGTCGGCGTCGCCGTCGGCATCTACTCGCTGCGGGCGCTGACCCGTCGCATCGACGCGGCAGCCGAAAACGCGGGTCCGGACGTACCGGCAAACGCGGCGAGTACGGAATTGCCTGCCCCGCGAGACCCGGAAACACCCACGGAGGCAGGCACATTCGCGCGGGCCGACAGCGCCGCCGCGCAGCCTGCCTCGAGCCCCACCGAGTCCTCCGCCGACCGATCCCGCTCCCCGGCGCGCAGGCAGGTTGTGCAGGGACTGCTGGCGGCCGGCGGATTGGCCGTGGTCACCGGAGTCGGCGGACGCGTGCTGGGCGCGCGCCGCAGCGATGTATCCGGTGAGCGAGCCGCGGTGCAGCTGCCGGAACCGTCCGCCCCTGCCGAACCGGTCGTGCCGGGCGTGGATCTGCGCGTCCCCGGGCTGACGCCGTACCTCACCGCGAACAACGACTTCTACCGGATCGACACCGCGCTGATCGTGCCGCAAGTGTCCAAGGACGGATGGTCGCTGCGCATCCACGGCATGGTCGACCGCGAGATCCGGCTCGATTGGGCGGATCTGGCGCTTCGTCCGGTGGAGGAACACCTGGTCACGCTGGCCTGCGTGTCGAATCCGGTGGGCGGCGACCTGATCGGCAACGCGCGCTGGCTCGGATACCGAGTGGATCAGCTGCTGGCCGAGGCCCGACCGCACCCCGACGCCGACATGGTCCTCTCGCACAGCGCCGACGGCTGGACCGCGGGCACGCCGCTGGCGGTGCTCACCGACGGCCGCGACGCGCTGCTGGCGGTCGGCATGAACGGCGAACCCCTTCCGGTGCAGCACGGCTACCCGGCCCGGCTGGTCGTTCCCGGTCTCTACGGCTACGTTTCGGCCACCAAATGGGTGACCGAACTGGAAGTCACCCGCTTCGACCGCGCCACCGCGTACTGGACCCGGCGCGGCTGGTCGGCACGCGGACCGATCAAGACCGGCACCCGCATCGACACTCCGCGCGCCCGCGGCCGCCTCCAGCCGGGTCGCGTCCCGATCGCCGGAGTCGCGTGGGCACAGCATCGCGGCATCCGCGCGGTGGAAGTACAAATCGACAACGGCCCATGGCAACAGGCCCGCCTCTCCGAAGAACAGTCCATCGATACCTGGCGCCAGTGGGTCTTCGACTGGGACGCCACCTCCGGCCCGCACACCCTCCGCGCCCGCGCCACCGACGGTGCCGGCGAAACCCAAACCGCCGAACGCCGCGACGTCATCCCCGACGGCGCGACCGGTTACCCCTCCGTCACGGTCAGCGTAGTTTGACTGGGCAACAGGATAGGATCGGCCAGTCCGGTAGTCGTCGGCCGAGGTGGGGGCCATGTCCGAGATTTTGGATTGGGCGCGAGAAGAGAACTTGCAGCCGGCGCCGATCACGCTGGAAATCTGGAAAAAGCTTCCCGAGAAATTCTGCCGCTTGGTGGAGGTGGTGAACGGAGAAGCCGTCCGGGCGGAGTCGCCGACCAGGCCGCATCAGAAGTCTGCTCGGAGGATAGCGGACTTTATCGACTGGTGGTCGAAGTCGTCTCACCGGGGACCGAGCGTGTCGACACGGCCGACAAGCTCGCCGAGTACGCGCTGGCCGGGATCCCGTGGTACTGGATCGCCTGGGTGTCGAACAACAGCGTCGAATCGATCGAGGTCTACGTACTCGACCATGTGCTGGGCCAGTATCGGCCGCATCTGAAGCTGGAGCCGACTGATTCAGAGACCGTCATCGATGTGCCGATCGAGATCAGAATCGACTGGACCCGGTTGGGCGTGCTGGCACGCTGACGAGCATGCCCCGCAGAAGAACGTCTTCTGCGGGGCATGGATGCCGGAAGTCAGCTCGCTACGGAGTCGGCCTCGACCGGTTCCTTCTCGAGCCGCGGCGAGGTGGACTCGCCGTGGCGGATGAACAGGACCGAGGCGGCGACGCCGATGAGCAGGACGGCCGCGGGTAGCAGCACGGACTGGCTCAGCGCGGTACTGAAGGAATCCTTGACGAACTCCGGGAGCGGGCCCTGGCCCGCGCCGCCTTCGGCGACCGGGCCGCCACCGAGGCCGTTGGCCGTGAGCCGGGCCGCCACCAGGGCACTGATCGCCGCGCTGCCGAGCACCGAGCCCACCTGGCGGGTGGTGTTGTAGACACCGGCGCCCGCACCGGCCTGCTGGATCGGCAGGTTGTGGGTGGCGGTGGAGGACAGCGGCGGCCAGATACAGGCGTTGGCGAAGCCGGCCAGCGCCGCGGCCACCAGGAACCAGACCAGTGACGAGTCCGGCTTCATCAGCATCGAGAAGCAGAACACCGACAGGGCGAACAAGCCGAAGCCGACAGTGGGCACGATCCGCGGGTGCAGCTTGTCGGCGAGCTTGCCGACCAGCGGGGCCGAGAAACCGGTCACGATCGCCATGGGCGCGAAGATCAGCGCGGACTTGGTCGGCGACAGCTCCCGCACGGCCTGCAGGTAGAAGTACGTCGGCACCATCAGGGAGGTCACCGCCGCGCCCATCGCGGCGATCGCCGCATTGGCCAGCGCGAAGTTGCGATCGCGGAACAGGCTCAGCGGCAGCAACGGCTCCCGCGTGTTCCTGGCCTGGTTGACCAGGAACACCGCCAGCACCACCAGGCCCGCGATGATCAGCAGCCAGATGCGCGACGACCAGTCGTAGGTGTTGCCCTCCTGGATGCCGAACACCAGCAGGAACATGCCGACACCGCTGAGCAGCACGCCGGGGATGTCGAACTTGTGCTGGTGCGTCGGCAGGGCGGGCACCAGCCAGACCGCCAGCGCGAAGGCGACGACGCCGACCGGGACGTTCACGATGAAGATCCACTCCCAGCCGAGACCGTCCACCAGCACACCGCCGAGGATGGGGCCCACCAGGGTCGCCAATCCCGCGACACCGCCCCACAGACCCATCGCGGCGCCGCGCCGGTCCGGCGGGAAGGTCCTGGTGATCACGGCCATGGTCTGCGGCGTCATCAGCGCGGCGCCGATGCCCTGCGCGGCGCGGGCCGCGATCAGCATGCCGATGGTGCCGGACAGACCGCACCACAGCGACGCCGCGGTGAACACGGCCAGGCCGATCAGATAGATGTTCTTGGGGCCGAATCGATCCCCCAGCCGCCCGGTGACCAGCAGCGGCACCGCGTAGGTGAGCAGGTAGGCGCTGGTCACCCAGATGACCTGGGAGATGTCGGCGTGGAGGTTGGTCATGATCGCGGGATTGGCGACCGCGACGATCGTCATGTCCAGCAGGATCATGAAGAAGCCGACGACCAGCGCGAGCAGCGCCGGCCACGGATTGCGTTGTGTGGACATCTGTTTCCTAACTCGGACTATTCGACAATCTCGGAGTAGGGTTCGCCGCGGCGCGAGACGGCACCGGCAGCGACACCGCGGAGTCGGCGGCGGAGCGTTTGCCGGTCGCGGGGTCGACGTCGCCCCACTCGAGTGCGCCGCCGGCCAATTCGGCGGTGAATTCCTTGACCCAGGTGAGTTCGGCGGTGAGGATCGCCCGCAGATACGGCAGGGAGATCCAGTAGCGCCGGGGGACGACATGCTCCTCGGCCCAGGCGCTCAGCATGTCGGTATCGGCCAGTTCGGTTTCCAGTACGCCGATTCGTTCGCGCAGCAGCGTGAGCACCTCGGCTTTGGGCAGATTGTGCAACTCCCCCAGCGCCACCGGGAAGATCGGATACTCCGGGACGGGCCGCCGCACGATCTCGGCGATCCGGTTGCGCAACGCCTCCCTGCCACGCCCGGTGATCCGGTAGGTGGTGCGTTCGGGCCGGTTGCCCGCCCGGTCGACGCCCTCGGCGCGGACCAATTCCTGGTCGGCCAGGCGGGACACGGTGTGGTACAGCGAGCCGGGCCGTACCTTGACCAGCTTGTCCTCCCGCCGCGCGATCAGTAACTGGAACATCTCGTACGGATGCATGGGCCGTTCCTCCAGCAGCGCGAGCACGGCGATGGCCAACGGCGTCACCGATGGATGCGCCTGCCCTTGCCCCATGCCTGTTCACCTCCGTCACTCGATCGCCTCGGCCGTCGGCCGCCGACGCTGTGAGCCTGCCGCCGAACGGCACGCTATCGCCCGGTTCTGACATGCTCCACACTAAATATTCCACGTGGAATATACGAGGTGGAACAGCCGGCGGACAAGACGGCGCAGCTCGTGATGGAACCCACAATTCGCGGCCTCGTCTATCGCGCTGCCCCCGTACACGAAGAGAGGCCATCGAGATGTGCGTTCTCGATGACCTCTCGGCTTCGGCTCCTACAACGAGTGCTTGTCCAGCCACGCCCGCGCGACCTCGCGGGGAGCGGCGCCCTCGTCCCGGACATCGCGGATCATGACCGCCAACTCGTCCGCCGTCAGCTCGCCCGCGACGTAGTTGAGCTTCGTGATCTGCCGCTGGTCGAGCAGTCCTTTGCGGAACAGCGGCAGCACGTTCTCCGCTCGCACGGCGTACTCGTCATCGGACAGCACGGCCAATCCGTCGGTCGCGCCGGGCGCGAGCTCGGGCGGACCGCCGAGCAGACCGGCCTGAACCCGGCCTTCCAGCAAGGCATTCCGCAGCGCGGCCGGATCCGGGAAGGCGACGGCAGCCGCGAACTCGCACCCGGCGACGCGATCGGTTCCACCCGGCGGCAGCAGGCCGGGCATAGCTGCCACGCCGACGGTCAGCCCAGCGCAGCGGGGCGCGAGATCACGGACCGAACGCACCCTGTCCCGCTCCGCCGCCTGCGCGGTGACCAACACCCGCGGTCGCAGGTCGGCGCCGTCAGCGAAGTCCGAGACGACCAGACCTTCGGGCAGCCCAGCACTCACCGCGTCCGCCACCTGTTTCGGCAACCGTGCCGTCGCGTGTTCATCGACATATCCGAGCAACGCGCCGGTGTGCTCGCCGACCACCTGGACCCGGTCGGCATCGAGCGCGGTGAGGTAGTCCGCGCGGCTGCCCAGCCTCGGGTCCACCGCGGTCCGCAGGCCGGTGCGCGCCAGCGCCCCCGCATAGATTTCGGCGAGCACCGAGGACTCGATCGAGTCACCGGCGCCGACCGTGATCGACCGCTGCGGCTCGTCGTTCCCGCAGGATACGACGAGCGCGATCGAAGCGACGACCAGCACCCGAGCCAGCACCCGCTGTGACGCGGCCAACACCATCCGGCGACACCAACTCTCCGACGACTCGACACGGCCAACAGAAAAACCCGGAAGCGGGCAGTATGGACACCCAGAATGTACCGGCGGCCGCGTGGTACCGAGACCGCGCCCGCCGTCATGTCGGAAGGACTCTCGTGAAATCCACCCGCATCCCCGGTGCCGCCACGCACCGGCACCCCGCTGCGCGCCTCGCACTGCGCGCGGCCCGTGTCCTCGCCGCCGCGACGGCCCTCGCCGTCGCGATGGCCCTGTCGGCCTGTGGCAATTCCGATCCACTCGCCACCGGCGGCAGCTGCTCGGGAGACGGCATGATCGTCGGCTCGGCGAACTTCCCCGAGTCCGAGACCATCGCCGAGGTGTACGCGGAAGTGCTGCGCGTCAACGGCTTCAGCGTCGACACCAAGCTGAATATCGGCAGCAGGGAAGCCTATCTTCCCGCGTTACGGCAGTGCGCCATCTCGGTGGTCCCCGAATACACCGGCAATCTGCTGCAGTACCTGGACAAGAACGCCACCGCCACCAGCGCGGCCGAGGTGAACAGCGCGCTCGGCACAGCGCTCAGTTCCGATCTCGCGATCGGCACGCCCGCGCCCGGGGAGGACTCGGACGCCGTCGTCGTCACCCGCGCCACCGCCCAGCGCTGGAACCTGAGCACCATCGCGGACCTGGCCGCGCACTCGCCCGAGGTGAAATTCGGTGCGCCCGCCGAATTCCAGGAGCGGGCGGGTGGACTGCCCGGCTTGAAGAAGAACTACAACCTCGATATCGCGGCGAGCAATTTCGTGCCGATCGCCGACGGCGGCGGTCCCGCCACGGTGCGGGCGCTGGTCGAGGGCCAGGTGACCGCGGCGGATATCTTCACCACCTCGCCCGCCATCCCGCAGAACGACCTCGTGGTGCTGGGCGACCCGAAACACAACTTCCCCGCACAGAACGTGGTGCCGCTGCTCAACGCGAGCAAGAAGTCGGACAAGGCGCTCGCGGCGCTGAACGCGGTGTCGGCGCGACTGACCACCGCCGAGCTGATCACACTCAACGAGGCGGTCTCCGGCACCGGCAAGACCGAGCCCAAGGCCGCCGCCGCGGCGTGGGTGGCCGCCAAGGGGCTGAACAAGCCGGTCGGCTAGGGAGGAAGATTCGGTGTCCGATATCGAATTCTCCGGTATCAGCAAGACCTATCCGGACGGCACGCACGCCGTCACCGACCTGGATCTGCGCATCGAGTCCGGATCGTTCACCGTGTTCGTCGGGCCTTCCGGCTGCGGTAAGACGACCTCGATGCGGATGATCAACCGCATGATCGTGCCCAGTTCGGGGACGATCATGATTGCCGGACAGGATGTCTCGACCGTCGATCCGGTCCGGCTGCGCCTCGGGATCGGGTACGTCATCCAGAGTGGCGGCCTGCTGCCGCATCGGACGGTGGTCGACAATGTCGCGACCGTACCGGTATTACGCGGCGACTCCCGCCGCGCCGCCCGCGCCGCGGCGCTCGAGGTGCTCGACCGGGTCGGCCTGGACCGCTCGCTGGCCCAGCGGTACCCGGCGCAGCTGTCGGGTGGCCAGCAGCAGCGCGTCGGCGTGGCCCGCGCGCTGGCCGCGGACCCGCCGGTGCTGCTGATGGACGAGCCGTTCAGTGCCGTCGACCCCGTGGTGCGCGCCGAATTGCAGGTCGAAATGCAAAGGTTGCAGGCCGAATTGCACAAGACCATCGTGTTCGTCACCCACGACATCGATGAGGCGATCACGCTCGGCGATCGCGTGGCGGTGTTCGGGCGCGGCGGGGTGCTTCAGCAGTACGACGCGCCGCAACGCGTGCTCGCTCAGCCCGCCACCGATTTCGTCGCCGACTTCGTCGGCCGGGACCGCGGTTACCGCGGGTTGTCCTTCCGGTCCGCGAACGATGTTCCGCTGCATGAGATCCGGACGGCCGTCCCGGGCGAAGTGCGCGAGCTACGGCTGGACGCGGGCGAGTGGGCGCTGGTGGTGGACGCCGACGGCAAGCCGGTGGGCTGGGTGGACGCCACCGGCGTCGAGGGTATCCGCGCGGGCCGCGCACCGGCCGACAGCATGTCGGCGGGCGGTTCCCTGTTCACCCCGTCCGGGGACCTGCGCCAAGCGCTGGACGCCGCGATCTCCTCGCCGTCCGGAATCGGTGTCGCCGTCGATGCCACCGGCGCGGTGCGCGGCGGCGTGCTGGCCACCGACGTGCTGGAGCAGTTGGCCGGGCAGCGCGCCCACGAAGACGCCGAACGCAACCGGCACTTCTTCGAAGAACGAGTGCTGTGAACGGCCGCGAGCGAGCCGGAGTCGTACGCGACGGAATCCGGACAGCGGCATGAGGTACCTCGTCGAGAACTTCTCGGAAATCATGGGAATCACGGCGACTCACCTCGCTCTCGCCCTGGTGCCGCTGCTGCTGGCCCTGGTGATCGCGATCCCGGTCGGCGCGCTGGTGCGGCGGGCGGCGTGGCTGCGGCGGATCACGGTGACCGCCGCGAGCCTGGCCTACACCGTCCCGTCGCTGGCGCTGTTCGTGATCATTCCTCCGCTGGTGGGGATCTCGGCCATCGACCCGCTGAACGTGATCATCGCGCTCACCGTCTATTCCACCGCGCTGCTGGTGATCGCGGTCCCGGCGGCGCTGGATTCGGTGCCCGCCACGGTGCTCGACGCGGCCGATGCGGTGGGCTACGGCCCGCTGCGCCGCACACTCACCGTGGACATGCCGTTGGCCGTGCCGGTCTTCGTGTCCAGTCTTCGGGTGGTGGTGGTGACCAATATCGCGATGGTCTCGGTCGGCGCGCTGATCGGCGTCGGCGGGCTCGGCAAGCTGTTCACCCAGGGCTATCAGCGCGACTACCCGGACGAGATCGTGGCGGGCATCATCGTGACGCTCGCGCTCGCGCTGGTCGCCGACCGGGTGGTGTACGCGCTGGGCCGCTGGTCGACGCCATGGGTACGCGCGGATGCCGGAACAGCCAGGACGAAAGGCGCTGCGACATGAATCTTTTCCTCGACGCCTGGCACTACTTCACCGACGGCGCCAACTGGAGCGGGCCGTCGGGCATCGGGACCCGCATCGCCCAGCACCTGTGGTACAGCTTCCTGACCGTCGTCGTCTCCACGGTGATCGCGGTGCCGCTCGGCCTGATCATCGGCCACACCCGGCGCGGAGCGGCGGTACTGGTCGGCTTCGCCAACGCCATGCGCGCGCTGCCGACCCTGGGCCTGCTGACCTTTCTGGTGCTGCTGCTCGGCCTCGGCCTGATACCGCCGCTGCTGGCGCTGGTCACGGTCGGCATCCCCCCACTGCTCGCGGGCGCGTACGCCGGAATCGCGAACGTTCCCGCCGACGTCGTGGACGCCTCGCGCGCCATGGGCATGACCGAGCGGCAGATCCTGTTCCGGGTGGAGGTGCCCAACGCGCTGCCCCTCCTGCTCACCGGGCTACGCGGCGCGACACTCCAGGTCGTTGCCACCGCGACGATCGCCGCCTACGTCAACCTGGGCGGCTTGGGCCGCTACATCTTCGACGGCATCAGCCTCTACCGCTACGACCGGGTGCTGGTGGGCGCGCTGCTGGTGGCGGTGCTGGCCATGCTGCTGGACGGGCTGCTGGCGTTCGCGGTGTGGGCCGGCACGCCGGGTGTGGACCGATTACGCCGCACGTCCCGGGTCGCGCCTTCACCAGTGGCCGCACTGCCCAACGCGGACCGGGCCGGCTAGCTCCGAAACAACCGTTCAGTCGTCGGTGACGCGAAGTGCCACGACGATGTCTGCCACGGTCGAGTCGGTGACGAACGAGCGACCGGCGCGGTAGGTGAAAAGGGCGCCCATTCGCGTTCGAATGGGCGCCCTTCGGCTGACGTGCGGTTGCGTTACGCGACGCCCTCGGCGCGGGCGGCGGCGGCGACCGCTTCGGCGACGGCCGGAGCGACCCGCGGGTCCAGCGGGCTGGGCACGATCTTGTCCGGACCGAGCTCGTCGGCGACGACGCTGAGGATGGCGTCGGCGGCGGCGATCTTCATGCCCTCGGTGATCCGCCGGGCGCCCGCGTCCAGCGCGCCCTTGAAGACGCCGGGGAACGCGAGCACGTTGTTGATCTGGTTCGGGAAATCGCTGCGGCCGGTGGCCACGATCGCGGCGTACTTGCGCGCCACCTCGGGGTGGATCTCCGGGTCCGGGTTGGACATGGCGAACACGATCGCCTCCGGCGCCATCGACGCGATGAGCTCCTCGGCGATCAGCCCGGCAGACAGGCCGAGGAACACGTCGGCGCCCGCCAGCGCCTCCGCCGCGCCACCGGTGAGGCCGCGCGGGTTGGTGCGCGTGGCCAGCTCGGCCTTCACCTCGTTGAGGTCGCCACGCTCGCGGTCGACGATGCCCTTCGAATCGAGCACGATGACGTCACGGACACCGGCGGCCAGCAGGATGTTCGTGCACGCGACACCGGCGGCACCGGCGCCGGACACCACGACCTTCAGGCCTTCGACGCCACGGCCCTGCACCTTGGCCGCGCCGTTGAGCGCCGCGAGCACCACGATGGCGGTGCCGTGCTGGTCGTCGTGCATCACCGGGCAGTCGAGCGCCTCGATGACGCGCTTCTCGATCTCGAAGCAGCGCGGTGCGGAGATGTCCTCCAAATTCACCGCACCGAAGCTCGGCCGCAGGTGGATCAGCGTCTCGACGATCGCGTCGACATCTTTGGTGTCCAACACGATCGGGATCGAATCCAGCCCGGCGAACTTCTTGAACAACGCCGCCTTGCCCTCCATCACCGGCAAGGAGGCACGCGGGCCGATGTCGCCGAGGCCGAGCACGGCGCTGCCGTCGCTGACCACGACCACGAGCCGATCGGTCCAGGTGTAGCGCTTGGCCAGCGTCTCGTCCTCCGCGATCGCGCGGCTGACCTGGGCGACGCCTGGGGTGTAGGCGATCGACAAATCGCGCTGGGTCTCCAGGGGCGCACTGAGTTCGACCGAGAGCTTGCCGCCGAGATGTCCTGCGAAAATTTCGTCGTTGGTGATTTCGGAAAGGCTTGCGGTAGCCTTCGGTGCGTCTGTCACAGGTGACACGATTTCACTCCTGCTCGGGTCGGGCTACACCGGGGGACGGTTACCACCGGGTAATGGGTACAAGTGGTTTCACTACGCTCATCGGGTGCGCTGACCGGCGCGTTTCCGACCGGCAGCGAATGGGCGAACACTTCTTGCCGATATCTCGATGGCGGGCGCGGCACTGATCCGCGAAGCAGAACCGGGCGGGTGCGCCCGGATAGAACAGGCGGTGTGATCTCCCGCGTCGTCGACGGTACGTCGGCGAGGCGGAGACCTCCGTGCATCCCTCACCCGGCGGTGGCGGAGGCGAGGAATCCGACACATTCTGCCAGTCCGGTGGGCGAGTTGCCAAACCGGTTGCCCCTGGGTCGTGTCGCACTCCATCACCCGACCCTATGGGGCGGGAATTACCTTCAGGTAAGCGGGAACTCCCTCTTCAGCGGCCGTACGCGGTGAGTGATCGCACCACTCGGGGCGGCGGCGGTGTGAGTACAGCGCCCGCGGCGCCGTCCGGCGACGTGCGATCAAGCGACGAAATCGCGGGCCTGCTCCGGCATCGTCCGCGGCGCGTCCGGGCGCACCCACACGCTGCCTACGCCACCGGACCGCAGCAGCGTCCGCCAGGTGTCGGAGACGCCGGGATGATCGGTTCTGCGGTGCATGCCTCGGCTCTCGGTGCGCGTCAGCGCGCTGTATTTGGTCCAGCGCGCCACCGCGAGCAGCGCGGCGGACTGCCGGGCCCGCAGCAGCTCGACACCGCTGCCGCCGAGATCGAATTCGGCCCCTGGCCACATGCCGTCGAGTTCGGCGATGCTATCGCGCAGGCTGCCCGCGCTGCGCCAGTAGCTGCGCCGCAAGGGCAAGGTGTGCTCCTGGACGAGGCCCACCACCGCCCTCGGGTCGATCCGCGCCACGGCGTTGAGCCCGGCCCCCGGCACGCCGCGCGCCGGGGCGCGCCGGTCCGCGGTCCTGGCGAACTTCGCCGCGCCCGCGCCTGCCCAGACGCCGGAGGTGATCGCCCACGCCGCGCTCAGCCCGCCGAATCCGCTCACCGCGCCACTGATCGGCTCGCGACCGACCACGTCGCCGGCGGCGAACAGGCCCGCGACGGTGGTCGCGCAATCCGGCCCGGTGACGCGCAATCCGCCGGTGCCCCGCACGGTGCCCTCCAGCACGGCCCGCAGCGGCACCCGTTCGGCCCGGTCGACGAAGCCCTGGCGCGCCAGCCCGCGGCGGAGGACGACCGGTACGTCGTCCAGGGCTGCGAACACCCGCTGACCATCGGCGATTGCCGCGAACGCCGCAGCGCGATGCCCGGGCAACTCCGCGCCCGATTCGTCGTAGAGCGGGGCGAACCGCAAGGCGAGACTCCGCAGCGCGGTCGGCTGCGCCTTCCCCGGCGGAATCAGGCCGTAGGCGCAGGAGAACTCCATTCCGGACAGCTCGGCGCCCGCTTCCGCGGCGAACAGCAGACCGTCGCCGGTGTCCACGTCGGTGCCCGCGGCGCCGGAGAGGAACGCACAGCCCCCGGTGGCCACCACGACCGCGCCGGCACGCACGGTCCAGCGCCGGAAGCCGTCTTGGGAGCGCAGCCCCGTAGCGCCGCACACCACACCGTCGCGGTCGGCCAGCAGTTGCAACGCCGGGTGGAAATCGAGTACGCGCACCCCGGCTTCCCGCATCGCGCGGCGCATTCGCCGCAGGTAGCGGGCACCGTCGAGATAGGTGCGCCGCCGGTCCGGGCCCGCCGGACCACCGGCTATGCGATAACCCCACCGGGCCAATTGCTCGACCCGCTGATGGCTTTCCTCGAGCACGCGGTGCATCCAGTCGGGATCACCCAGCGCGCCGCCGTGCGCGTGCCCGTGCCGCACCGCATCCTCGCGCGCCGGACCGGGCGGCAGGTGCCACAGCGAGATCGCGCCGTACGTCGTCGGCCCGCTCGACCCGCAGCGCGCCTTGTCGACGAGCACCACGGTCGCGCCCGTCGCGGCGGCCGAGACGGCCGCCCAGGCACCGGCGGGACCGCCGCCGAGCACCAGTACATCCGCCACGATTTCGGTCATAAAGAAAAATGTTCGGGCACAATTCATCGGCCCGCAACCAAAACCCGGGGGTCAGCTCCACCATTGCGTCCACAGCAATAGCCCAGCAGCCAGAAAAACGATCATCGAACCGGCGAAGGCGGCCGAACCCCGACGCCGGTCCGAATATCCTTGCGCGCTGAGGGCGACCACCGCGGCCGCCACATGCCAGGCGACCGATTCGCCGCCGGGCCCCGGAAAGCCGCCCCGCTGCGCGAGGACCGCGGCGCCGACCACCACCAGCATGCCCACCACGGTGCCGCCGGCGACGATGCCGCTGAGGCCGCGCACGAGTCTCACGCGGCGATCACTGGCACGCCGGAAGCCTTGCCCACCAGCTTCTCGAATTGCGCGGGATCGGTGGTGAACTCGCCGAGCTGGATGGTCTTGTTGGTGCCGTGGTAGTCCGACGAACCGGTGGTGAGCAGGCCGAGTTCCGCGGCCAGATCGGTGAGCAGCGCGCGGTCGGCCGCGGAGTGGTCCGGGTGCGCGATCTCCAGGCCGCCGAGCCCGAACTCGGCCAACTCGCGGATGTCGTCGATGGCCAGCAGCCTGCCCCGCTTGCGCGCCCTGGTGTGCGCCAGCACGCTGACTCCCCCCGCGGAGGCGATCATCCGCACCGCACGCCGCAGCGGGGTGTCGGCCTTCTCGGCGTAGTAGGGGCCGTGCGGGGCGAGCAGTTCGTCGAACGCCGCGTCCACGCTCGGCACCACGCCCGCGGCGACCAGCGCCCGGGCCAGATGCGGGCGTCCGGCCGACGTGCCCGCCGAGGCCAGCACGGCGTCCGGATCGATCGGCAGTCCGTCGGCCGCCATCCGCTCGGCCATGGCCCGCAGCCGTTCCACCCGTTCGGCGCGCAACCGCTCGCGTTCCTCGGCGAAGCCGCGATGGGTCGGGTCGAACAAGTAGGCCAGCAAATGTACGGGCACCGGCCAGCCATCCTCCCCCAGTCCGACGCAGGACATCTCCATGCCGCGCACCAGCGTCATCCCCTCCGGCAGCGCGTCGACCGCGTCCGCCCATCCGGCTGTGGTGTCGTGATCGGTGATCGCGACGACGTCCAAGCCCGCGGCGGCCGCGTTCCGTACCAGTTCCGCCGGAGTGTCGGTGCCGTCGGACGCCGTCGAATGGGTATGCAGGTCGATGCGCACGCCTTCAAGTCTTACAGTGCGGCGCCGTCGTCCCGCATACGCAGGCGACGTTCCGGCCGCCCGCGGCGACGTAGCATCGTCAGCGTGCCGTCCTTTTCTCCGCTCTCGTCGCTTCGTGGATACGGCCGAACGCCGTCACAATCCGGGCAGCGTTTCATCCCGGTTCCGACGGCGCAGGCGATCGTCGACTGCGCGGTGTACGTGGACGGCAAGCGCCTGCCCGGACGGTTCACCCACCAGGCCGCGCTCACGCGAGCCCGTGCAGAGCCGAACGGCTTCGTCTGGGTCGGCCTGCACGATCCCGACCAGGCGCAGATGGCAGACATCGCCGCGACCTTCGGTCTGCACCAGCTCGCCACCGACGACGCCCTGCGACGGCACCAGCGGCCGAAGCTGGAACGCTACGACGATTCGCTGCTGCTGGTGTTGCGCACGGTCAGCTACGTTCCGCACGAGATGAACAGTGTCAGCGAGATCGTGGAGACCGGCGAGATCATCGTGTTCACCGGTCCCGACTTCGTGGTCGCCGTCCGCCACGGTGAGCACTCCGGACTGGCCGACGTGCGCAAGGCGCTGGAGCAGGACCCCACGCAGCTGGCTCTCGGCCCCGGTGCGGTGCTGCACGCGATCGCCGACCGGATCGTCGACTCCTACATCGAGGTCGCCCGGTTGGTCGAAAACGATATCGACGAGATGGAAGAGGAGATCTTCACCCCGCGCAGCAAGGTGACGGTGGAGTCCATCTACCAGCTCAAACGCGAAGTGGTCGAGCTGCGGCGCGCGGTGAATCCGCTCGCCGCGCCGCTCGAGCAGCTCGGTCGCAAGCCGGATCTGCCGGTGCCGAAGGAGGTCCGGCGCTATCTGCGCGACGTCGCCGAGCATCACGCCTCCGTGGCCGAGCGGATCAACGACTTCGACGAGGCGCTCAGTGCGCTGATCAGCGCCGCGCTGGCCCGGATCGGCGTGCAGCAGAACACCGACATGCGCAAGATCTCGGCCTGGGTGGCGATCGCGGCCGTGCCGACGATGATCGCGGGCATCTATGGGATGAACTTCGACCACATGCCCGAACTGCACCAGGTCTGGGGTTATCCGATGGTGTGGGTGCTCATCCTCACCATCTGCACCGGCCTGTTCTTCACCTTCCGCCGCAACAAGTGGCTGTAGCCGGACGCGGCATCACAGGCCGGCGGCACCGCGCCCCGGGTCGCGCACGTCGATGCCCGCCTCCCGCCACGCCTCTCGCAACGCCTGCGCACCCCGCACCCGGACCCATGCCGCCTCCGTCGCGGTGACCGGCGTCACCGCGAAGTACCGCACCGGCTCGGCCGGATCCGGCAGCGGCACCTCGGGAATGTCGCTGTCGCAGAGCAGAACCGCGGTGAACGGCGCGTCCCGCCACAGCGGCTCACCCAGGTCGAGCAGCGCGTTCGCTTGCAGCACAACGCCTTCCACGACCGGCGCCGCGGCCAGCACGCCGAGCGACTTGGCCAGGCCCGAGCCGGCGCCGACACCCGACCGCAACGTCAACACGAGTTCCGCGCGCGGCCCGCGTACCGGATCGGCGTGCACCGCGGTGGGATCGCCCATCGGATGCCTGCTGGCGCCCAGCGTCACGTAGTGCACCAGATCACCCTCGACGATGCGCAGGACCTCGATCGGCTCCAAGCCCAGAAAAGTGACCGAGGCGGCGTCGACGTGCGCGGCGTCCACCTCGAAATGGCCCAGCACCTCGGTGCGGACCGTCTCCAGCACTTCCATGCGTCAGATCGCCAGCCGCGCGAGCATGTCCCGTGCCTGCTCGGCCGACTTCGGATCGCACAGCACGTCGTAACGGCCCGCCACCAATTGCATGGTGGAGGCGAAGTCACGCTGCCCCCTGGTCGCCGCGTACGGGATCGAGGTCGATATCAGACCGAAGATGATGCCGCCGACCAGGCCGACGAGCAGCGGGCCCAGCGCGCCGCTGGTGGTGAACAGGCTCAGCAACAGACCGAGGAACAGGCCCAGCCAGGCACCCGACACCACGCCGCCGCCGATCACCTTGCCCCAGGTCAGCCGGTAGAGAACCCGCTCGACCTGCATCAAGTCGACACCGACGATGGTCACGTCCTGCACCGGGAACTGGTTGTCGGCCAGATAGTCGACCGCCTTCTGCGCCTCGGCGTAGGTCGGGTATGAGCCGACCGGCCAGCCCGACGGAGGCGTCGGGAGGGCCTGCCGCGCACGGCTCGAGTTCCCCAAGGGATTCGTCATAGTTCCATTCTGCTATTCCGACGCATCGCGCGGTGGGGTAAAGCGCGTGGTTCGCGTCATTCCGGCGGCACGACCCTTGTGCGCGATCACCTGGGCCATCTTGGCGCTGGCCTCGTCGATCATCTCGTCGCCGAGCATCACCGCCCCGCGCGCGCCGCCCGCCGCCGAGGTGTGAAAGGCGTAGGCGTCCAGAATCTCCTCGGCGCGGTCATAGTCCGCTTGCCGCGGACTGAAGATCTCGTTCGCCGCCTCGATCTGGCCGGGGTGCAGCACCCACTTGCCGTCGAATCCGAGCGCGGCGGTGCGCGCGGCGGCCCGGCGGAAGCCCTCCACATCCCGGATCTGCAGGTACGGGCCGTCGATCGCCTGGAGGCCGTGGGCGCGCGCGGCGAGCAGGATGGTCATCAGGATGTGGTGGTAGGCGTCGCCGGTGTCGTAGCCCTCCGGCTGCTCGCCGACCACCAGGGTGCGCATGTTGATGCTGGCCATGAAATCCGCCGGACCGAAGACCAGGGTCTGCACCCGGGGACTGGCGGTGGCGATCGCGTCGATATTGCGCAGTCCCAGCGCGTTCTCGAGCTGCGGCTCGATGCCGATCCGGCCGACATCCAGGCCGCAGGTCTTCTCCAGCTGGGTCAGCAGCAGATCCAGCGCGCGCACCTGGCCCGCGTCGGTCACCTTGGGCAGCAGGATCGCGTCCAGCCGCGCACCCGCGCCCTCGACCACGGAAATGACGTCGGCGTAGGTCCATTCGGTGGTCCAGTCGTTGACCCGGACCACGCGCAGCTGCCTTCCCCACCCGGAATCGTTGAGCGCCGCGACGATGTTCGCCCGCGCCTCGGCCTTCGCGACCGGCGCGACCGCGTCCTCCAGATCGAGGAACACCTCGTCGACCGGCAAGGTCTTGGCCTTCTCGATCATCTTCGTGTTGCTGCCCGGGCAGGCGAGCACCGAACGGCGTGGCTGCATGATCACTCCCGTCGATCGTGGCGGGATGTGAACACCCGCGCGCGAACATCTAGCCTTGGCAGCATGGCAGCTACCAGGGTGTACGTCGCCAGGCTGGCCGGTTTGGCGGTACTGGGACCGGACGGGGAGTCTATCGGCCGGATCCGTGACGTCGTCGTGGCCGTCCGCTCCGACCGCCAGCAGCCCCGCGTGCACGGCTTGGTCGTCGAATTGCCCACCCGGCGGCGCATTTTCGTGCCGATCCTGCGGATCACCGCGATCGAGCCCGGCGTGGTCACGCTGAACACCGGAACGGTCAGCCTACGACGTTTCACCCAGCGACCGGGCGAGATGCTCGCCTTGGCGCAGATCGTCGACTCGGTGGTGCGGGTCGACGACCCGGACCTGCCCGACCTGGCCGGCGTGGACGTCCACGTGGCCGATCTCGGTATCGAGCAGACCCGTTCCAGGGACTGGCTGGTCAGCCGGGTAGCCGTGCGCGGGCACCGCAGGCTCGGCCGCAGGCGCACGGTGCACGTGGTGGACTGGACCAGGGTGTCCGGCCTGACGCCCTACGAGATCGGCAGGCCGGGACAGGACGTCACGCAACTGCTCGAAGGATTCGAGGGGATGCGCGCGGCCGACGTGGCGCAGCAGCTGCGCGAGCTGCCGGAGAAACGGCGGATCGAGGTGGCCGTCGCGCTGGACGACGAACGTCTGGCCGATGTGGTGCAAGAACTGCCCGACGACGAGCAGGTCGAGTTGCTCAGCCACCTGGAGGTGCACCGGGCCGCCGACGTGCTGGAGGCGATGGACCCCGACGACGCCGCCGACCTGCTGGGCGAGCTGCCCAAGGGCGAGGCGGAATCGCTGCTGGCCCTGATGGACCCGCAGGAGTCGGAGCCGGTGCGCCGACTGCTCGAGCACTCGCCCTACAGCGCGGGCGGCCTGATGACGCCGAAGCCGGTCATCCTGACCCCGGCCACGACGGTGGCCGAAGCGCTCGCGCGCGTGCGCAACCCGGACCTCACCCCCGCACTGGCCTCCATGGTGTTCGTGGTCCGACCGCCCACCGCGACGCCGACCGGCCGCTACCTCGGTTCGGTCCACATCCAGCAATTGCTGCGCGAACCACCCGCCCACCTGGTGGGCGGCATCCTCGACACCGATCTGGCGCCGCTGCGCCCCGAACTGCCCCTGGCCGCGGTGACCCGGTACTTCGCGACCTACAACCTGGTCTGCGGACCGGTGGTGGACGAGGAGAACCATCTGCTCGGCGCGGTCAGCGTCGATGATGTCCTCGATCACCTGCTGCCGGAGGACTGGCGCGACCAGGAAGAGACCGACGAGCGGGGCGGAGCGTGAGCCCGCAGGATCGCGCGCATGCCCGAAAGGACACACCGTGAGCGAGAACGACCCGGGCCTGCGGCTCGGCCCCAGCAGGGCCCGCCAACGGCTGGAGACGCCGGTGGAAAGCCGGTTCCGGTTGGAGTGGGACGCCGAGGCCGTGGCCCGCAGCAGCGAGCAGGTGGCCCGATTCCTGGGGACCGGTCGGTATCTCGCGGTCCAGACGATCGTGGTGGTGGTCTGGATCGTGGTGAACGTCTTCGTGGTCACGCTGCGCTGGGACCCGTACCCGTTCATCCTGCTGAACCTGGCGTTCTCCACCCAGGCCGCCTACGCGGCGCCGCTGATCCTGCTGGCGCAGAACCGGCAGGACAACCGGGACCGCGTCGCCCTGGAAGAGGATCGGGTGCGGGCCGCGCAGACCAAGGCGGACACCGAGTTTCTGGCCCGGGAACTCGCCTCGCTGCGCATCGCGGTCGGCGAAGTGGCCACGCGTGATTACCTGCGCCGGGAATTGGAAGAGCTGAAAGGGATTCTGGACCGATTGGAGTACGCGGAATCCCCGGAGCAGGAAACCCGGGTGGAAACCGCCGGAAAGAGCGGTCGCAAGAAAACCTCCGGTCGAAAGCCCGCTCCGGCATCGGTTTCACCGTCGGTAACCAGTGATCAACCAGAAATACCGAATAAGGACCTGACCGGTGGGTAACCTGGACAACGTTGTCCAGAGCGGCCTGGGCACGGCAGGTCCCGGACGGCCGCTCCCACGACGTCGAGGATTGGGTGTGGCCGAATGCGTGTATCTGTTCCGATAACGGTCTCGGCTTTGGTGGTTGCTGGTGCGGTGGTGAGTGGTTCGGGGGTGCAGTCGGCGGTGGAGGGGTCGGCGCCGCAGGCGGCGGGGGTGTTGGCGGCGGCGGGTCCGGAGTCCGGGGTGGCGGGGTTGTTGCCGGTGGCGGCGGAGGGGCTGCGGCGGTTGCGGGCGGTGACGCCGGGGGTGGCGCCGTTCGGTGGCGCGGTGCCGTTGGGGGAGTTGTCGTTACCTGCGGTGGGGGGTGCGTTGGGGATTCCGGAGGTGGTGTTGGCGGCGTATCGGAATGCGGAGTTGGCGTTGGCGTCCTCGGCGCCGGGGTGTGGGTTGTCGTGGAGTTTGCTGGCGGGGATCGGGCGGATCGAGTCGGGGCATGCGGGGGGTGGGCGTACGGATGCGGCGGGTACGACGGTGTCGCCGATCTTCGGTCCGGTGCTGGATGGGAGTTCGCCGGGGAACGAGGTGATCCGGGCGGCGGATGGGGGGTACGCGCGGGCGGTGGGTCCGATGCAGTTCTTGCCGGGGACGTGGGCGTTGTACGCGGCGGATGGTAACGGGGACGGGGTGGCCGATCCGCACAATGTGTTCGATGCGGCGTTGGCGGCGGGGAAGTATTTGTGTTCGGGGGGTGTGGATCTGCGGGATCCGGCGCAGGAGTTGCGGGCGGTGTTGCGGTACAACAACTCGATGGCGTACGCGGCGAATGTGCTGAGTTGGGCACGGGCGTATCGGATGGGTGGCTCGCCGACGCCGGTACGGGTGTCGCCGGATCTGGTGGCGCCGGGGTCGTTGCCGCCGGTGGGGCCGAGCGCGGATATGACGGCGGTGCGCACCACTACCCCGGCGACGGAGCCGGCCGACCAGTATCGGGCGCCGCGGCCGCGGCCGCAGCCGACACAGGTGATGATCACGCTGCCCGGTCTGCCGCCGATCCCGTGCGGGATCTTCTGCCCGGTCGCGCCGCCGGTGAATCCCTGTGCCGGGCAATCGGTTCCCGCACCGATGCCGTTCCCGGATCTACCCGGGACCGTGCGGGTACCGCTGACGCCGCAGCAATCCGACGGCGCCGCACCGGCCGAGCCACGCAAGTTCGGTCCCGCCGCGACGGACCGGCCCGCGGATGCCGCGACCGCGGGACAACCCGGCACACAGGATCAATTTGCGGCCGGATGCGGACAGCCGGATACCACGCTCGCCACGGCCGAACCCACCCCCATCCCAGGCGAGCCACCCCTGGGCGACAACGAATCTCGCGGCGCGTCCGAACCCGCCACCACCCCACCGCCCGCGCCGGAACCCGAGCCGGCAACCGCCACCGAACCCACACCCACGCCTACACCGCAGCCCGGAATCACCCTGCCGTTCGGTATCGTCATCCCCCTTCCCGCACCACCCGCCGCACCCCAGCAGTGATCCAAACCCAGCCCAGATCACGAAGCAGTAACAAAAAGATCTCGGATGCGGTACTCTCCCTAGTGGTTCCGTAACAAACGGCTCACAGCGAGTCATGGGAGGGTCACCACACCGTGGGGCGTCATCGAAAACAACCGCCTGCCACCGTCCGACGGAGTTCGGTCATCGCGTTGACCGGATTGGTCCCCGCCGGGCTCGTATCCGTCGCGGCCGCCTCCGAGGTAGGCGAGGCGGCACCGCTCGCGACCGCCGTCCAGACGCCGGAAGGCCAGGACGTTCAGGGCGCCGCGCCATCGGTCGTCGAGCCCGCCGGGGGCGAATTCCTCGCGCACGCGATGGCCAAGGCCGCGCCCACCGCCCCGCCCGTGGTGAAAACCGTTGCGCTGCCGAGTGGTCGGCAGGCCGCCGCGATGCCGGCCGGGCCGCTCGGCATCCCCGGTATCGCCGTCGCGGCCTATCAGAACGCCGAACGGGTCCTGGCGGCGCAGAACCCGGTGTGCGGCATGCCGTGGTCGCTGCTGGCCGGCATCGGCCGGGTCGAGTCCACCCACGCGTACGGCGGCAAGGCCGACGCCGACGGCAACCCGCTCAGTCCCGTCTACGGCCCCGTGCTGGACGGCTCGCTCAGCGGTAACCACGTCGTGCGCGACTCCGACGACGGCGCACTGGACGGCTTGGACAGCTACGACCGCGCGATCGGCCCGATGCAGTTCCTGCCCGACACCTGGAAGCGCTACGGCGCCGACGGCAACGGCGATGGCATCGCCGACCCGCAGAACCTCTTCGACGCCGCGCTGACCGCGGGAAAGTACCTGTGCGACGGCGGCCTGAACATGCGTGATCTGGCCCAACAGTCCAAGGCGATCCTGCGCTACAACCACTCCATGGCCTACGTCGCGAACGTCATGGCCTGGGAGACCGCCTACAGCACGGGGGTCGCACCCCGGGCCGGAGACCTGCCGAAAATTTGACAGGCCTAAAATTCCTGCCATGTCAGTGGTTACGGAATCGGATGTGCGGGGTGCCCTCGCGAAGGTCGACGACCCGGAGATCCGCAAGCCGATCACCGAGCTGGGCATGGTGAAAAGCGTCGTCATCGGCGCCGATAGCGATGTCCACGTGGAGATCTATCTGACGACGGCGGGCTGCCCCCTGCGCACCGAGATCACGCAGCGGGTGAGCAAGGCCATCGCCGACGTACCGGGTGTGGGTGCCGTCAGCGTCGACCTCGATGTGATGGACGACGAGCAGCGCACCGCACTGCGCAGGCAGTTGCGCGGCGACTCCGCCGATCCGGTCATCCCCTTCGCCCAGCCCGGCTCGCTGACCCGCGTCTACGCCGTGGCCTCCGGGAAGGGCGGGGTCGGTAAGTCCAGCGTCACGGTGAACCTGGCCGCCGCCATGGCCGCGCGCGGCCTGTCGGTCGGCGTGCTGGACGCGGACATCTACGGTCATTCCATCCCCCGCATGCTCGGCACCGACGCCAGGCCCACGCAGGTAGAGCGGATGATCATGCCGCCGACCGCACACGATGTGAAAATGATCTCGATCGCGCAGTTCACCCAGGGCAACACCCCCGTGGTCTGGCGCGGCCCGATGCTGCACCGGGCATTGCAGCAGTTCCTCGCCGACGTGTTCTGGGGCGACCTCGACATCCTGCTGCTCGATCTGCCGCCCGGCACCGGCGATGTCGCGATCTCCATCGCGCAGCTGATCCCGAACGCCGAGATCCTGGTCGTGACCACCCCGCAGCCCGCCGCCGCGGAGGTGGCCGAGCGGGCGGGCGCGATCGCGTTGCAGACCCGGCAGCGCATCGCGGGCGTGGTGGAGAACATGTCATGGCTGGACCTGCCGGACGGCACCCGGATGGACCTGTACGGCTCCGGCGGTGGGCAGGCCGTCGCCGACCGGCTCACCCGCGCGGTGGGCGCGACCGTGCCGCTGCTCGGCCAGATCCCCATCGAACAGGCACTGCGCGAGGCGGGCGACGAAGGCACCCCGATCGTGCTGCGCGATCCGGAGAACCCCGCCGCCAAGGCCCTGCAGGAGGTCGCCGACAAACTCGCGGTCCGCCGCCGCGGCCTGGCCGGCATGTCTTTGGGCATCGACACCACCCGCGGTGCCTGATCCGCGGCGCCTGCGGCGCCTCGGCCGGTGCCGCGAGCTGTCCAAATAGAATTACTTCATGCTCACCATGCTGTTGTACGTGCTGATCGTCGGCTTGGTCGCCGCGGTGCTGTTCCTACTGGCCAGTGCGGTGTTCGGGCGCGCGGAGGAGCTGGGGCCGCTACCGGAGGGCACGACGGCCACCGTGTTGCCGGTGGAAGGGATCACCGGGGCGGACGTACGCGCGTTGCGGTTCCAGCAGGTGGTGCGCGGCTACAAAGCCGGAGAAGTGGATTGGGCGCTGGCCCGGCTGGCCGCGCGGATCGATGAGCTCCAGCACCAGCTGACCGAAGCGCAGGCCGCGCGGCGGCAGACGCCGATCGCGCCGGAGTCGATGTGAGCGCCCGCGCCGACGACGGACTGGTCCGCTGCGCGTGGCCGCTGGATTCCCAGCTCTACCGCGACTATCACGACTACGAGTGGGGCAAGCCCCTGCACGGCGACGATGCCCTGTTCGAGCGGCTCTGCCTCGAGGCATTCCAATCCGGGTTGTCCTGGCTGACCATCCTGCGCAAACGCCCGGCCTTCCGCGCGGCGTTCGCCGATTTCTCGATCGCACGGGTCGCGGAGTTCGGCGACGACGACGTCGCCCGGCTGATGGCCGACGCGGGCATCGTCCGCAACCGCGGCAAGATCAACGCGGCCATCGCCAACGCCCGCGTCGCCCGTGACCTGGACGTCGGCTTGGACGAGTTGCTGTGGTCGTTCGCCCCACCCCCGCGCCCGCGCCCCCGTTCCGGCGCCGAGGTGCCCGCCACCACCCCGGAATCGACCGCCATGGCAAAAGAATTGAAGCGGCGCGGATTCCGGTTCGTGGGGCCGACCACGGCGTACGCCCTGATGCAGGCGACCGGAATGGTCGATGATCATGTGGCCGGCTGCTGGGTGGGCAGCGCCGCCTGGACACGTGCCGACCGGTCACTTTTCGAACTCAGCTATCCGTCCACATCGACGATAGGGAAGAATGGGACGGGTGTCGCTCGCCAAACGCCGGCGAGCTCACTGGTTGGTGACAACTGAAGTTCCGAGAAAGTGCGCAAGGACCGCGCAGATCTGGAGGGAGCAGAGGATGGCGGCCATGAAGCCCCGTACCGGGGATGGTCCCCTCGAGGCAACCAAAGAAGGGCGTGGAATCGTCATGCGGGTTCCACTCGAGGGTGGCGGGCGTCTGGTCGTCGAACTCACGCCGGACGAGGCAGCGGCGCTCGGTGACGAACTGAAGAGCGTCACGAGCTGAGTGGCCCCGGCTGAGCATTCGGCCCTCGCCGTCGCGGCCGACGTTTTGGCCTGCCCGGAATGCCTGCGGGCGCACCGGGATGCCGCGTCGCTCGCGTTCGAGTCGCGGGATCGAGCACTGCGCTGCGGTCGCGGTCACAGTTTCGACGTCGCCAGACAGGGTTACGTCAGCCTGTTGACCGGTGCGTCGACCAAGATGACCGGGGACACCGCGGCCATGCTCGATTCCCGCGCCGCCTTCCAGAGCGAAGGCCACTTCGCGCCGATCGCCGACGCGGTGACGCGCGCCGCGACCGGGCACCGGACCGACGGCCCGGTGCTGGAGATCGGCGCGGGCACCGGCTACTACCTCGCCCGGGCGCTCGACGCCGCTCCCCCGGCCGTCGGCATCGGGCTGGACGTGGCCAAGCCGGCCGTCCGGCGGTGCGCCCGCGCCCACCCGCGTGCCGCGGCGGTGCTGGCCGACGCCTGGCGCGGGTTGCCGATCCGCGATGGCGCGCTGGCCTGCGTACTCTCGGTCTTCGCCCCGCGCAATCCCGGCGAGATCGCCAGGGTGCTCGCCGCGGACGGTCGCTTCGTCGTCGCCACCCCCACCGAACGCCACCTGGGCGAGCTGATCGAGCCGCTGGACATGGTCCGGGTCGATCCGGACAAGAACCGCAGGCTCGACGCCG
Source organism: Nocardia aegles (assembly GCF_052545135.1). Lineage (NCBI taxonomy): Bacteria > Bacillati > Actinomycetota > Actinomycetes > Mycobacteriales > Nocardiaceae > Nocardia > Nocardia aegles. The sequence goes on from NZ_JBQWRI010000003.1 coordinate 80,755, forward strand.
CGATGGCGGGACATTTCGAGCCCGTCGACCGGACGTTGATCGAGTATCCGATGACGCTTGCCAGAACTGATGTCGAGCACGTAGTGGGCATGGGGCCGTCCGCGCATCACGCGGCCGCCGGAGCGGAGCGCCTCGCGCGACTGCCGGAAACCGTCGAGGTCACCGCGTCGGTCGTGGTCGGCGCCTACCGTGCGGCGTGATCGCCCGGCTCAGCCTTTCCTGACCTCGTCGTAGACCGCGAGCGTGCGGGCCGCGATGTGCGACCAGTCGAATTCGGAGATCGCGCGCTCGCGCCCCGCGGCGCCGAGCCGGGCGGCCAGCTCCGGATCGCCGGCGACCTCGTTCACCGCGGCGGCGAGCCCGCGCTCGTAGTCCGCGGCGGCACCGGCGTCGTAGTGCACCAGTCGTCCGTTGCGGTCGTCGACCACCTCGGGGATGCCGCCCACGTCGGAGGCGATCACCGCGGTCGCGCAGGCCATCGCCTCCAGGTTGACGATGCCCAGCGGCTCGTACACCGACGGGCACACGAACAGCGCCGCGGCGGCGAGGATCTGCCGGATCCGCTCGGTGGGCAGCATCTCGCGCACCCAGAACACGCCGCCGCGTCGCTGCCGCAGCTCCTGGACCGCAGCGGCGACCTCCTGCCCCAGCTCGGGCGTGTCCGGCGCGCCGGCGCACAGCACGAGCTGGATGTCGGGGTCGAAGTCGCGGGCGGCGGCCAGCAGGTGGCCCACGCCCTTCTGGCGCGTGATGCGGCCGACGAAGGCGACGATGGGCAGATCGGTCCGCACGCCGAGTTCGGCGAGGATCGACGGCTCGTCAGCCGACGCGGGGCCGGGATGCCAGACCGCACCGTCGATGCCGTTGTGCACCACGTGGACGCGGTCCGGGTCGACCGCGGGATAGGCGTCGAGTACGTCGTGGCGCATGCCCTCGCTCACCGCGATGACGGCGTCGGCGTGCTCGACGGCGTTGCGCTCCGACCAGGACGAGAGCCGATAGCCGCCACCGAGCTGCTCGGCCTTCCACGGCCTGCGCGGCTCCAGGGAATGGGCGGTCAGCACGTGCGGCACGCCGTAGAGGGTCGCGGCCAGATGCCCGGCCAAACCGCTGTACCAGGTGTGCGAGTGCACCACGTCCACGTCACCCACCGCGTCGGCCATCCGCAACTGGGCGGACATCATCTGCAGCGCGGCGTTGGCGGCGTAGAGCGACGGATCCGGTTGATGAACCACGGCATCAGCGCGCTCGGCACCCATGCAGTGCACGGTCACTTCGCACAGGTGACGTAAATGCGCCGTCAACTGTGTGACGTGCACTCCGGCCCCGCCGTACACCTCGGGTGGGTACTCGCGGGTCAGCATCGCGACGCGAAGCCGGTCCCGCTCACCGGATCCCACCGCCGAACGTCCGCCATCCGTGCCGAAACTCACCGATCCAAACTAAACCTTGGAGTCCACAGCGGCCACTCACGCGCGCTGCACCCGGTAGTTTGGCAGATGTGAGGAGCCAGCCGCACGTACTCGGAATCGTGCTCGCAGGTGGCGAGGGCAAGCGACTCTTTCCACTCACGGCCGACCGCGCCAAACCCGCCGTCCCGTTCGGCGGCGCCTACCGTCTCATCGACTTCGTACTCAGCAATCTGGTCAACGCGGGCTTTCTGCGACTGTGCGTACTCACCCAGTACAAGTCGCACTCGCTCGACCGGCATATCTCGCAGACCTGGCGGCTGTCCGGTTTCGCGGGCGAGTACATCACCCCCGTGCCCGCCCAGCAGCGCCTGGGCCCGCGCTGGTACACCGGCAGCGCGGACGCGATCTTGCAGTCGCTGAACCTGATCTACGACGAGGACCCCGAATACATCGCGGTTTTCGGCGCCGATCACGTCTACCGGATGGACCCGGAGCAGATGGTGCGCCATCACATCGATTCCGGCGCGGGCGTGACCGTGGCGGGCATCCGGGTCCCGCGCAGCCAAGCCAGCGCGTTCGGCTGCATCGACAGCGACGAGTCCGGCCGCATCACCCAGTTCCTGGAGAAGCCCGCGCATCCGCCCGGCACCCCGGACGACCCGAACGTCACGTTCGCGTCCATGGGCAACTATGTCTTCACCACCAAGGTGCTGGTGGACTCGATCCGGGCGGACGCGGACAACTCCGACTCCGACCACGATATGGGCGGTGACATCATCCCGGCCCTCGTCGCGGCGGGGCAGGCCGGTGTCTACGACTTCGCCGACAACGACGTGCCCGGCGCCACCGACCGCGACCGGGGCTATTGGCGCGATGTCGGCACCATCGACGCGTTCTACGACGCGCACATGGACCTGGTCTCGGTGCACCCGGTGTTCAACCTCTACAACCGCCACTGGCCGATCCGCGGGGCGGCCGAGAACCTGCCTCCCGCGAAGTTCGCCCAGGGCGGGCTGGCGCAGGAGTGCATCGTGGGCGCGGGCAGCATTCTGTCGGCCGCCACCGTCCGCAATTCGGTGCTCAGCGCCAACGTCATGGTCGACGACGGCGCCACCGTCGAAGGGTGCGTGCTCATGCCCGGCGTGCGGATCGGGCGCGGAGCGGTCGTGCGGCACGCCATCCTGGACAAGAACGTAGTCGTCGGCGAAGGCGAGATCATCGGGGTCGATCTGGCTCGCGATCACAGCCGCTTCGCCGTGAGCAACGGCGGCGTCGTCACGGTGGGCAAGGGCGTCTGGGTGTAGCAGCGCCGGATCGCGGCTAGGGCGCGCCCGGCTCCGGCGCGGGCGCGTTGATGCAAAACGGCGCGCAAGGGCCCGGTGTGCGCGGCACGGTGGATTTCGAGGCGCCACCGAAATCGGCGGTGCTCACCAAATAGACCACCAGCACGGCGAACAGCAGCACCCCGGCGAAAGCGATCATGGTCCGTCCCCAATGGATCGGCTTGGGACGACGCTCGTCTTCGTCCCAGAGAAACATCATCATCACCATGCCGCACCCACTTCCGGATCCACTCGGAACCTGACCTCCACCAGTATCGGCGATCTTTCGTCCGGTGCGGCAGCCCGCGCCGAACCGTGGCTCTACGGTGGCTGTTTCGCGAAGTGGCGGCGGCACGGAATTCCGGAAAACTTCGGCGGCAGGCATATTCCGCCGCAGCGGGGCCGCCTGCGGCCGGGACAACTACTGCGCGGGCGGGGCGCCGTTCTGGGTGCAGAACGGCGCACAGGGGCCCGGGGTCGGTGTGGTTTTCGCCGGGCCGGTGTCGAAATCGGCGTTGCTCACCACCACCATCACGAGCACGGCTCCCAGAAGCACGAGCAGCAGGGCCACCATCGTCGGCCGCAACCAACTCGTCCGTCGTTCGGTCACGACTTCCCCCATGGCCGCTACTTCAAGGGGAGTTAGTTCACGCATAACTGTGTTCCTCACCGAGTTCTTTCTCAGCGCATACCCCGGATTCCCGGGTGGAACCAGACTGCCGCGAAGCACTAACCGCGTGCGGCGCAGAGCAATCCGTCGCCGACCGGAATCAGCACACAGGTGAGTTCTGGATTCTCCGCGATGGCGCGGGTCGCGGCGCGCACTGCCTGCGTGGCCGGATCACGGTGCGCCGGATCGGGTACGCGCCCGCCCAGCAGCGCGTTGTGCAGCAGGATGGCACCGCCCTCGCGAAGCAGCCGCACCGCTTGGGCGACGTACTCCGGGTGCTCCAGCGGCGCGGCGTCGATGAAGACCAGGTCGTAGGCGCCGTCGGCCAGCCGGGGCAGCACGTCCGACGCCCGCCCGTTGATCAGGCGGGTGCGCGCGGGCGGGATGTCGGCGGCGCGGAACGCCTCCTTGGCCGCGCGCTGGTGCTCCGGCTCCGAATCGATGGTGGTCAGCGTGCCGTCCTCGCGCATACCGTCGAGCAGCCACAGCCCGCTGATGCCCGCGCCGGTGCCGACCTCGACCACCGCACGCGCACCGAGCAACTGCGCGTACATGCTCAGCAGCGCGCCCACCGAGGGCGGCACGGGTACCGCGCCGAGTTCGGTGGCCCGTTCCCGCGCGCTGACGAGGATTTCGTCTTCCACGACGGATTCCTCCACATAGGCGAGATTCCGCTCCAGATTCGATGCCACGGTTATGAGGCTAACGCCGGGCGGGTGATCTCGGCGTTCCGGACAACACGCGCCGCCCGCCATTTCCGCCGCCGTTTTTCTCAGGTGACCCTCAGGGTCTCCATAACAGGGCCATATCAGGACAAGAAAGAGTATGTGCAACGCAAGACCACCGACCGTGCCTTGACAGGAGACGCGGGAACAATCACATACCGGTTGTCGGTTGTATCCGTACGTGACGGACCGTAGACCCGGTCCGGAGCGAGTTCTCCCCGTTTGCGGTCCTTAGTAGGAGGTAGCCCCATCCACATGGTCGATGCGGCGCGCGAATACGCCACCCTGCCCGAGCAGATCCTGCCGGTCGAGACCGAGCCCACCGAGGAGTCGGTCGAACTGACCGGGACTGCTGCCTTCGATGCCACCGGTGACCGGTCGGCGATGCCCACCTGGGACGAACTCGTCCGCGAGCACGCGGACCGGGTCTATCGCCTGGCCTACCGTCTCTCCGGCGACGCACAAGACGCGGAGGACCTCACCCAGGAGACGTTCATCCGGGTGTTCCGTTCGCTGTCGAATTATCAACCGGGCACCTTCGAGGGATGGCTGCACCGCATCACGACCAACCTGTTCCTGGACATGGTGCGCCGCCGTAACCGGATCAGGATGGAAGCGCTGCCCGAGGACTACGACCGGGTGCCCGCCGAGGGCCCCGGGCCGGAGCAGGCCTACCACGATGCCCGGCTGGATCCCGACCTGCAATCGGCCCTGGATTCGCTCGCGCCGGAGTTCCGCGCAGCGGTCGTCCTGTGTGACATCGAGGGGCTGTCCTACGAGGAGATCGGCGCTACGCTCGGCGTGAAACTGGGCACTGTGCGCAGTCGGATCCACCGTGGGCGCCAAGCCCTGCGCGACTACCTTGCGCATAATGGAAGTGAGCAGCGGTTCGCCGCTGACGCGAACATCGGGTGATCCGTCGGAAGCCGGCATCGCCCGAACACCGGTCGATGTCGGTTGGAAGGGTGAGCACCGAATGAGTGGCGACTTCAGCACGTCCGGTCGTCGTCCGCCCCGTTTTCGCCCTACCGAGCATCTGGCGAGCGAGGCGATCGCGGCGTACGTGGACGGTGAGCTGCGGATGAACGCCTACCTGCGTGCCGCTCAACATCTCTCGCTGTGTCCGGAGTGCGCGGCGGAGGTCGATGCCCAGCAACAGGCGCGCATCGCACTGCGGCATGCGGGCCAGGTCGCGATTCCCACCGGCCTACACGACAGCCTGACCAGGATCCCTCTCGCGGAGCTGCCCGGCGGCGCGTCCAGCGGCCGGACACCCTCCTCGGCATCCGGTCAGTCCGGGCGTAACGACGCGGTTTTCGGGTTTCTGACCGATTCGTTCACCGCGACCCGGTGGACCACGTGGTGGCGCAAGTAGAGTTTCCCGAGTGACCACCGAATCGACGAATTCCGGATCGGCCGACACCTCGGATTCGGCGGCCAACCGCGGGGATCTCCGTCCACCGGACGCACCCGTGCTCGGTCCGCGCCCGGTCTACCGGCCTCATGTCGACACGCACACCGCGCGGGCCTTCCGCAGACCGTCCGGCCTGTCCGGTTCGTTCGCCGAGCCGCTCCGCAAGGCGGGTTCGGCGCCGCAGTCGGGACCCGAACTACAGAACCGGCCGCCCGACGCGGTGCTGGCCGAAGCTTTCGGCCGCCCCGAAGGCTCCACCGAACTTCTGCAGCGCGATCCCGACGCGGCCGGTGGCCAGGCTCCCGCGGCCGGGCCGGCCGATCCGTGGCGTGACCCGGAGGCCATCGCCCGCCTCGGCGCTCCCGCGGTGCCCACACCCAACCGGCAGGCGCTGCCCCGGGCCGAGAAGCTCAGTGCCCGCGAAGTGCTGTTCGGTTCCCGGGTCGCGCCCAAGGCGCTGGCTCTGCTCGCGCTGGTCGCGCTCGTCATCGGTCTGCTCGGCGGGCTGGTCGGTCGACTGACCGCGGAAACCGCCTCGACGCTCACCTCGCGCAAGGTGACGCTCGAACAGAGCGGCGACGGCACCCGTCCGCACGGCATGATCGCGCGGGTGGCCAATGCCGTGCTGCCGTCGGTCGTCTCCATCCGGGTGACCGTCGGTGAGAACGGCGCCACCGGCTCCGGCGTGGTGATCGACGGCGGCGGCTACGTCGTCACCAACAACCACGTCGTTTCGATGGCCGCCCAGGACAAGACCAACCGGTCCGCGATCCAGGTGCAGTTCTCCGACGGCACCCGGGTGCCGGCCCAGATCGTCGGCCGCGACCCGAAGACCGACCTGGCCGTACTGAAGGTCGATGTGAAAAATCTCACCGTCGCTCAGCTCGGTAAGTCCGGCGACGTCCAGGTCGGCGACGACGTACTGGCCATCGGTTCGCCGCTCGGCCTCAGCAAGACGGTCACCTCCGGCATCGTCAGCGCCCTGCATCGCCCGGTGAAGCTGGAGGGCGAGGGCAGCGACACGAAAGCCGTGATCGATGCCGTGCAGACCGACGCGTCGATCAACCCTGGTAACTCCGGTGGCGCGCTGGTGGACATGGACGGCCGGGTCATCGGCATCAACACCGCCATCCGCAGCGAAACCGGTGGCTCGGTCGGCCTCGGCTTCGCGATCCCGGTGGACAAGATGATCGAGGTCGCGCAGACCCTGATCCACGACGGCGTGGTGCACCACCCGACCATCGGCCTGAGCGCGCGCACCAAGCAGGTGGCCAACGAGGTCATGAGCGGTGCCGCCGTAGCGGACGTCGTGGCAGGCGGTCCCGCCGCGCGGGCCGGGATCGTGGAGGGTGACGTGATCGTGAAGGTCGGCGATCGGGAGGTCACCGGGCCGGACGAGCTGGTCGTCGCGGTGCAGTCCCGCAAGATCGGCGAGACGGTGAACGTGCAGTTGATCCGGGATGGCAGGCAGGTGGACGTGCCGGTGACCCTGGAATCCGACTGAGCCGCTGGTCGGACCGCCGGGTAGCCTGGTGACGTGTTCAGCAACATCGGCTGGAGCGAGATGGTCATCCTGCTCGTCGCCGCCCTCGTGATTCTCGGCCCGGAGCGCTTGCCCGGTGCCGTGCGCTGGACCACCCGCAGCCTGCGGCAGGTGCGCGATTACGCGAGCGGCGCCACCTCCCAGCTCAGGGAGGAGTTGGGGCCTGAATTCGAAGATCTGCGCAAGCCGCTGGCCGACCTGAACGAACTGCGCGGTATGACGCCCCGGGCGATGGTGACGAGACATCTTCTCAACGGCGACGATTCGCTGTTCCGGAATTTCGACGACGCGCTGCCCGATGCCAAGGATCTGTACAGCACGAACAGCGGAATGCCGGACTATCCGATGCCCAAGTTGGATAAGCCGTTGGAGCGCAACGAACGTCCGCCGATCGACACCGACGCCACCTGAACGTCAAGCAGACTAAACACATTGAGCTGTTCGGCTGTCTAGACTTCGCACATGTCGGCCGATGACGTGGCGCGCGTGTTCGCGATCGAGGACAAAGTCGAGCGACTGAAGGCGGCCACCGACGGGGTGGCGGCGGCCCAGCAGACCATCAACGAACTGACCAGGATTCGGCGTGCCGTGATCCGGGAGCTCCATGCCGAAGGCTGGACGTTCGCCAGAATCGGTGCGGCCGCCGGGCTTTCCCGGGCCCGCATCCACCAGGTGAGTACACAGGGGCCCGCGCCGGAAGGACTGTTCTTCGGGCACGGCTCGCTCACCGTGCTCGTCCCGGAGGTGCGCGCCGGGCGGGTGATCGGCGCGCCGGATCCCGCGGCGCCGCTCCGATTGGCCGAACTGCTACGCGAGCTCGGTTTCACCGTGGCGGTCGAGCATTTCCTACCGGGTCGTCCGATCGACCTGCGGCGGGACGGCCTGATCGTATTGGGCGGGCCGGAACTGTCCCCGAGTTTGCGTCAACTGGTCGCCGCCGACCCGCGATTGCGCCGCGCGGTGGCCAGAGTGGGCGACTCGCGCCGGGGTATCGAGGATCGCCCGGCTCGGCGGGTGTACCGGCCGGACGGATCCGAACCGCACGACATCGCCTATCTGGGCAGGCTTCCCAGGCCCGACGGGCGGGGCAGCGTCCTGATGATCGACGGCATGCATCCGCCCGGCTCGCTCGGCGCCATCCGGCTGCTCGCCACCCGGCTGTCCGGTTTGCACGAGCAAGCGAGCAATCACCTGTTCTCGGTGTTGATCGCCTGTCGCTTCGACCGCGCCACCGGCGAACCGCTGGAGGCCGAACTGCTCACGCCGGTCTACCGGCACGACCCCGAGAACAGGTCGCCCGCAACGGGTCTGCGCCGCTGAGCCGCGCCCCGGGCGGATGCCGCCGCCGGATGCTCGATCCCTTTGCCGGTGTTCGGGTTTCGACCGGAGTCGCGCGGCGAGGCGACCCCTGGCTATGTGTCCGACGCACTGACACAGCAAGTTTCAGCAAATATGTGGACACCATAAGTCTGCACACGTCACACCGAAGAAGTGATGCAGCGAAAAAGCCCTGCGCCGGCAAACCAGCACGGAATCATCTCGCCGACGACCTGGTCACAGCACTCTTACCGCGACACCCGAATAGTCGCGCCGTCGTGTGGCGCAGGTCACCAACCCTGCCACAGTCGCGTTCCTGCACGGATGATTGAATAGCTGGACGATAACCGCTTCGAGACCGGCGTCGTCCGTCCATCCACAGCTTGGCGAAGCGGACGTGCGCGGCGTCCGGCAAGGAGGAAATCGTGAATCCGCTATTGCTCATCGGCGGTGCCGTCCTGGCGGTGGGGCTGCTCGGCCTGATCGTCAGCGTGCTGCTGCGACCGACGGGGTCGCAGGCCCACGTGACCGTCGCCGACCTGCAAGCACGGCTGGCGAGGGAGCAGTCCGCGACATCGCCCGAGGCGGACGACTCGGGTGACGACGAACCGGAGCCCGGCCCGCCGCACACCGCCGAGGCCGAAGCGGTCGATTCCGGACGCGAGGAGCCCGAGCAGCCCACCGATGGCGACCAGCCGCGCGACGCGGCGGCGGATGTGGCTCCGGATGAAGCAGTGGGCCGGCCGAGGCCGGATCATCGTCGCCACGCAGGGTAGCTTTCCATTAGCTGAAGCGGAAGCCGCGTGAGGGCGGGCCGCGACGTCATCGACACCAGCTCGGCAGGATAAGGAACCCGGTCGGACTCCACCCGACGCGCGGACACCGGATGAGACGGCTACGTCCACCGTCGCCCAGCTCGACAAGAGCATCCTCCCCGCTGGACCGCACCGCGGTGCCCATTCACCGCCGACCGATCCGAACTTCGTGCCCGCATGGCGGATTGGACCGCCGGCCGGCGGGAATACCCGGCGGCAGAGCCGCACATACCGGTCGCGGGCGCGTCCTGATCCCACTTGCGCGATGCGTCCACCCGGCCCACACTTGATTTGCTGAAAGTTAGCTATAAGTAGGTGACGGTGCGTTGCGCTGCGGCCCCGCCACGTGCTGCCCGGCCCGCCCCATCGAGAGGAGAATGCGCCGTGACCGCCACCCAGATCGCCGTCCTCTGCTCGCTCGTCGGCGCGGCGAGCCTGTTCGCCACCATCGGGTTGCTGCACGGACCGGCGAACCGGCGGCGCCGGGTCGGCGCCGCCGAGCACGCGATCGCGGAACAGTTGCCCGCCCCCGCGCTCCCGACCTGCCCGATCGGCAGACCGCAGCGACTACTCGTTGAGCCGTTGACCGTAGGGGAGGCGCACGAACTCATGCAACGCCACCGGATCTGTGAGCCGTCCGAGTGCGTCTACAAGCACGCGGCCTTTCGCACCCTGATCGAGGCGGGATACATGCGGGATCCCCATGCGGAAGGTGCTTGACCGAATCCGTATGCCGCGCGAGCAGTCAGGCCGCGGCGCAGGCGGGCCGAAGGGTGTTCATCGGCGGGCGGTCCAGCAGGGAGACCTCGGTGCGATGCGCGGTGAACTCGTCGCCGATCAGCGGGAACTGGGTCAGCGCGGCCCCGGAGTCCTGGACACCGCTGCGGCCGAGCACGGTGCCGAGGATCTGGCGGCTCATCACCCCCAGGTCGGCCAGCGGCCGGTTGCGATGCGTGCGCACGCCGAGGTTGACCTGGCCGATCGCGGACATGCCGAGCCGATCGTAGGTGTCGAGCAGCAGCCCGATCTCCACCCCGTAGCCCGGCGCGAACGGCACCGAGGTGAGCAGTTCCCGGGTGCCCGCGTACTCGCCGCCGAGCGGCTGCAACACCTGCGAGAGCTCCGGTCGCAGCGCGGCCAGCAGGGGCCGGGCGACCAGTTCGGTGACGCGGCCGCCGCCGTGCGCGTCCACCGCGCCGCCTTGCCGCAGCGGCCTGCGGTAGTACGCCTTGGCCAAGTGCATGTCGGCAACCGTGAGCAGCGGCCCGAGCAGTTTCGGCACGAACGCGGGGTCCGGGTCGATGAGGTCGGAGTCGACGAAGGCGATCAAGTCGCCGCTGGTCACCGCCAGGGAACGCCACAACACCTCGCCCTTGCCCGGCACCGGCTCCAGCTCCGGCACCGCCTGCTCGCGGCTGATCACCTCGGCGCCCGCGGCGCGGGCCCGTTCCGCGGTGGCGTCGGTCGAGCCGGAGTCCAGCACGATCAGCTCGTCCACCAGCGTGCCGAGCAGCGGGCGGATGCTGGCCACCACGTCGGCCACGGTCCGTTCTTCGTTCAGTGCGGGCAGCACCACCGATACGGTGCGCCCGGCTTTCGCGGAGACGAGCTCGTCCACGCGCCAGCCCGGGGTGTCCCAGGTATGGGTCGTCGCCCAAGCGGGCTCACGGTGTTGAAATGTCATACCAGACCTCGCAAGGTTCGTGCGGGGGGCCGGATGCCCTGGATCGCGGCGATCATGTCCACGACCCGCCGGGTCGCGGCGACTTCGTGGACACGAAAGACTCTGGCGCCGGCCGCCGCCGACCACGCTGTCGCCGCCAATGTGCCCTCCAGCCGTTCGGAAAGACCGACACCTAGAGTCTCCCCGATGAAATCCTTGTTGCTCAGCGCCATCAAGACTGGCCATCCGGTTTTTACAAGAACGTCGACTCCGCGCAACAGTTCGAGACCGTGGTAGGTGTTCTTGCCGAAATCATGCGTCGGATCGATCAGAATCGAATCCCGGCGCACCCCCGCCGCGAGCGCGTCCTCGGCGGCCCGCACCACCGTTTCGGTGACCTCGCCCACCACGTCGCGGTAGCGGACCCGGTGCGGCCTGGTGCGCGGCACCGCACCACCGGTATGGCTGCACACCAGACCCGCTCCGTGCGCGGCGGCCACCGCAACGAGATCGGGATCGGCGCCGGCCCAGGTGTCGTTGATCAGATCCGCGCCCTCGCCCACCGCGGCCAGCGCCACGTCGGCGCGCCAGGTGTCGACGCTGATCAGCAGCTCCGGGTACTTCCCGCGAATGGCCGCGACGAACGGCACCACCCGGCGCGTTTCCTCGGCCGCGTCCACCGAATCACCCGGCCCGGCTTTCACCCCGCCGATATCGACGAGGTCGGCGCCCTCGTCCACCGCGCGCGCCACGGCGTCCATGGCCGCCGCGTCGGTGAACGTAGCGCCGCGGTCGTAGAACGAGTCCGGGGTGCGATTCACGATCGCCATCACCAGCGCTCGATCCGTCGGCACCGGCCGCCCGCACAGCGTGGGAAGCGGCGCCGCGGTCGAGCTGAACATGTCGCTCTCCCGCCTCTCCGCGAATCAGGCCGTACAGATCAGGAGACCGCGATCGAGTCGTGCCGTCGGGGTCTGGACATGCCCGACGAGTGACCCGTGTGCTCGCGAAACCAGTCGCCTCCTAATGCTCAGACCGTACCAGTCTCGCGCCACAAGATCAGCGGGCAGTCCTGCGGCCGAGCTCGCAGAACCGCCGCCACCAGGCTCTTTTCCGGATGACCGTCAGCTCTTCGGGGCGCGGCCCGCGGCTACGTCGGCGGCGTAGCCGGCATAGGCGGGCAGGTAGCCCTCGGTGCGGCCCGCGAGAACGTACAGCGCGCTGTCCGGGTCCTGGGTGTAGCCCTGCTTGCGCAGTTCCACTTTGCGGCTCTTGAACGTCGAGGTCTGCTCCAGCTCGTGCACGATACGAATGAACAGCGGAACGGCGTAACCGGGCAACTGCTCGTAGGCCAGCTTCGCGACAGCCGCTCCGTCGAATTCCGCGCCCGGACGCAGAGTCACGGCGGCCATGCCCGCCTTACCATCGGTGCCGGGGATGTCCACGCCGAAGACCACCGCCTGCTCGATCGACTCCGCCTTGCTCAGCGCGCCCTCCACCTCGGTGGTCGCCACGTTCTCCCCCTTCCACCGGAACGTGTCGCCGAGCCGGTCCACGAACGCGATGTGGTGCCAGCCCTGGTCCCGCACCAGATCGCCGGTGTCGAACCAGACGTCCCCGGATTCGAAGCCGTCGCGTACCAGCTTGGCTTCGGACGCGGCCTTATCGGTGTAACCATCGAACGGGGAGCGGTCGGTCACCTTGGCCAGCAGGAGGCCGACGCCGCCCGCGCCCACACGACGCAGGCGTCCGTTCTTGTCGCGCGCGGCCTTTCCGGTCTCCTCGTCGTACTCCACGACGGCATACGGCAGCGGACCGAAGCCCGCCGTCCGGTCGACGCCGAACGCGTTGACGAAGGCGATATTCGCCTCACTCGCGCCGTAGAACTCCACGATGCGCTCGATGCCGAACCGGGATTTGAACTCGTCCCACAATTCCGGACGCAATCCGTTGCCGACGGCGAGCCGGACCTCGTGCTGCCGGTCGGTGGGCTCGACCGGCTGGTTGAGCAGATAGCGGCACAGCTCGCCGATGTAGATGAACGCTGTGGCCTGCTCGCGCGTGACCTCGTCCCAGAACCGGGACGCGGAGAAACTCCGGCCGAGGGCGAACGTGCCGCCGGAGGCGAGGACCGCGGACAAGGCGACGGTGAGCGCGTTGTTGTGGTAGAGCGGCAGGCAACAGTACAGAGTGTCGTTGCCGCGCAGGCGGATCCCGAGGCCGCCCAGTCCGGCCATGCTCTTGGTCCAGCGCAGATGGGTCATCACGCTGGCCTTAGGCAGTCCGGTGGTGCCGGAGGTGAAGATGAGGAACGCGCGCTCGCCCGCGGTGACTTCCGCACAGCTCGGCGGATCGCCGTCGTCGGCCGCGCGGGCGGCCGCGTGGAGTTCGTCGGCAGGCAGGACATCGGCGGGCGGTTCGGGCAGCGAGTCGATCGCCTCGGCGCATTCCGCGCCGACCACGGTCAGCACGCTGTCGAGCAGGCCGAGGCTGTGCGCCAGCACCTGGTCGCGCTGATGATGGTTGAGCAATCCCACGGTGGCCCCGAGCTTGACCGTCGCCAGCACGACGAACAGGGTCTCCGGCCGGTTGGTCATCAGCACGCCCACCACGTCGCCGCGCCGCACACCGCGTGCGGTGAGCACACTCGCGTACCGGTTCACCTCCGCGTTCGCCTCGCCGTAGGTGTAGCACGCGCCCTCGAACCGCAGGAATGGGCGGTCCGGATGCCGGTGGGCGGTGCGCTGGAAGTACAGGCCCACCGACGACTTGGAATCCGGCGTCACGAGCATCTTCAGCGCATTGCGGAGCATGCCGGGTGCGTCCAGGGCCATCGCGGGAAGATGCCGGGCGAGGTCGGCCAAACTCACCGTGGAGCGGGTGGCAGTGCTCACGTCGTCAGTTCTCCTGACCGAGTATGCGAGTCTCCAATGCCGCGAATGCGGACGGGATATCGGTCACCACGGTGATCCGCGACAGCGCTGTCCGGGGCACGAACTTCCGCTCGTACAGCTCGTCCAGCCAGGAGAACAACCCGCTGAAGAACCCATTGGGATCCAGCACGACAACGGGTTTCTCGTGCTGTCCCAGATAGCCTCCGGTCCAGGTCTCGAAGAACTCCTCGAGTGTGCCGATGCCGCCGGGCAGGGTGAGGAAGGCGTCGGCGCGGTCTTCCATCACCTGCTTGCGCTGGCGCATCGTGTCGGTGACGACCAGTTCGTCGGCGTCGACGTCGGCCACCTCCCGGTGCACCAGGTGCTTCGGGATCACGCCGATGGTGTTCGCGCCGCCCGCCCGCGCCGCGGTGGCGATCGCGCCCATCATCGACACGTGACCGCCACCGGATACCAGTTGCCAACCGCGCCGGGCGATCTCGGTGCCCACCCGCGCGGCCAATGAAAGGTACTCCTGGTCGGTGGTACTGGCCGAGCAGTAGACACAGACGGCGAAAGGCCGATCACTCACCACTGATCCTCCGTTCCGATCGCGTCCTCGGCGCCGCCCGCCACCGCGGCGGCCTGGATGATGTGCACGACCTCCTCGACGCTGTCGGTCACGTGCAGTAGTCCGAGGTCGCCGGGAGATATCTTGCCGGAACCGCCCAGCGAATCGCGCAACCAATCGACCAGCCCGGACCAATATCTGGTGCCGAACAGGATGATCGGGAACCGGGTGATCTTGCGGGTCTGCACCAGGGTGAGCGCCTCGAACAATTCGTCGAGCGTGCCGAAGCCGCCGGGCAGGCAGATGAACGCCTGCGAGTACTTCACGAACATCGTCTTGCGGACGAAGAAGTACCGGAAATTGATGCCCAGGTCGACCCAATCGTTGATGCTCTGCTCGAACGGCAGCTCGATGCCGAGGCCGATCGAGTAGCCGCCCGCCTCGCAGGCGCCCCGGTTGGCCGCCTCCATCGCGCCGGGACCGCCGCCGGTGATCACCGCGAAACCCGCTCGCGCCAGCGCGGCGCCGATGGCCCGCCCGGCCTGGTACTCCGGATGGTCGGCGGAGGTTCGCGCGGAACCGAACACGGTCACCGCGCGGGGCACCTCGGCGAGAGCGCCGAAGCCCTCGACGAACTCGGCCTGGATGCGCAGCACACGCCAGGGATCGGTGTGCACCCAGTCGGTATCGCCGCGCTTGTCCAGCAAATTCCGGTCGGCAGTGCTGACGCCGTCGGCACGGTCGCGGCGGAACATGATCGGCCCGCGAAACTTCGGGGCCGACTTCGGTTCGGGGGTGACCTCACGGTCCGCGGCGTCGGTGGACATGCGTTCCACGCTACCGCCCGGCAAGAGGGACTTACGGGCTGGACGAGAGAAGTCGTCCGACGTTCAGCCGGACGCAGGCCGGGCGAGACGCGGTCGCAATCTCGGCGCTCGAGGCGCACGTCACCGCGCGAATCGCGCGGGCGGCGAGCCGGAGTCGGGCACTCGCGTTCGCGACCATCGGTGGGGATCGGGCGCGTGGCCGGGGCGCCGGCAACCGAACCTCGCCGGGTCGATCAGGCGCGCGGCGGTCCGCCGGTCGCGGCGACACCGGGCCGGGATGCGACGGCACCCGCGGATCCGCACCCGTCGTTCAGTCCGGAGTGCCGCTCAGGTAGCTGCGCAACATGGCGGTCACGGCGGTGATCTGATCTACCGGGACGTGTTCGTCGCGCTTGTGCGCGAGGTTGGGATCGCCGGGGCCGAAGTTTACGGCGGGGATGCCGCGGGCCGCGAAACGCGAGACGTCGGTCCAGCCGTACTTCGCGCGCACACCGCCGCCGCCGTGCCGCCGCACCGAGGCGATCAGGTCCTTGGCCGCCGGAGCCGTCAACCCGGGCAGCGCGCCCGGCGCCGAGTCGGTCACGTCGAAGGACAGCTCCAACCCGGCGAAGACCTCGCGCACGTGCTCGACGGCTTGGCCGACGGTGCGGTCGGGTGCGAAACGGAAGTTGACGTCCAGTTCGGCGGCATCCGGCACCACGTTGCCCGCGACGCCGCCGGTGACCCGGACCGCGGAAAGTCCCTCGCGATAGACGCAGCCGTCGATGTCCACTTCTCGGGCGCGATAATCGGCGAGCCGCTGCAGGATCGGCGCCAGACGGTGAATCGCGTTGTCGCCCAGCCAGGCTCGCGCCGAGTGCGCGCGCACGCCGGAGGTGCTCAGCCGCACCCGCAACGTACCCTGGCACCCCGCCTCGATCCAGCCGCCGGACGGTTCGCCGAGCACGGCGAGGTCGCCGGTGAGCCAGTCGGGCAGATCGCGTTCGATGTGCCCGAGGCCGTTGAACTCCGCGGCGATCTCCTCGCCGTCGTAGAAGATCAGGGTCAGGTCGTGTACCGGGTCGGCGATGGTAGCGGCCAGGTGCAGGAAGACCGCGTCGCCGGATTTCATGTCCACCGAACCGCAGCCGTAGAAAACGTGCTCGCCCGTCGGGCCCACCGCGAATCGGCCGGGCACGTTGCCGGCGATCGGCACGGTGTCCAGGTGCCCGGCGAGGATCACCCGGGTCGGCAGCCCGCGACGGGTGCGCGCCAACACCACATTCCCGTGCCGGACGATCTCGAACCCGGTCGTCTGCTCCCGCAGCGCCCGCTCCACCGCGTCGGTGATGGCCGCCTCGTCGCGCGAGACGCTCGGGATGTCGACTAGCGCGGCGGTCAGTGTGATCGGGTCGGCATGCAGGTCGATGGTCACGCGCTTCACCCTACGACCGCGCACCCGCTACACCGGCCGGCGCCGGTCGGTGTTCCGTCCCTCGTCCGGGACCGGTCATTTTCGCCGAGAGGTTCGGCAACCCTCGTGTCGCGATGTACGGGCGGCACGTTTCGAGTTCTGCGTCTGCCCGGTCGGGCGCGATATGACACCGGCCGCGCGCGGAGCCGACGTCGTCCTTACCGGCCTCTCCGCCGAGTAGCAGGACTGTGCGGGCGGTGTCCCCGGAGCGGGCGCACCGTCGACCCGCACGGGTCGGTAATCTCTAGGCCGTGAGCATCCAGGGAGCAGCAGCAATCGGTATCGCCAACGTGACCGCGGACGGGACCGTGCTGGACACGTGGTACCCGAGCCCGCAGCTGGGCGCGTTCGCCGAGACCGGCACCAAGCGGCTGGACGAGGCGCCCGCCGAGTACGCGGCGCTGCTCGGCTTCGACGACGCGCGCGGGGTCGACGTGATCGCGGTGCACACCACGATCGCCGACCTGTCCGCCGCCCCGGTCGACGCGCACGACGTCTACCTGCGCCTGCACCTGCTCTCGCACCGCCTGGTCAAGCCACACGAGGTGAGCCTCGACGGCCAGTTCGGCCTGCTCACCAACGTGGTGTGGACCAACCACGGCCCCGCCGCGGTGGAGGGCTTCGAGGCCACCCGCGCCAAGCTGCGCGCCCGGGGCCCGGTCACGGTGTACAGCGTGGACAAGTTCCCGCGCATGGTGGACTACGTGCTGCCCGCCGGCGTCCGTATCGGCGACGCCGACCGGGTCCGCCTCGGCGCGCACCTGGCCTCCGGTACCACCGTCATGCACGAGGGCTTCGTGAACTTCAACGCGGGCACCCTCGGCGCGTCCATGGTCGAGGGCCGCATCTCCGCGGGCGTCGTGGTCGGCGACGGCTCGGATATCGGCGGCGGCGCGTCCACCATGGGCACCCTCTCCGGCGGCGGCACCACGGTGATCTCCATCGGCGAACGGTCGCTGCTCGGCGCCAATTCCGGCCTCGGCATCCCCCTCGGCGACGACTGCGTCGTGGAGGCAGGCCTCTACCTCACCGCGGGCACCAAAGTCGCCACCCCCGACGGGACCCTGATCAAAGCCGCCGAACTCGCCGGCCGCGACAACCTCCTGTTCCGCCGCAACTCCACCACCGGCGCGGTCGAAGTGGTCCCCCGCGAAGGTACCGGCATCGAGCTCAACGCCGATCTCCACGCCAACGACTGAGCCGTTCCGCCAGTGGCATGCGGTTGAGCGGTCTTCTCACACTTCGCCGCGACCGTGTGCCACTCGCGAGGTTGCGCGCGCTTACCCGACCGCAAGTGGCATAGGGCTGTCCGGCGGATCAGGTGAGGTCGGGATCCGCACCCGCGAGCCCGAAGGCGATGACTCGCTGGGGATGGATGCGGATCATTTCGCGGGAGACGCCGGAGAGGTAGGGGTCGACGTCGGTGAGTGCTTCGGCGGTGCCGCGGATTTCGAGGCAGCGGTGCGCTGGTCGATCCGGACCAGCCAGCGCTGACGTTCGAGGCGTTCGTCGCCGAGTTACTGGCGTGGGTGGACTGGTGGAACCACGACCACGTCATCGATGAGCTCGGCGGCCGGACACCGCTGGCGTCGTGGCTGGCTCGAGGACGACCGCCGCCACCGCAAGATCACCACCAAGGGCGTCGCGTTCGGACGTGGCCGCCACTACATCGCGGACTGGATGGTGGGCCGCGTCGGGACCACGGTCCGGCTGCGCTACATGCCACACCACGATCACGAAGTCGAGGTGTTCGATGCCCGCGCTGGCGCGCATCTGGGCCGCGCCGAGCTGGCCGACCGGGCGTCGGAGGCCACCAAGGCAGCGGTGCGCCGCACCCGCGACCGCAAGGCGGCCAAGTTGCGAGCGGAGTTGTCGGCGGCCGAACGTGCCCGCCGCACCCGGTATGCCGCCACGACGACACCGGTCCCGGCGAAACGCCTGGATGCGATGACCGTCACCGAGGCCGACCGGGAACGCAGCGACGAGCAGGACGCGGACCTGGCGCGGTGGGCGCGCCCGGACTTGATTCCGCTGCCGCCGCCCGCGCCGGGCTGGGTCATGCCGATCGATCTGGATGAGGTGCACCACCGCAGCGGGAGAAAGAAGCAACTGTGACTCGACCACCGCACCCGGGTGCCGACCTCGCCGCTGCGGCCGATCACTTCCTCGGCCTGGCCGGCGCGCACATCGTGGCCACCGACGCGCTGCTGCTGATGAAGGACAACCTGGCCGACGTGATCGACGCCAAGGCGATGATGTGCGTGCACGGCGACGCCGGTGTCGGAAAGACACTGTCGGTCAACGCCACGCTGCGCGAGCTGGCCCCGGACACGGTATGCCGGGTGCAGTTCCGGGCCCGCCCTACACCGCGCGACATCCGGCACACGCTGTTCGACGCGCTCGCGATCGGCGGAGCACCGCCACGCAAGCCGATCGAGTTCGACAAGGTGCTCAAAGACGTTCTCTCCGAACGCTTCCGGGTGCTCGTGTGCGATGAGGCGCAATGGCTCTCGCGGGAGTGCTTCGAGTACTGGCGTTCTATCGCCGATTAGATCTGTTGCGGCTTAACCTGATTGGGCTCAACTTCTCGCAGGTCAGATCATGCCCTGTCGGTCATGGGTTTGCAACAGCCTCTGAACGTGTGTCCGGAGGCTGTTCGCGGTTGGAGAGTTGGTCGGCCGGGATGTTTCGCGGTGCAATGATCGCTGGATCACCCCAGCAGACGCTCGGCGAGGCAACCCGATCAGTGGGAGGTTGTGCGTTGGATCCGTGGACAGACGGCGAAACCGACCCTGGTGAGGAGTTTCACCAGGAAATGCTGGCCCGTTATGGCCAGGACTGGCCGAGGAAGATGCGGGAGGATCTGCGGTTCGATCCGGACGCCGAGGCCGAGGACGTCGAGCTGCCGGGACCGAATGCCGAGTTCATCATGGTGCGGAAGGTGTTCCTGCGGTTGCCGTTCGAGGTGGATAAGCAGTTCGAACAGCTCGGCCGCCGTCTCGGCCGCGGCCCGAGCGAGCTGGTGACCGAGTGGATCGCCGAACGCCTTGCCCGCGAAACCGAACCGCCAGCCACCAGGGAATGATCGCAGCACGAAACGATCGGGTCGCGGTCATTCGCCGAAGTCGAGGGGTTCGTGCGGTGTGCGGTCGCGGTTGTTGAGCAAGGCGTGCTCGTCGTCGGTGAGCCTGTTCTCCGGGCTGATGGCATCGACGAGCAATGAGCCGAGCTTAATCGGCTCGAGTTGCTCAGGCGACGGATCAATCATACGCCAATTCTTCCAGTCAAAGGATGTTCCCGGCACCCAGTAGACCAATAACGTTGCGGCACAAACCTTCGAGTAGCGATAGTTCCGTCAGGTGCCGCTCGCCAGGTCGACACGGCCGCTGGCCCAGCGGGCATAGGCTTTCTCCGGGCTGACCGTGATCACATCGGCGGCGGCCACGACGAGTTCGGGCCGAACACTACTCAGTCACCATGAAATCGCCCGTACCACAACATCTCTCGAAAACCGGTGATGTTACGGATACTCCGCAGGCCCACACTGAGCGGCCTTGGCATAAGGCTGATCTTCATTGCGTGTGGAAGGCCAACAAAGATCGCCTGGCCCGGGAGAAGTTCGCCCTCATCATCGGTGACGGTCAGGTGTGCGCCGTCGGGGAGATCACCGGCGTCACCGACCACGGCGACCGCGTCGCCGTCGAGCGCACCGTCCTACTCGAGGGGCACCCGGTGCGCGACGCCTGGATCGGTCGCCCCCACCCCGTGGTGAACAACTCGCAGAACCCGGTCGGCTACGTCTCCCTGCCCGAGGAAGCCGAGTTCACCGAACGCCCCTGTGGATGCGGCTGCGGGCAGGTCAGCACCCGCGATTTCCTGCCCGGCCACGACGTGCGTGCCATGCAGGACCGGGTCCGGCGCATGTTCGCCGGATCCGCCCTGGAGTTCATCCGCTGGGTCGACCGCAAGGCCGGTGAACACGGCGTCCCCTCCTCGCCGCGCACAGCCCATCGGGCACCATGAATTCCGCGAGCATCGCCCTGCGGGGACTGCCACCGGACAGCCGGCCCGAACTCTCGGTCACCCTCTACGATTCCCTGCTGCGCCACCCATGCCCGACCGAAAGCGAAAGCCGATGATCAGCAACAGAATCGGCCAGCACATCAAGTACCGCGAGTTCCTGCTCTGCCAGGCATGCGACGAGTACGTGTCGTGGCCGCCGGGCCAGCTCACCGACGACCTCGGCTGGGAGATCCGCACTTGTCCCGAGGGATGCGGCAGTCAGGTCAGCACCGTCCCGAGGTTCTGGACCGACCAGGGCCAGGCCACCGAATGGTTCGACGGCTGGTCCCCGACGCCCGCCCGCTATTTCGGCAGGCACGTTCGTGCGAGAACGAACGTGCGGCTCGCGTCTTTGGCGCGTTCGTAGGACAGGAATCCGCGTTGGCGTGCAGCGATCTCCTGCTGCAGTGGTGTCGGCGCGGAGAGTCCCCATTCGGCGTCGAGAGAGTTCACCAGGTGACCGTCCGACAATTGGTCGACGGTGAAACCCGCGGGCAGCAGCGAGGCGGTGGTTGTCACTGCAGCGCGCGCGTCCCCCGCGTTGTGGCGCACGCGCGCATCGATGGGCCTTGACCATGGCGTCGAGGAGTCGATGTGCAGGGGCGTGAGCGGGGTAGAGCGCATCACGATCAGGCGCACCTGAGTGCGGTCATCGAGTGTGCGTTGTTCGTCTGGCGTGAGCCATTGGTCTCGCTGTTCTGTCGCAAGGTCGCTCACAGTGATTGCATGGTTAGCGATTTCGAAATCTGCGGCACGGAGGAGATGCTTTTCGGGGGCCAGCGCGGTGATGGCGCTGATGTGGGCGAGCATCACCGTGCGCCACAGCTCGGGGAACTGTGGATCGTAGAGCTGGGTGTACTGCAGTGCCGCGAGTGAGGTGAGTGGCTCGGCTGGCTGGGACGTATACGGGCGGAAGCGATTTCGCCACTGATAGACAAATCCAGTGGCCCATCGCTCGGCTGGCGCATTGGACTGCTGCGGAGCTTCGCGTGCCAGTTCATCCAGGGCGTGCAGCGCGTCTGCCTTCTTGGTGTTGGCGGAGGCGGGGTGCTCGGTAAGCCAGCTCGTGACGGCCGCGCACTGGTCGGCGAGGTGGATGTTGTTGTCGCGTTTGAATATCCGCTGAAGGTTCTTCCAGGTGCGGCTGGGGTAGTCGAGTTGTTGGAGCTGGTCGAGGATGGCGGAGGCCACGCGGGAATCGATCACTGCCGCGGCGGCGGCGTCATGCAAGGCGAATCGGAAGTTGACCAACGGTTCGCTCAGCGCCCGGTACTGGTCTTCTTCTTCGAGGTGGACAACCGCCACTGCGTCGTCGTTGTCGATGACACCATGTGCGAAAAGGTCGAATATCCGCCCGATGCCGCGCATCCCGTGACGGTGCAGTTCGGCGGCGCGGAGGGCTCCCATGCTGCTGGACCCGAGGACGTCGACGCCGGCGGCGATCGTGTCGAGGATTTCCTTGTGCCGGATCGGTGCGGATTGGTGGAACAAGCCGTCGACAATGAGCACCCGGTCGCCGGGGTGGAGCTGCATCCGGTAGAGGTCGCCGTGGCGGACGGGCGGGTGAACGATCGCGTCCGGGCAGATCGTGTGGACCTCGCTCGCTGAGATCGTCGGTCCGCAGGTGACGTGCAGCCGCCGCTGTGGTGGGTTCGTCGTTGACTTGGTCATGAGGCTTCAGGCCGTGGGATCTGGTGGCGTGTACGGAATTGCAGGTTCGGGCATAGGGCTTTCACGACCGCGAAAGCTGGGTGGTCGGCCAAATCGACGATCAAGGGATGGTGACCGGAGACTGCCGCGATCTGGTTCGCCAGCCAGGCGGCTTCGGAGTCGTCGTCGTGGAACCGCGGCACCGCCATCCGGGTGAGGAGAGTGTCCCAATCCACCAGTGCGTGTGGGTCGGTGGTTTCGGTGGGTGGCCGGTTGGGTGTGGTCGATCGGCGGTAGGACTGGGGGTTGATGTCGTCGCGGGTGCCGACGATGGCGGTGAGTCGGCTTTGGGCGGCTTCGGTGATCGCGCGCGATAGCGCGACTCCGGGGTCGGTGTGTGCGCCGGAGCCGGTAGCGATGACCGGGGTGTCCGGCAGCCACAGGTAGCAGGCGAAACACCAGACCGGCCAGTGGGTTGTGGCGAGGACCAGTTCGAACCATGCGTCGGCGGCGCGCAGGGCGGCGAGCAGGTCGATCGCTGTGGGGTCGGCGATGGTCGCGGGGTCGATCCGTGTCCGCGCGGCGAGCGGGACAGCGGCCAGTGCGGTCGTGCAGTCGCGTTCGATGACTTCGAGCATGGCGTGGATGCAGGCTTCGGCGCGGGTATTGCCGGAGGCGAGGCCGTTGCTGGTGCTGGTGATCGCCTGTGGTGTCCACCGTGTCGGGGGTCGCCAATCCATGACCACTGCGGCGCGCGGGACGTAAGTCGTAGCGCTGCGGGCGTAGTCGGTGGCCGAGATCCAGTCCAGCGGCATGGTGTCGGTGCCGATGCCGCGCACGGTGGTGGCCAGATCCGCGACGCGGTAGGTAAGGGCGAGTTCGCGGGCGGGTACCGCGGTGGCGGTGGCCTCAGGCGTTGCGTGTTCGGCATGCCACATTTCGATGGCTTCCATCGCTGCGGATACCTTGGCGGCCAAGGGGTCTGCACCTTTGCCCTGTGCGACGGTCAGTGTGCGCGCGAGCGGTCGCACGGCCATGTAGACGGGGATGCCGATGATGTCGAGATCGGTAACGTTCGCGAGGCGGGTGATGCCGTAGTCGTTCAGGCGCGGTTCGATGCCGGCCCAGGTGGTTTCGGGATGGCGTACGCGGTGGGTACCGCGGAAGTAGGTCTTGTGCACGGTAGGCGTTTCCTTGTCGCGGTGGTGGGGCCGCCTGCAGTCGGCCCCACCACCGTCTTCAGTGTGGTCAGCCGAGGAAGTCCGGCACGGCCGCATCGTGCATGACGATGGCGGGCACGAGGCCTTCGTTGAACAGGTCCATCACGAAGTCATGGACGTCGTTGTCGTCGGCTGGAGCCGCCTTCTTGTCGGTGTTGTTGGGCATGGGTTCACCTCCTTCGCCTGTCGGTGGGATAACACGGCGCGATCGCCGTGCAGGTCTTGATGGTGCTCAGTCGAGGTCGAAGAAGCACACGAATCCGAGGATGCCCAGCGGCTGCTCGAAAGGCGGCCGCCAATGTGGGATGTTGTAACCGTCGAATCCGCGCATTTTGCGGTGTACGATGTCAAATCGCTGCCCTGAAGAGGGGAAATAGCCTTCGCGGCGTGCTTGTTCGATGACTGTCATGTTGGGTTCGCCGCGCAGGGACGGCATCCAACCCATGTAGTCCAGGTTCGGGGTCACCCCGAAGCTGACGGTGATGGCACATTTCACGTCGTCGCGGTGGATGGCCATGAAATCGCCGTGGGTGTAGTACTTGTAGCCCAGTCTGGCCGGGACGAGTCCTCGCATTCCGGTGGCGGCGGAGACAAGTTTGTTGAACTCCCGGGAGATCGCGATTTCGCGCAGGACCGGGCCCGCCAGATGCGCTCGGCATCGTTGCGGTGCTACCAAAGCACCGTCGCGGCGGTCGTCGAAGTCAATGCCTTCGGTCTGCCGGTCGAAGGCATCCGGTTCCAGCGTGTGGGCTTCGCGTTCGATGTCATCCCAGGTGCGGGAATCCAGGAAGTCAGGTAGTTCGATGAATCCTGAGTCGGTCCATGTTTGATGCACGGCATCGGACAAGACGCCACCCCCATTGCGTGTAAAGAGTCCGGTGGTCAGAGGTCGAAATAGCAGAACGTGCCGAGGATTCCGAGGTCGGAGTTGAACGGCGTCCGCCAGTGCGGAATGTTGTAGCCGTCGAATGCTTGGGCGCTGCGGCGGGCGATGGGCATGCCTTTTTCAGGCAACGAGTCGAACAGATTGTCGTCGCTGATCATCGCGACGACCTCGTCGTTGCTGGAGTGGCGGTGCTCGGGCGCCCATCCCATTTGGTCGAGGTTGTCGGTCAGCCCGATCAGCACGGTGACAGTCGCCTTGATCGAGTCGCGGTGCGGGCCCAGGAAATCGCCGGGCCGGTAGAAGTTGTAGCCACACCGGACCGGCACGAGTCGTGGCAGTTCGGTGGCCTCACGGATGGCGGTGAGTACTTCGCGCGACCGCAGCACCGATTGGAAGGCGGGCCCGCCCTTATGGCTGCTGAAGTGGGCTGGTGAGCAGAAGCTTCCGTCACGGAAGGTCTGAACGCTGGGCAGACCGTCCTCGTGGGCGTGGGGAACAAGCGCGTTCGCCTCGGATTCCAGTGCTTCCCACGTTGATTCGTCGATAATGGAGTCGAGCTGGAGGTAACCGGTGTCAGACCATGTCGCCATCGTGATTCCTCCCCCGTGATGTGTGCGAATGCAGCGAGCCCAGAACCGCGGTGGTGTGATCGGCCCTGTGCCGCAGGGTTTCGAGATGGTCGTCGAGGATGTGGCCGGTGTCAGCGGCGACCAGCGCGTGGGCCAGATGTTCGAGGATGTGTGTGAGCTGCTCATGGGCGCGGTGTGGCGCAACGGGCCAGCCGACGGGCAGATTCCGGGCCTCGCCTTGGTCGAGAAGGTTCTCGAGTGTCTGTGTGACGTAGGAGTTGACGAGGGCCTGGCACGCGGTGGCGCGGACTCCGATAGTGATGTGTCCGGAGAGTTGGCCGGTGGTCGAGCGTGCCGAATGCACGGTGTTCTTGGTCAGATAGAGGGTGTCGCCGGGATTCATGGTCAGCTCGGTGTCGGGTCCGTCACCGTCGCGCAAGGTCCACTGTTTGCTTCCGAACGCCTGCACGACGAACGCATTGTGCGGATCGGTGTGTGGCGGAAGGCCTTGTTCCCCAGGCGGGGTGATGTAGATGTTGGCTTGGCAGACGTGTCCGAGTTCTTCGGTGAGGTTGTCACAGAATGCGCGCAGTGCGGGCAGGAAGCGGTGCGCTCCCTGCAGGATCAGGGTGGCGCCACTGTTAATGGCGGCCACGATCCGGGTCGTGTCCGGTGTTCCCTCAGTGAATTGCTGGAACAGGGCGGACGCTTCGGCTACCAGCTCCGGTGGGCGGGGCGGGCCCGGTGTGCGGATGTATTCCGATGGCGGGATCGCCCGGCCTTCGCGCACGAGTCGAAAGTGCTGCACCCGCAACAACGATGTCGCGAACAAGGCGTCGATGTCGGTGATCCCGATGAGCGGTTGTGTGAGCATGCTCGGGAAATGCGCCGATCGCTGTCCCCACACCTGGGTGAGAAACAGGTCCGGCTCTTTGACCAGTTGCTGCAACACCGAACTGCTGTCTGCGTCGTTCAAATGTCCACCCCCTAGACGGACTCTGTTGTCGCGGTGCGGAATTCGCATTCCCCGCGATCTGTGAGGCGGAAAGCCGACTCCCCTGACTTCCCTCATTCGCAGCGTAACGTCCAGACGGACGAAGCCGATCTCTCGCCACGAATTGTGACAAAGCGCACAATAGGGCGGTGGTGGTGTTGGTGTTGCTGCTGTTGATCACCATGCGCGTATGCTCCGAAAGCATGTCGTTGAAGTCGGGGGCTCAGGTACTGGCGGCTCACCCACAATTCCGAATCCTGTTCTGGGGCAGGACGATATCGCTCACGGGCTCGGCGGTCGCGCCGATCGCGCAAGCCTTCGCCGTGCTGGATCTGACCGGGTCCGCCACAGCCTTTGGTGTCGTGCTGGCCATCGGCTACACCCCACTGATCGCGTTCCTGCTCATCGGCGGCGTCGTCGCCGACCGGTTCAGCCGCAGCACGGTCATGGTCTGGTCGAATTGGATTTGCGCTGCCGCACAAGCAGTTCTGGCCGCGCTGCTCGTGACCGGACATGCGCACGTGTGGCAGATCGCCGCCGCCGCCGCGGTGGCCGGTGGTGCGGGCGCGTTCTTCGGACCCGCCTCCCAAGGCATCCTCCCCCAACTGGTGGACTCCAAGCAGTTGCACGACGCCAACGCGTTGCTGCGCCTGAGCATGAACGGCGTCAAGGTTCTCGGCCCGGCCCTGGGCGGCGCCGCCGTCGCGTTCATCGGATCCGGCTGGGTCATCGCCTGGGACGCAGCCTCTTTCGCGATCGCCGCGATACTTCTGGGACGTCTGCGCGTGCAGCTGCCCCCCCGACCGCCCTCACAGTTCCGCACCGATCTAGCAGAGGGGTGGAACGAGTTCTGGTCCCGGTCCTGGCTGTGGTCACTGGTACTGCAGTACTCCCTGGTCAACGCCGTGTGGGTCGGTTGCTTCCAGCTACTCGGACCGATCATCAGTGAGCGCAGCCTCGGCGGGCCAACCGCATGGGGCATCATCACCGCCGCGTTGGCCGCTGGGCTGCTTGCCGGTGGTGTGCTCATCCTGGCATGGAAGCCGCGGCGGCCGCTGCTGGCCGCCGCGGCGAGCACGCTCACCAAGGCGCTACCATTGGCCGCCCTCGCCGCAGCCCAACCGTTGTGGCTGGTCACGGCAGCCACCTTCATCGCCGGTGTCGGGACAGAGATCTTCATCGTGTGCTTCTACGCCACCCTGCAGCGACTCGTACCTGCCGACCGCGTCAGCCGGGTATCGTCCTACGACATCCTGTTCGGGACCGTCCTGATACCCCTGGGCTATCTCATCGCCGGCCCTGTCAGCGATCACGTCGGCACGATGCCGACGATCATCACCGGCGTCGGAATCGTCATCGCCTCGACCGTCGCGGTCGCGCCGCTCCCGGCCGTCCGCGCCTACCGCGCACCTGATGAAACCAAGGCCGACGTTTCGGCCTAGCCACCACCACCTGGGGAGGGAATCCACATCATGAGTCACGACAACGAACATGCCCGCCAGCAAGCCCAGCTCTGGGATCGGTGGGCCGACGTCTACGACGACTGGCACGCTTCCAACACCCCGCACGACGCAGCGGAGTTCCTGATCAAACACCTGCCCGAATCCGGGCGGATACTGGAGCTCGGTGTCGGAACTGGCCGGGTCGCATTGGAAATCGCTCGCCGCAGCTACCCAGTCGAGGGCCTCGACATCTCCGAAGCCATGCTCGCCCAACTGGCCAGCAAAGCCACCGATCTCCCACTCACTGCGTCGTTGGGCGACATGGCCGACATCCCCCTCAGCGGTCGCTTCGACCTCATCTACTGCACGTCTAGCTCGTTTTTCCACCTCGCCGACCAGCAGCGGCAGGTCGCGTGCTTCCGCAGCGTCAGCGAACACCTTGCTCCGCAAGGACGCTTCGTTCTGGAAGCTTTCATCCCCTCGCCGGAACTGCTCAGTCCGGCCCGCACCATGACGCTGCGGGACTTCACGCCCACGGCTCTTCGGTTTTCCGCGACTATGGTGAACCGGTACACCCAGCGGATCCGGTTCCAGGAAGCGACCCTTCGTCCAGACGGCATCGAGTTTCTGCCGGTCGAGGAACGCTACTGCTGGCCCTCCGAACTCGACCTCATGGCTCAACTGGCCGGTCTCGAGTTCGAAACCCGCTACGCCAGCTACACCTACGAACCGATCAACCACAAAGCCAGTCAGCATGTATCGATCTACCGCAGTCAAGAACAGGGCTGATCTCACCGGAAGATCGAACTTCACTGTGCGGTAGTCCAGTTCCGAAATGCCGAGAGTCCCGGCACACTGCTATTCCGCACCGTCGCCGATCAGATCTGTCTGAGGTTGGACACACGCCACTCGTCGGGAGTACGCGCAACGGAGCAGGACAACGATGATCCGGGCTCACCCGGGGATTCAGATTTCACGGCTGAAGAGGACTTCGAACATCGCTGAAGCCGACTTCGAAACCCGACACCACGTCCGCCGAATCCGGCGGTAAGAGCCACTACCGCAGATAGTTTCGCGATTCGGCGCAATCTTTGCACGCCACGGTGCATTCGCCCGGGTCGCTGTTCTAGTTTCCGCACATAGTGTCGTTGTCGGCGGTAACTCCTTGGCGTGACATTTCGTCAAGTTGGGGATCTACTCGCGGGCCCGCGCCGAACGGGGAGCCTTGCCCGTTCGCTGGGCAGCGTGGGCACCCAGCGGATATGGCGAGCGACGTGCGCGTCCTGCCGCTTGCCCACAGAGTAGCTACTAGCACCGACAGTTCCGGTCAGCACGAGCCGACCTGCGGAGATGCCGTCAGACCGTGCGGCGTCCACTGACATTTCATGCGGCCTACCACTGACAGGCAGTGACGTTTCCCCAGCTCACGCCACAGACATTTTCGTGCGGGCTCCCAATGTCGATGGTGCCCAGCTCGGCGTTGTAGCGGAAGCCGACCGGGTTGTTCTGCGGAGTGCCGTCGGGCCGGACGGTGGCCAACCGGCCCAGCCGCTGGGTGTGCAGGTAATCGATCTGTTCGGGTGTCAGGGTCGCAGTCATGCGCTGACCATAGAACCTCTACCTAGCTCGAGGTCAATGCCCACGGTCAGCCCAGCTTCTTCTTCTGCACCTTGCCCATGGCGTTGCGTGGCAGCGCGTCGACCACCCGGATCTCGCGTGGGCGTTTGTGCACCGAAAGTTCCGCCGCCACATGGTCGATCAACTCGCGTTCGGTCGCGGCGGCGCGCAGCACGACGAACGCGGTGATGCGCTTACCGAGGTCGTCGTCGGGCAGGCCGACTACCGCGGCTTCCGCGACCGCGGGGTGACCGAGCAGCACCGTCTCCACCTCACCCGCGCCGACCCGGTAACCACCGGACTTGATCAAATCGACCGATTCCCGGCCGACGATGCGATGAAAGCCTTCCGCGTCGATGGCGGCGACATCGCCGGTCCGGAACCATCCGTCCTCGGTCCAGCTCTGCGCGGTCGCCTCCGGCCGGTTCAGGTAGCCGTCGAACAGCATGGGCCCGGCCACTTCCAGGCCCCCGATGCTCTCGCCGTCGTGCGGCACCGGATGCCCGGACTCGTCCCGGATCCGGGTGCGCACACCGCGCACCGGCAATCCGACCCAGCCCGGCCTGCGCTCACCGTCGGCCCGGGTGGACAGGGTGATCATGGTTTCGCTCATGCCGTAGCGCTCGACCGGCGCGTGCCCGGTCAGCTCGCGCAGCCGCTCGAACACCGGCACCGGCAGCGGCGCGCTACCGGATACCAACAGCCGCGCGTCGGCCAGTTGCTTCGCGGCGTCGGGGTCGTCGACCACCCGTGACCACACGGTCGGCACGCCGAAGTACAGGGAACCCTTGGCTTCCGCGTACGCCTGCGGCGTCGGCTTGCCGGTGTGGATCAGCGGACTGCCCACTCGCAGCGGACCGAGCAGGCCGAGGATCAGCCCGTGCACATGGAACAACGGGAGCCCGTGTACCAGTGTGTCGCTAGCGGTCCACGCCCAGGCCTCGGCAAGGGCGTCCAGACCAGCGGCGATCGCCCCGCGACCGAGTAGCACGCCTTTGGGCAGGCCGGTGGTTCCCGAGGTGTAGAGCACGAAAGCCGTGGCGGCCGGGTCGGGTTCGGGATAGGTGTGCCAGGACCTGGCGTGCCGCCGCACCGGCACCACGGGCAGGTCGGTGCCATCCGGCGCATTTCCCAGCCACGCCTGAGCGCCCGAGTCGGCCAGAATGTGCGCCCGCTCGGCGGTTCCGGAGTCCGGCGGCACCGGTACTACCGTGACGCCCGCGACGAGGCAGCCCACCACCGCGAGCACGGTCTCCACGGTCGGCTCGGCGAAAACCGCCACCCGTTCCGCGCGCGCGACGCGTTCGGCCACCGACGTGGCGGCGCCGAGCAGGTCGCTGCGCGAGAGGGTGGTCCCGTCGATGGTGACGGCGTCGGGGATGTCCGCCCCACCTGCGACGGCGAGCGGATTCAAGGAGCTGAGCAGCGGCGGACCGAACGACATTCGTTCACGCTACTTCGCCGGGTTCGCGGCGATGCCGCGGCATCCCACACCGACCGGCGTCGAATGTGACGGTTGACACTCCATCTGAGGTGATGAGAACGTTGTTGCATAGCTTTCTCACCCCTGCGAGGTCGACGATGACCGGGCACCTTCCCGCGACGCAGCGTCCCGAATCGCCGGACTCCTTCGACATCGGGCACTACATCGATGGCGCTGCCGGCCTGTTCGGGGGCGTGGCGAACGTGATCATGCAGCTGAGCACCCCTCCGGTCGGATATGGCGTGCTGGAGAGCACGGTGGACAGCGGAAACGTCATGCTGCATCCGGTCAAACGACTGCGCACCACGTTGACCTACCTCGCCGTGGCCATGCTCGGCACCGACGAGGAACGCGCCGCCTACCGCGCCGCGGTCGACGTGTCCCATCGCCGGGTCCACTCCACCGGCTCGAGCCCCGTGCGCTACAACGCCTTCGATCCCGGGCTGCAACTCTGGGTCGCGGCCTGCCTGCATTGGGGAGCGCGGGATCTGTACGAGCGCATGCACGGCCCGATGGACGAGGCGGCGGCGGACGCGTTCTACCGCCTCGGCGCCCGGCTCGGCACCACCCTCCAGATGCCCGAAACGATGTGGCCCGCCGACCGCCGCGCCTTCGCCGCGTACTGGACCGCCACCCTCGCCGGTACCAGCATCGACCCGACGGTCCGGGCCTATTTCGACGACCTCATCGACCTGCGCATGCTGCCGCGACCCGCGCAGCTTGCCTTCGGGCGGCTGCATCGCTTCTTCGTGACCGGATTGCTACCCCAGCACCTGCGCGAGGAGATGGGGATGACCTGGACCGACCGCGACGAGCGCATACTCGGCCGCATCCTGCGCATCGTCGGAGCCACCGAGTCCCGGCTGCCGCGACCGATCCGCGCGTTCCCGCTGAATGCCTATCTCCTGGACATGCGCATCCGGCGTCGGCTCGGCCTCCGCCTCGTCTGAAGTAACCCTCGTTTCACTTCAGTTACCACTGGGCAATCGCATCTCGTATTCCTGATCGCGCCCGAACAGCGCCGCGGCGATGCGACGTGGCGACCCACACCAGGAGGAGACGATGGGCTACCGAACGATGGTGACCGCGCTGATCGCCTGCGGATTCCTGGCGCTGTCCGCGCCGGTGGCCTCTGCCGACGAAACCGGCGAGACGGAGGTCGCCGCGGTGCCACCGCGCACGGCGATCTCCGTACGCACCTCGGTCGGCATCGGCTGGGGAACGCCGAACGAACACGAGTCACGCTCGAGTCTGTCGCTGTCCAAACTCTTCCTCGCCGACTACGCCCTGCGCCACGGCGACGGCTCGCCCGAGGACCGCATGCTGGGCGAGCGAATGATCCGCTACTCCGATGACGGTGCGGCGACCGCGATGGAGGCCAAGTATCCCCAAGCGATCGCGGCCATCGCCGCCGAATACGGCCTGGCCGAGACGGTGCCCGGGCCCGACTGGGGCGCGGGTGCGACCAGCGCCGCGAACGTGTCCGACTTCCTGGCCACCAAGCTGCGCACCGATCCCGGATCACCGATCTTCGAATGGATGGCCGCCGCGGGATCGACGGCGCAAGACGGCACCGAACAGGACTGGGGCACCGCCCGGTGGCCGTTCGTCCAGGGCACCAAGTGGGGCTGGTCGGATCTCGGCGAGCCGGAGGTCGCCTCCGCGTCCTTCGGGCCGGGTTTCGCCGTGACCGCGCACACCCACGGCACCGCGGCCGAGCAGACCGCGGACGTGATGGCCGCGCTCGGGGCCATGCTCTTCGGCCTTCCGCAACACCGCTGAGTCAGCGCACCCGGACCGACACCACCACGTGATCGCGCCCGAACCGCCGGATCGACGCGTCGTCGCCGAGCGGGATGACGGTCTGCGGTGGCAGCGCCAGTGCCGGCGCGGTCCGGGCGATCATCACCTCTCCATGTGTGGGTAGCGGAAGTCGACCGGCGGCACGAAGGTCTCCTTGATCGTCCGGGGCGCCACCCAGCGCAGCAGGTTCAACGGCGAGCCCGCCTTGTCGTCGGTGCCGGAGGCACGGGCCCCGCCGAACGGTTGCTGCCCCACCACCGCGCCCGTGGGCTTATCGTTGACATAGAAATTGCCCGCCGCGAAACGCAGTGCGGCGTCGGCCTGTTCGATCGCGTACCGATCCTGCGCGAACACCGCGCCGGTCAGTGCGTAAGGCGCCGCCGACTCCACTTCGGCCAGTATCGCCCGGTAAGCGCCGGGATCGGCGTCGTCGTAGACATACACCGACAGGATCGGCCCGAAATACTCGGTGGCGAACGACTCGTCGTGCGGGTTGTCGGTCAGGAACACGGTCGGGCGGACGAACCAGCCTTCGCTGTCGTCGTAGGTCCCGCCGACCGGGATGGCGACGCCCGCGTCCGCGGCCCGCCG
Organism: Nocardia aegles; assembly: GCF_052545135.1. Classification (NCBI taxonomy): domain Bacteria; kingdom Bacillati; phylum Actinomycetota; class Actinomycetes; order Mycobacteriales; family Nocardiaceae; genus Nocardia; species Nocardia aegles. The sequence continues at coordinate 113,677 of NZ_JBQWRI010000003.1, forward strand.
AATGGCCGCCACATTCTTGTCATACGCCCGCCGATCGATCAGCGCCCCACCGAAATTCGACAGATCCGCGACGTCGCCGTAGCTCAGCCGGTCGGCGTCGTGCAGGAACTCCTCGCCCATCGCGCGCCAGACCGACCGCGCGATGTAGGCCCGCGAGGCCGCCGAGCACTTCTGACCCTGGTACTCGTAGGCGCCGCGAATCAAGGCGGTGCGCAGGGCGGCCGGATCGGCCGAGGAGTGCGCGACGATGAAGTCCTTACCACCGGTCTCCCCCACCAGCCGCGGATAACCGTGATAGCGGCCGATATTCGCGCCCACCTGCTGCCAGAGATACTGGAACGTCTTGGTGGAGCCGGTGAAATGGATGCCGGCCAGCCGCGGATCGGCCAATGCCACCTCCGACAGCTGCACCCCGTCGCCGGTGACCATATTGATCACGCCGGGGGGCAGGCCCGCCGCCTCCAGCAACCGCATGGTGTGGAAGGCCGACAATGTCTGCGTCGGCGATGGCTTCCACACCACCGTGTTACCCATCAGAGCGGGCGCGGTCGGCAGATTCCCGGCGATGGCGGTGAAGTTGAACGGTGTGATGGCGTAGACGAATCCCTCCAGCGGCCGATAGTCCATCCGGTTCCACACCCCGGCGCTGGACCTGGGCTGTTGTTCCAGGATCTCCCGCGCGAACGCGACGTTGAACCGCCAGAAGTCGACCAGCTCGCACGGCGCGTCGATCTCGGCTTGCTGAGCCGATTTCGACTGCCCGAGCATGGTGGCCGCCGCGATCGTCTCCCGCCACGGCCCGGCCAGCAGGTCCGCGGCGCGCAGCAGCACCGCGGCGCGCTCCTCGAACGGCAGCGCCCGCCACCCCGGGGCGGCGGCCATCGCGGCGTCGATGGCTCCGTGCGCTTCCGAATGCGTGATGTCGGTGTAGGTCCCCAGCACGTGCCGATGGCGGTGCGGCGCGACGATCTCGTGCCGTTCACCGATGCCGGGTCGATGCTTGCCGCCGATGACCAGCGGCACGTCGACGGGTTCGGCGGACAGCTCGGCGAGCTTGCCGAGAAGAAGCTCCCGTTCGGGGCTCCCGGGCGCGTACGAGTGCACCGGTTCGTTGCCGGGCCTCGGGACAACCGTGACAGCGTCCATACCTCAGGCTAGCTCGCCACGCAGCACGGGCGCGGACGCCGACACACCCGCTGTGCCCGTCGGATGAGGTGTTGCTGCCCGACACCCCGGCGATTGCCGCGCCCGCTCTCGCGCAGCGGCGACGAACGTCGCGGGCGTCAGCCCAGGCGTTCGGCCGCCGCCGCGATCCGCTCGTCGGTCGCGGTCAGCGCGATCCGCACGTGCTCGCTCGCACCGGGGCCGTAGAAGTCGCCGGGCGCCGCGAGGATGCCGCGGTCGGCGAGCCATTCCAACGTGGCCCGGCACGGCTCGCCGCGCGTCGACCACAGATACAGGCCCGCCTCGGAGTGATCGATCCGGAAACCCGCCGCCGCCAAGGCCTTCCGCAACACGTCGCGGCGGGCACGGTAGCGCTCCCGCTGGCGCGCCTCGTGCGCGTCGTCGCTGAGCGCGGCGGTCATCGCGGCCTGGATCGGGAACGGCACCATCATGCCCGCGTGCTTGCGCACTTCGAGCAGTTCCGCGACCAGCTCCGGGTCGCCCGTCACGAATCCGGCGCGGTAGCCGGCCAGATTGGAGGTCTTGGACAGCGAATGCACGGCCAGCAGGTTGGTGTGGTCGCCGTCGCACACGTCGGGGTCGAGCAAGGAGACGCCGCGCGCCTCCCAAGTCAGTCCCAGGTAGCACTCGTCGGAGGCGACGATCACGCCGCGCTCCCTGGCGAAGGCGACCACCTTGCGCAGATGTTCGACGCCGACCACCCGCCCGGTGGGGTTGGACGGCGAGTTCACGTAGATCAGCGCGGGCGTCCGCGGACCGAGCCGGGTCAGTCCGTCCGCGCGCAGCACCTGCGCGCCCGCCAGCAACGCGCCGACCTCGTAGGTGGGATAGGCGACCTCGGGAATGACGACCAGGTCACCCGAGCCGAGCCCGAGCAGCCGGGGAAGTCCCGCGATCAGCTCCTTCGTGCCGATCACGGGCAGCACGGCCGCGGGCTCGAGTCCGGTGATCCCGTAGCGCCGCTTCAGCGCGTCGACCGCGGCCGCGCGGAGCTCGGGGGTGCCGTGCGTGGTCGGGTAACCGGGCACCGCCGCGACGGAGTTCAGCGCCGCGCGGATCAGCGGGTCGACCGGATCGACCGGAGTACCGACGGACAGGTCGACGATCCCGCCGGGGTGGGCAGCCGCCCGAGCCTTCACCGAAGCGAGGGTGTCCCAAGGAAAATCAGGTAGCAGACTGCTGACCCGGCCACGCGGCGACACGACGGATCTCACTCACTCGCCATCGGGGGCAGTTCCTTGATGAACGGCGGGTCGTAGTCGACCTTTCCGACCTTGGTCGCGCCGCCGGGCGAGCCCAGCTCATCGAAGAAATCGACGTTGGCGTTCACGTAACCGCTCCACTGGTCCGGGGTGTCGTCTTCGTAGAAGATCGCCTCCACCGGGCACACCGGCTCACATGCACCACAGTCCACGCACTCGTCGGGATGGATGTACAGCATGCGACCGCCCTCGTAGATGCAGTCCACGGGGCATTCCTCGATGCATGCCTTGTCCTTCACGTCAACGCACGGTTCAGCGATGATGTACGGCACTGCCGCTCTCCTAGTCTGTCCTCGCCTGCGGGATAGTCCGCCCGGCGAAACCCTATCCCGGCAACCACACGTTACTACTGGCCAGCCTGTCCTAACTTTCCTATCCCACCGTCAGCGGCAGCGCCGAGACCTTGTGCTTCGGCACACCGTAGCTCGTCGTCCGCTCCCGGGCCGGTCGTCCGATACCGGAGGCGATCTCCACCAGTTCGGCGACCGTCTTGGCCGAGCCGTGCTGTGAGCCCGCCATCCGGGAGATCGTCTCCTCCATCAACGTGCCGCCCAGATCGTTCGCGCCGCTGTTGAGCATCACCCGCGTTCCGGTGATGCCGAGCTTGACCCAGCTGGTCTGGATGTTGTGGATCCGGCCGTGCAGCATGATCCTGGACAGCGCGTGCACGGCGCGATTGTCCCGGTTGGTCGGCCCGGGCCGCGCGGCGCCCGCCAGGTACAGCGGCGCGCTCTGATGCACGAACGGCAACAGCACGAATTCGGTGAAACCGCCGGTTTCGTCCTGGATTCCGCGCAGCACCCGCAGGTGCCCGACCCAGTGCTTCGGGTTGTCCACGTGGCCGTACATCATGGTGGAGCTGGACCGGATGCCCACCTGGTGAGCCGTGGTGATCACGTCGATCCACGCCGAGGTGGGCAGTTTGCCCTTGGTGAGCACCCAGCGCACCTCGTCGTCCAGGATCTCCGCGGCGGTGCCGGGAATGGTGTCCAGGCCGGCTTCCTGCAACGCGACCAGCCAGTCGCGGACGCTCTGGCCGCCGCGCGAGGCGCCGTTCACGATCTCCATCGGGCTGAACGCGTGTACGTGCATCGACGGCACCCGCTGCTTGACCGCCCGCACCAGGTCCGCGTACCCGGTGACCGGCAGGTCGGGGTCGATGCCGCCCTGCATGCAGACCTCGGTGGCGCCGTCGACATGCGCCTCCCAGGCCCGGTCGGCGACCTCGTCGGTGCTCAGGGTGAAGGCGTCCGCGTCGCCCTTACGCTGGGCGAACGCACAGAACCGGCACCCGGTGTAGCAGACGTTGGTGAAGTTGATGTTCCGGTTCACCACGTAGGTGACGTCATCGCCGACGGTGTCGCGGCGCAGTTGATCGGCCAGTGCGGCGACCGCGTCCAGTTCCGCGCCGTCCGCCGTGGCCAGCGCCAGATACTCGGCGTCGCTGAGCCCGGCCGGATCGCGTTCGGCGGCGCGCAGCGCGGCCAGCACGTCGGAGTCGAGCCGCCGCGGCGTGGCGACGGCGAGGTCGCGGGCCTGTTCGCGAATGGTGTCCCAGTCGCCGAACGCGCCGACGATGTCCTGCCCGAGCGCCGCGTCGCTGCGGGCCTCGGTGTTGCGGCCCTCGGTATCGATGGCGGTGTTGAGATCGACGCGTCCGGCCGATTCCCAGGACTCGTCCGGCTCCTGCCAGGGCAGGCCGACCGGGATCGCGTCCGGATTCGCCAGCCCGGTCGCCGGATCGGTGAGCGCGGCGACGTGCGCACCGATCCGCGGATCGACCCACGGATTGCCCGCGCGCACGTACTTCGGGTGCGCGGAGGTCCGCTCGACCAGCTGATAGCCCGCCGCCGCGGTGATCTCCCGCAACGTGTCCAGGTTCGGCCACGGCCGCTCCGGGTTCACGTGGTCGGGCGTCACCGGCGACACGCCGCCCCAGTCGTCGATGCCCGCGTCGATCAGCGCTCGGCACTCCGCGTGCGAGACCAGGTTCGGCGGCGCCTGCACCGGCACATCGGGCCCGAGCAGGATGCGGGTGACCGCGATGGTGGCGAGGAATTCCTCCAGGCCCGCGTCCGGCACCTCCCGCATGGCGGTGTCGTCCTTGGCGCGGAAGTTCTGCACGATGACTTCCTGGATATGTCCGAAAGCCTTGTGCTGCTTACGAATCGCCATGATCGACTCGGCTCGCTCGGCCATCGTCTCGCCGATGCCGACCAGGATTCCGGTGGTGTAGGGCACCGACAGCCGTCCCGCGTCGGTGATGGCCCGCAGCCGCACGGCCGGGTCCTTGTCGGGGCTGCCGTAATGGCAGTTGCCCTTCTCGGTGAACAACCGGGCCGAGGTGGTCTCCAGCATCATGCCCATGGACTGCGCCACCGGCTTGAGCCGCGCGATCTCCTCCCACGACATCACACCAGGATTCAGGTGCGGCAGCAGACCGGTCTCCTCCAGCACCATGATCGACACGGCGCGCAGGTAGTCCAGCGTGGAGTCGTAGCCGCGCTCGTCGAGCCACTGCGCGGCCTCCGGCCAGCGATCCTCGGGGCGGTCACCCAGCGTGAACAGCGCCTCTTTGCAGCCGAGGGCGGCGCCGCGGCGGGCGATGTCGAGCACCTCGTCCGGTTCCAGGAACATGCCCTTACCCTCGGCGCGCAACTTGCCGGGCACCGTCACGAAGGTGCAGTAGTGGCACTTGTCCCGGCACAGCCGGGTCAACGGGATGAACACGTTGCGGGAATAACTGATCGTCTTCGGACGCCCCGCGGACGCCAGCCCGGCGTCGCGCACCCGCGCGGCGCTGCGACACAGGTCGGCCAGGTCGTCGCCGGTCGCGTGCAACAGCACCGCGGCCTCGTCCACGTTCAACGTGACACCGTCGCGGGCCCGGCGCAGTGCCCGGCGCAGGGCCGATGGACTGGGCGGCGCGGATGGGACGCTCGGGTTCGGTAGGTCGGTCACGCCCTCGATCATGCGCTACACATCCGGAACTGTCTCCCTCCAGTGCTGGTTGCGGCGTAGCGGACCAGGCGCGGCTCCGCTCGCCACGGAGCCCACGCGGAGACGTGGAGCACCGTTGAGCGTTCACAACTGTGCGGTACCCGAGGCTATTCCGTGGCACCGTGCGCGGCGGGCCCGCGGCCAGTCCTCGACGTTGTCTCGGTGAGCGCCGCCGAGTCGACTGTTCCCCTGCGATGGAATGTGTGTTCCACGGGCGCCGCGAGGCGCGATCCGTCCGGTGATCACGCCATGGCCGACGCGCCGCGGCGTGAAACGGTTGTGCCGCTGTGCGCCCCACTATCGTCCGCGACGTCGACCGCGTGATCGTGCAACCATGGGCAGCATGTCGCAGCCGCGCACGATCATGGCCGATCCGGCCTGGCGCCCCAGTCCCAAGGCGAAGCTCCTGTGGACCGTGCAGGCCGCCGTGGCGTGGGTGATCCCGTTCGCGGTCCTGCTGATGTGGGCGGTGCTCGACTCCGCGCATCGCGGATGGCGGCTCGGATTCTTCCTGGTCGCGCTCGGGGCCGCCGCGCTGCACATCGGCGTCGTGCCGTGGTGGCGGTACGCGGTGCACCGGTGGGAGGTCACCGACGAGGCGGTCTACACCCGGGTCGGCTGGCTCACCCAGGAGAGCCGGGTCGCGCCCATCTCGCGGGTGCAGACCGTCGACACCGAACGCGGACCGCTCGAACGCCTGCTCGGACTGGCGACAGTCACCGTGACCACCGCGTCCTCGGCGGGTGCGGTGCGGATCAGCGCGCTCGACCTTCCGGTCGCCGAGGAGACCGTGAGCCGGCTCACCCGGATCGCCGCCCAGCACCGCGGAGACGCGACATGAGCGGCGAGACGACGGACGACGAGCAGGCCGGGGCGCCCTGGCAGCGGCTGGACAAGCGGATGCTGCTGGTGCACCCCATCACCGAAGTGGTGCGGTTCATCCCGGTGCTGATCGGTTCGGTGATCCTTGGGACCAGCAGCGGTAACCATGTGTGGAGCATCATCCCGCTCGCGCTGATCGTCGGGTTCGCGCTGACCCGCTGGTTCACCACGACGTATCGGGTCGGGCCCACGCACGTGGAGTTGCGCACCGGGCTGCTGGAACGCAAGAAGTTGTCGGTGCCGCGGTCGCGGATCCGCTCGGTGGACGTCGAAGCGGACCTGCTGCACCGGGCCCTCGGATTGGCGGTGCTGGCGATCGGGACCGGCCGACAGGCGGATTCGGGTGAGAAGTTCAAGCTCGACGCCTTGGACGCCCGTGTCGTACCGCCGCTGCGCGCCGCGCTGCTGGCCCACACGGCGGGCCTGGTGGATCAGAACGAGGATCGAAAACAGCCCCCGCAGAACATCTCCGGTGGTTTCACCGCCCCACGTACCCAGGCGCGGGAGATCGGCCATTGGAGTCCGGCGTGGGTGCGCTACGCTCCGCTGTCGCTGACCGGGTTCGCGATCATCGCGCCGATCGCAGGCTTCGCGCTGCAATACGGGCTCGGTGAGATCGTTGTCCGCTCGGACGCGCTGCACGACATGGAAGACAGCGGCGTGCTCGTGCTCGTGCTCGCCGGGGCCGCGTTGCTGGGCGTCATCGTCGTCGTGGTCAGCGCCGCCGCGTGCGCGCACTATCTGACCACCTATTTCGGGCTGCGCGTGCGCGACGACGGCAAGACTTTGCAGCTGCGCCACGGCCTGTTCACCACCCGCCAGATCACCCTCGACCGGGCCCGGCTGCGCGGAGCGACGGTGTCCGAACCGCTGCTGTTGCGCCTGGCGGGCGGAGCGGAACTCGAGGCGATCATGACCGGGCAGAACCCGCGGCAGCGGATTCTTCCGCAGGCCCCGCGAAGCGCCGTGGAGCACACCCTCGGCCATCTGCTCGCCCCGGAGGAAATGCGGGACAACGAGTTTCCCGTCCGGCCGGGGGCGATGCCCACTCGATCGGGCGCGGCGCAGATGCGCACCCTCCCGGCGCCCGGCAGCGCCCCGTTGATCGCACACGGCCCGGCGGCACGGCGACGCAGACACACCCGCGCACTCGCGCCGGTCGCGCTCGCCGCCGCGGTGTTGGCCTCCATCGCTCTCGCCGGACAACACTATTCGCCCTGGTGGTGGCTACTCCCCGGCCTCACCCTGCCGCTCGCGCTCGCCCTCGCCGAAGACCGCTACCGCGGCCTCGGACACGCGGTACTGCCTCGCACCACCGACAACCCCACCTGGCTGATCACCCGAACCGGATCGCTCGACCGCGACCGCCACTGCCTCGAGGCCCCCGGCGTCATCGGCTGGACGGTGCGGCAGACCTTCTTCCAGCGCCGCGCCGGGGTCGCCACGGTGATCGCAGCCACCGCCGCGGGCAAGAAGCACTACGCCGTACTCGACCTGCCCGCCGACCAGGCGTGGCAACTCATCCAAGCCGTCACACCGGGGCTGCCCGGCGCACGCTGAATCCACCCCGAGGTGTCGCTGACTGGTTGCCAACCGGCGGCGGAGTTCAATGGACGCTGTGGTGACCAAGACCGAGCCGCACCATACGGAGCCACGGATCGCCGATCGCCGGATCCGGCAGATGCAGCGGGCCGACAAGTTCCGGCTGACCGCGGTGGGTGGGCTCGCCGCACTCTCCCTGGACGCATTGTCCAGCGTGGCCTACGGACCAGAGGCGATCGTGCTGGTGCTGGTCGCCGCGGGAGCGGCGGCCGTCTCCTGGACACTGCCGGTGGCCTGCGCGATCGCCGCGCTGTTGCTGGTGCTGGTGCTGTCCTACCGGCAGGTGATCGCGGTGCACCCGGACGGCGGCGGCGCGTACGCGGTCGCCAAGCAGCAGCTCGGCCGGCCCGCCGCCCTGCTCGCGGCCGCCAGCCTGGTCGTGGACTACGTACTGACTGTCGCGGTGAGCCTCGCCGCGGGCGCGGCCAGCCTGGCCAGCGCCTTCCCCGTACTCGCCGACAAACTGCTGCCGATGACGCTGATCGGGCTCGCGGCGCTCACCGTGATCAACCTGATCGGGGTGGCGGAATCGGCGCGCGTCCTGATGGGGCCCACGCTACTGTTCGTCGTCCTGATCGGCGGTGTCATCGTGGTCGGACTGCTGCGGCCGCAACCGGTCGCGATGATCGGCGTCGACCCCGGCGTGATCCGGCCGGTGGAGGCGCTCGGTGTCGTCCTGCTGCTCAAGGCCTTCGCGGCGGGATGCTCATCACTGACCGGCGTGGAAGCGATCGCCAACGCCGTGCCCGCCTTCCGCACTCCCTCGGTGCGCCGCGCGCAGCACACCGAGGTGGCGCTGGGCATCCTGCTCGGTGCGATGCTGCTCGGCCTGGCCGTGCTGATCCGCGAACACCACGTCACACCACGCGGAAACGTCACCATCCTGGCGCAACTCGCGGCGGCGGCGTTCGGCACCGGTTGGCTGTTCTACCTCACCAACCTCGCGGTCACCGCGGTGCTGTTGCTCGCGGCGAACACCAGTTTCGGCGGGCTCCCGGTCCTGCTGGCGCTGCTGGCCAAGGACCACAGGGCGCCGTCGCTGTTCGCGCTGCGGTCGGAGCGTCCGGTCTTCCGGTACGGCGTCACCGCACTCGCCGTGCTGGCCGGGCTGGTGCTGCTGGCGGTCGATGCCGAAACCCACCGGCTACTGCCGGTTTTCGCGATCGGCGTCTTCACCGGGTTCACCATCAGCCAGTGCGGCCTGGTGCGGCACTGGTGGCGCGTGCGCGGTCGCGGCTGGTTATCGCGCGCCCTGCTGAACGGACTCGGCGCGACACTCACCGCCGTCGCGGGCATCGTCCTGCTGGCGGAGAAGTTCACCGAGGGCGCATGGCTGCTACTGCTGATCGTTCCCGCGCTGGTGATTCTTTTCTTCCGGATCGAGAACTACTACGCCGAGGTCGCGCGTCAGCTGCGGTTGCGGGAAATCCCGCCGCGGCCGCGACCGGCGCCGGAAGCCAAGGAACTGGTGGTCGTGCCGGTGGTCACCATGAGCGAGGTGACCTATCGCGCCCTGGAAGCCGCCCTGCGCATGCGCGGCGAGATCGTCGCGGTGGCCGCGGACATCGATCCGGCCGCGACCAAACGGCTCAGTGCTCAGTGGAAGGAGTGGGATCCCGGCATCCCGCTCGCGGTACTTCCCTGTCCGCATCGCAGCCTGGTGGCCACGCTCGTCGGCTACGTCCGCAAGCAGACCGACGCCGGGCTCGGTGTCACCGTGCTGCTCGCGCATGTCGAAGCCCGGCACTGGTGGCAACGCCTGCTGCACAATCCGCGCGGACCGGTGCTCACGGCCGCGCTGCGGGTTCGCACCGAGGCCGTGATCGCGACCCTGGCGGTCCGCCTCGCGTGAGCACCCCGGTCAGCGGCGGCCGAAGACGCGCGCGTTCAGCTGGATGTAGATGTAGGCCAGCGGGGGCAGCAGCCCGGCGAACAGCAACAGCGCCGTGCGCCAATCACTGCCCAGGAGAATGTCACCGCCCGGCCCGGCGCTCGCGCAGACCAGGAAGCCGAACGTCCACGCGGCCACCGGAAGACCCAGAATCGCGGGACGCCGGGTCACGGCTCGCGCGCCCGCGACGAGCAGGACGTTCACCACCCCCGCCACCGCGGCGGAAATCGGGAAAGCGACCGAGCCCAGGTAGATCGGCAGGTACAACACCTCGAGCGCCAGGGTGATCAGGGCGTCCACGATCAGGATCACGAGGATCAGCGAGCCGAGGAAACCTACCGGGAGCGGAGCGGCGCCGGATGCCGCGGGAGCGCGATCGCCTGCGTGGTCGTCGATCTTCGTCGTCACGGGACCGGCGGGTAACCGAGAAGCGTCAACAGGTTGCTCTGCATGTCGACGAACGCGTACAGCACCGTCATATACAGGTCGTGCTGCTGCTGCCAGTATGGCCGCATACTGTCGACGAACGCCGCGATCGCGTTCTGGACCTCCCAGTTGTACATATTGCCGAGTCTATTCCCGCGATGGGGCGCACGATCAGTTCTCCCGGTCGGCAGGCAGGGCGGCGACCACCGGGAATTCGCCGGTCGGGCCGCCACGTTCCGCGGCGATGGCCCACACCCGCTCGCGCGCGGCGAACCAGCCGACGATCAGCTGGATCCGTCACTCCAGTCCGGCGAAGAGATCGTGCTCCCGCCCGTCCGGCCCGAGCGGACCGCGCCGACCCCGCACCAGGATGAAGTGCTCCTCGGGCAGCACCGGCTGCGCGACACCGTTCGAGAGGGCGAATTCCCGGCCGGACGGCGCGACGGTGACCTGGGTGGCGTGCGCCCGCAGCGCGGCGCGCTTGGCCGTCAGTACCTCGGACACGTCGATCGTGGTGGTCACCGCGTCGCTGGGCACGCTCGCGAGCTCGCCTTCGGCGGGCAGCCGCCAACCGGGCGGCAGCGCGCCGGGCAGGCCCGCTGCCGTGCGCCGGGCCAGCGCGGCGGTGTGCAGACGCAGCATGTCGGCGTCGGTGACGGTCCAGTAGTACTTCGGGACGTCCCAGCCCTCGCCCGCGGCGGCATGCACCGCGGCCGTGGTGATCTCGTGCGCCCGGATGTGGTCCGGGTGGCCGTACCCGCCGTGCGGGTCGTAGCCGACGACCACGCGTGGCCGCAACCGAAGCACCACGTCCGTGAGAGCCCGCACCGCCTCTTCTCCGGAGCGCACGAAAACGCGCGGCTTGTTCGCGGCGGGTGTGCCCGCCATCCCGGAGTCGCGCCAGCGGCCCGCGCCCCCGAGCAGGTGCGGCCGCCCCGCTCCCAGCGCTTCCAGCGCACGGGTCAGCTCGAGGACGCGATATCCGCCGAGCTGGTCGGCGTGGCCGGCGGCGAGCAGCGCCCACTCGTCGCCGATCACCTCGCCCTCCTCACCGAGGGTGCAGGTGATCACGGTGACCGGCACGCCGCGACGACAGTAATGCGCGATCGTGCCTCCGGTGGTGATGGATTCGTCGTCCGGGTGGGCGTGTACCAGCAGCAGCCCGCCCGTCGCCGCCGTCACGGGATCCTGCGCCACATGGACGCGTCGCCGAAGATGCCGACCTGGATCGCGCCGCTGAGCGAGGCGCCGTCCAGCCGGGGACCGGACGCGGCGACGGCGTTGTCCTGCACGATGGGCAGAACCGTCGCCATCGCCCACAGTTTGGGTTCGGCTTCGGCGAGCACCCGTCCCACGTCGACGCCCCGCACAGCGTCATCGATCGCGGGCTGCAGGGTCGGATCGCACACGCCGGACAGGTTGCTCGGCGCCCGCTGCGCCGCCTCGGCGATGGCCTGCGCCGGGCCGGTGACCCCCGGCAGCGCGGGCGGCGGGCATCCGTACCGGGAAGCCAACACGGTCGCCGGGTCCGAGCCGGCCACCTCCCAGCCGACGATCGCGTCGACCGTGCCCTCGAGCAATTCCTTGCCGTACAGCTCGTCGGCGGCGACGCTGCGCACCGTCGCGTCGATGCCCGCGCTGCGCAGCTGGTCGGCGGCGGTATTGGCCACGGCCAAGGCGGTGGCGTCCCGGTCGACCGCGCCGATGCGCACGGTCAACGGCTTGCCGTCCTTGCCGACGGTGCGTGGTTGCGGGGCGGGCGAGGTCGGGGAGGCCACCGGCGGCGGCTCCGGCGCCCGGCCGTACCCCGCGGCGGCCAGCAGCGCGAAGGCCTCCTCCGCCGACCGCCGCGGCGGAGCGGTCGGAGCGTATCCGGGATCGGACGGTGCGAGCACCTGAGCGCGAGCCGGTTCCACCCAGTTGCCGGTCTGCGCGCCGACCGTCGCCAGCAGGACGGGATCCAGTAGGGCCAGCACACCCGAGCGGACCCGGGGGTCGCTCAGTTCGCCTTTGCGACCGTTTAGCGCCATCTGCAGCACCCGCGACTGCGGCATGGTCGCGGTCCGCACGGAGGGAATCGCCCCCAGCTGCGCCTGGGTCGCCACGCCCCCGTGCACCAGCGCCATCTGCACGTCGCCGGTGCGCAGCGAGCCCGCCAACTGAGCGGTCGTGCCGCCGCGGCGCAGCAGGATCTGGCCCGGCATCGCCGGTGTTCCCCAGAAGCGGTCGTTACGTTCCAGCAGCATCTCGTCGCGGCCGGGGTCCGCCGACCGGATCCCGAACGGCCCCCCGGACACCCGGACACCGTTGACCTGACCGTTCATCCCCCTGGCGAACCCGCCGGGCGCGTCCTTGAGCAGATGGGAGGGCAGCAGATCGGTGAACAACTCGCGCCAGCCGGGGTAGGGCTGCGTCATCACGACGGTGACGGTCTTGCCGCCCGCGGACGAATTGACGTCCGAGATCATCCGGTAGCCCGCCGGATCGACGACTCCCGGCTCGGAGATCATCTCCTGCCACAAATAGCGGAAATCCTCGGCCGCGATCGGCGCCCCGTCCGACCAGGACGCTTCGTTGCGCAACTTGTAGGTGATCGTGAACGGTTCCTGCGCGGTGACTTCGGCGGAGACCAGCAACGACGAATCCGGAATCCAGGCCGTCGCGCCGGGCCGTGCGGGATCGAGCACCGGCCGGAACGGGCTCGGCAGCACCAGGGAGGCGATCGCCGAGGTCGCGGCGGACTGATCCGAGCGCAGATGCGGGTTGAACGCGGTGCCGATGGTGTCCAAGGCCACGACCACAGTCGTTTCCGCCGGCTTGACCGGTATGGTCTTCGGGCTATCGGTGCTTTCGATGGGCGGCGGCGGATTCGCCGCACAGCTGCTGATCAAGGTCAGCACCGCCACGGCCGGCAACAACGTGCGCCACGCTGCGCGTTTTCCTGCGCCCACTTTCACGCTCGGGGACTCTACCGTACGGTCGAGTCGGTTCCCAGATTCCTGCTGCCGACCAGGGAAACAACGCGGTCGCGGGATATCCGGGAGTGGAAACACAGCAGCGCCACCGTACCGGTGACATCGCCGTCCATACCGCGTGAACTCGGCAAATATTCGACGTACCAGCTGCGACACAATAGCCGGAGGCACCGGCGCACAGCGATCCGGATGCGCATCGGTTTCGTTTACGCAACCAGAAGTTATCCGCGAAGGTGCACGCTTGCGCCGATACGCTGAACGGACGGCGAACCCCCTTCGCCGGCGCACCATCCGGCAGGCACGGTGACCGCCCGCGCACACGCCCGGAACAACCGCAGGTCCAGCAGCTCGTCGCCGAGAACGCTCAGCGCTCGGACCGGTCGGGATGACCACAGGTGCGGGCGGGATGAAGTCGGCACGCTGCGCAGCCGATCAGTCCCACCCGACCACGCAATAACTTTTCGAAGCGTGTTCCGTCGGCAATTATCCGTTCTTCCCCACCGACCGAGTGCCAGCGGAAAAATATTCAGCGCAGACGCACTGCCTTCCAGATATATACCGAGACCCTGATCTCGGATCGTGATTCACGCATAATAGGCCCATCGAACGCTCGGATCATGCGGTATCGGATTCACCGCAACAAACATCGAGGCCGCATCTCGAAATTCACTGGGATAACCCCCGCGCCCCACGATTGCGTGGATCTCGGATTGCGCAGGCGCACACAACTCGAACGGAACTCGCGGCCCCACCACCCGCACACTGCGGAAACCCCGACTGCCGGGCCCGCGGATTCGGCACGGTGTTCGGCGCCACCCAGGGTGACGCCGAACACCGCTGCCCGGAAAGCGATTACAGTGCCGCGCGATCGCGCGCCTTGCGCCGGGACAGTTCCCGCGCGCGCTCGTTCTGCCCGAGGACCACCTTGCGCACCCGAACCACCTCCGGGGTGACCTCCACGCACTCGTCGGCGGCGCAGAACTCCATCGCGCCTTCCAGATCGAGCTGCAACGGCTTGGCCAAGGTCTCGATCACGTCGGCGGTGGAACTGCGCATGTTGGTCAGCTTCTTCTCGCGCGTGACGTTGATGTCCAGATCCTCCGCACGCGGGTTGACGCCGACGACATGCCCCTCGTAGGTGTCCGCACCCGGCTCCACAAAGAACTGCCCGCGGTCGGCCAGCTGGATCATCGCGAACGGCGTCACCGTGCCCGACCGGTCGGAGACCAGCGAGCCGGTGTGCCGGGCCCGGATCTCACCCGCCCACGGCGCGTAACCGTGCGACACGGCGTTTGCGATGCCGGTGCCCCGGGTCTCGGTGAGGAAGTCGGTGCGGAAGCCGATCAGGCCACGCGAGGGAACGATGAACTCCATCCGCACCCAGCCCGCGGCGTGGTTGCTCATCTGCACCATCTTGCCCTTGCGCGCGGCCAGCAACTGGGTGATCGCGCCGAGGTACTCCTCGGGGCAGTCGATGGTCAGCTCCTCGTACGGCTCGTGCACCTTGCCGTCGACCTGCTTGGTGACCACCTGCGGCTTGCCGACGGTCAGCTCGAAGCCTTCACGACGCATGGTCTCGACCAGGATGGCCAGCGCCAGCTCACCGCGGCCCTGCACCTCCCAGGCATCCGGGCGCCCGATGTCGAGCACACGCAGCGACACGTTGCCGACCAGCTCCTGGTCCAAGCGCGCCTTCACCATGCGGGCGGTCAGCTTGTGCCCCTGCACCCGGCCGACCAGCGGCGAAGTGTTGGTGCCGATGGTGACCGAGATGGCGGGCTCGTCGACGGTGATGCGCGGCAGGGCGACCGGATCGTCGATGTCGGCGAGGGTGTCGCCGATCATGATGTCCGGGATGCCCGCGATGGCGACGATATCGCCCGCCACGGCCAGCTCACCCGGCTTGCGCTCCACGCCGACCGTCTGCAGCAGTTCGGTGATCTTCACCTGTTTGACGCCGTCGGCGTGCATCCAGGCGACGTTCTGCCCCTTGCGCAATTCGCCGTTGTGGATGCGGACCAGCGCGAGACGACCGAGGAACGCCGAGGCGTCCAGGTTGGTGACATGCGCCTGCAGCGGCGCGGACGGATCACCCTTCGGCGCAGGGATGTTCTCCAGCAGCACGTCGAACAACGCGTCGAGGTTTTCCGCGTCCGGGGCGTTGCCGTTCTCCGGACGTTCCTTGGACGCCTTGCCCTCGCGCCCGGAGGCGTACAGCACCGGAAGGTCGAGCGCGAGTTCGGCGGCCTCGGCGGCGGCGTCGTCCAGATCGGAGGCCAGGTCCAGCAGCAGGTCGTGGCTCTCCTCGACGACCTCTTCGATGCGGGCGTCGGGCCGGTCGGTCTTGTTCACGACCAGGATCACCGGCAACGACGCGGCCAGCGCCTTGCGCAGCACGAACCGGGTCTGTGGCAGCGGCCCCTCGGACGCGTCCACCAGCAGCACCACGCCGTCCACCATGGACAGGCCGCGTTCGACCTCACCACCGAAGTCGGCGTGGCCGGGGGTGTCGATGACGTTGATCACGGTGACCGAGCCATCCGGGTGATGCCGGTGCACCGCCGTGTTCTTGGCGAGAATGGTGATGCCCTTCTCGCGTTCCAGGTCGCCGGAGTCCATCACCCGATCGACGGGCTCGGCCCGCTCGGCGAAGGCGCCCGACTGGCGCAGCATGGCGTCGACCAGGGTCGTCTTACCGTGGTCGACGTGGGCCACGATGGCGACGTTGCGAAAATCGCGTGCAGACGACACGCCTGAATCCTCCTGCTGTTCGGTGTTGGAGCCTACGGTGCTCGGTGTCCGGCGCGCACGGACGCTCCGTGGTTACGCAGGCTGCCGGCTCCGGGGCCCGACGCACACGCCGGGCTTCCTGCGAAGAGGTGGGGAATCGAAACTCACCAGACATCGCGGCGAGCTATACCCTACCGCCAGTCCGCTCGGAGCACCGTTTCAGCCTTTGCACTAAGGGTATGCTAACCGCTGTGGGCAAGGTCAAAGCCAAGAAGGTTTCGAGCCTGAAACCGAAGAAGAAGTGCTGTCGCAAGAAGACGCGCTGCGTGAAGTGCCCCGTGGTCATCATGCGGATGAAGAAGTGCGAAGCGGCCGGTGTCACCGGCAAGGATCTGAAGAAGGCACTCGAGCGGGCGCGCGCAGCCTGACCCCGCCGCTCCCTTCCCAGGGTCGGCCCGAGGCGAGTAGTAAGGAGTGTTATGGCGCAGCAGGCACTGCTCTCCGATACCGAAATCGCCGAAGCTCTCACCGAATTGCCGGAGTGGTCCAGATCAGGCGACAACCTGACCCGTACCGTCGAGGCGGCCACCTTCCCCGCGGGCATCGAACTCGTGCGCCGCGTCGCCGAGGTCGCGGAGGAGACGAACCATCATCCCGACATCGATATTCGCTGGCGCAAGGTCACATTCAGCCTGTCCACGCACTCCGCCGGTGGGCTCACCGCGCTGGACGTCGCGCTGGCCCACGAAATAGATCGGCTGTGTTGAATTTGCCGCGACTTCGTCGCGGCGTGTTCGCGGCCCTTTTGTGGCTCGCGTCCGAGTGGCCGCCGCTTGCTCCTTCGTCGCCTACGCGGCGGCCACTCGGACGCGAGCCGGGCCGCGAACGGAACATGCTCGATCTCGCTCCGCTCGGAAGACGTGGTCGGGGTGAGCTGGGCGCGACAACAGCGAATCTGCGGCGCTCGGGCGCACGAACGCTCGGGGGAGTTCGGCAGCGGCGGCGAGTTTCCGGGTGATCGTCAGTCGCACACGAAGGCTATCCGGCGCGCGCGGGGCCTTCTGTCGTCACACGACTTGATTCGTCCTCGACCGATCGGGTGTACCGAGTTCCGAAGCGGATCACCCAGAGGTAGAGCACCACGACGCCGAGCACGTCGACGGCGCCGAGCCAGGCCAGCACGCCCGGGCGCGAGATGGTCCAGATCGACCCCTGGAAGAACGACAGCACCCACGGCACGCCGACGAGCATGGTCACCAGCCAGTACCCGGCGATGATCCGCGCGCCGGGCGCCCGGCGCAGCGGCCCGTACACCAGCCAGAGCACCGTCGGCAGCAGCCACACCCAGTGATGCGACCACGAGATGGGCGAGATCATCAGCCCGAACAGTTGCACCACGATCAGCGTGCCGAGCCGGTCGTCCCGGTCGAGCGCGCGCCAAGCCAGGAACGCCAGCGCCGCGACCACGAGCACGGCCGCGATCCACCACGGGCCGGACTCCACGTCGTAGCCGAGGATCCGGCTCAGCGCACCGCGCAGCGACTGGTTCCACACCGACCCCACGGGGCCGATCCGGCTGGCGTCACCGAGCAGTGTGCCGAAATACTGGCGGGCCTCCACCGGGGCGATCAGGAAACTCAGCCCTACCGTCGCGCCGAAGACCACGGCCGACCAGGCCACCGTCGCCCAGCGCCCGCGCGCGACGAAATACAACCCGGTGATCGCGGGTGTCAGCTTGATACCCGCGACTATCCCGACCAGCCCGCCGGACAGCCACCACCGGGAGCTGCGTACCGCGAGCATCCCACCGAGCACCAGGAAGACATTGACCTGGCCGTAGTCCATCGTGGTTCGCACCGGCTCCAGCCAAAGCCCCACCGCGGTCCAGCCGACGGTGGCGGCACGCCACTGCGGCGTGCGCAGCCGCTGCGCCCCGAACAGCAACTCGAGACTGATGTGCACCACCGCGTACAGCGCCGCGGCGATGGCCAGCAACCAAGCCACCGCGACCAGGGTGAACGGCAGATAGTGCAGCGGGAAGAAGACCAATGCCGCGAACGGCGGATAGGTGAACGGCAACGGGAAGTCCGGCGTCTTCTCCGCATAGGTGAAGTCGTAGAGCTGATCGGTCAGCAGCGCGGCCGATCCGCCGACGTAGACGTGCAGGTCGACCAGATTCATCCCGTTCGGGGACAGCAACATCCACAGCAGCCGGGCCAGCACGGACAGGCCCAGCACCAGCACGGCCCATCGAAGATGACGATTCAAATCGCTGGCTTTCGGCTCGAGTGCGGTGCGTAGGTGGGCGCGCCCGGACTTCGATGTTCTGGCGACAGCGCGGGCGGCACCGATTAGATTAGCCGCAGCGTGCCTCCCGTCGGTTCCACCCTCGAACCACCGATAACATTCGCATCAACTTTCACATCAGTAACACGAGGGCGCGGTATCTTGCTAACACTGATCGTCCACGGCGCCTTCCGGACCCCGCGGCTGTACACCTAGCCGCGATGTCCCTAGAGTGACCCCCGAAACGATGCCTTTTTGCAATCGAACCCTGATGTAACCGAGGTAAGGACGGCCAGACCAGTGCTTCGCACCCGAGGATCGCGGATCGCGTTGTCCGCACTCGTCATCGCGGCGAGTGCGACGCTCGCCGCGCCGACGACAGCAATCGCGGCCCCCGTGACGGCCCCCGCGGCGACTACGAACACTGTTCCCATGGTTCCCGAAGGCGTTCCGGTCGACGCGCTCGCCGCGCTCGCCCCCGCCATCGTCGGCGCCATCGCGGGCCCCGCGGATATCGCGAGCCCAGCAGGCATCGCGGGTCCGCAGTCGGCCATCCTCGATCAGGCGCGCAGGCTGCTGGCCACTCTGAACCTTCCGCCGCAGATCAAGTCCACGCTGGAACAGATCATCACCTTCCTCGACGGTAGCGGCGGCGGAGGTCCCGAGGTGCCGAAGGACGGCCCGGTGATCGCCCAGTTCCTGTATCCGAGCATCGGCAAGGGCTGCATCGGCCCGTCCGCTGATTCGGTGGGCACCGCGCTGGCCGTGCCCGGGCCCGCCACGCTGCCGCCGCCTGGTCCGCGGGCGGGTCAGACCGGGTTCGTCTTCACCGCGCTCGGCACCAAGGGGCCGACGCCCGTGCAGGACCCGCCGATGACGGTGCAGTGGCTGAACCTCGACACCCGCCAGTCCGGCGTCCTGCCGCTGACCGACGCGGCCAAGATCAACCCGGACGGCCCCGCCACGCTGTCCGCGATCGCCGACACCGGCAACGGCCGCGTCGTCGCGGTCATCTCCGGCTCGCTGACCACCAAGTCCGCTGACGCGGAGGCGCGGACCTGCTCGTTCCTGCCGACGCTCGGGTTCTTCACCGTAGGCTGAGCTCACGTTCGAGGGCGGCGACTCCATCGGGGTCGCCGCCCTCGGTCGTGCCAAGAGCTTCGCTCGTACCAGCGAACGGATCCGCTCTGCCGCTTACTCGAGTGGCCGGACTGTGGTAGACCGCTATCTATGGCGACCACCGATTACTCGAAATCCACGGACTGTTCGAGACGGCCGGGTCATTCGATCCGGAGCAGGCGCTCGCACCGTTCCATCCTGTCGATCCGCTCGGAGGGGTCGATCCTGTCGATCGGCTCGGCGTACTCGGTTCTGTCCATCGGCAGCGTGGGCTCGGTGCTGTCGATCGGATCCGTGGGATCGTTCGGGTCGACGATCTCGTCATTCTCGTTCGCCAGCCTCGGTTCCGCGTTCTCCGGTCTGTCCCGGTGGTCGCTGTTCTCCTGGCTCGGCGACCACGAGGCCCCGGACGGCCGCCCCTCCCTGCGGGTCGTCCCCGATGACGAGCCCGACCTGCGCGTTACCCCGATCAGCCACTGTCAAACGTAAATCGGAGAACAGACAGGAACGCGACCCGCTTTCACCACTGCCCGTATTCGGGGGTGAGCACATTGTTCACATCGATCCCCACCCCGTCGATGGATTGCTTGTCGATCTCGAACTGGTGGAGGTTCGCGGCGGGGTGCACGAAGCCCTTCGGCGTGCCCCAGTTGTGCTGCCAGTACCAGGAACCCAAGCCCGCGGCGCGAGCCAGCTCGATCGTCGGGGTGTTCGCGTAGACGCCGGTGTTCTCCGTGCCGAGCACGGACTGCCAGCCCAGGAGGTATGGCGCGATCATGGTGGCGAAGTCTGCCGCGGAGGGATTGTCGTCGATGGAGGCGTAGATGGGCACGTTGTCCGGGCCACCGGCGGCGCGGTGCAACGCGAGCCCGCGCTCGGCATGCCGCTTACCCGCTTCCAGGCCGCCACGCCAGTCCGCGGTCGGCCCCTTGCCGAACTGGTAGCACGAGACGATCTGCAAACCCGCCGCTTTGAGGTCGTCGACCTCCGCGGATCGCAGCGGTTTACCCGCCATCCACTCGGCGCCGGGCCTGCGATCGGACACATAGCGGATCACGCCGATATGTCCGGCGTCGCGGATCGCCGTGGCGGAGGGAATACCGCCGGCGTAATCGATGAGGGTGCCGAGCGCGGATCGCGCGGAGGCGGGAGCTGCCGCGGCGGTCGCCCCGACCACGGCCGCCGCGGCCGCGTAGGCGAACAGATCACGGCGGGATACCGAATTGGAACGCATCGTCGACTCCTTCGCGCAACCCCGAGATGGATGGCAGCGTGCCCGGCGCACCTTCCCCAGATCTCATCGCGCGCCGGGAGCCTCGAACGTGAACTCATTTCACCATATTCACACTGGAACCGCTAGACCCAGGAGAATCACGTTTCACATTCGCCACACGCGCTCAGCGCCGCGACCGGCTCATACACTGCTGTCGATGCGCGCCGCGACGTCGATGGTGCGCATCGCGGGGTCGGCCAGTTCTGTGCGGATCACCGCCGCCACCTGGGTCAGAACCTGCTTCTTTATCCCGGCGAGCGCACCGAGGGCGGCCGCGCGGACACCGTGCGCGGTGAACACCATCCGAATGTCGGCCGGGTCGGGCGGCGGCACGTCGATCACCACGCACAAGGGATCGGCCGCCCGGGCGATGAGCAGCAACGGCACTTCGACGTCGGCGCGATAGCGATTGGCTTTCAGCACGTAGACCGTGATGTCCAGGCTCACCGGCAGTGTCATGTCGAAAGCGACCGGCTCGGCCGACCGGTCCGCCAGTCGCGGCATCCGCACCTTTCCCTGGACGGTCACGACGACGCCGGCGCGCGGCCCCATCCGCAGCGGCCCGACCTCGATCCGCCGGTCCGCCAGCCGTTCGACCACGTCGCCCACGCGTTCGCGCGTCACAATGCGGGAAAAGAACCGATGCCCGAACTCGTCGTAGCCGATCCAGTCGAACGCGCGCTTGCTCCGATGCGCCGAACGCCGGCCCGCGACCATGGCCTCGATGTCGAAAACCAGCCCCCGACGGGTCTGTGGGTCGGCCAGCATCGCGTTCACCCGGGAGGCGACCTCCCGCTGCACCACACCCGCGATCGGGTCGAGCAACCATTCCCACGCCGACTCCACCGCTTGGGCGCGCAGGACGAAGCTGATGTCCCGCTGGGTGATCGGCGGGATGTCGATGACGATCAGCACGGGTTCAGCGGTGCGGGCGTGCAGGATCAGATCGATCTCCACCCTGGCCTCCAGGCGCAGCCTCCGGCCGCCGAGCAGCACCTTCACTGTGAGCGACACCGGGACGGTCACCTCGAACGTCACCTTGGGGCCGCTGCGCAGGACACGAGGGGCGCCGACCTTCCCCTCGGCGACGAAACCCGCGAGTCCGGCCGGGCCGATCGAAACCGGGCCGATGGTCATGCCGCGGCCCGTCATACCGGAGATGGCGGACTCGATACGAGCGGCGTTGACGGCGTGCGTGACGAAACGCTCGCCGAACTCGGCGTAGTCGATCCAGCCGGGCGCACTACCCGGTTCGTCGGTCGGATGCATTGCTAGTTCCGCAACCCTCACCTCTCGATGGACATCCGACACGGTACGCGACCGGTCTTGTCCCATCCCGGAACACACTGCCCAGTCCGAGATCCCCGTCCTGCCGATGAGGGGGAAGCAGGGCGGGGACCGGTAGCGGCGCTGCCGGGCACCGCCGTCTCCATCGTAGGGCTATTCGCCATGCCGTTTCACCCGCATAGCGGACCTCGCCGCACTCGTTGCAGCCGACCGGAGCCGTATCCGGTCGGCTCCGGCGCCATCAGCGGCTGTGGGCAGGTCAGCGAGCCGCGTCTTCAGCGCCTGCCACGCAGGTAGTCGCTGACCACGGCGGCGCCCAAGCCGTCCAGATCCGGTGCCACCACACGGCCGCCGCTGCGGCGGGCCACCAGGTCGACGAACGCGGCCAGGCGCGGGTCATCGCCGAGCATGAACACCGTCACCGAAGCACCCAGCTTGGCCAAGGCGTCGACCTGCGCCATCGTCACGGCGAGTGTGCGTTGCGCGGGTGGCCAATTGAAGTAGCTCTCCCCGTCCGGCTCCAGGTGGGCGGTCGGCTCACCATCGGTGACGACGAGCACGACCGGCACCGCGTCCGGGTGCCTGCGCAGGTGCGCCGCGGCCAGCAGCAGTGCGTGGTGCAGATTGGTGCCCTGCTCCCACACTCCTTCCAGTGCGGTGAGTTCGCCGATGCCGAGGGTGGTCGCGTGCCTGCCGAAGGTGATCACGCTCAGGGCGTCGGAGCGGAACCGGGTGCCGATCAGATGGTGCAGCGCCAGAGCCGTGCGCTTCATCGGCACCCATCGGCCGTCCTGCACCATCGACCAGGACGTGTCGACACACAACGCGACGGCAGCCCTGGAGCGCTGCTCGGTCTCCATGATCTCGACATCCGAAACATCGAGCCGCACCTGCCGATTGCCGGTCGACGCCGATCGCAGCACGGCATTGCGCACGGTCCGTGATACGTCCCACGGCTCGGTGTCGCCGAAGCGCCAAGCCCGGGAGCCACCGGTCGGCTCACCCGCGGCGCCGGTCAGGGCCGTGTCCCGGTCCCCGCGCCGAGACCGCAAGCGCCCGACGACATCCCGCAGCGCCGTCTCGCCGAGCCGCCGCAAAGCCTTGGGCGTCAACCGGAGCGAGCCGTCCTGTGCCCGCTCGAAGATGCCTTGCCCGCGCAATTCGCGCTCCAGTTCGGCCAGCCGCGCGGCGTCCACGCTCGCGTCCGCGCCGAGGTGACGCTCCAGCGCCTCCAGGTCGATGTCCTCGAGCCGGGCGCCGGCGTAGGACTGACCGAGTTGCTCTGCCAGCGCGTCGAGTTCGGCGAGGTCCTGCAGAGCCTGCGCGCCCGCGCCGAGGCCCAGCGGATCCTCGCCGCGGAACCGCCGCGCGGAACTCCAGTCCTCGCCGGGACGCAGCGCTCGCAGATGCGCGTCCAGCGCGGCGACCTGTTGAGCGATCGCCGGATCACCGAACGCTTGGCCGATCAGCTCGGACAGCTCCGCCCGCTGCTGCTCGGACATCGAATTCATCATGCGCTGCGCGGCGGCGGCACGAGCCGCGAGCGCGTCGACCAATTCCTCGGTGTCGCGCGGGTTCTCCGGGAAGAACTCGCCGTGCTCGGCCATGAAATCGGCGAACCGCTGCTCGGTGTTCTCGCCCCTGGCGTGGGCGGCGAGCAGATCGTTCAGGTCGGACATCATCCGCCTGACCCGCTCCACGTCCTCGGCAGTGGTGTTCCGCAACGCCTGCTTCATGCCCTGGAAGCGCGATTCCAGCAGCTCGCGGCCGAGCAGGTCGCGAATTTTCTGATAGTTCTCGCGGCCGGTCTCCGATCGCCATGGGTAGTCGGCGAGTTCGGTGACGGCGGCGGCCGTGCTCGACGGCAGGGCGTCCAGCCGCGCTTCGGCGAACCTGGCGTCGTCGGAGGGGTCGGGGAACAGCGCGCCGCGCTCGGCGTCCAGTGCCGATTCCAGCAGTTCCCGGACCTGCTGCAAGGTGCCGTCCAGCCGGTGGCTGCGAGCGATCTCCGTGCGGCGCTGCCACAACCGGCGAGTCAGCTCCTCCAGCCCCGGCATGGTGCGGGTACCGCGCCGCAACAGCTCTTGCAGGGCGCTGCGCGGCGAGCTGCCCTCCATCACATCGCGACCGATCCGGTCCAGTGCCTCGCGCAGATCGAGCGGGGGCGCCAGGGGATCGGGCCCCTCGTGGTACGGGCCGTAGGAGTAGCGATCGGGGATCGTCACGACGCGTCGCCGATCATCGGCCGTACACCGCCAGACCGTCGTCGGAGTCCTTCGCGATCTGACGCGCCAGGAAGAGCGATTCCAGCGCGAACTCGACAGCCGAGGCGATCCGGGGTGGCGGATCGGCCGCGTCGACGCCCAGCCGCGCGGCGACTTCGTGCAGGACGGGCAGTTCGGGCAGTGCCGAGAGAACCTCCGCACCGGGCACGCGTTCCCCGGTGGTGACCAGGTGCCCGTCACCGACCGCCGCGGCCAGCGGCCGCAGGTCCAGTCCGCCGAGCAGCGCCCGCGCGGTCTCGGAGAACGAGCGACGCAGCAGATGGGTGAGATGCTCCTGCTCACGCCCCTCCTCGCCGGACTCGAACTCCAGCTTGCCGCGCAATACCGCGGGGACGGATTCCAGATCGACCGGACGCGCCACGGCGGGACTCTCCCCCGTCACCGCGGACCGGCGCAACGCCGCCGCCGCCACCGTCTCGGCCGCGGCCACGGCGAAACGCGCTGAGACGCCGGACCGCTGGTCGATCGCGGACGACTCGCGCAGCTGCCGCACGAACCGGGCGAGCACCTCGATCAGCGGATCGCCCACCTCTGCCACGAGCTCGGCCTCCTGGCGCACCAGCGCCACCTCCGCCGCCACGCTGAGCGGGTAGTGGGTGCGAATCTCCGCGCCGAACCGGTCTTTCAGCGGCGTGATGATCCGGCCGCGGTTCGTGTAGTCCTCCGGGTTGGCGGTGGCGACGAGCAGCACGTCCAGCGGTAGCCGCAGGGTGTAGCCGCGGACCTGGATATCGCGTTCCTCCATCACGTTCAGCAGCGCCACCTGGATGCGTTCGGCGAGGTCGGGCAACTCGTTGACCGCCACGATGCCGCGATGCGCGCGCGGAACGAGTCCGAAGTGGATGGTCTCCGGGTCACCGAGGCTGCGGCCCTCGGCCACCTTCACCGGATCGACATCGCCGATCAGGTCACCGACGGAAGTGTCCGGCGTGGCGAGCTTCTCGGCGTACCGCTGCGAGCGATGCCGCCACGCTACGGGCAGATCGTCGCCGAGTTCGGCGGCCAGCCTGCGACCGGCCGGGCTGATCGGGTCGAGCGGATGCTCGCCGAGTTCGGCGCCCGCGATCACGGGCGTCCATTCGTCCAGCAGGCCGACCAGGGTTCGCAGCAGCCGGGTCTTGCCCTGGCCGCGCTCGCCGAGCAGCACGACGTCGTGTCCCGCCAGCAGGGCGCGCTCCAGCTGCGGCACGACCGTCCGGTCGAACCCGACGATGCCGGGCCACGGGTCGCCGCCGGAACTCAGCAGCGCCAGGAGGTTCTCGCGGATCTCGGTCTTCACGCCACGCGGCAGGTGGCCGGCCGAACGCAGTTCGCCCGCGGTCGTGGGCAGGTGTTCGGGAACTTTCACGAATTCGACGCTACGTCCATTCCGCCGCCGGGTCGACCGAACTTGCCGATCAGCCTGATCAAGCGGGTGAAATGCGGCGCCGAACCGATTATCCGACGGCCGGTCGGATCATCGGGTGCTGAGCTGAGGTTCGCTGGACGGGTGCGGTGCGGTCGCGGCGGCGGTGTCGTCCGATTCCTGTGTGATCGCAGCCGGATTCACGTCTTCGGCCGGCGTCACCTGTTCCATCCGCGGCGAGTGGTCGTTGCCATCGGCACCGGGGATGTAGTGCTGGGCCATGCTCGTACCGATCGGTGCCGGCGCACGACCATTCGACTCCGGGTGCGTCTGGGCGGCCTCCGAGCGCTCGACGTGCTCGACCACCGCCTCCGCCGTGTCCCGCGCCGCCGACTCCGGCGTCTGCGAGCGAACGATCTGCTTCGTGACCACCTCCGCTGTGTCCCCCGCCGACGACTCCAGCGTCTGCGAGCGAACGATCTGCTCGGTGACCGCCTCCGCCGTGTCCCGCGCCGACGACTCCAGCGTCTGCGAGCGAGCGGCCTGCT
Organism: Nocardia aegles; assembly: GCF_052545135.1. NCBI lineage: Bacteria > Bacillati > Actinomycetota > Actinomycetes > Mycobacteriales > Nocardiaceae > Nocardia > Nocardia aegles. The sequence continues at coordinate 139,773 of NZ_JBQWRI010000003.1, forward strand.
TGGTGACCGCCTCCGCCGCGCCGTGATCCGTCGGCTCCGTACCCGCCTCGGCGACCTCGCCGCGGGCACCGTGCTCGTCGGCCGCCTGTGCGAATCCAGGCGGCTCGGACCCGTCGGCGGTGGGGGGCTCCGGCTGCTTGCCGGACCGGATTCGGTCGAGGGTCTGTCGCACCGCCGCCGCCAGACGCGCGTCCAGGACAGCCTCGTCCGGACTGGCGTCGGCAGCCGCTTCCGGACCGCCTTCAGCAACCGCGGAGACCCGTTCGACCACGGGCAAGGGCGTCGTGGCCAGCCACAGCTCCGTCAGTTCGGGCGCCGGGGCAGCGGGTGAAATGACTCGCTCTTCGGTGCCGGGTTGCTGCCCTGCCGGGGGGCGCTGTTGCTGCTGTGAAGCGTCGGCGGCCGGGACCACCGCACCCTCCTGACCCGATGCGGTCGGTTCGCTCGCGCGGTGTGCGGGCGCGGTGGGCTCCATCAGGATGCTCGGCAGGATCTGGTTTCCGGCTCCGCCGACCTGGGTGAGCGCGGCGAGTCGTTCCTGGAGATCCTCATGATCGGGCACAGCGGCCGTCGCCTGCTCGATCGCGCGCCCGTATCGCTCGGCGACGAGCCGGTGGGTGACGAGGGCGACGCCGATCATGATCGGCGCGATCGCGTGGATGCCGATTCCGGCCACATCTCCCGACCTGAAGTACGGGAAGGTGTTCAACGCGATACTCGCCGTCAGCAAGACGCCCTCGACCGTGTAGACCTGCCACAGCCGGTCGATCACACCCCACTCGGCGGTATCGCCGGTGGACAGCATCAGCGCGACGAGCACCGCGCTGATCAGCGCTTCCAACCCGTAGGACAGCCAGAACATCGGATTGGTCGCGCCACCGGTCGGCGCGATGTTCTGCTGCACCGTGACCGCGGAGAACAGCATCGAGAACGCGACGACTCCGGCCAGCAGCCCCAGCACCCGCGGCTTGCGCTGATGAAGGCGAGCGACTTTCGCGTGCGGGCTGCTGCTGTGCCGCTGCTCACCGATCGCCTGCGCGGCGCGCAGCAAGTCGGCGGCTTCCCGTTCGGCCAGTTCGGCGGCCGTGCGCCGCACCCGCTCCGCGGCGTCGGCGGCCGCCTGGATGCGCGCCCGTTTCTCGTGGCGTTCATAGTCACGTACGAGTTCGGCCAACTCGCGGGAGGCGGCGAGTTCACGCTCGGACAATGCTTCGAGCAGCGCCGGATCGTCCTGGTGCGCCAACCGCTCATGCGCGATCTGCACCCGGTCCGGCAGCGCGCCTGCCACCAGATCATCCACCGGCGGCGCCCCGGTGGGCGCGTGGGTCGTGAAACGACGGAACATCAGCAAAGAACCTTTCCGACGGTCGAGTGTTCCAGACGCAGCGCGCCATAGCTGCCTCGGCCGTCGACCACATCCGCCGAACCAGACGACCGACCCGGCCGAGAACGAAAAGATAACTCGTCATCGAAATCCGTTCGAGCCGACGAGCAATCGGGCCGCTCAGGGGCGGCGGGACGAATCCGCCAGGACGACCCCGGCCCTATCCGGATCGCTCCTCGCCCCCGGACTCAGTAGCCTTTCGCCGAACGATTCGGATCCGCTTGCTGAACCTTCACTTGCAGATCGTGGCCGTCGCGGGAGACACCGTACCGCTCTATGACGTAGTTCATGCTGGCGGCGACATTGGCTACCGGATCGTGAATGTTGTCGGAGGTTCCCGCGACATGGTAGGCCTGGAAGGTACCGGGGATCGTCTGGGTAAGCCCCCTGGACGCCTGACCGGCGGCAGCGTTGCTGTCCCAGTTGTTCACGGCGTTGGGATTTCCGCCGGATTCTCGTTCGATCAGCACCCGGTAGCCGCGCTTCCAGTACTCGCGGGCCACCGGATCGGTGATGCCGAGCGCGTCCAGCGCGCCGTCGATCGCGGCGTCGACCGAGACGTTGCCCCGGTAGCGGGCGTAATCGGCAGTCGTCGCGGCAGGCACGAAGCCAGGGCCCGGTGAATAACTGCGCTGCATGTAGTCGCTCGGCACGTAGTTGCCGCCCGCCGACGCGGGGGTGTATGTGGGCGCGGAGCCGTCGATGTTCTCGGCGTGCGCTTGCACGCGGTCGGTGGCCTTCGCGATCTCGTCGTGCACGTCGTCGATCGTCTTCAGCACGGCGTTCGCCAGCCTCGTCTCGACGTCCGTAGCGATGTACCGCTTGCCCGGACTCGCCCCAGGAGCCGCGTCCAGCGTCGCCTGCAGATCTGTGACGTGTCGCCGGACCGCGGCGAAGGTGCCGCTGGAGATGTCGTAGGTGCCGTAGGCGGACAAGTCGACGTTCTCGTCTTGCTTGCGGATGTCGTTCTTGATGTCGTCGAACTCCTGCGTGCGGTGGGCGTAGCCCTCGGCCATGACCGATTTCGTCTCGTCGCCGGTGACGAGCTTCTCGTCGCGCAGCAACTTCACCACATCCGGAGCCTGCGAAGGCGAACCCGTCGCCAGCAGATCCGCCGACGTCTGGATCGTCTGGCGGCCCACCTCGACGACCGCCTTCAGGCCGGGACTCGCGTCCTCGGGCGGGTCCAGCCGCACCACCCAGCGCTCGATGCTCATCGACGCACCCGAGTCCCGGCCGGTCGCGGCCCTGCGAACAGCAGCATCACCTCATGCCCGACAACACTCGTCAGGCCGTGCGCAGCTGCCAGTCCCACAGCGTCGAGTATTCCGGTGATGGCGCACGTCGCTTTCCCGTCCTTGGGAGCAGCAGCCCGCTTCGAACAGCCCGCGTCGGCGCGGTGCGGGAAAGCGTCAGATCGTTGCGGGACGGCGGGCGCCGCGCCGCCGGGGACGCAGCTGGTACAGGCGATACCAGGCCAGCGCGAGGAAGACGGCGCCCAAACCGGCGACGACTCCCATGTCGAGCAGCCAGGTGCCGATGGTGTGTTTCCACATCGGGTCGGGTCCGCCATCGTGCGGCGAGAGGGTGTCGAGGTCGAGGGTGGCGGCTCCCGCACCGAACCCCCAGCGGGCCGGCGCCAGGTATGCCAGCTGCTCCAGGACGGGAGTGCCGGGCAGCCGTACCAGCCCGCCGGTGAGCACCAGTTGCGCCATGGACAGCACGATCAGCAGCGGCAGCGTCTTCTCCGACGTGTTCACCGCCACCGACACCAGCAGGCCCAGCGCCAGCGACGAGATGCCGAGCAACGCCATCGCCAGGATCAGTTCCACCTCGACCGAGGTGAACAGCCCCTTGGGGGGCATACTGACCCCGATGGTGCCGATCAAGACGAGCACTACCGCCTGGAGTGTGGTGATCACACCCAAAACCAGCAGTTTCGACATCAAATAGACTCCGGCCGACAGTCCTGCCGCGCGTTCTCTGCGATAGATCGTCTGTTCCTTGACAATCTCACGGATCGAGTTACCGGTACCGACGAAGCATGCCGCGAACGCCAGAACCATGAGCTTGGTCGCGGCGTCGACGTTCGTTCCGGGCGCCCCGGTGAACCCCTGCCCCGCCGGCACGGCAGCGATCAACCCACCGAGCAGCAGGGGCAATACCCCGAGCAACGCCAGATAGCTCCGGTCCGAGGCGATCACCGCGAGGTAGCGCCTGCACAATGTGCTGAGCTGGCTCAGCTTGGACTGCGAGGGGGGCGGTGGCGCCGGTGTGTGCACTTGCGCCGGGCCGAGTTCGTCGGTCGGGCCGATCGCCACGTAGCGCTCGAACCGTGGCGAGTCCCGGAACTCGCCGGCCCAGTCTCGTTCTTCCTCGCGGTCGAATGCCTGGAACACCTCGGCCCAGCTCGCCGCGCCGAACTGCTGCAGCCCTTCCGCGGGCGGTCCGTAGTAGGCCAGCCGGCCACCGGGCACCAGAACCAGCAGGCGGTCGCAGGAGTCGAGATTCGCGACACTGTGCGTGACGACGATGACCGTGCGCCCGTCGTGCGCCAGTTCCGACAGCATTTCCATGACCGTTTTGTCCAGGCCCGGGTCCAGGCCGGATGTCGGTTCGTCCAGGAACAGCAAGGACGGTTTGGTCAGCAGTTCCAGTGCGACGCTCACCCGTTTGCGCTGCCCACCCGAGAGCCGATCGATGCGGGTATCGGCGTGCCGCGCCAAGCCGAGCTCGTCGAGAACCTCGTCGACCCGCTGCTCGCGCTCCTCGCTGCCCGTGTCACCAGGGAAGCGCAGCTCGGCCGCGTAGAGCAGTGCCCGCCGCGTCGGAAGCTGGTTGTGCAGAATATCTTCCTGCGGGACGAGTCCGATGCGGTGGCGAAGTTCGTCGTAGTTGGCGTACAGGTCGCGGCCGTCGTAGCGGACCGTCCCCTCCGTCGCGGGCCGCAATCCGGTCACCGCGCCGAGCAGTGTCGATTTGCCCGCCCCGCTCGGCCCGATGACCCCGACGAGAGATCGCGCCGGGATGGGGAATCCCACCCCGTCCATCAGCACCTTTCCTTCGGCTGTCCGCACGGTGAGGTTCTGCACCGAGACCGATACGTCACCGGTGTCGACGAACTCGCGCAGTTCGTCGCCGACCAGCCGGAAGGTGGTGTGCCCCATGCCGATCAAGTCGGATTCCGACAGGTCGGCGGCGTCGACGCGGGCACCGTTGACATAGGTGCCGTTGTGGCTGTCGAGGTCGACGACCTGGTATCTGCCCGCACCGATGGTCCGCAACTCGGCGTGCCGGCGGGAGACCATGAGATCGTGCACGACGATGTCGTTGTCCGCGGCGCGTCCGATCCGCAGAGTGGGCGACGTTATCCGGACCACAGCGCCGGGGTGGTCCGCCGGCGGGGCCGATCGCGACACCCGCCGGGGCAGGCCCGGTTCGAACTTCGTGACCGTGGCTTCGTCGTCGAGGTCGTAGCCGGGATTCGGCACGATCATCGTGTCGCCGCCGGAATCGCCATCGGATTCCTGGCCGGGTGACGTTTCCACCGAGCAAGCCAATTTCTCGCCGTCCACGGCGTGTCCGAGTTGGAACGTCTCGTCGTGATCGATCACCATCCGATCGACGCGGTGACCGTCGAAGAATGTTCCGTTGAGACTGTGCGCGTCCTCGATTTTCCAACCGTCCACATCACGCTCCAGAACGGCGTGCAAGGACGAAACCCGCGGATCGGAGACAACGATATCGGCCGCCGGATCGCGACCGACGTTATAGGCGCCCCCGGCCCGTAGCCGATAGACGCGTTCCCGCGTCTGCACTACGAGGACCGGCGCCTCGGAGAATCCCGTGGAGGATGATCCATCCGCCATAAAGGGAGTATACGACCGTGCCGCACGGTCACCGCAATAGTCGCGCACGCCTCGATCTCGTCGCGATTGGCACTCCCGCACTATCGCTCTCCGCCGCACCCACCGGGCCGACCAGCGCACATGGCTGCGAACAATGGTGTGCAACGCTGTCCGCACGCACCTGATCACGCGGGATGGCGGAAACGCCAGTCGAATTCGAGGATTCGAAACGACCGCGCCGCCACAGCCCGATATGCGAAGCCCCGAACGGGCTGGATGCGACAAATCGCGCATTCGTCCGAGACACAGATCGGTACCGGTTTCGGCAATCCCGATCGTTCGATATCGAAAAATTCTCGGCGACGGCCCGATTACCATTCCGGCCACCTCCGACTGTCGCAATCCGATCTCACTTGCCCGCAACGGAATCGGCTCACCGCCCGGGGTTGGACACCGCCTGGTGACGCGGTGATCCCACTTCCGGTGAAACCCGGAATCCGCCCACGAGTTCGCTCGAGCAGCAAGGCCGCAACACGTTATCGCACCGGATCATCCCGCTCCACGCACAGCCACCGGGCCCGCCGGAGACCACGACCAGCACGCGAATGCGCACCAGCGGGTGCGCTCGGTCGACCCCCGTCCGATTCAACGTGATATGGTCACACCACAAAACGTGGTATACTCATACCACAAAAGGCGAGGGAGGGCTCATGCCGAAGATCGGGCGATTCACCAGTGACGAAGCGAAGGACACCTTTCTGCGCGCCTATGACGTACTGGCGGCGAACTGGCCGGTGCCTTCCATCCAGCACAGCGTCGAAACCTCGTTCGGGACCACAGCGGTACGCGAATCGGGAACCGGGCCGGGCCTGCCGATCCTGCTGCTGCCGGGCATCGGCGGCAACGGCCAGGTCTGGCACCGGTTCATCGAGGATCTGTCGCGCGACCATACGGTGTACACGCCCGACGTGATGGGCTGGGCAGGACGCTGCGAGCAGACCGCACCCCTGCGTGACGGTGCGGACGTCGCGAAATGGCTGGTCGAGGTGCTCGACGAGCTCGGTGTCGACCGCGTCCACCTGGCCGGAAACTCCGTCGGCTCCTGGATCGCGATTCTCGTCGCCGCACTGCACCCCGAGCGGCTTGCGAGCCTGACCATGTTCGAACCGGGCGGCGCGACCTTCGTCAAGCCGCGATGGCGAGTGTTGCTCAGGTTCCTCGTCGCGGGCATCCGGCCGACACCCGAGCGGATGCGAAAGTTCAGCAAGTGGCTCAATCCCGGCACCGCACTCACCGACGACGAGTTCGCGATGGTCATGGCGTTTTTGAAATTCCGCACGGGTATGCCATGGGAGCAGCCGCTCACCGCCGAGCAGTTGGCCGCTGTCACCGCGCCGACGCTGGTGCTCTTCGGCGCCGAGACGGTGGCGAACGACCTCGAGGTCGTGCCTGCCCGGATTCGCGAGCACATCCCGTCGGCGGACATCGAAATCTATCCGGGCATCGGACACGATGTGCTCTGGGCCAATCCCGGCCAGGCCATCCCACGCTTCCTCGACTTCGTCGGAAGACACGATCAGGTCCGAACCGCGGATCCGATGGGTACGTGACAATTCCGGGCGGCGGACCGCCGCCGCTGCTGGGCCCGGGTCTTCTTGCCCGGAACTCGACGTGGTGGCGGCGCCCCCCGGTTGGCTGATGGTCGAATCCGCTTGACGTGGTTGTGCGGCAGAGGTTCGACCGCACCGTGCCGGTCGGGCGATTCAGCCGATGTACGAGGGGAATAAGCGGCACTATTGCGTGTTGCACTTGGTGCCGCTATGGTTGGTGCGGTCTCCATCTTGTGGATGTAGGTGACAACTCTCCCTCCCACGAGAATCCATATTCGCCACGGCGGCCTCGTCTGCCGAGAACTGGCGGCATGCGCGCACTGGACAGATTCCAGCCACATACGCGCACACATCGAACGCCCTTCCCAGTAGGCGGCATTCGCGGCGACCCGCCGCATCCACGACTTCCCCAGGAGAAAACCCGTGCAAGACAACATCATCGGCACCGACGACCAGTCGGCCGGCGAGGACCGTACTACCTCGGTCACCGGCATCATCGACATCATCCACAACCACGCCACCCTGCACGTCGACGGCTATCTGCCCGGACCGCGCGACGCCCACGTGCCTGCGCGTTCGGTCCGCGAGCACGGCTTGCGTCGCGGCGATACCGTCACCGGCGCAGTCGGATCCAAACGTGACGGCGCCAAACTCCCACCGCTGACCCGAATCGACACCATCAACGGCCTGCCACCCGGCAACGCCACAGCGCGACCGCACTTCGCCGACTTGATCCCCATCTATCCCCAGGACCGTCTACGGCTGGAGACCGAGCCGCATGAACTGACCACCCGCATCACCGATCTGGTCATGCCGATCGGCAAGGGCCAGCGCGCCTTGGTCGTCGCGCCGCCCAAGGCAGGCAAAACGTCTGTGCTGCAAGCCATTGCGCACGGCATCGCCAAGAATCATCCCGAATGCCAATTGCTGCTGGTACTGGTCGGGGAACGCCCGGAAGAGGTGACCGATCTGTCCCGCGCGGTGCCGGCCGAGGTCGCTGCCGCGACCTTCGACCAGCCGGCCCACGAGCACATCGCGCTCGCCGAACTGGCCATCGAACACGCCAAACGCCTCGTCGAGATGGGCCACGACGTCGTGGTGCTGCTGGACTCGCTGACCCGGCTGGCGCGCGCCTACAATCTGGCGGCCGCCGGGTCCGGCCGCATCCTTTCCGGTGGCGTCGACGCCGGGGCACTCGCGCCACCGAAGAAATTCCTCGGCGCCGCCCGCAATATCGAGCACGGCGGCTCGCTCACCATCATCGCCACTGCCCTGGTCGAAACCGGCTCGCTCGCCGACACCGTGATCTTCGAGGAATACAAGGGAACCGGAAACGCCGAACTGAAGCTCGATCGCCACCTCGCCGACCGCCGTCTGTTCCCCGCGATCGACATCGACCGCTCGAGCACCCGCAAAGAGGAACTGCTGCTGTCCGCCGACGAGCGCACCGCCACGTGTTCCCTGCGCAAGACCCTCTCGGGCCGCGACCCGCAGCAAGCGCTCGAACTGCTGCTGACCGGCCTCCGGCAGACCGGAACCAACCCCGAATTCCTGACCCAGATCCGCAACGCGGGCTGACACGGCTATGTATCCGCTCCTGCCGCCTCGCGGGTCCTTCCTATCGTGTCGTTTCCAGCATCGTGAGGTAGGCATCGAACTGGGCCGCGCCCGCGAGAAGATTGCGGCTGCGCGTGGTCAGCCGGTCTTGCCAGGAGTCGAGGAACGCACTCAACGCCTCCGCCCCGCCTGCCTCGCGCAGCGACTCGATGAACCGCGCGACCTGCGCCAGCAGGTATCCACCTCGGCGCAACTGGCGTGCGATCTCGGCGTCGCGCACACAGTCCGGTCCGTATTCGCGGTAGCCCGTCGCCGGGTCGCGTTCGGGACGCAGAATGCCCTGGGTTTCCCAGGTACGCAAGGTCGCCGGGTGTACGCCGATCCGGCGCGCGAGTTCGCCCACGGTCAGCGGTCGGCCGTGGCCCGGGGTCGGCGTCGTGGTGGACAGGCTGCCCAGGGCCGTTGCGACTTCGGTGCGGGTGTCGCGTTCGGCGCGCAGCGCGACATGCGCGGCGTCGATGAGCCGGTAGGCGGACTCGGTATCCCCGCGGTTGGTCGCGCGCATGATCTCCATCGCCCGCTGGTGCCCGTGGCCACCGCGCAACGCGAGGAAGGCACGTAGGGCCTGCGCGTGCAGAAGCGTGTAGCGCCGGTAACCGGCCGCGCTGCGCTCGGTCGGCGGCAGGATGCCCTCGTCGTCGTAATTGCGGATCGCCTGTGCGGACAGCCCGTGCTCCCGGGCGAGATCGATAGGTCGCAGCTTGTACCTCCGTTTGAGACTTTGGTCCCTGAATCGTGGTTAGAAGTCGACTAAGTTTCACCCGAACCTTCAACGATACTGTCGAGGGCAGTGCAATCCTGGAAGGGGTCTTCATGTCCACTGCCACATCACTGCGTGAGATCGGCCGCCAACTCGACGACCCGGCAAGCCTGGGCCGTGCCGTCGACGAACTGCTCGCCGCGCGGACCGAGCCGCCGACGCTGCTGGCCCTCGGCGAGCCGACCCACGGGATCGAGGCATTCCCGTTGTTACGCAACGAACTCCTCGGCCACCTCGTCGAACTGGGGTACCGGTCGATCGTGTTGGAGACCGACATCTTCGCCGCCTCCGTCGTCGACGACTACGTCGCCGGGGCGACCGCGGAAATCGATACGGTGCTCACGGCGGGATTCAGCCACGGGTTCGGCGCCGTACCGGGCAATCGCGAACTCGTCGAATGGCTCCGCGCGCACAACGCGGGCCGCCCCTCCTCGGACCGAGTTCGCTTCTACGGCTTCGACGCGCCGGTGGAGTACTCCGGCGCACCGAGCCCGCGACGCGCACTGTCCGCGGTCGACGACTACCTGCCCGCTGCGCTGCGACCAGTATCGGTCCGCGACCTCGACGCGCTGCTCGGCGCGGACGCGGACTGGACGAACGAGGCGGCGATGTACGACCCGGCAGCGTCCGTCGGCGATTCCGACCGCGCTCGCGCCCTGCGCGTCGTCGCCGACGATCTCGCCAGTGCGCTGCGCCGTGCGGCGCCCAGCCTGCGTCCCGCCGACCCGACCGGCTACGACCACGCCCTCGCGCACGCGCGCACCGCTCTGGGCCTGCTGCGCTATCACGCGGCCATGGCCGGTGCCGGACCCGATCGCATCGCCACCTTGCTCAGCCTGCGCGCCGAGATGATGGCGGAGAACCTGCTCGCGATCGTGGCCCAGGAGCAGCGACGCGGGCCGAGCCTGGTGTTCGCGCACAACGTGCACCTCCAGCGCGTGCGGTCGAACATGCAGGCCGGCCTGGACGACGTGCACTGGTCCAGCGCAGGCGCGCTGGTCGGGCTCACCCTCGGCGAGCGCTACGTCGTCCTCGCAACCGACGCCAGCCCCGACAGCGATCCGGACACCCTCCAGCGCGTGTTAGCCGAGGCGACCACCCGCCGCGCGCTGTTCCCGGCAGAGGCCGTGCGCGCCGCACTCACCCCGTCGATCGGCACGAGCCACCCGATCGTGCCCGGCCACATCCCCCTCACCCCGGCCGACTTGGGGGGCGCCGACGCGGTCATCTTCATCGCCGACACGGACGGAAAACGGCATCAGTACTGGTAGGCCTGGGCCCTGGCCGTGCAGGACCGAGCGTCGGCGCGGCGAGTTCGACCTCGGATATCCGGACTGTCGAGTTCCCCTCCGCCCCACCACATCCGGCCGCCGTGGGCTCAGTGTCCCGCGGCGGTGAGCTGGTAATCCGCTTCGAGCAGCATCCACCCGCTCAGCTGTACCGACAGATCGCGGCTCAGGTTCGCCGACCCAGCGGCGGACGAGTGCGTGAGCTGGGGAAAGTTTTCCGGATGCTCCGGCACCGTGACCGGCCGGGTCCAGTCCATACCGAACAGCGGTAGCCCGTCCACTTCGGCGCGGTGTTCCCACGCCGCCCGCGCGGAAGCGTGCACGATATCCGCAGCGGTGCTATCGCCCAAGGACAGTGCGGCTTCCGCGAGATATCTCGCGAGGATGCCCATGAAAAGACCGGAGTCGTCGCCGGAGGCCCCGGCGATCACCCCGGTGTCCGTAAGCCGATCCCTGGTTGCGGTAACCAGAGCCGCCACACGCTGGTGATGAACCGATTCACCCGTGCGCACCGCCAGTTCGGTTTCCAGTCCGATGGCCACGCCCTGGCAGTAGGTGTGGACGGTCCGCTCCACTCGTCCGCCGGGTTCATGGACCCCGTCGAGGATCAGGCCGCTACCGGTGTCGCGCAATCGTGTGTGCAGGAACTCGGCGAGTTCTCCGGCGCGGGACAGCTCGCCCACACGCGCCATGGCGATACCGGTCGGACCGATCGCGGGAGTGTTGTAGTACTCGTCGCCGGACCGCCAGGGCACCGCACCGACGGCCGGGTTCCAGCCGCCGATCAAGTCGGCCCGCAGCTCGCCGACGGCGTCGCCGAACCGGACCCCGAGCAGCCGGTCGGCGCGTTCGAGCGCCAGCGCCAGCCAGGACATATCGTCGTAGTACCGGTTGGTCCAGCCGGTGAGGTTGCGGGTCCGAATTCCGCGTGCGAGCGCGACGACGCGGGCTATGCGTTCGGGTGTGCGGGCACGGTACGCGGCATCCACCGCGCAGTCCAGCAGGTGGGCCTGCCACCAGTAGCACCAGCGCAGGAACGACTGGTCCAGCCCGGACGCGGGCCAGACGAGCATGCCCAGCCGCGCCTGCGGACGGCCCCAGAGCGTGCGCACGTGCCGGTGCACAATCGCCTGTTCGGCCAAGTCCGCCCGCTTCCCGGGCTCCTCGGGGCCCGCGGACGCTTTCCCAGTGATCGTCACCGCCTGCGCCGGCTGCGCCATAGCGGTGAGTGCGATCGACGCTCCGGCCGCCAACAAGGCACTTCGCCGGCTGATTTCCTTGTTCCGGCGATCCATCCGCTCGGACTCCCTCTACCTCACCGGAGCAAGAAACTGCACAGCTACATTTTATCCCGCGACGACGATCGGGGCGCGGCGTCGACCGGCGCCCCAGGCGCAGACCGCAACCGCCGAGCGCGCCTCCTGCCGGTCGGAGATCAAGGATCGGCCGTCGCCTGAGCGGTAGTCCCGCCAAAAGAGCGAGGTCAGGGGCACCACCTGTCGATCACCGCGGTAATCGGCCATCGAGCCTCCACGTCATCCACATCGAAGATGACATCCGCCCGCCGCATCACCCGCTCGATGTGACCATCCAGATGCGCGCGCCCCGGCACGATGACAGCCTCCGCCCGAGTCCGCTCGACCTGATCGAGCAGCAACCCGACCGGATCCTCCGTCTTCCCCGACAGCGCAATCGTTTTGCACAGGTCGTAACCGAGCCGCTTGGCCAAGCTCCGCATTGTCGTCTCCAACCATTTCTGATGCGGGCCTGCGATGTCCGTCCGCAAGAATCCGATCGCCCGTGGACGACCGGTCGGCGTCAACGCAGACCTCCCCTCAGATCGGCAGGCCGGTCATCGATGATCTCGACCCCGGTCCATGTGCACGTATCCGGCCCATCAGTCCGGTGCTCACCGATCCGCCCATCGATCACCGGCACCATCCGCTGACAGAGCAGACACATGACCTGCTCGATCGGGCCGGTCACACCGCGCGCATAAGCGGCGCCGCACATACTGACCGTGATTCGCGGCCGGCCATCTCCAGCCGAGCCGATTCCCCGTTTCACCATCCGTGTTCCCTCCCATTGACTTTGGTCGGTTCAGGCTCTGATGAGCATCGCTTACGCCGAGCGGCACCGGTGGAGCTCTCACGAGACTCGCAAAACCAAACGTCCGTATAAAGGCCATGCGATGGGACATCAATAGGACGTTGGTGCCCAATTTCCTTGCGCCTGAGTCCTCTACGTGGACTAATCTGGCCTCTATGGCATCGACAGGGAACGCTTCACTTCGCGCGGCCAGGCAGGCGCTAGGCTTTCGATCTCAAACGGCACTCGCAGAAGCTGTCACTGAAGCTGCGCGTCAGATCGGGCTACGCATCGAGGTCGCCAGCCGGACGGTCCGTAGATGGGAATCCGCGAATCCGCCGTGGCCTCATCCCGACCACGCAGCGGCACTCGAGGCACTTTTCAAGCGCCCGGTTACCGAGTTGGGTTTCGCGCCACCTTGGACGGACGGGGTGAGCGATCAGCGCGCAGGTCAGAAGCTCGCGGACAGACACCCGCGCCTCCCGCTCAGCCACAACGGATTCGGCACAGCCGCATCGCACCTACCGGCTTCGGTCGCGAAGGAGTTCGCCTCGATCACAGCGTCCCATCGCCGCCTGTATTGGTCGACACCTGCGGCACGCCTGCACCGCCTGGTCGTCGATCATGCGCAGTTCGGACTCGAACTCTTGCCGCAGGCATCGGGCGCGGCCGCGACGGTGTTGGCACGAGCCGTGTCGGAATCGAGTCTCCTGGCCGGACGCTTGGGATTCTTCGATCTACAACAGCCCGAGCTCGCACAGCCGAGCCTCGTACTCGCGCTGCAAGCCGCGCACGAAGCTGGAGATTCGCTCCTCGGCGCGGCTGCGCTGGCGCATATGGCATTCGCACCAGCGTTCTCCGGAGACGCATCGCGTGCCGAGGAGGCTCGTGAACGACTGCGTGCCGCACGGGCTTTTGCGAGTAGAGGCAACGGCAACTCGGAGATGATGGCTTGGCTGGACGCTATCGAGGCGGAGGTCGAAACTCGATTCGGTGACCCGCGCCGGGCGCTGGCCCTCATCCATAACGCCGAGAAAACCTACACCGAATACAACAGCGACGCACACCCGTCACCAGAGTGGTTCGACTGGTTTTCTCCGGTCAGGCTTGCCGGCTTCAAAGGAAACACGCTCATCCGCGCCGGTCGAGGCCGCGAAGCATACGAAACCCTGGACCAAGTACTCAGTGACCTCCCCGATGCGGATGCGAAGCAGAGGTCGATCTATCTCGCCGATCTGGCCGCCGCAGCCGTCCTGGAAAAGAACCCGGAGCAGGCGTGCCGATACCTCGAGGAAGCCTTGGATCTGCTTGCCCGCAACTGGTATGCGACTGCGCTGGATCGAATCAAAGCTGTGCGTCAAACACTCACGCAGTGGGATTCCCTGCCCTCGGTTCGAGAGCTCGACGCCCGGTTGTACGACTGGCATACAACCGTCAGTTCACTGATCGGCTAACCGGCGGAATTCTCTGCCGCGACGATATTCGCCAGTTCGTTGAGATCGCTGATCTGCCAGTCGGACAGATCAGCGACCTCCTTCTTGTTGCGGTGAATCCATCCCCAAGGCCCCCGCAGTAGGTAAGCCGTCCGCATACCGACCCGTTTTGCCGGAGCGATATCGTTGTCGATACGGTCGCCGACGTAGATTATCTCTTCCGCCGGTCGACCCGCCGCCGCGACAACCTTCGCGAAAAACTCGAGCGAAGGTTTCTGCACACCCCAGTCGTCAGAGGTAGCGATGAAGTCGGTGGGCAGGTCCAGTCCGCGGAGCAGTGTTCCCGCGCGGACTGTTTGATTCCCCGCGATCCCGACCCAAATGCCCATCTCACGCAGCTTCGACAACGCCGGGCGCACATCGGGGTACAGGTCGTCCTCGCCGAACCACTCAGCCTGCCCGGCGTCAGCTCGTGCTTGTCGTTCCTCGTCGAGATCGAACCCAGGACGGAAGATTTGGAAAGTCTCGCGGTAGTCCAGACCGGTTGCGATGACGGCTCCGAACGCTGCCGCGAACGTATGCCGGGGTACGCCCAGCCAGTCCGCCCACGTTCCATACTCTCGGGTCTCGTCGACCAGCGTCTCCCCGACATCAAAGACAACCGCGGCAATCACCAGCTAACTGTACCTCGCTGTTTCGACCGATTCATGACGCGCTCGGAGCATCCCCTCGGAGGCCCACCTCGATAAGAAACTCCTGAATAACTCTGCGAATGCAGCGAACCGGGGATTACCGATTTCTGAATCCCACCGATCAGACGTTGAAACGGAACTCTACCACGTTCCGCTACGAACCAACGTCACGGCGAAGGCGCGATGTATTCGCACTGCAGGTCGGACACCCTCGCGATGTGCTCGAAGTCGTGGTCCGCCGCAAGCACGGTCGCATCGTTCACGATGGCATAGCCGGCGATGAGGATGTCGTGCGAACCAGCCGCCCGGACCAACCCCGCGTTCCACAGTGCTGCCTGGATATCGAGCACGAGCGATTCGTCGGGTGCATGCTCGAGCGGGAATCCGAGGGAGATCTGCTCTCGGTAGTTCGCGTGCTCTTCGGGCGTCCGGGCGCTGTGGCAGAACTCGAGCACCTGCGGCGGGCAGGTAACGAACAGGTCGGCCGGCGCGCGCTCGATACGCCGCAGGCGCGCGGTAATAGCCGGGTCCCGAGTAGCCAGCCTCGCCCAGACCGAGTTGTCGACCAGGTAGTCGGTCACGAGGACTGGGACTCGCCCGGAGAGACCACTGGGGCACCGAGCTCGCTGTCGAGGTCGGTCAGTCCTGCGATACCGTCGATCATCGCGCCTTTCTGCTTCGAGGCGATGAGCCGGCGCAACGCGAGGTCGAGGACGGCTCGGTTCGACCGCTCGCCCGTGAGCGCTCTGGCACGCTCGATGAGCCGCGGATCCAGGTCGACGCTGGTGACTGCCATGATTGCCCTCCCGTTGTTATATGTCCGATTATATATCGGGCGCCGACGCGGAACCACCCCAGCCGTACCGGGACTCCGACCGAAGCCACCGCGCTCTCACTCGCCGTGGTTCCTGTTCCACAGCTGATGCGTCAGACCACTGGATGTACTGATGGACTCGACACTGAATCGCTCTTCCAGGCCGGTGAGGTGATCCCAGATCCGAACACCAGCACCGAGCACGATCGGAATGATCGACACGTGCAGAAAATCAATGAGATCGGCCTGGAGGAAATCGCTCACGGTGGACGGCCCGCCGCCGATCCGGACGTCCAACCCGCCGGCCGCATCTTGCGCCAAGCGAAGCGCCTCCTGCGGCGAGGCATCCACGAAGTGGAAACTGGTGCCGTTGTCGAACTCGAGTGCTTCGTGCGGGTAATGGGTCAGAACGAAGACCGGGGTGCGGAAGGGCGGCGCATCTCCCCACCATCCCTTCCAGCCGTCGTCCGGCCATTCGCCCCTCTGCGGGCCGAACTTACGACGACCCATGATCTCCGCCCCCACACCCTGGCCCCACATACTGAACATGGCGCGGTCCACGGTCACCGGTTCGTCGATTCCGTGAATACCGTGGATGACGCGTCCGTCGAACTTGCCGAAAAGCGCCGCCGCTCCGCCGATCGGCGCTTCGAGCGTCACGTGATCGCCGGCGGCATACCCGTCCGACGAGACGAAAAGGTTGTGGACTCGCGTACGGGACATGATCACTCCAACCCGGGTGGTTGCAAAATAAAATCACCCGCATAATAGCGTAGAGCGATTTCTGTTTGCAATCACTTTTGGAGGTCAGATGGCGAGAGAACACCCCCGATCAGGGTGCGCGATCAACGCGGCGGTCGAGGTGCTGGGCGACGCCTGGACCCTCATCGTGCTTCGCGACATCGTTTTCGGCGGGCGCCGGCACTTCCGCGAGCTCCTGACGCGCAACGACGAAGGCATCGCGTCGAACATCCTCGCCAACCGCCTCCGAAATCTGGTCGAGAACGGCCTGCTTTCTCGTGACGATGCGACGCGGGGGCAGCGGGCGGCGTATTCGCTCACCGAGGCAGGAATTCAGACGGTTCCGGTGATGGTGGCCCTCGGGGCCTGGGGCATGCATCATCGACCCACGTCACATGCATTGAGCGTTCGCGCTCGCATCCTGGCCGAGTCCCCGGACCTCGTCGACGACCTCATTGACGAGCTCCGCGAGATCCACCTCGGCATTCCGCGACGCGCCCCCGAACGCCCCCTTGCGTCCGAACAACTGCGGCAGGCGTTCGAGGCCGCGACAGCGAGAGCGGGAGCATGGTCCAGTGGCGGCGAGGAGCCCGAACCAGCAACCTCGAACGCCGACGTCCGAATGTTCGGGCGCCCCGACCCCTTCGCACGATAGGGCCTGGGGTTGAATCGAAACGCGGCTACACGTTGAAGCGGAACTCGACCACGTCGCCGTCGGCCATGACGTAGTCCTTGCCTTCCATGCGGACCTTCCCCGCGGCTTTGGCGGCGGCCATGGAGCCTGCCTCGACCAGATCGTCGAAGGCGACGACCTCGGCCTTGATGAAGCCGCGTTCGAAGTCGGTGTGGATGACGCCTGCGGCCTTCGGGGCGGTGTCGCCCCGGTGGATGGTCCAGGCGCGGGCCTCTTTCGGGCCTGCGGTGAGGTAGGTCTGCAGGCCGAGGGTGTGGAAGCCGGCGCGGGCCAGAGCATGCAGGCCGGGTTCGGTTTGGCCGATGGATTCGAGGAGTTCGGTGGCGGATTCGTCGTCGAGTTCGAGCAGTTCGGCTTCCACCTTGGCGTCCAGGAACACCGAATCGGCCGGGGCGACGGAGGCTTTCAGCTCGGCGACCTTCGCCTCGTCGGTGAGCACCGACTCGTCGGCGTTGAAGACGTAGAGGAAGGGCTTGGTGGTGAGCAGCGAAAGTTCTTTCAGCAGGTCGGTGTCGACCTTGTCGGCCGCGGCGAACAGGGTGGTGCCGCTGTTGAGGATTTCCTGCGCGGCCTTGGCGGCGTCGGCGACCGGCTTGCGGTCCTTCTTGACCTTCGCTTCCTTCTCCAACCGCACGACCGCCTTCTCCAAGGTCTGCAAGTCGGCCAGGATGAGTTCGGTCTCGATCACCTCGATGTCGGCGCCCGGGTCGACGCGGCCGTCGACGTGCACCACGTCGTCGTCGGCGAACACCCGCACCACCTGGCAGATGGCATCGGCCTCGCGGATGTTGGCGAGGAATTTGTTACCCAGACCCGCGCCCTCCGAAGCGCCCTTCACGATGCCGGCGATGTCGACGAACGACACGGTGGCGGGCACGATCCGCTCGGAGGAGAAGATCTCGGCCAGCTTGTTCAGCCTCGGATCGGGCAGCGGAACCACGCCGACGTTCGGCTCGATGGTCGCGAACGGGTAGTTCGCGGCAAGCACGTCGTTCTTGGTCAACGCGTTGAACAGCGTCGACTTCCCGACGTTTGGCAAACCGACAATTCCGAGGGTGAGACTCACGAGGAAGAGAGTCTACGC
This sequence comes from Nocardia aegles, assembly GCF_052545135.1. Classification (NCBI taxonomy): domain Bacteria; kingdom Bacillati; phylum Actinomycetota; class Actinomycetes; order Mycobacteriales; family Nocardiaceae; genus Nocardia; species Nocardia aegles. The sequence goes on from NZ_JBQWRI010000003.1 coordinate 157,827, forward strand.
GGCGCGCCCACCCCACTCCCCCGCGAGTGGCACAAGGCACGGCCCGTTTCAGGGGATGAGGACGACTTTGCCGAGGTTTGCGTGGGCTTCGATGACGGCGTGGGCGGTGGCGGCTTCTTCGAGAGGGTATTCGGCGTGTATGGCGGGGCGCAGTTGGCCGGAGGCGTAGTACTGCCAGAGTTCTTGGCGCCAGTGTTCGTAGACGTCGGGTTGGGTTCGCGCGATGCGGGCCATTTGGAAGCCGATGACGGATTTCGCGCCGACGAGCAGGTCGTAGGCCTGGATGGTGCCGCCGCCGGAGCTGTAGGCGACCAACCGGCCGCCGGGGGCCAGCGCGGCGAGCGCGGCTGCGAGCAGGTCGCCGCCGACCGCGTCGAGCACGTAGTCGGCGGGAGCGCCCCAGGACTGCCGGCCGTACTCCACCACGTCGTCGGCTCCGAGTTCTCGAACGAACTCCGCCTTCGCGAGATCCGACACCGCGCCGACCACTCGCGCCGCGCCACGCACCCGCGCCAACTGGACCGCGAGGTGGCCGACACCGCTCGCGGCCGCGGTGATCAGGGCGGACTCGCCCTCCCGGGGCGATGCGGCACTGAGCGCACCGAGTGCCACCAGGCCGCTGCGCACCAGCGCGACCGCGTCGACGGCCGACGCGCCGTCCGGAATCGGCGATGCCATGTCCGCCGAGAGCAGGGCGTAGTCGGCGTAGCCGTGTCCGAATACGAGGCCGGTCACGCGGTAGCCCGGCGTGTATCGCTCGACGCCCTCGCCCACCGCGACAACCTCACCCGCGACCTCGCCGCCCAACGCGATCGGTTCGCGCCGCTCACGCACCTTCCGCACCACCGGGAGGGTCACCCCGACCGCCTCGACACGGACCAGAAGCTCACCCGGCCCCGGCGTCGGGACTTCGACCGAGACGAGCTCGAGCACCTCGGGACCACCGCTGCGCTCGTACCGCACCCGCCGCATTACACCTCCAAATTTTCGTCAGAAGGCGCAACGGTAACCGGATCTCGGCAGGTGATCATGGCAACTACACGCTGTAGTGGTACATCTCACCGCTGCTCGGAACCGGCGGAGAGCCGCCCGATCGGTTCGGCCCGCGACCGCTCGAACACGGGCCGAAGCGTTCATCCGACGCCCGAACCCGCCGGGACTCGCGCCGGACGCTACTCGAGGCCACCTGTCGGTCCTCCGGCGTAGCGTGACCGCATGGAGCCGACCTCCGAGGTGGTGACAGCGCGTCCGGCATCCGCGCTCGCCGCGTTCATCGACCGGTACGTCGGTTATCGCATGTCCGGATTCCCGGCGGGAATCCATCGGGGATTGCCGTCGCGGCACATGACTTTCATCGTCGCGATCGGACCCACGATCGACGTCGTCGAGCAGACCGACCCGCGCCAGTCGCCGCAGAACTACCGGTGCGTGCTGAGCGGCCTGCAAGCGAGCACGGCACTGATCGCGCACGGCGGTCATCAGGAAGGCGTGGCCGTGTCGCTCACGCCGCTCGGTTGCCGCACCCTGTTCGGCATGCCGGCGGCGGCACTGTGGGACACATCGGTCGAATTCGCCGACGTCGTCGGCCCCGTCGGAGCGGAGCTGTGGGAGCGGTTGCAGTACGCGCCGAGTTGGCCGGAGCGTTTCGGCGTGTGCGATCGGGTGCTCTCGGCGCTGGCCGATCCGGATCGCGCGGTCGGTCCCGAACTCACCTGGGCGTGGCGCGCGGTGGTCGGTTCCGGCGGCGCAATCGCGGTCGGCCCGCTGGCCGCGGAAATCGGGTGGAGCAGGCAGCACCTGACGCGCCGGTTCACTCGGGAATTCGGCCTGAGCCCGAAGCTCGCGGCCCGGATCACCCGTTTCGAACGGGCCCGCCGGATGCTCGCGCACACACCGTCCTACGTCACCATCGCCCAGGTGGCCGCCACCTGCGGGTATTACGACCAGGCCCATCTGGATCGCGACTTCGCCGACCTCGCCGGGACCAGCCCGACCACGTGGCTGGCCGAGGAGGTTCCATCCGTCCAAGTCCCGGACGAGTCCGCCGGATGACGATGAACGCATGACGAATCCGACAGAAACCAGCACCCGCACCGCTGTCTGGCCCACGCTCACCTTCCGCGATGCCCGCGCGATGGCCGCCTTCCTGGTCGAGGCGTTCGGCTTCCGGGAGGCCGCGCTCTACACCCGCGAGGACGACCCGTCGATCGTCGAGCACGCGGAACTGCGCTGGCCGTTGGGCGGCGGTGTCATGTTCGGCTCGGCGGGCAAGGACGACAGCCCGTTCAGCACCCGTCCGACCGGCACCGACTCGGTCTATCTCGTCTGCGAGGAGCCCGACGCGCTGTTCGCCCGCGCCACCGCCGCGGGCGCCGAAGTGGTCCGTGACCTGCGCGACGAGGACTACGGCTCACGCGGCTTCACGGTCCGCGACCCGGAGGGCAACCTCTGGAGCTTCGGCACCTACTGGGGCGCCTGATCGGCCCGGCGGCAAACCCTTCCCAGAGCGCAACCGCGGCCCGGCGACAATCGCCCGGCCGCGGTACCGCGCCGATGAAGCGAAGCCGCCCCCAACTCACCGCCCGCCGAATCCCGACATCGCGATACCGCGGATGAACGCACGCTGAGCTATCGCGTAGATCAGCAGCAGTGGGAGCAGGATGACGACCGCCGCGGCCATGAGGATCGGCCACTGGGTGTAGTACTGGCCTTGCAGCCGGACCAGACCCAGTGTCGCCGTGGCGACGTCGTCGCGCTGGATCATGACCAGCGGCCAGAGGAAGTCGTTCCACACGGTGATCCAGGTGAGTACGGCGAGCACCAGCAGAGCCGGACGGGTGTGCGGCAGCAGGACCCGCCAGTAGACCTGCCAGGTGGAACAGCCGTCGAGGATGGCGGCCTCCTCGAGTTCCTCGGGCAGCGTGCGGAAGAACTGCCGCATCAGATACGTGCCGAACGCGCTGCCGAACAAGCCGGGCACGATCATCGCCCACGGGGTGTCCACCCAGCCGAACGCACGCATCAGCAGGAACTGCGGGATCACTGTCACGGTCAAGGGCACCATCAGAGTCGCGAGGTAGGCGAGGAACAGCATGTCGCGCCCGCGAAAGCGCAAGCGCGCGAACGCGTAACCGGCCAGTGAGCAGAAGAAGACCTGCCCCGCGGTGACACATAGGGCGTAGATCGTGGTGTTGAGCAGCATCCGCCCCATCGGCAGCAGATCGAAGACCTTCCCGTAGTTCGACCACTGCGGCCGCCGCGGGAGGAGGGCCACGTCGGCGATCTCGCCGTCGCGCTTCAGCGAGCCGGACACCGCCCACAGGATCGGCAACAAGGCACACCACGCGACGCCGGCCAGCACCGCGTAGATCGCGGTGCCGCGCACCACTCGCCGCACGATTGCCCGGTCGACGCGGCCGACCACGCGGTCGCGCCGGACCGGCAGCGCGCGGCGCACCACCTCGCAGGTGTTCACCGCTCCACCTCCGACCGCCGGGCCATCCGTAGTTGCACCAGGGTCAGCAGGAACAGGATCGCGAAGATCAGCCAGGCGATCGCAGAGGCGTAACCCACCTCGTAGAAGCCGAACGCGTTCTGGAACAGCATGATCCCCAGCAGGTAGGTACCCGTCTCCGGTCCCCCGTTACCGCCGGTCAGCGCGTATGCCTGGTCGAAGGCCTGCACCGAATTGATGATCGTGATGATGAAGACGAACGACAGCGGCCCGCGGATCAGCGGCACGGTGATCGCGGAGAATCGCCGCAGCGCACCGGCTCCGTCGATCTTCGCGGCCTCGTAGAGCGTCTCCGGCACACCCTGCATGGCGGCGAGCAGGATGACCGTCGCGAACGGCACGCTCTTCCACACGGTGACGATGCTCAGCGATACCAGCGCCCAGTCCGGGTCGGTCAGCCAGGGCACCGCACCGATGCCGATCCAGCCGAGCGCGACGTTCAACAACCCGTCGTCGGTGAACAGGAACCGCCACACCACCGCCATGGCGACCGCCGAGGCGACCAAAGGGAGAAAAGCGATGGTGCGAAATACGCCGATACCGGCCAGGCTGCGATTCAGCGCGGCGGCGACGGCGAGACCGATCACCACCGTGGGCAGCACGGTCAGCAGTGTGAAAACGGCCGTGTTGCGAATGGCGATGAGAAACAACGGATCCGCGGTGAGCAGCCGCCGATAGTTGTCCACACCGACAAATCGCATGGGGCTGAACAGGTCCCACGAATGAAAACTCAGATAGAGCGAAAAACCCAATGGAAATAACAGGAAGACCGCGACGGCCGCCACGTTCGGCGCGACGAACACCCAACCGGCCCGCTCGCGCCGGCGCGCCAATCGGGACGCGACCCGCGTTGTGCCCGATGTCTGCGATCGCTGTGCTCCCGTCATGGCGTCTTCAGCAGCGCGTCGACGTCGGAGGCGAAACGACCGTTCAAGGAGGCGGCGCTCGCGGCGCCGCGCAGCACTCGGTCGCAGCCGCGTTCGAGCAAGGCGGATACCTTCCCCCAGGCCGGGGTGACCGGCAGCGGGCGGGAATTGGCCGGACCGGCGGTGAACACCGCGAGATTGCGGATCTCCCGGTGGGCGGCGGCGAACCCCGGCGAGTTCATCGCGGACCCGAGCACCGGAACGAACAGCCCGGACCCGGCGATGATCGCCTGCCCCACCGGCCCGGTCGCGAATTTGACGAATTCCCAGGCCTGTTCGACGCGCGGGCTGCTCGCGGCGATGGCCAGCCCAGTACTGCCGACGTCGGTGACGGCCCCGGGACCGCCGTGTGGGCCGACCGGTAGCACCGTGACGTCGATCGGGAGATCGTCGTGCCCGGCGAATTCGGAATACAGCCAGTGCCCGCCCAGCGTCATCGCCGCCCGGCCCTGCCGGAACAGGTCGGGGGCCGAGACGGAGAGCGTGTCGGCGGCTTTCGGCGCCACCCGGTGGCGTATCGCGAGATCGGCGTAGAACTGGAATCCTTCCGCGAACCGCGGATCGCCGAGGTTGGTCCTGGTGGGGTTCACCGAGGGCGAGAACCATTCGGCGCCGTTGTTCATGCCGAAACAGGCCGCCGAGAAGTACGGCACCCAGGCGTCGGCGAAGCCCCACCGGGTTCGAGACGAGTCGTGCCTGGTCAACGCCTGGGCAGCGGCCAGGAACTCGTCGAACGACCAGGCGTCGCGCCAGCGAGCCGGCGGAGTGATCCCGGCTTCGCCGAACAACGCCCGGTTGTAGTACAAGAACACGCCGGACCACTGCTCGGGCAGGGCGTACTGCCCACCCGTGTAGCTGAAGGTGTCGTACAGCGCCGGATAGCTGTCGGCGCGAAGCTGGGCGGCGTATTGCGGATCGCGGTCGAGCAGAGTGTTCAGATCGAGCAACACGCCGCGCGCCGCCAACCCCGAATAGGTCAGCTCCCACGCCATCAGCACGTCCGGGCATTTGCCGCCCGCGCAGTAGGTGAGCATCTGTTGCAGCGGGTCCGGCCCCGACATGATCGTCCGAATTTCGATGTCGGGACGCAGCTTCCGGAATTCGTCGATGATCTTCAGCCGGGCTCGGGCCTCTTCCGGCCTGGCCTGGAAGAAGAACGTCAGCGCGTCGTCATCGGAGCCGCAGCCGCCGCTCGCCAGCAGCGGCGCGGCCAGCGCCGACCCGAGCAGCGTCCGGCGACGGACCCGGGCGATGGGATTCGCACGCAACACAGCCCTCCTCCGGGGCGGATGTCGAGCTCCTCGAACCGCATGGCAGCATACATCCGGCAATCACGTGGCGACGGCCGAGACATGAACAATATTTCACGGTGCCCGTCCAGCGTCCGGAATCGGCACGACGGCGCCCACCGATCGGATACGTTGTCACGTGTTTGAGTAGATCCTGCGCGTTTTACAGGAGAGTAGGCAGATGGCGACAATCGAATATCTGCGGACCGATCCCGATCTTCCGCCCGTCGGCGTGGTCGACAAGTCCCCGATCACGCCGGCGAAAAAACTGATCTTCGCCGGGATCGCCGTACTCGGCGCCATAGCCTGGGCAGTACTCGCCATCGCACGCGGTGAATCGGTGAACGCGGTCTGGATCGTGATCGCGGCGGTGTGCACCTACGTGATCGCGTACCGGTTCTACGCCCGGTTCATCGAACGCAAGATCGTCAAACCACGCGATGACCTGGCCACCCCCGCCGAAATCCTGGAGAACGGCAAGGACTACATGCCGATGGACCGGCGAGTGCTCTTCGGGCACCACTTCGCCGCCATCGCCGGCGCGGGCCCGCTGGTCGGTCCGGTGCTGGCCGCGCAGATGGGCTACCTGCCGGGGACCATCTGGATCGTGGTCGGCGTGGTGCTGGCCGGCGCCGTGCAGGACTACCTGGTGCTGTGGGTCTCGATGAAGCGGCGCGGCCGCAGCCTGGGGCAGATGGCCCGCGACGAGCTGGGCGTGATCGGCGGCTGGTCGGCCATCGTGGGCGTCCTGGTGATCATGATGATCCTGCTCGCGGTGCTCGCGCTGGTGGTCGTCAACGCGCTCGCGCACAGCCCGTGGGGCGTGTTCTCGATCGGCATGACCATTCCGATCGCACTGTTCATGGGTGTGTACCTGCGATTCCTGCGGCCCGGCAAGGTCGGCGAGGTCTCCGTGCTCGGATTCGCCATGCTGCTGCTCGCCATCGTCGGCGGCGGCTGGGTGTCGGAAACCGACTGGGGCGCGGACTGGTTCACGCTCTCGCCGGTGACCATCTCGTGGCTGCTGATCGCCTACGGCTTCGTCGCCTCGGTGCTTCCGGTGTGGCTGCTGCTGGCTCCCCGCGACTACCTGTCGACGTTCATGAAGGTGGGCACCATCGTGTTGCTCGCGGTCGGCATCCTGGTCACGCTGCCGGTACTGCACGCGCCCGCTGTCTCGTCCTTCGCGGCCAGCGGCACCGGACCGGCCTTCGCGGGCTCGCTGTTCCCGTTCCTGTTCATCACCATCGCCTGCGGCGCGCTCAGCGGCTTCCACGCGCTGGTCTCCTCCGGCACCACGCCGAAGCTGCTGGAGAAGGAATCGCACGCGCGGATGATCGGCTACGGCGGCATGCTGATGGAGTCGTTCGTCGCGGTCATGGCGATCATCACCGCCTCGATCATCGACCAGCACCTGTACTTCGCGATGAACGCGCCGCTCGGTCTCACCGGCGGCACGGCGGAGAAGGCCGCGGCCTACACCAACAGCCTCGGGCTCAGCGGGCCCGCGATCACTCCCGCGGAGCTGAGCCAGGCCGCGAGCGATGTCGGCGAATCATCGATCATCTCCCGCACGGGCGGCGCGCCGACGCTGGCGGTCGGCATCTCCGAGGTGTTCCACCAGTTCCTGGGCGGCGCGAGCATGAAGTCGTTCTGGTACCACTTCGCGATCATGTTCGAGGCGCTGTTCATCCTCACCACGATCGACGCGGGCACCCGGGTGGCCAGGTTCATGCTCTCCGACGCGCTGGGCAACTTCGGCGGTGCGGCGAAGAAGTTCCGTGATCCGTCCTGGCGGGTCGGCGCGTGGCTGTGCTCGGCCGTCGTGGTCGGCGCGTGGGGCTCGATCCTGCTGATGGGCGTCACCGATCCGCTGGGCGGCATCAACACGCTGTTCCCGCTGTTCGGCATCGCCAACCAGCTGCTCGCGGCCATCGCGTTGACCGTGGTGCTGGTGATCGTGGTGAAGAAGGGCCTCGCGAAATGGGCCTGGATTCCGGCGATTCCGCTGGTCTGGGACCTCCTGGTGACCATGACGGCGTCCTGGCAGAAGATCTTCTCCGCCGATCCGAAGCTCGGCTACTGGAAGCAGCACAGTATCTGCCAAGCCGCGCAGGAAGCCGGGAAGCTGTGCCTGACGGCGAAGACGCAGGACGATATGAACGCGATCGTGCGCAACACCTTCATCCAGGGCACGTTGTCGATCGTGTTCGCGGTGCTGGTGCTGATCGTGGCGGTGGTCGGCGCACTGGTGGCCTTCCGTGCCCGGCGCTCTGATGCGACGACGACCACCGAGACGCCGCAACAGCCGTCGAAGATCTTCGCGCCCAGCGGGTTCATCGCGACCGCGGCGGAGAAGGAAGTCCAGCAGCAGTGGGACGAGTTGATCGCGGCCGGGAAGGTGCGCGCATCGGGCGCGGCCCACGCGCACGCGCAATGAACGACTGCACGGAGCAGGGTGCCGATCGGTCCGCGCGACCGGTCGGCGCCCGGCTGCGCGCCGCGGCCCGCGTCTGCGGCCACGCGGTACGGGCGGGCGTCTGGTATTTCGACTCGATCCTGGGCGGACAGGACTACCGGCGCTACGTGGAGCACTTGCGGCGCAGGCATCCGGATCGCGCCGTGCCCACCGAGCGGGAGTACTGGCGGCAGCGGCATGCCGAGGCGGATCGCAATCCGGCCAACCGGTGCTGTTGACCGGATAACAATCTCTGCGCGCGTCGCCACACACCGGTTCGGTAGTTCCCACGAGTGCTGACCGGGCAACCGTCGTGCGATGTCATGGCAGTCGTGCGAGGTCGGGACCACCACCGGCGATGGTGACCGATTTCCGCTAGCACGGGTTAGCGACAGCTGCCATTGTGGTGTGCGTGACGATCACGGCATTGGATTTCGAACGTTGCTACCGCGCGGTGTCGACCCGGGACTCGCGATTCGACGGGCAATTCTTCACGGCGGTGCGGACCACCGGAATCTATTGCCGCCCTTCGTGTCCGGCGATCACGCCGAAGCGGGCCAACGTGTCGTTCCTGCCGACCGCCGCCGCGGCACAACAGGCGGGCTACCGCGCCTGCCGTCGCTGCCTGCCGGACGCGGCGCCCGGCTCGCCGCTGTGGAACACGAGAGCAGACCTGGCCGCGCGCGCGATGCGGCTGATCGGTGACGGCGTGGTCGAGCGGGCCGGCGTACCCGGTCTGGCCGCCACGCTCGGCTATTCCCAGCGGCAGCTCACCAGAGTGCTGACCACCGAACTCGGCGCGGGGCCGCTGGCGCTGGCCAGGGCACACCGGGCGCACACGGCGCGACTGCTGATCCAGACGACGGCGATGCCCATGTCCGAGATCGCGTTCGCGGCGGGTTTCGCCTCGATCCGCCAGTTCAACGACACGGTGCGCGAGGTGTTCGCGGTCAGCCCCACCATCATGCGGCTCGAAGCGCAGCGCGCGAAGACCGGCGCGCCCGCGCGCTCCGCGCCGTCCGGCAGCGGATCACTCACGCTTCGGCTGCCCTACCGGGAGCCGCTCGACCGAGCCTGGTTGGAATGGTTCCTGTCCGCGCACGTGGCGCCGGGCATGGAACTGTGGGAGAACCGCACCTACAGCAGAAACCTGCGCACGCCGCACGGGCACGCCACCGCGCGGCTGAGCTTCCAGCGCGACCATGTACGGGCGGATCTGTCCCTGCACGACATGCGCGACCTCGCGCCGACCGTGACGAGGCTGCGGCACCTGCTCGACCTGGATGCCGACCCGGTCGGAATCGACGAAGCACTCGGTGTCGTGCCCACGGCGCGCGGTGGTTCCTCGAAACGGCCGCCGGAGCAGCTCGCCGACTATCCGCCGGACGCGGACGCGGGGTCGCCGCCCGAGAGCGAAGGGTTGCCCAAGATGGACCCGCTCGAGGTGGAGGCCCCGTCGCTCGCGCCTGGCATCCGCGTGCCCGGATGCGTGGACGGCGCCGAACTGTTGTTGCGCACCATGATCGGGCAGCAGATCTCGGTGTCCGCCGCGGCGACGCACACCGCGCGCCTGGTCGAGGCGCTCGGCGAACGGGTGGACGGGCCGATTCCGCTGCTGTTCCCGACGCCGGAGCTGATCGCCGAACGTGGCGCCGAGGTATTGACCGGACCGGCGCGGCGCGTCCGTTCCATCATCGCGGCCGCTGAAGCGCTCGCCTCCGGCGAGCTGGCGCTGCACCAGGGGCGCACCTCCGCCGACCTACGTCGCGACCTGCTCGCACTGGACGGCGTCGGGCCGTGGACGGCCGACTACGTGACCATGCGCCTGCTCGCCGATCCGGATGTCCTGCTCGGCACCGACCTGGTCGTCCGCCGCGGCGCGAGCCTGCTCGGCATCGACCTGACGGATACCGCCCGCTGGGCGCCGTGGCGGTCGTACTTGTCCATGCACTTGTGGAAAACAGCACTGACCGGCCGCGCCACACCTTCCGATGTCCCCGCTCTCGCCACCACGAAAGGCAGTGTCGAACCATGAACGCCAGCATCGCCGTCCGTACCGACCTCGGCGGCACCTCGACCGCCGCAGCGGATTTCGCCGTTACCGAGACACCCATCGGCCCGTTCACCACGCTGGTCGACTCCGACGGCGCAGTACTGGCCTCCGGTTGGACCTCCGACGCGGAGAACCTGCGCGGCCTGGTCCATCCCACCCTGCGGCCCGGCCGATTGCGGCAGCGAGATTCGCTGGGCGAGGTGACCGGCGCCGTGACCGCCTACCACGCAGGGGATCTCACCGCGATCGACCCGATCCCCGTTCGTCAGCAGTCCGGGGAATTCCTCGTGCACGCCTGGGAAGTACTCCGCGCCGTCCCGGCGGGCGGCCCACTCACCTACACCGAATTCGCCGCCCGCGCCGGCCGTCCCGACGCCACCCGCGCCGCAGCCAACGCTTGCGCCCGCAACGCAGCCGCCCTCTTCGTGCCGTGCCACCGGATCCTGCGTATCGGCGGCGCCCTCGGCGGCTTCCGCTGGGGGTTGCCGGTGAAACGCTGGCTGCTCGACCACGAACGGTGAGGACGCCGCCGTCATGGTGCCGATCGCGTACTCAATCGTTTAACTTTACATCCATGAGTTCGCAGGTAACGCCCCTTCGGGCGTTGATAGTAGTTCGTTTGTCCAGATTGACGGACGAGAGCACCAGCCCAGAGCGGCAGCTCACCGAGTGCGCGAAGCTCTGCGCTGATCGTGGGTATGAGGTGGTGGGGGTGGCTGAAGACTTGGACGTATCAGCCGGGGCAACTTCGCCGTTCGATCGGCCCCAGTTGGGCCGATGGCTTGCTCGTGACTTCGATCCGCTGGCTTCGCCTGGACCTGAGAACCGGGCACCGTGCCAGTTCGACGTGATCGTGTTCTACCGGCTGGATCGGCTAGTGCGGAGTGTTCCGCACCTGTGGAAGGTGATCGAGTGGGCCGAAGGCAACAACGTCGTGTTGGTCTCTGCCAGTGAGAAGCACTTTGACCTTGCGGACAAGTTCGGTCGTGCGATCGTGGCGCTTATCGCCACCGTGGCCGAGTTGGAGCTAGACGCGATCAGCGAGCGGAACTCGAATGCGTTCCGGCACAACTTCACCGCTGGTAAGTGGCGGGGCGGTGTGCCTCCCTGGGGGGTACCTTCCAGAGAAGGACGAAGACGGAGAGTGGAGGCTGGTCCAAGACCAGGTGCAGGTGAAGGTGATCCGCTCGGTTGCAGAGCGGGTTATGGCTGGGGAACCACTGCGACAGATAGCGCACCGCATGACCGAGCGGAAGATCCTGACGCCGAAGGATCGGTTCGCTCAGACCCAGGGCCGAGAGGTCAAGGGCTACGAATGGCATTCCGGACCGCTGAAGCGGTCTCTGTCTTCTCCTACGCTGCTGGGACATGTGGTGACCCGTGAGCCGGTGATCGGGGCGAACAGTCAACCTGTGCGTGATAGCAAGGGCAAGAAGGTGTTCGGCCCGGAAACAGTCGTACGTGCCGAGGACGGCAGTCCGGTGGTACGGGCTGAGCCGGTCCTCTCCCGAGTGGAGTTCGATCGGCTCCAGGTGGAGCTGAAGAGCCGAGAGAACCGCAAAGAGCCGACGAAGCGGTCCAGTGGGCTACTGCTGAGGGTTATTCACTGTGCGGTGTGCGGCCGTCCCGCGTACCGGCTGAAAGGCGGCAAGGGTCGGCGGCGCGGTACCGGTGTGCTTCCGCCCAGTACAAGGATCGTTGCGAGAATCTGACGATGACCATCGATGACGCCGACAACACCGTGACGGCGGCTGTGCTGTCACTGTTGGGGGACTCCGAGCGTCAGGACCGCGAATGGGATGCCGGGGAGGACCATGCGGCCGAAGTGGAGGCGATTGACGCTGAGCTGGTCGATATGGCCGATGTGATCGCGTCCGGCGCGTTCGCGAAGGGCACACCAGCCCGCGCGAAGCTAGAGGATCGGGTCTGCCTGACGGGCATCGTGTCGACGGTGACGCCACAATCTGGGCAGTGCTCGGTACGGGGTTCCTTCACCCATTCGCCGTAGTTGTTAGCCATGCTCCGCCTTTCGGAATGCGGGGGTCAAGAACCCTGCTGTGGGATGTCGTTCTGTAGCACCCAGAGCGCACGACCCTGCTCTTGGGTAATGATCTGCCGCTCGGTCGCGAGCTTGATCACCTCGAAGAGGGCGGATTCGGCCCGCTCCTGCTTCCCCTTCTGGATTGCGGCGTCGTACTCACGCTGAAGTTCGGCCAACTGATCTGCCGCCCTCACATACCCGACGTGGCCGTACTTGAGATTCGACCCCGGCACGGGGACAACCTTGCCGATTAGATCCGCGCTCCGACTGTGGGTGAGCCGGACCTGCACATTGACGCTCCCGAACCCCGTCACGTTGCCGCGCGAGTTCTGCCCGTCGTACGTCTTGTTGGCGATCCCCCCGTAGTAGAGGGTGACGGGGTCACCCACCTCCAGATCGCGTCCGTCGTGGTCTCGATTGACCCTCACTTGCACTCTCCTCCCGTGTGCAGGCTACTGCTGCTCGGACGAGCGTACTCGGATGCTCTGTGTTGCGGCACAAGGAATTTAGGACTGGACCCAGCTAGGACTGGGTCTGCTGGACCGTCACGGCTGCGTGGTAGCAGCCGAGCACTCCCCCAGGGGTATACCCCTGCCCCCGGCCTCGGGATCGGTACGTAATGCGGCCGTCCGATCCTGTACGGGTTATTGGTTGGTTGGGCTCGTCCGAATCGAGGCCAGAGCGTCATCAGCGGGCTCGACGAAGACCCCACAGAAAGTCATTGGTTCCGTCCGGCAAGGCATGTGGGAGTCCCATATCTCGGCGCTCTTCTTGCTTCCGTTCCCACTGGTAGAGGGTGCCCGCGATCGGGTCAAGCGCTTGCCACTCCTGGCACGCCCGCACCGACTTGCCGCAGGAGCAGCGTTCTCCGCTCCGGTCGCGGTCGTGGTGCAGTTGATCGAGCGTCCACAGGTGAGCCATAGCGCGATCTCGCGACCGGTAGGCAGAGTCTCGCTGCGCCAGCGCCTCTGCGACCCGCTCGTCATCTATCCACTTCTGCACTGACTCAGCACGCTGGTTCAGCTCGCTTTTCAGCGTGAACCGTAGGTCACTGACCAGTTGACGCTCTTTCCGAAGCACCTCGTTGAGCGCTTCGATTCGCTGCTGCAACTGCCCCACCTCCTCGGCGTGTTCCTCTAGCGCAAGCTGGAATCCGCTCGACCACATGGCGATGTGGTCAGCATCGCGAAGTTTGGCCTTCTGGAGACCGTCACCCTGATGTCGGGAGCAACCGGCGCATACCACGATGTCACTGTTGGATTTGAAGACGAACGCCTGTTCAAGCTTGCAGCACAAGCACTCTGCTCGTACGGGGGAGTGCAGCGCGTAGTAGTGCATCGCTAGTCCTTTCGCTGAACGCACGGGCAGGGTCGCCCACTCTTACCCCTCCGGAGAAGGGTTTGCTCCGGCCATTGCTGACTTGATGCTCACGTTTCAGCGTTAGCCAATGGTGTCTGGAACCGTCCCCGGCTGGGATGTAGCTTCAGTCGACATCACACTACAGCTAGTGTCTGACAGAAAAGAGGGCACAATATGTGGTGCGAACGGCGCTGCTACTGCGGCGCTTCAGGTTTGTGAACGGGCCGGGTGAACCTCCACCTTTGTTGTAGCCCTCAGCCGGGCTTCCGATAGCAGGGGTGTTGCTCTCGATCCAATGCCTCATATCACCGCTCAGAGCGCCCGAGACATACGCTGTCCGCGCGGTCGGGGTGCTTCCGGTCAGGTATCTGCTCCAACTCTTGCTGAAAGTTCCAGCGTCCGAATGTGCCGCCTACGTGCGTGCTCTCGCTTCCGACGGTGGGAGCGCACTTCGTAGAGGGTGTGGAAGCATTGCCTTGGGGTGGTCGTGGTGCACAGGGCACTTCGGCGGATAGCGCATCCTCGCAAGGGAATACGGCAGGAGAGTTCACGCTCTCGTCGGGACGCGCTCCTCCTGACCTGGCGCACGTACACCTTCGCCCCACCCGGAAGGCAATCCGGGAGGGGCGTGCGGGTGAGCGAGCTAGGTATTGTGCCGGATCAACCAATGGCCCAGATATATAAGGCCAGCTCCAGCGAGGGACGCGACGAGCGGCCACGGAATGCCGACATCGGGTCCGAGGGACAACGCGGGAGCGAGGGCTCGAAGCGCGTTGCCGGTGGTGACGCAGCCCTTCCCGAAGCGCTTGCGGCTGTTCCGAGGGTTCTGCCGATTCTCAGGTGGCGATTGCTCGCCGGAGGTCGCACTTGACATTGAGATTCCAATTCCGGTCGGAGCGCCCCGCCGGTTGGGGCGCTATTCGGGGGTGACCCATGTCAAGTCCTTCGTGTCGCTGTACCGCCCGGCCGCTCAGCCGGACTATGAAGACACTACACCTGGCGTCTGCGCCGTTAATCCATACAACATGTAGTAATTCGCAAGGGATGGATCACATTTCGGATCACACCTGTTTCACACAGCCGCTACCAGCATTGATGCGATTCCCAAAAGTCAAGCACCGGAAAGTAACGATCGGGTAATGTGCTAAAGATCACAGATTTGTGTAGCCGCTCGTCCATCCCCGACCGGTCTCTGCGGAGCGCGTGCCGGGACCGAATTATGCTCCGACTGTGCTGCATTCGTCGATCAACTCAGCCCGCGAGCGCAGGCGGTTCGCCGTCCCGCTCACGCCTTCGAGGCAGCTCCAGACGTGAATCCTTGTGCATCCGTCCCAAAGCGCGGATGATCGCCGGTCTGTCCTTTGGTTCGGTTCCACTCAACGCGTAGACAGCGATGACGACACGGCCGACAACGGCTGCAAGGCCGACAACGGCAGCCGGTATACCGAAAGCGGCTGAGACCCAGTCCATTCAGATCCTGTCCTCACCCTGGCCGAGTGCGGACATGGGTATGCCTCAGCTCGACCAGACTGCAATCTGGTTGAACCAAGGTCCATGCCCCGGCTAAGCAGGATCTTGATGTGTGTCGGTTACATCTATCTAGCTGGCCTGAACATGACAGGAGCAGCCGGTGACCCTGTCAGCCCTCCTCCCGTGACGCGGGTTCGGAGGGACCTCCCAATTTTCGTCCACCAACGTACCGACGAGCCTGTTGCCGTGCAACTTCAGTCAAGGGGCCACTGCCATCTGTCCTGAGCACCACCCAGGCGGGTTGTAAAACTCGACAGTCGAGTACTCCACCGCGCTCATGCCCGCCTCCTCGACCACCGCGCGCAGGCAGTCGCCCGCGCAGCCCATGTTCTGGAGCACTGCGGGAACCGGCAGCGCAGTGGCGGCCCGGAAACCGCCTGCGTCTCGCCGGCAGATGCGCCGCTCAGGCGATGGTCGCCTGGAGGCGGGAGCCGTCGCGGCCGCGCACGACGTGCAGGCGGCTGGGGATGCGCTGGCGCATCTCGTCTACGTGGCTGACCACGCCGACCACGCGTCCGCCCGCACGAAGATCGTCCAGGACGCCCATCACGGCGTCCAGGGTGTCGGCGTCCAGGCTGCCGAACCCCTCATCGATGAACAGGGTGTCGAGCACCAGGCCACCGGATTCGGCGGCGACGGTGTCGGCCAGGCCGAGCGCCAGCGAGAGGGAGGCCATGAAGGTTTCGCCACCGGAGAGTGTCTTGGCCGGGCGGACGGCTCCGGTGTAGTCGTCGCGGATGTCCAGTCCGAGGCCGCCTCGGCGACCGCGCGGGCCGGCCTTGTCCGAGTGGACGAATTCGTAACGGCCGCCGGACATTCGGCGAAGCCGCAGCGATCCAGCCTGGGCGACTTCTTCCAGGCGGGCGGCCAGAACGTAGGAGTGCAGGGACATGCGGCGATTGTTCGCACCGCGCCCGGCGACCAGATCGGCGAGACCGTCGAGTTCCTCGAACGCTCGCTGTGCCGGGGCGATCCGGTCCACGGCGGCCCAGAGCTGGCCGCCGAGTTCCTCGAGCTGGCTCGCTCGCCTGCTCGCCTCGGCATGGGCGGCCACCGCGGCGTTGAGCGCGGTCTGCGCGGCCCTGACCAGCGCGTCGAGCTCGGCCGGATCGCCGGGCTGCTGCTCCGACGCCGCTCGGATCTCCGGTTCCGCAAGCACCGCTTCCGCCGCGGCACGGGCACGGTCGGCCGACACGAGTTCCGCGTCGATCTCGGCTTGTCGCCGCGAGTCACGCCGGGCGGGGGTGACGACTTTCGCGTAGGCGGTCAAGCGTGCGACATCGTCTCCTTCAGTGACGCGGGCGTCCGCGCCGAGAAGCGCCGGTTCCTCCGCGCCGACGGACGTCGAAGCGGCGGCTGTCTCGCCGGATTCCGCGAGCTGAGCCGAACCCGCACCCGGCAGAGCCGCGCCCTCGGCAGTGGCAGTCGCGGAGCCCGGAGCCGACAGCGGACCGCCGTACTCGGCGTCCGGCACGAAACCCGCGGCCCGGGCGAGGTTTTCGACCCGATCGGCGATCAGGGACACCTGCTCACCCGCCGCCACCGCTTCGGCGCGGGCAGCACGCAGGGCGGTCGCCGCGGCGACGAGATCGGCGAGCCGGGCACGGCGGCGGTCGATGGTCAGGTCCGCGCCCGCCGCGCTCCGCAGCCGGTCGGTGAGCTCGGCGAGGCGCTTCTCGGCGGAGACGACCGTGGCGGCGACCGCGCTGCGGCGCGCTTCGGATGCGCGCAGATCGTCGTGCAGGCGCGCCTCGTCGGCGCGGAGACGTGTGAGTTCGGCTTCCAACCCGTCGGCGTCGGCGGCCAACTGCGCGGTGTCCTCGTACCGGTCGGTCGCGGCGCGAAGGGCCGCGGCGAGTTCGACGCGGTCGGTATCGCCACCGCGAGCGACCAGCGCTTCGATCTCCCGCTCCAGTCCGGTGATGCGAGCCAGCGCGCGATCGCGGGCATCCTCCGCGGCGCGCTCGGCCGCCCCCGCGGTCTCCTCCTCGTCCTTGGATACCGCGCCGTCGGTCGGCTGGGCGGGTGCGGGATGCTGCGCGGAACCGCAGACCGCGCAGGGGCTTCCATCGACCAGCTCGCCCGCCAGTTCGGCGGCCATTCCGCTCAGCCTGCGCTCCCGCAGATCCAGCACGAGTTCTTTGGCGTCGAGGTGCGCGGTGCGGGCGGCCTCGAACTCGACCCGGGCGTGATCGAGCGCGGTGCGCCGGGCGGCCAGCTCGACGGCGGCTGTGGCGGCGGCCTGCAACCGTTCGGTCTCCGCCGTGATGCCGGGCAGTGCGGCGACCGCTTCCGCGGCCTCGCGCAGCCTGGTCTCGGCCGCGGTGAGCGCGGCGGGCAGTTCCTGGCGTCGCGCGGCGAGCTCGGTGACACGCCGGGCCAGCGCCGCGTCCTCGGCGCGCAAGGCGTCGAGTTCACCGCCGAGCCGGGTGGCGGTGGCGACGTCGGTCTGCACTTCGTCCAGCGCGCCGATCTGCGCGCTCCAGCGCTGGATCGCCGTGTCGATATCGGCGTCGTCGCGTACCCGGTCGCCGTCGACCAGTTCCACACCGCCGAGTTCGGCGCTCGCCGGTTCCAGCAGTCCGGACGCGAGATGCGTTGCCGCCGTGTGCTTGTCGCTGTCGCGCCTGCGTTGGTTCTGCACCGCCGCACGTGCTTCGTCGATGGCGGCGCAGACCGGCTCGGCCCGGCGAGCGAGGTCGAGTTCGGCCTGCAGGGCGGCGCGCCGAGCGGCGCCCGCGGCATAGTCGTCCAGTTGCGCGCGCGCCGCGCTCATGCGGCGACGCAGCTCGTGCAACCGACGCTGCTGTTCGGCCCGCTCCTGGACGCGCGCCGACTCCTGTTGGCACCGTTCGACCTCCGCCACGGCGGTGGCCAGATCGGCGCGCGCGGTGGAAAGCAGGTCCTGCGACCACCCGACGCACTCGCTCGTACCGACCGAATCCGCTACTCCCGCAGCCATACCCACTTGCGTGATCAGCCGCTTGATACCATCGGTACGAGCATCCAGATCCGCTCCGGCGGCGCGGCGTCTGTCGGCCAGCCACTCCTCGGCGGTGCCGAAACGCTTGGTGTCGAAGAGTTTTTCGAGCAGTTTCTCGCGATCTTCGTTGTCCGCGCGCAGGAATCGGGCGAAGTCACCCTGGGGCAGCAGCGCCACCTGGAAGAACTGGTCGGCGCTCATGCCGAGCAGGCGCAGCACCTCGTCACCGATGTCCGGTATGCGGGAGAGGTTCTCCCCTCGGCCGTCCAGCCAGGTCAGCGTCGCCTTCGGAGTGATCGTGCGCGTGCCGGTGCCGTCCCGCTTGGGACGCTGGAACTCGGGGCTCCTGGTCAGACGCAGTCGCCGTCCGCCCAAGGTCGCCTCCAACACCACCTGAGGTGGCGTCTGTTCCGGTGCGTGATCGGAGTGCAGCCGCTTGCTCTCCCCGCGTGCGCCGGGAACCCGGCCATAGAGCGCGAACGCGATGGCGTCCAGCACCGTGGTCTTGCCCGCGCCGGTCTGGCCGTGCAGCAGGAACAGCCCGTCGGCGCCGAGCGCGTCGAAGTCGACGACCGTGGTGGCGGCGAACGGGCCGAAGGCGGTCATCTCCAGCTTGTGCAGCCTCATGCCGTCGCGCCTGCGCTCGGCCTCGGCAAGGCGCTCATGCGGTCAGTTCCTCCGCGGCGGCCACGGTGGCCACCTGCTCCGGTTCGGCGACCGCGGCGGAGAGCGCTCGCTCCAGCCAGATCATCTCGCTCGAGCTGGGTGCGCCGCGGACGTCGGTGAGGAAGCTGTGGGCGACTTCGATGTCGCGACGGCCGTGCACCCGCTCACGGTAGCGCAGGTCCGGGCCGCCCTCGGGCCGTACCCATTCGACGTGCACCGCATAGGGGAACCGCGCACGCAGTTTGCGCATGGCGTCGACCGGGCGGGCGATATCGATGAGCACGGCGGACACGTAGTGCTCCTCGGCCGCGCCGTACTCCGCGCTGCTGAGCAACTCGTCCAGGGTGCCGGTCAGCTTGCTCAGGCCCCGGACCGCCGGTAGGTCCCGACGGCGCACATCATGCAGGCCGGACGCATCCAGTTCGACGATCCACACCGCTTTGCGATGCGCATTCTCGCCGAACGAATACGGCAGCGGTGAGCCGGAGTAGCGGACCGCTTCCGCGAGCGTCTGCGGTGAATGCAGGTGGCCGAGCGCCACATAGTCGATGCCGTCGAACGCGGCCAGCGGGACCGTCTCCACGCCGCCGACCGAGATGGACCGCTCCGATCCGGTGGCTTCCCCGCCGACCACGAAGGCGTGCGCCAGCACGACCGTCCGCACCCCCGGTCGCCGTGCGATGTCGGCACGCACCAGGGCCATGGCCGCGTCCAGGATCTCGGCGTGTGAACGTGCCTGCAGCACTCCGAGTTCGGCGCGGGTGATCTCCGGTTCCAGGTACGGGATGCCGTAGAACGCCACCGGCCCGTGCTCGTCCTCCAGCAGCACGGGCCGGTCGGCGTCGGCCACGGTGGTGCGCAGATGCAGCCCACCCGCCGCGGCGAAGCTCGCGCCCGCGCCCAGCCGGGCCGGCGAATCGTGGTTCCCCGAAGTGGCGACGATCTGGGCGCCGGCGGCGCGGATCGCCTCGAATCCCCGGTTGCACACCGCGATCGCGTCGGCGCTGGGGATCGACCGGTCGTACACGTCACCCGGTAGCACCACCACATCGACCGATTCCTCGGCCACCAGCTCCGCGATGGCGCTCAGTGAACGAGCCTGGTCGGCAAGCAGATCGACCCCGTGGAACGTGCGCCCGATGTGCCAGTCCGAGGTGTGCAGCATCCGCATGCCGCGAAACCGTAGGGCAAGGCACCGACAGACTTCAATCGCCACGCGCGCTGTGTCGGATTCGCCCAGCACGGGCCCGGCGTGTCCCTCAGACGTTCGAGCCGGCCGGTTCCGGTTCGGCGACGAGCCGAAACCTCGCGCAACTCTTGGCCTCCCGAACCCCGTGACGTGGGCCGATCCGGATGCCAGAAGCCGAACGGGTATGCGGGATACGCGGCAACGCACCGGCCCAGCCGGTTTCCGACCCGATGCCGGGCAGTTGCCGAATGCTCGTTCTTGTCGGTGACGTACGGCACTATCCGCGCTATGACCGCATCGATGCTCGTCGCCTTGACGCTGGTGGTCGCCGCCGTTTCCGCCGCGGCCGGGCTGGGCCGCGCGGCGCGGGCCGGGCAACGCGCGGGGCACGGCTCGTTGGTCGAGCCGGCGCGGACGACCGGGTATTGCGATTTCCAGACCCAAGTGAGCCGTACCGGTCGTGGCGAGGACGACCGCACGGTGCTACCCGGTCTGGTGGTGCGGCAGGCACCTCGTGGTGGACGCCGAGGTGCCGTTCGCCGCCTACCCGGACGCCTGCGACACCGACAACCCCCGATATGCGCGGCGAGCTGCTCATCAGGCACGCCCGACATCCGCGGGCACATTTCGACGACTTGTCCGACCATGCGCGCTGGGCCGCCGGCGACCCAGCGCCGGCATTCGTGGTGCCGTCCGTGCCCGGCGATCCATGCCTGAACGCCGCCCTGACCACCGACTCCGAGCTGCTGGAGGACCCGTTCAGCCGCACTGTGATCCTCGCTACTGCGACCATCCCGACGGCGTCGCTGCGCACCATCGCCTTCGCCCGGCGGCAAAGAGACCCTTCCCAAGGACATAGCTACCGTGCAGCGTCTCGGCCGCGAGCTGGACCACCGGCTCGAAGGACGGGAAACACCCTGGACCGGCTGAGAGCGCAACTCGGCAGGGCCGTCGAGGCTTTCGACTACACCCTGGCATCAGTGGAGTCCCGGGTGATGGTCACCGCGCGAACTACACGAGCGGGAGATAGCCGTGCAGGAAGTGCCCGAGATCGGGCGCGTGGATTCGGGGCCTCGCGCGGTGAGCTTCGCCGACACGGGCGAGTAACCGGGAGTGGCGAGTAACCGGGAGTATGGCCGTGCCGCCACGCCGCCGCGAGTGGCGGCAACTAGTGTGCATGTCGTGGCTGCTTCCGAACGTGTGCGATCCCGGGTGCCCGCGCCGCAACGCTCGATCCTGCCGTCGGTGCCGGGGATCCCGGTCGGCGCGGCGATCCTGATCGCGGTTGCCTGCACGTTTCTGGGATTTCTGATCGATGCCGGCGGCGGCAGTGCCGAGCTGACCGGCACGTTCGCCGCGCTGTACGTCGTGGGCTGTGTGGCCGCCGTCGCCGCCGTCCGCTACCGGGGCTTGTTCAGCACGATGGTGCTGCCGCCACTGCTGCTCTTCGTCGCTGTTCCGCTGGCCTATCAGCAGCTCACCGGCCGTGATACGACCTCGATCAAGGACATCCTGCTCAACCTGGCGATCCCGCTGGTGAACCGGTTCCCGACGATGGCGCTGGCCACGGTGATCGTCCTGCTGATCGGTGGCGCCCGGATCTACCAGCATCGCCGGGAAGAAGGAGCAGACAAGCCGCTGTCGCCACGCCGGGGCGCCGAGGCGAGCAAATCGCCCGCGAAGAAGAGCAGGCCCGGCCGTTCCTCGCGCGGCCCCGCGGACGCGGCGCGCCGCACACCCCGCCGCCCGAAGGACGAGCCCGCCGAGCCGGCGTCGGCCGACGCGGACCAGCCCGCTGCGCGGCCGGCCCGCCGCACGGCGGCGCAAGTCGCCGATACCCCGCCGCGCATCGCTCCGTCCCGGCCGCGGGAAGGACGGGCTACTGCCCGGGGCGCCACCCGCCCGACCGCCGCCATGCCGCGGCCCGAAGGTGAACCTTCGCGCGGCGCGAGCCGCCGCCGTGATGCGCCGCCGCATCCCCAGCCGAATGTGCGCTATCGGGAACGCGATTCGAACCGCCCGGAACGGCGCAGGCCGGAGAACCTGTAGGGTCGCGACAGCGGCGGACCGGGCCTCAGCGCCGGGCGTCGCGCAGCTCGCGGGGAAGGGCGAAGACGAGGGTTTCGTTGGCCGTGGTGACCGGCTGGACGTCGCCGTAACCGTGCTCGGCCAGCATGTCCAGCACGCCGCGGACCAGGATCTCGGGCACCGAGGCGCCCGAGGTGATGCCGATCGTGCGAACGCCGTCGAGCCAGGCCGGGTCGATCTCGCGTGCGAAGTCCACCAGGTGCGCGGCCTTGGCGCCCGCACCGAGCGCCACCTCCACCAGACGCACCGAGTTCGACGAGTTGCGGGAGCCGACCACGATCACCAGATCACATTCCGGCGCCATCGCCTTGACCGCGACCTGGCGGTTCTGCGTGGCGTAGCAGATGTCGTCGCTCGGCGGATCCTGCAGGGCGGGGAAGCGCTCGCGCAGCCGCTGCACCGTCTCCATCGTCTCGTCCACGCTCAACGTGGTCTGCGAAAGCCAGATCACCTTCGACTCGTCGCGCACGCTGACCTGGTCCACCGCGCCCGGCCCGTCGACGAGCTGGACGTGCTCGGGCGCCTCACCCGCGGTGCCCTCGACCTCCTCGTGGCCCTCGTGACCGATCAGCAGGATGTCGTAGTCGTCACGGGCGAACCGCTTCGCCTCCTGGTGCACCTTGGTCACCAGCGGGCAGGTGGCATCGATGGTGTGCAGGCTGCGCGCGGCGGCCGACGCGTGCACCGCGGGGGACACGCCGTGCGCGGAGAACACGACGACCGCGCCCTCGGGGACCTGGTCGGTCTCGTCGACGAAGATCACGCCGCGCTCGCGCAGCGTCTCCACGACATGCCGGTTGTGCACGATTTCCTTGCGCACGTAGATGGGCGCACCGTGCTTCTCCAGCGCCTTCTCCACGGTTTCGACCGCCCGGTCCACGCCGGCGCAGTACCCGCGCGGCTCCGCGAGCAGCACACGTTTTCCGCCGTCGGCAAGGCCGCTTCCGGCGCCTGCCGAGCGGGCGATTCCGACGTTCAAGGGAATGGCCGAAGACATGCCCACAGGATACGTGCGACCCGGGATCACGCCACGTGCGGGAGTTGCCCGTCATCCCACGCAGGAGCCACCCCCGAAGCTGCGGGAAGACGGCACGCCCTCGCCGACGATCGAGCGCCGCGATTGCCTCGGACACCCCCGCCGGGGTCTATTCTCCGCACTATGAGCACTCCGCCACGCGATACCCGCCGATCGGCGGTGCGCCGCTGCCGGTGGATGGCCGGACGGCGCGCGCCCCTCCTTTGCATACCACACCATTTCGGGCAGGCTAGGACCATGCTTCGACCACCCTTTCTGGCCCGGGTCGCCGCAGGCGCGGCCGTATACGCCTTCGAGGAATCCCGCCGGCTACCAACGGCGGCAATGAATTTCCCGATCACGGCCATCAGTCAGGTACTGCAGACGACGATGCACGTCCAGCAGTTCGTCACCAGTCTGGCCCTGAAGGGCGACGCGGTTTTCGATCGTTTGTCCAACCGCCCGGTCGAGCAGCCGGAGTGGGCCACCTTCGACGAGGATCTCGCCGACGAACCCAACCCCAGCACGCTGCGCACCAGCCGATTCGATCTTTACACCCCCGATGATTCCGCGCCGCCCCCCGCGCGCGAACCCGCGGCCACGGACGAGACCCACACCGGTGCGACCAACGGTCATGTCGCCTCGGTGACGCCGATCGGCGAACAACCGGCCGAAGAGCCGGACCGGGACACCGATCCCGAGCCCGCCGCGGAAGCGCCGGTCATCGCCGAACCGGAAGTCGCCGCCCGCTACGACTACGCCAATATGACCCTGGCCCAGTTGCGCGCCCGCCTGCGCCTGCTGACGATCGACGACCTCACCGCGCTGCTGGAGTACGAGCAGCACACCCGCGCCAGGGCGCCGTTCGTGACCATGCTCACGAACCGGATCGCCACTGTGCAGGCCCAGTGACCGAACCCCGGACACCTTCGACGCCGACGGCCGGCCGGGAGAACTCCGGTCAACCCGCCGGCGCACCGGCCAACTCCGCCGAGCACCCGTGGCCGGTGCGTTCGGTCGCCATCAAGGTCGCCCAGTGGATCGACCGGCTCGGCAGCATCTGGGTGGAGGGCCAGATCACCCAGATCAATCTTCGTCCGGGCACGCGCACCGCGTTCCTGGTGCTGCGCGACCCGTCCGCCGACATGTCGCTGTCGGTGACCTGCGATCCCGACCTCATCCGAAATTCCCCTGTTCCCCTGCACGAGGGCAGCCGGGTGGTCGTCTACGGCAAGCTCTCCTTCTTCACCGGGCGCGGCACGATCTCGCTGCGCGTGCTGGAGATCCGACCGGTGGGCATCGGTGAACTGCTGGCCCGGATCGAACGGCTGAAGGCGCTGCTGGACGCCGAGGGCCTGTTCGATCCCCGGCTCAAGCGCCCGATCCCCTTCCTGCCCGGAACCATCGGCCTCATCACCGGCCGCGCGAGCGCCGCCGAACGCGATGTGCTGAGCGTCGCCCGCAATCGCTGGCCCGCGGTGCGTTTCGAAATCCGCAACACCGCCGTGCAAGGACCGACCGCGGTGGCACAGATGCTCACGGCGCTGGCCGAACTCGATCGGCATCCGGACGTCGAGGTGATCGTGCTCGCCCGCGGGGGCGGCAGCGTGGAGGACCTGCTGCCGTTCTCCGACGAGGCGCTCTGCCGCGCCATCGTGGCCGCGACCACGCCGATCGTAAGCGCGATCGGCCACGAGCCGGACAATCCGCTCAGTGACTTCGTCGCCGATCTGCGTGCGGCCACGCCGACCGACGCCGCCAAACGGATCGTCCCGGATGCCGCCACCGAACTGGCCTGCGTCCGGGAATTGCGCGAGCGCACCGCCGCCGCCCTGCGGGGCTGGGTCGACCGGGAGACCAAAGCGCTCGCTCAGCTGCGCTCGCGGCCGGTGCTGGCCGACCCGCTGCGCGAGGTCGATCGCCGCCGCGAAGAAGTCGAACGCCTACGCACGGCCGCGCACCGCTGCGCCGAGCAGCTCCTCCGCACCGAAGCCACGGCCACCCGGCATCTGCGCGAGAAACTCACCGCCGTCGGCCCGGCCGCCACGCTGGCCCGTGGCTACGCTGTCGTACAGCGGGTCACCGGCCGGGAACGCGAGGTAGTGCGTTCGATCGAGGACGCGCCCGCGGGCAGCCAACTGCGCATCCGGGTCGCCGACGGGGCCATCACGGCCGCCGCGCTCGGCACCCAGGCCCTCGGCGCGAAGAACACCGACACAGGGAGGAACTGACGTGGCCGAGTCCGGCAAGTCCACGGGAACCGACGGGACGGGCGCCGACGCGGCCGACGACGCCGCCGAGATCGCCGGCTTCGGCTACGAACGCGCGCGGGACGAACTCGTCAACGTCGTCAAGATCCTCGAACAAGGCGGCCTCGACCTGGACGAATCCCTCGCACTGTGGGAGCGCGGCGAGGCGCTGGCCAACCGCTGCGAAGAACATCTCGCGGGTGCGCGCAAGCGTGTGGAGGACGCGCTGCACCGCACCGACCTGGAGCGGCGGGAATGACCAGCCGCCGCGCCTGGACCTGGGCTAGGTGGTGGAGCCACCGCTGACGACGGCCCCCGGCGTCGTCAGCGCGACGTGGCCGCGGCGCGGAACCGTGCGATGCCGTCCGCGCTGCTCACCCGCTCGAATCCGGCTTTCTCCAGCACCCGCACCGACGGCGGATTGGACAGTTCCACATCGGCGTGCACCGCGCGAACGCCCGGCGCGGTGAACGCGTGCGCCGTGAGGGCGACGGTGGCCTCGGTGGCGTAACCGCGACCGCGCCGCGAGGCGACGATGCCGTATCCGATCTCCAGGTCGCCGTCGGCGGGCGGCCAGAACAGCCCGATCGATCCCACGACGAGCCCGCTCGAGCGCTCGAGGACGAGCCGGTGCCCGAACGGCCCGAGCCAGTCCGGATGCGCCGCGAGCAGGCCCGCGATGACGCGATCGCCATCAGCCGGGAAATCCGCCGCCCACGCGGCGTCACGGCGGTCGTCGAGCACGGCGACCGCCCCACCTGCGGTCCACGACCGCAGGATCAGCCGTTCGGTGCGCAGATCAGGGGAAAGGGAAACAGACACGTGACACTCCTGGTCATCTAGGAAAGACCGGTCCGCGTCTACGGGAAAATCAGTGGCGCGCGAACCGGCGAAGGGCATGCGAAAGACGGCTGGGGGCAGCCATATTCATCGACCTCCGAAAACCGGTTCGGCACGTGTCTCGTGCCGCGGCAAAACTAACGAACGCGCGCCGCCGAAGACAAGCGGATTTCAGGGCTTCAGTGGTTGCGCCGCCGTGATCGCCTCGGCGAGCGTGGTGAACGCCGCGTGGTTGCCCGCGCCGGTGATCAACACGCGGGACTGACCGAGGTCGGTGATCCACGCGGTCTCCGAGCCCTGCTCGGCGTAGACGATCCACTTCTGCGCGCCGACCTGCTCGGTGCCGCCGGCGTAACGCGACCCGAGCACGAACCTGGCCAGCGCCTCCTCGGTGGCGTTGCTCTGGGTGAACCGCATGTAGGTGCCCTGCGGCGTGATGTAGCCGACCGTGCTGACCGGCCCGCCGCCGTTGCCGCTGATGGACTCGCGACTGCCGGAATTCGGCGTCCAGTCCGCGGGCAGGTCCGGGTTGCGGATGGGGAACGGCAGGGAACGCGCGTCGGCGGTGAGCGCCGCGCGCGCGTCGAAGTGCGGGATCCGACCCTGCGTCGGACCGTTCGCGGCGAAACTGCACTGGCTGGCCAGCCCGGCGAACACCAGCGCGATCAGGACCAACGGGATCAACGACCAGAACAGATCCCGGTAGTCGTTCAAGATGCGCGGCTTTTGGTACGACACGCTCCCAGTATCCACTCGTGCGGCGGCGCCGCCCCGTGCACCCCGACACCACGAGCAGGGGTGTACGGCCGTGCCATATCGAATGCGACAATCGACCCGTACGTCCCGACGCACAGGAGGCACCCCGCAATGACGGCAACTTCCCCCACACCTAGCCGCCGCGAGGCGCCCGACCGCAACCTCGCACTCGAGCTGGTCCGCGTGACCGAGGCCGGGGCGATGGCCGCGGGCCGGTGGGTCGGTCGCGGTGACAAGGAAGGGGGCGACGGCGCCGCCGTCGACGCCATGCGGCAGCTGGTCAGCTCGGTGTCCATGCGCGGCACCGTCGTGATCGGCGAGGGTGAGAAGGACGAGGCGCCCATGCTGTACAACGGCGAGGCCGTCGGCGACGGGACCGGCCCCGAAGTGGACTTCGCGGTGGACCCGATCGACGGCACCACGCTGATGTCCAAAGGCGTCCCCGGCGCGATCTCGGTGCTCGCGGTCGCCGAGCGCGGCGCGATGTTCGATCCGTCCGCGGTTTTCTACATGCACAAGATCGCCGTCGGCCCGGATGCCGCCGATGTGATCGATATCTCGGCGCCGATCGCGGAGAACATCCGCCGCGTCGCCAAGGCCAAGCACTCCTCGAAGTCCGACATGACCGTCTGCATCCTGGACCGTCCCCGGCACGCCGAGCTCATCCACCAGGTGCGCGAGGCAGGCGCCCGCATCCGCCTGATCTCCGACGGCGACGTCGCGGGCGCGATCGCCGCGGCCCGTCCCGACTCCGGCACCGACATCCTGGTCGGTATCGGCGGTACCCCGGAGGGCATCATCGCCGCCGCCGCGATGCGCTGCATGGGCGGCGAGCTGCAGGGCATGCTCGCACCGAAAGACGACGAGGAACGACAGAAGGCCATCGACGCGGGCCACGACCTCGACCGCGTGCTGACCACGGAGGACCTCGTCTCCGGTGAGAACGTGTTCTTCTGCGCCACCGGCGTGACCGACGGCGACCTGCTGCGCGGCGTGCGCTACTACGGTGGCGGCGCGTCCACCCAGTCGATCGTGATGCGCTCGAAGTCCGGCACGGTCCGCATGATCGACGCCTACCATCGCCTGACCAAGCTGCGCGAATACTCCTCGGTCGATTTCATCGGCGACGAACACGCGGTCCCGCCGCTGCCGTAATTTTTTTTCCAGCGCCTGCGGCGCTGGGTGTTCGCGGCTGTGTTTGTTTTTCCAGCGCCTGCGGCGCTGGGTGTTCACGGCCCCTTTGTGGCTCGCGTGTGCGCGACCACCGCTGGCGACTTCGTCGCGGACGCGGCGGCCGCGCACACGCGAGCCGGGCCGCGAACGGAACAGGCTCGGTCTCGCTGCGCTCGAAACCGGGGGCTGAGGGCGGTGGTCCCGCAATTTGGAAACCGCGACACCCGACGCGCGGGGTGAGTACGGCGTTTGTGCCTACGATCAGCGGTCGGACACCGTGTGGGTGACGTGCACGCAGTGCGCAAGCGGGCGGGTGGTGACGCTCCCCAGAGCGGCAGCGCGGCGGGGCGGGGCGGCAGCGGGGCGAAGCGGCAGCGCGGCGGGGCAGGGCGGCAGCGCAGCAGGGCAGGGCGGCAGCGCAGCAGGGCAGGGCGGCAGCGCAGCAGGGCAGGGCGGCAGCGCAGCAGGGCAGGGCGGCAGCGCAGCAGGGCAGGGCGGCAGCGCAGCAGGGCGGCGGGGCGGCAACTCGCGTCGAGACGGGTGAGTACCGTGTTCGGCCGCCACCGCTCGTTCCCTTTCGCCGTGCCCTTTTGCGGACCGATGTACTCCCATGTAGGTGACGCGGGCGCTGCTTCGGGCCACGGGGCGGGCACCTGGGAGGACAGTTCCTATTCCCACGCGAAGGCTGCCGAGGTGTGCGAATGACCTCAGGCGTGGCTGCCCCATGGGCCGCTGCCGCGGCATAGGGTCGGGTCCATGAGCGAGGAGACGCAGTACCGCATCGAGCACGACACCATGGGCGAGGTCCGGGTTCCGGTGAACGCTCTGTGGCGCGCGCAGACCCAGCGGGCCGTGGAGAACTTCCCGATCAGCGGACGCGGCTTGGAGCGCGCGCAGATTCGCGCGCTCGGCCTGCTGAAGGCCGCGTGCGCCACGGTCAACCGCGACCTGGGGCTGCTCGATCCCGTGAAGGCCGATGCCATCATCGCCGCGGCGCAGGAGATCGCGGGCGGCGAACACGACGATCAGTTCCCGATCGACGTCTTCCAAACCGGTTCCGGCACCAGCTCGAACATGAACGCCAACGAGGTGATCGCCTCGCTGGCCGAGGCGAAGGGTGTCACCGTTCACCCGAACGACGACGTGAACATGTCCCAGTCGTCCAACGACACCTTCCCCACCGCAACGCATCTCGCCGCTACTGAAGCGGTGATCACCGATCTGGTTCCCGCGCTGGAGCATCTGCGGCTGGCGCTACTGGACAAGTCGACGGAATGGCGCACCGTGGTGAAGTCCGGCCGCACCCACCTGATGGACGCCGTCCCGGTGACCCTCGGCCAGGAATTCGGCGGCTACACCCGACAGGTGGCCGCGGGCATCGACCGCATCATGGCGACGCTGCCGCGGCTGGGCGAACTACCCATCGGCGGCACGGCGGTCGGCACCGGCCTGAACGCGCCCGAGGGCTTCGGCGCGCGGGTCGTCGCGGAACTCGTGCGCGCCACCGACATCGATGCGTTGCGCGAAGCCGAGGACCACTTCGAGGCGCAGGCCGCGCGCGACGGCCTGGTCGAGGCGTCCGGCGCGCTCCGCACGATCGCGGTCAGCCTGACCAAGATCGCCAACGACATTCGCTGGATGGGCTCGGGCCCGCTCACCGGACTGGCCGAGATCCAGCTGCCGGATCTGCAACCGGGCAGCTCGATCATGCCCGGCAAAGTCAACCCGGTGTTGCCCGAGGCGGTGACCCAGGTCGGCGCGCAGGTGATCGGCAACGACGCCGCGGTGGCGTTCGCCGGCGCGAACGGCGCTTTCGAGCTGAACGTGTACATCCCGGTGATGGCGCGCAACCTGCTGGAGTCGATCCGCCTGCTGGCCAACGTCTCCCGATTGTTCGCCGACAAGTGTGTGCGCGGCCTGGTCGCGAATGTCGAGCACCTGCGCAGGCTCGCCGAGTCCTCCCCGTCGATCGTGACGCCGCTGAACTCGGCGATCGGCTACGAGGAGGCGGCGGCGGTCGCGAAGGAAGCGCTGAGGGAGAAGAAGACCATCCGCCAGACGGTTGTCGACCGCGGCCTGCTGGACGAGAAGCTGACCGAGGACGAACTCGACCGCCGCCTCGACGTGCTGGCCATGGCCAAGGTGAAGAAGCCGGACTGAGCGGCGCCGCAACGAACGCCGCCTCGGTGGCCGGAGCTGCCGAGGCGTCGTTCGTTCACTGCTTCCGCGGTACGGCTCAGTCGCGCAAATGCGCGAGTTCGTCGCGCGCGGTCGCACCGTCCGGACCGAAATCGGTGCGGCTGAAGATGTTCCATCGTTTCAGCAACGGGGCGAAGACCAGCTCGCCCTCCTTGGCGCGGTCGTAGACGCCCGCCTCGGCGAGCACCACGTCACTGCTGCGGCCGTCCGGCAGCGTCACCGTCGGGACCTCGAAGCCCGCGACCCGGTCGGCGATGGCCCGCACGGTCTGGTCCGGCGCCAGATCCAGCGCGGCGGCCACCAGGTCGGCGAAGAACACCGACTGCAATTCGTCGTCCAGCGCGATGCGCTCAGCGATAGCGGTGACCAGGGGATTCTCGCCGAGCGCGGCGATGTTGCGGTGGCGCAGCGCGCTGGCCGCCTCCTCGAACGCGGAGGTCGCCAGCACGTCGAGCAAGTGCATCGCCGGGCGGCGGAACCCCTTGGTCATGTGCTCCATGCGCAACCGCTCCAGTTCCACCGGATCGACGGCCCTGGTCACCACGAGATAGTTGCGGATGGTGATCTCGTGGCGGTTCTCCTCGGCCGTCCACCGGCCGACCCAGCGCCACCACGCGCCGGTGCGCAGGTGCTTGCCGATCTCACGGTGATACGAGGGCAGGTTGTCGGCGATCAGCACCGAAACGGTCAATGCCAGTTTGGCGGTCTCGCTGAGCTCGGACTGCTCCGCCGCCCAGTCGGTACCGTCGAGGAAGGCGAAGTTGCGCCCGTCGTCCCACGGCACGAAGTCGTGCGGCTGCCACCCGTCGGCGACATCCATGTGCTTACGCAGCAGCAGTTCTACGTCCACCGCGAGCGATTCGAGCAATTCGCGATCGGTCAGGAGAGTTTGCACCGAGACAACCTAGCGGCTTGGCCCGCGGAGCGGGAACGGATGGATGGGATTCACAGACAACCGAGACCGCACCGCGATCCCGGACGCCGGATAGATGGCTCCTACTTCGGCGTGACGGTGATAGTACCGTTCACCCAGGTGATGGTGCCGCCGGTGAAGTCGCTCTGCTTGCCGCCGGGGATGTCCTTCTCATCGCTGACCGGGTAGCCGAGCGGCCCCTGCGCACCGCCGTTGTCTTCCCACGCCTTGCGGATCTCGCCCCAGACGACGTGCGGTTCGCCCTCCTTGGGCTGATAGATCGTGCCGCCCGCGAAGTCCTGATAGTGGCCGTCGTCGGGTGCGTCCTCCGCGGCTTGCAGCGGCGGCCCGAGCGGACCGTTCGGGCCGCCGAGCTGCACGTACTTGTCGTAGATGTCGCCGGAGACGGCGATCTCCCCCGCCGGTGTCGCGATCTTGGTCGTCGCCTCGGCCGCGCCCGTGGTGCTCGTCGGGCTCGCTCCGGTATGTGTGGTCATCCCGGCGCTGGTGGTGGGGCTGGCGATCGAGGTGACCATACCGGTCATACTGGCCATACCGGTCTTGGCGCTGTCGCCTTTGTTGTCGTCGTTGCCGCAGCCGGCCAGGACCAGCCCTGCCGTGGCGAGTACTGCGGTGAATCCAGCCGTTCGTCGAGCGAAGTGGTGCATATCCATCCTCTCGCTGTGGGCTGCGGGCACAGCACGGGTTCGTGACGACGCCGCGCATAGCCTCGGTCGATGGTCAGACGATGACCCGGTGACCGACGAGCGGCCACCGGGTCATACCGATCAGCTATCGCGGCGGATGATACCCGCTGGACATGCGATGAAACACGCCGGTGAACGGCGCTCGGGATCAGGCGTTGGGGCCGTATTCCTCCAGCATCTCGGTGACCAGCGCCGCGATCGGCGAGCGCTCGCTACGGGTCAGTGTGATGTGCGCGAAGAGCGGATGGCCCTTGAGCTTCTCCACCACCGCCGCGACGCCGTCGTGCCTGCCGACGCGCAGGTTGTCGCGCTGGGCCACATCGTGGGTGAGCACCACCCGCGAGCCGGTGCCCAGACGGCTGAGCACCGTGAGCAGCACGTTGCGCTCCAGCGACTGGGCCTCGTCCACGATCACGAAGGAGTCGTGCAGCGACCGCCCCCGAATATGGGTCAGCGGCAACACCTCCAGCATGTCGCGGCTGAGCACCTCCTCCATCACCTCGCGGCTGGCCAACCCGTCGAGCGTGTCGAAGACCGCCTGTGCCCAGGGACCCATCTTCTCGCTCTCGGTGCCGGGCAGATAGCCGAGCTCCTGGCCGCCCACCGCGTACAGCGGGCGGAAGACCACCACCTTGCGCTGCGTGCGCCGCTCCAGCACCGCCTCCAGGCCCGCCGTCAACGCCAGCGCCGATTTGCCGGTACCCGCCCGGCCGCCGAGCGAGACGATGCCGACGCTCTCGTCCAGCAGAAGGTCCAGCGCGATGCGCTGCTCGGCGGACCGGCCGTGCAGCCCGAACGCCTCGCGCTCGCGCACCAGCTGCACCCGCTTGTCCGGCGTGACCCGGCCCAGCGCACTGGAGCTGACGCCGAGCAACCGAACGCCGGTGTGGCAGGGCAGTTCTCGCGCTTCGTCGAGATCGATCACCGACTCGGCGTAGAGCTGATCGATGCGCGCCGTGCTGACATCGAGTTCGACGATGCCGGACCAGCCCGAGGTCACCACATCCTGGGCGTGGTACTCGTCGGCGTGCAAGCCCACCGCACTGGCCTTGACCCGCAGCGGAATGTCCTTGGACACCAACACCACTTCGCGGCCCTCGGCCGCGAGATTGAGCGCACAGGCCAGGATCCGGGAGTCGTTGGTGTCGGTGCGGAAGCCGACCGGAAGGACCGCGGGATCGGTGTGGTTCAGTTCCACCTGCAACGTTCCGCCCTCGGTGCCGATCGGCACCTGCTGATCCAGCCTGCCGTGTTGCAGGCGCAGATCGTCCAGGTTGCGCAAAGCTTCTCGCGCGAACCAGCCCAGCTCGTGATGGTGCCGTTTGGCTTCGAGTTCACTGATGACCACCAGGGGTAACACCACGTCGTGTTCGCCGAACCGGGTGAAGGACCAGGGATCCGACAGCAGGACGGACGTGTCGATGACGAAGGTTTTGCCGGGTAATTGCGAGGGGCGGGCCCCCTTCGCGGCGGCTCCGCCTTTCGCGGAGCGGGAGTGCGCCGAGGGAGCGGAAACGGAGCGTGCAGCAGTCACGGTGGGCTCCTCTGTGTTCGTGCGGCAATCGCACGAACGATCTCGCTGGACCGGTCCGTCCTGATGGACCCGACGTTGCCGTCAGATGCCACGAGGGCCGGGCTCCGGCCCCCTCGTACTGAGTAGCTCAGTCACGGTCAGGACCTCCCGTACGAGCCACACCGCCGCGGCCCGCACACCCGACGCTACCTTCGATTCCGGTGTCCGCGCTCGGAGACCGGGAGGCATGTCAGTGAATTTGTCGTAAACCCGCACGTCGCCGCGGTTCACCGCAGCACGTCAAGCAGTACCGGAACATGGCTGTGCGCCGGATCCTGTACGGCTGTGAGCAAGGTGACCGGACCTTCGGCTGCCAAGGCGCGTAAATCCCGCAAATCTTGCTGAACCTCCGGCGCCGCGAGTTCGGCGCGGAAGCGACGGGCGAATTCCGGGCCGCGCGCGTCCCGGTCGGCGTGGAACCAGCGCCGCAGCTCGGTGCTCGGCGCGAGCGCCTTCGGCCAGCGATCGACCCGCGCTTGCGCTTTGGTGATGCCCCTGGGCCAGAGCCGGTCGACCAGCACCCGGGTGCCGTCGTCGGGGTCGGGATCGTCGTAGACCCGCTTGATCCGGAAGCCGGGGTGGGGTTGCGGTGCCATAGCAGTCATCGCAGCACGGCGTCCGAGTCGCGACGGGATTCGCCACGCGGTCGCTGTCGTCCGATTCGGCGGATAGAGTCGCTGGTATGTCCGGTAACGAGGATTTGGAGAAGCTGTCGTCGAAGGAGCTGCACGACCGGGCGATGAAGCTCGCCGTGCGGCGAGGGGATGTGAAGTTCCTGTGGCGGCTGCTCACGTCGATCCCGGCCGCCGAGGCCGCCGCGGGCAATGTCGGCGAAAGCGAGGCCGACATCAAGTACGTGCTGCCGATGCTCGACGACTACGTCCACGCGGGCGACGGCGCGGTCGCCGAGGTGCTGCGACCGGTGTATCTGGACTATCTGGCCCAGCACTCCTGAGGCCGGTCAGCCGCGGGTGAGCGCGGCGCGCCAGAGGCCGACAGCCGTGCCGCGCAGGAGGTTCTCCCAGCTGAAGTGGTCATGCCACACGATGATTCGGCCGTCGCGCAGTTCGAACGTGCCGGTCACCCAGAAACCGACGCGCACCGGACCGAAGCGCAGATAGTCGGTGCGGTCGGTGAGCACCACATCGCCGTCGGCGGCGATGTGGTGCATGTCCACCCCGAAGCCGAGCCAGTCGCGGCGCAGGCCGCGCAGCACGCCGCCGACCCGGCGGACGCCCCGCACGTCCGGCAGCGAGGTGTTCTTCCAGACGATGTCCGGGTGCAGCAGGTCGATCGCCTCCTGCGAGGCGCCCATTTCCAGCGCGGCGAAGAACTCCCGCACGGTGGTGATCGAGTCCTGTTTCAGGTCGGGTTCGTCGGTCATGGTCCGAGCGTAGGCCGCGGCGGTTACCCGCGGCGCGCGATGAGCACGGCCAGTCCGTCGAGAATGCGCTCGATGCCGAACTTCAGCGCGCCCTCCCCGCCCGCGACCGCGCCGCCCTCCGCGAACGCGGCGGCCGCGGCCGGATACCGATCCGCCGCGGCGGCCACCATCCCGGCGAACTGACCCGCCATCTGCTTTTCGAACTCGTCGGCGTCCGCCACCAGCACCTGCTGCGCCAGGCTGCGGGCGTGTCCGGTCAGCAGAACGATCGTGTCCAGCCGTTCGGCGGCGCTGAGACCGGTTCCGGCGAGCGCGCCGAGCGCGGACTCCACCCAGGCCACCTCGTTCGGGCCGACCGGCCGCACGCCCACCGACACCTCTATCGACCAGGGGTGGGCGCTGAAGCGCGCGTAGATCGTCTCGCACCACACGCGCAGCAGGTCGCGCCAGCCGTCCTCGGACGCCTCCGCCGCCGCGCTCAGTTCCGGTGGCGCCCCCAGGGCCGTGTCCAGCATCAGCGCGACGAGCTCGGCCTTACCCGGCACGTAGCGGTACAGCGACATCTTCGTGAAGCCGAGTCGCTCGGCCAGCCGCTGCATGGACAGGTTCGGCAGTCCTTCGGCGTCGGCCAGAGCGACGGCCTCCGCGACGATCCGCTCCAGCGACAGCGCGGGTTTCGGTCCGCGCTTGGGCCGCTGTCCGGTACCCCAGAGCAGTTCCAGTGTGGTCGGTGTCGGCATGCCCGAAATCCTTCCGGAGAACGTCTTGACGTGAAACTGTGTCTACCATACGCTAATTTGCGTCCATAGGATACAGTTTCCATAGGACGCAGATTTGAGACGAGGAGATTCCATGCGCGACACCACCGTTCTGATCTCCGGCGCGAGCATCGCCGGACCCGCGCTGGCCTACTGGCTGCACCGCTACGGGTTCGCGGTCACCGTCGTCGAGCGCGCCGCGGCGCTGCGCCCTGGCGGTCAGGCGATCGATTTCAAAGGCCGCACCCACCGCACCGTGCTGGAACGGATGGGCGTGCTGGACGACATCGAGCAGCGCAGGACGGGTACGACCGACACCGTCTTCGTCGACGAGCGAGGCACCGAGTTGGCGCTGATGTCGGGCGAATTCACCGGCGGCGATATGGAGATCCTGCGCGGCGACCTGTCCGAGATCCTCTACCGCCGCACCGCCGACCGGTGCGAGTACCTGTTCGGCGATTCGATCACCGCGCTCACCGAGACCGCGGCAGGCGTGCACGTCGAGTTCGAGCACGCTCCCGCCCGCACCTACGACCTCGTCTTCGGCGCCGACGGCATCCATTCTCGGGTCCGCAGGCTGGCCTTCGGGCCCGAGCGGGACTTCGTGCGGCACCTGGGCTACTACTACGCCGTCGCGGGCGCAGGCCCATGGAGCGGCAAGTCCACCGGACCGCGCGAACGCGTGGTCGCGTACGGCCACAACGTTCCGGGCCGACTCGCGATCAGCGGTGGTCCGAAGGCGCAGCAGATGTACATGTTCGCCGCGCCCGAACTCGACTACGCCCGCGACGACAGCACCGCTCAGCGGCGCATCCTCGCCGAAACCTTCGCCGAGGTCGGGTGGGACGTGCCGCGAATGCTCGCCGAACTCACCGAATTCGACGACTTCTACCTGGATTCGATCGGTCGGGTCCAGATGCCCGACGGCTACACCAAGGGACGTATCGCGCTGGTCGGCGACTCCGGGTACGGGAACACCCTGGGCGGCTTCGGCACCGGGCTCGCCGTGGTCGGCGCGTACGTCATCGCGGGTGAGCTGGCCTTGGCGGGCGGCGACCACACCGCCGCCTTCGCTCGGTACGACGAACTCATGAAGCGCTACTCGAAGATCGCGGGCAACAGCAACGCCGGCCGCTTCCTGGCGCCCAAAACCGCGTGGGGAATCACGATGCGCAACTGGTTCCTCCGCTCCCGGATGTTCGCGCTGATGACGAAATACGGCGACAACGCCGCCAACGACATCGACCTGCGGGACTACCCCGCACTGATCGCCGCGGCGGATGCGCGCTGACCGCTCGGCAGCGGCCCCGACAGCGATCGAACTCGCCACAGCCGCCGCGCGGCACGACATCCCGGTTCGGAACCGTCGCGCGGTCGACCAGCGGCGCGACGGGACGCCCGAGATTCGGCTGCGTTTCGATGGAACCGGAGTGCTCCAGGGCGCGTCTATAAGGTCGGACGGTACTGACAGAAGGGGCGGCAATGGCGGACAGCCCGTTTCCCGGGTACATCGAAGCTGCGGCAACCGGGGCGCTGCGGGTACGGATGGACCCGCAAGCATTCGTGAAGATCGACCAGGCGTGCCAGGAGCTGATCGACACGCTCGTCGCGGC
This sequence comes from Nocardia aegles, assembly GCF_052545135.1. Classification (NCBI taxonomy): domain Bacteria; kingdom Bacillati; phylum Actinomycetota; class Actinomycetes; order Mycobacteriales; family Nocardiaceae; genus Nocardia; species Nocardia aegles. The sequence continues at coordinate 195,103 of NZ_JBQWRI010000003.1, forward strand.
GCAAACCGACGCGCGCGAACTCGGTGAGCGGCAGCACTGGGGGCTTGGTGAAGACAATCCGAAGCTGACCTCCGCCGTAGAACTGGTGCGGCTGTTCCGGGAGAAGGCATTCGGTGGCCCGAACAACGCCTTCGACACGCTCACCGAGTACATCTGCGTAGCGCAAGAGATCACATCCATGTTCGACGCCATCCGCGACGGCTACGTTCGGACCGATACGGAATTCGCGGCGGCGCTGCGGGAGCTCAGCGCATGAAGACCGGCACAAACGTTCGGACCACCGGATGCGTTGCCGGGGCAGCGGCTCTGGTCTTGCTCTCCGGATGCGGTGTCGGCACGGCACCGAGCGATTCGGCGACCTCGGTCACCGGCGCCACCGGGTCCGATTCGAGCGCGTCGCCACAGATCCCGTTCGATCCCTGCATCGCACTCACACCCCAGTTTCTCGCGGAGCGTCAGTGGGACTCGAGACCCCCGGAATCCAAACAGGACAGCCGAGGCGGCGTCACCAGGAAGGGGTGCCGGTATGTCGCACGGGCCGGGTACGGATTCGTCGTCGAGACCACCAACGGCACTCTCGAACAGATTCGCAGCACTTACCCTGCTGCGGTGGACATCCCGGCAGGCGATCGGAAAGCCGTCCGCTACGAAGCCCGTCCGGACGTACCCGGCGGCTGCACGATCAACGTCGAAATGAGGTCCGGCTCGCTCTACATCCTGACGAATGTGCCGCAGACGCCGGCGAACAAGCACCTCGTCGCCTGCGATATCGCCACCGACATCGCCAGAGCGGTCGCACCGCTGCTGCCCGCGGGCAGCTGAACACCGGGGGGATCATGAGACAAACCGACGGCCGCGCGATCACGAACCCGGAGAACGCGCAGAGCTTCTCGCACGCGGAGATCAAACAGGCCGCCGACGCGATGAATCCGGGCGCGCTCGACGGTGCGTTCGCCGCGTGGTCGGCCATCGCCGCGGCGGTGACAAACGCGGGTCAGCGATTCGAGAACGCGATCAGGAACGCGGTGGACCAGCATTGGGAGGGGGCGGCGGCCGACAGCGCGGTCCGCTGCGTGCGCGAGTACGCGGCGCGGGTGGGCGAACTCGGTGCGTCCCTCGGCGCGCAGAGTCTACCGCTGTCGGCGGCGGCGGACGCGGCGGCGAAGTTCAAGATGTCGGTGCCGGATCTGCTGGACACCTCGGTCACAACAGCCGGTGCGGCACAGCGCAACTCGCGGGAGGAGCAGGCCCGCGACGAGATGAACACCCAGTACATCCAGCCGTTCGGAGCCACCGCGCCGGGTATTCCGACACTGCCGTCCCCGGTCACTCCGACCGCCACGGCCCCGACCGGTGCGGAGGCCGGTACTGGTGCTGAGGCCGGTACCGGTGCTGAGGCCGGCACCGGTATAGAGACCGGCATCGGTGTGGAAACTGACAAGGGTATGGAAACCGACACCGGCGCTGAGGCCGGCACCGGTGTGGAAACCGGCACGACCGTGGGCTCGCAGACCGTGGCCACTTCCACCCGCTCCCCGGACAGCTCCTCTTCCGACGGCACTCCCTCCACCGCGGACACCGCCTCCCCCGCCGGTTCGGCGGACGAGGGCGAGCCGGAGGACAAAACGCAGCCGACCGTCGATGCCGCGCCGCAAACCCTCTCGTATCGAGCGGTTTCACCCCACCAGGACATCGAGGCGACCACTCCGGCAGCCACCACGAGGACGCAGACATTCACACCGTCCGCACCGATCGCGCCCTCCTCGCCGTCGCCGACAACACCCACCAGCCTGACCCCGACCTCGTTCTACGCCACACCGAACGGCACGCCGAGCGGACCGGCCACCCCCGGCGCGGCCGGAATGCCCAGCGCCTCGGACGACCGAGCGCGATCGGGCACGTCTCGGCCCGCCCAGCCCACCGTCCCCGCCGCGGTCGATGGGCAACCCGCCGCACCGGGGCGCCCGGGAGCGACGGGCGCCGCGGGCTACTCGGGGATGGTGCCGCCAGGGATGGGCGGCAGGCGTGCGGACGACGACGAGCACCGGTCGCCGAACTACCTGCGCACCGAGGAACACGCGAAAGAGCTACTCGGCGAGGTGAAACCGACGGTGCCACCCGTACTCGGTGAGCTATGACGGCGCAGTGGTCGTTGTCGGCCGAGCAGTTCGCCGCGGCATGGTTCGGGACGGGCCTGGACCGCATGCCCTTCCCGTTCCGATTCACCAGCCGCTTTCCCGGTCGCAACGAGTATCAGGCGTATCAACAGCAGTTCCGCGCCGAGCTGGGCCGGGACGAGCGGCTGCCGCTGCGCAGCGCGATCACCACGCTGGCCGTTCCGGACTGGCGCATCGAGCTGGTCGGCTACGACAACACGCGTGAAGGCGTCGAACTGCGCGCCATTGCCTGCGGCGCCCGCACCGGCTCGGGTGTGCTCGCCGTGCAGTCGCCCGCGCCGGACGGCGGACAAGTCCGGTTACGTCGCTGCCGCATCGATCAGCTCGCCGGCGAAGTGGTGCGATTACTCCCGGACGCCCCGGCCGGAACGGTGGGTGAGAAGAGCTTCCTGCTCGACGATCTCAACGACGATCGCCCCGATGTGTTCGGCAACGCACCCGCCGGCCGGGCGAAAGAGCGCTACCGGCGTTTCTGGCGGCAGTCGTGCACCACCCGCGGCACCATCGGCGTGTTGCTGGGCCCGCGCAATGCCGAACCGTTGCGCACCGGCCGCCTCCGCTGGATCGACACGGCCGACGGCCGCTACTGCGAGGTTCCGGCGAACCGCGCCCTGATGATCCGCCCGGGGACCAGCGCCGATATCGCCCGGTACCTGGACGAGTCGATCGTGCGGGCTGAGGCGCGCATGGACAGGTAGTTCGGATCGCTGCGGTGGCGGTGGGATCGGCGCTCACGACAGCCGACCATGCTTCGTGTGTCCGGCCCGCCCGGACGCACGAAGCACACCGGTATCAGCCCAGCAGGCGCCAGTCCTCCAGGCCGTCGTACAGCGGAACATCCTTGGCCAGCTTGCCGACCCGGGCGCGCAGCGCATCCAAGTCGGCGCCGCCGGCCAGCGCGCTCGCGATGATGTCGGCGACCTCGGCGAACTCGGTGTCGCCGAAGCCGCGGGTGGCCAGCGCGGCGGTGCCGATGCGCAGACCGGAGGTGACCATCGGGGGACGCGGGTCGAACGGAACGGCATTGCGGTTCACGGTGATGCCGATCTCGTGCAGCAGGTCCTCGCCCTGCTGGCCGTCGAGTTCGGAGTTCCGCAGGTCGACCAGCACCAGATGCACGTCGGTGCCGCCGGTGAGCACGCTGATGCCCTTGTCCTTGACGTCGGCTGCGGTGAGCCGCTCGGCCAGGATCTTGGCGCCGGACAGGGTGCGCTCCTGGCGATTGCGGAACTCCTCGCCCGCGGCGATCTTGAACGCGACGGCCTTGGCGGCGATGGCGTGCATGAGCGGCCCGCCCTGCTGGCCCGGGAACACCGAGCTGTTCAGCTTCTTGGCGTATTCCTGCTTGGCCAGGATCAGGCCGGAGCGGGGACCGCCGAGGGTCTTGTGCACGGTCGAGGACACCACGTCGGCGTGGGGCACCGGCGAGGGGTGCAGACCGGCGGCGACCAGGCCGGCGAAGTGCGCCATATCCACCCACAGGTAGGCGCCGACCTCGTCGGCGATCGAGCGGAACGCCGCGAAGTCCTGGTGGCGCGGGTAGGCCGACCAGCCTGCCACGATCACCTTCGGACGCGTCCGCAGCGCGATCGCGCGCACCTCGTCCATGTCGACACGGTGGTCCTCTTTGCTCACTCCGTACGAGTGCACCTCGTAGAGCTTGCCGGAGAAGTTCAGGCGCATGCCGTGGGTCAGGTGACCGCCGTGTGCGAGATCGAGACCGAGCAGCTTGTCGCCCGGGTCCATCAGCGACATCAGCACCGCGGCGTTCGCCTGCGCGCCCGAATGCGGCTGCACGTTGGCGAATTCGGCGCCGAACAGCTCCTTGGCGCGGTTGCGCGCCAGCGTCTCCACCACGTCGACGTGCTCGCAGCCGCCGTAGTACCGCCGTCCCGGGTAACCCTCAGCGTACTTGTTGGTCAGCACGCTACCCTGCGCCTGCAGCACCGCGCGCGGCACGAAGTTCTCCGAGGCGATCATCTCGAGGGTGTCGCGTTCGCGGGCGAGCTCGCCTGCCATCGCGGCGGCGAGTTCCGGATCGAGCTCACCGAGGGACTGGGAATTGACAGAGGCGGTCGTCTGCGTCACGACCTTCAGTCTATGGGCCACGGCCCAGCCCTCGAGCAGGGGGTTCTTTCCCTCCGCTCGCACCGGCGCGCCGTACGGCGCGGCCGTGACCTGCGACACGCCGGTGCCCCGCGCGATCAGCGGGATCCGCCGCTGTCCGGCAGATAGCTCTCCAACAGGATCGTGAGATGCCGCTGCGCGTCTTCCAGCGGCTGCGTGGACTTCATGGCCCGCGCCTGGATGACGGCCCCCTCCATGGCGCTGAACACGAAACTGCCGAACGAGCGCGCCTGCGGCGCGGACATGCCCGCGTCGACCAGTGCCGCACCGAGCCTTGCGTGCCAGGCGTCGAAGACTTCGCCTGCGGCGGCCTGCACCCGGGGCTCGGACTCGGCCAGCGCCGCCCCGACGATCGGACACCCGGCGCGATAGTCGGTCTTCTCCAGCGCGCCGACCCACCACCCGATCAGCGAATCCAGCCAGCGGCGCGGCGGCGCGGCGGTGACCTTGTCGATCACCTCGCCGATCCGCGCGCCCGCCACCCGGGTGGCGGTTTCGACCAGCTCGCTCTTGCCCGCAGGAAAGTGCTGGTAGAGCGAGTTTCTCGAGGCATTTCCGCGCTCGAGCAGGGCGGCGAGGCCGGCGGCGTGCACGCCCTGTTCGCGAACCAGTTCGATCGCGCTCTCGATCAGCCTCGTGCGCGGCCCTGCGCTCATCTGCGTTCCCAGTCCGAGGGTTGCGTGAACCGATCGGTCCATGTTGCAATCATGACAGATATGGACCGATCGGTTCATCGAAAGGACGGATTCATGTCCGACGCGACCGTCGATCTGGCTCAGCTGTCCGGTCTCGAACTCCTGCGCACCGCGATGACCCGGACGGATCGCCCACCGTTCATCGGGGACCTGCTCGGCATGGAGGTCGACGAGCTCGAACACGGCAAGGCGGTGTTCGCGCTGCGCACCCGGCCCGAGTTCGCCAACCCGCTCGGCACCACGCACGGCGGCATCTGCGCCACCCTGCTCGACTCGGTGATGGGCTGCGCTGTGCACACCACGCTGGAACCCGGCGTCGGGTACACGACACTGGAGCTGAAGACCAACTACATCCGCTCCGTGCCCACCGACGGACAGCGCCTCACGGCCACCGGCACCACGATCCACGTCGGTCGCACCACCGCTACCGCCGAGGGGCGGGTGGTCGACGAGCAAGGCCGCCTGGTCGCGCACGCCACCACCACCTGCGCCATCTTCCGCCCGCAACGATCCTGAGGAGCACTGTGCCGGTCACCCCGTCGATCGACGAGACCGGCGCGTGGCTGATCTCGCAGCACGGCCGTGGGTTCGGCTGGGCCCGCACCATCACCGCCGACCCACAGGTCCGGCTACGGCAGGGCAGCAGATGGCGCACCGGCACGGCCGCCTTCGTACCGGAGGACGACGTGGTGGCCCGCTCACGCACGTTCGTCCAGGGACCGCGTCGCCGCCGCCTGACCACGCGTCGCGCCCTCACGCCGCCGCGCGCACCGCGCCCGGAGTGAGCGGTTCGTCGAGGAGCCTGCGGAAACGGTCGGCCCGATCCTCGGCGTCGGCCGCGCGATCGAGCCAACCACCCAGCAGCCGGTATCCTTCGACATACGTGGAGATGTAGGCCCGCCACAGCGGCGAGGACAGGAAGCGCAGCGACTGGCGCGCCCGCTCCGGCGTCGTCAGGCTCCAGGTCTGCAAGAACTCCGCCACCTCGTCGTGCGACCGCCCCCGGTCGTGCAGCAGCAGCGCAGCGTCCTGGCGCACGGCCAGCAACTTGGCCGACGCGTTCGAAAGGCGTTCGGCTCGTTCGCCGTCGAAGCGCAACCCGAGATCCGCGTAGATCTCCTGCGCCCACTTGCCCCAGCCGGGCCCGACGATCGAGCGCAACGCCAGATCGGCGAGCCCCTCGGCCATCAGGCACTGCGGCGTGTTCACCAGGAACAGCGTCTGCTCGGCCTGCCCGGCGGCGACCAGCCCGGCTTCCTTGCGGCAGTGCTCGGTGTGGTGCCCCGGGTAGGACTCGTGCGCGATCAGCTGCGGCAGGTGCGCCATGTGCTGCTTCAGGTCGGAGTTGATCGCGACCCGCGACTGGTAGTTGCCGAGGTAGTAGTTGAACCCGGACCAGGGCTTGTCCCCCACCACCTCGTAGGTGACGTGCTCGTGATCGGGCAGTGGGTAGCGGGCGCGAACCAGCTCGCGCAGCGCGCTGGAGAACGCCTCGACGCAGACCGGCAACCGCTCCGGCGGGATCTCGTCGGCCTTGCGATGAGCGGCCACCCGTTCGGCCAGCGGCCCGTCCCCGGCGAGCACCTCGTCCATCTGCCGGTGCGCGTCACGGTAGTCGTCCACGTCGCCGGGCACGATGTCGACGTCGAAGTAGGCGCGCACCTCCTCGACGAAGCCGATGTCCTCGCCCGCGAACTTCCGTGCGGAGCACTCCAACGCGCGCAGGTGCGCGTCGAGGAACTCGGAGCGCACGGGCGCCAGACCCGCCTCCGGTACGACGGCCCGCAAGTCGGCGGCGCGCCGAGCCAGCTCGCGCGGCTGCGGGGCGGGCGCGTTCCGCACCTCGCGGCGCAGTGCGGGATCACCGGTGTAGGCGTCGACGAATCCTTCTTCCAGCCGGTCGAAGGCGAGGCCGAGCCGCAGGTATTCGGTCACGAGCGGATGCGCTTCCATGCCAGCCGACATTAGCGGCTGACACCTGGGTCATCGAGTCGGTTACCAACCGGTAGTGGTACCCCGCTCGGCACACGACGTTGACGCGGAGCAGAATTCGCCTATGCGGCGACAGCTAGACCGAATCTCACCGGACCCGCACGGTAACTGTGCGTGTTTGCCGAAACGGAGCGTCGGGTAAATGGCACGAATGAGCGAGCCGAGTCCCTACGTGGAATTCGACCGGAAACAGTGGCGGACCCTGCGTAAATCGACTCCCCTGGTGCTCACCGAGGAAGAACTGATCGGCCTGCGCGGCCTCGGGGAACAGATCGATCTCGAAGAAGTCGCGGAGGTGTATCTCCCGCTCGCTCGTCTCATCCACCTGCAGGTGGCCGCGCGTCAGCGGCTGTTCGCCGCGACCGCGACCTTCCTCGGCGAAACCCATCCCGACCAGCAGGTACCGTTCGTGATCGGCGTCGCGGGCAGCGTCGCGGTGGGCAAGTCCACCACCGCGCGCGTGCTGCAAGCGCTGCTGGCGCGCTGGGATCACCACCCACGGGTCGATCTGGTCACCACCGACGGATTCCTCTACCCCACCGCGGAACTCACCCGGCGCGGCATCATGCATCGCAAGGGTTTTCCGGAGAGCTACGACCGCCGCAAGCTGTTGCGATTCGTCACCGAGGTGAAATCCGGTGCGTCCGAAGTCTGCGCCCCGGTGTATTCGCACATCTCCTATGACATCGTGCCGGGCCGGCTGCACTGCGTGCGCCAGCCCGACATTCTGATCGTGGAGGGGTTGAACGTGCTGCAGACCGGTCCGCGCCTGATGGTGTCGGATCTGTTCGACTTCTCGATCTACGTCGACGCGCGCATCGAGGACATCGAGAAGTGGTATGTGCAAAGGTTTCTCACCTTGCGCCAGACCGCATTCGCCGATCCGAACGCACATTTCCACCACTATTCCGGATTCACCGACGAGCAGGCGACCGCGGCCGCACAGGAGATCTGGAACAACACCAACCGGCCGAATCTGGTGGAGAACATTCTGCCCACCCGTCCGCGCGCGACCCTGGTGCTGCGCAAAGACGCCGATCACAGCATCAATCGGCTGCGGCTGCGGAAATTGTGATCCTGCTTACAATTTCCACGTCTCGTCCAGCCGCTGCGCGACATCGATATCGCAGGCCGCGGTGATGTGCGGCCGACGGATCTCCTCGGAGACATAGCGGGCGACGAAACGCCTGATCTCGTGATCGACGCCGGCGAGAACCCGCAGCAGCTGTCCGCGCCTGGTGGCGGCGGCGACACTGACATGCACGTCAGCCGCTCGCGGGTCGGCGATATCGATCACCACCCGCAGGGGCGCCGCTGTGCGCACCGTCAGGTGCAGACGCACGGTTCCCTCGACGTGGAACCGGTGCCGGTCGACCGCCAGGTCCAGCAGCAGGTCGACCTCCAACGGGATGATCAACTCGAACGCGATCGTCTCGTCGTCGCGGCGGCGCAGCCGGGACGCGCCGAGCTGGACCTGCGCGGTGGCCTTGGCCAGCCGGCCGGGGCCGACCCCGATCGGGCCGAAATCGAAAGCGCTGCCGGTCAATTGGTCGAACGCGCCCGCGATGCGCGCTTCGGAGGCGGCGTACTCCAGAAAGCGCCTACCGAACTCCACATAGCTGATCGAGTCGTCCGGTTCGCCCTTCGCGGCTCCGGCGGGCCGGTGGTCGAACGAGCTCATGAGACCGCACGGTGCGCGACAAGAGAGTGCGATCCGGCGCACCAAGATCGAATCAGACGCCGAAACGGCGATGCCGCGCGGCGAAGTCGCGCAGCGCCCGCAGAAAATCCACCCGGCGGAACTCCGGCCAGTACGCCTCGGTGAACCATATCTCCGAGTATGCGCTCTGCCACAGCAGGAACCCGGAAAGCCGCTGCTCGCCGGAGGTGCGAATGACCAGGTCCGGGTCCGGCTGACCGGAGGTGTAGAGATGCTGGCCGATGGCGTTCACCGTGATCGACTGCACCAGGTCCTCGCCGGTTTCGCCCGCGGCGATCTCCTGACGGACCAGCGAGCGCACCGCGTCGGCGATCTCCTGCCTGCCGCCGTAGCCGACCGCGACATTGACGTGCACTCCGTCGCGGCCGTCGGTGCGCTCGGCAGCGGTGCGCATTCGCTTGGCGATCAGCTCGGGGAAGCCGTCGAGCGAGCCGACGATGCGCACGCTCCAGTTCTGCTCCGGCGCCGACAACTCCTCGACCACGTCGGTGATGACCTCGAACAGCGTCTCCAGTTCGTCCGGATCGCGCTGGAGATTCTCGGTGGACAGCAGGTAGACGGTCACCATTTCGATGCCCTCGGCCTCGCACCAGCCGACCAGCTCGGCGATCTTCAGCGCGCCGACGCGATGGCCGTGACTGACGTCGGTGAAACCGTTCTCCCGCGCCCACCGGCGATTGCCGTCACACATCACCGCGACGTGCCGGGGATGCTGCTTACCGGCCAGCTGCCTGGACAGCCGGGCCTCGTAGATGCGATACGGCAGACCCCGCACCTGACTCGGTAGTTCCACGCGGGCAACCCTACGCCTCGGCGGCGCGGACGCGGCATCGACTGCGATACGCCGGTACAGTGGCCGGGAGCGCGCAAGTTACGGTTGCGTAGGTTACTGACGGGTTCAAACTATCTCGTCTGCACTCGGTCCGGCGTGGGCCGCGGACAGACTGCTCCGGCTGTCCCTGAGGAGGTACACGTGTCCGAATCGGTCGGCGCCGCCGATACGGCGGCCGCCACACCGGTCCCCGTATCGGCGGGCGAAGCGCTCGCCGACGCGCTGGTCAAGCCGCGCTTACGCGGTTGGATCCATACTTGGGCCGTCGGCGTCGCGGCGATCGCTGCCGTCGTGCTGATCGCCACCGCCACCACGGTCTCGGCGACCGCCGGATGGTCGACCCTGGTCTACGGGCTCACCGTGTGCGGACTGTTCGGCGTCAGCGCGGTGTATCACCGGGTGACCTGGCCGACCGTGCGCGCTCGCATCCGGATGAAGCGAGCGGATCACTCGATGATCTTCCTGTTCATCGCGGGCAGTTACACCCCGTTCGCCCTGCTCGGTCTGCCCGGGCGCACCGGGCAGACGCTGCTGGCCGTGGTCTGGGCGGGCGCGCTGGCCGGAGTGGCGCTGAAACTGCTGTGGCCCGGCGCTCCCCGCTGGGTCGGCGTGCCGCTGTATCTGCTGCTGGGCTGGGCCATCGTGCCGGTGGCCGGACAACTGAACGACCAGATCGGCATCGCACCGCTGATTCTGCTGTTGATCGGCGGCCTGTGCTACAGCGGCGGCGCGATCCTCTACGCCACCAAGTGGCCGAACCCGTGGCCGGGCGTCTTCGGGCATCACGAGTTCTTCCACGCGGCCACGGTGCTCGCGGCACTGACCCATTACGCGGCGGTCTGGCTCGTCGTCCTGCGCTGAGCGCACCGCGGATACACCGTCGCTAGTTGCGCAGCAGTGCCGTGCGGAGCTGGTCGGGAGTGGAGACCGGGAGGTCGCAGACGGAGCCGCGGCAGACGTACGCGGCGGCGGCATTGCCGACCAAGGGCCGATCGACCAGCAGCGGGACAGCGTCCGGGGCAGCGGCGAGGACGACGGAGCCGCCCGGCGCGGTCGAACGGGCCGTGGCGAGCAACTCGGTCGGATCGGCCGCCGATTCCGTGGCGATGGCGACTTGCAGCGGGCCACGCAGGGCCGCCTCGGCGACGGTGAGCCACTGGCCCGCCGATCGCGGCGCGCGGGCCAGCACGATCGCGCCGCGCTCCAGCGTGCGGTCGGCAAGCTCCCGGTAGCGGACGGCCCGTTCGGGATCGCTCGTGGCCGCGGCGGTGAGCAGCGCTTCGGCCAACGCGGAGGCCCCCGCGGGAGTGGCGCCGTCGATCGGGTCACGCGGGCGGGCGACGAGGGTTTCGGCGTCGTCGGCGGTGTCGAACCAGCTGCCGGGTCGATCCGGGTCGGCGAAATGCTCGATCGCGGTGTCCAGCAAGCGTTGGGCGTCGTCCAGCCAGCCGAGTTCGCCGGTGGCCTGGTGCAGCGCGAGCAGGCCGGTGACCAGCCAAGCGTGATCCTCCAGAATGCCGGGCGCCGCGCCGACGACACCGCCGAGCGAGGCGCGCCGCAGCCGCCCGTCGACCACGTGCTCGGCCAACAGGAACCGCGCGCACCGCACGGCGGCGGCGGTCCACTCCGGCTCGTCCAACGCGCCCGCGGCTTCGGCGAGCGCGGTGATCGCCATGCCGTTCCACGCGGTGACCACTTTGTCGTCCCGGTCCGGCTGGGGACGGCGGTCGCGGGCGGCGATCAACGTGGCACGGATGTGTTCCAGCCGCGCCGTGTCCTCCGCCGTGACCGGCTCGGTGTACCTGGTCAGCACCGAGGTGCACTGTTCGAAGTTTCCGGCGGTGGTGACGCCGAAGAATTCGGCCGCCCACGCCCCGTCGATCGCACCGAGCACACCGGCCAGCTCGGCGGGCGTCCACACGTACGTCGCGCCTTCGACGCCGGGCTTGCCGGGCTCCAAATGCGTGTCGGCGTCCAGCGCCGAGGCGAAACCGCCCTGCGGGGTTCCGAGATCGTCGAGCAGGAACCGCACCGTCTCCCGGGTGACCCGGTGCGACAACGATTCCGGAAGCCCCGATGCGCTGCGGCGGGCCAAATGCGCGTAGGCGCGCAGCAGTTGCGCGTTGTCGTAGAGCATCTTCTCGAAATGGGGCACCACCCACGCGGCGTCCACCGAATACCGCGCGAACCCGCCGCGCAGCTGGTCGTAGATGCCGCCGCGCGCCATGGCCTCGGCAGTACGGGCCACCACGTCGAACACCGCGCGGTCGCCGGTCCGCTCCCAGTGCCGCAGCAGGCCCTCCAGCAGCGCCGACGGCGGGAACTTGGGAGCGCCGCCGAACCCGCCGTGCTGGGCGTCCTCGTCGCGCAGCACGGCGGCGACGGATTGGGCGAGCAACTCCGGTGTGATCGCCAGGTCCGCGTCGGGCAGTCCCGACGCCTGGTCCCGTAACGCAGCAGCCACCTGCGCGGAGGCCTGGTTCACTTCGTCCCGCCGGGTCCGCCAGGTTTCGGTCACCGCGGTGAGCAGCTGGGTGAACGACGGCATGCCGCCGCGCGGGAGCTTCGGGTAGTAGGTGCCGCAGTAGAACGGTTCACCGTCCGGGGTCAGGAAGCAGGTCATCGGCCAGCCGCCCTGCCCCGTCATCGCGACCGTGGCGTTCATGTAGACCGCGTCCAGGTCCGGTCGTTCCTCTCGGTCGACCTTCACGCAGACGAAATTCTCATTCATCTGGTCGGCAGTGGCCTGGTCCTCGAACGACTCGTGCGCCATCACATGGCACCAGTGACAGGACGCGTACCCCACCGACAGCAGGACGGGCACGTCCCGCTCCCGGGCTTCGGCCAGCGCTTCGGCATCCCACTCCCGCCAGTGCACCGGGTTGTCCGCATGCTGACGCAGGTACGGAGACGTCGCCATTCCGAGCCGGTTCATGGCTCCACCGTACGACCCTTCCTGGTGCCGTGCGGGGACCACCACCGGACATGCCAGGGCCGATGGCCGGAGATAAGGCTAGGGTTCGGGACAGTAAACCTTCAGCTGAAGTTTGGTCAGCGTACCGTTCTGAAGTTCCGCGGCCTGCCTTGGTCCGACGCCGTGGCGAGCGAAGGGGGCAGCAGTCGGCAGGAATCGCTCCAAAACCAACTGGCAATCCCGTGGGGCATCACCGACCGCGATAACGATGGCATCCGGTTTCGGGTCGCTGACGGGGTCAGCTCGTACAGTGAGCCGCACCCCCGGCGCGTGCACGCGGTCGAGCACGTGATCGTCGGTGGCACCGAGGTACTGGGCATAAGCGGTAGGTGGATCGTCGAAGGTAACTCCCGAAACGAGCTGGGTGAACCCGTCGATCGTCACCTGATCGACCAGGGCTAGCGCGGGATTGACACCCGTGACCTCCGTACGCCACCACCACACGCCCGCGGCAGCGACCACAGCCGGCAACGCAACCAACACTATCGAACGACCCAAACGATCAGCCAGGCTCACAACTCACCCTGAATTCGAAGAGAGTCGACCTGCTTGCTCTGATCGCCTGCCGCTGAGCATCGCTCAACCCCAGCCACGGGTACAGAATCGCGGTCGGCTCATATCGATCGACAACCATAAAGCACTGGTCAGGACCACGGCCGAGGAGGACCGACGTGGACCCCGGATCCGCCATGAATCCGTTGTGACTGGGCCGCAATTCGAACTTCGGGGCGGTTATCGCGGCACGCAAATCCTCGGGCGCGGGCCCTATGTAGAAGGCTTGCTCGCACCGGATCGGGCCGCCATTCTCACCGGCACGCACCGAATGCCGTTCCAGTCCTCTAACTTCGAATGTTTCAACCAGATCGCAAGCCGTGGCGCGATAATCCGGCTGATTCCCACATCCAGTGACGACCATCGCCGTCACGGCGAGGCCTCCCATAGCTCCGAGTGCACCCAGCACGATCCGCACCACAACCCCCACATCCGAGTCAGCATAAACTACCTTTCTTACATCGAGTGAACCCGCCAGGCTTGCCTCTCCGGAGAAAGCCTGGCGGCTTCGTTTTCAGGAGGGAACTACACATGACAGTCAGCCAGCACGATCGAATCGACCAGGTCGCGGCGAATCCGCGCGGCCAGATGGTGCTGAGCATGATCGAGGATCGCTCGTACGCGCAGGACGATGTGGCTGTAATGAACGAGGACTTCCGGCAGAAGCTCAACGCATACGTCTATGCGGTCCGCTCCGGCACGTTCGGGGACATGGCTGCGAGATCCGGCGTCAGGCAGGTCGCCGGGGTTGAATTCCGGTTGCTCAGCCCCGACGAGCCCTCGGATCTGGTCAAGCAGATGATCGACATGGTGAACCGGGAACTGGCCGCGGAGAACATCACTGCCACGTGGGAAGAGTACGGCGACGGGGTGACACCGGAGATCGTCGAGGACGCGTTGGTCCACGCGGCGATCGACCAGGTCGGTACGGAGTGGAAGACCGCATACCTGTGGGCCGTTCTCGTCGGCAATGAGGGCACAGGCGGCATCCAGGTACATCACGTCGACGGCACCGTGGAGTCGGTGGAGGCGTCGGCGACAGTGCGGGAGCTGTTTGTCGAACACAAGCGCCTGTCCTACGACAAGCGGACCGGAACCTGGATCAGTGCTGTGCTGACCATAGCGGACAAGGATAGCTACACAGCGGATTACAAGAAGGACGGCATTCACGACGCGTTGCCGACGCCGGCGGCGAGGGAGTTCATGAGGGAGTTGAAGCGATTCCCGCGGTCGGATCGAGCAAGTGCGGAACAACTGGCTACTAGGAAGCCCAAGCGCCGATGGTTCGGTCGCTGAAGGTTAGGGCCCCGCGCTCGGTTGAGCGCGTCGTACCCACCCAGCACTGGGTCGACCGGCCCGTACGGACTTCTCAGAGAATCGAATCGACTAGCTGATCGACTCCAAGGTGTGGTCATAGGCGGGTAGTGAGCCGTGCGCGTGCGCACCGCTTGTGTCTTTGTGCCAGACGGCAGTGGTCAGCGCGCGCAGACGCCGCAGGACTCACATGACGACTCCAGCGGTGGTGCGCCGCCATGGCGTTCGAGGGTCGAGTGGGGATTTGAGAGTTTGGTTGATCGACTCGATGACCTGGCGCAATGGCTTGAACAGGCCAACTCCTGCTCGTGGTGGTTCGCCTCTGCGCTCAGCTCATCCAACGGGCAGAGCTGCTGAGCTGATCAGTGAGGTCGCGAGTCTTGCTCCCACACAGCAGGGCTGGCCTCACCGACCGACGCCTGCCGTCATCGACGCGCTCTCTCCGATATCTGTACCGCAGAGCCGATGAGCGCCGAAAAAAATACTGCTGATGTGGACAGTGCCATAGCATCCCCTGGGCCAACCCGAATGCGCTCGGACCGGTGGGTCAGCGGCTCGGATACGGCGGCTGGCCGTACGGTCCGGCCGGATGGCCGGGAGCTGGACCGGCCGGATGTCCGTAAGGCTCGGGAGGGTAGTGGCCATACTGCGAGAACGGGGGCTGAGCATATGGCGCTGCGGGCGGGTGACCATACTGTGGGATTGGTCGACGACGTGCCGCTATCCACCGTCCGGTCGGACTGATGGCGGCGAGGACAAGGGTCGCCAGCGTCAGCACGCCGACGACTACCGGCTGTAGGCCGAAAAGTCTTGTTACCGCGAGCCCGACGGCCAGGTTGATCAAACTCAGCGCACTGCCGACGATCACCAGAACTCGGCCGACAGTCGATCGGCACAGCAGCACGACACCGCCCAGGACGAGCAGGAACGCCACGAATCCAGCCACCCCCACGCTGATCAGCGCAAGCCCTGCGAGACGGTCGAAGACATGAGAAGTCACCAATGACACGAGACCGAATGTCTCCCAACCGCCACCCAGCAACGCGAGCAGTCCAGCCGCGATCCCGGTGCCACCACCCGCCGAAACTTGGGGCGGCCCATAGCCGTGACCCGGCAGGTGGGGAGCCGGGGGATAGCTGCCCGGTGCGGCGCCGGGCCAGCCTTGCTGGAAGTTCATATCGGTAGCCATTCCTCCTCGATCGCGGCGGACACCGTATGTCCGGCTCGCCGTTCGCTGCTGCGTTGATAAATGCCCGGCGGCCGGACCGGTTACACCTACTGTGACCCGGATTCGGGTTCCCGAGCTTCGGTACGCCTGTCGGTCCGGGCGGGCAGCCGATCCGTCGCGGGGAGCAATCTCATACGGATGCTGGTACAGACCAGCGCGTTGCTGCGACCTGTCGATCAACGCCAACCCATGGCTGCGACCTGACGATCCGGTAATCATTCCGAGAAGTCGACCGAATCCAGCCCTGCTTCAACATGATCCAGCACAACAGTACACAAGTGTCGACACCGTCCGTCGGCTACGACCAGGCTGTCTCACGCGAATCCGCGAGTGCGCGATCGATGCACCGCTGGATTTCGGCCTCCAGGCGATCCATCGTGACCGGGGTCGCCACGAGGCGTTCGGAGACGTGGAGCAGGTAGCGGTCTTCGTCCACAGCTCCAGCATGATCGGTTCCTCGTATGTTGGCCGCTGTCGGCTGGGTGGAAGGCCGCCTCCGGGTCGGTGTCCCGGTTCCATACGCCCGGGGCCGTTCACCTACGACCACGCTGTCTCGTGGGCTTCTGCCATCGCATAATCGATGTGCCGCTGAATTTCGGCCGCCAGGCGATCTTTCGTGACCGGGGTCGCCACGAGACGTTCGGATACCTGGATCAGGTAGCGGCCGTCGTCCGCGAAATCGACTATCTGGAGGTAGCGGCCGCCCTCTTGCCAGCCGTCCAGGGCAGGGCCGGTGTCGATCCTGATTTCGGCGTAGGTGCGGTAGGGGCGGTTGAAGAAGCGGGCCGCCTCTTGGCGCGGGGTGAGGGTGCGGGATGCGGTCCAGGCGCGCTCTTCTGGTGCGAGGTCTTGGCGGTGGACATCGATTCCGGGTGCCGAGCCCGGGGAAATGTCCGGGAGGATGGACGCGATCCGCTTCACGACCGCGCTCGGCGAGTGCAGGAAGATCAGGATGTCGCCGCCGGATTCGATATCGGGTCCAGGGTGCTGGGCGGCAACCGTGCCGACCCCGTCATCGATGCCCGCGCACACGCGGACCATCCGATCGCGCCCGTCGCGCCGGTAGCCGAGCATCTCGACCCGCACCAGCGGCTGATCCAGAGCCTGCAACGCCCGGTACAGGCTGTCGTCGTCACCGATCTTGTCGACCAGAGCGTTTGCGGCACTACGACACTCGCGTTCTAAGTCCAGTTGCGTTTCCGCCTCGGTGTGGAAGATCAACGGGAACGGCATCCGGTCACGACCCATCGCCTCCCACGCGACATGGAACTCGACCGGCGGCAACCGCCAGGAGCTGGCCATCGTCATTGGTCGACGGCGCCGATCACCGGGGGAACGGTCTGGACATCGGGCCCGAGCAGCTCTTCGTGCACCCTGTGCAGGTAGTCGGCCGACTTGTGCTCTTTCCCCTCGTCATCGCCCTTGCCCCGGCCGGGCGGCATCATGCCGCCGGGCATACCGGCCATGCCGGGCCGTCCAGTGCCGACAGCGGTCGGATTCACTGTGGGCGCACCGGTGGGTAGTTGACCGGGAACACCGCGTCCGGGGCTACCGGGCGGCGAACCGGGACTTCCGGGCGAACCCGGACCAGGAGAACCCGGACCAGGAGAACCCGGGCTCGGGTGGTAACCGGCCGGGGTCGTCCCGGGCGACGACGGCGCAGGTGACGTAGCATTCGGGTCCCGGCCGGTCGGGTTGTCACCGAGCGGATTTTCCGGCAGTTGGAGGCTGGACGGAGTGGTCTGCGCCGGGTCCGGGCTGGACGAGGGGTCAGGGCTCGGCCCGTTCGGCTGGTTCGAAGGATTACCCGTTGACGGATTCACGCCAGTCGGCCTGGGCGAACCGGGCGTGCCGGAGGGAGATAGCGGCGAACCCGGCGACGAAGGATCGGATGGCTGAATCGGACCGGGAATCTTGGGAACGTTCGTATCCGCCTGCAACGCGACCGGGGAATACACCGTCCGCATAACCTCGTTGGCGCGGTCTTGGGCCTTCTGCGCGCGCCCCTGGTCGGCCATCAGCTGCCCCACGGCGGAGGCTGAGCCCAACCCAGGTACCACCGACGCGACCCCGGTCAGTAATACTCCGGCGAGCGAGGTCGAACGCTTGTCGGTTTCGTGCGGCACCTGGTTGTACACCTGGTTGAATCCCGTGTAGGCCTCTTCCATCTTGTTCGCCACGATATTGGCGGCCTGCTCCAAGTTGTGCACATCGTTCACATACCGCTGCACGCTCGCCAGCGCCCGGCCCGCGGCCGCCCCCTGCCAGCCCTGCCCGATCGTGTTATTGATATTTGTCTGAAAATCTTCCGCCTTCTGGAGCGTCTTCTTCGCCAGCCCCTGCCAACCGAGGACACTGTTCCACATATCCGCGAGCTTTACGGAATTGACGAATTCCATGATCTTGGCATGCGGCATGGAGACGAACTGCTCCAGCACGGCCGGAACAACCGGAGGCAGGTAATCACCGTGGAAATCCTGCGTCAGACTCGTGTTCTGCGCGTACAACTTCGTCCGAGCGTCGTTTCCCGCCGTCTGCGCGTCCCGCTGCGCCTGGTTCGGCTCAGGAATGTTCTGCTCGAACAGCGCACCGACCCGTTCACCGAGATACCCGAACACTTCCGGGCTCGCGCTGGAATGACGGCCCAGATTTCCCAGAAATTCGGTGATACCCACGGTTCCCCCTCCGATTAAACTTGATCGCCCGCTCTGGCAATGGCCTGTTGAGTGCCCTGATCAGCGGCTTTGTACGCCTCGCCCGCCTTGCGGAACATGTCGGCCATCTGCTGAACGACCTCGATATGCTGGCGCACCGAATCTTGATAGGAGCCGGAACCAACGCCTCCAACAGCAAGATCGTAGAACTTCTTTGCCAGAGTTTTGGCCGACTGAAGAATTCCGAACGAGTCAACCTTGACCAAATAGATAGCCTGAGGGCTGAGATCTCGAAGTTCTGTCACATAATCGTCACAGAGCTTCGCGCAGCGCTCCGCCACGCCATCTTCGATAAGAAGCCGACCGGCAGTCGCCTCACCTACCAGGGACTGAAACTCGTGTTTCATATCCAACGGGCTAGTCATAGATTCCGCTCCAATTTCTCAGCATTCTTATCGTCAGAGTCTACCGAGGAATCCATTTATCCAGCACTTGAGCGTACTGTAAAGCGATTGAGCAGACATCATCGGTCGACTTGCTATCGATAAATTTGCTTGCATTAATTTGAAAAGTTCCGCTTGAAGTCTCGAACGTGACATCACAACTATCAGGCGGCGTCTTATCGCCAATAGTATAGGCAACGGCACGGCGTTGGGGCAGCTGAATATCTCTAAAATTGTGGAACAATTCATTGGACCGAAAATCAGCCAGCGTATGTGTCGTGTTGAACACTGCCAAATGGTAGCCGTTCGCTCTCCAGCTGCATCCCTTCCATGCATCGCGCGCAACCAGGAAGGGGTTGTCATCCTTGGTCGCCGGATTGGCGCCCGCGGCTGTGATCGCATCCGCGGGCAGTGTGCACGGATCATAAAGATCAGCCTTGGTAAGGCTTGTCGTGGTGCTTGCTTGCCCCGGCACAGTGTCCCCACATCCGGCTACCGCCAGCACCGCACACAGTCCGGCTGCCACGGCCACGACTCGCATGCAAACCCCCCGATCGCTGAGAAAAAGTCCGACCCACCCTAGCAACTCAGACACGAAACGTCGATGCATACAGCAGCCCATCGCCGTACCCGGCGACCTGCGGAGATACGCATCAGCCGCAGGACGCACGGGCTCATACAACCACAGGGCGGCTCAGGCCCTGCTCGATGCGATCCGCCGGATCGGAGCCAGCGCACGCACCGACCTGGACGCGGCGACCGCGGCATTGAGCGACCGTGAGAAGCTGGGCCGCGCTCGGCCATGGTTCGTCGTACCATTCCGGGCGCCGCCACGGGGAGTGGAGTGCTCGGAGGGATCTGCGCATCATGCTCGACGCCGGATTCCGCCCGCTTCTGTCGCAGGCCGCAGTTGTCATAGGCGGTCGTGCCATCATGAGATTGGCTGCATGCCAAACGGGATTCGACTATCGTTCTGCGGATCGTGAAGCCGACTCGTCGACCACCGCTGGCATCACGGGATGTGATTTTCCGATATCGATGGAACCAACGCTGGCTGGTCGACGTCGAATCACATGACGAGTACTTCGTACATCGGACGAGCGGCATGAACGAGACAGGAAGTTGGCGGGATTCCTCCAGGTGGATATCGATGTGTTGGGCAAGACCGTCCAGTCGCTGCGCAACGCGGAACAGGTGCTCAACGATGCGATGAAGGCGATGGCGGAGGGCGGTCACGGCGATATCGGCACCCAGGTACTGAACGACGCCGCCGACAACTTCCAACGTCGCTGGAAGTTCGGTATCGAACGAATCGGTGAGACAGCCAGGGTGACCGCTGACGGTGTCGCGCAGTGTCACGATGCATACCGGGCCACGGACCAAACGTTCTCGGATGCACTCGCCCAGGCGGCGGCACAGGCGAACGGGCAGCCGACTACCGCGAAGCCGACGACGGAGCCTGCGGCATGAGCACCACGCCGTATCCGAATCTGGGATTCAACCCCGCACCAGGCCTACCCGACGATGTTGCTGGGCTCCGCAACCAAATCAAGACTGCCGCCGACGCCGTCACCGGAACCAACGACCTGCTGAATCGGCTGCGTAACAGCAACGACAACGTGTGGAAAGGCAGCGCAGGCGACGCGTTCCGCGCGAACTTCGACGCCACCTTGGCGCAAGACCTCGGCTACGCGCAGAACTCCCTCGAACGAGCCGTACGGCTACTCGCGGAGTGGCACACCAATCTGGTCGGATACCGGGACGTCGCCAACGGGTTGGAACTGGAAGCCGCCGATGCGCGTAGCCAGCACACCCGCGCCGTTCTGGACTTCCGGCGCGCACAGGCCAACCCGGATCTGGGACTGGCGAATATGCAGTTCTCCGATCAAGCCCAGCTTCAGGCCGCCCACCAGGCCGGGCGGAGCCGATCTACGCTACGCGTATCGCTCACATTCACGAAAGCCCCCTCAGTTCACCATCACCATGAACAACACATCCGACAACACCGCAGGCAAGCAAGCAAGAAGGTGAAGGTCGCAAGATCTTGAAACGATGGCTCATCCGTCGGCGGGATCGGCTGCGGCATAACGCCGACTTGATCCGGCCCCGCCGAAGTGAGGCCGAAGAACACGGGATCCGAGTCGCCATACAGGTCGAGCAATCTCGCTGTCACGATGCGGATCTGCTCGTCGGAGGGATACAGGATCGTTCTGGGCATCTGCGGGCGGCACCTTTCAGCAGTCATGCGGCAGGTAACGCCCCCGCACACCCGGGGAGCCGTGCACTGTCGCGGCGGCGCATGATCGGGTCGGTCGGCGCTGGTGACAGCATGCCGGATCAGCGTGACGACGCACGATCCGGCCTGGATCAGCCGACGCGAGGAGTGCCCGCCCTCACCTGCTGAATTCGTCGGCGCCGACCAAGACTTCACGCCCCACGTAGGCCAGGAGCCGGCGATGGGCTGGTTCGTCGGCGGCGACGAGCACCTCGGGACCGAAAATGCCTGGTGCGCGGAAGGAATTGATGCCACCCATGGCCTGCATGGTGGCGAGCACTTCGCCACACAACTGGTCGTCGGCCAGGTCCGGCCGATCGATGGCCACCGCGATATCCAACCCGTGCACCACGAGCTCGGTCAGATGCACCAGCGCGGCGGCGGGGCCGGGCAACTCCCCGAGCGAGATGCCCACCGTGCCGTCCAGCGCATCGGGGCGATGCCAGGCGGCGCGGGCCACCGCGGCCGCCGCGGCGTACGCACCCTGCGGATCACCGCCGAGCCAATCGGATTCGTGCTCGGCGCCGGCGTCCGTGCCGCTCAGCGCTGCCGCGAAGATGTGCATGCCGCCCACCGTGTGATTGAGCACGGCGCGGACATCCCAGCCCCGGCACGGCGTCGGCGCGGACAGACCCGCTCCTCCCACGGCGGCGACGACCGCTCCGGTCGCATCCAGTGCACGGTCGATCTGTCCGATCACGTTGTCCATGAGCTTCCTTCGGTCGAGCGGTTCGGCTGAATTGGTAGCACAGGACACCGACAAACGCGCGGCAATGCGAACTCAGCCGGACTCGGATCGCCCTTCGGGATCGGCGCCGTCGGGCTTCTCGGCACGACGGGCGATGCCGTGCTCGGTGCCCTCGTCGGCCTCCTGATCCGGTTCGGGATGCTCGGGCTCGAAGGTCGAGGGCAGCCTCTTGATGTGCCGGTTCATCGACCGGACCAGCAGGAAGGTGCCCGCGAGCAGGATCAGGATGATGACCAGGCCGAGCGGCGACGCCTTGCCGAACTCGGGGCCGGTCGGCGTTCCGGGTGTCTGGGCGAGCAGGATCAGCGTCACGACCGCCCGTCCTCGATGCCCGCGAAGAGATCGGTCTCCGGCAGCTCGGTGCGCACGCGGGTCTTGGCCAGTTCGAACTCCTCGGTCGGCCACAACCGCTGCTGCATCTCGATCGGAATGGCGAAGAAGGCGCCGTTCGGATCGATCTGCGTCGCGTGCGCGCGCAAGGCGTCGTCGCGCTGCGGGAAGTACTTGGCGCAGTCGATCTGGGTGGTGATCCGGGAGAACACGTCACCGCGCTCGGCGGCATACTTGCGCATCCGGTCCAGCCACTCCTGCAACGGAAACGGCTCGCCGATGCGCTCGTACTCCGCGGCGAAGATCTCCATCCGCTTCATGGTGAAGCCGTGGTCGTAGTACAGCTTGAGCGGCGTCCACGGCTCGCCCGCGCCGGGGAAACGCTCAGGGTCGCCTGCCGCCTCGAATGCCGCCATCGACACCTCATGGCAGCGGATGTGATCGGGGTGGGGGTAGCCGCCGGTCTCGTCATAGGTGGTCATCACGTGCGGTCTGAACTCCCGCACCACGCGCACCAGGGCCTCGGTGGCCTCCTCCAGCGGAACCAGCGCGAAGCTGCCCTCGGGC
This sequence comes from Nocardia aegles, assembly GCF_052545135.1. Taxonomy (NCBI): domain Bacteria; kingdom Bacillati; phylum Actinomycetota; class Actinomycetes; order Mycobacteriales; family Nocardiaceae; genus Nocardia; species Nocardia aegles. Next base: position 217,731 of record NZ_JBQWRI010000003.1, read on the forward strand.
AGCGGTGGCAGCGGATCGCCCTCGGGCAGCCCCGAGTCGACGAAACCGAGCCAGTGCTGGCGCACACCGAGCGCACGGGCCGCGGCGGCCATCTCCTCGCGGCGGATCTCGTGGATCCGCTCGAGGACGCCGGGCGTGTCCATGGCCGGGTTCAGGATGCTTCCGCGCTCTCCGCCGGTCAGCGTCACGACGAGGACATCGTGTCCTTCGTCGGCGTAACGGGCGGTCGTCGCGGCACCCTTGCTGGATTCGTCGTCTGGGTGGGCGTGCACCGCCATGAGGCGAAGGCCACTCACGTCTCGTTCTCCGTCGCTCTCGGTCGCGGGTGTCGGGGCTTCGTTACCTATAGTTCCATTCGACCCACTTTTGTTCCGACGTACCCCCCGGGAGCGACAACCATGAGCCAGCCCGCGCCGGAGAACGGCGGTGACGCGAAGGCGGCGTCTCCCGGCGGACCCCCGCCCGACCGGTACGGCAGCGTGCCCCGCAAGCCGCGCCGCTGGATCGTGCCGCTGCTCGGCGTCGCGGTGCTGCTCGCCGGACTCGGCGTGGCCTACCTGGGGTATCAGCAGTACGGGCCGGAGAACATCGAGGCCGAGCAGCTCGGCTACGTCGTCGTGGACGACTCGACCATGACCATCCGGCTCAAGGTCACCCGGGCCGACCCGCAGCAGCCGGTGGTGTGTTTCGTCCGCGCGATGGCCCGCGACGGCACCGAGCTCGGCCGCCGGGAAGTGCTCGTCGAGCCGTCGAGCAGCGGGACGGTCGAGTTGACCACCGTCGTGCGCTCGTCCGCGCGGCCCGCGGCGGGCAGCGTGTACGCGTGCAGCGATCGGGTACCCGGCTATCTGCGGGTTGGCTGATTTCCGCGCATACACCGGCGGTTTGCCCGCGAAATCAACTCCGACCTGCACATTTGTGAATCATGCTAAGATAGCGTGATACACGGTTCCGGAGCTCGGAGCCGTGTTTGCTGCATTGGCGGCCAGCGCTGAGGGTTCGGGCTTGTGATTTCGCCCGTGACCGGGGCCTGTTGGGGTTCGATGAACTTCCCAGGATCGCTCTAGCCGTCGACTGGCGCGTGCCCGCTTTTCGGGTGGGTGCACGCCGGTGCTCAGGGAATCCCGGCCTGCCGGGAACAACTACTAGGGAGTGATCGAGATGACTGAGACGCAAGTGACCTGGCTGACCCCGGAGTCGCACGACAGGCTCAAGAGCGAACTCGACGCGCTCATCGCCAATCGTCCGGTCATCGCCGCCGAGATCAACGAACGCCGGGAAGAGGGCGACCTCAAGGAGAACGGTGGGTACCACGCCGCCCGCGAGGAGCAGGGTCAGCAGGAGGCGCGTATTCGCCAGCTGCAGGAGCTGCTGAACAACGCCAAGGTCGGCGTCGCACCGACCAAGTCCGGCGTCGCGCTTCCCGGGTCGGTCGTCAAGGTCTACTACGACGGCGACGAGACGGACACCGAAACCTTCCTGATCGCCACCCGTGAGGAGGGCCTGCGCGATTCCAAGCTGGAGACGTACTCGCCGAACTCCCCGCTCGGCGGCGCGCTCATCAACGCCAAGGTGGGCGAGACCAGGGAATACACGCTGCCCAACGGGAACACGATGAAGGTCACCCTGCTCAGCGCCGAGCCCTACCACAGCTGATGCTCTCGGCCGCGCCCCCACGGCAGGCCGATACCCCCGCGGACACGAGCGGCCGCGCCCGATCATCGGGTGCGGCCGTTTCCTCATGTCCGTGAACCTAGCTATGTCCGTGAACCTAGCTCAAGGCCTGCTCGATGTCCGCAAGCAGGTCGCTGACATCCTCGATGCCGACCGAGAGCCGCACCAGATCCGCGGGAACCTCCAGGTCGGAACCTTCGGTGGAAGCGTGCGTCATCGCGGCCGGATGCTCGATCAGCGACTCGACACCGCCCAGGGACTCGGCGAGGGTGAACACCTCGGTCCGCGCGCAGAACTTGCGCGCCGCTTCGATGTCGCCGCCCAGGCGCACCGAGATCATCCCGCCGAAACGCCGCATCTGCTTCGCCGCGACGGCATGGCCCGGATGCTCCGGCAGGCCGGGGTAGATCACCTGCGAGATCGACGGGTGCCCGGCCAGGAACTCCGCGATGGTCTCCGCGTTGTCGCAGTGCCGATCCATCCGCAGGGCGAGGGTCTTGGTGCCGCGCAGCGTGAGGAACGCGTCGAACGGGCCGGGCACCGCGCCCGCACCGTTCTGCAAGAACGCGAACGCCGCGTCGAGTTCCGGATCGTTGGTGATCAGCGCGCCGCCGATGACGTCGGAGTGGCCGCCGAGATATTTGGTGGTGGAGTGCACCACGATGTCGGCGCCGAGCAGCAGCGGCTGCTGCAGGTAGGGCGTCGCGAAGGTATTGTCGACGACCAGTTTCGCGCCCGCCGCGTGCGCGACGTCGGCCAGCGCGGGAATGTCGCCGATGCTCAGCAACGGGTTGGTCGGGGTTTCGATCCAGACCAGTTTGGTGTTCGGCCGGATCGCGGCGCGCATCTCGTCCACGTTGAACACGTGCGCCGGCGAGTGGTCGATCCCCCACTGGCTGAAGACCTTGTCGATCAGCCGGAACGTGCCCCCGTAGGCGTCGTCGGGGATCACGATGTGATCGCCCGGACGCAACGTAGCCCGCAGCGCGCAGTCGGTCGCGGCCATACCGGACGCGAACGCCCGGCCGTAGCGGCCCGATTCCAGCGCGGCGAGGTTCGCCTCCAGCACCGACCGCGTCGGGTTGCCGGTACGGGCGTATTCGAAACCGCCGCGCAAGCCGCCGACGCCGTCCTGGGCGAACGTCGAACTCGCGTAGATGGGCACGTTCACCGCGCCGGTCTGCGGATCGGGTTCATACCCGGCGTGCACGGCCCGTGTGGAGAATCCCAACTCGCTCATGGGGCTCAGCCTAAACGGGGCGATTCCCGGGCAACTTGCCGGTATACACGTATCGCCGTCGGGTGCGCAGGCGAATCGGACGAATCCGCACGATGCCGTCGCCACAGCGGGACAGCGTCCCTCGATCCGATCGAATTACACCGACGCCATCACCAGCTCGGAAATCTCGCGCCGAGGCAACCGGCGTGAGTTCCGTCTCACTATTTTCCTGCCCCTTAGGCTGAGTCCATGGTCACTGTGGAAGAGCTGTTCGCCACCGACGCGCTGCTGTCCGACGACGAGCGCGAGATTCGGGACACCGTCGCGGCCTTCGCGACGCAGCGACTGCGCCCGTACGTCGCGGAGTGGTTCGAGGCGGGCACCTTCCCGGCCCGCGAGCTCGCCCCGGAGCTGGGCGCCCTGGGACTGCTCGGCATGCATCTGGCGGGGTACGGCTGCGCGGGCATGTCGGCCACCGCCTACGGCCTGGCCTGCCAGGAGCTGGAGGCGGTGGACTCCGGCATCCGCAGCATGGTCTCGGTCCAGGGCTCGCTGGCGATGACCGCGATCCACAAATACGGCTCGGAGGAACAGAAGCAGCAGTGGCTGCCGGAGCTGGCCGCGGGCCGCGCGCTCGGCTGTTTCGGACTGACCGAGCCCGACTTCGGCTCGAACCCGGGCGGCATGCGGACCCGGGCGAAGCGCGACGGCGCGGACTGGGTGCTGAGCGGCTCGAAGATGTGGATCACCAACGGCTCGGTGAGCGATGTCGCGGTGGTGTGGGCGCAGACCGAGGAGGACGGCAAGCAGGTGATCCGCGGGTTCCTGGTCCCGGCCGCGACGCCCGGGTTCACGACGCGGGAGATGCACCGCAAACTGTCGCTGCGCGCGTCGGTCACCGCGGAACTGGACCTGGACGAGGTTCGCCTGCCCGCCGACGCGGTGCTGCCGGGGTCGAGAGGACTGGCCGCACCGCTGGCCTGCCTGAGCGAGGCGCGCTTCGGCATCGTCTTCGGCGCGCTCGGCGCGGCACGCGAGTGCCTGGCGGCCACCATCGAGTACGCCAGGACCCGCGAGGTGTTCGACAAGCCACTGGCCGCCTACCAACTCACCCAGGCCAAGCTGGCCGACATGGCGCTGGAGTTCGGCAAGGGCCAGCTGCTCGCCCTGCACATCGGACGGCTGAAAGACCGCGGCGCGGCCACCCCGGAGCAGGTGAGCGCGGGCAAACTGAACAGCACGCGCGAAGCCATCGCCATCGCCCGCGAGTGCCGGACCATACTGGGCGCCAATGGCATCACACTCGACTACCCGGTGCTGCGCCATGCCAACAATCTGGAATCGGTGCTCACCTACGAAGGCACCGCGGAGGTACACCAGCTCGTGCTCGGGCGGGCGTTGACCGACGCGAACGCGTTCCGCTGACCGACCCGTCCGGCGCGCCGCCCCGCGGCGACTGCGTGCATCGAGCCCGAAACCGGCACGGCAACGACCGGACGGCAGCGGCGATCCGAGGGGCAAGATCGCATCCGGTACCCGATTACCGGCGGCCGCAGATGTCTTCGCGGCCTGCACCGAAGCGCGGCCTTATCGCCCCGCCGCCCAGCCCGAGGAAGCCGCTGCCCAGCCGGCAGCCGAGGTCGCCCGGCTGACTCCCTCGGATCCGTTCCGCGCACTCGTGACAAGCTGTGCGAAGATGCAGCGGCCGGCAGAAGCCGCACCTCACAGGGAAGTGCGGGCGGCGGCCAGCGCATTGTTACGTCTTGTCATTCAAGTGCCACGTGGGTGTCACCGGTAGGCCAGCGAAATCGCCCATCATGCAAAGGGACCCGGCATTGGGGCGATGCCTCCACCACCACAACCATCGGAGGTGCACGATGCACAGCTTGTCGATCGACCGTGGCGCACGGCGGTCTGTTCCGAAGGCACTGGGAGCCGGCCATGTTCGCGCGTGATCAGCTGCCGCGGCGCGCACACAGCGTCGCACCGCCGCTGCCGGATCAGCGCGAACTGGTCGCTGCCTTCGGCGGGCACTCGAGCGAGTCGGGCCAAGACCACCCCCTGGTCGGCTGGGCCAGGGCACTGGCCGCGCTGCACAAGCGGCGCCACGGCGATCCGCTGGCCGCCGCCGGAATAGATTGCCGCCGCGCCGAACTGGTCGCCACGATCGATGCGTGGGTGGTGGACCAACTACCCCGCAAACGTGCGATCGACCAGCTGCGCAGCGAATCCATCGGCGCCACGGTCGACCGAATGGCCGCCGCCCACGTCCACGCCAGCCACCTACTGCACACCGCCGAAAAAGTGTCCGACACCCGGGTACACGCCGCGTGGTACCGGCTGGCGCTGCTGGCCGACGAATGGACCGACCTGATCACCGGCGGCGTGCGCGAAACGATGCGCGCCCGGCGACCGGCGTAGGCGTTCGACCGGAAGCCGCCGTAACTCGCCGCACCGATTCGTGCGGTACGGCGAGTCGGCTGGATCGCCGCGGAGAAGCGGTCGCGTCTAGGTTCCGATATTGCCCGTGCTGAGGAAGCCGAGCAGGTCGTGGCGGGTGATCACGCCGACGGGCTTACCGTCCTCGACGACCATCAGCGCGTCGGTGTCCGAGAGCGCCTTCGTCGCGGCGGAGATGGGCTCGCCCGAGCCGATCAGCGGGAACGACGGGCTCATGTGCTGGTCTACCGAATCGGTGAGGTTGGCCCGGCCCTCGAAGACCGCCGACAGCAGGTCGCGCTCGGACACACTGCCCGCGACCTCGCCCGCCATGACCGGCGGCTCGGCGCCGACCACGGGCATCTGGGAGACGCCGTACTCGCGCAGGATCTCGATCGCGTCGCGCAGCGTCTCCGACGGGTGGGTGTGCACCAGGTCCGGCAACTCGCCGGACTTGCCGCGCAGCACATCGCCGACGAGCGGCTCGGCGGTGCCGTCCAGCCGTTCGCGGAGGAAGCCGTAGGAGCTCATCCACTGGTCGTTGAAGATCTTCGACAGGTAGCCGCGGCCGCCGTCGGGCAGCAACACCACGACCACGGCGTCCGGATCACGCCGCGCCACCTCGACGGCCGCGACGACCGCCATGCCGCAGGAACCGCCGACCAGCAGGCCCTCCTCGCGGGCCAGCCTGCGAGTCATCTCGAAGGAATCCGCGTCGGAGACCGCGATGATCTCGTCCGGTACGGCGGGGTCGTAGGCCGACGGCCAGAAGTCCTCGCCGACGCCCTCGACCAGGTACGGCCGCCCGGTGCCGCCGGAGTACACCGAACCCTCCGGGTCGGCGCCGATGATCCGCACCTTCCCGCCCGAGACCTCCTTGAGGTAGCGGCCGGTGCCGGTGATGGTGCCGCCGGTGCCGACACCCGCCACGAAATGGGTGACCTTGCCGTCGGTATCGCGCCAGATCTCCGGGCCGGTGGTCTCGTAGTGGCTTTCCGGGCCGCCCGGGTTGGAGTACTGGTCGGGCTTCCACGCACCGTCGATCTCGCGGACCAGGCGGTCGGACACGCTGTAGTAGCTGTTCGGGTGGTCCGGCGGCACGGCGGTCGGGCAGACCACGACGTCGGCGCCGTAGGCGCGCAGCACGTTGCGCTTGTCCTCGCTGACCTTGTCCGGGCAGACGAACACGCACTGGTAGCCGCGCTGTTGCGCGACCAAGGCGAGGCCGACGCCGGTGTTGCCGGAAGTGGGCTCGACGATGGTGCCGCCGGGCCGCAGCTTCCCGGACCGCTCGGCGGCGTCGATCATCTTCACCGCGATCCGGTCCTTGGAGCTGCCGCCCGGGTTCAGGTATTCGATCTTGGCCGCGACCAGCCCCGCGTTCGGTCCCACGACCGAATTCAACCGGACCAGCGGCGTGTTGCCGATGAGATCCACGACATGATCCGCGATGCGCATGGACCCAATAGTTGCAGACGCACCAACTGTGCGTGCGCGCACGCCGGGCGCAACGGCCGCGGACTACCGGCGAACCCGTGCCCGCGGCCTTAGGATCGCTGCCATGAGGCAGCCGAACATCGCCCGCGCCGCAATGCTTCTGGCCGGATCGGCGGTGGCCCTAGTGGTCGGATCCGGTGCGCAAGCGGAAGCGGCGACCGTCGAATTCCCGCAGGTGCCGACGCTCGCGCGCGGTGGTCTGTGCTGGACGAGCATCCGCACCTGGGCCGACACCGGCCCGGAATGGCCGGGGCGCGCCATCCTGAACGTTCGGGCGCTGCCCGTGACCGGTGTCGGGCCGGGTTCGTACCCGCTGGCGCCGCTGTGCGAGGTCCGCACCACCGTCGCGTGGCGCAATGTCACCACCGGTGCGACGGGCAGCTACGACAACATCGTGGTCACCGGCATCTACGGCAGCATCCAGTACGCGCTGTTCCAGGACACCGGCCCCGGCCTCGTGGAAGTCACCATCTCCACCGATGCGGCGAGCATCCCCGCTCGCGGCACATTCGTGGTCCCCGGCTGATCCCGGCGGATCGGGACGCGCACTGATCGGCGGGGCCGCGGCCCGTGTCGATCCCGTCGGAGCACGCACCCGACGGAAGCGATCCTGGCGACTTTCGGACACGCACGGCAGGCAACGGTGTGATGTCCGTCGCCGCACCCGCGTTCTGCCGCGAGCTCGCACCAGCCGTAGCCGGTTCGCCGCTGGTCGACCGGCCGGATTCTCGTAAAATTCCTGGCGTGAGCGCACCTCAGTATCGCTGGCGCGCGGCCGCGCTGACCGGGGCCGCGGCCGTGCTCGCCGGCTCCGGCGCGGGGACCGCATGGTGGGCGACCTACCGCCTGCTCATGGCGCAGGCGGGCGTGGCGCGCGGGGTGATCGGCCGGGACACCTCGAAGCCTCCGGAAGCCGACGGCATCTACGCCCCTGGCTGCGTGGTCCCGGAGCCGTGGCGTGCGGGCAAGCACGCCGACCTGCATCTGATGATCTTCGGCGACTCCACCGCTGCCGGCCTCGGCTGCACGGTGGCCGACGAGGTGCCCGGCGTGCGCCTGGCCCGCGGACTCGCCGAGGCGACCGGGCAGCGGATCCGCCTGAGCACCAAGGCGATCTCCGGCGCCACGTCCAAGGGCCTGGCCGGTCAGGTGGACGCGATGTTCGTCGCGGGTCCGCCGCCGGATGCCGCGGTCATCCTCATCGGCGCCAACGACGTCACCAAGAAGCACTCGATCCGCGCCTCCGCGCGCAGGCTCGCCGCGGCGGTCGCCCGGTTGCGCCGCGCCGACGCGGTGGTCGTGGTCGGCACCTGCCCGGATCTCGGCATGGTGGCGGCCATTCCCCAGCCGCTGCGGACCGTCGTGCAGAACTGGAGCGTGCGGCTGGCCAAGGCGCAGCACGTCGCGACGACCGTCGCGGGCGGACACCCGGTGCGCATGGGATACCTGCTGGCCCCGGAGTTCCGCGCCGCGCCCGAGCTGCTGTTCGCCGCCGACGGTTTCCATCCGTCGGCCGCCGGCTACGGACTGGCCGCCGCGCAATTGCTCCCGGTGCTGCTGGAGGCACTGGGCGGGACAGGCGCTTTCGGTACTCGGCGACGAGACGTAGATTCGGTACGAACCCGGGAGTAACAACTCCGGTTCGACCGAACCGTCCGACCCAAGGAGTCCTCATGCCCGAGGCCGTCATCGTTTCGACCGCACGCTCCCCGATCGGCCGGGCCCGCAAGGGCTCGCTGGTCGACCTGCGGCCCGACGACCTGACCACGCAGATTGTGCGGGCAGCGCTCGACAAGGTACCTGCCCTGGACCCCGCTCAGATCGACGACCTGATCCTGGGCTGCGGCTCGCCGGGCGGTGAACAGGGCTTCAACATCGCCCGGGTCGTCGCCGTGCAGCTCGGTTACGACTTCGTGCCCGGCACGACCGTGCACCGTTACTGCGCTTCGTCGCTGCAGTCCACCCGGATGGCCTTCCACGCGATCAAGGCGGGTGAAGGCGATGTGTTCATCTCCGCGGGCGTGGAGACCGTGTCGCGGTATGTGAACGGCTCCGCCGACACCTGGCCGAACACGCAGAACCCGCTGTTCGCCGCAGCGCAGCAGCGCACCGCGAAGACCGCCGAGGGCGGCGCGGGCATCTGGCACGATCCGCGCGAGGACGGCCTGATCCCCGATGTCTACATCGCGATGGGACAGACCGCCGAGAACGTGGCCACCTCCGCCGGCATCACCCGCGAGGACCAGGACCGCTGGGGCGTACGCTCGCAGAACCGCGCCGAGGAAGCGATCAAGAACGGCTTCTTCGAGCGAGAGATCACCCCGGTGACACTGCCGGACGGCACCGTGATCAGCAAGGACGACGGCCCGCGCGCCGGGGTCACCTACGAGGCGGTCTCCGCGCTGAAGCCGGTGTTCCGCCCGGACGGCACCGTCACCGCGGGCAATTGCTGCCCGCTCAACGACGGTGCGGCGGCGCTGGTCGTCATGAGCGACACCAAGGCCGAGGAACTCGGTTTGACTCCGCTGGCGCGGATCGTGTCCACCGGCGTGTCCGGCCTGTCGCCGGAGATCATGGGCTTGGGCCCGATCGAAGCGTGCAAGCGCGCGCTGGCGCTGGCGGGCAAGACCATCGACGACATCGACCTGGTCGAGATCAACGAGGCGTTCGCGGTGCAGGTCCTCGGCTCGGCCCGGGAGCTGAAGATCGACGAGGACAAGCTGAACGTCTCCGGCGGCGCGATCGCGCTCGGCCACCCGTTCGGTATGACCGGCGCCCGCATCACCACCACGCTGATCAACAACCTGCAGACCTACGACAAGCAGTTCGGTCTGGAGACCATGTGCGTCGGCGGCGGCCAGGGTATGGCGATGATCATCGAGCGATTGAGCTGACCCGCAGACGAAGGGGCGGTCGCCGGATATCCGGCGACCGCCCCTTCGCGTATGGCTAGTCGTTCTGGAAGTAACTCAGCAGCCGCAAGATCTCCACGTACAGCCAGACCAGGGTGACGGTGAGGCCGAGGGCGACACCCCAGGCCGCCCGCTCCGGAGCCTGCGCCCGGATCAGCTGATCGGCGGCGTCGAAGTCGAGCAGGAAGCTGAACGCGGCGATGGCGATGACCACCAGGCTGAACACGATCGCCAGCGGGCCGCCGTCGCGCAGGCCGAGGCCGCCTGCGATGAAGAAGCTCGCGACCAAGTTGCCCAGCACGAGCACCAGAACGCCGATCATGGCGCCGACGATGATCCTGGTGAATCGCGGCGTCACGCGGATCGCGCCCGTCTTGTAGACCACCAGCATGCCCGCGAAGACACCAAAGGTGCCGAGCACCGCCTGACCGATCAGCGCGCTACCGCCGACCCCGCCGAACTCGATGCTGGTGAACATGAACGACAGCGCACCGAGGAAAAGCCCCTCGGCGACGGCGTAGGACAACACGATCGCCGGGTTGTCCATCTTGTTCGCGAAGGTCGCGATCAGCACGAGCACCAGGCCGACCAGACCGCCGCCGATCACGAACAGCGGTGCGAGCGAGGTGTTCGCGTTGGTGAGGCCGTAGGAGACGATCGCGGACAGGGCGAGCACCGCGAGGGTGATGCCCGTCTTCGTCACCACGTCGTCGATGGTCATCGAGCGCGTGGTGGGAGGAGCCTGCTGATAGGACTGCGGGTACTGGCCGTATTGCTGTGGGTACTGGCCGTACTGGTTGCCGAACTGGCCCGCGGAGGTCACACCGGAACCGAAGCTGGCGTATCCACCGCCCTCCTGCCGTGGCAGGTTCCTGAAAACCGGATTGCTCGTGGTACGCATGTGAACGGCGTCCCTTTCTGGAGTCGTTGCCGCTGTTCATCGAGTTGGTTCACTCGATATCCAACTGCCCTGTCCAACGTTTGTCATCCGTCGCGAGTTCCCGGGGAGTCGCGGAGAGCCGGACAATTCGGACTCTACCGGTGTCGCGGATCGTGCAGACCACGCACCGACCGAGTCACGGTGAATTTCCGGTTGCGGCCCATCACCTCGGTCCGGCCCACCATCCGTTCGACCACGGCCCGATAGTTCAGATGCGAGTTGTAGACCGTCCACAGCTCTCCGCCGGGACGCAACACCCGCCCGGTCTCGGCGAACATCTTGATGGCCGATCCGGTGTGCACGGCAGCGCCGATATGGAACGGCGGATTGCACAGCACCAGGTCGGCGCTGTTGTCCGCCGCCGAGGACATGGCGTCGTCGCGCACCACACACACCCGGTCGGCGACTGCGTTGGCCTCGATGGTGGCCCGCGCCGAGGCGACTGCGGCAGCGGATTGATCGGTGGCGATCACCTTGATGCCCGGCCGAGCCGTGGCCAGCGCGACGGCCAGGATGCCGGTGCCGCAGCCGAGATCGATCGCGTCGCGCGCGTCCGGCTTCATCAGTTTCAGGTACTCGAGCAGGAACCTGGTGCCGATGTCCAGACGGGCTCCGGAGAAGGCCGCGCCGTGCGCGACCACGTCGAGACCGAGTTCGTCGAGCCGATCGCGGACCGGGAACGGCCGACCGGCAACGGGTTTGGGTCCGGCCACCAGCAGGGTCCGCGACTTCTGCCTGCCGCGACTGGCGCGCACCTCGGAAAACGATTGGGCCAGAACGTCGTTCATCGACTTGGTCAGATATTTGTCCCGCCCGCCGGCGAACACTTCGACGGCCGGATCCGCGTACCGCGCGATGGCGTCGGCCACTTCGGCCAGCCCGGCCAGCATCCGGGGCAGGCGAAGCAGGACCACCCGGACATCGCGCAGCAACCCCGGGCCGAGCGGATGCGCGGTGTAGCGATCCGACAGGCCCGCCGCGCGGGCGTTGTTGGCGAGGGCGAGTTCGCCGGTGAGCAGGTCCTGATGCACCCGAACGTCGCGCAGATCGTGTCCCGCTATGGCACCGAGGGTCAGTGCGCCATAGGCATCGCCGATTACTGCTACTTTTCCGCTATCCACAGTCGCGAGTGCGTCGGCCGCGACGTCGAGGATCAGCCGATCGGCGGCGTCGACGGCGTAGAGGTTCAGCGCCTCCACGTCCGGATACCGCCGCAACCGGCTCAGTACGTCCTCGACATTTCCCACGCCTCAAGTGTGCTAGATCGTTGCCGAATGGTCGCGCCCACCCCGCCCTATCGATCTCGGCGGCTTCCCTACGCTGCGGCTCGCCCGCTGAACCCCCTCGGGACAACCGCTTTCGCGGCCGCAGATCCTGGCGAGAGCGTTGTTCGATCACGCACGTCGCCACCGGCCGATGGCGAATGCCCCGCAACGCCCTCTGATTACGCCGTCCACGGCCTTTCGCTGAGTAGCATCGGACTATGCGCAACAGGATGGTGCTCATGGTCGCGGTCGCGGCGGCACTGCTCGCGGGGTGCGGTGGCAGCGAATCCGCGCCGGGTCTCCCGGCCGCATCGACCACCGCTGCGCCGGCCGAGGTAGCGCAGGCCCCTACTCCCGGGGACACCGCACCGAAGCAGGGCAAGCCTTCCGGCGATGCCGCACTCACGGTGACCGACGTCCGCCTGGGCGGTCAGCCCGGCGTCGATCGCGTGGTCTACGAGCTCGGCGGGGTCGGCACGCCCGGCTGGATCGTCCGGTACACCGACCGCGCGACGCAGGACGCCAGCGGCAATCCCGTCGACGTGGCGGGCCGGTCGATCCTGGAAGTGCGCATCCTGGGCTCGGCTTACCCGTTCGACAGTGGCGTGACACCGTATGCGGGCCCGGACCCCGCCGTCGATCCGGCGGTCCCCGGCATCGCGGGCGTCTACCGGACGACGGTGTTCGAGGGCGTGACCCAGTCGTTCATCGGCGTGCAGGCCGACCGGCCCGCCTTCACCGTCACCACGCTGCCCAACCCCACCCGGCTGGTCGTCGACATCACGAACTCCTAAATACCGGTACCGCCAACGGGTATTCGGCAGCGGCGGCTAGACTGGGTACTCGTGGTCGAACGCCGCATACTTCCCGCCGCCGGGCTCGCCCGGGTCCTCGGGGTGCTGGCGTTGCTCGCCGGGGTCGTCGCCATGCACTCGGCGGTCTTCGGGTTTTCCGGCCACGCCCATGCGGCCGGAGCACACGGTAGCTTCGCGCCCGCTACCGAAACGGTGCCCGACGAACTCGGACGGGCTGTCGCCGCGACCGCCCCCGCGCATTCGAGCGCCTTCCCGCATCGACCCGCGACAGCACCCCTGGACAGCACTCCGACCGGCGACGACCGACCCGAGCCCCAGGACGGAGTGCACCGCGACGGCGGGGAACTCGGCACAATCGGCCGGGGATTCTTCGGCCCACCGGACCCACCGATGGTCGCTGATGGCGATTCGTTCGCCCCTGGGGAGGTCGGGACGACCGCAGGCGCGTCATCGACCTGGCGCTCGGTCGTCGCGGAACGGATCTCCCACTGCGCGGGCGGCGGGTGCGACGGCGCGCACAGCGCGCTGCACGGCTGTGTGTTCATCCTGGTCGCCGCCATCGCGCTGGCCGCGCTGGTGCTGCTCTATCGCATGGCGGTCGATCGCCCCGGCGGCGGCGCGGCACGAGCGCGGCACTGGCGGGCGCGGCGGGAACGACCGCCGCCATGGACCGTGCTCACCTTGGCCGAACTGGCGATTCTGCGGATCTGACAGCTCCGCCGCCCTCGTGTGTCCGAATCACGGTGGCGGCGCTGTCCACTTCGTCCCCAGATTTCGCACTTCGTAAGGAGCCACCCCATGTTCAGCACTCGCACCCGATCGGCCCTCGCTCTCGCCGCGGTGGCCGCGGTGAGCCTCGCCGGATGCGGCGACGCCGACACCGGCCACACGACCGAGCACGGCACCTCGACCACCACGTCGCCCGTCACCAGCGCACCCGCCACCGTCGTGCACAACGACGCCGACGTGATGTTCCTGCAGATGATGTATCCGCATCACGCCCAAGCCGTCGACATGGCGCGGCTGGTGCCCGGTCACACCGACAACCAGCAGTTGCGCACGCTCGCCGCGCAGGTCGAACAAGCGCAGGCGCCGGAGATGCAGCAGATCACCGCCCTTCTGCAGAGCTTCGGCAAGCCGGCGCCCACCGCGGGCGAGGGGCACGGCGGCCACGGAATGCCCGGCATGATGTCGGCCGAACAAATGGCGGCGCTGGGCGCGGCATCGGGTCCTGACTTCGACCGCCAGTGGCTGACCATGATGATCGAGCATCACGCGGGCGCGATCGCCATGGCGCAGACCGAACTGGCCGAGGGCGCGAACGCCGACGCCAAAGCGCTCGCCGAGCGGATCATCGGCGCCCAGCAGGCTGAGATAGCGCAGATGCGAGCCATGCTCGGCCAGAGCTGAACCGCGCGGCCCCGCGCCGATATCGGTCGGCCATCGATATCGGCGCGGCCGCACTCAGCCGGGCCCGCGCGACGGGCGATCGGGGTGTCCGGCTCCGTGCATCCGTCCCGGCCGGACCTCCGAGGGGAGCGACGGACCCTCGAACGCGCGGGCCTGCTGGTGGCCCGCCACGCCGACCGCCGGTCCGGGGTACGGCACCCGCTGATGGGCACCGGTTCTGGCCGGCACGGACGCGGACCAGCGTTTCGCCTTCGGACCAGGGTGCGTGCCGGACGGCATCGCGGCGAACGCCACCGGTTGACCGAAGCGGCGCACAGCCGGGTATCCCCTCCCCATCGGTGAGGAATCCCGCGACGCGCTGTAGCATCTGGCCCGCTTACTGTTACGCGGAACGGGACGATCACATGACCAGCGGTATCCGGGATACTCGTCCACCCGCGCGGAGCGGCCGCCGCCGTGTTTCCGCCGAGTCGGCCACACCGACATTCGCCGCTCTGCTGGCCGCCGCCGCGGAGCACAATCCCGATGGCGTCGCGGTGGTCTGCGATGACAGGCAGATCACCTACCGCGACCTCGATGCCCGCTCCTCCCGGCTGGCCCGCACGCTGATCGCCGCGGGCGCTGGGCCCGAAACGGCGGTGGCGGTGGCGCTGCCGCGTTCGCTCGATTCCGTACTCGCGGTGTGGGCCATCGCGAAGACCGGTGCCGCATTCGTACCTGTCGATCCCGGGCTACCTCTGTCCCGCATCGACTTTCAAGTCACCGACAGCGGGGCCGCGCTCGGCCTGACCTGCAGCGCCCACGCGGCGACACTACCGGCCGAGGTGCGCTGGCTCGCGCTGGACGATGCCGAACTGATCGCGCAGGTGGCGGCGAACCCGGCGAGCTCGATCGCGTATTTCGAACGGCCCGTTCGCCTTCGCGCCGCCCACGTGGCCTACGTGATCTACACGTCGGGATCGACCGGACGCCCGAAAGGTGTCGCCGTGACGCACACCGGGCTCGCCCAGTTGTGCACCGAACTGGCCGCGCGGCACGCGCTGGACAAAGACGCGCGGGTGCTGCACTTCGCGTCGCCGAGCTTCGACGCCTCGGTGTTGGAGTTGCTGCTCGCGATCTGCTCCGCCGCCACGCTGGTGATCGCCCCGCCGACCCTGTACGGCGGCGCCGCCTTGGCGCAACTGCTGGCGCGCCAGGCGATCACCCACGCCTTTCTCACTCCCTCCGCGCTGGCCACGATCGAGCCGACCGGACTGCCTGCCCTGCGCTCGGTCCTGGTCGGCGGCGAGCCCTGCCCGCCGATGTCGCCGCGGCACTGGGCAACCGGCGGTCGCCTGTTCCACAATCTGTATGGCCCCACCGAATCCACCATCGTGGCGACGATCAGCCCGGCGCTGTCGCCGGACGCACCGGTCACCATCGGTTCGGCCGTGCCCGGCGTGCGCTGCCAGGTACTCGATCACCGTCTGCGCCCGGTCGGCGTCGGCGTGGTCGGTGAGCTCTATCTGTCCGGGCCCGGAGTGGCCAGGGGGTACCACGGCCGCTCCGGCTTGACCGGGCAGCGGTTCCTCGCCGATCCGTTCGGTCCGCCCGGCTCGCGGATGTACCGCACCGGCGACCTCGTCCGGCGCACCACCACCGGCGATCTGGACTATTTCGGCCGGGCCGACGACCAGGTCAAGATCAGGGGTTTTCGGATCGAACTCGGCGAGATCGACGCCATCCTGTCGACGCAGCCCGGCGTCCGGCTGGCCGTGACCGTCGATCGCAAGACCGCCGCGGGCGAGACCACGCTGGCCGCCTTCGTCCAGCCCGAACCGGGCCATGCCCCCGACCCCGCCACTCTGGCCGACGCGCTGGCCGCGCTGCTGCCGAAATACATGGTGCCCAACACGATCACGGTCGTGGATCGGATCCCGCGCACCCCGACGGGCAAGGCCGATCGGCCCGCGCTGCGCCTGCGCGCCCTCGACGAGCCGGACTATCGTCCCGCCGTCGACCTGGGCGAGGAGACGGTCGCCGAGGTCTTCGCACGCGTGCTGGGACGGGAGCGGTTCAGCGCCGACGCCGATTTCTTCGCCGCCGGCGGCAATTCGCTGCTGGCGACCCAGGCCGCCGCGCGCCTGAGCGAGACCTGGCGGCTGCGCATCCCGCCCCGGCTGGTATTCGACCATCCGACGGTCGCCACCTTGGCCACAGCGATCCGCTCGCAGCAATTCGACAGCGCACGCCCGGTGCTGCGCGCACGGACCCGGCCGCAGCGCATCCCGCTATCGCCCGCCCAGCTGCGGTTCTGGCTGCGCAACCAGTTCGACACGACGTCGTCGGTGGACAATATCGGCTTCGCGCTGCGGCTGTCGGAACTGGACATCCCCGCCTTGCGCGCGGCGTTCGCCGACACCGTCGAACGGCACGAGTCGCTGCGCACGAGCTACCCCGCCGACGCGACCGGACCGCGGCAGCTGATCCTCGACACCGAGCACGTGGTCGACGATTTCGCGGTGGAGGAAGTGTGCGACGACGCGGTACCCGACCGGGTCCGCGCGATCCTGCGACACGGGTTCGACGTGTCGGCCGAGGTGCCGCTGCGCCTCCGGCTGCTGCGCACGCCCACCGAGTACGTCTTGGTCTGCGCCCTGCACCATATCTGCGCCGATGGGTCGTCACTGGCGCCGCTGGCCCGCGATGTGGCTGTGGCCTACGCCGCCCGCAGCGCGGGCACCGCCCCGGCCTGGCGGCCACCGGAGGTGCAGTACGCCGACTACGCCCTGTGGCAGCAGGATCTGCTCGGTTCCCGCGACGATCCCGATTCACCGCTGTCGCGGCAACTGGCGTACTGGACCGGCGAGCTGGCCGGCCTGCCCGACGAGCTCGATCTGCCCGCTGATCGGCCGCGCCCGCCGGTGGCCACGCTGCGCGGATCGGCCACGCAGCGGTCGGTGCCCGCGAGCTTGCACCGCGACCTGCTCACGGTAGCGCGCACCCACCGGTCGACGCTGTTCATGGTGATGCGCTCGGCGCTCGCCGTGCTGCTGGCCCGCCTGTCCGGAAGCTCCGACATCGCGATCGGTGTGCCGATGACCAACCGGGCCGAGCCCGCGCTCGCGGATGTCGTCGGCATGTTCGTCAACACCACCGTCTCCCGGACCAGGATCGAGCCCGCGGAGAGTTTCAGCACTCTACTGCGGCGCACCAGGGAACGGGATCTGGTCAACTTCGCGCACTCCGAGGTGCCGTTCGAGCACGTGGTCGACGCGGTCGATCCGACCCGCTCGCCCGGACGCCACCCGCTCTACCAGGTCGGCTTCGCGTTCCAGAACTTCACGCAGGCCACCCTCGACCTGTCCGGACCGAGCGTGTCGTTCCTGGACGTGGACGCCGACACGGCGAAAACCGACCTGCACATCGGCGTGGTCGACACCCGTGACGACGACGGCGAACCGGGCGAGATCATCATCCGATTCGGTTACAGCACCGACCTGTTCGACGAGCACACGGTGCAGCGCTTCCTCGACGGCTACATCCGCATCCTGCTCCGGGTCGCCGCCGAGCCCGACACCGTGGTCGGCGACGTCGACATCATCGACCCGGTCGAGCACAAGCGCATCCGGTCTTGGGGCGCCGGAGCCGAGCATGACGTGCAGGCCGAGCCGCTCATCGCCGCGACGGCGCGGCGGGCCGCGGCGACGCCGGACGCGATCGCAGTGGTCTGCGGGTCCGAGACGCTCACCTACGCGCGGCTGCTCGAGCGGTCCGCGCGGCTGGCTCGCTGGCTGATCGACCGGGGCGTAGGTGCGGAGACCGTCGTCGCGGTGGCGATGCGGCGGTCGATCCAGCAGGTCGTCGCCCTGCACGCGATCGTGGCGGCGGGCGCGGCCTGGGTGCCGATCGACCCGAGCCACCCGGCCGAGCGCATCCGGTACGTGCTCGAATCGGCGGCGCCCCGGTGCGTGCTGACCACCGCGGCGGACGGTTTCACGGCCGCCGAGGCTTACGACGTCGACAGCCTGGACCTCGACCGCTTCGACGCGGAACCGGTGCTCGACACCGAACGCCGGGCACCGTGGCACGCCGATCACCCCGCCTATCTCATCTACACCTCCGGGTCGACCGGCCGCCCCAAGGGCGTGGCGGTCAGTCATCGCGCGATCGTGCACCAACTCGCCTGGATGCAGGCGGAATACCGAGTCGACGCCACCGACGTCTATCTGCACAAGACTCCCGCGACCTTCGACGTGTCCTTGTGGGGCTACTTCCTGCCGCTGCGCGCGGGCGCGCGGCTGGTTCTGGCCGGACCGGAGGAGCATCGTGACCCGGCGGCGCTGTGCCGGCTGATCGCCGAGCACCGGGTGACGCTCACCGATTTCGTTCCCGCGATGCTCACCGTATTCGCCCAACAGGCAACAACGAACGAATTATCTTCGCTGCGAGCCGTTTTCGTGATCGGGGAAGCGCTGCCCCCGGAGACCGCGCGTGCCTTCGCGACTGTGGCCGAGGCCGAGTTGCACAACCTGTACGGACCGACCGAGGCCGCGGTGAGCATCACCCGGCACGCCGTCTCGGCCGCCGACCGCACCGCGGCGAGCGTCTCCATCGGTGGGCCGGAATGGAATTCGCGCTGCCACGTCCTGGACGACCGCTTGCGGCCGGTTCCGGTGGGCGTGGCGGGCGAACTCTATCTCGGTGGCGTTCAGTTGGCCCGCGGCTACCACAGCGCCCCCGCGCCGACCGCTGCCCGGTTCGTCGCCGATCCATCGCACCCGGGCGAGCGGATGTACCGGACCGGTGACCTGGTGCGCTGGAACCGTGGCGGCACCCTGGACTACCTGGGCCGTACGGACTTCCAGGTCAAAGTCCGCGGGCATCGCATCGAACTCGGCGAGATCGAAGCGGCCTTGCTGGCCGACCCGGCGGTGGGCCGGGCCGCGGTGGCGGTCAAGGGCTCCGACGCCGGGGACCGGCTGGTCGGCTACGTCGTCGCCGCGCCGGGGGCGACGGTCGACCCGGACGTGGTGCGTCAGTCGGTCGCTCGGGTGCTGCCCGGCTACATGGTGCCGTCGGCGGTGCTGGCGCTGGACGCGTTCCCGGTGAACACCAGCGGCAAGCTCGACCGCGCCGCGCTGCCCCAGCCGGTGTTCACCGCGCGCACCGGCGCGCGTCCCGGCACTGCGCTCGAGCGCGCGATCGCGGAGGTCTTCGCCGACGTGCTCGCGGTGTCCCCGATCGGGGTGGCCGACGACTTCTTCGAGCTCGGGGGCTCCTCGCTGCTCGCGTTCACGTTGCACCAGCGGCTGTCGCAGCGGCTCGGCCGCGACGTGCCGATGTCGGCCATCCTCGCGACCCCGACCGTCGGCGGCCTCGCCGCGCGGCTGGCCGGCGGATCCGCCCCCACCGCGGCGACACCGGAACGCGACGCCGTGCTGGAGCCGGAGATCGGCAGCACGGGATGCGAGCCCGCGCACACCGGGCCGCCACAGGAGATCCTGCTGACCGGCGCGACCGGTTTTCTCGGCGTACACCTGCTGCAAGCCCTGTTGGATCGCACCGAGGCGAGGGTGTGGTGCGTGGTACGCGCCACCGACGCCGAGGAAGGCATCGACCGAATCGTGAGTGCGCTGAGCCACTACCGGCTCTCCGGGACCACCGCCGCGGAGCGGATCGTCGTGGTCGCGGGCGATCTCACCGCACCGCGCCTCGGCTTGGACCCCGCCGATTACGACCGCTTGGCCGACAGCATCGACGCGATCTACCACAACGGCGCGCGCGTCAATCACGTCGACCCCTACGCCCGGCTACGGCCGGCCAATGTCGAGGGCACCCGCGAGTTGCTGCGCCTGGCGACGACGCGGCGGGTCAAGCCGTTCCATCTGGTCTCCACCATGGGCGCGGCCGTCGCCGCGACGCCGGAATCGCCGGTGGTCACCGAGGACGTCCGCCTCCGCGCGGGGCAGGTGCCCGGCAATGGCTACCGAGCCTCCAAATGGGTCGCCGAGGAACTGGTCCGCCAGGCGGGCGAGCGTGGCGTGCCCATCGCCATCTACCGTCCGAGCACCATCTGCGGTTGCCCGCACATCGGGGTGAACAGCCCACAGGACGCGCTGTGGAACATGGTGCGAGCCGCCGCGATGCTCGGCATGGCGCCCGACGTGGGCGACGCCACCGTCTCCCTGGTTCCGGTGAGCTACGTGGCGCGCGCGGTCGTGGAGATCTCCGTCGGCCCGCGCTCGGAAACCGTCTACCACCTGGTCAACCGGGACCCGGTAGCCGTCGCGGACATCCTCGCCAGCCTGCGCGCGCACGGGTTGCCGGTGGCGACGATGCCGGAGGACACGGTGCGCGCGGGCCTGGCCAGGGAAGCGCGGCGGCGCGATGCGCTCGGCGACGATTCGCTGGTGCGCGCGGCCCTGCTGAGCCACGGCTTCGCCGAGTTCGACGGTCACCTCGAATGGGTCGACGAGCACACCCGCGCCGCGCTCGCGGCCACCGGCATGGATTGTCCGACGGTGGACCGTGCGGTGGTGGACACCTTCGTGCGGGAGTTCATCGCTTCCGGTTTCCTGCCCCGGGATTGAGGATTCT
Organism: Nocardia aegles; assembly: GCF_052545135.1. Taxonomy (NCBI): domain Bacteria; kingdom Bacillati; phylum Actinomycetota; class Actinomycetes; order Mycobacteriales; family Nocardiaceae; genus Nocardia; species Nocardia aegles. The sequence goes on from NZ_JBQWRI010000003.1 coordinate 238,481, forward strand.
CAGTACCCCGGCGGCGCGGCGTGTGTGCGCGACCGCGCCCGCACCTGCTCCAGCACGATCAGGCCCACCCCGATCAGCAGGAAGACGACCGCGATGATCGCGGCCACGACCGAGAGCCGGCCGTACCCCCAGCCCGCCAGCACCGCGGCGGCGATCGCACCCGCCGCGGCGACCAGCAGCAACCCGTACCCCGGCCAGTTCCTGGTGTCGGCCATCGTGGCTCCCGGCGGCGGCTCGGAGTCGCGCGCGATATCCGGGGCGTCGTCGATCGGGGGGATCTCCCATGGGCCGTCGTCCGCTGTCACTGATGGTTCCTCCCGCTGCGCTCCCGGTCGTTGTTCCGGTACCTGATGCGAAAAGGATGCCCGGATCGTCTGGGCCGAAACTCGGGCGCGAGGCGGGCTTCAGTTGTAGGACTTGGTGACTCCGTCGAGCAGGTGCTCCAGGGTGTCGTAGGTCGGGGTGGCGACGACGTCCAGCAGATCCGGGGCCACCGCGACATTGCGTTCGGCGACGACCTTCGCGAACTGGGCGCCGTCGTTGGTGCGGAAGCCGTGCTCGGCGGCCAGCCGCTGCAACTCCGGGTCGGTCGACAGCAGGCGACCGAGCCGGTCACCCGTTGAGCCGAACGGCACCAGCGTGTGCCGGGACAACACCGTCGGCGACGGGTACAGCAGCGTCATCTCGGGCTTGATCTGGCCGCGCACGGTCGCCTCGACGTACTGCGCCTCGTAGATCCAGACCATCGGCGTCGGGCCCATCCCCGTGGCGAGGTAGTTGTTGAACGGCCCCTCGGTGGTGTTCTCGGTGTAACCCTGGCCCACGAACAGCCGCGACACCGCGGGGAGGACGGCCTGCTCGGCGTTCGGCCCCTGCACGATCGTGTTGTTGTTCGCGACGTAACTCGCCGCGGCCAGATACATGGCGGCGGAGTTGGAACTGCGCGGGTCGGTGGTGGAGATCAGGATGTTCTTGCCCACGGGGTAGGCGGTGTTGTCGGGCAGTTCGTCCCAGCGGGTGCCGTTGCGGACCAGCTCGAGGTAGCGGCGCAGATCCAGGGTCGGCACCTGGCCGGGGCGTACCGCTCCCGCCTTGGTGAGCAACTCGGTGATCGGCGTGAACGTCGCGATGGCCATCGGCGAGGAGAACGGCGTGTATTTCGCGGTCACGTTGCGCTGCCGTTGAATTCGCTCGGCGGCCGGTTCACTGGACGGGAAGGCGAAATCGAATTTCGTGAGATCCATGGACGTGGCGATCTGCCGCGACCCGGCGGGCTCGACCTCGACGCGCATACCGTTGCGCGCGAGCGCGTCGATCACTTTCGGGTCCTGGAAGAACGGCATCTTCTCCGAACCGACCACACCGTGGACGACCGTGAGCGGCGCGGCGGGCGCGGGAGCGGCAACGGGTGCCTCCGCAGCGGGTTGCCGCACGGCGAGGACTACAGCGATCACTGTCAGGAGGACGACGGCGCCCACCCCGTACGGTGCCAAACGCTTTTTCGAGGACAACAATGCACGGATCTCCGACAGTTTTCCCGAAGCGGTCGCGGCGGCCTGCGGCGTCTCGTCCATCAGGACCGTAGTGGGCTGCACTTGCGCCTCGGGTGAGGCCTCCAACTCCCGCCGCACCAATCGCTCGATCAGAATCGGAACGAACTGCCGCACCGGGCGGCCGTCGAATTTCTCGCGGGCCGCACTGACGGCGCTCTCGACCTGCTCCGGAGCATAAGTCTCGGTGTAGTTTTCGACCAGCCGCGCCGTCATCTGACGGATCGCCTGTTCCTCACGGACGGTATCGACAACCACCACAATCTCCTCGGCGTCAGGGGTAACGCGGCAGCGTCTCCGGCCTGCACCGCGCCGGCCAACACTAGCCCCATCCCTCGGCCGCCGACATCCGGACCGACTTCCCGCCGGTGAATGATTTCGACTGCGCCGGTGCACATCTCACGTCACCACGCGCACCTTTCTGCCCAGCTCACAGGCCCGCGAGCCGCTCGAGCGCGACGCACGCGCAAGCCCGCCGACCCGCACGTCCGCGCCGGAACCCGCCATGCAGAATTCAATGGGCAATATCCGAGCCGCCACCACGTGTTGTACTCCCGTTTCCCACCGCCACCGGACCGGGCGGTCGCACCGACGCCGCACTTCGCACGCGATCGGCCGCGCGGCGGACCGAAGGCACCAAAGTTACTTTCCGGTAGCACAGATCGGCGGGTTGCCGATATCGTCAGCCCGTTGCCTCGAAAAGGAGCGTTATGTCTCGCGTCGTTGTGGTCACCGGTGCGTCGTCCGGAATCGGGAAGGCTACAGCCGCCGCGCTGGCCGGCCTGGGGTATCGGGTGATCGGCACCAGCCGCGATCCCGGCGCCATCGGTTCGGACACCGTGCCGCCCGGCGTCGAGTACCGGGCGCTCGACCTCACCGATCCGGCTTCGATCGAGGCTTTCGCCGCCGGTCTCGACCAGGTCGACGTGCTGGTGAACAACGCGGGCGAAAGCCAGGCGGGTCCGCTGGCGGAGCTGCCCACCGACGCCGTCGAGCGCCTGTTCCAGCTGAACGTGCTGGGACCGATCGCCCTGACCAAGGCGGTGCTGCCCGGCATGCGGGAACGCCGGTACGGGCGCGTCGTCATGGTGGGGTCGATGCTCGCCAGCTTCCCGATGCCCTACCGCTCCTCCTACGTCGCCACCAAGGCGGCACTGCGCGGCTTCGCGGTCGCCGCCCGCTTCGAGGAATCCCCCTTCGGCGTCTGGATCACCGCCGTCGAGCCCGGCCAGATCGACACCGGCCTGCGCGACCGCCGCACCAAATACCTCACCGAAGGTTCCCCCCACACCGCCGATTTCACGACCTTCATGGCGAAACTCGACGAATACCAGGCCAAAGGCATCACCGCCGACAAGGTCGCCACCACCATCGTGAAAGCGATCGAAGCCACCCGCCCCCAACCCCTCTACGCCGTAGGCAGTAACGCCCCCGCCCTCTTCGCCCTCCGCCGCCTCCTGCCCCGCACGGTCATGGAACGCATCATCGCCCGTATCCACGGGCTGTCGCGCTGAGGACAGCCATTGTCCTATCGCCCGGCGAGCACTCGATGCGCTAGCGCTACCTGCGGTTTCATGGGTGCCCCCAGTCGGACTCGAACCGACACTGGGCGGATTTTAAGTCCGCTGCCTCTGCCAATTGGGCTATAGGGGCGTCCGGGACAGCGTACCGAGTCGTACGACTGTACCGGAATTCCGACAGTTCGTCGGGTGGCGGGGCGTCGGCCGTACCCGGGTGCCGGATGGCGCGGTCGGTGACCGGCGCCGTTCGCGGTTGTTCGCGGCCCGGGGTCGGGAGGCGTCCCAGAGAAGTAGATCGGTGGCGGCGGGCTGGTGTTAGCGCCCGCGGACGAACTCGGCGTGTCGTCGGCGGGGCGGCACCGGGATCCGGGCGAGATCGGTGGCGATGTGGATCTCGCCGGAGAAGTACTTCGACGCCTCGGCGAAGTGCTCGTCGAGGTCGCGGTAGCGCTGGGAGAAGTGGGTGAGCACCAGGCTGCGAACGCCCGCGTCGGCGGCCGCTCGCGCGGCTTGGCCCGCGGTGAGATGCCCGTATTCGACGGCCAGATGTTCGTCGACATCCAGGAAGGTGGCTTCGATGACGAGCATGTCGACGTCGGCGGCGAGCTCCGCGACGCCGGGGCACAGCCGGGTGTCCATCACGAAGGCGAAGCTCTGACCGGCCCGCGGTTCGCTGATCTCCGCCAAGGTGATCGTCCGCCCCCCGAATTCGACACTGCCGCGCTGTTGCAGCTCGGAGATGATCGGGCCGCGCAACCCCAGGGCGCGCAACCGGTCCGGCAGGATCCGCCGGCCGGACGGCTCACTGAGCCGATAGCCGAAGGTGTCCACCGGATGGGACAGCCGCACCGCTGTCACCGCGAACGGCGCCTCGGGCAGATCCACGGGACCGGGGCCCACGACCGGGCGCGGACGCAACTCGGCGCGGTGATAGTAGGACGTAGCGTTGACCAGGCGCTCGTAGTACGCCGCGCCGGACGCCGGGAAACAGACGTCGACCGGATGCGGCACCCGGTCGAGGTTGATCCGCTGCACCACCCCGGCCAGTCCGAGGCTGTGGTCGCCGTGGAAATGGGTGATGGCGATCCGGGTGAGTCCGGTGACGGTCACCCCGGCATAGGTCATCTGCCGTTGCGTACCCTCACCGGGGTCGAACAGGATCGCCTCGTCGTCCCACCGGAGCAGATACCCGTTGTGGTTTCGCTGTTTCGTCGGCACCTGACTCGCGGTCCCGAGCACAACCAACTCACGCTGCGACACGGCGTCAGGCTATCCGCCCACGCCCGCGGAGCCGAACAGGGCCGCGTTACTCGGTGGCAGGAGCCTTCCGGAGCACGGAGTTGCGCCGGGAGTAGGCGAAGTAGACGACGAACCCGATCACCATCCACACCAGGAATCGCAGCCAGGTCTCCACCGAGAGATTCAGCATCAGCCACAGGCACGCCAGCACCGCCAGGCCGGGAATCAGCGGCACGAGCGGAACCCGGAATCCGCGCGGCAGGTCCGGGCGCGTGCGCCGCAGGATGAGCACGCCGATCGACACCAGCACGAACGCGAACAGCGTCCCGATGTTGACCATCTCCTCCAGCGTGCCGAAGTCCACGAACCCGGCCAGCAGCGCGCACGCCACGCCGACGATGGCGGTGACCCGCACCGGCGTGCCGTTCTTGCCGGTGTGCGCGAGTTTGCGCGGCATCAGCCCGTCGCGCGACATCGCGAACAGCACCCGGGTCTGCCCGAGGTACATCACCATGACCACCGTGGTGAGCCCGGCCAGGGCGCCGATCGAGATGATGTTCTTCGCCCAGGTCACTCCGTGGATGCCGAACGCCGTGGCCAGCGTCGCGCCGTCACCGGACAGCGCGGTGTAGGGGACCATGCCGGTGAGCACGAGCGACACCGCGATGTACAGGATCGTCACGATGAGCAGCGAGCCGAGGATGCCGCGTGGCACCGCCTTCTGCGGGTTGCGGGTCTCCTCCGCGGTGGTCGCGACCACGTCGAAGCCGATGAACGCGAAGAACACCAGACTGGCGGCGGCGAGCAGGCCGTACCAGCCGAAGTTGCTGTGCCCGGCACCGGTCAGGAAGGAGAACAGCGACTGCCGCAGCCCCTCGCCCCGCTCGCCGGGCTGGGATGGCGGAATGTAGGGCGAGAGGTTCGAGGACTTGAAGTAGGTGAGGCCGACCACCAGTACCAGCGCGATCACGGCCAGCTTGATCGCGACGGCCACCGCCGACACCCGCGAGGACACTTTGGTGCCGGTCGCGAGCAACACCCCGAGCACGGTGATCAGCAGCACCGCGCCCCAGTCGAAGGTCAGCGGGCCGAAATGCGCGATCGGTGAGGTGGTCCCGAGCACCTCCCCGAGGTACTGCGACCAGCCCTTGGCCACCACCGCCACGGCGAGCGCGAATTCCAGGATCAGGTCCCAGCCGATGATCCAGGCGACGATCTCGCCGAAGGTGGCGTAGGAGTAGGTGTAGGCGCTGCCCGCCACCGGCACAGTGGAAGAGAACTCGGCGTAGCACAGCGCGGTCAGGCCGCAGGCGATCGCGGCGAACACGAAGGCGAGCGAGACGGACGGACCCGCGACATTGCCCGCCGTGCGTGCGGTGAGGGTGAAGATGCCCGCGCCGACCACGACCGCCACGCCGAAGACGGTGAGGTCCCACGCGGTCAGGTCCTTGCGTAGCTTCGAGTCGGGTTCGTCGGTGTCGCGGATCGACTGTTCGATGGACTTGGTGCGGAACAGTCCACCCCACCGAGACGAGACATCACCCGCCGACTCGGCTCGTGGCCCGGGGTTCGTCACGCGTTCTCCTTCATCCGTACTGCTCGCTTGTGTTCTGTACCCACACGGCGCCGCAATGCACGCCGGCCATGGATGAGCTGATCCGCGGTGCGAAGGCGGCGACGATCAGCCCCGCGATCTATTCGCTTCGACATGCCCTGAAGATCGCATCCGACGCGTCGCCGCGGGGGATTCGTTTGTTCTGTTCACCGGCGACGGCGAAATGGTTCGCGACACGTGGTTTGCCGCTCAACCCCACCGGGCATCCAGCAATCGACAGGCAAACCAGCCGAGGCCCATACCCAGAAAGCGTTGAGCTGATGGTCCACGTGGAAATCAACGTGCCGACGACCGCGGAGCAGGTTTTCGACGTCTTGGCCGACGGATGGCTGTTCGCGGCCTGGGTGGTCGGCGCGACGCACATCCGCGACGTCGACGACGATTGGCCCGGCCCCGGGTCGATGCTGCATTACAGCGCGGGCGTGTGGCCGTTCACTGTGAACGACATCACCCAGGTCGTGTCGGTGGAACCGCCGCACATGCTGGAACTCGAGGCCAAACTCTCGCCGCTCGGCGCCGCGTGGATCCGCCTGGAACTCGTCGACACCGGGCCGGGCGAAACGCAGATCCGAATGTACGAGCACTCCGAACGCGGGCTGGGCACCCTGGTGCCCAATGCGCTGCAAGAACTGCTTCTGGTGCCGCGAAACATGGAATCGCTCTCCCGGCTCGCCGACATCGCCGTCGGCAAGGCACGCCGTGCCGGTCACATCGCGACCGGAGCCGGCACCCGAGCCGAGACGCACGCCGAGGTGAAGCTGAACGGTCACGTCCCGCAGAACTGACCGGACCGGCACCCGCCCGGTTACCGGGCCGGATCAGGCGATCGACAGCGCGATGCCGTCGAGGATGTCGTGTTCGCTGACGACCAGTTCCGATATACCCGCGCGCCGGGACAATTCCTCGGCGAGCACTTCGGTTATGACCGCGCCGCCGCCGATCACGTCGACCCGGCCGGGGTGCATCGGCCCCAGCGCGGCGCGCTGATCGTGGTCCATCGCGATCAGCCGGTCGCAGACCTGGTGCACCTGATCCGAGGTCAGGCGGGTGAGATGCACCCGCTGCGAGTCGTATTCGGGAAGATCGAGCGCGACCGCGGCCAGCGTGGTCATCGTGCCCGCCACGCCGACCCAGGTGTGCGCCCCTTCCACGGGGACGTGCGTGAACGCTTCGGTCAACCGCTCGGTGGCGAAGGCGCGGGCGGCGGCGATCTCCTCGGCGGTGGGCGGGTTGCTCGCCAGGCACCGTTCGGTGATCCGGACGCAGCCGATGTCGGCGGAGAACGCGGCCCGCACCCCGGCACTGTCCCCGAACACCAGCTCGGTGGAACCGCCGCCCAGGTCGACCACGACGAAAGGACCTGCCGCGCTGGACAATTCACCGATGGCACCCGCGAACGAGAGGCGCGCCTCCTCGTCACCGGTGATCACCTCGGCTTCCGCGCCGGTGACCACGGTGCTGAGTTCGGCCCGGGCCATGGCGAAGAAATCCTCCCGGTTGGCGGCGTCCCGGGTGGCGGAGGTGGCCACCATCCGCACCCGGCCGACCCCCGCCTCGCGCATCAGCGCGACATAGTCGGCCAGTGCGGCGCGGGTGCGTTCGATCGCCTCCGGCGCCAGCGAGCCGGTCGCGTCGACGCCTTGACCGAGGCGGACGATGCGCATCTCGCGGTGCACATCGGCCAGGCGCCCGTCGCCGAGCACATCGGCGATCAACAGTCGGATGGAGTTCGTGCCGCAATCCACGGCGGCTACCCGGTCACTCATCACTGTGCTCCAGTCTCTCGCGGGCCGGTCGGCCCGGACGCGGGCCAGTCGGCCGGAATAGCGGTGCCGCGCAGGCCGTGCTCGGCGGCCAGCGCCACGGCCTCGTCACCGAGCGGATTCACGCCCGGCCCCTTGGCCAGCGCGTGGGCGATCAGTACGTGCAGGCACTTGACCCGCTCGGGCATCCCGCCGCCGGTGAAATCCGTGCCGAGGGATTCGATTTCGTCGCGTTCGGCCAGATAGCTCTCGTGCGCGGCGCGATAGGCGGCGGCCAGCTCCTGGTCGGCGGCGAGCCGCTCGGTCATCTCCCGCATCACACCGGCGGATTCCTGCCTGCTCGCCTCCGCGGTGAGCCGGGGATCGGTGAGGTAGTACAGGGTCGGGAAGGGGGTGCCGTCCGGCAACCGAGGCGCGGTCTTCACAACGGCCGGGATCCCGTCCGGGGTGCGGTAGGCGACGGCGAGCACGCCGCGCGGCGCACGGCCCAGCTGCTCGGCGATGATCGCGAGATCCTGGTCGGTGGGTGCGGTCACCTATGTCCTTCCGATGCTTGCGGTAGTGGCGCGGCGGCCTAGGGCGTCGGCTGCGGCTCGGAGATGCTGCGCCACAAATCGGTGTACCAGGGCTCGGGTTCCCGGGCTCTGGTGGGCGCGGGCGGCGGCGCGGGCGCCTCGATGCCGGGCACCTGCACGATGTACGGCGTCTCGCCGGGCATCACCAAGCGCAGGCGGTCGCGCGCCTCGCTGCGGATATAGGCCGGATCCTGTTGCTGCGCCCGACGATCGCGCAACCGGGCCAGATCCGTCTCCAGTTCCTGGCGCTGCTGCGCCAGCTGCGCGGCCTCCGCGCGCTGGGTGAAATACGTGCGCATCGGCACGGCGAGGGTCAGCGCGAGCCCGCACACCACCATCGCCAGGATCACCGCCTTGCCGGTGGAGAGCCCGAGGAACGTGTGATCGTGTGGGTCGCCGCCGGGACCCGAGGCGTTCTTCCGCGGTTTCGGCTTCGGGGCCGGCTCCGATCGCCTCCGACCGCGCTTGGCAGCGGAGTCGGCCGGGCGCGATCCGGCGGCACGCGACGTGCGGTGGTCCCCGCGTCCGGCCGGACTGGTCCCACGCGCACGTCGCTCCGTCATCTCACGCCTCGGTCTCTACTCCCCGGTACTCCCGGCGTTCTGCGTGATAACGCACGCTACCTCCTCCGGGATTGTCGCTCGTGCCGCGGCTCAGCCTTCGAACGCGAAGCGGGGAAACGCGACGTCACCCGCGTAGCGCGCCGAATCGCCGAGCGCGTCCTCGATGCGCAGCAGCTGGTTGTATTTGGCGACCCGCTCGCTGCGCGCGGGGGCGCCGGTCTTGATCTGGCCGCTGCCCACCGCGACGGCGAGGTCGGCGATGGTGGTGTCCTCGGTCTCGCCGGAACGGTGCGACATCATCGTCTTGTACCCGTTGCGATGCGCAAGCTCCACCGCGTCCAGGGTTTCGGTCAGGGTGCCGATCTGGTTCACCTTGACCAGCAGCGCGTTGGCGGCGCCCTTGGCGATGCCCTCTTCCAGCCGCTCCGGGTTGGTGACGAACAGGTCGTCGCCGACGAGCTGAATCTTGTCGCCGATCTGGTCGGTGAGGGTCACCCAGCCGTCCCAGTCGTCCTCCGACAGCGGGTCCTCGATGGACACCAGCGGGTAGGCGCCGATCAGCTCGGCGTAGAACTGCGCCATCTCCTCCGCCGAGCGCACCACGCCCTCGAACTTGTAGCCGCTGCCGGTGGTGAAGAACTCGGTGGCGGCCACATCCAGCGCCAAGGCCACGTCGCTGCCCAGCTTCAGGCCGGTCTTGTCGATGGCCTCGCTGATCAGGTCGAGCGCCGCCTTGGTGCCCGCCACGTCGGGCGCGAAACCGCCCTCGTCACCGAGGCCGGTGGACAGGCCCTTGGCCTTGAGCACCGACTTCAGCGCGTGGTAGACCTCCGCGCCCCAGCGCAACGACTCTTTGAAGGTGGGCGCGCCGATCGGGGCGACCATGAATTCCTGCACGTCGACGCCGGTGTCGGCGTGCGCGCCGCCGTTGAGGATGTTCATCATCGGCACGGGCAGCACATGCGCGTTCGGACCGCCGAGGTAGCGGAACAGTTCCAGGCCGGAGGACTCGGCGGCGGCGCGGGCGACGGCCAGCGAGACGCCGAGCAAGGCGTTGGCGCCGAGCCGGGACTTGTCCTGGGTGCCGTCCAGATCGAGCAGCACCTGGTCGACGGTGCGCTGCTCCACGGCGTCCAGGCCGATGACCGCGGGCGCGATCTCGTCGAGCACGCCATCGACCGCCTTGCGGACACCCTTGCCGCCGTAGCGCTCGCCGCCGTCGCGCAGTTCGACGGCCTCGTGCTCACCGGTGGACGCGCCGGAGGGCACTGCCGCCCGGGTCAGGGTGCCGTCGTCGAGAGCGATCTCTACCTCGACGGTGGGGTTACCGCGCGAATCCAGGATCTCGCGAGCTCCGACCTGTTCGATGATGGCCACGAAAACGACACTCCTTCGGCTGCTGACACGGTGGTCTCACGGGATGGGCCGTGCGCTGCGAGCCTATCGCCCCGGCGGCGCGGCGGGTAACCGGCACTCCGGGGAGATCACACCCGGCGGCCGATGCTGTAGGTCGCGGCCCGATCGCGCACCGTCAGCAGGTAGCTGTGCGACTGGTTGTAGGTGAGCAATGCCCGCTGCCAGCCGTGCTCGGAGGTGAGGTCGCCGCCGCTGGCGCACAGGTACCTGGCGGCGGTGAGCGCGGCGTCGTCGATGTTCTGCGGATCGGCGACGCCGTCGCCGTTGGCGTCGACGCCCCAGCGCTTCCAGGTCTCCGGGATGAACTGCAGCGGGCCCACGGCACGGTCGTGCACGGGATCGCCGTCGAGCGCGCCGCCGTCGGTGTCCGCCACCAGCGCGACGCCGGGCGAGCCGTCCAGCGGGACGCCAATGATCGGCGGGTGGACCGAGCCGTCCTCGCCCACCTGCGCTCCGCGGTGGGTGCCGTGCCGGCTCTCCACGCTCGCGATGCCCGCGAGCGTCGTCCACGCGATACCGCAGTCGGGACGGGCCCTGGTCAGCACGGCCGCCGCGTAGCCGTAGGCCTCCAGCGCGATCGGCGGGATGCCCAGCCGATCGGCCTGCTCGTCGGCCCAGCCACGCAACTGGACGGCGGTGCGGCCGGGCGCGTCCAGGTCGATCACGGGCAGCGGGGTGCCCGGCCCGGGCGGGATGCCTTCCGGAATCGGGGTACGGTCGACCCCGCAACCGGCGAGGCCGAGGAGCACCACGACGGCGGCCGAGACGCCGATCTTTCGCAACACCCCTTCCATGATCCAGATGACGGCGCGTACGCACGGCAGGCCGGTGCCGGAGTCCACCGCGTGTCGGCTGCGCGCCCGACCCGCACCGGGGCGCCGGGTCAGACCAGCAGCTCGCTGGTCGCGTTGTGCGCGGGCGCCGCGAGAACCGTTCCGGTATAGCCGGATTCGACGATGCGCCCGTGGTCGAGGACGAGCAGCCGGGGACAGTGTTCGGCGACCAGGGCCAGGTCGTGGGTGATGATCAGCAGGGCGGTGTCGCGTTCGGACCGGATCCGGTCCAGCAGCGCCATGATCGCCGCCGCGGTGGTGTGGTCGAGCGCCGAGGTGATCTCGTCGCACAGCAGCACGGCGGGTTCGGCGGCGAGTGCGCGGGCCAGCGCGACTCGCTGCCGCTGTCCGCCGGACAACTCGTGCGGATAGCGGGCGGCCAGGTCGGCACTCAGATCGACGGCGGCGAGCAGCTCGGCGATCCGCCGCGAGAGGTCCCGTCGTGCGACGCGCCCGATCCGCCGCAACGGGCGTCCGAGCGTGTGCGCCACGGTGCGGCGCGGGTTGAGCGCGGACCGGGGATTCTGGGTGACCAACTGAATGCCGCCCGCGCCGTACCGGATTCGCCGGTTCGCGCCGACGGCGATCGAGTCGCCGCACAGTTCGAGCGAACCGGTCGCGGAATGGTGCAGGCCCGCGATCACGCGCGCCAAGGTGGTCTTGCCCGCGCCCGACGCGCCCACCACCGCGAGCGCCGAACCCGCCGCGAGCGCGAGATCGATGTCGGCGAGCACCTGGTGTCCGTCGATCGTCGCGCTGATTCCCTCGGCCCGCAGCACGACCTCCGGCGCCTGGTTGTCCGCCGAAACGGCCGCCGACCGGTGACCATTGCACGTCTGCGCTCGCTCTGCGGCCGCGGCGAGGTCTGGCGGCGGTGGCGTACCGTTGCCCCGCGCCGGAAGCAGGGACGGCGAGCGGACAACGCCGAGCTCGACTATGTCGTCGGCGATCGAGTGCACGAGCGCGGTGTCATGGCCGGACAGCAGGATCGCCGCCGACCTCTCGCGGGCGAGTGCCGCGAGCTGCCCGGCGATGTCGGTGCGCAGCGCACCGTGCAGCCCGGCGAGCGGCTCGTCGAGCACCAGCACGGCGGTGCGGCGGATCAGCGCCCTGGCCAGCGCCACGCGCCGCTGCTGGCCGCCGGACAACTCACCGGGGCGGCGGCGCAGGTAATCCGGCGACAGGCCGACCAGCGCGAGCGTGTCGGTCAGGGTGGACTCGGACGCGTGCGGCGCGACCTCCCGTAGCAGAGCACGCACCCGCAGCAGCGGATTCAGCGCCGAACCGGGGTCCTGGCCGACGTAGGCGATGTGCCTGCGCCGAAACAGTTGCAGCGCGGATCGATCCAGCGTGAACACCTCGTGTCCGGCGACCGACGCCGACCCGGTCGCGCGCGCCGCGGCGGACGGCAGCTGCCCGAGCAGGGCGCGCATCACCGTGGTCTTGCCCGACCCGGACGGGCCGGTGAGCGCGGTGATCGTGCCTGCGGGTATCCGGAAGGTCGCGGGCCCGGCCAACGCGTGCTCATCCGGACCCAGCACGGTCAAGCCGTCGACCGCGACCAGGTCGGTCGCCGCTCCGGCGGCATCCGCCCGGCACCCGCGCTGCGGGACATGTACGTTCATTTCCGCTCCCCTCGCCCGAACGCCGACACCGCCAGGTTCACGCTCACCGCCACGATCGCGATCGCGAGACTCGGGGCCAGCACGGCCCAGGGGTTGAGCAGCAGGCCGGAGGCGTTCTCGCGCACCATGACCGCCCAGTTGCTCGCACCGAGCGTCGTGGGAAGTTGCAAGAACGACGCCGTGCTCACGAGATAGACCGCCTCCACGAAACGCAGCCCGAGCTGAGTCGTCGCAACCGCCCGCAGGTTCGGGATCACTTCCCGGAACACCAGATGCCCCAGCGACTCACCGGCGGCTCGCGCGCTCTCGACATATCCGGATGCCGCGACCCCGGCGGCCGCCGCCGTGCAGATCCGCGCGCAATAGGGGACGCCGAACAGCAGCGCCAGAACGATCAACCCCAGGGTTCCCGCGTCCGGCCACGAGGTCAGCACGAGCAGGATCCCCAGTACCGCAGGCAACAGGATGAACAGGTCGGTCCCCAGTTCGATCCACCGCCCGATCCGTGGGCGCAGCGCCGCCACCGCGCCGAGGACACACGACAGGCCGGTCACCGATACCGCGATGACCGCGGCCACCAGCAGCAATCCCCAACCGCCGTAGAGCAATTGACTGAGCACATCGCGGCCGAGCCGGTCGGTGCCCAGCGGCGCGCCCGCGGCGGGATCGCCGAACGGGATGCCGACCGCTTCCTCCGCCGGGTGCGGCGCGAGCGTCGGCCCCAGCGCCGCCAGCAGCGTGACCAGTAGGGCGGGCGCGACAGCCGGCCGGCCGAGCCGTCGCCGCGCCGGATTCGCGATCGCCGCCGGAACAGTCATCGCCGCCCCCGCAGCGACCAGGCGCGGATGCCGTCGGCGACCGCGAGCACGACCATGATGACCACCCCCGACAACGCGACCACCGCGGCCACCACCGAGGTGTCGCGATCGGCCACCGCGCCGGCCAGGACCGCGCCGAGGCCGGGATAGTTGAACACGGTCTCCACCACCAGAGCGCCGCCGAGCAGCATCCCGACCGTGGTGGCGAAGCCGGCGACGATCGTCGGCAACGCGAACGGCAGCACGTGCCGGGTCAGCACCACCCGGTTCGAAAGACCGTCCAGCACCGCGCTTTCCACGTGCGGAGCGACTGCGGCGTCGGTCAGGGCGGCGCGCACCACCCTGGTGTTCCAGCCGATCTGCGGCAGCGCGAGGGCGAGGACCGGCAGCACCAGCATCTGCGGTCCGGCCGGCATCCCCGACCGGCCGGTGATGGTGACCGCGGGCAGCCAGCCCAGCGCCAGCGCGAACACCAGGATGAGCGCCGTGGCGATCACGAACTCGGGGACGGCCACCGCGGTGGTCGTCATCGGCTGTAGCACGCGCGCGGCCACGCTGCCCGGACGCGTCGCCCACCACGCGCCGAGCGCGAGCGACGCGAGCACGGTCACCGCGAGGGCGAGTCCACCGAGCAGCAGCGTCGGCGGGAACTTGTCGACGAGCAGGTCGTCGACCGGCCGCCCCCGCGCGGTACGCCCGAAATCACCGGTGACCACACCCGATAGCCACTTCCAGAACCGCACCGCCAGCGGGCGATCCAATCCGAGTTCGTGCTCTTTGGCCGCGATCCGCTCGGGCGTGGCCTCCCGGCCGAGGACCGCGCGGGCGGTGTTGCCCGGTAACAGATCCACGGCGACGAAGACGCAGGCCAGCAACGTCACCAGCAGGATGACACGCCGCAGCAGCAGGCGCGCGAACAGAATCACCCGGCCAGCCAGGTCTTTTCCAGCTGCACCCGAGCGAATCCACCGAGCGTGGGCAGGTCGCGCACCCGGGAGGCGGCGATGTCGATGCCGTCGGCCATGCCCCAGACCAGGTAACCGCCACGCTCGTACTGGATGCGTTGCAACTCCTGATCGGCCTGCCGGTACTCCGCCTCGGTGTGCGCGGCGAGCGCTTTCGCGGTCGCCGCGTCGAATGCCGCGTCCTTGAAGGCTGTTTCGTTGCGGTTCGATCCGCTGGACAGCAATTTGCTCGCGAAGAAGAGCGTGGAATCGTTGGTGCCCCAGGAGATCGTGTACAGCGGCGCCTTCAGCCAGGTCTGGTCGTAGAAGGCGTTCGGCTCCTGAACGACCACGTCCAGCCGGACGCCGATCTCGGCGAGCTGGGTGGCGATCACTTTCGCCGATTCCACCTCACCGGGCGCCTCGGCCTTGGTGACGAACGGATAGCTGCGTCCGGTGTCGAAATTCGACTCGCGCAGCAACGCTTTCGCGCGGTCGAGGTCGCGGGTGCGCTGGGCGAGAGAGGTGTCGTAGAGCGGATCGGCCGTGCCGAGAATGTCGTTGGCCACCGTTCCGTATCCGGAATGCACTTGCTCGACCAAGGCTTTGCGGTCGACACCGAGCCGGATGGCGGTGCGAACCCGCGCGTCGGCGAACGGTCCGTCGGAGGTGCGCATGGCGACGCCGACCACGGTGTCGTTCGGACGGCGCACGACCGTCAAGTCGCCGCGCCCCTCGGCGGTACGGCCCGCGATGGCGCCGACGTTGGAGGCCAGGTCGATCTGCCCGCCGAGCACCGCGTTGCCCAGCGCGGTCACGCTTTCGAACATGGTGACCTCGATGGCGTCCAGTGGCGGCGGTCCACCGTGCCACCGCTCGTTGCGCACCAGCCGGGCGTTGCCGCCCTGATAGGACTCCAACCGGAACGGTCCGCTGCCGACGGCTGCGGTGAAGTCGGTGGTGTCCTTCTTGACCGTGAAGGTCATCAGCCGGACCAGCAGCGGCAGTTGGGTATTCGGTTCGGGCACGGCCAGCACCACCCGGTTCGGCCCGTCCGCGGTGATGTCCGCCACGGCCACCGGCAGCTTCGACGCGCCACCGACCGTGCGTAGTCTGCGCAGCGACCACACGACATCTTCCGAGGTCACCGGCGTCCCGTCGTGGAAGGCGGCGTTCTCGGCCAGGGTGAAACTCCAGCGCAGGCGATCCGCGTCCGGCTCCCACCGCTCGGCCAAGCGCGGCACGACATTCGGGTTGCCGCCCGGCACGGTGAGGGCGTCGTAGACCAGGGAGGTCACGAGGAAATCGCTGTCGTTGCTGAGGTTGGCGTGCGGGTCGCGTTCGATGCGCGCCGCGGTGCCGAGCGCGCCGACCCGCAGCGTGCCGCCACGCCGCGCAGGCCCGGACAGATCGACGCCATCGGAGCACGCGGCTGCCAGCAGCACCGCCCCCAGCCCGAGACTCGACCGCAGCAGGTCCCGTCGATTCACAACCATTGTGCAGCCCCTCTTCCTGAACCGAACCCACGGCGGCACCGCGCACAGCGCCTCGATCAGGACAGGCTACCCTAATGCGCTGCGCGAATCACCGGTACCGGCATCAAAACGGCAGCGCAATGGCGCATCTCCCGCAAACGCGGCCCGGCCACCGATCGCCGATCTCAGCCGCGCCCCAATTATGCGATTCGGCTATTTTTCTTCGACTCGCTTAGGTAAGCCTTGCTTCACCAAGCGGGAAGGGCTACCTTCCCATATTAATCGTGAACCCTGCTTTTCCCACCGACGCGAAGAAGGGACTCCTGGTGAAAAGCGTTCTCTCCGAACGTAAGACGCTTCACCCCCAAGACATCGAACGACGTGAGCTATCCCCCGGCGCGGGCAGCGCGGTGCGCGCTCTGGCCAGAGAGATATCGGCCACACTCGATCAGTCGCTCGCCGATCCGGCCGCCGCCGCCGCCCGCACCCTCACCGACCCGGCGCTGATCGAACGGATCGATGCGGGCGCCACGGAACTTCCAGCCGAGGTGCGCCACGCCATGCGCCCACCCGCCACCTCCGCGGGCGCGGCCATCGTGGGTGGTCTTCCGCTGGCGGACAACGAGTTCGGACCCACGCCGCCGAGCTGGCGAGAGGCCGCGCGCTGGAGCGGCGATCCGCAGCGGCGCGCGCAGTCGTTCGAACTCGACCTGGTGATGCTGCTGCTGGCGCGGAGTGCGGGCGAGCCGTTCGGCTGGCGGGGCCAGCAGGACGGACGGTTGGTCAACAACATCGTTCCGGCGGCCGGGCACGAGCACGAACAGTCCGGCGCCAGCAGCAAAGTGCTGCTGAGCCCGCACACCGAGGACGCCTTCCATCCGCAGCGCGCCCACCTGCTGATGCTCGGTTGCCTGCGCAACCCGGATCAGGTGGGCACCACCGTCTCGTCGGTGCGCCGAATCGAACTGTCCACCGCGCAGCGCGAGCTGCTCAGCACTCCCACACTGCCGATCTTGCCCGACGTGTCCTACGGCGGCGATCACGAAACATACCCGCCCGCAGCGGTTCCGACGCTGTGGAGCGCCGCGGGACCCGACCGGCAGACGCTGCGCTACGACCCGGCGTACACCCCGCTCGACGACGCCGACCCGGAATTCCGCGCGGCCTACGAACAACTCGCCGCCGAGCTGGAACGCGTCTGCGTGACCGCCGAGCTGCGCCCCGGCGAACTGTTGCTGGTGGACAACGACGTCGCCGTGCACGGCCGAGTGCCGTTCACCGCGCGGTACGACGGCACCGACCGGTGGCTCAAGCGAGTGAACATCCGGCTTCCAGAACGGCGACGGCGGGCCGAGGAAGCCGACGAGAATGGCTACGGGCAACACACCGTAGCCCCGTTCCGAACGGCGGTGACCCCGCCGGGCGGCAGCGGCACTCCTGAGCGGGATGTACGACATGATCGAGGACCCCTTGAGCACGCGTGACCGATCCACACCCCTGCGGGTGTTGAGCCGCAGCGACCTCGCCGACGTGCCGATCACACCGGCCGCGGTGGTACGCGCGGTGGAAGAGGCGTATCTGGCGCTCGCGGCGGGTGATTCGGACAATCCACGCAAGCTCAGCGTCGCCGACCCCGACGGCTGGTCGGTCGCCTACGCCATGCTCGGCCGGGACGGCCGCAGGCGCGTGGTGGCGATGAAGACCTCCTACAAGTTCGACCCCGGCCACGATCGCAGCACGAAGCGCTACTACACGACCATCACGCTCTACGACGACAGCACGGGTGCGCCGATCGCGATGATGGACTGCGCACGGGTGGGCGCGTTGCGCACGCCGGCGGTGTCGGCCCTGCTCGTGCGCGAGACGATCCGGCGCGGCGCGGAGAGCGTGCTGCTGATCGGCACCGGAACCCAGGGCCGCAACGCCCTTCCGCACCTGCTCGCCGCGAATCCGCAGCTGCGCAAGCTGATGGTGTACGGCACGCACCCCGAGGGCCTGGCAGCTGTGCACCGCGTACTCGCCGAGCACCATCCGCACGCGCTGCTCGAGACCGTCACCGATCCACGCGCCGCGGCTGCCACGGCCGATGTCGTGCTGGCCACGGCGGGCCCGGCCACCGAGGTAGCGCTCGAATCCGACGATCTGGCACCCGGTTCGGTGGCGGTGCTGGTCGGCTACGGACTCGCGCCGTCGACGTTGACCGATGCCGACCGCGTGATCGCGACCAGCGCCGAACAGATGGCGCTGACCGGCACCGACATGGCCGGACCCGACGGCACGCTGCGCACGGTGGACGCCGAGCTGCCGCAGATCCTGAATCGCCGTGCGGTCGCGCGCCGCTCGGACGACCAGCGCATCTTCGTCTACAACAGCGGACTGGTACTGACCGATATCGCGGTGGCCCACGCGCTGGCGCAGCGGGCGATCGCGGAAGGCCGTGGCACGGAGGTGCCACTGTGGGACTAGAGCCCGCGAGTGTCACCGCGGCGCCCGGCGACGAGGCGGCCGCGCCCGATTCGATCAGCGCGGCGCCGATGCCCGCGCATCTCGATCCGTGGGAGCGCCGCCTGCTGACCGATCCGGATCTGCTCGGCGACCTCGCTTTCACGGTGGGCGGCCCGTTCCACGTGATGTATCCGGCTCGGGTCGGCCACAACATCCGGGCGTTCCGCGCCGCTTTCACGAACGCCGGGGTGCACGGCACCGTCTACTACGGCAAGAAGGCGAACAAAGCCGCGTGCGTCGCGCGGGCGTGCGCGCAACACGGTGCGGGCGTCGACGTCGCCAGTGTCGGTGAGCTGACCGCCGCGCTGGCGCAGGGCGTGCGCGGCGACGAGCTCATGGTCACCGGACCGGCCAAGGCGGACGAGCTGCTGTGGCTGGCCGTCCGGCACGGTGCGCTGATCGCCGTGGACGATCTCGGTGAACTCGAACGGCTGGCCGCGCAGGCGGCTACCGACGGTCCCGCACGTGTCCTGATCCGGGTGCTGCCCGCGGCCTCGGCCAGCCGGTTCGGCATGACCGCTGGCGAAATCGAGGACGCCCTCGCGCGGTGCGCGACACCTGATTCGATCCGTCTGGAGGGCTTCAGTTTCCACCTGTCCGGCTACGACGCGGTGGCGCGCGCGGAACTGGCGGGCGAGCTGATCGCGCGCTGTCTGCACGCGCGCACGCTGGGGCATCCGGCCACCACCGTGTCGATCGGCGGGGGCTTCGGTGTCGACTACGTTCCAGCGGACGCCGCGATGCAGTTCACCGCGGGAGTGGGCAGACGGTGGTTCCACTCCGGGAAGTCCTTCGATTCGTACTATCCGTACCACTTTCCGGTGCCCGGCGCGGCCATGCTCGAACAGATTCTCGACCACGCGGATCTCGCCGGGCGACTGCGCGACAACGCCGTGCGCCTGGCCGTCGAACCGGGACGCGCGCTGCTCGCGCACGCGGGCTGCACCGTCTTCCGCGTCCAGGGCAGCAAGACCAGGCACGCGCACGGTGAGCCCTACCGGCTGCTCACCGTCGACGGCACCAGCCTCAGTCTCTCGGAGCAGTGGTTCGACAGCGAATACCTGCCCGATCCGGTGCTGTGGCCCGCGCGGCCCGGCACCGCGACGCCGACCAGCGTCGGCGCGGCCACCTGTCTGGATTCCGACATGCTGAGCTGGCGGCGGGTGCCGCTGCCCCGCCCCGCCGAGGTCGGCGATCTGCTGGTCTACCCGAATACCGCCGGTTATCAGATGGATTCGAACGAGTCCGCCTTTCACGAACTGCCCATCCCACCGAAAGTCGTACTGCACGACGCACCCGGCGACCGCTTCCGCTGGACCCGCGACGGCAGCTGACCCGACTTCCCGACCAGAACCAGGAGACATCGATGCCGCTCGTCACGCACGTGACGGATCTGATCGGCCGCACGCCGCTGTTCGAGCTCGCGGCCACCGCGACGGGCACCCGCCTACTGCTCAAACTGGAACAGTTCAACCCGACCGGCGCGGCCAAGATCAGGATGGCGCGCGAGATGGTGCTCGACGCCGAACGTCGCGGTTTGCTACGCAGTGGCGGACATATCATCGAGTCCACATCCGGGAACACCGGACTCGGCCTCGCGGTAGTCGCCGCCGAACGCGGGTATCGCTTCACCGCGGTGGTCGACCATCACGCATGTAAGGACAAACTGCGCGCGATGCGGGCACTGGGTGCGGAACTGGTGTTCGTCGCCGACGACGGTGACGACAGCCTGGCCACCTCGGCACGGGAGGACCTGGCCGAGGCGATGGCGGCCGAGCGGGACGACGCGTTCTTCACCGAGCAGCACAACAACGACGCCAACGCGGTGGGCTACTACCCGGTGGCCGAGGAATTGCTCGACGACGTCGATCGGGTCGACATCCTGCTGTCCGCGGTGGGAACCGGGGGTTCGCTGTTCGGCACCGCGACGCGGCTGCGCCAGCTGGGCTGCACGCCCTACGTCATCGGGGTCGAACCGGTCGGCTCGATCGCCTTCGGCGGGCCGGGCGGTCCGTACTGGCAGTCGGGCACCGGCACCCCACCGGGCGCCACCATCGGCACCGCCGTCGACTATTCGCTGCTGGACGAGGGCGTGAAGGTCACCGACGTGGCGGCCTTCGCGACCGCCCGCGCGGTGGCGGCCGAACTGGGCCTGATGATCGGCGGATCGGCGGGTGGTTCGGTGTACGCCGCGCTCACCCGGCTCGAGGAGTTCCCGCCGGGCTCCACCGTGGTCACCATCGTGTGCGACGGCGGGGAGAAGTACTTGGACACGGTGTTCGACGACGCGTGGATGAACGAACGCGACTTGCTCGACCCCGGCACCGAACGCGAGGTGGCGCTGCTGCTGCGGCGCTACACGCCCGCCGCCAGGACGTCGTTGGTGGAAGCGCGGTGAGGTCCGGTCGGTCCTACGGTGTGACGCCGCGCCCGCGCGGGACGACGCTCCCGCCCTCTGCGAAGGAGAACCGGTGATCGTGACGAGATTCCGCGGCGACGGCGGGCGGCTCACCGCGCTCGCGACGCCGATCGCGCTGACCCAGCTCGCCCAGATCGCGGTATCCACCACCAACATCGCGCTGATGGGGACGCTCGGCGTGCGGCAGGTGGCCGCGGGCGGCCTGGCGATCGTGCTGTTCAACCAGATCCGCACCATGTGCGTCGGCTTGATCACCGCCAGCGGCAACCAGATCGCCACCGCGGTGAGCGCGGCGGGTAAGCGCGGTGACGCGCCGGATGCGGAGATCCGCGACCTGCTGCGCTCGAGCTTCGCGATCGCCACGGTGGCCGGGCTGCTCGGCGGCACGGTGCTGATCGGACTCGGCTGGCTGCTGCCCTTCCTCGGGCAGGACCCGGGAGTGCTGGCCGACGCCCGTCCGCTGCTGGTGGCGCTCGCGCCGGGCCTGCTGCCGTGCCTGTGGTTCCAGGTGCTGCGCCAGTACACGGTCGGCATGCAACGCCCGCAGGCGCTGTTGCTGGTGACGCTCGGCTCGGTGGTGCTGAATCTGCTGCTTGCGCTCGGTTTCATCCACGGCAGGGGCGGACTGCCCGAACTCGGGCTCACCGGTGTCGGGGTCGCGACCTCGCTGGTCTTCCTGATCACCTTCGGCGTGTTCTGGGTGATGGTGTGGCGCGACGAGGAACTCGGCCGCACCCTGCCCATGACGCCGCTGCCGGTGCGGCTCGCCACCGTGCGCGCCGAACTGAGACTCGGCACGCCGATCGCGCTGACCTACGGCTCCGAGGCCGGCATGTTCTCGGTGCTTGCGCTGGTGATGGGCAGCATCGGCCCGGCGGCACTGGCCGCGCACAACGTCGTCTACCAGATCATCTACATCGTGTTCCAGGTGGCGATCGGCCTGTCGCACGGCGCGTCGATCCTGGTCAGCCACGCGGTCGCGCGCGAGGAGCACGCGCACGCTCGCGCGCTGGCCTGGCTGGCGCTGCGGCACGCCGCGGTGATCGCCGCGGTGACCGGCGCGGTGTACGTGGTGGCCCCCGATCTGGTGCTGCGTCCCTTCCTGGACTCCTCGGACGCCGACACCATCCGGGTCGCGCACACTCTGCTGCTGATCGGCATCGTGCTGCAGTTCTTCGACGCCGCCCAGAACATCGGCACCGGCCTGCTGCGCGGGCTCGAGGCGACCAACGCGGGCTTCCGGCTCTCGCTGATCGGTTACTGGGGCGTCGGCCTGCCCGTCGCCCTGCTGCTGGCCTACCCGGCCGGGCTCGGCGCCGCCGGTGTTTGGTGGGGGCTCATCGCGGGCCTGGCCACCACCGCGATCCTCATGCTGCGCCGCTACTTCGCCTTGCTCGACGAGAAGGAACGCGACCGGCCGCGACTGGTCGCGGAAACTTTGACGACCTAGAGCGCCCGGCGCGACGCCGATTCCATCGGTCAGTGACCAATCCCACATCGGACCGCGTTCCCCCAGCGTTCGACACCGAAACCTAACCCTCCCGACGGCGAGTCTTCATCAAACGCCGGGAAACCTGTCTGTAACCGGCGCTATCGTGGCGACGGAGCAAAGCTAATGGCAGGCAAACCGCCGGGAGGGATTCGGTCCGGTGTCCATCACCAGAGTCGCGGAGTATCCGCGTCCGGATCACGTGTTGTTCCACTTCAGCGACACACATCTCATCGCGGGTGACGACCCCCTGTACGGCGATGTCGACGCCGACCTGCGGCTGCGGCAACTGCTCGACCAGGCCGCGGCGAGCCGGATCCGGCCGACGGCGATCGTGTTCACCGGTGATCTCACCGACCGGGGCGAGCCGGCCGCATACGTCAAGCTGAAGTCGATCGTCGAACCATTCGCCAGAAGTTTGCGAGCACCCATCGTGTGGGTCACCGGCAACCACGACGACCGCGCCGCCCTCCGCGCCCGCCTGCTCGGGGAGCTACCCACCACGTCGCCGCTGGACCGGGTGCATCTGATCGACGGACTGCGCATCGTCGCCTTGGACACCTCGGTGCCCGGGCACCACTATGGGGAGATCTCCGACGACCAACTGGAGTGGCTGCGCTCGGTCCTGGCCGAGCCCGCGCCCTTCGGCACCATCCTGGCCATGCACCACCCGCCGGTGCCGTGTGTGATCGACCTCGCCGTCACTGTGGAACTGCGGGATCAGCGCCGGCTGGCGGACGTACTGGACGGCACCGACGTGCGCGCCATCCTCGCCGGGCACCTGCACTTCTCCACCAGCGCGACGTTCGCGGGCATCCCGGTCTCGGTGGCGTCGGCCACCTGCTACAGCCAAGATCTCGGTGTGGCGCAGGGCGGCCTGCGCGGCCGGGACGGCGCGCAGGCCTTCAACTACGTGCACATCTATCCGGACACCGTGGTGCACTCCGTGGTGCCCATCGAGCGCGGCGGCACGGTCGGCGCTGCGGCCACGCCGGAGGAGGCGCGGCAACGGCTGGCGGAGGAAGGGATCGTCATCCCGCCCGCCGGCCGCATCCCGCACGTCATGCGGCGCCCTGCGTCGACTCCGGAAGCGGATGACGAGGCGGTGTGCTGAGCCGTTCCCACGGCGCCGGTTCCGGGTAGTACCGGGCCAGGAACTCCGACACGATCCGCACCCGCTCGGACTCGCCGACCTCGGGGAAACTGCCGTCGTTGAGGCAGAAGAAATCGACGTCGCGATGGCGCGCCAGCCCGTCCAGCAAAGCCAGACCGCGGTAGCTGGTCGTGTCGACGTAACGCACCGTCGCCGACTCCTGCGGCACCGCACGCCCGGTCAGCATGGCGTAGTAGTGATACAGCGAATTGGTGACCGAGATGTCGGTGGCCGCCCGGAACCGACTCGCGCTGGTGCGGGCGAAATCCGCGGCGAATTCCTCTTCCATCTCCAGCAGGACACTGCGCCGCAACGGCACGGGCGTGTGCTCCAGGTGCCGTGTGATGACATAGCCGAAGCGCTCCGCCAGCAGTGCCCGGTTCACCCGCGCCGCGTTCTCGAAACCGCTGCGCCGCTCATTGTTACGCCCCGGGCCGATCCTCGTATCGGCTTCGATGAACCGGCTCACGCCCCCCGGCGTGAAGAACATCGACGGACGCACCGGACGCGCGAAGAACATGTCGTCGTTGGAGTACAGGAAGTGCTCGCTGAGCCCATCGATGTGCTGCAACTGGCTTTCCACCGCGTGGGAATTGAACACGGGCAAGCCGCTGACGTCCCGGAAGTGCTCCACCGCACGCACCACGGTCACCTTCGGGTGCGCGGTCAGCCACTCCGGCGGCGTGGAGTCGGTAGCGATGAAGATCCTGCGGATCCACGGCGCGTTCTTGTGCACCGACCGCAGGGCGTACTTCAACTCGTCGATCTGGCGGATCCGGGCGTCCGCGTCGTCGCCCTCACCGACCGCGACCTGTGCGAGCATCCCGGCACGGCGGGCGCGGAATTCCGGATCGGAGCCGTCCACCCAGGAGAACACCAGGTCGATGTCGAAGCCGACGTCACCGGTGTGGGGCGCGAACATGTCCGCCAGGGTCGGCCAGGTCCGGTCGAACAGCCGCACCTGGGTGTGCTGGACGTCGGCGAGGTCGAAGACCGGGCGGGTCAGCGCGTTCGGGCGCGGACAGGTCACCGTGTCGCCGTGGTATTCCCACAGTTCCAGTTCGACATGATGCGCCGGATCATGGTCACGCCCGAGCCGAAAGACATTGTGCCGCAACTCGACGCAGGAGAATCCGGCCGACATCGCCGTGGCGGTCACCCGGCGCACCATCGTGCGGTGCGCCGCGTCCGCCGCCAGCACCAGCCGGTGCCCGCTGTCGCGCACGAGTAGGAACGGCACCTCCGCCGCGGCCAGTTGCGCGCGCAGGTAGCCGAGATCCTCGATCATCGCGGCCGACACGGCGAGGTTGCTCGCCACGGGCCGCGTCACCATTTCCACCGCCCCCGAATCCACTGCTCCCCTGTCCGTCATGACTGCCTCCACTTCCGTCGAACCACCGGTCTGAAGAATCCGTCCGGGGCACCGCGCCGAGCGACGATCCGTCGATGCCGAGGCGTCGACGTGCGAGGACCGCGCGCCTGGCGCGGTGACATTCAGAAGTGGGGAAGGGTGCCGAAGCGCGGGTACGAATTGATCACCCGGTATGCAGACGACTGGTAGACCATTTCGTTTCACCTCACTCACGGCCGGACGCGCATGGCGTCATGGTTGGAAGCGCTGCACTCGTGCGGGGACGATCGAAGGGCACGGTGGCAGCCGCATGCCGG
This sequence comes from Nocardia aegles, assembly GCF_052545135.1. Classification (NCBI taxonomy): domain Bacteria; kingdom Bacillati; phylum Actinomycetota; class Actinomycetes; order Mycobacteriales; family Nocardiaceae; genus Nocardia; species Nocardia aegles. Next base: position 263,651 of record NZ_JBQWRI010000003.1, read on the forward strand.
ACGGTCATCGGCCGGCTGGAACAGTCTGCCCAGGAAACTCCGGGCACCTCTACGAATGATGCAACGCGCTGGACATTCCGTCAATCGGTGCAGTTGACGCGCCCTGCCCGGCCACTCCCCCGGGACGTAGCACACAACCCGCAATTCAATTAGGATAGCCTCACCATATTAGATGGAGGAAGGGTTGTGCCGGTGCGCGTCGTCATTCTGTTCGGAACCGAGATGGGCACCGCGGAGTCCGCGGCCGACAGCATCGCCGAGGAACTGCGCGGAGCGCACGACGTCTCGGTGCACGACATGACGGACTTCGACATCGCGGATCTGGACGTCCGCGATCTCCACCTCGTCGTGTGCTCGACCTACGGCGACGGCGAGCTGCCGACCGGCGCCGAACCCTTCGCCGACGCGCTCGATCGCGACACGCCGGATTTGAGCGGCCTGCGGTTCGCCGTCTTCGGCCTCGGCGACATCGTGTACGGCGACACGTTCAACCGCGGCGGCGAGATCATCGCCGCGAAGCTCACCGCGCGCGGCGCCGTCCAAGTGGGCGAGCACGCTCGACACGACGCGTCCACCGAGGTCCGCGTCCGGGACATGGCCCGGGAATGGGCCGCCGCACTCGACATTCCCGCGCTGGTCTCGGCCTGACCGGCAGCCGATACGGGCCCGCGGTCCGGACAAAGCGCACAGCGCCAGCGCACAAGGGGCACAGCCCTTTAGACTGCTATCAAGCGCGGCACAGCCCGCCGCGCTCGACGATCCATGAGGTGACGAAGATGGCAGCCGGAGCGAGCCCCGCCCAACGTCAGCACAACTCGGCAGATCATCCCGAGCTGGACGTGCTCCCGGAATGGCCACTGGAGACGATCGGCGTGCTGGTGACCACCGACCCTGCGCCGCATGCGATCCCCGTGTCCTGGCCGGTGCGGGCCGGTGACCGGCGCATCCTGATCAGCCTCAAATACGATCGCGGTTCGCTGGCACGGCTGCGCGAACATCCCGAGGTGGCGCTGCTGATCCTCGGTGCGGGCAACGTCGCGATGTGCGCCAGGGGCACCGCGCACGTGGTGGCCGAGCAGATGCCCGACGCCGCCGACTACGTCGCCGTCGGCATCGACGTCGACGTGATCGATGACCATCGCCAGTCGGCCTTCGCGGTCGTGCAAGGCATCCAGCGCACGGTTCTCGACGACGCGAGCGAACTGCGCGCGCTGCAGGGCCGGGTCGACACTCTCCGATCGTGGGCAGACCACCAGAACTGAAGCGGCCCGGCGTTCCCGGGAGCAGAGAAGAGCGGCACCGGTAGTGCCGCGCGGAAGGGGATCATGAGCGTCACTCTGGCCAAAGGCGGCAACGTCTCGCTGTCGAAGCAGACCGCGAATCTCACCAAGGTATCGGTGGGTCTCGGCTGGGACGTGCGCACCACCACCGGCGCCGATTACGACCTCGATGCCAGTGCGCTTGCTTGCGGACCGAATCTGAAAGTGCTGTCCGATCAGCATTTCGTCTTCTACAACAACCTGCGTTCGCCCGATGGATCCATCGAGCACACCGGTGACAACCTCACCGGCGCGGGTGAAGGCGACGACGAAGTGATCAACATCGATCTCACCGCCACTCCGCCGAACATCACCAACATCTTCTTCCCGGTGTCCATCCACGACGCCGACGCCCGCGGCCAGTCGTTCGGCCAGATCCGCAACGCCTTCATCCGCGTCGTCGACGCCACCACCGGCGTCGAACTGGCCCGCTACGACCTCACCGAAGACGCCTCCACCGAAACGGCCATGATCTTCGGCGAGCTCTACCGCCACAACAACGAGTGGAAGTTCCGCGCAATCGGCCAGGGCTACGCCTCCGGACTGGCGGGCATCGCCCGAGACTACGGCGTCAACGTCTGACCGTTCGATCCCCTTCGCCGCGTGGGTCTTTCGGCCTCGTGCTCCATCGGCATCGAGAGCCGGAGGGCCTGCGCGACACGTTTCGGCTCCGGTCGAACTCACGGGAACCGCTTCGCGATCGCCGCGGCGATCGCTTCCGGTGCGTGTTCTTGAATGAAATGCCGCGCGTGCGGCAGCTCGACTACGTCGAGATCGGTGAAGGCGGCTCGCATTCGCGGGATACAGGCGTTCGGACGGAACACCATGTCCCGCATTCCCCACACCAAGAGGGCCGGCTTGTCGCCGAGCAGGACGGGCACATCTCGGGCGAGTCGGTCCAGCAGCGGGCGTGCGGCACGAATTTCCTTGGGCGTCGCGGCGAGTCCGCGTCGGGCTTCCGCGGTGGGCTGCACCGCGCGATAGTGGTCGGCCTCGTCCGCGGTCAGCTTGCGCCCCAGTTCTGCGAGCAGGACGCGCTCGACGAGGAAATTCTGTTCGAGTATCCGCCGCTGCATCGGACGGCTGCCCATGATCACGCTGAACGCCCGATTCGCCATCGCTTCGGTCGGCCAGAACGAGGTATTGCCCAGCACGATCCCCCGCACCCGATCCGCGCGCGCGGCGCTCGCGCCCAGACCGATGGGGCCGCCCCAGTCCTGTCCCATCAGAACGAAGCCGTCGAGCCGCAGGTGATCGATCAGTTCGCCGAGGACCGCGGTGTGCTCGGCGATGGTGTAGCCGAAGCCCTCGGGACGTTCGGACAATCCGAAACCCAGATAGTCGACGGCGATACACCGGTACCGGTCGCGCAGGTCCTTCACGATGTGGCGGTAGAGGAAGCTCCAAGCCGGAGCGCCATGACAGAACAGGAGCGGCGGCCCGGCTCCCTCGTCGATGTAGTGAACCCGGCCCACCGACGAGTCGAACCAGCGCGACTCGAAGGGGTACAGATTCCCGTCCGGAACGAAATCGATCAGCATTGGTCCCTCCCTCCGAGACAGGCTACCTCCGGTGCACCCGAGCGCCCGGTCGCCTCCACCGAGATGTCCGACGATTTCAGCTCAGGCTGTCGACCGAGTGGAATGACACGGCACGCGAATCACCCGCAACAGACCGGGTCGTCGCAGGGGTCGCCTACTTCGCTGCCGTAGACGATGAAGTGCTGGATGGGTATCAGGATTCGCTCGGCAGTGCTGGGGTCTAGGGCTGGTGCGGATCGGACGCTCGGCCGGCCCCAAGCGGTTGGGATGTCGTCGATGTCGAAACGCGGTGCGCCGTCGATGAACAGGGTCCACAGCGGGTGGTCGGGGAAGCCGTTCATTCGCAGCACCCACCATTGGCCGTCGACGTGGGCGGCGACGGGAAATTTGCCGTTCCCGGTCGACTGCCAGCGCGGGTGGGCGTTCAGTTCGGGATACGGCATTCTCTCAGTGTCCCCCTGAGTCGGACGGCCGCGCGAATAGCGGGGTGCGTCCTACTCGGTGCCCTCCGGCCAGAAGGCGCGCCAATCCTCCGCGGTGAGCGCAAGACGTTCGCCGCGTTCGGTTTCCGCGACATCCTCGGCCGCGCGAATGGCGGCGGCGAAGGTCAGCGTGGCCTTGCGGAGACGTTCTTCGGCGCTTTCCGGGCCGCTCAGATGGACGACCCGCAGGGCGTCGGGAACGAGGTCGGGCGGCAGGCCCGCTTTGGTGCTGCGAGAGACGACCTTCTCGGCGAGGGCCAGGGCGGGCTGGGCCATGGCGATGCCATCCAGGCAGGAGCGGCGGGACTTCTCGGCGGATTTGCGTTCGTCCCAAGCGCGTTCCTGGGCGGCGATCTTCTCGGCCACCGAGGCGTCGGGATCGATCGCGGAATCCGCCAGGTGCGGGCTGCGGTTGACCAGCTTGGCGACCAGTGCGGCGGCGACGTCGTCGACGGTGAATTCGCCGGCGGCTTCGGCGATCCGGGAGTGGAAGAGCACTTGCAGCAGCAGGTCGCCGAGTTCTTCCTTGATGGTCTCGGCATCGTCGTGCTGGATGGCGTCGAGCAGTTCGTAGGTCTCCTCGAGCAGGTAGGGGCGCAGCGAGTCGTGGGTCTGGGTGACCTCCCACCCGCCGAAATGCCAGAGGCGGTCCATGACCTCGACCGCCCCGGCCAAACCCGCCGCGACGACCGCCGTGTCGGTGCGCGGCCCTCCGTTGGGCTCGGGATGATCCGCAGCGTGCGCCGCGCGATGACGGGCAGCCCGCAGAACGGACTCGTCGCGATCGGTCGAACTCATCGAGCGGCCATCTCGGCGGCGACGGTCAGGTCGACCGCTCCCTGCGCCTTCCCGTCCAACGCCAGCAACAGATCGGCGACGAACTGCAACAGCACGACGTCGCGGACACGGTCCGCCCCGACGCTGTCCTGCACGCGCGGCAACGGAAGCTGCACCACCCCGGACGCGGCACGGTACCCCGCACTCGGGTAGAGCCGTTTGAGGCGCAACTGCTTGGAATCGGGCAGGTGCAGCGGCGAGATCTTCAAGGTCGTCCCGGTGACCGCGATCTCGGTGACCTCGTACTCGCGGGCCAGCAACCGCAACTTGGCCACCGACACCAGACGCCCGACCTCCACCGGCAACGGGCCGTACCGGTCGCCGAGCTCCTCCACCACCTGCGCCAGGGCGGAATCGTCTTGCGCAGCGGCCAGTTTGCGGTACGCCTCCAGGCGAAGCCGGTCGCTGGCGATGTAGTCCGGCGGAATGTGCGCGTCGACGGGCAGGTCGATGCGCACCTCCTTGACTTCCTCGGTGGTGATCGGCTTGCCGTCCGCGGCGGCGCGATACGCCTCGACGGCCTCACCGACCAACCGCACATACAGATCGAAGCCGACGCCTGCGACGTGACCGGACTGTTCGGCGCCGAGCACGTTGCCCGCGCCGCGGATCTCCAGGTCTTTCATCGCGACCGCCATACCCGCGCCGAGATCGGAGTTCTGCGAGATGGTGGCCAGCCGGTCGTAGGCCGTCTCGGTGAGCGGCTTCTCCGGCGGATACAGGAAATAGGCGTAGCCACGTTCCCGGCTGCGCCCGACCCGGCCCCGCAGCTGATGCAATTGCGAAAGGCCCAGCGCGTCGGCGCGTTCCACGATCAGGGTGTTGGCGTTGGAGATGTCCAGACCGGTCTCGATGATCGTGGTGCACACCAGCACGTCGAATTCGCGCTGCCAGAAGCCCTGCACGGTCGACTCCAGCGCGTCCTCGTTCATCTGACCGTGCGCGACCACCACCCGCGCCTCCGGCACCAGATCGCGAATCCGCTTGGCCGCCTTGTCGATCGACGCCACCCGGTTGTGCACGTAGAACACCTGGCCGTCGCGCAGCAGTTCGCGCCGGATCGCGGCGGTGACCTGCTTGTCGTTGTAGGCGCCCACGTAGGTCAGCACTGGGTGGCGCTCCTCCGGCGGGGTGAGGATGGTCGACATCTCGCGGATCCCGGCCAGGCTCATCTCCAGGGTGCGCGGAATCGGGGTGGCCGACATGGTGAGCACGTCGACGTGCGTGCGCAGCGCCTTGATGTGCTCCTTGTGCTCGACGCCGAACCGCTGCTCCTCGTCGACCACGACGAGGCCGAGGTCCTTCCAGCGCACGCCGGTCTGCAACAGCCGGTGCGTGCCCACCACGATGTCGACGCTGCCGTCGGCCATCCCCTCCAGCACCGCGCGGGCCTCGGCCGGATCGGTGAAGCGGGACAGGCCCTTCACGGTGATCGGGAAACCGGCGACTCGCTCGGTGAAGGTCTGCAGGTGCTGTTGCGCGAGCAGCGTGGTGGGCACGAGCACGACGACCTGTTTGCCGTCCTGCACCGCCTTGAACGCCGCGCGCACCGCGATCTCGGTCTTGCCGTAGCCGACGTCACCGCAGACCACGCGGTCCATCGGGACCGGCTTCTCCATGTCCGACTTCACCTCGGCGATGGCGGTCATCTGGTCGACGGTCTCGGTGAACGCGAACGCGTCCTCCATCTCCTTCTGCCACGGCGTGTCCGCACCGAAGGCGTGGCCCGGCGCCGCCTGCCTGGCGGCGTAGAGCTGTACGAGCTCGCCGGCGATCTCGCGAACAGCCTTGCGCGCCTTGCGTTTGGTGTTGGCCCAGTCGGAGCCGCCGAGCTTGGACAGGCTGGGCATCTCGCCGCCGACATAGCGGGAGAGCTGGTCGAGCGACTCCATCGGCACGAACAGCCGGTCACCGGGCTGGCCGCGTTTGCTCGGCGCGTACTCGATCACCAAGTACTCGCGGCGCGCGCCGCCGACGGTGCGCTCGATCATCTCGACGAACTTGCCGATGCCGTGCTGGTCGTGCACCACCATGTCGCCCGCGCTCAACGCGAGCGGGTCGACCTGGTTGCGGCGCTTGGCGGGCATCCGTTTGCCCTCGGCGGGCGCGGTGACCCGGTTGCCGGTGAGATCGGACTCGGCGACGACCACCAGGCCGGCGCCCTCGAAGACCAGACCGTCGTGCAGCGAGCCGCACAGCACGCCCACCACGCCCTGGTTCGGTTCCGCGCCCGCTTCCAGTGCCGCGGCGGGCACCTCCGCGTCCGCCAGCCGTTCCAGGATGCGCTGCGCCGTGCCGTGACCTGCGACGACCACCACGGCCCTGCCGCCGGTGAGCACGTGGGCGCGCAACGAGGCGAACATCGTCGCCACCAATTCGTCGGACCCGCGCGCGGCGGGACCCGGCAGCACCGGCAGCACCACCTCGGACGAATCCCCGGAGGCCAGCGGGCTCAGCGTCCACCAGGGCAGGCCATGCCGGTCGGCGTCGGCCTGAATCTCGGGCAGCGGACGGTAGGCCGAGGCGGCCAGGTCGAGCCCGTGCCCGCCCAGCGGCGCGGCGCCGCCGAACGAGGCCGCGGTCCAGGAGGCCTCCAGGAATTCCTCGCCGGTGCGCACCAGGTCGGCCGCGCGGGTGCGGATCTTCTCCGGATCGCACAGCAGCACGTGGGTGCCCTCCGGCAGTACCTCGGTGAGCAGGCACAACCGCCCGGGTTGCAGCACCGGCAACAGCGCTTCCATGCCCTCGACCGGGATGCCCTGCGCCAGTTTCTCCAGCATCTCCGCCAGCGCCGCGTCGGCCGCGTTGGCGGCGGCGACCTCGGCGGCCCGCTCGCGCACCTCGGGGGTGAGCAGCAGCTCCCGGCAGGGTTGCGCGACCACGACGTCCACCGCGACGTCGGGCAGCGAGCGCTGGTCGGCGACGGAGAACGGCCGCAGTTCGGTGATCTCGTCGCCCCAGAACTCCACGCGCACCGGGTGGTCGGCGGTGGGCGGGAAGACGTCCAGGATGCCGCCGCGCACCGCGAACTCGCCGCGCTTGCCGACCATGTCGACCCGGGTGTAGGCGAATTCCACCAGCCGCGTCAGCAACTCGTCGAAGTCCAGCTCGGCGCCGACGCGCAGCACGATCGGTTCGATATCGCCGAGGCCGCCCGCCATCGGCTGCATCAGCGACCGCACCGTGGTCACCACCACTCGCAGCGGCGCGGGGAAATGCGGGTCGTCGGGGTGGGCGATCCGGCGCAGTACCTCCAGCCTGCGCCCCACCGTGTCCGGTCCCGGCGAGAGCCGCTCATGCGGCAGCGTCTCCCAGGACGGGAACTGCGCGACCGCGGGACCGAGCATCTCCACCAGCTCGACACTCAGGTCGTCGGCCTCTCGCCCCGTGGCCGTGACCACCACCAACGGCCGCTCGACCGCCACCCGCGACGCGACGAACGGCCGCACCGCGGACGGCGCGACCAGCTCGACCGACGATGTGCCGATCAGCTCCGCGACGGTGCGTAGCGAGGTATCGGCACCGGCCGCGGCGGCCAGTCCCGCCAACGGGGGGCGGTGGGTGGACATCGACAACTCCTGAGCGCAGGCGACACGTTTCGGGCGGCCAACCGAGTCTAGTTAAGCGGGCATCTCGATTGTGCGGCGCCCGCGCCACCGCCCGGTGACGGACCCGCGTCGGCCCGCACCCGAGCGGCCGTCCGCAGGCGAGTCCGTCACCGACCCGACGATGACGCACCCGCTCCGACTCCTACCCACCGGAACCACCGGGACCAAGCCAGCGAGTCCCAGCCAGGGACACCGTCGGCGACGACCGGCCGCACCTCGACATAGGACTCCCGAGCGCCCCGGTACGCCGGGGTGTCGGGCCACAGACCAATTCGAAGACAACCGACGCGCGCCGGCCACCTGGACCACCTCGGCCGGCAGCGACGAGGCAACGCCGCCCTTGCCGAACCGACGGCTCCGCTTGCCGCCGACCACTCGGTCCAAGACACCGGCCGCAACGATGACGATGCGGTTGTGCGTGACCCCGGCAGGACCGAGCGCATCGAATCTCGACCGAACCAGGCCGCGCGATCGCACACACAGGCGACGGCGCTCCGCACCGCAACCCGCGTCCATGAACCACCACCGCAGGCGCAGGCGACGAACGGCGTCCACGCCAAGGTCACCAAGCGCGGTCCCCCCGAGGTCACCAAGCGGTCCCCCCGAGGTCACCAAGCGCGGTCCACACCGAGACCACCAAGCGCGCACCGAGGAGCGAGCCGCGACCCCAACGCGCTCAGCGCACCGCAACCACGACTTTCGAGCGAAGCGAGACCGAGCCTGTTCCGTTCGCGGCCCGGCTCGCGTCCGAGTGACCGCCGCGTCCGCGACGAAGTCGCCAGCGGCGGTCACTCGGACGCGAGCCACAAGGGGGCCGCGAACACGCCGCGACGAAGTCGCGGCCAAAATTACGGCACGTAGCGCCGCAACCGCCTTGCCGCGAATTCCCGGAAGTACGAGAGCTTCTCGGCCGGAACGATGGCCGGGAGCAGGAAGTACCAGGCGCGCTCCATCCGGATCGCCATCTGGTCGATGGATTCGGTGCCGACGGCGATGATGTGCACGCCCGCGGCCATTTCCTGCCACAGCAGGCCGATGACCTCCGCGTCCAGATCGGCGATCAGGTCGCCCTGGGCGATGGCCCGCTCGGCGAGCAGACGGTAGGTGTCGCCCCAGTTCTTGGCGATGTTGTCGCCTTGAGCGCCGCGGTAGTCGCCGATCTGGTGGTTCAGCTTCAGCATGGCACCGACCATCGCGTCGTTCATCGATAGATCGGCGACGACGTAGGTGATGCCGATGCACGCTTCCAGCGCGGGCACCCTGGGATCGAAGAAGCCCTGACACGAGCTGATCAACCGCTCGTTGCCCTGGTCGACCACCGCGCGCGCCAGCTCTTCCTTGGAGCCGAAGTGAAAATACAAGGCGCCCTTGGTCACGTTGGACTGCGCGATGATCTCGCTGAGGCTCGCGTTCGCATACCCCAAGCGCAGAAAGACATCGGCAGCGCCTGCCAGGACGGAGTCGCGGGTGATCTCCGCGCGCGCTTGCCTAGCCATCAGATCCGCCTGTCATCCCAAAACCAGCCATCCTGAAGTAGACCGACATCCCGAAGTTGACCGACTTACCGCCCGAACAGCACCCAAAGGATGGGTGAACCGTACCACCAGGCGCGCGCCCAGCAGCCAATTCGAGCATTCGGCGAGACCTGTCGCGCAATTTGCTGGTTAACAATCCGGGTCACTCACCGGCGCCCGCGCGCCATTCCGAACTCAGTCGCGGATGGGCCTCCAGATGGCTCAGCCCGTTCCAGCACAAGTTCACCAAGTGTGCCGCCACAACCTCTTTCGACGGTTGGCGCTCGTCGAGCCACCAGGTCGCGGCGGTGGCGACCTGACCGACGAGCGCCTGCGCGTACAGGGTGGACAGACTGGGGTCGAACCCGCGCCGCTCGAAATCTCCGGCCAGGATGTGCGCCACCTGATTGGTCGCCTCGTTGAGCAAACTGGAGTAGCGGCCCTCGGCGGCGGCGGCCGGCTGATCACGCACCAGAATTCGAAACCCGTCGGTCCGTTCTTCGATATAGGTCAGCAGCGCCAGCGCGACCTGTTCGAGCCGGATGCGCGACCGGTTACGGGTGAGCGAGGAGGTGATCATGTCCAGCAGCATCGACATCTCCCGGTCGACGACGACCGCGTAGAGCCCTTCTTTGCCGCCGAAGTGTTCGTACACCACGGGTTTGGAGACTTGGGCGCGTTGCGCGATCTCCTCGATGGAGGTCGCGTCGTAGCCGCGTTCGGCGAACAGCGCGCGCCCGATCTCGATCAGCTGCTGACGCCGCTGGGTGCCGGTCATCCGTGGCCGGGACACTCGATGTGACTCACCCGAAGACACCCGCGCTCCTCCGCCTTTCCCGCGTTTTTGCCGGTCGTGAGCGCCTCGACGGTTCCCTCCGAGCCGACGGCAGCACACCGGGCAGACGCAGGCCGGCCCGGCGATTGCCCTCGTGTGTGCCGAGTCGGCCATCGCATCGGGCCTCCGACGCACCACATCGACATTCCGATACCACTGTCCCAGACCGGTCGGCAGTCCGCTTCTCCGGGGCTTCGAGCTCCGGTACCCGGCGCGGGTACACAGGGGCACCGCCGTCGATATGACGACAGACCTTCACCTCTACCCGGGGACGCACAGCACACGGGGCCGGCCGACCGGAGAACAGCCAGTGCTGCCGCGCTGGTAAGGCCCGAATACCAGAAGCCGCGCGGGTAAGAATTCGCGGGGAGGCGGGCGAGTATGCGAGGATTCATCCCGTGCCGTGGCACAGCGGCGGGGGTTTCGCCAACCGCCGATGTGGCAATCCGCCGTGGTGTAATGGCAGCACATCTGATTTTGGTTCAGAGAGTTCAGGTTCGAGTCCTGGCGGCGGAGCTCAAGAGCACGATGACTTATCGTTGGCCCGCACATCGCTGACCAAGCACGACGACGCCCCGCACGAGGACAGGCAGCCGAGGGAGATCCATGCCACAGCAGACCGCCGTCGTCGTTCTCGCAGCCGGTGCCGGGACACGAATGCGGTCGAAGACCCCCAAGGTCCTGCATTCGCTGGCCGGTCGGAGCATGCTCGCGCACGCGCTGCATGCGGCGAACGAGATCGACCCCGCGTACCTCATCACCGTGGTGGGGCACGATCGCGAACAAGTCGGCGCGGCGGTGACCGCGGTGGCCGACGACCTCGGCCGGGAGATCACCCCGGCGATCCAGGAAGAGCAGCTCGGCACCGGCCACGCGGTGCAGTGCGCGCTGGCCGCCCTGCCGGTCGGCTTCACCGGCGACGTGCTGGTCACCTCCGCCGACGTGCCGCTGCTCGACGGACACACGCTGGCCGCCCTGCTCGACGAGCACCGCAGCTACGCCGAACGCCCGGCGGTCACGGTGCTGACCTTCGTGCCGCCGGACCCCAACGGTTACGGCCGGATCGTCCGCGACGCCGAAGGCCAGCTCGCCGAGATCGTCGAGCACGCCGACGCCACCCCGGAGCAGGCCGCGATCACCGAGGTGAACTCCGGCGTCTACGCGTTCGACGCCGCCGTGCTGCGCACCATGATCGGCCGCCTTTCCACCGCCAACGCCCAGCACGAGCTGTACCTGACCGACGTGCTGCGCCTAGCCCGTGAGGCCGGTCACCCGGTGCACGGCGCACGGCTGGTCGACGCGGCCAAGGTCACCGGCGTCAACGACCGGGTGCAGCTGGCCTCGGCGGCGCGCACGCTCAACCGCTACATCCTCGAACGCCACATGCGCGCGGGCGTCACCATCATGGATCCCGCCTCGACCTGGGTCGACGCCAGCGTGCGCATCAGCAGGGACGCCGTGATCCGGCCCGGCGTACAACTGCTGGGCAACACGGTCGTCGGCGAGGACGCCGAGGTCGGCCCGGACAGTACGCTCACCGACGTGATCGTCGGCGACGGGGCGAAGGTGATCCGCACCCACGGTGAGGGCGCCACCATCGGCCCGAAGGCCACCATCGGCCCGTTCGCCTACTTGCGTCCCGGCACCATCGTGGGCGACGCGGGCAAGCTCGGCGCGTTCGTCGAGACCAAGAACGCCTCGATCGGCGCGCATTCGAAGGTCCCGCACCTGACCTACGTCGGCGACGCCACCATCGGCGAGCACAGCAACATCGGCGCGTCGAGCGTTTTCGTCAACTACGACGGGGTGACCAAGCACCACACCGTTGTCGGCTCGCACGTGCGCACGGGCAGCGACACCATGTTCGTCGCGCCGGTGACGGTGGGTGACGGAGCCTATACGGCGGCGGGTACTGTACTGCGCAGAAACGTTCCTCCCGGAGCTCTCGCGGTGTCCGGTGGACCGCAGAAGAACATCGAGGGCTGGGTGCAGCGACACCGTCCGGGGACGGACGCGGCGCGCGCGGCGGCGGAAGCCATCGCGGCCAAGGAGATGTCGGGTCAGGCAATAGAGCAAAAGGATGGCAAACAGCAGTGACCGCGTCATGGATGGACAACCAGAAGAACCTGATGCTCTTCTCGGGACGCGCTCATCCTGAGCTGGCCGAGCAGGTCGCCAAGGAACTCGACGTCCACGTCACGCCGCAGGTGGCGCGGGACTTCGCCAACGGCGAGATCTTCGTCCGGTTCGAGGAGTCGGTCCGCGGATCCGACGCCTTCGTCCTACAGAGCTTCCCCGCGCCGCTGAACCAGTGGCTGATGGAGCAGCTCATCATGATCGACGCGCTCAAGCGCGGCTCGGCCAAGCGGATCACCGCGGTGCTGCCGTTCTACCCGTACGCCCGCCAGGACAAGAAGCACCGCGGCCGCGAGCCCATCTCGGCCCGCCTGGTCGCCGACCTGCTGAAGACCGCGGGCGCCAACCGGATCATCACCGTCGACCTGCACACCGACCAGATCCAGGGCTTCTTCGACGGCCCGGTCGACCACATGCACGCGCAGGTGCAGCTGGCGGAGTACGTCCGCACCAACTACAGCCTCGAGCACATCACCGTCGTCTCCCCCGACTCCGGCCGCGTGCGCGTCGCCGAGAAATGGGCCGACTCGCTGGGCGGCTCGCCGCTGGCCTTCATCCACAAGACTCGCGACCCGCTGGTGCCCAACCAGGTCAAGTCCAACCGCGTGGTCGGCGAGGTCGAGGGCCGCACCTGCATCCTGATCGACGACATGATCGACACCGGCGGCACCATCGCCGGCGCGGTCAAGGTGCTGAAGGACGCCGGTGCCGGTGACGTGGTCATCGCCGCGACCCACGGCGTGCTGAGCGATCCGGCCGCCGAGCGCCTCGCCAACTGCGGCGCCAAGGAGGTGGTGGTGACCAACACCCTACCGCTGACCGAGGAGAAGAAGTTCCCGCAGCTGACCGTGCTCTCCATCGCGCCGCTGCTGGCCCGCACCATCCGCGAGGTCTTCGAGAACGGCTCGGTGACGGGGCTTTTCAACGGCAACGCCTGATCCGCTGCAGCCGGACGCAGTCCGTCCTCAGCCCCGCGCACGGCCGCAGCGCAGGCCGGAGATACGCGTTAGCCGCGGCGATCAGCGGGGATACTGGGGGTATGGACCGTGACCCGTTGGAGACCGAGATGGGCGACGACGACCAAGAGGACGAGATCCGCGAGTATCAGCGCAACATCGAGGATCCGCCCGACGAGCTGCGTATCCGCTACCACGAGGACGAGGACGACGGCAGGCTCGGCATCGGCGACGAGCTCGATCAGGAGTGGACGGCCCGCGACACGCGTGCTGAGGACGAGTCGGACGATCGGTCCGCCGAGGTAGCCGCGATCGAGATCGTCGACGACGACGAGCTCTGAACCTGCTCCGTTCCCGACGCGCCTCTGGCAATCGGCTATGGCGACGCGCTCACCGTGGTAGGCATAGGTTGCGTGACCGGGACGATACGAGGAGGGTGCGATGAGCACGCCGAAGGATCCGGACCACCGCGACGACGAGCAGCGGCCGCCGGAGTCACCGTCGTCGAAGCCGACGGGAGAAACATCCGGGGACGAGCCTGCCCCGCCGTCGACCGGCTCCACCCCCGCGCAGGCACCCGGCGGGCAACCCACCGAGCACGATCCCGCCGCCGCACGACCACCGGAGCATGAGCCGGGCCCGGCCGACCAATGGTGGCAGTCGAGCGGACCGCCGCCCGCGGGACCGCTGGGCGGTCAGTGGGGAGCCGAGCCCAGCGGTCAGCCCGCCGAACCCCGGCCCTGGGGCGCCGACGGCGGGGGTGATCAACAGTCCTGGGGCGCCGAACCCGCCGCGCCGGGTTCTACGCCGCCGCCTCCGGCCGACGACACGACGCAACGGTTCACCCCAGATGAACACGCGCAATATGGGCCGGGCGGGCACCCGCAACACGGGCCGGGCGAACAACCGCCCTATCCGCAGGGCGGTCGGCCGCCCTATCCGCCGACCGGACAGCCGGGTGACTTTCAGCAGTCGTACCCCTCGCAGGAGCCGTACCCGCCGACGGGCCAACCCCAGTACCCGCCCGGCGGTGGATACGGCTATCCGACGTCCGGGCCGCAGCAGCCGCAGCACGGCTACCCGTCCTATCCGCAGCAGGGGTACGAGCCCTATGCCACCCCGCCGAAGCAGCCGGGTAGCCAGGTGTACTCGATCATCGGATTCGTCTGCGCGATAACCGCGGTGCTGTTCTGCCCGATCTTGTTCGGCGCGGCCGGGATAATCCTGGGCATAATCGGACGCAAAAAGGGCGAATCGCTCGGCAAATGGGCAGCGATCGCGGCGGCCGTCGGGATGGTGATCGGCCTGATCGTGGGATTCGCCGTGTTCGGCGGAGACATCACGACGTAGATTTTCACTATGCGTCTATCGGGTGACATCAGTGCGGCGGGTGTGCGGGCATGACCGGATTCGCGGGTTTCCCGCTGGCCGGGCTGGACTTCTACGAAGACCTGGAGGCCGACAACTCCAAGGCGTTCTGGACCGCGCACAAGAAGATCTACGACGAGTCGGTGCTCGCGCCCATGAAGGCGCTCGTGGCCGAGCTGGAGCCGGATTTCGGGACGGCGAAGATCTTCCGGCCCTACCGCGACGTGCGCTTCGCCAAGGACAAGTCGCCGTACAAGACCGCGCAGGGCGCCGTGGTGCGCGCCGCGGCGGGGGTCGGCTGGTACGTCCAGATCAACGCCGGGGGCCTGTTCGTCGGCGGAGGCTTCTACCAGGGCTCGCCCGAGCAACTCGGGCAGCTGCGCGACACCATCGATGACGAGGTGCGCGGGCCGGAACTGGCGGCGATCCTCGCGAAACTCGCCGACGGCGGCTACACCATCGGCGGCGAGAAGCTGAAGACCAAACCCAAAGGCTACGACGCCGACCACCCGCGCATCGACCTGCTGCGGCACAAGTCCATCACGTGCAGCCGGGAATTCGGCGCGCCCGCCTGGCTGGACACGCCGCGCACGGCGAAGGAGGTCCGCGCCGCGTGGGAGACGATGCGGCCGCTGGTCGAGTGGCTCGGGGCGGTGGTCGGCGGCGCGCCGTCGCGATGAGCGCCGCCGATCAACGCGTGGTCAGCGCCGCCCGGCGAGCAGCAGCGCGAAGCGATCGGCCGGATCGGTCCACACGTGTTCGGTCGCGAAGCCCGCGGCGGCGAGTTCGGCTTCGAGGCTCTCGAGCCGGAATTTCGCCGAGATCTCGGTGCGCATCTGTTCGCCGCGGCCGAAGCGCACGGTGAGACCGAGGTCGCCGACCGTGACGGTCAGGTCTTCGCTCGCCTCCAGCCGCATCTCGATCCACTCCCGCTCGGCGTCCCACACCGCGACATGCCGGAATTTCTCCGGTGCGAAGTCGGCGCGCAGGCGAGCGTTCAAAACGTGCAAGACATTCCGGTTGAACTCGGCGGTGACGCCCGCCGCGTCATCGTAGGCGGGGACGAGTACCGCCGGATCCGTGACCAGCCCGGCGCCGAGCAGCAGTTGCTCCCCCGGCTCGAGCACGGCGTGGATCCGGCCGAGGAATTCGGCTCGTTCCGCGGGGACGAGGTTGCCGATGGTGCCGCCGAGGAAAGCGATCATCCGACGTCCGCCGCGGGGGAGATTGTCCAGCGTGTCGGTGAAGTCGCTGACCACACCGTGCACGGCGAGGCCGGGGAATTCGACCGCGACCTCGTCGGCGGCGGCACGTAGCGCCGCGGACGAAACATCCTGCGGTACATACGTCTTCAAGGGCCCGCGGGCGCTCAGAGCGGTGAGCAGCAGGCGGGTCTTCGCAGCCGAGCCCGCGCCCAGTTCGACCAGCACCTCGGCCTGGGCGGCATCGGCGATCTCGTCCACCACCCGCTCGAGCAGTGCGCGCTCGGTGCGCGTCGGGTAGTACTCGGGCAGCTCGGTGATCCGTTCGAACAGCTCGCTGCCCTTGGCGTCGTAGAACCACTTGGGGGGCAACCATTTCGGGTTCGCGGTCAGGCCCAGCCGGGCGTCCGAGCGGAGCGCGGTGTTCAGGTCGTCTTCGGTGAGGTGGATGTCCAGCGTGACTGCGGTCATGGCATCGGCCTTTCAGAGGAGGGGGTCGACGGACAGCGCGCCGGGCCTGGCGCTCACCAGGCTGCGGTCCGGGATCGACCGCCAGCGGGGGTCGTCGTCGAACGGTTCGGAGGACACGAGTGCGAAATCGTCGGTGACCAGCACCGACAGCGAGTGGTGGCAGGTGGTCGCCCACAGCTGCGCACCATCGGAGAGCAGAAGGTTCAGGCGTGCTTCCGGCGCCCGGGCGAGGATCGCGGAGACCAGCAGCCGCAGTGCCGCCGGAGCCGCCGACCACTCACCGTCCGGTGCTCCGGTCGACAGCAGATCGCACAGCAGCACCCACAGCGTCGCCGCGTCGGTGGCGGATTCCGCCTCCAGCAGCCGTGCCGGAGTGAACAGGTCCTCGGCGCCGAGTTCGGTGGCGACGACCGCGAACTCGCCGGCCACGCCGGTCAGGGTGCGGCGCCAGTCCGGCACCACGCCGTTGTGGCTGAACGCCCAGCGGTCGCGGGTGAACGGCGCGCACGCGGACCGCTCGATCGGCATACCGATCGTCGCCGACCGCACCGCCCCGAGCACCGCGGCGGACTCCAGTTGCGGCAGCACCTCGTCCACGGCCGGGTCGGTCCAGATCGGCGCGGCGTTGCGGTAACGGTTGACGGTGACCGTGTCGTCCTCCGCGACGCGCCACCAGGCGACGCCGAATCCGTCGGCGTTGATGGTGCCGCCATGACGCATGTCGCGCGGCGCCCACGCCTGCGTGCGCAGCGAATGGGAGCCGAGGGTCAACATGTCGCCCACCCGCACCGGCGGGCCGACATAACCCAGGTGTCTACACATCCGCACCCGCCGGGACCGCCGTCTCCGGCCATGGGCCGCTCGCCGCGCGACCGCACCACCGCCCGGCACGACGGGCGTCGCTCACTCCCCTTCTCCGGGACGCAGATCCCGCGCCAAGCGGAACCCGGCGAAGATCTGGCGGCGGATGGGGTGATCCCAGTTGCGGAAGGTGCCGCGGCAGGCCACCGGATCGGTGCCGAAGGAACCACCGCGCAGCACGCGGTAATCACCGCCGAAGAACACCTCGGAGTACTCCCGGTACGGGAACGCGCGGAACCCCGGGTACGCCTCGAAACCCGAGGCGGTCCATTCCCACACGTCGCCGATCAGCTGATGTACGCCCGCGGGGGACGCGCCGGCCGGATACGCGCCCACCTCGGCGGGCTCCAGGTGCCGCTGCCCGAGGTTCGCGGTGGCGGCATCGGGCTCGGCGTCGCCCCAGGGGAAGCGACGCGACGCGCCGGTGGCCGGATCGAATCTGGCCGCCTTCTCCCACTCCGCTTCGGTGGGCAGACGCTTGCCCGCCCAGTTCGCATAGGCCTCGGCCTCGAACCAGCACACGTGCACAACTGGCTGCCGCGGCCGCAGCGGGGTCATCACCCCGAACACCCGCCGCCACCAGTGCCCGGACGGATCGCGCTCCCAGAACTGCGGCGCGACCAGGCCCGCCTCGACCCGATGCGCCCAGCCGCGCTCGGACCAGAGTTCGGGGCGCTCGTAGCCGCCGTCGTCGACGAAGGCCAGGTACTGCTCGTTGGTCACCGGCGCGGCGTCGATCGCGAAACCGGACACTCGGACCGGATGGGCGGGACGCTCGTTGTCCAGCGCCCACGGGTCGGTCGAGGTGCCCATGGTGAACTCCCCGGCCGGGATGACGACTTCCCCGCCGATCGTCGCCGCCGCGGCCGGTGCGTCCGCCGCGGACAGCACGGCGGCGCCGGTGCGCAACTGGTGAGTGGCCAGCATGGTCTCGTCGTGCTGGTGCTCGTGCTGGGCGAGCATGCCGAAGGCGAAGCCCGCGTCGATCAGCGGACGACCGCGCAGATCGCTGCGCTCCAGCACGTCCCACACCTTGTCGCGTACGGTGCCGACATAGTCGCGCGCCTGGGCGGGATCGAGCAGCGGTAGCGCGGGCCGATTCGCGCGGGCGTGTTTGAAGGCGTCGTAGAGTTCGTCGATGTCGGCCCGCACCGGGTCGCGTCCGCCGACATCGCGCACGAGCCAGAGTTCTTCCTGATTGCCGATGTGCGCCAGGTCCCAGACCAGCGGGCTCATCAGCCGGGAGTGCTGGGCCACGAGTTCGGCTTCGTCGAGGCAGTCGGTGAGGGTGTGGGTGCGCTGCCTGGCGCGGGTGAGAACGTCGGCGATCCGGTCTCTGAGCTGTTCGGTGCCGGAGTTGTCGGCAGGGGTGGGATGGAAAGTGGTCACGAGAAAGATCTCCGGGATTCGTGGGGGTCGGCGTCGGCGATTCGGCGAGCGGCCTGCTGGGCCGGTGTGGTGCCGTGGCGCGGCTGGTTCACGTGGCGACTCCCGGAAGCTCGGGGCTCGGGGCGTGCTCGAGGTCGTCCTCGGTGGGGGTGCGACCGCGGCGACATCGTTCGGCGGCGGACTCGACGGCGTGGGCGGCCTCGTCGGTCGCGGCGTGCTCGGCCGCGAGGCGCAGCAGAGCGACCGCGCAGGCCCGAATGTCCGGATCGGCCAATCCGTACCGGGCGGCATCGACCCAGCGGCCGGCCAGCGGCGCTGCGATCGAGCTCGCCTCCGCGACCACCGACGGGCTGGACATGAGCGCGTCGACCGCGTGCACGGGAACGGTCCAGCCGTCGCCGGGCTGCGCGTCGATGTAGCGGACCTCCAGGTGGCCGGAGGCGCGCACCGGCGGGAACAGCGTGGTGAGGTGGTAGTCGAGATCGCCGATGCCGGGGCGCCGGCCGACCTCGTCGTCCAGCGCGCCGGACAGCCAATCGGCGAAGGTGGCTCCGGGCGGCGCGGGCCACTCCGCGCCTGCGTCGTCGCCACGTTCCGCTTCGCCTTCGAGTGGGCGCACACACAGCAGCGGCACGTCCAGCGCCCATTTGCCGTAGGCGGCCACCGGGTCGGTCCAGTCCAGCACCGGCGGACGGGTGCGCGTGTTGTCCAGCCGGAGCCAGGCCCGCATGCGTTGCGAAGCCCACGCTCCGGGCGGCGCGCCACGCAGGACGGGTGAACACGCGAAGGCGGCCAGCAGCGCCGGGCCGACGGCGTACAGGGCGGTCCACCGCGCGGTGACGTCCGCGCGATCGGCGCCCGCGTCGACGCTGACCTGAGTGGCCGCGGTATTGCACATCATCAGCTTGCCGAACGGCCCGATGCCGCCGAAGGAGCGCTCCATCGCGCGATAGCGCGGTAGCCGAAGCAAGCGCTTGGGGCGGCGGTCCGCGTCGGCGGCGGCGGAAACGGTACGGATCGACCGGGATTCGAGAAGTTCTCGCAACAGGCGAGCATCATCGCGCAGCCGATCGCACAGCTGCGCGGCAGCGCCGTAGGGAGCGCTGGAAAGTTCGATCTGACCACCGGGTTCGAGAGTGACCCGGCTGCCCCCCGGCAGCGCGAGCGCCGGCGAATCAGGGGCGATGGACCGTGGTGCGTACGATCCGAGAGCGTCCGCCAAGACGGACAGCTGGGGGCGCGGAGCGGCCGAGGGCCCCGACGCCGAACACTCACCGTGCACCGTGAGCCATTCGAGTTCGGCGCCGATCAGAGCGGGTGGCCCGAGCTTGAAACACACTCCGCCGATATAGGCCTCGGCCGCCGCGCGGGAGGACAGTTCGCCCTGATCGGTGGCATAACCGGCCGACTCAGGACGCTCGAGTGTGACCGCCATGCCAACCTCCAGTGGGCGTCGGGGACGTTGTCCGCTGCTCTTGGTTATCGCCATTCGGCGCGGTGGTATTCCACTCACCGGCCGAAATTCACGTGCGGCGACCCATTCAGCGTAGCCACGCCGACCGACAAGAAACCGACGTGAAGCCGAACAATCGACCCGATAAGGTCGGCTCCATGCTGGATGACGCTCGCGTACGAGCCGACACTCCCGGATGCGTGTCCGGGCCGGAGCCCGGACCCGTTTTCCTCGACAGCGCCGGGTCGTCGTTGCCGCCGCGGGTCGTCACCGACACCGTCGTCGCGCATCTGCGGCGAGAAGCGGAGATCGGTGGCTATCGCGCGGCGAACGAGCGCCTCGATGATCTCGCCGACGTCAAAACCGCGATCGGCGCGCTGATCAACGCCGAACCCGAGAGCATCGCGCTCAGCGACAGCGCCACCCGGTCCTGGGCGGACTTCTTCTACTCGGTCCCGCTCGCCGCGGGCGACCGCATCCTGGTCTCCGAGGCGGACTACGCCAGCAATGCCATCGCCGCCCTGCAGCGCGCCCGCGCCACGGGCGCAACGGTGGAGCAGATCCCCAGCGACGGCAGCGGGCAGATCGACCTCGACGCGCTGGCCGCGCTGGTCGACGAACGGGTCAAGCTGGTCTCGGTACTGCACGCGCCGACCAACGGCGGGCTGGTGAACCCCGCCGCCGAGGCGACCAGGATCGCGCACTCGGTCGGCGCGCTGGTGCTGCTGGACGCCTGTCAGTCCGCCGGGCAGCTGCCGTTGGACGTCGCCGAACTCGGCGTCGACGCCTTGTCGGCCACCGGCCGCAAGTGGCTGCGCGGCCCGCGCGGCACCGGCTTCCTGTATCTGCGTCCGGAGTTGGCGCGCTCGATGGAACCCGGCCGACTCGACCTGCACAGCGCGGAATGGACCGGCCCGCACGACTACCAGCTCGCGCCCGACGCCAGCCGCTTCGAGTTCTGGGAGTGCGACGTCGCGGGTCGCCTCGGCCTGGGCGCCGCCGTGCGATACCTGCTCGAACTCGGTCCAGAAGACGTCTACGCCGCCATCGCCGCGCGCGCCGAGCACCTGCGCAAGGCGCTGCCGGAGATTCCCGGCGTCACCGTGCGCGATCTCGGCATCCGGCACAGCGGCATCGTGTCGTTCACCGTCGACGGCGTCGATTCCATCGAGGTGCGCGACCGGCTGCTGGCACAGGACATCACCGTCACGGTCAGCCACGCCGGTTCGACGCTGCTGGACATGACCGGCCGCGGTCTGAGCTCCGTGGTGCGCGCCTCGCCGCACTGCTTCGTCGGCTTCGACGAACTCGACCGCTTCGTCGCCGCGGTGGCGCGGCTGCGAGCCTGAGCCGCTAGCGCGACGGTCAGGCCAGGTGCACGGCCAGCGCCCTGGCCACCAGAGCCGCCGCGTCCGCTCCCGGGTCGACCAGGCGCAAGCTGCGGTTGGCCTGGGCGGTGGCGATGCCGTGCACATTCGTCCACAGGGCGATCGCGCGGTGGCGCGGGTCGACCGCGCTCGATTCCGCCGCCGCGCGGACCAGTTCGGCGAACCGCGCGAACAGCGGCAGGCTGATCGACCGCACATTCTCGCCGGAGCCTTCGAGCAGGTCGTGCCGGAACATGAGGGTGAACATCTCCGGCCGCCGCGCGGCGAACTCGATGTACTGGGCGCTCATCCGAGTGAGACGGTCGCGCGCGGCACCGGCGTCCACCGCGGCGAACCGGTCCGCGAGGTCGGCGAACCCGCGCGCCGCGATGGCGGCCAGCAGTGCGCGGCGGGTCGGGAAATAGCGCCGCGGCGCACCGTGCGAGACTCCCGCGGCCCTGGTGATGACCCGCAATCCCAGCCCGGCGGCGCCGACCTCTTCGAGCAGATCGACGCCGACGTCGACCAGTCGATCTCGCAGCGACTCGCTCTCGGTCATGTGGACATTGTCTACGCCCAGAGGCATGGGACCGCACGCCGGACGTAGACATTGTCTACGCGATCGAGTAGACAATGTCTACGCTCACTCTCCGGGAGGTATTCGTGTGGTACTCGCTGTTCAAGTACGTCCTGCTGGGTCCGCTGCTGCGACTGTTGGGCAGGCCCACGGTCGAAGGACTGGACAACATTCCGCGCACCGGACCGGTGATCATCGCCGCCAACCACCTAGCGGTGATCGACTCGCTCTACCTCGCCCTGGTCGTGCCCCGGCGGGTGACCTTCCTGGCGAAACAGGAGTACTTCACCGGAAAGGGCTTGCGTGGCCGGATCAATCGTTGGTTCTACTCGGTCTCCGGGCAGGTGCCGGTGGACCGGACCGGCGGTGACGCGGCCGCGGCAGCGCTGGCCGCCGCCACCCGCATCCTGGCGGACG
Organism: Nocardia aegles; assembly: GCF_052545135.1. Lineage (NCBI taxonomy): Bacteria > Bacillati > Actinomycetota > Actinomycetes > Mycobacteriales > Nocardiaceae > Nocardia > Nocardia aegles. The sequence continues at coordinate 285,984 of NZ_JBQWRI010000003.1, forward strand.
GCGGGGTCTGGGCGATCCATCCCGAGGGCACCCGTTCACCGGACGGGCGGATCTATCGCGGCCGCACCGGCACGCTGCGGGTCGCCATGGCCACCGGCGCGCCGGTCGTTCCGGTGACCCTCTCCGGCACCGATCGGGTGAACCCGCGCGGCAGCCGTCTGCTGCGTTTCGGCAAGGTGCGCATCGCGTTCGGCGCGCCGCGTCGCTATCCGCCCGCCGAACAGCGCCATGTGGTGCGCGCCGCCACCGACGAGTTGATGCGCGAACTGGCCGCCCGCTCCGGCCGCTGCTACGTCGATCGTTACGCCGCAACTTTTCCGACCGCCGTTTCACGCCCCTGACCTGCGCCCCTGGAAATGGGGTTAACGCTGGGCCACTATGGCGTGATAGTCGGGGGAGGCCGGTTCCCGGCGAGGGTTGGTGATGAAGGAGTTGGGACTTTGAGCAGATTCACCGACGAGATGTACGCGACCGCACAGACCTCCGAGCGCGGACTGGTTACCGGCGAGCCCGCCGCCCCGCTGCGGCGCACCTGGCCCGAGATCCACCGGCTCGCCCGGCGCATGGCGGGCGGGCTGGCCGAAGCGGGCATCGGACACGGCGACGCGGTCGGCGTGCTCGCGGGCATGCCGGTCGACATCGCCCCGGCCTGCCAGGCCATCTGGATGCGCGGAGCGTCGATCACCATGCTGCACCAGCCGACCCCGCGCACCGACCTGATGGTCTGGGCGCGCGACACCGAAACCGTGCTGACCATGATCCAGGCGCGCGCGGTCGTGCTGGGCGCGCCGTTCGAAGCGGCCGAGCCGCTGTTGCGCGAACGCGGCATCACCGTCGTGCGCATCGACCAGTTGCCCGACGGCCCCGACATCGACCCGGTACCCACCGCCGAGGGCGATATCGCGTTGCAGCAGCTGACCTCCGGCTCGACCGGCTCGCCCAAGGCGGTGCGGATCACCCACGAGAACTTCTTCGTCAACGCCTACGCCATGTTCGACCGGGTGAAATTCCAGCTCGCCGACGACGTGATGGTCAGCTGGCTGCCCCTGTTCCACGACATGGGCATGGTCGGATTCCTCAGTGTCCCCATGCAATTCGGTGCCGAAGTGGTGTGCGTGACGCCGCTGGACTTCCTCACCAGACCACTGCTGTGGGCCGAGCTGATCAGCAAGTACCGCGGAACTGTCACCGCGGCACCGAATTTCGCCTATTCGCTGCTGGCCAGGCGGTTGCGGCAGGCCGACGACGGCGCGTTCGACCTCAGCAGCGTGCGGTACATGTGGAACGGCGCCGAACCGGTGGACCCGGACACCATGGAGGCCCTGGCCGCCGCCGGGAAACGCTTCGGACTCAACCCGATGGCGCTCACTCCGGTCTACGGCATGGCCGAGACCACGCTCGCCGTGTCGATCCCCGACCCCGGGCACGGACAGGTGCTCGACGTGATCGACGCCGATCTGCTCGAGGCGATCGGCAAGGCGGTGCCGGTGCCGGAGGAGCACGGTCAACCGGCCAATATCCGGCGCTTGCCCACCCTCGGCTACCTGGTCGACAACCTGGAGGGCCGGATCGTCGACAGCGAGCGTCAGCCGTTGCCCGCCCGTTCGGTGGGCGTGATCGAATTGCGCGGTCCCGCGGTGACGTCCGGGTATGTGACGGTGGACGGATTCCAATCGGCCCAGGACGACGAAGGCTGGCTGGACACCGGCGACATCGGCTACTTCACCGACGAGGGATTGATCGTGGTGTGCGGCCGGATCAAGGACGTGATCATCATGGGCGGCCGCAATATCTACCCCACCGACATCGAGCGCGCGGCGACGAGGGTGGCGGGCGTCCGGCCCGGCAACGCGGTGGCGGTGCGCCTGGACGCGGGCCAGAAGCGAGAGAGTTTCGCCGTGGTGGTGGAGAGCGGCAGCCACCACGACCCCGAAGCGGTCAAGCGCATCGAACGGGAAATCGTGCACTCGGTGTTCGCGGAGGTCGGCGCACGGCCGCGCACCGTCACCGTGCTCGGTCCCGGCGCCCTGCCGAAGACGTCCTCGGGCAAACTGCGCAGGGCCGCGACCGCGATGCATCTGCCGCGCGGGTGATCGGCCCGGCCCGCTGCGCGGCTCAGTGCAACTGATTCTGCGCGGTCTCCAGCCCCACGCGCAGCAGCAGCTCCACCGCGTCGGCGGCCTGCTCCACGATCACCGGGACCTCTTTGCGCTCCGGCGCCGAGAACGGCTTCAGCACATAATCGGCCGGATCCTGGCGACCCGGCGGTCGGCCGATGCCGATGCGGGTGCGCAAGTAGTCCTTGGTGGTCAGGGCGCTGGAGACGGAGCGCAGACCATTGTGCCCACCCTCACCGCCGCCGCGCTTGAGCCGGATCGCGCCGAACGGCAGATCGAGTTCGTCGTGCACGACGATCACCTCGGTCGGCGGCACGGAGAAGAACTTCGCCAGCGCGGCCACCGGCCGGCCGGACAGGTTCATGAACGAGCGCGGCTTGGCGATCAGCACCTGGCGCCCGTCCAGCCGCGCCTGCAGCAGGTCGGCGCCGGATTTCTTGTGCACACCGAAACGGCCGCCGACGCGCTCGGCGAGCACGTCGGCGACCAGGAAACCGATATTGTGCCTGGTGCGCTCGTACTCGGAACCTGGATTGCCCAGTCCGACGACGAGCGCGGGCCCGGCGGACGATTCGGTACTACTCAACTACTCAGCTACTCGGCGCTCGCGCCCTCGGCTTCGGCGGCACCCTCGACGGGCTCGGCGGCCGGGGCTGCGATGACGTTGACGATCAGGGTCTCGGCATCGGCGGCCAGGGCGACGCCCTCGGGCAGCTGCAACTCGCCCGCGGTGATCTGGGTGCCCGCCTCGACGCCCTCGACCGAGACCTCGATGGCCTCGGGCAGCTTCAGCGCGTCGGCCTCGACGGAGACGGTGGTGGCTTCCTGGGTGACCAGGGTGCCGGGGGCGGCATCGCCGGTGATGGTGACGTTCACGTCGGCGGTGACCTTCTCGCCGCGCTTGATGATCAGCAGGTCGGCGTGCTCGATGTAGCGGCGGATCGGGTGCACCACGACGGACTTGGTCAGCGCGAGCTGCTTCTTGCCGTCGATGACGAGGTTCAGCACCGCGTTGGTGCCGTGCTCACGCAGGATCGCGGCGAAGGCCTGGGCGTTCACCGACAGATGCTGCGGGTCGGTCTGGTGGCCGTACAGCACGGCCGGGACGTTGCCCGCACGACGGGTGCGACGCGCGGCACCCTTGCCGAACTCGGTGCGTACGGATGCTTCGAGAAGGTTGACGTCGGACATGACTGGATCTACTCCTACGGCTCTTCCGGGCTGTCAGTTACACGTCAGGGGTGCTGCACACCTGACGGATGGTCTATTCGTCGGGGCGAAGACCGAACAGGGACGGCCGGAAGCCGCGCCGCGTCGATCACGGTGTCGCAAAACTGGTCTGCGGTCACCCTCGCCGAGACAACCCGAACACCATACCCCAGTGCAGGGTCGCTGTTTGAATCGGGTGGTCACCGGCGGTTCGGCCGCCGCTCGAGCGAGTCGCGTACGCTGGCGTGGTTGCCGATCGGTCGTCTGTGAAAGGTTGTCTTGCGTTGAGCGCCTCCCCTGAGGGCGTTGTCGCGCCCGCATCCCGCGGGTTACCCGCCGAGGTAGCCCGCCGGCGCACGTTCGCGGTGATCTCCCATCCCGACGCGGGCAAGTCCACGCTCACCGAGGCGCTGGCCCTGCACGCCAGGATGATCTCCGAGGCAGGCGCGATCCACGGCAAGGCCGGGCGCAAGTCCACCGTCTCGGACTGGATGGAGATGGAGAAGGCGCGCGGCATCTCGGTCAGCTCGACCGCGCTGCAGTTCAACTACCGGGCCGAGGGCTCCGATGTGGACAGCGTCATCAACCTGGTGGACACCCCCGGCCACTCGGATTTCTCCGAGGACACCTACCGGGTGCTCACCGCCGTCGACGCCGCGGTGATGCTGATCGACGCGGCCAAGGGCCTCGAGCCGCAGACGCTGAAGCTGTTCCAGGTCTGCCGCCACCGCGGCATCCCGGTGATCACCGTGATCAACAAGTGGGACCGGCCGGGCCGGGCGCCGCTGGAACTACTCGACGAGATCAACGAGCGGATCGGCCTCACTCCCACCCCGCTGTTCCTCCCGGTCGGCATCGCGGGGGATTTCCGCGGACTGCTGCGCCGCGGGCCGGATGGCGTCCCGCTGGAATACATCCACTTCACCCGTACCGCGGGCGGCGCGACCATCGCGCCCGAGGAGTCGCTCACGCCCGAGTCCGCCGAGGCGCGCGAAGGGGAGCCGTGGAGCACCGCCGCGGAGGAGAGCGAGTTGCTCTCGGCCACCGGCCAGGACCACGACCAGGAATTGTTCCTGGCCGGGCAGACCTCGCCGGTCATCTACGCGTCCGCGATGCTGAACTTCGGCGTGCGGCAGCTGTTGGAGACCCTGGTGGCGCTCGCGCCCGCGCCCGGCCCGCGGCGCGACGTCGACGGCAAGCCGCGCGAGACCGGCGACCCGTTCAGCGCGGTCGTGTTCAAGGTGCAGGCGGGCATGGACGCCGCCCACCGCGACCGCCTCGCGTTCATGCGGATCGTGTCCGGCGAGTTCGAACGCGGCATGGTGGTCACCCACGCGCAGACCGGGCGCCCGTTCGCCACCAAGTACGCGCTGACCGTGTTCGGCCGCGAGCGGGCCACCGTCGACACCGCCTACCCGGGGGACGTCGTCGGCCTGGTCAACGCGACGGCGCTGGCTCCGGGGCACACCCTGTTCGTGGACAAGAAGGTGGAGTTCCCGCCGATCCCGTCGTTCGCACCGGAGCATTTCGCGGTGCTGCGGGCACGCAGCGCGGGCAAATACAAACAGTTCCGCAAGGCCGTGGACCAGCTCGACTCCGAGGGCGTGGTGCAGGTGCTGCGCAACGATATCCGCGGCGACGCCTCCCCGGTGCTGGCCGCGGTCGGCCCGATGCAGTTCGAAGTGGTGACCGCGCGCATGCTGGCGGAGTTCAACGTCGAGACCACGATGGAGCACCTCGGCTACACGCTGGCCCGCCGCACCGACGCCGCGTCGGCGGACGAGCTCGGGCGGCAGCGCGGGGTGGAGGTGTTCACCCGCTCAGACGGTGCGCTACTCGCGTTGTTCAGCGACAAGTGGCGGCTGCAATACATCGAGAAGGAGCACCCGGCGCTCACCCTGGAGCCCCTGGTCGCTACCGCCGACTGAGTCAGCCGGCCTCGGATTCCGGCGGCACCGGCGCGGCGCCGGGGTCGCGTTCGATCGACGAGATGCCGTCCTCCTTGGCGATCAGGCCCCAGCGGCTGGAGGTCAGGCGCAGGCTGGGCAGATCGCTGAGCGAGAGCACCACTTCGTAGGTGCGTTCGTAGCCGGTGTGCGAGATCCGCCACCGCCCGTCGTCGCAGCGTACGTAGCGGTCGGTGTAGAAGGCCGCGCCGCGCAGCAGCATGTTGTGGCCCGGAATGAGCACTGTGTCGGCGAGGTACCAGGTGCCGGTGGCCGTGTCGCCGTCGACATCGATCTCGGGGTGATCACAGCGGTGCTCGGTGATCACGTGCGGCCCGAGCGTGTTGCGCATGAACGCGATGAACGCCTCGCGCGATTCGAACTGGAGATATTCGCTGTAGGTCGCGGTCGCCTCGGGGACCATGGTGTCGGCGAAATCATCCCATGATTTGGTGTCGAGGGTGCGAAGATACCGGTACTTCAGCCGCGAGATCGCCGATACGTCGTCCGGCTCCCGCTCCTCGCTCCGGCCGCGGTCCGCCCGCGGATCGTCGCGCACCTGCCCGAAGTCGATCGGCCCCGGGTCGAAGCCCAGCCGCTCGTCGGCCGGCAGGTCGCCGGGATCGCGTTCGCCGGTGCCCGCCGCCCGCTGACCACGGCTCGGCCCGGGAGCGGCGTCGATGTCTCGCTCCTCGAGCTCGGGTCCGCTCGAATCTAAATCCACCCCGCCGCGCTCCGGCCGGCCCGGAGGGAACCCCGGGTCGTCGCGCTGCGGATCACCGGGACCCTTGCCCCGGTCGTTACGCGTTTGCCCAGCGATGCCCAAACCTGGGTCGCCGCGCCCCTGCCCGCCGGTTCGCTGATCCATACCCTCAACAATCCCATCCCGAGTGCCGGATTGGGAGAGGTGTATCAGATTGCTATCGCGGCGATCGGACCATCCCGACGAAGATCAACTGCACGGTGTCAGCTCCCGATCGTGAAGCAGGTGCGGCAGAAATCCTCGCCGAACTCGGTCAGCCGGAGACTCTTGCGGACGATCTTCGGCGCCCGGCCCGCCTTCTTCAGCGCCGCCTCCACCACGGGCTGCACCTCGAGCACCATGTAACGGCTCAGCACCACCGGATCGTCGGAGGTCAGGGTCAGCCCGAGGCGGGTGAGATTGATCAGGTAGGACCGCGCCCGGTCCGGGTAGCGGACCCCGGCCTGCTCGGGCACCGAGGTGAGATCGCCCTGCACCAGTTCCGAACCGATCCCGAGCGGACGGTTGGTGCGCACGTCCACCGACGGCTGCGGGCCGTTGCGCGCCATGAAGCGCAGGATGCGCGCCTCGTCGGGAGCGAGCTCGTCGAGGATGCGGTCGTAGGCCGGGTGCACGTCCTCGGTGAAGTAGACGTCGGCGGACCTGGCCAGCAGCGCGTCGCCCCGGCGGCGCAGCTCCTCGGTGCTCGCCGAGCGCGGGTACGGGCCGACGGCAGGCGCTTGCTGCGAGGGCGTGGGTCCGTTGGACGCCGGAACATAGCTGACGATTTCCCGGACCGAGCCCTCCGTGACGCCGAGCGCGCTGCGGGCGATGGAGCGCAACGCGTTTCCGGTCCGCTCGGCGATCTCCGAGGAGGACTCCCCGTCCAGAGCGGCCTGGGTGATCTCCCTGGTGACCTCGTAGGTCGTGCCGACCGCCCACTGGCTGCCGCGCACGACGGTGCCCGCGGCCACCCCGGCCGCACGGAACACACCGCGGATCAGCCGTGCCTCATTGCTGATCTGCCGCTGTTCGACATCCGAACTGCGCTCGACGGCGCGGGAACCTGGCCGTGCCACGTCCTGTCCGGTCCTGTCGTCTGCCACGTTTTCTCCGATATCGCCGGGGAACGGGATGCGTCCCACAGATTACTTCCCCTTGTGTCGCGGGGCATTCGCAGCGCCTGACTCGGACAGTGCGACCGGCACGCGGCGCGCAATCAGGTTTCTTCGCCGAGTGGGTGCTAGTTTTGGGTGCCGGTGAGGCGGCGGTCACCGGTGTATCGGCAGGAGGGTGTCGTGTTAGAGAGCGTATTAGGAATCCACCCGACGATCCTCCTCGAGCTCGTGACCATACCGCTTTTCACCGGGGTGATCGGCTACATCACCAACTGGACCGGTGTGCTCATGCTGTTCCAGCCGGTCGCCTTCCACGGCATCCGAGTTCCCGGCCTGCGCGCGCTGTATCCGTTCCTTCCCAAGCGAATTCAAGTTCTCCCGCTACTCAGCTACGACGGCAGGCTAGGGTGGCAGGGCATCGTTCCGTCACGCGCGGACAAGATGGCCAGCATCGCGGTCGACAAGGGCCTGGCCAAACTCGGCAGCGTCGCGGACTTCTACCGCGAACTCGAGCCGGACAAGCTCGCCGAGCACCTCGCCGGCATCGCCGACGCGCAGATCAAGGACATCGTCGAGGAAATCCTGCGCCGCGAGCATCCGCAGCTCTGGTACAACCTGCCCGCCCAGGTGCGCGACATGGTGCACGCCAGAGTGCGCCAGCAACTGCCGGAGATTCTGCGCGAGCTGACCGAGGAATTGGGCGCGAATATCGATCAACTGCTCGATGTGAAGCAGATGGTGATCCGCTACTTCCAGGCCCGGCCGCATCTGCTCAACACGTTGTTCCAGGTGCTCGGCGCGAAGGAACTGCGTTTCATGCAGAACTTCGGTTTCTACTTCGGCGCCCCGATGGGCGCGCTGCTGGTCGCCATCCTGCATCTGACCGGCTGGTCCAGCCTAGTCGTGCTGCCGATCGGCGGCGTGATCATCGGCTGGGTGGTCAACTGGCTCGGCATCAATATGATCTTCGCGCCCGCGTATCCGAAGTGGTGGGTCCCGTGGCGGCAGGGCCTGCTGATCAAACGCAAGTCCGAAATCACGGACGGATACGCGGAATTGGTTTCCAGCCAGGTGATCACCGTGGCGAATATCGGCGACGAGTTGCTCAACGGCCCGCGCTCGGACCGCACCATGCAGATGCTGGAGGACACGCTGCGCCCGGCCGCCGATCGCGCACTCGGCCCCGCGCGCCCCGCGGTCAAGTTCATGCTCGGCAGCCGCGAATACGACTCGCTGCAGTCGACGTTCACCAGCGAAGCGATCGCCATCGCGCCGATCGCGTTCGCCGACCCGGAATTCAACATCCGCCAGGGCAGGCAGATCAACGATTACATCGCGAAGCAGATGGCGATGTTGTCGCCGCCGGATTTCGTCGACATGCTGCGCGCGGCCATCAAGCAGGACGAATGGCTCCTTTTCGTCCATGGCGGCGTATTGGGGCTGTTCGCCGGATACGCTCATATCCTGATCTTCGGAACGGGAGTGGCGACATCATGGCTGTAGCGGGTCCGGACGGCGGCGATATCGAGGCCGTCGAGCACCTCGACGCGGCGGCGAGTGCCGAGCCGGCGCAGGAGATCGCCCGGCGGCCGGCTTCGGATCTCGCGCATACCGGCGAATTACCCCGACGGGTAACGGTTCCCCTGGCCACCGTGCGCCTCGCGCGGGTCGCGTGGACCGCGGTCACCGGGGTGACGTCCTGGGGAGTCGGCACCGCGGTCGGCGTCACTTCGACCGTTGTGCGGCGCAGCATCGAGGGAGCGCCGCCGCGAGAAGTGCTGGCCGAAGCGGAATCCGAGATTCGTGACGCGATGCGCAAGGCGCTCGGGATACCCGCCGCCGCGGCGCCGACCGCGCGGGAAGCGGTGCCGACGCTGCGTGAGCAGGGAGCCGCGCTGCTGCGATTGTCGGCCAGCCCGCACGGCGAGGACGACAGCCATCCGGCCTTCGCCGGCATGCTCGCCGAGCTGACCCCCGACGAGGCGCGCATCCTGCGTTTCCTGCATCTGGACGGGCCGCAGCCCTCGATCGACATCCGTACCGGCCGCCCGCGCGCCTTCGGCTCCGAACGCCTCGGCTCGATGCTCACGCTGATCGGTGAGCACGCGGGCCTGCGTTTCCCGAATCGGATCCAGCAGTACCTGACCAACCTGCGCAGGCTCGGTTTGATCGAGCACGCGTGCGAGCCGGTCGGCAACCCGAACCGGTACCAACTGCTGGAGGTGCAGTCACCGGTGCGGGAGATGCTGAAGCGCTTCGGCTTCGGCACCAAGGTGATCTACCGCAGCGTGGTGCTCACCGACTTCGGCGCGGACTTCGTGCGCACCTGCCTGCCGGTGGTGGTGCAGGACGGACGCGCCTCGGGCCACTAGCTCCCCCGACCGCGCAGCCACATCTCGGCCACCCGCTCGGATCCGGCCCGGCTCGCACCGCACCCCTGAGACCTGCTCCGTATCAGCGACGACGTCCCCGCTCGCGCGGGTGGGGCAGCGCCGATGTCGTGGGTTCCTCGCCTCCACGACGCACGGCGGGGATCGACGCCACCAGCGGCACGCCGCGGTAGACGCCGGGAGCCTTGTGCGCGCGTGAGCTACCGACCGGCATCGACCGGCCGCTCCCATTAGGCTTGAACACCGTGCTGTCAGTTGTGCCGAGTCCCGTCACCGTGCGGGCGCCGTCGAAGGTGAACCTCCATCTCGGAGTGGGCGACCTGCGTGCCGACGGCTACCACGACCTGACCACGGTGTTCCAAGCACTGTCCCTGAGCGACGATCTGGAGATCGCGCCGTCGGGTTCGCTGACCGTCCGGGTCACCGGAGAGGGCGCCGCGGAGGTGCCGACCGACCGGACGAATCTGGTCTGGAAAGCCGCCGTCCGGCTGGCGCACCTCGGCGGCCGCGCTCCCCTGGTGGAGATCGCCATCACCAAAGGCATTCCGGTGGCCGGGGGCATGGCGGGCGGCAGCGCCGACGCCGCCGCCGCGCTGGTCGGGCTGAACGAGCTGTGGGATCTGGGCCTGTCCAGGGAGGAACTGAGCGCGGTGGCGGCCGAACTCGGCAGCGACGTGCCGTTCGCTCTGCACGGCGGGACCGCGCTGGGCACCGGCCGCGGTGAGCGCCTGCTGCCGGTGCTGTCCCGCAATACCTTTCACTGGGTGCTCGCCTTCGCCAAGGGCGGCTTGTCCACTCCGGCGGTATTCGCCGAACTCGACCGCTTGCGCGAGCACGGCGAACCACCCCGGCTCGGCGAACCGCAGCAGCTGATGCAGGCGTTGGCCTCCGGCGACCCACGGCAGCTCGCGCCCCTGCTCGGCAACGACCTCCAGGCGGCGGCGGTGTCGCTGAAACCGGAACTGCGCCGCACGTTGCGCGCGGGCGTCGCCGCGGGCGCGCTGGCCGGACTGGTCTCCGGTTCCGGGCCGACCTGCGCGTTCCTCTGCGAGAGCGAGGAATCGGCGATCTCGGTGGCCGCCGAACTCGCCGGCGCGGGCGTCTGCCGCAGTGTGCGGACGGCCAGCGGACCCGTGCCGGGTGCGCGCGTGCTCAGCGGCGACGCACCCGGTAAGCACTGACCGGCCGCGGGCCGCGAACAGAGGCGGCCGTGCCGCGACGACACCGCGGTGGCATCGCGACAGCGAGCCGATTCGAACGAACGACGTTCGTCCCGCCGGCTCGCCGCCGTTCGCCGGGCGGACGGGCGGTCCGCCCAGGTCGGTACGCTGGCCCGGGGCCCCACGGCCGCGACAGGTAGGTCTCATCGGACCGCCCCCGCAAGACACGGAAGGATCCATGTCCAACCTGATCAATCTCGAACAGGTCCACAAGAGCTTCGGGATCAAGCCGCTGCTGGACAACGTCTCGCTCGGCGTGCACGCGGGCGAACGGATCGGAGTCGTCGGCCTCAACGGCGGCGGCAAGACCACTCTGCTCGAGGTGCTCACCGGCATCGAGGAACCGGACAGCGGCCGGGTCAGCAGGCTCGGCGGCCTGCGCATTGCGGTGGTGACCCAGCGCGGCACGCTGCCCGCGGGCGCGACGGTCGGTTCGGTGGTGCTGGCCGGGCTGGCCGACGACGCGATGACCGACGAGGTCGCCGAACACGAGTGGGCCGCCGACCCGCGCATCCGTTCGGTCATGGACGGCATCGGCATCGCCGATCTCGGCATGGACACCCCGGTGGACAACCTCTCCGGCGGCGAGCGCCGCCGGGTGGCGCTCGCCGCCGCACTGGTGCGCGAACTCGACCTGCTGGTGCTCGACGAGCCGACCAACCACCTGGATGTCGAGGGCGTGCAGTGGCTGGCCGCGCATCTGCTCGGCCGCCGCAGCGCGCTGGTCGTGGTGACCCACGACCGCTGGTTCCTCGACACCGTCGCCACCAGCACCTGGGAGGTGGTCGGCGGCAAGGTCGAAAGCTATGAGGGCGGCTACGGCGACTGGATCTTCGCCCGTGCCGAGCGCGCCCGCCAAACGGACGCGTCCGAGGCCCGGCGGCGCAATCTGGCCCGCAAGGAACTGGCCTGGCTGCGCCGCGGCCCGCAGGCACGCACCTCCAAGCCGCGCTACCGGGTCGAGGCCGCCGAGGCCCTGATCGCCGACGTTCCGCCGCCGCGCGACAGCGTCTCGCTGGCGGCTTTCGCGCGCAAACGCCTCGGCCGCGTGGTGGTCGAACTGGAGGACGTCACGCTCACCACGCCGGACGGCCGGGAACTGGTACGGGACCTGACCTGGCGGCTGGCGCCGGGCGAGCGCGTCGGCCTGGTCGGCGTCAACGGCTCGGGCAAGACGACCCTGTTGCGCACCCTGGCGGGCGACACCGACGCGACCTTGGCCGCCGGCAAGCGCATCCAAGGTCAGACCGTCCAGATCGGCTGGCTGCGCCAGGAACTCGACGACCTGCCGGCCGACCTGCGCGTGCTGGCGGCGGTACAGCAGGTCGCACAGCGAATCATGCTGGGCGACAAGGAGATCTCGGCGGGTCAGCTGGCCGAGCGGTTGGGCTTCAGCCCCGCCCGCCAGCGCACGCCGGTCGGCGATCTGTCCGGCGGTGAGCGGCGGCGCTTGCAGTTGACCCGCATCCTGATGTCCGAACCGAACGTGCTGCTGCTCGACGAGCCGACCAACGACCTGGACATCGACACCCTGCAACAGCTCGAGGACCTGCTCGACAACTGGGCGGGCACGCTGGTCGTGATCAGCCACGACCGCTACCTCATCGAGCGGATCTGCGACTCGACCTGGGCACTGTTCGGCGACGGGAAGCTCACCAACCTCCCTGGCGGCATCGAGGAGTATCTGACCAAGCGCGCGACCCTGGCGACTAACCAGGCCCGCACCGCCGCGCCGGACGCCAAGCCCGCCGACGCCCCGGCCACCGATTCCGCGGCCTACCGCGCGGCCCGCAAAGAGCTGACCCGGCTGGAACGCGCCATCGACAAGCTGTCCGAGCGCGAGCAGCGCTTGCACGTCGCGCTGGCCGACGCCGCCACCGACCCGGACAAGCTGGTCACCCTGGGCGCGGAGCTGAAGCAGGTGCTCGCGGAGAAGGAAACAGCCGAAGAGCGCTGGCTGGAACTGGCCGACGGCGTGTGAGCCGCACCCCCAGTTCGCGGGGCCGATGAGCGCGGGCACGCGACGTCCGGGGCAGCCGCGCCGAGGGGGCCCTCCACGCTTGCGTCCGATACCCCGAGGGGGTATCTTTCGATTGTCGGGGTACCCCCCGCCCGTATGAATGATATGGATGCGAAGGAGTCGGACATGCCCACCACCACCTACACCGTCAGCGGGATGACTTGCGGGCACTGCGTCAGCTCCGTCAAGACCGAAATCGGCAAGATCGACGGTGTGACCAGCGTCGATGTCGACCTCGCCAGCGGCGCCGTCCGCGTCGACAGCACCGCGCGGATCGCCGACGCCGATATCGTCGCCGCCGTGGACGAAGCGGGCTACGAAGTCGCCGTCTGATCCGGTCGCACCTAGTGCGCGTGGCTCCGCGCGCCGGACGATGCCGGCAGCGGAGCCACTGCTCTGCGCGGCGCGCTACGCCTGGGCCGCCAGCCGGACGAAGGCGGCGGTGTCGAGGGTCTCACCGCGAGCGGTGGGAGCGATGCCTGCGGCGAGCAGGCGGCGCTCCGCTTCGGCGGGCGAGCCGGCCCAGGCGGCGAGCGCGGCGCGCAGCGTTTTGCGGCGCTGCGCGAAAGCGGCGTCGACCACCTCGAAGACGCGGCGGCGGTGCACGTCGTCCATCGGCCACGGCGGCTCGGCGAAGCGGTCGATCCGGACCAGACCGGACTCCACGCGCGGCACCGGCCAGAACACCTGGGTGCCCACCGCCCCCGCACGGCGGACCGTCCCGAAGAAGCCCGCCTTCACACTGGGCACGCCGTAGATGCGTCCGCCGGGCTCGGCGGCCAGACGATCGGCCACCTCGGCCTGCACCATCACCAGAGCGACCGCGATGCCGGGCAATTCGGCGAGCAGATGCAACAGCACCGGGACGGCCACGTTGTACGGGAGATTGGCCACGAGCGCGGTCGGCGCGGCGGGCAGGTCAGCGGCGGTGACGCGCAGCGCGTCCGCCTCGACCACCGACAGGCGCGCCGCGAGTTCCGGCGCCCGGTCCGCGACGGTCACCGGAAGATGGCGCGCCAGCACCGGATCGATTTCCACGGCGACCACCGAGTCCACCACGTCCAGCAGCGCGAGGGTCAGCGAACCGAGACCGGGCCCGACCTCCAGCACCACGTCGTCGCGCCCCACCCCGGCGGCCGCGACGATCCGGCGCACCGTGTTCGCGTCGTGCACGAAGTTCTGCCCGAGCTGCTTGGTCGGCCGCACTCCGAACCGCTCGGCGAGCACCCGCACTTCGGCGGGCCCGAGCAGCGCCGCACTCCCACGAGCGGAGATATCAGGTTCGGACACCTCGAGAATCTATCAACCGGCATATCCGGCCGGGCGTGACGTCTCCCGCGTCAGCTGATGCCCAGGCGACCGGTGCACGCGGGCCAGGCGCCCCAGCCCTGCCGCTGCCGGGTGATCTCCGCGATGGCGATCTGTTCTTCCCTGGTGGCCAAGTCGGCGCGCGGGGCGTACCGCAGCCCACCCTGCCGCTCCCAGGTGCCCTGGTCGAACTGCACGCCGCCGTAGTAGCCGTTGCCGGTGTTGATCGACCAGTTGCCGGTCGACTCGCAGCGGGCCAGCGCGTCCCAGATGTCGCCGTCGTGCACCGTGGGCACCTCAGTGCCGGGCTTGACTCCCTTGCGAACCGTCTTCGGCTGCGCCGCCACGGTGACCGTGGAACCGACCGCCTGACGGTCGACTTCCCGGCCGTTGACCATGGTGACCGCGAACGTGACGTTCTGCACGCCGGGAGCGCCGGGGGACTCCACCACCGTGCGGCTCATGTTCATGGTCGGGTCCTCGATGACCTGCTCCGGCGGATTCAGCGGCAGCGTCTCGGTGCGCTGTTCGACCCGCTTGCGCGTCACGGTGACGCGCAGGCCGTTCGTCAGCGGGGTGGACGCGACCGGTTCGACGGAGTCCTGCTCGATCAGCGGGATGCCGGTCACCTGGAGGAATGCGCCGACGGTGGGTGCGGCGGCGCGCACGTCCACCGGATTGCCGATGCCGTCCACCAGCGAGACCACGCGCGGCGTCGCGATCGTCAGCGCCGCGCCCTGCAGCGGGAGCCGCTCGTCGCGGGCGGGCGTGACATACACCTCTTTCGGGATCTTCAGCTGCTCGAGCGCCTCCCCCGCGGTCACCCCCGTGGTCCAGACCTTCTGCGTCGACCCGTCGACCGACAGATCGACCTCACGCGCGCGGTTGAGCGTGATGGTCGCGCCGTCGGCGATGTGCGCGGCCAGGGCGGGAGCCACCTTGTCCCGGTCGGTCACGGCGAAGCCCGCGGCCTTCAGCACGCCGCGCACGTCGCACGACATCGTGGTCTGGAAGAGCTTCTCGCCGTCCACGACGACTGTCACCGTCTTGCGATTCACGATCGCGAGACCGGCGCCGACGATCAGGGTCAGCAGCAGCGCGCCGACCGCGATATACAGCAGCGGCGAACGCGACTGGTTGATCCGCGTGAAGGGGGACATGGTCACAGCACGATAACGAGAGGGCCCGGCGCCGACAACAGCAAGCTCAGGAACAGGGCCTTTTCAATATCACGATCAAATATCGACCCCGCAGGTAAATCACAAAACGGAACGCCGAAAGTGACATAGGACACATTTCACGCACACCGGCGCATTACGGGCAATTCGCGCTGTCCCTCGCTGACGCACCCGCGGCGGGCATCCCGCTCAGATCCGATAGACGCGACGCGCGTTGGCGGTGGTGATCTTCGCCAGTTCCAGCGGATCCTGCTCGCGCAACTCGGCCAGCGCCCGCACGGTGTACGGCAGGCAATACGGCTCGTTCGGCGCTCCGCGGAACGGGTGCGGGGTCAGATACGGCGCGTCGGTCTCGACCAGGATCTGATCGTCGGGCACCACCTTGGCCGCCTCACGCAATTCGTGCGCGTTCTTGAAACTCACCGTCCCGGAGAAGCTCAGAAGGTAGCCCTCGGCCACACACGACAGCGCCATGTTCGGGTCCGAGGAGAAGCAGTGGAAGATCACGCGGTCCGGCGCGCCCTCGTCCAGCAGCACGGTGAGCAGGTCGTGGTCGGCCTCGCGGTTGTGGATCATCAGCGGCTTGCGCACCCGCTTGGCCAAGTCGATATGCCAGCGGAAACCCTCGATCTGCGTCTCGATGTCCGCGCAGCCGTCCAGCTTGCCCGGCCAGTAGTAGTCCAGGCCGGTCTCGCCGACGGCGACCACCCGCGGGTCGTCGGCCAGGCGCTCCAGCTCGGCCTTCGCGTCGTCGTCGAGCGCGTTCGCCCTGGTGGGGTGCAGCGCGACGGCGGCGAACACCCGATCGTCCCAATGCGCGGCCCGCACCGCCCACCGAGCGGCGGCCAGGTCGTCGGCGACGGTGACAACCCGGCCGACGCCGACCGACGCGGCGCGGTCGACGATCGCGACGGTGGATGCCGCGTCGGTCGCGCCGCAGGCGTCCAGGTGGGTGTGCGCGTCCACGATCGGCGACAGCGGCTCGGGCAGCTCCGGCGCGGAACGCTTCGCACTCATCGGCGGCCACCCCTCGGCGCGGACGCGCGGACCCGCGAATCGGCGAGGGGCATATTCACGCGAGCGAAAGAATGCACGCGCATTACAGTAGACACACCATGAGCGAAGTCGACCGTCCCGCCTTCTACATCACCACGGCCATCGCCTATCCGAACGGCGCGCCGCATATCGGGCATGCGTACGAGTACATCTCGGCCGACGCCATCGCCCGCTTCAAGCGCCTCGACGGCTACGACGTGTTCTTCATGACCGGCACCGACGAGCACGGCCAGAAGATGCAGCAGGCGGCGGCCGCCGAGGGCATCTCGGTGGAGGAGCTCGCGGCGCGCAACTCCGACGTGTTCGAGGCGCTGGACAAGACGCTGGAGATCTCCTTCGACCGGTTCATCCGCACCACCGACGCCGACCACCAGGCGGCCAGCGTCGCCATCTGGGAGCGGATGCTGGCCAACGGCGACATCTACCTCGGCAATTACTCCGGCTGGTACTCGGTGCGGGACGAGGCGTTCTACACCGACGAGGAGACCACGGTGCTGGCGGACGGCACCCGCATCTCCACCGAGTCCAAGACGCCGGTCACCTGGACCGAGGAGTCGAACTACTTCTTCCGCCTGTCGGCCTACCAGGACAAGCTGCTCGCGCTCTACGACGAGCATCCGGAATTCATCGCGCCCGCCACCCGGCGCAACGAGATCGTCAGCTACGTCAAGGCGGGTCTGAAGGACCTGTCCATCTCGCGCACCACCTTCGACTGGGGCGTGCCAGTGCCCGACCATCCCGACCACGTCATGTACGTGTGGGTGGACGCGCTCACCAACTACCTCACCGGCGTCGGCTTCCCCGACACCGATTCCGCCGCCTTCGGCAAGTTCTGGCCCGCCGATGTGCACATCATCGGCAAGGACATCACGCGGTTCCACACGGTGTATTGGCCCGCGTTCCTGCTCTCGGCCGGAGTGGAGCTGCCGAAACGCGTCTTCGTGCACGGGTTCCTGTACAACAAGGGCGAAAAGATGTCCAAGTCGGTCGGCAACGTGGTCGACCCGCTGGAGCTGGTCGAGAACTACGGCTTGGACGCGGTGCGCTTCTTCCTGCTGCGCGAGATCTCCTACGGCCAGGACGGCAGCTACAGCCACGAGGCCATCGTGAGCCGGATCAACAGCGACCTCGCCAACGAGTTCGGCAACCTGGTGCAGCGCAGCACCAAGCTGGTCGCGCGTGACTGCGGCGGCGTGGTGCCGGCGCCGGGCGAGTTCACCGACGACGACCGCGCCCTGCTGGAGCTGGCTGGCGGCCTGCTGGAACGCTGCCGGACCGAATTCGACGCCCAGCAGATGCATTTGGCGCTGGAGGCGATCTGGCTGACCCTGGGCGAGACGAACCGGTATTTCTCCGCGCAGGCGCCGTGGGCGCTGGCGAAGTCGGGCACGCCGGAGGATCTCGCCCGCGAGGCCACCGTGCTGTACGTGACGCTGGAGGTGCTGCGCATCGTCGCGATCCTGGTGCAGCCGGTGCTGCCGGGATCGGCGGGTCGCATCCTCGACCAGCTGGGGCAGCAGAGCCGGACGTTCGCCGATATCGCGACGCCGATCGAGCCCGGGTTGGCGCTGCCCGCGCCGGAACCGGTGTTCCCGAAGTACGTCGAACCGAAGGACTGACCCTCCGTCCTGCCGTAACCATAAGGCGCACAACGCTTTCGCGGTTTCCCACGGCGTCGTGCCCACGGGTGCGTCCACCTGCCTTCCCGCCGTGGAATGTGTTGTCGGATAATGAAACACCGGTTCGCGGCCTGGCGATACCCCGGACCGTGCGCGATCGGTACGACAACGTTCCGTTCGGAATCGGTTCCGGCACAGAGAGGGCACACATGGGCCAGCAGCACGCGACGGCATCCATTCACCGGTCCGGTTTCGCCGAGCGGCATCGGGCGGCACGCGAAGCCGTGCTCACGTCGCAACGCGGCAGGCTGGTCGAGGCGATGGTGGAGTCGGTCGACAACAAGGGCTACCCCGCCACCACCCTCACCGATATCGTTGCCAGGGCCAGGGTTTCGCGTACGACCTTCTACGACCATTTCGCGAACAAAGAGGAGTGCTTCGCCGAGGCGGTGCACACCGGCGTCGACATCATGGCGACGCGGATCGCGGAGGAACTGGCCCAGCTGCCGCCGGACGCCGACGCCTACGCGAAGATCGAATCCATCGTGGTCACCTTCTGCCGGACCGTCGCCACCGAGCCGGATTTCGCCCGGCTGGTGCTCGTGGAGTCGTTCAAGGTGAACCAGGAGGCCGTCGGCTACCGCGACTTGGCCGTCGACCGCTTCGCCCAGCTGTACCGAGTGTTCTACGACCAGGCGCGCGCGGCGGACCCGACGCTCCCCGAACTGTCCGACGAGCTGATCGCCCTGATCCCGGACGCGATCGGCGAGCGGACGCGGCGGATCATCGTCTCCGACGGCCCCGCCCGCGTCCCGGAAATGGCGCCGCTTTTCGTACAGTTCGTCATGAGCGCCCTGGGGCTATCGGTTCGCTCCTGATGGCGGCGCGGCGACGGTCACCGTGCGCGCCGCGTTCGCCGCCCCGCCGGTTCTCCGGTGGGATCGGTCACAGTCATCGCAGTCTGTCGCCGGTCGCACTTCCAGCGGTCGAGCAGGGTAGTGATCTGCGTGGTCAGCGCGGCCGATCATGCCCGCCGCCCCCCGCTCCGGGGCGATCACCCGCGCGGAGCGAAACCGCATCAGGCGAGGCCGTAGTCGGTCAGCCGGTGCGGCGCGCGGCGAGAACGGCGTCGTAGAGCTCGCGACGGGAGACGGCGTGGGCGGCGGCGACCTCGGCGCAGGCGTCCTTCAGGCGCACGCCCGTCGCGGTGCGGGATTCCACGGCGTCCACCAGATCCGCGGGGTCGGCCGCGGCGGGCTGGGCGCCCGCGAGCACCACCGTGATCTCGCCGCGTGCGCCCTCGACGGCCCACTCGGCCAGTTCGGCCAAGCTGCCCCGGATCACTTCCTCGTAGGTCTTGGTCAGCTCCCGGCAGACGGCGGCGCGGCGGTCCGGGCCGAGCACCTCGACCGCGTCGGCCAGGCAGTCGGCGAGCCGATGCGGCGCCTCGAAGAAGACACAGGCGCGCGGTTCGGTGATCAAGGTCCGCAACCATTCCCGGCGCTGGCCGGATTTGCGCGGCGGGAATCCGTCGAAGCAGAACCGTTCCACCGGCAAGGCCGACAGCGCGAGCGCCGTGGTCACCGCCGAGGGGCCGGGCAGGCAGGTCACCGGCAGGTCCCGCTCGACGCACGCCGCCACCATGCGGTAGCCGGGGTCGCTCACCGACGGCATGCCCGCGTCGGTCACCAGCAGCACCGTACGGCCGTCGGCGATCTCGTCGAGCAGCATGGGGATCCGGGCGGTCTCGACGTGATCGTAGAAACTGACCACCCGGCCGGAGATCTCGACGCCGAGCGCCTTGGCCAGCGATCTGGTGCGGCGGGTGTCCTCGGCGGCGACGATATCGGCCGTCGCCAGCGCTTCGCGCAGCCGTCGCGACGCGTCACCGACATCACCCATCGGTGTCGCCGCGAGCACCAGACCGCCCGCCGTCTCGTCTGCCACCGCTCTCCTGTCCGCATCATGTCTCCGGCAACAACCGCCTAATGGGTGCGGTCGGACGTAGTCCGTCCTCAGCCCCGCGCATGGCCGGAGCGAAAGCGGAGGTACGCCTACCCGCAGCCTATCCACCGGCGCCACCGGCCCCAGCAGACACCGGCGGCAACGAGGTTCGGCCGCACCGGCAGAAGCAATCCCGCATGCCTTCGAGACAAATCTCACTCACACCCGCAGCCGACCGCCGGGCTCGTTCTCGACACGGAACAGCCGATCTCGTAAGTACATGGGTAACTCACCGGATACGCCCAAAACCACAGCGGCACCCGACGCAGGACCTGAACACAAACCCCGAACCCCCCAACTGGTACGGCCTGAAGACCCGGAGAGGCGGAGGAGCATACGATCGGGGCGTGACCCAGGTGACCGACCAGCGCGCGACCGCCCGGTTCGGAACCGTGCCCTCCTGGTCGAGCCCGGGACAGCTGCGGCCCGCGCCGGACTTCGGGCCGACCGACCGCGCGCGCGGCTGGCTGGTGACGGCGTTCCTCACCGCGATCGCGGCGGTGACGCGCTTCACCATGCTCAACTACCCGACCGACGCGGGCACCCCCGTGTTCGACGAGAAGCACTACGCCCCGCAGGCCTGGCAGATGCTCACCGGCGGCTGGGTGGAGGACAACCCCGGCTATGGGCTGGTGGTGCATCCCCCGGTCGGCAAGCAGTTCATCGCGATCGGCGAGGCGATGTTCGGCTACACCGGCTGGGGCTGGCGCTTCACCGCCGCGCTCGCCGGAACGGTGCTGGTGCTGCTGGTGATCCGGATCACCCGGCGGATGACGCGCTCCACCCTGATCGGCGCGATCGCGGGCATCCTGCTGATCGCCGACGGGCTGACCTTCGTCTCCTCGCGCATCGGCATGCTCGACATCTTCATGGCGCTGTTCGTCACCGCCGCCTTCGGCTGCCTGATCGTCGACCGCGACGAAGTGCGCGCCCGGATGGCGCGCGCCGAGGCGGAGGGCCGGATCGGCGTGACGGACTGGGGACCGCGCCTCGGGGTGCGGTGGTGGCGCTTCGGCGCGGGCGTGCTGCTCGGGCTGGCCTGCGGAACCAAATGGTCCGGCATCTATTTCATCGCCGCCTTCGGGTTGATGAGCGTCTACTTCGATCTCTCGGCGCGGCGGCTCTACGGGGTGCGCCGTCCGTGGCTCGGCGTCGCGTTGCGCGACGTCGGGCCCGCGCTGTACGCGCTGGTGCTCATCCCCCTCGGCGTCTACCTGGCCGGCTACTGGGCCTGGTTCGCGAGCGAGACCGGCGTGTACCGGTACATGCCGGGTAATCCGTCCGCGCCGACCGACCCGATCGGTACCGGAGGATTCTGGTCGCATGTGATGCCGGGCGCGCTGCGCTCGCTGTGGTACTTCAACGCCAGGTCGCTGGAATTCCACACGGAGCTGACCAATTCGGCGGGCAACCATCACCCCTGGGAGTCCAAGCCGTGGACCTGGCCCATGGGCCTGCGCCCGATGCTGTACTACTACGCCGACAGCGGCGTCACCGGTTGCGGGCAGACCCAGTGTGTGAAGGCCGTGATGCTGATCGGGACGCCCGCCATCTGGTGGGTGGCCTTCCCGGTGCTGGCCTGGATGCTGTGGCGCGCTGTGGTCCGCCGCGACTGGCGCCACGGCGCGGTGCTGGTCGGCTACGGCGCCGCCCTACTGCCCTGGTTCGCCACCCTCGACCGGCAGATGTACTACTTCTACGCGGTGCCGATGGCCCCGTTCCTGGCGATGGGCGTGGCACTGGTGCTCGGCGACGTGCTGGGCCCGGCGCGCCCCAGCACCATCCCGCGCAGCCCCGCGGGGACCTATCTGCCCGCACCGCCGAACGAACGGCGCAGCCTCGGACTACTCGCGGTCTGCCTCTACCTGGGCCTGGTGATCGCCAACTTCATCTGGCTGTGGCCGATTCTCACCGCGCTACCGATCACCCCGGGCAACTGGCACGACCATCTCTGGCTACCCAGCTGGCGATGAAAGATCACCCTTCCAGCGCTGCCTGCACATATCGGAGGGCGGTGGCGTCGTCCACACCCAGTCGGCGGACGGTAGCGACGTAGGCGGTGGCCGCGCGGCCCGCCACGTCGCGAGTCGGGTCGCCGGACGACGCGATGAACGAGCCTTGCCTGCCCCGGGTTTCGACCACCCCGTCGGCCTCCAGCTCGCGGTAGGCGCGCGCCACCGTGTTGGGGGCGAGGCCGAGTTGGGCGGCCAGGGCGCGGACGGTCGGGATCTTCGTTCCTGCGGTCAGCTCGCCGGAGCGCACCTTGGCGATGATGCCGAGGCGTAGCTGCTCGTAGGGCGGCACAGCCGAGTCGTGCGAGACCGTGATGGTGAACATGCCCGCGCTCACAGCTCGTCGCGAGACAGCGGGCAGGACAGGCAACGCGGGCCGCCCCGGCCGGAGCCCAGTTCGGAGCCGGGGATACGCAGCACCTCGATGCCTTCGTCCTCCAGCCTGGCGTTGGTCATCTCGTTGCGCTCGTAGGCGACGACCACGCCGGGAGCGAGCGCGAGGGTGTTGTTGCCGTCGTCCCACTGCTCCCGTTCGGCGGTGACACCGTCCAGCCCCGTGTCGATCACCCGGAGCTTGCCGATGCCCATCGCCTCGGCGGCCGCGGGCAGGAACGGGTCGGGGCCGCTGATGCCGACCCGGCCGCTGCCGAGCCGTCCGCCGTAGTCGTCCTCCTTGCGGATGGTGAAGGCGCACAGCGATTCGCGCACCGCCGGATACATCACCACGGCGTCCGCGTCGACCATGGTGCACACCGTGTCCAGGTGCATGGTCGCGCGGGTCTGCGCGATCGGCACCACGAGCACGGTGTGGGCGAGGTCGTCGTCGAACAGACTGCGCGCCAGGGCTTCCGCGCCCGCGGGCGATGTACGTTCACCGACGCCCACCGCGACCACGCCCTCCGACAGCAGCAGCACGTCACCCCCTTCGATCGGCGCGGTGTGCGATTCGTACGCCCGGCGCACCCCGAGGAAACGCGGATGGAAGGCGTAGATGAGATCGGTCAGCGAGGTTTCCCGGCCGCGGGCGGGCAGCGCGAGGGAGGTGATCGCGACGCGCGGACCGACCCAGAACGAGGAATCCCTGGTGAACAGGAGATTGGGCAGCGGATCGATGACGAAGTCGCCGCCGTGGTGCATGCGGCGCACCAGCGAGGTGGCGTCGGGCCCGAACGGCAGTTCGTCGAAGGTCATCCCCGCCATGAGGATGTCGGCCAGTTCCCCGGCAGGCACGCCGCGCAGGAAGGCGGCCAGTTCGTCGGCCAGCGTGTGCCCGAGCCTGCGCGCGTCGACCGCGGCCGAGATGCCCTGGATGCGGGCTGCGCCGCTGACCTGGATGGTCTCGGCGAGCAGGTCCGACAGCAACAGCACCTCGGTACCGCGGCTGCGCAGGACGTCGGCGAACGTGTCGTGCTCCTGCTGCGCGCGCTCCACCCACGGGATGCCGTCGAACAGCAGCTGGTCGTTGTTGCGCGGGGTCAGCCTGCGCAGCTCGTTGCCCGGCCGGTGCAGCAGCACCGTACGCAGCGCGCCGACTTCGGACGTCACGGCCAAACGCGCACCCTCCCGCGCGGACACAGCATCTGCTCCCATGCTCGAACCGTAATGCGCCACGGCCGGAAGAGCACGGAAAACCTGGCTTCTCGGACGGATCGCTTCGCGAACGGCGAATCCGGTCCGACACGACTCAACCTCAAGTATGGTTGAGGTGATGGGAGGAGCGTGCATGTCGACAGCAGCCGATTGGCGGGCGAAAGAGCTGACTCCGGGCCAGCTCTCCGAGCGTAGTGGAGTGGCGGTTTCCGCGTTGCACTTCTACGAACGCGAGGGGCTCATCACGAGCAGACGCACCAGCGGGAATCAGCGCAGATATGCCCGCGAGACCTTGCGCCGCGTGGCGTTCATCCGCATCTCCCAGCGCGTCGGCATACCGCTGAGCGAGATCCGGTCGGCCCTCGATCAACTACCGGAAGGCCGTACGCCCACCCGGCGCGACTGGGAGACCCTGTCCACCGTCTGGCGCGCCGACCTCGACGACCGGATCACCCAGCTGATCCGGTTGCGCGACAGCCTCACCGGCTGCATCGGATGTGGCTGCCTGTCCCTCGGCACCTGCCGCCTGGTCAACGAGCACGACCGGCTCGGCGCCGAAGGTCCCGGCGCGCGTGTGCTCGACGTGCAGCTCAACTGCCCGTCGAAGCCAGCAGCCTGCTGAACCGCGCGCTGGTGCGCCGCATCACGAACTCGTAGGGAAAGGCGAACTTGCGCTTGCACCAGTAACCGAAACGGATGTCGAACGAGCTGTAGATCAGGAATCGGTTGCGTTCGATCCCGCGCAGGATCGCCGTCGCCACCCGTTCCGGCGCCACCGCATGCTCGGTGAACGCCGCGGTGAGCCGCTGGATCTTCGGGTCCTCCTTGTTCACTCCGACCAGCTCGACGCTGCGCACCAGCGGAGTGTTCACCGCGCCCGGCGCCACCACATGCACCGTGATGCCGTGGTGCGCCAGATCGACCCGCAGGACTTCGGATACGCCGCGAATGCCGTATTTGCCCGCGCTGTAGGCCGCGTGCCAGGGCAGCGCGAGCAGGCCCGCCGCCGACGACACGTTCACCAGGGCGCCGCCCCGGCCCGCGCGCACCATGGGCGGCACGAAAGTCTCGATGACGTGGATCGGCCCCATCAGGTTGACCTCCACCATGCGCCGCCAGTGCTTGTGCTCCAGGTTCTCCACGGTTCCCCAGACCGACGTGCCCGCGATGTTCATGACCACGTCCAGGCTGCCGAGTTCGGCGTGCACCCGGTCGGCGAAGGCGCGCACCGCGTCGTAGTCGGTGATGTCCAGCGCTTGCGCCGCGGCGACGCGCCCGCCCGCGGCGCGGATATCCGCCACCGTGGTGTCCAGGCCCTCGACATCGATATCGGTGAGCACCAGTTCCGCGCCGTCCGCGGCAGCAGCCAGCGCGGTGGCCCGGCCGATGCCGCTCGCCGCGCCCGTGACCAGAATCTTCGCATCGCGCACCGTCGTTCGCCCCGCTCGACCGCGACCTCTACCCAGCACTACGCATCCCATCTCGAATCGCCGAATCGGTTCTCCGCAGGGTAGTCCAGCGGACGAGCTTCGAGCGGGACGCCGCTAACGCCCCAATACCGCGAGCATGCCGGCGACGGCCCGCGACCAGGTGAACTGCTCGGCGCGGCTGCGCGCGGCGCGGCGCCGACCCGCCTGCGGCATGGCCAGCACGTCGCTGACCGCCCGCGCGAACGCGGACGGATGGTCGGCGGCCACCGCGCCGCAGTCGTCGGTCAGGATGTCGGCCAGCGCGGAGGACCGGCTCGCCACCACGGGCGTGCCCGCCGCGAGCGCCTCCAGCGCCGCGAGGCCGAAGGTCTCGTGCGGGCCGGGCGCCAGCGAGACGTCCGCCGTGGCGAGCAGTTTGGCGACCATCGCGCGCTCGGCGATGAAGCCGGTGAAGTGCACGGCGGGCACCCCGCCCGGCAGCGGGGCCAGCGCGCGGGCCCGCCGCTGCAACGCGTCGCGGCGGGGACCGTCCCCGGCGACGACCAACCGCGCCTCGATACCCGCCTCGCGCAGCGCGCCGACCGCCTCGATGCTGCGATCCACCCGCTTCTCGACCGACAACCGGCCGCAGTGCACCAGCAGCGGATGGCCCGGCACCCCCAGATCGGCCCGCAGCCTGCGATCGCGCCGGTGCGGGTTGAACAGATCGAGGTCGACGCCGAGCGGGACCAGTTCGACGTTCTCCGCGCCGATGCGCAGGAATTCCTCGCGCGCGAAGCGGGTGGTGCACACGACGATGTCGTAGTCGGTGGCGGTATGCCGGTTGGCCACGTCCGCGCAGCGCCGCGCCATCGGGCCGGGCAGCACCTGGCCGAGCAGCCGGTCCAGCCGCTCGTGCGAGATCATCACGCCTGCCACGTCGCGCCGCCGCGCCCAGCGGCCGAAGCCGCGCAGCGTCAGCCGGTCGGAGACCTCCAGCACGTCGGGCCGCAACCCGTCCAGGACGTCGGCCACCCGGCGCGGATCCGCGGCACGGTAACCGCCGGTCCACGGAATGGCCAACGCGGGCAGCGTGATGCGTACGACCCCGGTGGGCAGGATCTCCTCCGACCGGCGCGGGCCCGGCACGATCAGCACCACGTCGTGTCCCGCGGCGACGTAACCCTCGCCGAGATGGTGCAGCGCCGTGCGCAGCCCACCCGACCGCGGGCCGTAGAAGTTCGCAAGCTGAACTATGCGCACGTGGCCGATCGTCCAGCGGATCGGGTTACCGGCGCCGAACGCCGCATGAACAGCTGTGAAAGAACGGGATAACCGGCGGCGGTGGCCGGTGATCTCAGTGCGCGGGCAGCCCGCGACCGGCCCGCGGCAGGTCGAGCTCGAGCGGGATCCGGCCCGCGGTGAGATGCGCCTCGACCTGCTCGGCGGGCATCGGTTTCGCGATCAGGAAGCCCTGGGCGCGGTAGCAACCGAGGCCGACCAAGGTGCGCGCGGCGACCGCCGTCTCGACGCCCTCGCCGACGACGCCCAGTCCGAACGAGCCGGCCAAGCCGATGATGGATTTCACGATGGCCAGATCGTCGGTGCTGGCGCCGAGCCGCTGCACGAAACCCCGGTCGATCTTCACCGCGTCCACCGGCAACGCCTTCAGATGCGACAGCGAGCTGTAGCCGGTGCCGAAATCGTCGATGGCGATCTGCACGCCCATACGCTTGAGTCCGCGCAGCGTGATCTGCGTGCGGGCCAGGTCCTGGACCACGACGTGCTCGGTGATCTCCAAGCACACCGAGCTGCCGTCGATGCCGAACAGGCGCAGGATGTCCTCGATGCGCTCGACGAAATCGAGGCTCACCAACTGCACCGGCGACACGTTGATCCGCATCACGACGTTGCCGGCCAGACCGCGCCTGCGCCATTCGGCGAACTGCGCGCACGCCGACCGGATCACCCACCGCCCCAGCTCACCGGCCAGGTTGGTGGCCTCGGCGACGGTGACGAACGCGGCGGGCGGCAGCAACCCCCTGGTCGGGTGCAGCCAGCGGACCAGCGCCTCCAACGCGACGATGCGGCCCGTGCGCAAGTCCACCTCGGGCTGGTAGTGCAGCAGCAGCGAGCCGTCCGACACCGCACCGCGCAGGTTGAGCTCCACATCGTCCTGGAGTTCGAATTGCGCGCGCATGGTGTCGGTGAACACCGCGACGCCGTTGCCGCCGCCCGACTTCGCCGACAACAGCGCGTGATCGGCGCGGCGCAACAGGTCGGCAACCGTGGTCTCCCCGGGGAAGCCGAGCGCCACACCGACGCTGGCGCCCCGGCTGACCGACTCACCGCCGACGGTGACGCGCCGGGCGATCAACTGCTGAACGCGGTTCGCCTCGTACTCGGCGGCCACCGCGTCCATCGGCTTGGCGGGAACGATGACGAATTCGTCGCCGCCTAATCGGGCGATCATGTCGTTCGGGTCCAGGTTCTCCCGCAATCGCGTCGACAAGGTGCGGATGAAGTTGTCCCCGGCGGTGTGACCGAGGAAATCGTTGAGTGCTTTCAAGCGGTCCAGGTCGAGGAAGAAAGCGGCCACCGGGCCGGGGCTGCCCGCGCGTAATCGCTCTTCCATGTGTTCGAGCAGCGCGCGCCGGTTCGCCAGCCCGGTCAGGTCGTCGTGCAGTGCGATAAATCGCAGCCGCTCCTCGGCGACCACCCGCGCTTGCAGTTGCGCGAAGAGTGCCGCGATGGCTTTCAGCACGTTGAGTTCGCGATTGCTCCATTCTCGGTCGCCGGACTTGACGAACCCGAGCACACCGGTCGGCTCGCCACGGGACATGAGCGGCACCGCCGCCGAGGTCACCCCGACGATGCCCGAACCGCGGCGGACGGTCTCCTGGTAGTCGGCGAATTCCGGGGTCGGGCGCGCGACCATCGGCTCGGTCGCGTTCTCCAGGGCGCGGAACACCGGGTCGGCGCCGTCGAAGTAGATCACGCCGAGTGGATCGGGATCGGGAATGTTCTGCCGGTGCGGCCACTCGGCGATCAGTATGGTTGCCCGGCGTTCGCGGTCGGTGTGCCGCACGTAGCTGAAATCCACGTCGAAGTATTCGACCAATTGCGCGAGCACGCGTTCGGTGGCGGCGACCATGGTCGTGGCGTCCACACCCATGAGCTCAGAGGCGACCTGGGTCACCAACGAGTCGAGTGTCCGCCGTGGCACATTGTCTCCGATCGCGCTAACTACTGGTGTCCACACCGAGCACCGGACGCCGCCTGCTACGTACGGTGGCGGCGGAGGCGTAGCTCAGGCGAAGCACCAACGCCATGGTCTCATGCTCAGGCACTTCCAGCAGGTCCAGGAAACGACCCTGAAGTGACGCTAGTGTATCCGCGAAGTCGGGGGAAATCGCAGCAAGTTCGGCCGGGCGTCGGGCGTAGAGGTATACCGGGGAAATCGGCTGCACGCACAATCCGAGGCGCTCGGCCTGCACCCAAACCCGCGCGACCGCCGCGCCCGCCACCGCGTAGTCGGTCAATCGGGGGTCGATCGCGTCGAATGTCACCGCGAGAATGGCGGAACTGGACCGCACCCGGTCACCGGTGTATTTCCCCAGCGCCGAACCGCCCGACCAGGACCGCAACTGCGCCATGACATCGGCGCGGGCGGTGATCTCGAATGCCGCCCACTCGTCGTCGGTCAACTCCAGACTGCGCGCATCGATTCCGGTCTCCGGGTCGTCGTCGGCCCAACGGAGTTCGGCGAGCATTTCCGCATGGAGGCGGGGCGTGAGATAGCGAATTCGGTCGGACTCCCCTAGCAAACCCGCAGCTTCATCGATGTCCTTCCGTTCCACGACGACGCGCAGATGTGCCCCGGCCGATTCGGCGACCCCGGTGAGCGCGTCGAGCACGCCATCGGCCGGCTGGGCCCCGGTGCCCACTCTGCGGTTGGTTTCGCGGCGTAGGACGGCGGGGTAGTCGGCCGCCAGCTCGGCATCGTGACCGGTCCCCAGCCGCAGGCGGGCGCGGAGACGACCGGACCCCGGCGCGCCCTCGACGAACTCGTGCGGGCCGAGGATTCCGTGCGCGGCCGCCGCGACCCGCGCGTTGTACACGGCCGCGCCGAGCGCGACGGCGCTGCCGCGATAGCCGATGTCCATCGCCGTGCTGTACTCGGGCGCCAGCTCGATGGCGATGTCATCCGCTCCGGCTCGCAACGACCACGGCTGCATGTTTCCCCCGGACGGCGCCCGTTGCGCGCAGGCGAGAACGCTCTCCAGGGGCCCGGCGACGGGCTCGGGCGGCGCCGCCGCCCACACCGGCTCGTCATCCGGCGGCGGGTCGGCCAGCTCGTCGAGGTGCGCTTCCACATCGACCCGGACGCGACCGGAATCCAGCTTCAGCCCCAGTCCGATGCGCCGCACGGCGGCGGCCACACTCGCGGCGCCGAGGCTGAGGTCACCGGCCAGCTGCGGCCAACTGTTCACCGTCTCGCCGACTTCGACCAAGCTCGCGCCCATCCGGGCCGACAGCCCGGCGGCGCCGAGCAGCTTCACCACGTACGGCGCCTTCTCCCGCGACGTCAACCCGCGTAGATCCCGCGCGCGCACCTCGCCGAGTAATCCGTGGAACGCCGGACGCCCCGGTTCGAGATCGAAACGCTCGACGTCCAGCAAACCGCGGTCACTGGTTTCCATCACAACCGGAATTCGGTGCCGAGCCGCGGCCTCTCGGATCACGAGTTTCATATCCAGGGAATCACATTCCTCGACCACGATCGCGAGCCCGTCCAGAAATTCGTCCACCGAATTCTCGTCGACCCCCGCCTCGAATATCCGCACCGGGAGATACGGGTCCAACTCGGCGATACGGCGCGCGGTTACCACCGCTTTGTTCACGCCGATGTCGAACAGCGTTCCCGCGACCCGGTTGAGATTCGACAACTCGATATCGTCCAGGTCCGCCAAGCGCAGTTCCTCGCAAACGCCCTCGAGCGCGAGCAGATGCGCGATCGCGTGCCCCGCGCTTTGCCCGATGATCCCGATCGTGCAGCCGGCCAGACGATCCTGTTCGGCCCTGGTGAGTTTGTTCCGATTGCGGTCGAGCCGGATCAGCCGGAAAGTGCGCGGCCCCGGCAATCCGACCACTGCGGCGCGCCACGGATAGTAGATCCAGCGATCCGATTCCGGCCCCTCCGGAATATCCGGCGCGGTGACCATTTTGCGGTATTCGGCGCGTAGCGACGCACGCAGGTCGAGAAATTCCAGGTGCGGGTCGTCGCGCAGTGCGGCGAGTATCCGCGCGTCCTCCGGATCGGCGGGATCGAGGATCAGTGGCCGATGGTCCGCCGCTCGGCTCCGCTCATCGACCATGTCCGCGCCGGCCCTCCGTCGGCCGCCCGACTCCGCATCGCACGTCGGGCGGACGTGCGACCGGCAGGCCGAGCGCGCTCTGTTCGCGTTGCGTCAGGGATCGCTGCGACTCCTCGGCCGACGCGGCATAACTTCGGGTGTCCCACCACAGCGGAACGGTTCGATAGCGCTCGTTCGGGTACGCCACCGCGGGAATGCGTTCGGCCGCAACCGCACCGGACGCCTGGTGGCGGGCCACGGTGAAGGAGGCCACCGTCGCGAAGCCGTAGCGAGCGCCGAGCAGGCGAGCGCCGTGCAGCACGGTGCGCGAGACAGCGGCGCTGAGCTCGCCCCGGTTGGCGGCATCGCGAGCGACCCAGGCGCCTTTGGCCTCGATCACGCCCTGCGGTATCCGATCGGCGATCATCTGCCGCAAGTCGTCGGCGCCGGGCTGACCGGCCCATTCGACCAGCGCGTGCGCCTGTCGCGTGTCGGTGTAGGGGCCCTGCATCCGTACCCCGGCGACCATGTCTCCGTCGGCGTCGACCGCGGCGAAGAACAACGCCGACGACGCGCCGTCGGCGACCGTTTCGTATTCGAGCGCGTGTTCGACTCCGAAACGCCGGTAAACGTCGCGCGCGCCGCGCAGATACCGGTCCCAGAGTTCCGGCTGAACGTCCGGTTGGGAGACAAAGAACGCACACTCGGATTGCGCGTCGTAATACCGTCGCACTCCCCGCCCACGGGAGTTCGTCGGCACGACTGCAATCAGATCCACAGTCATGTTTTCCTACTCCATCGCCCGCGCTGCCATGCGCGATAGTCCAGCTCGATGCAAGCCCCCCGCGGCCCCGAGCCGAGACGAAGTTGCCCAGGGCAGTATCCGTCATCCGACAGGAATTGACCAGCCGTCCGGCTAATCCTCCGAAAACTCTGCGGTACACGCCATATCTGCGCAGGTCAGACCGGGCACATTCCTAATCGAAAATAATATGGAGACCAGTCGGTTCGGGGTAAGTTACTTATTGGCAATCTAAACGAGGATGGAAATGAACAACTCGACCGACTCCGGACCGTGCCAGATCTCGATCTCTTCACGGTAGGCCCGGGTGATCTCGGCGGACGCCGTCGCGTCGTCGACCTGCGCCCAGACGTCCTCTACCGGATCGTGATAGTCGCCGTTCGGCGCGAATCGGGCATAGACGCCTTTCGGCACCCGCACCAAGACGTCACCTACCGGCACGGCGTCCGGCGCGGGGTACTCGAAACAGACCACCGCGTTGTAGTTGCCCGCCGGATCCGGTACGTACACCGTGTACATCGGACCGCCGGCACCCTCCCGGTCGCGCAGCCGGTCCTTGAGGAACTCGATGAGGTCGCTGTTGCTGACCTTGAAACTCGGGCGCACCCGCGGGACGACCAGTCCCCCGTAGATCGCCTCGGCACGCACCACGATCGCATAGCTCATCGCGCGTCGACCGCCAGGTACAGATCGATCTTGTACGCGTGCGGATAGCACTCGAAATCGCCGGTGTAGGTCCGTTTGATCTGGTTGCGCTCCTCGGCATAGGCGATCTGGGTCCACAGGTCGGTCATCACCTGCGGGAAGTTACCTACCGAGGAGAACCGGGCGTAGGCGCCGCGCGGCAGCCGGGCGACCAGGTGACCGCGGGTGACGTCGTCGAAAGACGCGCACTGATAGCCGACGATCTGCGTGTTGTACGTGCCCAGCTCACCGGTGTAGTCGGTGTAGGCGCTGGCCAGCGGGCCGCCGAGCTCCTGGTGCAACACCGCCGCCCAGGCGGCTTCCAGATCGCGGTCACGCAGTTCCCCGAGCGCGCGTTTGGGGCTGCGTACCGGCAGCCCGGCAACCCACGTCTCGTCCCGCTCGACGATCTCAAACTGCATGGAAAGACTCTTTCGAAAGAAGCCGGAGGTGAACCACCGCGTCAGGTCGGTCGGAACCGCCATGCTACCAACCCGGACCGGGTGGTACCGATGACATATCGCGCCTGATCGCCGCCCGATCACCCCGCTGAACTGGACAGATGTCCGAAGCGGTACCGTCCGGACAGGACCGATGAACGGTCGACGGCACCGGCCGGTCGCGGCGACCCGCAACCGTCCGGTTCGTCCCTCCCGGGGCACCACCGAACGGAGTTTTGATGCACGATACGCCGATCTCCGACCGACCCGGCCGCGTTCCCGGGCGCCCCACCGATCGCGCCTGCGCCACCGCCACCGACGGCCGGTACTGATATGTGCCGGACCATCGCCGAACTCGACGCGGCGGTCGCCGACTGCTTCGCCTGCCCTCGCCTGGTCGCCTGGCGCGAACTCGTCGCGCGCCGCAAACGCGCCGCCTTCCGCGACCAGACCTACTGGGGCCGCCCCGTACCCGGCTTCGGTCCGGCGGACGCGCGGATGCTGCTCGTCGGACTCGCGCCCGCCGCGCACGGCGGCAACCGCACCGGGCGGATGTTCACCGGCGACCGCAGCGGCGACGTGCTCTTCGCGGCGCTGCACGCGGTCGGTCTGGCCAACCAGCCGACCGCGATCAGCGCCGACGACGGCCTGCGGCTGTACGGCGTGCGGATCACCGCCCCGGTGCACTGCGCTCCGCCGGACAACAAGCCGACGCCGGCGGAACGGGATCGCTGCGGCCACTGGCTGAACACCGAATTGCGCCTGTTGACGCCCACCGTCCGCGCGGTGGTGGTGCTCGGCGCGTTCGGCTGGCAGGCTCTGCTTCCGGTGCTGGCGGCCGCGGGCTGGACCGTGCCGCGCCCGCGACCGAAATTCGGCCACGGCGCGCACGTCGAACTGGCCGCGTCCGAGGCGGGCCGTGCTCCGCTGCACTTGTTCGGCTGCTACCACGTCAGTCAGCAGAACACCTTCACCGGACGACTCACTCCGGCCATGCTCGAAGCGGTGCTGGCCGAAGCGGCGCATGCCGCCGGGCTCGAGGTGCGGCGAAGCCACGCGCCGCGCGGCTGATCGGTCGCGCATCGCCGCTCGGCAGCGGGTTCAGACGTGATCGACCAGCGCCGGATGACCTGCTTCGTGGGCGCAGTGCGCGCAGCAGAAGTAGTCTCCGCGCGCCTCCACCCCGTGACCCACGATCCGGCAGGAACAGTGCGTGCAGGTCGGGGCCATGGCGGTGATCGCGCACTCGAAGCTGTCGAAGGTGGCGGACTGGCCGTCACGGGTGATGGTGAACGTCTTGTCGTAGTCGTTTCCGCAGGTGTCGCAGGTTGCCATGAGATGTGGTCCTTCCACGTCGATGGGCTCGAGCATCGCAGTTCGCGGTACCCAGCGCCGAGCACGCGAAACGAGCCGGGCGACATCGGCGATCGCCGGAGGACTGTCCGGCCTCACACCAAATTCCGGATCAGCGACGACATCAGCGGCTCGCGCAGCCCGGGCAGCGCGGCGAACTCGCCGGCGACGACGCGGTTGGTCGCCAGCGAGACGACCGCGCCGATCACCGCTTCACTCGCCAGCCGCTGATGCGGACGGGTCGCGCGCAGCGCATCGGCGAATCCCTCTGCCAAAGCGGCCTGGGTGGCCAGCCGCCGCTCGAGCACCGGCCGTCCCGCCGCGTACACCTCCACCAGGAAAACCTTCGCCACCTGCGGCTCCTGCGCCAGAGTGGAGAAAACTTCAGCACGTCCGCCACCGTCGCCGCCGCGTACCCCTTGTCGGCGGCCGCCTCGATCATCGCCACCAGCATGCGGGCTCGCTGCGCGGCGACCACCTCTTCCGGCGCGATCCCGTGATTGCCGCCGTGCAGTTTCCCGCCCGCCCGAGCCTTCAGCAACGATCCTCGATCCACGTTCCGATGCTAAGCGCGCACGCACCGGTCGCGTGCCGGGTCGACACCCGACGACGTGCCGAGCAATCGAACCGCGAACGGCGGCGAACGGGGGCACAATGACCGACCGAGAGTGCTCGATTCGATGATGAAGGAGCGTGATCGACAATGCGAAGCAGGCAGTTGGCCGGACGAAGCGCCCTGGTCGCGGCGCTGTGCGTCGGCGGGTTCGCGGCATGGGCGGGTCCGGCGACCGCGGAGGCACCCGCCTTCGTGAACATCGGAGTCATCCGTACCTTCGGCGACACCTGCTACGGCGAAGGCCGAGCGGGCGTCTCCTCGCCCAGTGGGACGCCCGGCGTGGCCCGTTTCGGCATCACCTTCGCCGGCAACACCCCCATGGGCATGCCGTGCACCTTCACGGCGTTCGCCAACTGGCGCAACCTCGACACCGGCGCCGCGGGCACGGTGGCCGTCCCCGTCAGCGACAAGACCGCCGGGAACCAGCCGGCCGCAACCGTCTTCGCCGCCTTGCCCACCGGCCCGGGGCGCGTGCAGGTCGACGTGACCACCGACTATCCGCACGTACCGGCTCCGCCGGTCGAGATCCGGATCAGCTGAGCCGTGGTTGCCTGCCCGGCTGACCATCCTGGCCGGTTCGGCCGCACGGCACGCGACCCGATGCATGGGCATTTCCGCCGATCCACGCGAGTGATGCCGATGCGCGGGCGGTGCCCGGCTCCTAGACTGGGGAACTGCGGCACGGTCGACCGCCGAAGCGCCACGGTGATTCCGCGATCGGCACAACTAGAAGTCCCGATCCAGCAAGGGCCGCCTACCACGGCCCGTCCCGATGGAGGAGGGCCGCATGCCCGATTCGTTCCACATGCGCGTCTGTCTGCTCGGCCAGGGCTGTGTCTGCCCGACGGTCACCCTGTTCCTCGCCCCGGAGCCACTGATTCCCGGCGGCAACATGCTGCATCTGCTCGAACAAACCCCGATCGCCGATGACAGCGGGACCCCGACCATCGATCCCGAACTGATCGATCTGGTCGAGACCGAGCCCACCGGCCCGGCTCTGCGCGCCGAAGTGCACGAATTCCGCTCCGGCCGCCCCGACCCGCACCAGATCCACGACATCCTGCACGACCACCACATCACCGACGCCGCGCCGATGGGCCTGGATGTCGGCGATCCCACCGAACTCACCCGCCTCGCGCTGCTCCCCGAACACCCCATCGGGTACCGCCGCATCGACGACTTCCAGCAAGAAGCCACCGCCCGCGCCATGCTCGCGATCTATCGCCTCTTCGAAGTCGATCAGCGAGTCCGCCTGATGTATCACGGTTTCGCCGACCCCGGCACGGGCTGGTTCGCCCTGCGGACCGCCACCGCCTGAGCGCGGAGCCGGTAACCCGTCCGACTTCGACCGACTGCGACTCACCACCCTCCCCAGCTACGTGCGGGCCGTGCTCGACGGCCGCTACGACCTCACCGCAGCCCCGGCCTGACCGACATGCTGGAAAGGCAGGTCCCGGCCCGCCGACTCGTCGTCACTGACCTGGAAGACTTCCCCGCCGAATCCCCCAGGGAATGACCCTCACGACCCTCAATCCGTGGCAGCGCATCGGTTCCGGCCGACGCCCGTCCTTGTACAACTTGGGGACTCAACCGGCGACGAATAGACGACGATTGCGAGGCCTGCGTGACGTGCCTTCTCGCCGACATCCGGACCGGGGTGGGGCTGGACGAGCAGCCGTTCGTCTAGCGGCCCTTCATTCGCTGCAGCAGCGCGGTCCGTGCCACCGCCGCTGTCCCACGCACGACAAGCCCGGCCGCGACCAGCGGTGCGAACACGATCCAGGGCGAGCCCTGGTGGTAGTCGCAGTAGAACCGCAGGGCGCTGCGGTGGTGGGAGTGAACCTTCCTGAATGGCGCGGACCGCATGCTGCCGCCCTCGCGGTGACGGATCTCGACCCTAGGATCGAGGACGACGCGCCACCCGCCGCGGTGCATGTCGAGGGCCACCTTGGTTTCTTCGAAGTAGAGGAAGTAACGGTCGTCGAACCCACCTACTGCTTCGAAAGCTTCGCGTCGAAAAAGCATGCAGCATCCCGAAATCCAGTCCACATCACTGACTTCGGTGACCGGGACACCGAAATAGCGGCGCGTCGCCGGGTTGCCCGGCCAGATACCGCCCAGCAGCGCGTGCACGATACCTACCGCCGGAGACGGGAAACGGCGCCCGCTGGGGTACGGCTCGCCGTCCAGTCGCACGATGCGTGGGCCGATCATGCCGATCCGGTCATCGGTCTTCGCCGTCTCGATGGGAGCAGCGATCGAGCCGGATGTCAGCTTCGTGTCGGGGTTGGCGACCAGGATCCACTGCCCGCCGGTTGCCGCCGCGCCCTGATTGATCGCCGCTGCCAGCCCGACGTTGCGAGTGTTGCGGATGACTCGGCCGCCGAAGTCTTCGACGATCTCAGCGCTGCGGTCGGTGGAGACATTATCGACCCCGACCATGTCCACAGTGAACGGCTCGACCGCAGCGGAGAGGGTCTCGAGGAATCCTGGAAGATCTTCTGCACTCTGGTAGGTGACCAGGGCCAACTGGAGCGTCGTAGCTCTACCAGCCGTAGACCGAAAACGGTGTGCCCTCGGCGATGTGCTTCATCGCGACGCGGCAGTAGTCGATCATGTGATCGGGTGGAGTGTCGAGCGCAAACCAGTCGAGCGCACTGCACTTGTCGGGCTCACGGTTCTCGGGCTCGCCCTGCCAATCGGTGACGGTGAAGAAGATCGCCATGCGGCCACCAGACGAGGAGTTATGCATGATGTGGCTGAACTGCACGTCCTCGGGCCTGATCGTGACGCCGATCTCCTCGGCGGCTTCGCGGATCAGAGCGGTGACGACGGATTCGCCGGCCTCCAGGTGGCCCGCGGGCAGGTGCCACGCGCCATCCTCGAACCCCGTGTTGTAGCGCTGCCCGTAGAGCACGGAGTCGCCACGGCGAAGCACCAAATGAACATCACCAGTTACCTTGTGCCGCTGGGGCTTTGCATCCTGGACGGTCTCGGTTGCCGTACTACCCATAAATGCTTCCTTTCGTTCAGCTGTTGTCGTTGATGCCGCGCCCCGGCGGCTGAAACTCGTGAAGCGCCCCGAGCCTAATGCGCGGCCAGCTTGCCGAATATGCGCCGGACGCATACCAGCAGGGCAACCGCCGGTAAAGAACCGTTCGGCTGCCCGGACCAGGCTCGACCCTGGGACCGCGCGGTAGCGGCCCAGTCGCCAGACACCAATGGGAGATGACGGCAGAGCACGCGTGAAGTGGCATCTGCCAGAAACAGAACCGCCACCCAACGACATTGCTACCCTGACCCTCATGGGCACCCTCCCCCTCGAAGCCCTCCACCAAGCCATCCGCGCCGCCTGGTCCGCCGACACGAGCGCAGCCCAGGACTGGACCGATAGCAACCCAGCGAAAGGCCAGTGCGCCGTGACCGCCTGCGTGGTGCACGACTATCTCGGCGGGGAGATCCTCAACAGTGTCGCCACCTTGCCCAGTGGAGAAACCGTCTCGCACTACTTCAACGTCATCGGCGGCGAGATGGTCGATCTCGCCGCCGAGCAGTTCCCGGAGCACACTCACTTCTCCGAACCGGCACCGAAAACCAAGGGCTTCGCCTCGACGCGCGACTACTGCCTCTCCTACGCGCACACCCGGCAGCGCTACGAACTGCTACGGACGCGAGTCGATGAGCAGCTCAACGATTAGCGTCACCGGGCAGTCCACAGTCCGAAGAACTCGCGCACTTCCGCAACGGCCACGTGCCGACGCAGTTCATCCGCAATGTCGACGAGCGTCGTTTGTAGTCGGGTCGAGGCCACCTTGCTGATACCGGCGAAGTTCTCGATGAGCACCCCGCAGCCATCGGCGATCGCTCCGGCCTGGACGTGGTTCTGGGCCAAGCGGATCTGCCAGGCGATCTGTTCGCCGGGGGTAGGCCCCGGTGCCGTCGATGGCGGATTGCAGGTAGGTAGCGGCCTCACTGTGGTCGCCGAACCGCATGAACGCCAGGCCAGTCAGTCCACTGAGCTAGAACTGGACGTCAAGGAAACCAACCTGATCGCACTGGCCGAGGACGGCGCATTGCCGCGGGCCAAGATCAAGACCCGATCACCGGCTATGAGCTTCACCAACCGCTCGCCGAGCTGCACGCCATCCAGGCCGGGAACGCAGCCCTGGAGCGCGGCCATGGGCCAGAGGTGGCTCGAGGCGTACTGAAGCAACATGTGCCGGAAAAGGAACTCGCCACCCGGAAGGGTGGCGAGTTGCTGAGGTTGGTCGAGGCCCTGGCCTGCGGTTCTTCTTTTGGCCAGGGTTGTAATAAGGCCATTCTGGTGGAGCTAAGGGGAATCGAACCCCTGACCTTCTCGATGCGAACGAGACGCGCTACCAACTGCGCTATAGCCCCGTGCGGCTCCGGGGAACCGCGCTGTGACACTGTATCAGGCCATCCCCCCAGACTCCGAATCGGCACCCTGACCTGCGGAGACGCATATGCACTACGCGCCGGCCGCGCGGCGCATATCGCTGCCGGTGCGGCTGCGCAGGGCGCGGGCGGTGGCCGGGTCGAAGGGGTCGAGGTGGGCGAACATGGGGTCTTCGTCGTCGGGGTCGACCAGGGTGGAGCGGCGGCGGATCGCGCGAGCGGTGTCGCGGTCCATGGTGCCGCGCGGGGCGCGGGCCCGGCGGGCACCTGGATCGGCTTCGTCTTGGTGGCCGCGGTCGAGGCGGGCGGCGCGCCTGCGGCGGATCTCCTCCTCCATCCGTACTTGCTTGCGGAGGTAGGCCAGATAGGTCGCCAGCACCGTGACAGCGAGCCCGCAACCCCACCACAGCATCGGAGTGAATACGAACGCGAGTGCGCCGAACAGGAGGGCGGTGAGCAGCAGGCCGAGGACGGCACGCTGCCGGAAGGTGTATCGGGCCGCCCGGGCGATGGCGTCGGCTTCGGGGTCGAAGCCGCCGCGGCCACGACGGTTGGGGACGAAATCCGGATCGTCCGGGCCCGCGTCGTCGTAGTCGTCGTAGTCCACGAGGGCGGGCGCGGTGGAGCGCGCAGGCGGGATTCTCGCCGCGACCGGCTCGGGGTGGTGTGCGCCCACGCGGTCATCATCGGTCCCCGCGTCGATCTTCGCAGCGACTTCGGCGGCTTCGTCGTCGGCCGGCACCTCGTGGCGCGTCTTTTCGTCGTCCGCCTCGTCCAGCTCCGGTGTGGCGGAGGTGAAGTCGTCGGCCTGGGTGTCATCCGTCTCGGCGTCAGCGATGTCGGATGCCACGGCGTCGTCGGCCGCGGGCGTGTTCTCCTCGTCGGTCTCGGTGACGGGCTCGTCGGCCGGTGTCGTCATCCGGTCCTCCGCATCATCGCTGTGGGGATACTCTCTCGGTACGCGGCGGGGCCGCCAGTTCGGATCGGTTTCGTGCCCGGCGGCCGGGCCCTTCTTGACACGTCGTTTGCCGCCGCCGCGGTGCAGGACCCTGGTGGCCAGCGCGGCATCGGTGGTCCGGCGGATTCTGGGGTGACGGTCGGCGAGAATCGGGAACAGGACGAAGACCCAGAGCACGACCAGACCGATCCACAGGATCGAATTCGGCATCGCGTCAGCACCTCCGTCCCGCCTGGATTTCCTCCGGCTCGGCCCGCCAGCGGCGCGTCACACGCCCCGCGCTCGGCCGGCCCCCGTCCGACGCGACGGCGCGGACGCCGATCCCCTCGCAGGCTCACTGCCGATGACGCAAGACGCACCATCGACGTCCGTAGGCTAATTCCGGGTAGCACCAAGTTCCGGCAGGCGCGCCGTGCACATCCGCCACACCTGTCACATCCACTCAATGTCACCGCGCTCCGGTGGCCGGTTCTACAGCAGGGTGACGCGCCCCTCTCGCACCATCCGGTCCAGGACCGTTCCGGTCAGTTCCTCGACGGTCATGCCGACCAGCAGGTGATCCCGCCAGGCGCCGTCCACGTCGAGGTAGCGCCGCAGCAGCCCCTCCTCCCGGAAACCGACATTGCGCAATACCGCCTGGCTGGCCAGGTTCTCGGGTCGAACGGTCGCCTCCACCCGATGCAGGCCGACCGGCCCGAAGCAGTGGTCGAGACCGAGCGCCAACGCCGCCGTCGCGACGCCTTTCCCGCTGAGATCCTTGGCCACCCAATAGCCGATCCAGGCCGAGCGCAGTGCGCCGCGCACGATATTGCCCACGGTCAACTGCCCGCTGAACGTGCCGTCGACCTCGATCACCAACGGGATCATCGCACCGCGCCTGGCCTCGGCTTTCAGGCTCGACCACAGCGAGGGCCAGTTCGACGCGTGATTGCGCGCCTCCCACGACCCGCGACCGGTCGGCTCCCACGGCTCCAGATGCGCTCTGTCCCGCAAACGGATCCGGCTCCAGGCAGCCGCGTCGCGCATCCGGACCGGACGCAATGTCACCTGTCCCGCGGCCACCTGAACCGGGCCGAGCCGCGCGGGCCAGCCCGGATGCTGCGCGGTCCGGAAGACGTTCATGGCGTCCACGTTCAGCCGCGCTGTGCGAGAAAGGCGACCTGGACTTCGTCACCGGTGCGGATGTCGGTGTCGTCCGGGTCGATCACGATCAGACTGTTCGCCTCGGCGAGCGTGGCGAGCAGGTGCGAGGACGAGCTCCCGTTGCCGAGCGGCTGCACGAGGTACTCGCCGGTGGCTTCGTCCCGCATGAGTTGCGCGCGCAGGTATCCCTTACGGCCCTCCATGGAACTGATGGGCGTGATGGTCCGCGCGCTGATGATTCGGCGCATGGGGTGCCTGCGCCCCAACGCGATTCGGATCAGAGGCCGCACCATCACCTCGAACACCACCAGCGCGCCCACCGGGTTGGACGGTAGCAGGAACGTTGGAACCTCGTCGCGACCCAGCCGCCCGAAGCCCTGAACCGAACCGGGATGCATGGCCACCCGGGTGATTTCGAGCTCGCCGAGGCCCTCCAGCGCCTCCCGGACCTGTTCGGAGGCCCAGCCGCCGACCGCGCCCGCGATCACCACCACCTCCGAGCGCACCAACTGTCCCTCGACCACGTCGCGCAACATGCGCGGATCGGAACTCACGATGCCGACGCGGTTGACATCCGCGCCGGCATCGCGCGCGGCCGCGGCCAGCGCGTAGGAGTTCACGTCGTAGACCTGGCCGGGGCCCGGCGTGCGATCGATATCGATCAACTCACCGCCCACCGACAGCACCGAGAGGCGCGGGCGCGGGTGCACCAGCACTTTGTCTTGACCCACCGCGGCGAGCAAGCCCACCTGCGCGGCGCCGATGATGGTTCCCGCGCGCACCGCCACATCGCCCGGCTGGACGTCGTCACCGATCCGGCGCACGTAGTCGCCGGAACGCACCGGCTCGTACACCTTGATCCTGACCCGCCCGCCGTCGGTGAAGTCCAGCGGGAGCACCGCGTCGGCGAGCGTCGGCATCGGCGCGCCGGTATCCACCCGGACGGTCTGGCGAGGTTGCAAGCGAATCGGCTGACGGGAACCGGCGACCACCTCGCCGACCACCGGGAGGGTGAGGTCGACCAGTTCACCTTCTTCGTCCCGGATGTCGGCCCCAGCGGAGGCCACGTCGACGCTGCGCACGGCATAACCGTCGATGGCCGCCTGGTCGAAGCCGGGCAACGGCCGCTGGGTGACGACGTCCTCGGCGCACAGCAGGCCCTGAGCTTCGGAGATCGCGACCCGGACCGGCCGGGGCGCGACCGCCGCGGCGGTCACCTTGATCTGCTGATCCTCAACCGAGCGCATCCAGCCCTTCCTGATCCTCTCCGCACTCCATCCGAGCTCGCCCGCGCGGGCGCGCGATCCCGCCGGGGCGCAAACGCATTCACGTGCGCACCGCGGTGAACCATCATTCGTACCCGACGGTCCGCTCTCGGCGAAACCCCGGCCGGGTCCGTCAGTCGCCGGTCGTCAGCTGCGGATCCCAGTCCGGACTGAGGCGGTGCTGCAGCCACTCCCGCAGAGCGGGGCCGTATTCCTCTCGTTCCAGTGCGAAATCGACCGCAGCACGAAGATAACCGCCCGGGTTGCCCAAATCGTGGCGCGACCCACGGTGCACCACCACATGAACCGGATGCCCCTCGGCGATCAGCAGTGCGATGGCGTCGGTGAGTTGCAGTTCGCCGCCCGCGCCGGGCTCGATGCGGCGCAGCGCGTCGAAGATCGCGCGATCGAGCAGATACCGGCCCGCGGCGGCGAACGTCGACGGCGCGTCGGCGAGCGCGGGCTTCTCCACCATGCCCTTGACGCGCAGCACATTCGGGTTCACCGCGTCCGGCACGGGCGCTACGTCGAACACACCGTAGGCGCTGACCTCGTCCTTGGGGACGTCGATGGCGCACAGCACCGTTCCGCCGCGCTTGCGGCGCACCCGGCACATCACGTCGAGCACACCGCGGGGCAGCACGAGGTCGTCGGGCAACAGGACGGCGATGACGTCCTCGTCGTCATCGAGGACCCGCTCGGCCTGGGCCACGGCATGACCGAGCCCGAGCGGCTCCTCCTGCACCACCGAGGTGACATCGAGCAGACCCGGCGCCTTGCGCACCTTCTCCAGCAGCTTGAACTTGCCGCGCTCCTCGAGCGTGCTCTCCAGCACCAGGTCCTCGACGAAGTGCGCGACCACGCCGTCCTTGCCGGGGGAGGTGACGATCACAAGCCGCTGCGCGCCGGAACCGGCCGCCTCGGCGGCAACCAACTCGATGCCGGGTGTGTCCACCACCGGAAGAAGTTCCTTGGGCACCGTCTTGGTCGCGGGCAGGAACCGCGTTCCGAGCCCGGCCGCGGGCACCACGGCCGTGCGGAAGCACGACACCTCCGCGGCGTCACCGGGCTGTCCGGCCTTTGCTGTCATACGCATACCCTATCCATCCATCACGCCGCCGGATCGGCGTCGCGCCGACCGGTCCCGGGGTGAGCCTATGGTGATCACTGTGAAGATGCCCGGCGAGCGCGATAAGCATGCATGGCGCACGGAACTACTCGCCCGACGAGCTGTGATGAGCGCAACGGAGCGCGAGAAGGAAGCCTTCGCCCTGGCCACGGCGGTCGCCACGGTGGCCGCTCGCGAATGGGTCTGCGCGTATGTGCCCGTCGCGGGCGAACCGGGATCGACCGCGATGTTGGACGCGCTGCTGGCCGGCGGTGCGCGGGTGCTGCTGCCGGTGACCGGGCCGCCGGGGCCGCTGAGCTGGGCCGAATACACCGGCGCGGATGCCCTGCGCCGGGCCCGCTACGGATTGCTGGAACCCATCGGCGCTGTGCTGCCGCCGGAGACCGTCACCAGGGCGGACCTGATCCTGGTTCCCGCTCTCGCGGTGGACCTGCGCGGCGTTCGCCTCGGCCGGGGCGCCGGTTACTACGACCGCACGCTGCCCGCCGCGCGACCGGACGCCCGCCTGGTCGCGGTGGTCCGGGACGACGAACTGGTCGACCGGCTGCCCGAGGAGCCGCACGACCGGCGCATGGGCTGGGCGCTCACGCCATGCGGCGGCCTGCGCAGGCTGGGCGACGTTTACCCTGGGGAATGAAACACCGATTGGCGGTGTTGGCACTGTC
Organism: Nocardia aegles; assembly: GCF_052545135.1. Lineage (NCBI taxonomy): Bacteria > Bacillati > Actinomycetota > Actinomycetes > Mycobacteriales > Nocardiaceae > Nocardia > Nocardia aegles. The sequence goes on from NZ_JBQWRI010000003.1 coordinate 329,750, forward strand.
GGCTGTAGAGTGCCAGATCGACGAACACCGCGGAGGATCCTGTGCCTACTTACTCGTATGCGTGCACCCAGTGTGACAACCGCTTCGACATCGTTCAGTCGTTCACCGACGAAGCGCTGACCGTGTGCTCGGAGTGCTCGGGAAAGCTGCGCAAGCTGTTCAACTCGGTCGGCATCGTCTTCAAGGGCAGCGGCTTCTACCGCACCGACAGCCGCGGTGGCTCCTCGACCGCCAGCGAGCCCGCCAAGGCCGACAGCAGCTCGAATTCGTCTTCCACGTCCGACTCCAGCTCGTCGAGCGGGTCGACAGCGTCTACCAGCACGGCCGTAGCCGGCTGATTCGACGGTTTTCCACAGTCGGCCACCTATCCACAGCCCACCGTGATCCGGGCCGGTCGGACGCAAGTCCGGCCATAGGATCCGGCCATGACTCGCGCACTCGCCGATCTCGGCCGCGGCTGGAATCCCTCGGGATGGCAGCGGCCGCCATGGGCCGACACCGTACTCGTCCGACGGTTGCTCGCCGTCGCTCTCGCCGTGCTCGCGGCGTTCCTCTTCCTCCGCGGTGATCCCGGTACCCAACGCGTCACCGTGCTCGTCGCGGGCCGGGACCTCGCGCCCGGGCGGCTGCTCGAGGCAGGCGACCTGCGCCCCGCCCCGCGCGAAGCGGGCACCTTACCGGCGGGTGCGGTCACCGATCCAGCAGCGCTCGTCGGCGCGACGCTGACCGGCGCCATGCGCCAAGGCGAGGTTTTCACCGACCTGCGCGTCGTCGGCCCGCGCCTGGCCGCGGCGGCGACGGGCGCCCGTGCGGCGCGTATCGTGCCCGTCCGCCTCGCCGACACGGCCGTCGCCGACATCCTGCGAGCGGGCGATCGCGTCGACGTCATCAGCGCCGAAGACGCGGGCGGTCCCGGCGCCCGGCCCGCCCGCACCCTCGCCACCGATGCCGCCGTAGTCCTCGTCTCCGGCGCCGGTGCGGGCCGGGCAGCCGCGGAACGCGTGGTCTTGGTCGCGATGGACGCCGAACACGCCACCGCCGTGGCGGGCGCGTCGCTGCACACCGCGCTCACCGTCGTCTTCCACTGACCCGCCGATCGTGCCTCGCCGAATATTCGCCGACGGCTCATTAGCATCGGCCCTACCGGCGCCCGGGTACCGCCGAGCACGACTGCCCAGCTCCACGGAAAAGAGGAGACACCGGCCATGCTCAAAGAGTTCAGAGATTTTCTGTTCCGCGGAAACGTGATCGACCTGGCGGTCGCGGTGGTCATCGGTACGGCGTTCGTCGCGATCATCACCGCGATCACCAGCGGCATCGTCAATCCGCTGCTCGCCGTCCTCGGCGGACCGGGTGATATCGGCCTGGGTTTCCGGTTGGTCGCCGACAAGCCCGCGACCTTCGTCCAGGCCGGTCCCATCATCACCGCCGTGATCAATTTCGTGATCATCGCCGCGGTGCTGTTCTTCGTGCTCGTGCTGCCCGCCGCGCGATTGAAGAAGCGCTTCCGGCCCGACGAGACCACGCTTACCGATTCGGAGGTGTTGATCCAGATCCGCGACCTGCTCGCCGAAAGCCAAACCAGCTCGGGCGGGCGGCACGAATTCTGAGTTCGGCCGTGCCGCAAGCGACACGGGCCCGTCGGCGACGGGCCCGTCCGCGTACCGCGTGTGGATATCCGGCGCTCAGCCGAGGCTGAACGGCTGCCCCCACAACGTCACCCAGGTGATGACGTTGTCGGTCTCCACCTCGACACTGACGAAAGCACGCGCCTGCGCGTAACCCGCACACCCGTTCAGGCCGATGGTCTCGTCAGCCCAGGTCACCGAACCGCTGGTGCCCTTGAAAGCATTGCGGGTCCGGTGCGCCTCATTGCCGAAGTCGTCGGCCTGCTCCAGATCGAGCACATAGAACGACTTCGCCTGCCCCGGCCCCAACGACAGATTGCCGCCGGAGTTCGCACCCACGCCACCGGTGACGTTCTGACCACTACTCCAGTCCACATTGCCGTCCACACCACCAGTGGCACCACCACCGGCGATATTCACCTGGCAGCCAACGGTGTAGCCCGGCAAGATCTTGCCCCCGGCCGCACCCGACAGCTCCACCTGCGCGCTACCCGACACCCAGGCGTTGCGATGCAACGGAGTCGCACCCATGGACGGGCTGATATTGGCCGACTCACCGACCAGACGAACGGTCACCACAGTGCCGTCCGACAACGTCTTGGTCAGCACCCCGCCCGGCAGCGGGACAAAAGTGTCGGCATTCGCCGCACCCGTCGAGAGCAGACCCACCGCGACGGCGGCGGATGCGCACAGCCCGGCCACGCGCGCCAACATTTTACGATCCAACATGACGGTAATTCCCATCGAGATTCGAGTTCGCTTCAGCGAAAAGAGAGGTGACAGATTCGACGCGCGTCAGCCGATGCTGAACGGCATCCCGTAGAGGGTCGTCTTCGAGTAGTGATCACCGATGATCTCGACGACCGTGTACGAACGCGCCTGCGCATAACCCGCGCAACCCTGAATCTGGATCTCGGCATCCTGATACTCCACCGAGTACACACCCGGCTTCAGAATGTCCTTGTAATCGATCTGAACGAACTTGACCTCACCGGGACCGAGATTGACACCGATCGACCCACCCGCACTCGCACCACTCAGATTGACACTGCCCGACACCCCCGCAGAAATCGCATCATCAGCAATACTCACCTGACAACCGACGATATAACCGGTACTCAACTGCGAAGCACCATGCGTGGACGAATTATTCGTTCCCGGGTTCCCGGCCGGACCATTGGTCGGGCCGACAGTGCCTTCGGGAGTGACGGCCACATCGGCACTGGCGTTCCCGGAAACCCACACGACACGGCCGGCACCGTTCGCAGCGAGGGATGGGGAGATCAGTGCGCGCTCACCAGTGCGAGCGATGTTCACGCCAGGCCCTGCCCGGTAACCGTCCGGCAACGGCACGAAGACATCGGCGTTGGCCGCGCCGGTCGACAACAGACCGGTGGCTACGGCCGCCACAGCGGCGGCGCCCGCGAGGCGGACGCCTCGAGACAGACCGTTGATGCGGTACTTGCTCATGTTTTTCCTCATCAGGTTGCATCCGCCCGCCCCAGGGTGTAGGGGCGGGACGTGTCCCTCCAAAGCCGGCGGCGTGCAGTGGAATGTGTTGTCCACCAGACGTTCCGCCGACCCATCGCGTCATCGACGCGATCTCGGACGAGGCAATGCTATTCGGAACCAACCAGACTTTTCCGGAAATTCAGGCAATCCATCCAGCGAGGCGACCGGTCCCACCCGGATCGTGCGTGCCCTTGCTGGGCAATCGAATTCATGACGAAATGGACCCGCCGCGACGCGCGGGTCCATTTCGTTGCCAACTACGGGTTTCTCACCCGCCGCTCACTCAGCCGAGGCTGAACGGCTGCCCCCACAACGTCACCCAGGTGATGACGTTGTCGGTCTCCACCTCGACACTGACGAAAGCACGCGCCTGCGCGTAACCCGCACAGCCGTTGAGACCGATGGTCTCGTCGGCCCAGGTCACCGAACCGCTGGTGCCCTTGAAAGCGTTGCGGGTCTTGTGCGACTCGTTGCCGAAGTCGTCGGCCTGCTCCAGATCGAGCACATAGAACGACTTCGCCTGGCCGGGGCCGAGCGACAGGTTGCCGCCGGAGTTGGCGCCGACGCCGCCGGTGACGTTCTGGCCATCGCTCCAGTCCACATTGCCGTCCACACCACCAGTGGCACCACCACCGGCGATATTCACCTGGCAGCCAACGGTGTAACCGGGGAAGATCTTGCCCCCGGCCGCGCCGGACAGCTCCACCTGTGCGCTACCGGACACCCAGGCGTTGCGATGCAACGGAGTAGCACCCATGGACGGGCTGATATTGGCCGACTCACCGACCAGACGAATGGTCACCACGGTGCCGTCCGACAACGTCTTGGTCAGCTCGCCGCCCGGCAGCGGGACAAAGGTGTCGGCGTTGGCCGCACCGGTGGAGAACAGGCCCATCGCGATGGTGGCAGCGGCGCCGAGGCCGGCCATCCGCGCCAGGTTCTTACGGTTGATCATGATTGATATCCCTCAGGGTTGAGTCCGCTTCAGCGGGAGGATGGTTCGTTGAATTCGACAGATGTCAGCCGATGCTGAACGGCATCCCGTAGAGGGTCGTCTTCGAGTAGTGATCACCGATGATCTCGACGACCGTGTACGAACGCGCCTGCGCATAACCCGCGCAACCCTGAATCTGGATCTCGGCATCCTGATACTCCACCGAGTACACACCCGGCTTCAGAATGTCCTTGTAATCGATCTGAACGAACTTGACCTCACCGGGACCGAGATTGACACCGATCGACCCACCCGCACTCGCACCACTCAGATTGACACTGCCCGACACCCCCGCAGAAATCGCATCATCAGCAATACTCACCTGACAACCGACGATATAACCGGTACTCAACTGCGAAGCACCATGCGTGGACGAATTATTCGTTCCCGGGTTACCGGCCGGACCATTGGTCGGGCCGACAGTGCCTTCCGGCGTCTCGGTCACGTCGGCAACCGCGTTGCCCGACACCCAGACCACACGACCTGCGCCGTTGGCGGCCAGCGACGGCGAAATCAGGGCCCGCTCACCGTTCCGGGTGATCGTCACACCCGGCCCCACCTTCTGGCCGTCCGGCAACGGCACGAAGGTGTCGGCATTTGCGGCACCGGTCGATAGCAGGCCCATGGCAACAGCCGCGGCAGCGCCGACGCCCGCGACGCGGGCACCGCGGCGCAGACCTTTGGTGCGGTTCTCGCTCATACTTCCCCTCATCAGGTTCAAACAGTCAACCTCGACCATCGAGCTTGACACTGGTCCTCTCAGGCCCAGCTCAGTGTGTCGCCCCTTTGTTGCCGATGTGTAACCCGTTGTTATTTCAGCGCAACGGACATCCTGGCAACGGAACCGAGCCAGGTTCCGCCGAGCGGGCTTTGTGCGTGCTGGGTACCCACGCGGCGCAGGTACCCAATTCGAGTGGCTCGATGGGAGATTAGACGTTTTATAACGACCGCCGCAACGTAGAGTTTCGTAAAGTTCAAGGTGACCCGCATCACAGTTGCGCACATCCGAATATCGCTTGACGTGCATAAATACTGGTTCGCTACAGCCGGGCGGCCGGTATGGCGGCGCAAAAGGGACAGCCTGCGAATACGGGACACGGCCGTAAGCATCTCGCTCGGATTACTTCCGGCCGGAAACGATCACCGGCGGGTTACGAAGCCGGAGAAACAATTACGTAGCTACTACGTAGATAACGGACTCAGCCGTGATGCGGGGGAACCTGAGCGCGCAGCCAGTCGTCAGCGGACCGGACGTCGTCGCGGTCGTCGCGCTCGTCGGCGGTGGTATCGGGCAGCGCGTCGCCGAAGATCTTCGCCAAGCGCGCGGCATCCCTCGCCCGGCGAGCCGCCGGACGAGGGTGCTCAGAAGGCGTGGGCGCGGTGATTATTCGACCAATCCGGAAAGCTCACCGATCACCCGGCTGGCGAGCGGACCGAGCGTCGCCATGCCGTCGCGAATGGCGGAACGGGTGCCGGGCAGGTTGACCACCAGGGTGCTTCCGGACACGCCGGCCACACCGCGGGAAAGCCCCGCGTCCAGCGAGCCGGCCACCCGGCCGGAGGAACGAAGGGCTTCGCTGATCCCCGGCAACTCCCGGTCGAGCACCTGCGAGGTGGCCTCCGGCGTGACGTCGCGCGGGGACATGCCCGTGCCACCGACGGAGATCACCAGATCGACGCCGCCGATCACCGCCGTGTTGAGAGCGTTGCGGATCTCGACCTCGTCGGCCTGCACCGACACCGATGCGTCAACGAGGAAACCCGCTTCGGTGAGCAGCTCGGTGACCAGCGGGCCGAGCGAGTCAACACCTCCATGCGCAGTCCGATCGTCCACGACCACCACCAGAGCACGCCCCGCCACAGGAGCATCGATTTCCATGGTGCTCACCGTAGCGCGTGCGTCCAGCAACTCGGCGGCCACGCCGAGAACATCGGCGTCGACATCGATCATCCGATCCCGTCCGCCGGGTACCGCGCGCATCACCGGCCGCCGTCCGCGGGCGCGCCGGAGAGGGTCACCTCGACGGTCTTGGAATTGTTGCCGTGATCATCGGTGTAGGTGACTTTCACCTTGTCTCCCGGTTGGTGCGAGCGGACCGCGGCGACGAGCGCGTTCCCGGAATCTATCGGGCGGTCGTCGAGCTTCGTCACCACCGCCCCCGGCGGGATGCCCGCGCGCGCGGCGGGGCCGTCCGCCGTGACGTCGCGGACCTTCGCGCCGGACACCTGCTGCGTCGGGTCCTGCTGCCGCGACACCGTGATTCCGACCTGCGCGTAGGTGGCCTTGCCGGTCTTGATCAGTTCGTCGGCCACCCGGCGCGCCTGATCGACGGGAATCGCGAACCCGAGTCCGATCGACCCGGTCTGGCCGCCCGCCATCTCGCTCGGCCCGAGCGTCGCGATGGCGGTGTTGATGCCGATCAGCTTCCCGCTGCCGTCCACCAGCGCGCCGCCGGAGTTGCCCGGGTTGATCGCGGCGTCGGTCTGGATCGCGTCGATCACGGGGCTGGCCGCCGCACCCCCCGGCTCGCTTCCGTCTCCGCTGGTGACGACGGGCCGGTTCAGCGCGGACACGATGCCCGTGGTGACCGTGCCCGCCAGCCCGAGCGGCGAGCCGATCGCGACGACCGGCTGGCCGACCTGGAGGTTCGTCGAGCTTCCGAGTTCGATGGGGCTGAGGCCACTCTTTCCGGTCGCCTTGATGACGGCCAGGTCGGAGACCGGATCGGCGCCGACCAGCGTGGCGGGCGCGCTGCTGCCGTCGGAGAGCACGACCTCCATCTTGGCGTTCGGCCCGCCGCCCGCGGCCACATGGTTGTTGGTCAGGATCAGGCCGTCGGAGGACAGGATCACCCCGGAACCCTCACCCTCGGCTTTACTGCTGGCCACCTTGATCATCACAACGCTGGGCAGCACCTTCTGCGCGACCGCCTGGGTGGAACCGGCCGGAGCGTTCACGGCGTTGCTCACGTTCGGCTTCGGAGCGTCCAGAGCGTTGGTCACCGGGGCGCGACCGTCCTCGCCGTGCGTGACCAGCGCGCCGACCGCACCGCCGACACCACCGCTGACCAGCGCGAGCGCGACCGCTCCGACGGCGAGACCCGCGCGGAACGGACGCCGGGCAGGCGCGGGCGGGGCGCCGTAGGCGGGGCCGTGCGGTTGCGTGGCGTCGTTCGGTCGACCGAAGGGTGGCGGATACCCGGGGAACGGCGCGCCCGGATGGTGCTGCGGCGGGAACTGCGCGGTGGGATGCTGCGCTTGCTGCGGGCCGTAACCGGGGGCGTGCGCCTCCCCCGGCCCGTACGCGCCCGCGTCCGGCGCACCCGGCTCCCGGCGATCCTTCGAATCCTCGGTCATGGACTCCTCGTTTCTGCTCACGTCTCGTCCAGGTTGGCCGCGGGGACTGAGAGCGGACTGAGACGGTGCTTTCAGTTTTCCGAGAGCTGCCCCGGAACCGGTGCGCAATAGAACACCGGCAACTTTATGTCTCAAATCCTGCCGCAAACCAATCGGAGCATTGTCCGAAATACCTCACCGACGGTAAATATTCCGCACAGAACTCGAGATTGTGCCGGAAATAGAGTTCCGCCGCCCCGCTATTGCGTCAATCGGAGACGGGCGCGCCCGGCTCGCCGGGCAACACGATACGAACGACCGCGCCGCCGCGTTGCGAGGTATCGATGGCGATCGTACCGCCGTGTTTCGTCACCACCTGTTTGACGATCGCGAGACCGAGGCCCGAGCCCGGCATCGATCGCGACGACATGACCCGATAGAAACGCTCGAATACCAGCTCGCGCTCCGCCGCCGGAATACCGGGACCGGCGTCATCGATGGACAACTCCAGCAAACCCGGACCGCTCTCCCGCATGAGGATGCGCACCTGCGCGCCCGCCGGGCTCCACTTGGCCGCGTTGTCGAGCACGTTCAGCACCGCGCGCTCCAAGCCCGCCTCGTGCCCGTAGACGAACCACGGGCGCAGATCGGCGACGAACTCGATGCCGGTGCGACGCCGGCGGGCGCGCTCGAGTGCGCGTTCCACCACCTCACCCAGATCCACGCGCTCGAAGACGGTTTCCGGCGCGTCCTCCCGGGCGAGATCGACCAGATCGCCCACCAGCGTCGACAACTCTTCGATCTGCGCCATCACGTCGGCGCGCAATCCGGCCATGTCCTCGTCCGGGATGCGCGGTGCGCCGGGACGGCTCGACGCGATGAGCAGCTCCATGTTGGTCCGCAGGGACGTCAGCGGCGTGCGCAGCTCGTGCCCGGCGTCGGCGACGAGCCGTCGCTGCCGGTCCCGCGACTCGGCGAGCGCGCGCAGCATCGTGTTGAAACTCTCTGTGAGCCGTGCCAGTTCGTCATCGCCGGTCACCGGTATCGGGGTCAGGTCGTCGGTGCGGGCGATCCGCTCGGTGGCCGCCGTCAGCCGCGCGATGGGCCGCAGACCGGTGCGGCCGACCGCCGTGCCCGCCGCGGCGGCCAGCACGACACCGCAGCCGCCGACGACGAACAACAGCCAGGCGAGCCGGTCGAGCACTTCCCTGGTGCGGTCCAGCCGCTGCGAGATGACCAGCGTCGCACCCGAGTTGGTGTAGACCGCGAGCACGCGCTGATCACCGTCGGTGCGCAGCGACGAACTGCGTTCCCCGCGGGCCACGGCCAATTCCTGCGACCCCACCGGCGGATCGGTGGACTGCGGCGGCAGCCAGCGCCGCAGATCGGGATAGATCAGCGCGATGCCGGTGTCGTCGTAGAAGGCCGCGGCGACCATCAGATTCAGGTTGTTGAACCCGTAGGGGTTGCTGGCGATCACCGCCGTGGACCGGCTGCGCAACTGGGCGTCCACGTCGGCGTACAACGCCCGGGCCACCAGCGCGTAGGCCGCGATCGAGGTGACCGCCACCGCGATCGCCACCACCGAGGCGGCCAGCAGCGTCACCCGCCACCGCAGTGAGACCGAGCGCGTCAACGGCATGGGTGGGCGCATGTCGACGGACTCGGTCGGCCGCTGGCCGAGTGCGGCGACGGCGGGACGCTTGGGTGGTGTTCGTGCCATGACCGGGGACCTACGGCGGCGTTTCACGCAGGACATAGCCCACGCCGCGCACCGTGTGGATCAACCGCGGCTCGCCCTCGGCCTCGGTTTTGCGGCGCAGATAACCGATGTAGACCTCGAGCGCGTTTCCCGAGGTCGGGAAATCGTAGCCCCAGACCTCCTCGAGAATGCGGCTACGGGTGAGCACGCGGCGCGGGTTCGCCATCAGCATTTCCAGCAGTGAGAACTCGGTGCGGGTGAGACTGATCTGCCGGGCGCCGCGGGATACCTCGCGGGTCACCGGGTCCAGCGACAGGTCGGCGAACTTCATCGCCTCCGAGGTGTCCCCCGGGCTCGCGGACGTGCGCCGCAGCAGCGCGCGCAGCCTGGCCAGCAGTTCCTCCAGCGCGAACGGCTTCGGCAGATAGTCGTCCGCCCCGGCATCGAGCCCGGCGACCCGCTCCGATACCGAATCCCGCGCGGTGAGAACCAGAATCGGCAAATCATCGCCCGTGCTCCGGAGACGGCGGCAGACCTCGAGCCCGTCCAGTCGGGGCATCATCACGTCGAGGACGAGCGCGTCGGGGCGCTGGACGGTTGCCTTCTCCAGCGCGTCCACACCGTCCACCGCGAGATCGACGGAGTAGCCGTTGAAGGTGAGCGACCGGCGCAGCGATTCCCGGACCGCCCGATCGTCATCGACCACCAGAATGCGCATGCCACCAGTTTGACCGCACCGACTGAGAGGTAACTGAGAGGGCGCTCCCGACACGCCGCGGTCGCGTGCCGCCGCACTCCTCGGCGCGTCGTCCCTGTCGACCGGGGGTGACCAGGGCCTTCCACGGCGCCACGGAGAAGTTGACGCGTCCCTTGCGCATTCCACTGCGAAACACGTTCTCTATAGCCATATTCGGTAAATTGCAGACCGGCTCCCCCGGATTGCCGATGACCCCTCTGCACGGTATGTTCCGTGCGGTAAAAAAAGAAGACCTCTAGTTGGTTCTTTGCGGGTTGAATCAATACCGAACAGCCACGCGCGCCCGAGGTCACTGGTGAAGCGGAGGCGACAGAAGCGGATGGAAGCTGCACCGCGGTCCTGGCAATTCAGCCTGTCGAACTGGTCGGTCACCCGCAAGGTTGGCGTGGTGCTGGTGCTTCCGGTGGTGCTGGCCACCGTCTTCGCCGTGCTTCGAATCAACAACGAACTGCGTACCATGGCACAGTTGGACGCGGCGACCGAACAGGCCGTCATCATCCGCCCGATCGTCAAGTTCGGTTCGGCCACCGAGCAACTCGGCGTCACCGCGGCCGCCACCTGGGGTAACTCCACCGACCCGCAGACCGACGCCGCGCTGACGAAGTTCGACCAGGCCCTGGCCGAACTGGAAGCCGCCTTGCAGACCGCCAAGGTCAGCGGCCGGGTCACCTCCGAATTGGCCTCGGCGATCGCCACCGGCACCACGATGCGCAACAGCCTGCGCAACGGCTCGCCCGCCATGGTCGGCGAGCAGTCCGACGAGATCATGGGCCGTATCGGTAACGCGCTCGCGCTGTCGCCCTCGGTGGACGACCTGGTCATCCAGCGCTACTTCCTGCAGCTGGCGTCGGTGCAGACCGCGCGGCGCGTGCTCACCCAGCAGCGCATGCTGATCGGGTCCCCGGACGCGAGCCGCAACCCGAGCGTGCGGCCCCGCGTGCTGGTCGCCGCGGGCGCCGAGATCACGATGATCTACCAGTACGCGCAGATCCTGCCGGACTACGCGGGCAACATGCGTCCGCTGCTGGACGCGGTGCAGACCCGGCTCGGCGCCTTCAGCCAGAGCGCGACCGACCCGACGACCAATCCCGCCGTCATCGATTCGCTGCCGGCCAGCTCGGACACCTACGAGAAGACCACCGCGCAGCTGATCGACAGCATCGACGGCGCCCTGGCCGCGCGCACCATCGACGCGCAAGCCGGTGCGCTGCGCGAGACGACGATCGTCATCGGCATGCTGCTCGCGGGCTTGGCCCTGGCCCTTTCGGTCGCGCGTACCCTGGTCGTCCCGGTCCGCCGCCTACGGCGGGACGCGCTCGAGGTGGCGCACATCAAGCTGCCCGACGAGCTCGCCGTGGTGCGCGCGGGCGGCACCACCCCCGAGATCATCCCGGTCGCGGTGCACAGCACCGACGAGATCGGCCAGCTGGCCCGCGCCGTGGACGAGATCCACGAGCAGGCGTTGAACCTCGCCGCCGACCAGGCCCGCCTGCGCCTGCAGATCGGGAACATGTTCGAGACCCTCTCGCGCCGCAGCCAATCGCTGGTCGAGCAGCAGCTGGCGCTGATCGAGGACCTCGAGCACGACGAGGACGACACCGACCGGTTGCAGAGCCTGTTCCGCCTCGACCACCTGGCCACCCGCATGCGCCGCAACGGCGACAACCTGCTGGTCCTCGCCGGTACCGCGCTGCGCCGCGGCCAGCTGCACCCGGTGCCGCTGTCGGACATGCTCTGGAGCGCGGTGTCCCAGGTGGAGGACTACCAGCGCGTCGAGATCGGCGCGGTGCCCGACGGCATCGTCGCGGGCGAGCCCGCGGTCGACATCGAGCACCTGCTCGCCGAGCTGATCGACAACGCGCTGCGTTACTCCCCGCCGACCACGCCGGTCACCGTGATGGTGTCGCGCGCGGTGGACGGCGGCTACCTGATCGAGATCACCGACCGCGGCCTCGGCATGTCCTCGGAAGACCTCCAGACCACCAACGACCGGCTCGCCTCCGGTGGTGAGGTCACGGTCGAGACCGCGCGCCGCATGGGCCTGTTCGTCGTCGGCCGCCTGGCCAAACGCCACACCATCACGGTCAACCTGCGCCGCACGTCCACGATGGCGCAGCAGCCGGGCATCACCGCCAGCGTGCATCTACCCGGCGCGCTGGTCGCGCCGCCGATGGACGTCACCGATCCGGCGGGCAAGCCGATCGATATCACCGCCGAGCATCAGCTGCCCTCGCTCGTCACGCCGCCCACCGGGACGCAGCCGCGCAACCTGGTGCCGGTGCCGAGCCTGCCGCAGCGCGACACCGCGCGGTTCGGCGTGACGAGTTCCGGCCTGCCGCAGCGCCGTCCGGCCATCCGGGTCGCCGATACTCCCGAGCAGCCCACGGTCTCCACGCCGGTCGGACGGGCGGTCGACCCGGCGGATCAGCCTGCCACCCAGCCGTGGCCGGTGCTCACCCCGCGCACGGACGACCGCGCTTCCACCGGTTCGTTCGCGGCGGTGTCGCCCGCCACCGGTGAGCAGGCCGTCGAGCAGCAGCCCGCGCGCACCGATCTGTGGACCGAGATCAAGGACGACGAGCCGTCGACCGGTCCCACGCCCAGCGTGCCGAGCCAGGCGCCCGCACCGCAGACCACCGCGCGATCCGGTCTGCCGATCCGGAAGCCGGTCGCGCCCGCCGAACCACCGCAGGAGGCCGCACCGGAACCCGCGACGGTGACCTCCTCCCGGTTGCAGCCGGTCGCGGGCGCGTCCCCGACCCCCATCTATCAACGCATGGTCTCGGAATGGCTGGTCGAGCCCTCGACCGCGCAACCGTCGGACAGCTCGTGGTCCTCGCCTGGTGACGCGGGCTGGCTGGCCGCCGAAGATGCCAGCCGTCCGACCACCACCGCGCGCACCGTCGGCGGGCTGCCGATTCGCAGGCCGGGCGCACAGCTGGTGCCCGGCGGTCTGGCGCCCGCGGAGGACGCGGGTACACGTGATCCGGAAGAAATTCGCAACAATTTGACCAGGCATCTCAGTGGGGTCCGCAGCGGGCGGGCCAATGCGCAGTACAACGACGGAGGGCTTGCATGACCAACGCGAACAACAGCACCACGGACGAAAATCTGAACTGGCTGGTCGCCCGCTTCACCCGAGATGTACCCGGCGTGTCCCATGCGGTGCTGGTATCCGCGGATGGCTTGTTGCAGGCCACGAGTCCGCATCTGCCCAGCGATCGTGCCGAACAACTCTCCGCCGTCACCGCCGGACTCGCCAGCCTTTCCATGGGCGCGGCGTCGCTGTTCGACGGCGGCAAGGTGATGCAGTCCATCGTGGAGATGCAGCGCGGCTACCTGCTGGTGATGAGCGTCGGCAACGGCTCGCACCTGGCCGTGCTGGCGAACAAGTCGCACGATATCGGCCGCATCGGCTACGAGATGGCGCTGCTGGTCGATCGGGTGGGTTCGGTGGTCACCGCGACAGCGCGCACCGCTGTCTGAGCGTGAGATGTCCAACCCATACGGTCCCGGACCACGACCGGCCACGCGCGTCCGGCCTTACGCTCTGACCTCGGGGCGTACCGAACCCGCGATCGACCTCCCATTGGAGGCGGTCATCGAAACATTGTCGTACACTGCACATCTCGACTGGCCGACCGGCGACATCCGCACCGAGATACTGCGGCTCGGCACGCATCGGTTGTCGGTCGCGGAGATCGCGGCACATCTGGACCGGCCGCTCGGCATGGTCCGAGTGGTGATCGGCGACCTGGTCGTCGACGGCACCATGCGCGTGCATTCGACTTTGACCGAAGAGGCGAGCTATGACGAGCGCCGTTCCCTGATGGAGAGGACATTGCGTGGACTCCGCGCCCTATAGGAATCTGGGGCCCAGTGGACATTCCGGGCCAAGTGGAAGTCTCGGACCGGGCGCGGCCCCCGGTCCGGATGGCTTCGAGAACCGGGTCGCCTCGACGAAGATCGTCGTCGCGGGTGGCTTCGGCGCGGGCAAGACGACGTTCGTCGGCGCGGTGTCGGAGATCGTTCCGCTGCGCACCGAGGCGATGGTGACCCGTTACTCCGACGGCATCGACGATCTCGCCGATACGCCGGAGAAGGAGACCACGACGGTCGCCATGGATTTCGGCCGGATCATCCTGCCCGGCAATCTGGTGCTCTACTTGTTCGGGACGCCGGGCCAGCGGCGGTTCTGGTTCATGTGGGACGACCTCATCCGCGGTGCGATCGGTGCCGTCGTGCTGATCGACACCCGGCGGCTGGAGGACAGCTTCGCCGCTGTCGACTTCTTCGAGGCGCGCAAGCTGCCGTTCCTCATCGCGGTCAACCGCTTCCCGGACGCGCCGCGCTTCCCCATCGCGGAACTGCGCGAGGCGCTCTCGGTGCGCGAGGGCGTGCCGATCGTGGATATCGACGCGCGCAACGCGATCGAGGTGCGCCAGGCGCTCGCCGCGGTCACCGAGTACGCGATCGCCCAGCTGAAAGCAGGCGAACTGGAAGGAACCGCCCGCCATGCGTGAGGTCGCGGTACTGGCCGCGGACGGTGCGACGTCGGTCGACCAGTTCGCGCTCGGCTATTGGCTGGTCGCGTTGTCGCTGGGCATTTCGGTCCTCGGCGCGGTGGTCGGCCTCGCCTGCATCGTGCACGGCGCGCGCTCGGTTCAGTTCCGCGTCGTGTGGCTGGTTTCGGCGGCGATATCGCTGGGCGGCGTCGGTGCGTGGCTGGCCACCTCGGTGGCCATGCTGGGCCTGCGAGTGCCGGGCAGCGCGATGCGTTACGACCCGGGCCGGCTGGTCGCGGCCCTGGTCGTCGCGATCGTGTCCGTCTTCGCGGCGCTGCTGATCGCCGGGCGCACGCCTCGGCTGGCGCTGCTGCTGCCCGCCGGCCTGGTACTCGGTCTCGGCGTCGGTGTCACGCACTACCTCGGCATCGGCTCACTGGAGATCCAGGGTTCGGTCAGTGTGACGCCCTGGCTGGCCGCCGTCTCCACCGTGATCGGGGTGATCAGCGCGACGACCACGCTGTGGCTGCTCCAGACGATGCGCTCTGCGCCGGTCCGCGCCGCGACGGTGTTGCTGTTCGGCGTCGGGGTGGCCGCGACCTACTACACGGCCGTGGCCGCACTGCATTTCGACGTCGACCGGGCGGCGAAGGTGCCCGGCGGCGTGCAGCTGTTCGACTTCGTGTTCCCGATGTTCGTCACGGGCCTGCTCGCGCTGACCGTGCCGATCTCCGCGGTGCTGATCGCACCGCATCGCCGTGAACTGGCCGCACCGCCGAAGACGCGCAGGCCGAAGCTGGAGCCCGCCGGCTGATCCGAATGCGCGAAGGCCGCACACGGCGCGCGGTCCGGATGCACGGCGCGCTTCGAGGTTGATCGATCGTTTTCCGCTGACCGATCCCGTGGCCTAGCCGGATTCGGCGATGCCACGGCTTCACCCGCCCGGCCCACTTACAGTGGAAGCCATGCGTTTCGGTCTCGATTACGCCGCGGGACGTCCGAGGGGCGCGGCGATTCGGGCGGCGGGGTACGACTTCGTGGTGCGGTATCTGTCCGACGGTGGACCGAGCCTGCCCGGCAAGCTGCTCACCCCGGCCGAAGCGAACGATCTGCGGGCGCACGGAATCTCGATCGTCTCGAACTGGGAGACCACGGCCGCGCGGATGCTGGACGGCTACGGCGCGGGGATCGTCGACGCTCGTGCGGCACTCGCCCAGGTGCTGCGCTGCGGGGGCCGGGTGGACCGGCCGATCTATTTCTCCGCGGATTTCGACGCTACGCAGCAGGACCAGTTGCGCCTCAACGCCTATCTGGACGGTGCGGCGACCGTGCTCGGCCGCGCGAACGTCGGCATCTACGGCGGGTACTGGGCGGTCAGCCGCGCACTGGACGCCGGGTACGCCACCTGGGCGTGGCAGACCGACGCGTGGTCCGGCGCGAACGTCGAGACCAGGCGGGTCATTCATCAGACACGGCGCCAAGTGACGGTCGACGGCGTGCGCTGTGACGTGAACGAGGCCGAGACGATCGATTTCGGCCAGTGGGATTTCGTAGAACAGGAGGAGCCGGACGTGACGCCGGAGCAAGAGGCAGTGCTGCGCGACATCCAGATCCAGCTGCGCGGACCCGACTTGTCCGGCTGGCCGCAGTTGGGCGCTGACGCGGACGGCCGGAATCGGACGCTGGTGGACGGATTGGCCGCGGCGCTGGACCGAATCGCCGCACTGGAGCGCGAATCCGCCGAGTTGCGAACGCAAGTAGGCGAATTGCGCACCGAGATCAGCGAACTGGAGGCGACGACGGCCGAGCTGACCGAGCAGGTGGAGCACTGGAACGGACGGCACTGGCCGTGGCCGCTGTCGCTGATCGAGGGCCCCGCGGCGCTGGTCGGTGAACAGCTGGCCCGGCTGGAGGCGCTGCTGCCGGACTTTCCCGGCCTGCCCGGACACGACGGCGATCGGCGCATACCGGTTGGCGACGCCGGACCGGCGGCGTTGACCTCGAAAAACCGAACCTCCGCCGGCGCGGTCGACGACCGTACGCAATTGGCTGAGCGCGAGTGACCAGGGCGAGCGAAACCAGCTGAACGCCCCCAAAATTGGCGATGAGCGGGTTCTCTTGGGAACCAAGAGAACCCGCCCTCGACGACGAGGGTACCGGTATCCGGCTGCGCGCGCATCATTTTCGGCGGAACTTTTCGGCGGCCGAAAACCAACCGACGGTCCGGGATTCCGCGTGTGGCTATCCGATCGCTATCGCAACCGGCGCAAGAGTGCGACGTGATGCGGGACACATTGATAGCTATAAAATAGCTAAATCGATGTATGGCGGCCCGGAAAATTTTTTCCGAAACACGCCGAACTGCCCGTTTCCGGACGGTCGACCAGCGCCCGGCGCGTTCCAGGCGGCATCGGCATCGGTCGAGCAATCGCCAGTCGCTCGCGGCGTTCGGTGCGAGAGTTCGTATGGTCTCTCCGGGCGCGTCCCGCTCAGAGCTTCTCGACGTCGATCAAGCCGCGCCGCACGGCCGCGACCACCCTACGCGGCACCCGACGCACGACGCCTCCGACGGTCACCGACACCAGATCCACCGGCGTGGCCTTCCAGTTCGACCGACGGCTGCGGGTGTTCGACCGCGACATCTTCCGCTTCGGTACCGCCATCTCAGGCCCCCTTCCGCACGCGCTTGCCGTATTTGCGTTCGAATTTCTCCACTCGCCCCTGGGTATCCAGCACGCGGTGCGCGCCGGTCCAGAACGGGTGCGAGTCGGCGGTGACGTCCACCGTCAGCAGCGGGTAGGTGTTGCCGTCGGTCCACTCCACGGTGCGTGTGCCGGTCGCCGTGGACCGGGTGAGAAACCGCTTGCCGGTGCTCACGTCCTCGAAGACCACCGGGTGGTAGTCCGGATGGATCTCCTTCTTCATTTCGCCTCTCCTTTCGGCGTTCTCCCGTCCTGCACGGGCTGTCGAGACTCCTCGTCACTCACGCACGGGTCGGCGTGCCACTCGCCGAACGGGTCCTCCCACCGGGCGACTCGCTCCGGCGCGCGCTCGACCAGGCGCAGTTCGTCGTCCTCCACCAGCGCCCAGTGCAGCGCTTCGCGGATCCGCGCGGGATCGGCGTCGTGCACCAGGATCGACAGCGAGACGTCCCGGTCGCCGAATCGCTCGTCCCAACGCAGGGCGGCCATCGCGCGGCGTTCCGGGTCCACCTCGGCCAGCTGGGCTTCCGGCATCGCGGCCAGCCAGCGCCCGGCACCGCCCACCCGCAGGCCGCCACCAGCGGATTCCAGCCACATCACCTCATCGGGCTGGGTGGCCAGCCACAGTCGTCCACGCGCGGTCACCACGCCGTCCAACAACACGTCCAGCGCCTCGTGCAGCCGGGCCGGATGGAACGGCCGCGCCGCGGCGAACTCCACCAGCTCGACGCCGTAGTCGCTGGTCAAGAGCGGTTGGCCACGCAGTAGCGGCGCGTGCGCGTCGAAGACCCGGCCCCGGCGCGAACCGGCGGGGACGCGCGCGAGCAGCGTTTCGATCAGCGCGGGACCGACGGAGCCCGCCTCGTCCACCCAGGCGACCGGCGCCCCGGGAACAAGCCTGGTCAGTACCGCGGCGAGTTTGCCTCGATCGGCCGATGGGTCGGCGAGTGACAGTCCGTCCGCGGCGGCGCCGAGAACGAGGAAGGCATCGGCGAAATCGACCTGTCCGACCGCGACCTGCGCCACCGTGCGGTCGTCCTCGGCGGCGACCAGGCCACGCTCGGCCAGCGTCTCGTCCCCGGTCGCGTCGGTGAGCCAGACATTCGCGTCCAGGCAGGTCAGGACCGCCGCCACCCGGACCTCACGCCCGGCGGGGCCGTCGACGCGACCGTGCACCCCGGTGACCAGGACGTGTTCGATGGCCCGGCACACCGCCTCGGCCTCGAACGCGGGGTCGAGCGCGAGCACGATGCGATCCACGGACTCCCGCCGGGCGAGGGTGCACAGCAGCGGGAGCAGATCCATCCGCAGAGTGCAGGAGACACAGCCGTGCGCGAGTTCGAGCACGGCCGAGGTCTCCTGTGTCGCGGTGCGCACCGTACGGCGCACGACGCCCTCGCGCAGCTGGGTCAGATCGTGGCGAACCACGACCGTGCCCGCGGCCGTGCCCAGCACGGCGGCGGCGCGATCCACGCCCGCTGCGGCGAGTCCGGCGAGGAGCACCACGGGCGTTCTGCGGTCCGAGCCGGATGGGAACAGAGTGGAATCGGCCGACACCGCGAGCCCCTTTCGACAATGATTTTCATTTACTGTAAGACAACGGTACATTGTCGGGAACCCGTTGTCGAAAATGATTGTCATCTACTGAAGGGAGGCCGGATGTCGGCCCACTGCCAGGTCACCGGGCGCACGCCCGGATTCGGCAAGTCCGTGTCGCACTCGCACAAGCGGACCAGCCGCCGCTGGAACCCGAACGTCCAGCGCAAGACCTACTACCTGCCCAGCGAAGGACGGCGCGTCACCCTGACCGTCTCCGCCAAGGGCATCAAGACCATCGATCGGGACGGGATCGAGGCCGTGGTGGCCCGGCTCCGGGCCCGCGGCGACAAGATCTGAGGAGCGAGCCATGGCGTCGAAATCGACCGACATCCGCCCGATCGTCAAGCTGAAGTCCACGGCAGGCACCGGGTACACCTACGTGACGCGCAAAAATCGCCGCAACGACCCCGACCGCCTGGTGCTGCGCAAGTACGACCCGGTGGTGCGCCAGCACGTCGACTTCCGCGAGGAGCGCTGAGATGGCCAAGAAGTCGAAGATCGCGCGCGATCAGCAGCGCAGGGCGATCGTGGCGCGCTACGCGGAGCGGCGCGCCGAACTGAAGGAAATCATCCGGAAGCCGGGCACACCGGAGGCCGAACGCGCGGCCGCACAGGCCGAACTGCGGCGGCAGCCGCGCGACGCCAGTCCGGTACGATTGCGCAATCGGGACGCCGCCGACGGACGACCGCGCGGTCATCTCCGGAAGTTCGGACTCTCCCGTGTGCGTGTGCGCGAGATGGCCCACCGGGGCGAATTGCCCGGTGTGCACAAATCGAGCTGGTAGACAACCACTGATCTCGTGAGAAGGAACTCGTCATATGGCAGTAAAGCGAGCACCGTCGAAGAAGGTCCGCGCAGAGCAGGCCCGCCGTCCGAAGAAGAACCCGCTCATCGCCGCCGGCATCGAGACGGTCGACTACAAAGACGTGAACCTGCTGCGTACGTTCATCTCCGATCGCGGCAAGATCCGCAGCCGCCGGGTCACCGGGCTCACCCCGCAACAGCAGCGCCAGGTCGCCGTCGCGGTGAAGAACGCCCGGGAGATGGCACTGCTTCCGTTCACCAGCCGTTAGGCGTACCTCCGCATTCGCTCCGGCCGTGCGCGGGGCTAAAGACGGACTACGTCCGACTGCGCCCGTTATGCGTACCTCCGCCTTCGCTCCGGCCATGCGCGGACTGAGGACGGACTACGTCCGGCGGCGCATATTATGCGTACCTCCACCTTCGCTCCGGCCGTGCGCGGGGCTAAAGACGGACTACGTCCGGCTGCGCCCGTTATGCGTACCTCCACCTTCGCTCCGGCCGTGCGCGGGTTGAGGACGGACTACGTCCGACTGGCTGTTAGGCGTACTCGCGTCACGCGCGCACCGGAAAGACCCCCGCCGCGCGAGCGCCGGGGGTCTTTGTCGTCGTCGCTACCGAATCGGCCGGGTCACGGGATGGTCAGCACCTGGCCGGGGTCGATCGCGTCCGGATTCGGGATGCCGCTGGCGTCCGCGATCTCCTGGTAGCGGTTGCCGTCGCCGTAGAAGCGCTCGGCGATCGCCCACAGCGTGTCGCCCGGCTCGACGGTGTAGGTACGCGGTTCGGGCGGCGGAGGCGGCACCTCCTCGGCGGCCGGAGCCGCGACCTGCTCCTCGTACACCGGTTCCGCTTCCGGCTCCGGGGCGGGCAGCGGAGTGTCGGTGTCGGTGCCGGAGGCCCACAGCGCGCTGCCGTCGCTGCCGTACAGCACGACGTTGCGATCCGCCTGCACGACCAACCGCTCGGCGACCTGGCCGTTGGTCTCGGTCGCCCACACGGCGCCGTCGCTCTTGTAGAGGACGAAGTTGCCGTCGTGCTGCAGCGCGGCCCGCTCCACGCCCTGGTCGTGAGTTTGGGTGGCCCACACTACATTTCCACCCGGCTCGGACAGCACTAGATTGCCGTCGTCCTGCAGGGTGAGGGTGTACGCCCCGCCCTGGAGGGACTGCCCCCGCCCGAGTTCTTCGCCTACACGCAGCGTGTCGAGCACGATACTTCCTTTCCGGAACAAGCTGGTAGAGCATCCGATAGGATCTGCGCCGCAACGGCTCCGGCGCTGATCCCGGCAAAACTTACTGCCCCCGAATGCATTTGGGAAACAATGACGCGCACGGTTCGCGGAACGTTCACTGTGGGGTTCATCGCAGTGCACGACGCACCCGTGGTGCGGTATGCGAACCCGCGCCGGGACTAGGGTGTCGGTATGGATCGGATCCAGGCCGGACGGGCCGCCACAGCTGTCGCCGTAGTGCTCGCCTGTCTCGCCGCCGCCGGCTGCGGCGGCTCGGACGACGCGGCGAGAACATCGAGCACGAGCGCCGCTGCGACCGCGGCGCCGCACACGCCGACCGAGGACCCGCACGGGAACCAAGGCAACGAATTCACCGCCGATCCGGCCATCGTGGGCGCGCATCCGATCCCGTTCCAATCATGGACTCGATTGGGCGACAACAAGATAGCTGTGAACTTCGAAACCGGTTCGCCGGAGTGCTACGGCGTGGACGCCACCGTCACCGAGACCGCTTCGACGGTCACGGTCGAACTGCGCTCCGGCAGCCGCGCCGAGGCCGTCGGCCGGATGTGCGCGATGATCGCGGTCTTCGGCACCCTGGCGGTGCCGCTGAAGGAGCCGCTCGGCAACCGTACGGTGCTCAGCGCGGTATAGCACTCGGCGCGCACGGGCAGGCTGGTCCTACGGCAGTGCACCCATCATCGGATAGCTGTCGGCTTGCGATCGGCCGCCCGTACGGTTGCGCGATAAAGCTCGACGCGTCCGAGCGGATTCCTTCGCGGGCGCCGTCGAAAGCTCTGCCGCACCGGACGGACGGGCGGAAAGCGAACGAAGAACGCCGCGCCGGAGCGGATCCGACGCGGCGTTCCAGGACGACCGATCTCAATGGGCGAAGTGGCGGGCCCCGGTGAGATAGAGCGTGACGCCCGCCTCGCGGGCGACGTCGATGGTCTCCCGGTCCCGCACCGAGCCGCCGGGCTGGACGATGGCACGGACACCGGCCTGGATCAGGGTCTGCGGACCATCCGGGAACGGGAAGTAGGCGTCGGAGGCCGCCACCGAGCCCTTGGCGCGGTCCCCGGCCCGCTGGACCGCGAGGCCCACCGCATCCACGCGGTTGACCTGGCCCATACCGACACCGACCGAAGCGCCGTCGTGCGCGAGCAGAATGGCGTTGGACTTCACGGCCCGGCAAGCGCGCCAGGCGAACGCGAGGTCGGCGAGCGTCGCCGCGTCGGCGGCCGCACCCGCGGCCAGGGTCCAATGGGCCGGGTCGTCGCCCTCCGCGTCCAGCACGTCACGCTGTTGCAGCAGGACGCCGCCGCTGATCGGGCGCAGTTCGGCGCCCGCACGGGCCGGCGGCTCGGCGACGAGGATGCGCACGTTCTTCTTGCGTTGCAACACTTCCACCGCACCGTCGGCGTAGGACGGCGCGACGATCACCTCGGTGAAGATCTCGGCGACCTGCTCGGCCAGCTCCACGGTGACCTCGCGGTTGGCCGCGATCACCCCGCCGTAGGCGCTCACCGGATCGCAGGCGTGCGCCTTGCGGTGTGCCTCGGCGATGTCGGCGCCGAGCGCGATGCCGCACGGGTTGGCGTGCTTGATGATCGCCACGGCCGGGGCCTCGTGGTCGTAGGCGGCGCGCCAGGCCGCGTCGGCGTCGACGTAGTTGTTGTACGACATCTCCTTGCCGTGCAACTGCCGCGCCTGCGCCAGCCCAGGGTCGCCGTCGCCGTTGGTGTAGACGGCGGCGGACTGATGCGGGTTCTCACCGTAGCGCAGCACCGCCGACCGCTCCCAGGTGCTGCCGAGCCACTCGGGGAACCGGATCGCCGTGTCGTCGGCCGTGTCGTCCGCGCTCAGCACGTTGGTCATCCAGCTCGCGACCGCTACGTCATAACTCGCGGTGTGCCGGAAGGCCTTGGCCGCCAGGGCCGTGCGCTC
Source organism: Nocardia aegles (assembly GCF_052545135.1). Taxonomy (NCBI): domain Bacteria; kingdom Bacillati; phylum Actinomycetota; class Actinomycetes; order Mycobacteriales; family Nocardiaceae; genus Nocardia; species Nocardia aegles. The sequence goes on from NZ_JBQWRI010000003.1 coordinate 352,468, forward strand.
GGCCAAGGTGAAGCCGCCGGATTTCACCGCGGCCAGCACGTCGTCGTAGTCGCCGCTGTCGACGACCACCGCCACCGACGGATGGTTCTTCGCCGCGGCGCGCACCATGGACGGCCCGCCGATATCGATCTGCTCCACGCACTCGTCGGGGGTCGCGCCGCTCGCCACGGTCCGGGTGAACGGGTAGAGGTTCACCACCACCAACTGAAACGCCTCGACCCCGAGCTCCACCAGCTGATCGACGTGCTCCGGCTTGCGCGAGTCCGCCAGAATGCCCGCATGCACCCGCGGGTGCAGGGTCTTGACCCGGCCGTCGAGGGTCTCCGGGAACCCGGTCAGGTCCTCGACCTTGGTCACCGGGATGCCCGCGTCCGCGATCTTGCCCGCGGTGGACCCGGTCGAGACCAGCTCGATGCCCGCCGCGTGCAGACCGGTCGCGAGCTCCACCAGACCCGTTTTGTCGTAGACGCTCACCAGCGCCCTGCTGATCGGCTTGCGTTCACTCACCGGAGAACTCGCTCATCTGGAATAACTGCCTTTCGTCCGTCGGAGACAATGCCTCGCGTCGCGACGGCGGCGACGACCTCCGCCAGCAACCGTCGCTCGACAATCTTGATGCGCTCGTGCAGGGTGGCCTCGTCGTCACCCGGCAGCACCGTCACCGCCTCCTGCGCCAGGATCGGCCCGGTGTCCACGCCCTCGTCGACCAGGTGCACGGTGCAGCCGGTGACCCGCGCTCCATAAGCGAGCGCGTCACGCACGCCGTGTGCGCCGGGGAACGCGGGCAGCAGCGCGGGGTGGGTGTTGATGATCCGGCCGCCGAACCGGTCCAGGAAGGCGGGACCGAGCAATTTCATGAAGCCCGCCGACACCACCAGATCCGGCTGGTGCGCGGCGACCGCCTCGGTGAGTTCGGCATCCCATGCGGCACGGTCCGGAAAGTCCGTCAGCGCCACCCGGAAATGCGGAACGCCCGCGGCGTCGGCGTGGGTGGTGGCCGCGCAGAGCCGGTCGACGCCGACCGCGACGACCTTCGCCGGGTAGCCGGGTTCGGCCGCGGCGTCCAGCAGGGCGTGCAGCAGCGAACCGGTGCCCGACGCCAGGACGACGACGGTGGCCGGCGTCGTCACGGGCCTCCACGAGGCATGCTGGGACCTCAGCGCTCCACTCCCTGATCGATCGGCCGGCGGACGGATGCGGCACCGCCGGGTTAGAGCCTAACGACCGTCCACTCGGTCACTGCCCGGCAGGTCCGCCTCGACCACCTCGGCGTCGACGATGTCACCCGCGGGGTGGTCGTGGTACGAGCTGCCGGTCTCGATCGCGGGCGGCTCGTCGACGAGTTCGGCGTCCAGCGGAGCCGCCAGCGCGGGCCGGTCGTAGTCGTCGTAGTAGTCGTCCTCGTAATAGTCGTCGTCCTCGTAGTAGTCGTCGTCCTCGTAGTAGTCGTCGTCCTCGTAGTAGTGGTCGTCCGCCTCGTCGTCGTCCTCGTCGCGGTAATCGTCGTACGGATCGGTGTAGTCGGCCGGTGGGACGCCGACCGGTACCAGGAACCAGCGAGCGAACACCAGGCCCGCGTAGCCCGGAATCGCCAGCCAGGCAAACGTGACGAGAGCGAAGATCGGCGGGTGCAGGCCGACCCGGCCCACCGCACCGAGTTCGCCGCCCGCGACCGCGCTCGCCACGGTCAGCGCGAGCGCGGCGAGCGCGTCGGAGACGAGCGTGGCCCACGGTGCGCCGATCCGGTCGGTGGAGGTGCGCGCGATGTCCAGCCCGCCGAGCACCCCTACCGCGGCGGGGATCAGCAGCAGCACCGGCCACCATCCCGCCGCCGGACCGGTCGGCACCGCGGCGAGCAGCGGAAACGCCGGGATCGGACCGCCGACGACCGAGAACAGTCCGAAGGAGGCAGCGCCGATCTGGGCGCTGGAGCCGACCAGCACACCGACGGTGTAGACCACCAAGTTGGGCAGATACGCCAGCGACAGCAGCGTCAGGCCGAGGACGCCCGCGGCATTACCCGCCGATTGATACATGTCACCGAGCCGCGAAACGTGCGCGAGCAACGAGACCACCACCACGGCGGTCGCGCCACCCAGCAGGCGTAGCACGGATCGGCCCGCGCCGTACAGGCCGGAGACCGCCCAATCGGGCAGGCGCAGCAGCACGAACAACTCGCGCCGGAGACGGACGGCGATGCCGATGGCGGCGGCCGACAGATACAACGCGACGACCCACGCGAACGCGGCGAGGGTGTTCGGCGGTTGCAGCGCGATGACACCGGAAGCGTCTTCGGTGACCGCGAGGCAGACGGAAGTGACCAGCAGCGGACCGCCCACCGCGGCCCCGGCGACCCACCCGAGATCCGCTCGGGTGCACGGTGGTTCCACGGCGCGCGCGCATTCTCGTGCGGCCGACCAGACCAACAGGGCGGTCGGTAACACCGGAAGCACTCCGAGCGAGGTCTTGCCGATCACCAGTGGAACCTGATGCACGCCCAGCCACGAGGCGGCGATCGCGCCGGACACGCCGTCCAGGTCGCTGCCCGCCGCCAGGAGCGTGGCGAGCACGAGGACGACCAAGGTGGTCAGCCCGAAGGCCGAAGGGCGGACGGCGACGGCGATGAGCACCCTGGACCGCTCCGGGGTGAGGGACAGAAACCCGGCTTCGTCCGCGTCGGGGTGCGGCTGCGACGAGCGCGGCCCGCCGATCCGGCGGGCCGAGGAGTTTCTGGAGGAGCTCATGACACTTCAGCGTGGCATCCTCCTCGGCGCGAACGGGTCAGGCGCGCCGCAGGCACGCGATCGCCGCGCCGGGGAGGATGCCGCTGAGTTCCCTACTTGTTCTTGTCGTCCGACGGACGGAATGCCTGGGTGGCGTCCGCGGAGGGGTCGCCGCTCTGCTCGCCGCCGAACGGACCGCTCTGCTGGCCCTGCTGGGCCTGCTGCTGGCCGTAGCCGGATGAACCGTAGGGCGACTGCTGACCGGACTGCTGCTGGCCGCCGAAGTGCTGGGTCACGCTCTCGTCGGGGCGCGGCTGCGCGCCGTACGGCGAACCCGGCTGCTGCGGCGCGCCGTAGGCCGTGGTCGGCTGACTCTGCCCGTAGGGCGACGGCGGCTGGCCGTACGCCTGGCCCTGCTGGCTCTGTCCGTACCCCGGCTGGCTCTGCCCGTAGGGCGACGGCTGCCCTTGCTGGGACGGGAACTGCGGCGGCGCGGGCTGCGCGCCGTACCCGGCCTGCCCGTAGGGGCTCGCGCCGTAGCCGGGCTGCTGCCCCGGCTGCCCGTACGGCTGCCCCTGCCCGAACGGCTGCTGCTGGCCGTAGCCGCCCTGGCCGAACCCGCTCGGCGCGGCCGCCGGGCGCGGCGCGGGCGCCTTCAGGATGCCCACCTCGAACAGCGTCGCGGCGATCGCCGCCGCGGCCTGCACGAAGGCCAGCACGAGCAGGACGAACGCACCCACCTTCAGCTCGCTGCCCGCACCGAAGTTGAACGACTGGAACAGCAGCGCGAGGAAGCCTGCGGTCGACGCCGCCGCGGCCGCACCGGTCCAGTTCTGCTTCGGCAGCAGCGACAGCCCGGCGAGCAGGCCGCCGAGCAGCAGCAGACCGAGCAGCGGCGAGCCGGAGGCCACCTCGAAGAGGTTGCGCGTCTGCGCTCCGCTCACCCTGGTGCCGCCGAAATCGATCGGCTTGCTTCCGAGGAACGGCAGGAAGCCGAGTAGGAAGTTGATCACGCCGAGCGCCGCTACGCCGACCACCAGGAAGAACGGCAGACCTTTGGCATCGGAACCGGTAGCGCTCGAACCTGAAGTGGCGCCACCCGCGGCCGGGCTCTGGCTGGATGGCGCTGAGGGTGAGGGTGCGTTGTACCCAGAGCCCCCGGTCGGGTAGGACATGTCGTCGTCTCCTCAATCGAGTCGTACATGGTCTTCACGGCTGGATTACTTCTGACGCTACTGCACTCCTTCGCCCCGGTCATCCTGCCGCGACGGCCGGAACGAGCGGATCAGCCGATATTTCGGCAGGTCGCGGCACTGTCCGGTACGGAGCGTGCAGCGAGACCACCCAGCGCTCACGGAAACTGTCGCCCGCGATGGCGATTTTCACACCACTTTCACACCACCCGGATTCTCGACAACGGGAACTCCCGGTGACGAGTCGATGAACCATCCACCCGGCTGCCTCGTGATGGATAGCGAGGGAGAACCACGAGTGGCCGGTCCGGACGCTCGGCTTCTGCCCAAGCCTGAGCCCACCGCCACATATGACGAAGGCCGCCCCCCGAATTCGGAGGCGGCCTTCGTGCACGGCGGGAGATCAGGCGCTGATGCTGGCCTTCTCCAGGATCTCGCGAGCCAGCGCGGCGGTCTCGGACGGCGTCTTACCGACCTTCACACCCGCGGCCTCCAGCGCGTCCTTCTTCGCCTGGGCGGTGCCCGACGAGCCGGACACGATGGCGCCCGCGTGGCCCATCGTCTTGCCCTCGGGGGCGGTGAAGCCCGCCACGTAGCCGACGACCGGCTTGGTGACGTTGGCCTTGATGTAGGCCGCGGCCCGCTCCTCGGCGTCGCCGCCGATCTCGCCGATCATCACGATCAGCTTGGTCTCCGGGTCCTTCTCGAACGCCTCGATCGCGTCGATGTGGGTGGTGCCGATGACCGGGTCGCCGCCGATGCCGATCGAGGTCGAGAAGCCGAAGTCACGCAGCTCGTACATCATCTGGTAGGTCAGCGTGCCCGACTTGGACACCAGGCCGATCGGGCCCTTGCCGGTGATGTTGGCCGGGGTGATGCCGACCAGCGACTCGCCCGGGGTGATGATGCCGGGGCAGTTCGGGCCGATGATCCGGGTCTTGTTGCCCTTCTCCAGGTTGTAGGCCCACGCGTAGGCGGTGTCCTGCACCGGGATGCCCTCGGTGATGACCACCAGCAGCGGGATCTCCGCGTCGATGGCCTCGATGACGGCGTCCTTGGCGAACTTCGGCGGCACGAACGCGATGGACACGTCGGCGCCGGTCTCCTTGATGGCCTCGGCGACGGTACCGAACACCGGCAGCTCGATCGCGTTGCCGTCGGCGTCGGTGTGCGCGACGGTGGTGCCCGCCTTGCGCGCGTTCACACCGCCCACGATCTGGGTGCCGGCCTTCAGCATCAGCGCGGTGTGCTTGGTGCCCTCGCCGCCGGTGATGCCCTGGACGATGACCTTGGAGTCCTTGTTCAGGAAGATAGACATTTCTTTTCGTCCTTACTCGGCCGTCGTTATCGGGCGGCTGCCAGTTCGGCGGCCTTGTCGGCGCCTTCGTCCATTGTCTGCGCCAGCGTCACCAGCGGGTGGTTGGCGTCGGCCAGAATCTTGCGACCCTCGTCGACGCGGTTGCCGTCCAAGCGGACGACCAGCGGCTTGTTGGCCTCGTCGCCGAGGATCTCCAGCGCCTTCACGATGCCGTTGGCGACCGCGTCACACGCGGTGATGCCGCCGAACACGTTGACGAACACGCTCTTGACCTGGCTGTCGTTCAGGATGACGTCCAGACCCGCGGCCATCACCTCGGCCGAGGCGCCGCCGCCGATGTCCAGGAAGTTGGCCGGCTTCACGCCGCCGTGGCCCTCACCCGCGTAGGCGACGACGTCCAGGGTGGACATGACCAGGCCCGCGCCGTTGCCGATGATGCCGACCTCACCGTCGAGCTTGACGTAGTTGAGGTCGTTCTCCTTGGCCTTGAGCTCGAGCGGGTCGGTCGCGTCCTTGTCCGCGAACGCCTCGTGCTCCGGGTGCCGGAATCCGGCGTTCTCGTCGAGGGTGACCTTGCCGTCCAGCGCGAGGATCTCGTCCTGCGGGGTGCGCACCAGCGGGTTGACCTCGACCAGGGTGGCGTCTTCCGCGACGAAGACCTCCCACAGCTTCTGGATGGTCACGGCCGCGGCGTCCAGCACGTCGGCGGGCAGGTGGCCCTGCTCGGCGATCGAGCGCGCGAACGCCAGGTCCACGCCCTTGACCGCGTCGACCGGGACCTTCGCCAGCCGCTCCGGCTTGGTCGCGGCGACCTCTTCGATCTCCATGCCGCCCTCGACGGAGCACATGGCCAGGTAGGTCCGGTTGGCCCGGTCCAGCAGGAAGGAGATGTAGTACTCCTCCGCGATGTCCTTGGCCTCGGCCACCAGGATCTTCTTGGTGATGTGGCCCTTGATGTCCAGCCCGATGATGTTCTGCGCGTGCGTGAGCGCGTCGTCCGGGGTCGCGGCGTACTTGACGCCACCGGCCTTGCCGCGGCCACCGGCCTTCACCTGAGCCTTGATCATCACCGGCTTGCCGATTTCCGCCGCGATGGCGCGGGCGTCCTCGGCCGTGTCCGTGACGCGGCCCTCGGACGAAGGCACTCCGTGCTTAACGAAGAGCTCCTTCGCCTGATATTCGAAGAGATCCATGTACTCACCGTCTCGTCTGCGTTGTGATGACAACGTCTTTGTTGGCGGCCCGACGTCGGAAGCGGGTCGGGTCGGACTCTAACCAGTCACATGGAGGGCCAATCGGCCACGTTCATCCTAAGTGGCGCAGGTCACGGACCGACCTTCGGATCGGCAAAACCGCTGGCCAACGCTACTGGCGAGTAGATTCCTGGGACCGCAGGTAGAGCACCGAACCCGAGAGCGCGCGGTCGATCTACTACAAAATGTCGTCGATCGACCTCTCCAGTGTGCCCGTAACGCGGCGAGACATTCCGAGAGCTAGGCGTGATGAATCTCACATGTTTGTGGCGGACCCCGCGCACCGCTTGTCGCGGCTCAATCGTTTCGTTACCGTCATTGCGGTCGATGTCACAACACGGTCACGACCAAGGAGGACGGCAAGCTTTGACGCAGCACAGCGCTCGGCAGACGGAGAGCCGCTCCACATTCGACCGATCGACGCCGCTGGTCGAGCGGCTTCCGAATCCCACCAGCTTCACGATGTGGCACCGCCGATGAACCACAGTTCCACCTTCGCCCCCTCTGATCGCTCGCGGACGGGACATCGTTACCGCCCCGACGACGAGCCCTTCGCCTCGGCGAGCTACGCCGGGCCCTCGTTCGACCAGCACCACGCCGGGTACGAGGTAGCTCCACAGGCCGAGTACGGCTTCCAGCCCGCCGGTGGCGGATACGGCTTCGAGACCGAGCCGCCCGTCCACGACGGGGGCTACCACCAGCCGAACTACGACCAGCCGAACTACGAGAACAACGCGGCCTCCGGCAACTCCTGGGCAACGAACAACGCGTGGGCGCAAGAGAATTGGGCCCCGCAGGAGACCTGGTCCGACGGTGGCGCCTGGAACTCCGGCGACGCGTGGGCCGAAGAGGAGTCCTGGGTCCCCGACGAGCGGGCGTGGGTGTCCGACACCGGCTGCTGGGCTCCCGAGGAGTCCTGGGCCACCGAGACCGCCGAGCCCGAAGTCGACGAGGAGCCGGGCACACCCGCCCTCCCGACCGTCATCCCGGGCCGCCGCGCCACGAACAAGCGCGGTGGCGCACACCGGGTGGCCGCGCCGCCCGCCGCGCTCAAGGGGCGCGCCGCGGTCGCGGCCGTCGCCGCGGGCGCGGTGGTAGCGGCCGGACAGGCCGCGTTCGCCTCGCCCGACCAGCCGTCGCAGTCGGTCGACTACGAAGCCGCCGGACAGATCCACGAGATCGCCGCGCAGTCGATGAACGTGGCCGACCCGACGGCGTCGCCGGACTCGCCGCAGGTACTGAACGTCTCGGCGCCGGCCAACCTCGATCAGTTCAACGACATCCTGAACAAGGGCCAGAAGTACGCCGAGGACCTCGCCGCCCAGGAGGCCTCGAAGCTTCGCCCGCTCTTCACCAAGTTCGCCGCGGGTACCTTCACCTCCGGCTTCGGCGCCCGCTGGGGCGTGCAGCACCTCGGCATCGATATCGCGGGCCCGATCGGCACCCCGATCTACGCCGTCGCCGACGCCACCGTGATCGAAGCCGGTCCGGCGTCGGGCTTCGGCATGTGGGTCCGCCTGCTGCACGACGACGGCACCATCACCATCTACGGCCACATCGACACCGCCACGGTGTCGGCGGGCCAGCGCGTGCTTGCGGGCGACCAGATCGCCACGATCGGCAACCGCGGGTTCTCCACCGGCCCGCACTGCCACTTCGAGGTCTGGTTGAACGGCACCGACAAGGTCGATCCGCTGCCCTGGCTGGCCACCCGCGGTATCAGCCTCGGCCCGCAGCGCGACTGAAACGGCGCGCCGTGCCGCGTGCCCGGCAACGGACTGCGGTAACGAACGCAGGCACCCCGCCAGTTCGGCCGTGCCGCCGCCCTTGACTTCGTCGGCCTAGGGCGCGGCCACGATCGCCAGGCCGATCAACGCCACGACCTTGGCGACCTCCAAGCCGATGTACCAGTAGTGCGCGTGGGAGCGCGGCAGATCCTCGCCCGCCAGAACGCGATCGGACCGGCGGGACAGCGGCGGGCGCACCACCGCGATCTGAACGGCCAGCACTACCGCGGCGATGCCCAACCACACCCAGACCGCCGTGCCGGGGCCGACGATCACGGCCGCGAGCACCAGCAGCACCGCGAGCACGGCCTCGACGATGTTCAGCGCGCGGAACACCAAGCGGCCGATGCCGAGGCCGAGCGGCAGGGTGACCCCGGGGGCGCGGAACTTCAGCGGCGCTTCCAGGAACGAGATGGCCAGCACCATGCCGAGCCAGAGCATGGGCAGGAACCACAGGAGATGCTGGGCGATCGTATCCACGCCGCGGACCCTACCGACGCGACGCCGACGAGGGCAGGGCCGAAAGGCCCGCGCGGCTCATAGCTTGACCAGCGTCCGGCTGTACTGCGGGATCAACCGGATCTTGCCCGCGGTGCCGAAGTCGATGGTCACCGTGGCCAGCGGCCCGAAGCCCTCGGCGGCGATCACGCGACCGAGACCGTACTTGTCGTCGCTGACCCGATCGCCCACCGCTAGAACCAGATTCGTGTTGTTGCGGGTCGCGCCGCCGGGGGCGGGCCTGCGCGGCCCGCGATCACGCAAACCGGGCCTCGGCTCCGACCATCCGTCGCCGCGCGTCCAATCCCGCTCCAACCCCTCGTCGTCCCCGCCGCGCCGCCGCAGGCCCCTCGTTCCGGGTGAACCGGCGGGCGCGAGCCGGCGCCAGTCGATGAGGTGGCCCGGAATCTCCTGGAGGAAGCGCGATTCGGGGTTCGACATCGGCTGGCCCCAGCCGGAACGCACCACCGCGCGCGTCAGATACAGGCGCCGCCGAGCCCTGGTGATGCCGACATAGGCGAGGCGGCGTTCCTCGGCCAGTTCGGTGGGATCGCCCAGCGCCCGCATGTGCGGGAACTGCCCGTCCTCCCAGCCCGTCACGAACACCACCGGGAATTCCAGTCCCTTGGCGGTGTGCAAGGTCATCATCGTGACCACGCCGGAGCCCTCGTCCGGAATCTGGTCGGTATCGGCCACCAGCGACACCCGCTCCAGGAACGCGGCGAGCGAACCGGGATCCGGCTCGCCTTCGCCCACCTCGGGCAACAGCCCCTCCTGCCGGGCCGCCTCCGCGTTGTTGCGCGCCTCGGAGCTGAACTCCCGCGCCACGCTGACCAACTCGTTGAGGTTGTCCAGCCGGGCGCCGTCCTGCGGATCGTCGGAGGCCTCCAGTTCGGCGCGATAACCGGTGCGCTCGAGCACCGCGTCGACGACGTTGCCGACGTCGGGGAACTCGGACTCGGCTTGTTCGCCCGCGGCCCGGATGTCGTCGAGCAACTCCAGGAACCCCGCGATGGCGCGCTGCGAGCGCGTGTTCAGCAGCGCCACCTTGCCTTCGGCGGCGTCGCGCAGGGCGGCGGCGAAACCGATGCCGCGCTGTTCGGCATGGACCGCCACGCAGGCTTCGGCCCGGTCGCCGATGCCGCGCCGAGGCGTGTTCAGGATGCGGCGCATGCTCACCGCGTCCTCCGGGTTCTCCAGCACTCGCAGGTAGGCGACCACGTCGCGCACTTCTTTGCGCTCGTAGAAGCGGACGCCGCCGACCACCTTGTAGGGCAGGCCCATCCGGATGAAGATCTCTTCCAGCGCGCGAGAGTTGTTGTTGGTGCGGTAGAACACCGCGACGTCGCCGTAGTTGGCCTCGCCCTGGTCGACCAGCCGGTCGATCTCGCGGGCGACGAACGACGCCTCGTCGTGCTCGTTGTCGGCGACGTAACCGGTGATCAGCTCACCCTCGCCGGAATCGGTCCACAGCTTCTTCTCGCGCCGGTTCTCGTTGCGTGAGATCACCGCGTTGGCGGCGGAGAGGATGTGCTGGGTGGAGCGGTAATTCTGTTCCAGCAGAATGGTTTCGGCGTCGGGGAAATCGCGCTCGAACTCCTCGATATTGCGGATCGTCGCGCCGCGGAAGGCGTAGATCGATTGGTCCGCGTCACCCACCACACACAGTTCGCTCGGCGGCACCCGGTCCTCGGCGGCGTCTTCGGCGTCTTCGGCGTCTTCTACGTGGTGGCCGACCAGCTCGCGGACCAAGACGTACTGCGCGTGGTTGGTGTCCTGGTACTCGTCCACCAGCACGTGCCGGAACCGGCGGCGGTAGTACTCGGCGACCTGCGGATGGTTCTGCAGCAGCGCCACCGTCTCGCCGATCAGGTCGTCGAAGTCCAGCGCGTTCGCCGAGCGCAGCCTGCGCTGATACTCGGTGTAGACCCGCGCCACCAGGCCGGGCAGCTCCGTGTCGTCCGATTCCGCGTCGGCGGTGGCCCGGGCCGGGTCGACGAGTTCGTTCTTCAGATTCGAGATCGCCGTCGCGAGCAGCCGTGCCGAGTACTTCTTGGCGTCGATGTCCAGGTCACGGCTGATCATGGTGAGCAGACGCCGCGAATCGTCCGCGTCGTAGATGGAGAAGTTCGAGTTCAGCCCGGGCAGCAGCGCCGCTTGGGTGCGCAGGATGCGGACGCAACTGGAATGGAACGTCGACACCCACATGGTGGTCGCCCGCGGGCCGACCAGCCCCGTGACCCGCTCTCGCATCTCCGCGGCGGCTTTGTTGGTGAACGTGATGGCCAGCACCTGCCCCGGCGTGTCGCCGCGGGCGGCCAGCAGGTAGGCGATGCGGCGGGTGAGCACGGCCGTCTTGCCCGAGCCCGCGCCCGCCACGATGAGCAGCGGGGATCCGGTGTGCACCACCGCCGCGCGCTGCTGTGGATTCAGGCCGTCGAGCAGGCGCTCGGCCTCCTCGGCGCGCCGCTGTTCCCGCTCGACACGCTGCCGTTCGCGCTCGGCGTCGGTGGGTGGCGCCTCCGGAATGGCGGCAGGCTGCGCCCCCTCCGCCGCGTTACCGCCGGCGAACTGCGGTTTCGATGTCGGATCCGGGTGCACGACCCGACCGGCCTGCGTCTTGGGAGCCACCGTGATGTCCATCGTTCATCCACGCTACCGGCGGTCACCGACAGAGATGAACCCCCGGGTGTCATCGGTATCGGTTCGGCGCCGGTCGACCGAACGGTGGGTGAACTCCCCGTGGTGGGAAGGATGCGTGAAACGACCAGCGCTTCTGGCGCGATTGCCAAACGTATCCGTTTTGCATACCCCTCAGCCCGTGGCACACTGGCGACATGCTCAGCGTTTTCGCAAGACATCCCATTCGGCTGCCGGCCGAACGCCGGGATCGCGGAGCCGGTAGCTGAGCGCACCTTTTGGGGGGAAGAATACAAGGCCCCACCAGATCTGTTTCACGGTGAAAGAACTGATCGGTAACGAGCTGTCAGCACGCGCCGATCGACGTTCTGACACGAGGAGATGAATGATGAGCACCCCTGCCACGACGACCGGGTCCGAATCCGCGCTGCCGCAGACCGAGGCCGAGATCGACAAACTCCGCAAGGAGATCGACCGGCTCGACGCGGAGATCCTCACCGCGATCAAGCGCCGGACGGAGATTTCCCGGATCATCGGCCGGACGCGCATGGCGTCGGGCGGGCCGCGTCTGGTGCACAGCCGCGAGATGAAGGTGCTGGAGCGCTTCAGCGAGCTCGGCCAGGAGGGCCACACCCTCGCCATGCTGCTGCTTCGCCTCGGCCGCGGTCGTCTCGGCCACTGATCTGACAACCACGCGGCGCGCTGTCGAGACCGCCGCTTGCACACGACCGCCCCGGGTGTGTACACCTCGGGGCGGTCGTTTCATGTCCGAGCTCTGGAAAGTCGCGTCACCGACATCGAGTCCAGCTACGCGGAGATCGACGCGGCCATCGAGGACCGCGTGACGACTACGCCACCCGGTCGGAGTGCATCAGGTGAGAGCGATGTACTTGGTGGAGAGGTACTCCTCGATACCCTCCGTACCGCCCTCCCGGCCGAAACCGGATTCCTTGATGCCGCCGAAGGGAGCCGCCGGGTCGGAGATGACACCCCGGTTGACGCCCACCATGCCGGATTCCAGGCCCTCCGCGATCCGTAGCGCGCGCTCGAGGTCGCGGGTATAGACGTAGCTGACCAGACCGAATTCGGTGTTGTTGGCGGCGGCGAGCCCCTCGGCCTCGGTATCGAAGCCGACGATCGGCGCGACCGGGCCGAAGACCTCCTCGCGCAAGATCCTGGCTTGCGGCGGGACGTCGCGCAGGACGGTGGCCGGGTAGAACCAGCCCGGCCCGCCGGGCGCCTTGCCGCCGATCAACACCTGCGCGCCCACCGCGACGGCGTCGTCCACCAATTCGCTGACCGTGCGCAGCTGCTCCTCGTTGATCAGCGGGCCCAGCGTCGTATCCGGGTCGGTGCCCGGCCCGAGCCGCACGCTGCTCGACATCGCCTCGACCAGCTTGGTGGTGAACTCGTCGAGCACGCTGTTGTGCACGTGGAAGCGGTTGGCGGCGGTGCACGCCTCGCCGCCGTTGCGCAATTTCGCCAGCATCGCGCCCTGCACCGCGGCATCGACGTCGGCGTCGGCGAACACCACGAACGGCGCGTTCCCGCCGAGCTCCATCGAGGTGCGCAGCAGCCGGTTCGCGGACTTCTCCACCAGCTTCTTGCCCACCTCGGTGGAGCCGGTGAAGGTGAGCTTGCGCAGCCGGGGGTCGTCGAGCAGCGGTTGGGTCACGGCGCCGGAGTGGCTGGAGGTGAGCACCGACAGGACGCCGTCCGGCAGCCCGGCCTCGCTGCACAGCTTGCCCAGCAGAAGCATGGTCAGCGGCGTCGCCGAGGCGGGCTTGACGATCATCGTGCAGCCCGCGGCCAGCGCGGGGCCGATCTTGCGCGTGCCCATGGCGAGCGGAAAGTTCCACGGCGTGATCGCCAGGCAGGGGCCGACCGGTTGCTTGTGCACCATGATCCGGCCGGTGCCCGAAGGCGCGTGCAGGTAGCGCCCGTGCACCCGGGCGGCCTCCTCGCTGAACCAGCGGAAGAACTCGGCGCCGTAGCGCACCTCGTTGCGGCTCTCCGGCAGCGCCTTGCCCATTTCCAGGGTCATCAGCAGGGCGAACTCTTCCGCGCGCGCGGTGATCTGCTCGAACACCGCCCGCAGGATCTCCCCGCGCTCTCGGGCGGGCGTGGCCGCCCACTCGTCCTGCACCGCGACGGCGGCGTCGAGCGCGCGCTGCGCGTCCTCCGGCGTCGCGTCCGCGACGTTCGCCAACACCTCCCCGGTCGCCGGGTTGTGCACCGGGAAGGTGCCTGCACCGGTGGCGTCGACAGCCCGCCCGCCGATCCACAACTGCTTCGGTACGGATTCGAGAAGTTCACGTTCGGACACCATGCGGCCAGCCTAGGCCGCGAGACCGCATCCCGGAACGGACGCGGGCACACCGGAATCGCCTCGCGTGCACCCGCCCGGGATCACGTATCGTCCGGACCTCCCGTCGTGTGCACGGTGGTGGCAAGTCCGGTATGCCAACGGGTGTTCAACCGTCGACGCCGCGGCCGATTCGGCCGACTCTCCGCGCCCGCAGCCGTGCGCGCGGCGGTGCCTGCTTGTACTCTCGGCGAACGTGAGCAGCGACATCACCGCGACGGCGGCCTGGCGGAAACTGCACGATCACCACGGCACCGTCGCGGGGCGACACCTCAGGGAGTTCTTCGCCGACGACCCGGCCCGGGGCAGCGAGCTGACCGTCCAGGTGGCGGACCTGCACATCGACTACAGCAAGCACCGCGTGAACCGGGAAACCTTGCATCTGCTGGTGGAATTGGCGCGCGAGGCGGGCGTGCCGCAGCGCCGCGACGCGATGTTCCGCGGCGAGCACATCAACACCTCCGAGGACCGCGCGGTCGGCCACGTCGCGCTGCGGTTGCCCGACGGCGCGAGCGTGGTCATCGACGGCGCGAGCATGGTTGTCGACAGCGTCGACGCGGGCACCGAGGTGCACGAGGTGTTGCGGCGAATGGGCGAGTTCACCGACGCGCTGCGCTCCGGCGCGTGGCGCGGGGCGACCGGTGAGCGCATCACGACGGTGGTCAATATCGGCATCGGCGGATCGGATCTGGGGCCGGTCATGGTGCATCAAGCGCTGCGGCACTACGAGGACGCGGGCATCGGCGCCAGGTTCGTCTCCAACGTCGATCCCGCCGACCTGGTCGCGAAGCTGGACGGGCTCGACCCGGCCACCACGCTGTTCATCGTCGCGTCCAAGACGTTCTCCACCCTAGAGACGCTCACCAACGCGACCGCGGCCCGGCGCTGGCTGGTCGCCGCGCTCGGCGAGGACGCCGTGGCCAGGCACTTCGTCGCGGTGTCCACCAATGCCGAGCGGGTCGCGAGATTCGGGATCGACACCGAGAACATGTTCGGTTTCTGGGACTGGGTCGGCGGCCGCTACTCGGTGGCGTCCGCGATCGGCCTGTCGGTGATGGCGACCATCGGCAAGGAGCGCTTCGGGCAGTTCCTCGCCGGTATGCACGCGGTGGACCGGCACTTCGCCGAAGCGCCGCTAGAGGCGAACGCTCCGGTGTTGCTCGGCTTGCTCGGCGTCTGGTACTCGAACTTCTTCGGTGCCGAATCACATGCCGTGCTGCCGTATTCGAACGACCTGGCCCGCTTCCCCGCCTACCTGCAGCAGCTGACCATGGAGTCCAACGGGAAGTCGGTCCGCGCCGACGGCACTCCGGTCACCACCTCCACCGGCGAGATCTTCTGGGGCGAACCCGGCACCAACGGTCAGCACGCCTTCTACCAATTGCTGCACCAGGGCACCCGCCTCATCCCGGCGGATTTCATCGGATTCGCGCAGCCCACCGATGATCTGGCGACCAGCGACGGCACCGGCAGCATGCACGACATCCTGATGAGCAACCTGTTCGCGCAGACCAAAGTGCTCGCCTTCGGCAAGACTGCCGAGGAGATCGCGGCCGAAGGCACCGATCCGGCGATCGTGCCGCACAAGGTGATGCCGGGCAACCGCCCGTCCACCACCATCCTCGCGCCGCGGCTCACGCCGTCGGTCGTCGGGCAGCTGATCGCGCTGTACGAGCACCAGGTTTTCGTGGAGGGCACCATCTGGGGCATCGACAGTTTCGACCAGTGGGGCGTCGAGCTGGGCAAACAGCAGGCGCTGGCCTTGGCGCCGCTGCTCACGTCGGCGGAAGAGCCCGAGCCGCAGGGTGATTCGTCGACCGACTCGCTGATTCGCTGGTACCGCGCCCACCGCTGATCCCGTCCGCTGCGCGGTGCTAGTCGCCGCCCCTAGGACGGTTGCGCTGCGCCTCGCCCAACTGCTGGATGATGTGTGAGGTGGATATCGCGATCAGGATGCCGATGACGCCGAGGTCGAAGGCCACCTGCACCATGGTGGCCACCTTGGCGGCGGTCCCGACCGCGTGCACGTCGCCGTAGCCGATCGTGCCCAGCGTGACCATCGTGTAGTAGAGCGCGTCGGTCCGCGTGTGCAGGCCCTCGAACTGGCCGGGCGCGTTCAGTTCCAGCACGTAGTAGTACAGGGCGAAGAAGGTCACCACGACGCAGACCACGAGCAGTACGTCGTTGATCCGTCCGACGGTCGCGCGGGGATCCAGGATGTAGCGCCGGATGCGCCACCTGGCCAGCCAGATCAGGCCCGCGACACCGACGACGAACGCGACCAGCGCCGCCACGCCGGACAGCCGGCCGAGTGGTGCGATCTGCAACGGCAGGAAGTAGTAGAAGAGCAGAGCGCACACCACGGCCAGCAGATTGTGCAGAGCACGCGACAACCTGCCGACTGCGCGATTTTCTGTCATCCCTCCATCTTCGGCCGAGGTAGCGCGCTCGAGCCACGACACGCGCCGGACGACGCGAAGGCCGGAAGCGGACCGACGCGGTGCGTCGAGTGCGGCACCTTGCCGCCGTGGACCGTGTCACCCGAACCGGTCCCGGTGGCTCGACACGCTCAGACGAACGCGCGCTCGATGATCGCGCCGGTGTCGACGCCGGTGGGCAGCGTGCCGAACGCGATGCCCCGGTCGTCGCCGAGCCGGGTCGCGCAGAATGCGTCGGCGACGGCGGGATGACCGTGCCGGACGAGCTGTGCGCCTTGCAGCACCAGCGCCATGAGTTCGACAACACGCCTCGCGCGGTATTCGAGGTCGCTGCGATCCGACAATTCCTTGCCCACCCGGGCGATCGCGTCGTCCAGGCGCGGGTTCTCACCCTTGGCGAGGGACACTTCGTCGAAGTACGCCTCGATCGTCTCCGGCTGACGCCCCATGGCGCGCAGCGCGTCCAGCGCGGCGATATTGCCCGACCCTTCCCAGATGGACATCAGCGGCGCCTCCCGGTAGAGCCGCGGCATACCGGATTCCTCGACATATCCGTTGCCGCCGAGGCATTCCAGCGCCTCGGCCGCGTGTGCGGGGGCACGCTTGCACACCCAGTACTTGGTGACCGCAAGCGCGATGCGCCGCAGCGCCGCCTCGGCCGGATCCGCGCCCGCCCGATCGGTGGCCCCGGCCAGCCGCATCATCACGGTGGTCGCGGCCTCGGACTCGATCACCAGGTCGGCCAGCACGTTACGCATGGTCGGCTGATCGACCAGCTTCGCGCCGAACGCTTCCCGGTGCCGCGCGTGGTGCACCGCGTACACCGCGCCCGTCCGCATGCCGGTCGCGGAGCCGATCACGCAGTCCAGCCTGGTCATGTTCACCATCTCGATGATGGTCTTGACGCCGGCGCCCTCCGCGCCGACCAGCAGGCCCGACGCGTTCTCGTACTCGATCTCCGATGAGGCGTTGGACTTGTTGCCCAGCTTGTCCTTCAGCCGCTGGATGCGGATGGGGTTGCGAGTGCCGTCGGGCAGCACCCGGGGCAGCAGGAAGCAGGACAGGCCGCCGGGCGCCTGCGCCAGCGTGAGGAACATGTCCGACATCGGCGCGGAGGTGAACCATTTGTGGCCGACGATCTGGTAGGAGCCGTCCGGCTGCGGCGTCGCGGTGGTGGTGTTGGCGCGCACGTCCGAGCCGCCCTGCTTTTCGGTCATCGACATACCCGCGATGAGCCCGGCCTTGGTGGACGGCTCGCGCAACCCGAATTCGTAGACGCGGGAACCGAGCAGCGGTTCGTATTTCGCCGCCAGTTCCCGGTTGTGCCGCAACGCGGGGACGACCGCGTAGGTCATCGAGATCGGGCACATGTGGCCCGCGTCGGCGGCGCCCCAGGTGTAGAACTTCGCCGCGCGCGCCACGTGCGCGCCCGGGCGATCGTCCAGCCACGGGGCGCCGTGCAGGCCGTGCTCGACGGCGACGCGCATCAGGTCGTGCCAGTGCGGATGGAACTCGACCTCGTCGATGCGGTGACCGTAGCGGTCGTGGGTGCGCAGGACCGGCGGATATTCGTTGGCCAGCCTGCCCCATTCCTGCGCCTGCGCGCCGCCCGCGAGCGCGCCCAGTTCCCGCACTTCGGCCTCGGCCCAGCCCGCCCCTTCGCGGTGCAGGCCCGCGAGCAGCGCCGGGTTGCGCGAGACATCGAAGGGCACGATGTCGGGGACCTGGTTGACGACTTCATGCGTCCGCATCTGCCACTCCTGGTTCCAGCCGGGCACCGGCCGCGCCCGGGTCGGCGCGCACGCCCAGCGCGCGCAACGCGAAAGCGGTGAGTTCGGGGACGACGGATTCGCCGTGCGGCGCGTCGGCCAGCGGGCCGACCAGCACCTCGCCGATCGCACCGACCAACGCGGCCGCGCTGATCCTCGGGTCCTGCGGCGGTATCTCGCCCCGCGCGATGCCCTCCACCACCGCCGTTTCGAAGGTCTCGGCGAACGCCCGCCGGAAATGCAGGCGTTCGCTGTCCACGGCCGCGTCGACCGGCTCGGCGAGCAGTACGTAGGCCAGCTTCGGGTTCTTCAGCGCGCGGCCCGCGAAAGTCTCCACCGCCGCGGTGACCCGTTCGACGGCCGTTCCGTGCGCGCCCGCCGCGGCCACGGCGGCGACCTCGCGGGCCACCGCCTTCTGGAACACCGCCCGCACCAGGGCGGCCTTGCCGTCGAAGTTCTTGTAGACGGTGCCGGTGGCCAAGCCCGCCTCCGCGGCGACCGCCGCCATGGACAGCGCGGCATAGCCGCCGCGGGACAGCACCTTCGTCGCGGCCTGCACGATCAGCCCGGCCTGAGCGTCCAGGCGGGCCTGTACGGCGGGGGTTCTGCGGTAGGCCACCCAAGAAGTGAAGCATGAATTCATTTCTTCACACAAGGGCGCTTTTACGGCGTATGGTCGAGCGCGTGACGGTACTCATCGAACGCACCGGCGCCGTGACGACCGTGATCCTGCACCGGCCCGAAGCACGCAACGCGGTGGACGGGCCGACCGCCGCCGCGCTGGCCGACGCCTTCCGTGAGTTCGACGCCGACCCCGACGCGGCGGTCGCGGTGCTGTGGGGCGACGGCGGCACGTTCTGCGCGGGCGCCGATCTGAAGGCACTCGGCACCGAGCGCTCCAACCGGGCCGCCGAGGACGGGGACGGCCCGATGGGTCCGACCAGGATGCGACTGTCCAAGCCGGTGATCGCCGCGGTCGCCGGCTTCGCGGTGGCCGGTGGGCTCGAACTCGCGCTGTGGTGTGATCTGCGGGTCGCCGAACAGGACAGCACTTTCGGCGTCTTCTGCCGCCGCTGGGGCGTTCCGTTGATCGATGGCGGCACCGTGCGGCTGCCGCGGATCATCGGTACGGGCCGCGCCATGGATCTGCTGCTCACCGGCCGCGCGGTCGGCGCGGAGGAAGCGCTCCAGATGGGATTGGTGAATCGCGTGGTACCCACCGGCGCAGCCCGCCGCGCCGCGGAGGCGCTGGCCGCGGAACTGGCCGCGCTGCCGCAGATCTGCCTGCGCTCGGACCGGATGTCGATGCTCGAACAGGAGGGGATGACCGAGGAGTCCGCGCTGCGCAACGAATTCCGCCACGGCCTGACGGCACTGGCCGACGGCGCGCTGGAGGGCGCCCAGCGATTCGCTGCGGGCGCGGGCCGGCACGGCGCTCCCGCCTGAGACCCATGGGCCGGCTGAGCGTCGTCGACGAGATCTTTCTGCGCAGCCACCGAGGGCTCGGCACGCCGATCGCACTGCAAGGGCTGTGGCGGACGGCCGATCGGGTCGACCCCGCGCTGCTGGAACGGGTGCACGCGGCGCTGCGCACCGGTCCGTTGGGACGCAGGGTGGTTCGCCCGCGCGTGCCGGGCGCGCGCCGGGCCTGGCGACCGAATGTCCGCGCGTATCCGATCGAGCGCGCCCAGGACGTTGTCCCGGTCGGCGAGCTGCTCGACTGGGCCGACGCGCAGGGCGCCGGGCTGGATCCGGAATACGGCCCCGGGTGGCGGCTTTCGACCGCAGCCCTGGACGACGGCGGTTCGGTCGTCTCCCTCGTCTGTTCGCACGCACTGGCCGACGGGCGGGCGCTGGTGCTCGCGGTGGACGACGCGCTGGGTGGGGCGCGGATGCGTCCGACGGATACCGCCGGGCGGGACTCGGATTGGTCCGACGCCTTGCGCCAATGGTCGATCGTCCTGCGCGGCACCGCGGCTGCGCTGCGGCACGGGATACCACGGCAAACCGCCGCGCCGAGCCGCGACGCGCGGCCACGCGGAGCGGACAACACGACGCACAGCGCGATCCTGCAATGCCCGGCCGCGGAGTGGGAGCGCGTGGCGGCGCGCGACGGCGGCACGGCCAATAGCCTGTTCATCCACCTCGTCGCGACCGTGCTGCGGGACAGCGGATTTCCCGGCGAGACGATCGAAGCCAGTCTGCCCGTCGACACCCGCGCCGAACCCAGGGTCGACAACGATCTCGCCATGACACGCATCGCGATCACCCGCGCCGAGACCCCGGCGACGATCCGCGCACTGGCGCGTTCGGCCTACGAGCACCGCATGTCCGCGCCGAACGGTATGCCCGAAGAGCTGCTCCAGGTGATCCCGGACCGCTGGGCCTACGCGCTGTCCAAGGGCGCGGGCGAACGAGACATCCTGTGCTCGAACATCGGAACGCTCCCCGCCTCCCTGCTCGAACTCGGCCCGCATCGCTGCACCGGCGTCGCCGCCCGCGCCATCCATCCCGGGCTCACCACCGCGCGACTGCCCCGCACCCGCCTCTCGGGCTACCTGTGCCGCATCGGCGACGACTACGTGCTGAGCCTGGTCTCCCTCGATCCGGAGCGGATCGTGTCTGCCGGTGCGTTGCGCGAGCTGGCGCTGCGCGCGGTGCGTTCCGTGGGCTTGCCCGCCGACGCGTGGTGATTCCGGCGGACTCGCGCCGACGCGTGGTGATTCGCCCGGGCTGACGCGCCGAGCCACGGTCGTTCCCATGGGCTTACCGCCGAGCGTCCGTGGGATTACCTAGGCTGCGGTCGTCCATGGGGTTACCCACCGAACCGAGAGCATACCCACGGGAGGGCTCGCCGCGAGTTCCCACGACACGCGCAATCTTTCGGCGAACGTCCGAGAGTTTCGGCGACCTGGTATGAAGTCCGATAGTTTCGCTCGTCGTCACCGACGAGCGAGGCGGATGCCGACGGCGACCGGGATCGGTCGTGTCGGCCGACTCGCCGTGTCGGCGTGATCACCACCGTCGGCCACACCACCCGTTAAAGTCTGCGGCGTACGCCGAGTGGGGCCGCGCCGACCCATTCGCCGTGCCAGTCCGTTTCGCGCATGAAGTTCCGATTCCATCGATACTCGACTGGAGCATGATGAACCGAAAGCATTCGCGCACTCTCGCCGCGATTGTCGCGGTAATTGTCGTCGCTACCGGCGCTTTCGCTGTGTCCGAGTCCGTGGCGAGCGCCGCGCCAGGAGAGATCAATGCCGGCGGGCTGCATCTGATCGCGTCGGCGAACGCCAACAATGTCGTGCCCGTGGGCGGTGACATCGCGCCCGGAGTTCCGTTCGTGCACGCGGTGAAGGTGTCCGGAGACTTCTCGGTGTCCCTCGATGGCCCCTCGGCTCTGCGCAGCGGAGAAATAGCCGTCGGATATCTGGTCGGCTGCGCGGTGGATATCTCCAACGGCATCTCGATCGGCATCTCGCCCAGCGTCGGCGCCGGCGTCGGGATCGCGCCCTCCTTCGGCGTGGAGGGCGCCCTCACCTGGAATGCACCATCCCTCCAGATGAACATGCCCGATCAGCAGACGATGATGCCCTCGCTGCAACTGACCGCGCCGCCGAGCATCACCGTCGGCGCCACCGTCGCCATCCAGCCCAGCTTCAACGTCGAGGCGGGCCTCGCCGGCGAACTCGCGGTGAATCTGGCCCCCGGTTCGGTCACGGCGGTGGTGATCGGCGCGGCGGGAATAGACGGGGAATCGGAATTCCCTTACACCTACTCGCACAGCAATACGCCGTTGAATATCAGCGGCTGTCTCTCACCGGCCTCGGCCATGCCGTTCGTCACCGTACGGGCCGACGCGAAAAGGGCGACCTCGCAAACGACTGGCTACGGCGCAGCGTTCTGGTTCTGACCGTCGGATTCGGCATCTCGCTCGCCCGCCGCCCCTTCGCCTCGGCGGCCCGCTACGAGGCGAGCGCTCCAGAACATCCGAGCGTGTCACCATCACGGCCGTAGCATGGTCGGCATGAGCGGTCAGGCCCGGAGGCGGCAGCGCAGCGTGACCACGCAGGGCCCCGCACATGCCGGAATCGGATACAGCATGAGCGGTCAGGCCCGAAGGCGGCAGCGCAGCGTGACCACGCAGGGCCCCGCACATGCCGGAATCGGATACAGCATGAGCGGTCAGGCCCGGAGGCGGCAGCGCAGCGTGACCACGCAGGGCCCCGCACATGCCGGAATCGGATACAGCACGAGCGGTCAGGCCCGGAGGCGGCAGCGCAGCGTGACCACGCAGGGCCCCGCACATGCCGGAAAGGACACAGCATGACCGAGCAGGACGTCTTGGCGCGGATCAAGGAACTGGTCGACCAGGAGCACCAGCTGCGCTCACAGGCCACCCGCGGCGAATTGGACCCGAAGGCCGAACGGCAGCGCCTGGCCGAACTGGAAGTGATGCTGGATCAGGCCTGGGACCTGCTGCGCCATCGTCGTGCGCGGATCGACCAGGGCCAGTCCCCGGACGCGGCCCAGGCCAACACGGTGTCGCAGGTCGAAGGCTACCTCCAGTAGGCGCGGCGATGTCGAGCACACCGACCGACTACGACGTCATCGTGATCGGCGGCGGACCCGCGGGCGAGAACGCCGCCGCCTACGCCGTCGCGGGCAGCGACCGCACGGCCGCCATCGTGGAACGTGAACTCGTCGGCGGCGAATGTTCCTATTGGGCCTGCATCCCCAGTAAGGCGCTGTTGCGGCCGGGCCACGTGCTCACGGCCGCGCGGGCGATGCCGGGGATTTCGGCCACCGGCCTCGACGTCGCGGCGGTACTGCGGCGGCGCGACGCCTTCGTGCACGACCATGACGATTCCGCCCAGGTCGACTGGGCCCGGGGCAACCGCATCGACGTGGTGCGCGGCACCGGACGCCTGACCGGCACGCGCTCGGTCGAGGTCGACGGGCGGCAGCTGCGCGCCCGGCATGCCGTGGTGCTGGCCACCGGCACCACCGCGAACGTGCCCGACGTGCCCGGCCTTCGCGCCGCGCTGCCGTGGACCTCCCGCGACGCCACCAACCTGCACGAGGTCCCGCGCCGGGTCGCCGTGGTCGGCGGCGGGGTGGTGGCCGGCGAGGCGGCGACCTGGCTGGCCGCGCTCGGGGCCGAAGTCACCCTGCTGGTGCGCGGCTCGGCGCTGCTGGCCGCGAACGAGCCGTTCGCGGGCGAACGGGTCGCGGCGGCGCTGACCGACGCGGGCGTGCGAGTGCGCTTCCGCACCGAGCCCACCGCCGTCGAGCGCCCGGCCGCGAAGGACACCGGTGAAGGCCGGATTCACGGCGGGACCGTCACGGTCCAGTTGCGCGGTCCCGAGGGCGAATCGACGCTGGAGGTGGACGAGATCGTGGTGGCGGCCGGACGCGCGCCCGCCACGGAAGGGCTGGGCCTGGACGCGGTGGGGCTGTCCGACGGTTACGTCGCGGTCGACGACCACCTCACGGCGCGCGACGTCGAAGGCGAGTGGCTGTATGTGGTCGGCGACCTCAACCACCGCGCCGCCCTGACGCACATGGGCAAGTACCAGGGCCGCGTGTGCGGCGACGTGATCGCCGCACGGGCCGCGGGCAAGCCGCTGGCGGATGCGCGGTTCGTGGCGAGTTCCGATCACGGCAAAGTGCCGCAGGTGGTGTTCACCGCCCCGGAGGTCGCCTCGATCGGCCTGACCGAAGCGGCGGCCAGGGACGCGGGGCACGCGGTGGAAACCGTGGAACTGGATATCGACGTGGCCGGGTCGGCGCTGTCCCGGGACGACTACGCGGGCCACGCGAAATTGGTGATCGACAGCGCCACCGACACAGTGCTCGGCGCCACCTTCGTCGGGCCCGAGGTGGGCGAGCACTTGCACGCGGCGACGATCGCGGTGGTCGGCCGGGTGCCGCTGTCCACGCTCTGGCACGCTGTGCCGGCCTTCCCGGCGGTCAGCGAATTCTGGCTGCGCCTGTTGGAGGCGCGGCGCGGATAGCTACCGTTCGCGCGGCTCCTCCGGTCGGAGACCCGCGGTTTCGCGCTCCACAGTCGGTCGAACCGGTCCGGCGCGCGGGCGGCTACGGACTTCACCCCACGCGCGTGGAACACGACTAGACCGGGGGAAACGCCGGGACGCTACTTCAGCAGGCGCGACATGCGCCGGTCCGCGAGGACCTTGCCGCCGGTCTGGCAGGCGGGGCAGTACTGGAAGGACCGTTCGGCGTAGGAGACCTCGCGGACCGTGTCGCCGCAGACCGGGCAGGGTTGCCCGGTTCTGGCGTGCACCCGCATCCCGGAGCGCTTCTCGCCTTTGAGGCGGGCGGCGTCCTGGCCGACCGAGCGCTGCACCGCGTCGGTGAGCACCGTGCGCATGGCGGTGTACAGCTCGGCCACCTTGTCGGCCGGGAGGGTCTTGGTGTTCGCGAACGGCGAGATCCGCGCGGTGTGCAAGATCTCGTCGGAGTAGGCGTTACCGACACCCGCCAGCAGCGCTTGGTCCACCAGGGCCGTCTTGATCCGCTGGGAGGTGCCGTGCAGGATGTCGGCGAACTGCGCCTCGGTCACCTCCAGCGCGTCGGGGCCGAGTCGCGCGATACCGGGCACCGCCTTGGGATCCGGCACCACGTACACCGCGAGCCGCTTCTTCGTGCCCGCCTCGGTGAGGTCGAACGCGGGCGTCGCCCCTTCCGGTGTGAAGAAGTGCACCCGCAATGCCAGCGGGCTCTTGCCGCCCGGCTTGGGCGGCGTGGGACTCGGTTCGTCGATCCAGCGCAGCCAGCCACCGCGCGACAGGTGCGTGACCAGCCACAGCCCGTCGCATTCCAGTCCGAGGAATTTGCCCCAGCGGCCCGCGCCGGTGACGTCTCGACCCGACAGTGCGGTGACCGGCGGCTCGAACGTCTTGACCGCGCTCAACGCGGCCACGTCGACACGGCCGACGACGGCGCCGACCGCGTGCTCCCGAAGGAACTGCGCCAACGCCTCCACTTCCGGTAGCTCGGGCACGGGGTTCAGACTACCCAGCCCGACCGACAACCTGCCGGTTTCCTACGGCGACGGGCGGCTCACGCCCCGCGGCGCAGCAGATAGATATCCATGATCCAGCCCTTCCGGTCGCGCAGCTCGGCGCGACGGCGCACGATCTGCGCCCCCACCTCGGCCAGCGGTCCCTCGATCAGCGTCTCGTCCGGCATGCCGAGGTAGGCGCCCCACCAGATGTGCACGTCCGCATCCGGGATCGCGGTGAACGAGCAATCGCCGTCCAACATCACCAGCGTGTTCTCGGCGCCGAGCCCGTCGGCGCGCAGGCGGCGGCCGGTGGTGATGCGCACCGGTTCGCCTATGCCGTGCAACACGATCCGATGCCGCGCGGCCAGTGCCTGCGCGCTGGTGATGCCGGGAACGACCTCGTACTCGAAATTCACCACACCGCGGGCGAGCACCCGCTCGATCATCCGCAGCGTGCTGTCGTACAGCGCGGGATCGCCCCAGACCAGGATGCCGCCGACTCCGTCGGCCGCGGCGAACGCCGATTCCAGCAGGGCCGAGCGGCGATCGTGCCAGTCGTCGACCACGTCCAGGTAATCGGCGGGCGCGCGGTCTCGCGGCGGGTCGGCGATCGGCACGATCCGGTACGGGTGATCCAGGTGTTCGGTCAGGATCGCCGTGCGCACGTCGACCAGTTCGCGCTTGGCCTCCCCCTTGCCGATGACGAAGAACGTCTCGACCTGCCGCATCGCCTTGACCGCCTGCACGGTGACCTGGTCGGGGTCGCCGGCGCCGATGCCGATCACGTAGAGCTTGCGCATGGGCTCGAGCTTGCCACGCCTGGCGACGGACCACCGTCGCCAGGCGTGGCTCGGGACGCGCCCGATCACTCGTCGAGTGCGCGAAGACGCAAGACTAGAGTTGCCAGACGTGGCTCATGACGCGCTCGATCCGGCAGCGGCTCCCGACACCCAGTACGAGGACCTGTTGCGGCTGGTACTCGCGTCCGGCACGAAGAAAGCCGATCGCACCGGCACCGGAACGCGCAGCATCTTCGGCCACCAGTTGCGCTACGACCTCGCGGCGGGCTTCCCGTTGATCACCACGAAGAAGGTCCACCTCAAGTCGATCGTCTACGAGTTGCTGTGGTTCCTACGGGGCGATTCCAACATCGGCTGGCTGCGCGAGCACGGCGTCTCCATCTGGGACGAATGGGCGGATGCCGACGGCGAACTCGGCCCGGTCTACGGCGTGCAATGGCGGTCGTGGCCCGCGCCGGACGGAACGCACATCGACCAGATCTCCCAGGTGCTGCACACGCTGCGCACCGACCCCGACTCCCGGCGGATCATCGTCTCGGCGTGGAACGTCGCCGACCTGGACAAGATGGCGCTCGCGCCCTGCCACGCGTTCTTCCAGTTCTATGTGGCCGACGGGAAACTGTCCTGCCAGCTCTACCAGCGCAGCGCCGACCTGTTCCTCGGCGTGCCGTTCAACATCGCCAGCTACGCACTGCTCACCTATATGGTCGCCCAGCAGACCGAGCTGACGCCCGGCGACTTCATCTGGACCGGCGGGGACTGCCACATCTACGACAGCCACCTCGAACAGGTCGCCGAGCAGCTCGGCCGCGACCCCTACCCGTTCCCCACCTTGCGGCTGCATCCCGCTCCGACGCTGTTCGACTACCACTACGAGGACGTGGAGATCATCGGCTACCGGCATCATCCGGCCATCAAGGCCCCGGTGGCGGTGTGAGCGAACGGACGGTCGGGCTGATCTGGGCGCAGACCCTGGACGGGGTGATCGGATCCGGCAACACCATCCCTTGGCGACTGCCCGAGGACATGGCGCACTTCAAGGACGTCACCTGGGGACATCCCGTGGTGATGGGCCGACGGACCTGGGATTCGCTGCCGCCGCGATTCCGGCCGCTGGCCGGGCGGCGCAACATCGTGGTGACCAGGCAGCCGGACTGGTCGGCCGAAGGCGCCGAGCGGGCCGCGTCGGTGCCCGAGGCGCTGGCCAGGTGCGCCCCGGACCCGGTCTGGGTGGCCGGCGGCGGCGAGATATACCGGGCCGCGCTCGAGTTCGCGACCGACCTGCACGTCACCGAGATCGACACCGCAGTCGAGGGCGACGCCTTCGCGCCGCCGATCGGACCGCAGTGGCGGCCCGACGACCCGGAGCCGTGGCGCACCTCCGCCACCGGTCTGCGCTTCCGTATCCGGCACTACACCCGGCGGTACGCTTAGCACGCCACGCCGCGTGGACCCGCGAACGCCGCCCTCGTCGGCGGGGCCGATGAAACCCGACCCGCGCCGCGCCGGACTCGGGCATACTCCTCGATATGCGGGCGGCCGGACCCGCGTCCGGTCGAACGCCTCGAGCCGCTGCCGCCAGCCCGGCATCGGCTGTAGTGCTCTGCGAAAGGCGGTCCATGGAAAAGAAATCGCTGACTGCGGTAGCGCGCCAGCAACTGAAGCTGGCCGCCCTCGCCACGAGCGGGCGCAGTTCACAAACACTCTATGGCGGCCACACGCATACGCTTCGGCAAACGGTGGTCGGCCTGATCGCCGGGCACAGCCTGGCCGAACACGACAACACCGGCGAGGCCACTTTGCTGGTGCTCAGCGGCACCCTGGTGCTGCTCAGCGGCGCCAACGAGTGGAAAGGCTCCGAGGGCGACCTGATCGTGGTGCCCAAGGCGCGCCACAGCGTCAAGGCGATCGACGACGTCGCGTTCCTGCTGACGGTGGCGATGTAACCACCCCGATGCGGGTCCGCACCCCGGCCGGACCGACCGGGCATTAGGGTGTCGATCATGGGTGAGCCGCAGCCGATCCTCGAACCGCTCACACCGTCCGCGATCTTCCTGGTCGCCACGATCGACGAGGGTGGCGAAGCGACGGTCCGCGACCTGCTCGCCGACATCACCGGCCTGCGCCGCTCGGTGGGCTTCCGCCTGCCGGGCGCGAACCTCACCTGCGTCACGTCGATCGGCTCCGACGCCTGGGACCGCCTGTTCGCCGGGCCGAAACCGGCGCAGCTGCATCCCTTCCCCGGTTACGTAGGCGTACGCCACACCGCGCCCGCGACTCCCGGCGACCTGCTGTTCCACATCAAATCCGAGGTGCAGGACGCCTGTTTCGAGCTGGCCATGGCGATCGCCGACCGGTTGGCCGGTGCGGGGACGATCGTGGACGAGACAGTCGGCTTCCGCTACTTCGAGCAGCGCGATCTGCTCGGTTTCGTGGACGGCACGGAGAATCCGGAGGGTCGAGCGGCGGCCGCGGCGGCGCTGGTGGGTGACGAGGACCCGGAGTTCACCGGCGGCAGCTACGTGGTCGTGCAGAAATACACCCATCCGCTGGCGGACTGGCGCGCGCTGTCGGTGCAAGAGCAGGAGCGCGTCATCGGCCGCACCAAACTGGACGACTTCGAACTCCCCGACGAGATCAAGCCCGCCGACTCGCACGTCGAGGTCAACACGCTGATCGATCCGGACGGCACCGAACGCCGGATCCTGCGCGGGAACATGCCCTTCGGCAGCGTGCGCGAGGGCGTGTTCGGCACCTACTACATCGCCTACGCGGCCACGCCGAGTGTCATCGAACGCATGCTCACCCGGATGTTCCTCGGCACCGACGAGGCGGCTTACGACCGCATCCTGGATTTCTCCACCGCCCACACCGGCACCTCGTTCTTCGCACCCACCGTCGATTTCCTCGACGATCTGCCGCCCGCGCCGTGGGAGGCGGCGGAATCCGCGGTGTCCGTGGACACCGACGGCGCCGGCCCCGCAGATCCGCCCGGCATCGCCGCGCCCCCGGGCGACGGCACCCTCGGTATCGGCACGTTGAAAAGGAGCATCCGGTCATGAACAACCTCCACCGCGAACTGGCGCCGATCACTTCCGAGGCGTGGGCGGCCATCGAGGAGGAGGCGACGCGCACGTTCAAGCGGCACATCGCGGGCCGCCGCGTCGTCGACCTGTCCGGCCCGCACGGCATCGACTACTCCGCGGTGGGCACCGGGCACACCACCGCGATCGACTCGCCGGACGCCGGGGTGTTCGCCCGTCAGCGGGTGGTCGCGCCGCTGGTCGAACTGCGCGTGCCGTTCACCCTCTCCCGCGAGGAACTCGACGACGTGGAGCGCGGCGCGCAGGACACCGACTTGGACCCGGTGAAGGACGCCGCGAAGAAGATCGCGTTCGCCGAGGACCGGGCGATCTTCGAGGGATATCCGGCCGCGCACATCACCGGCATCCGCGCCAGCTCCTCCAACGACCCGATCACGCTGCCCAGCGACACCAGGCTGGTCCCCGAATCGATCGCGCAGGCGTTGAGCGCGCTGCGGCTGGCCGGTGTCGACGGACCGTACTCGGTGCTGCTCAGCGCCGATCTGTACACCGCGGTCAGCGAGACCTCCGACCACGGCCACATGATCCGCACGCATATCGAGCGCTTGATCCCGGAAGGGGAGATCATCTGGGCGCCCGCCATCGACGGCGCGATCGTGCTCACCACCCGCGGCGGCGATTTCGATCTGCGCATCGGCCAGGACCTGTCCATCGGCTACCTGTCACACGACAGCACGTCGGTGCAGTTGTACTTCCAGCAGAGCCTGACGTTCCTGGTGTACACGGCCGAGGCCGCGGTCCCGCTGACCCTCTGAACACCGGTCACAGCTGGGGACGGCCAGGATGTTCGGTCGGAGCGCGAAGCGGTACGGTGGCCGGGCTATGCGCCATGAACAGGTAAGTGGGATGACAGCGGTGCGTGCAGGTGTCGTTCCGACGCAGCACGCCGTGTTCTACAGCGTGCTCGGCATTCTGGCGACCGTCACGATCTGCGGTTCGTTCGTCGCCGCGTTCGGAGTGAACCGGGTGTTCACCGGTCTGCTGGCCGGAGCCGTCGTCGGTATCGCGGTACTGGCCTCGCTGTTCACCCGGGACGCCGTCGTGCTCACCGAACACGCCATCTACCGGCGCAAACCGTGGACGGTCTCCAGTATCTCGTGGGACCGGGTGGTGGCCGGGCGCTTCGCGCTCGACGAGCGCGCCCGGTGGTCGCTGGCGCTGGACCTCTCCGGCGGTGACGAACCGCACGGCGAACTGGTGCTGCTGTCCATTCCCCCGGTGGTCCGCCCGGTCGCGGGAGCCTACGACCTACGCAAACGCGACCAGGTGACGGAGATCCGGGCGATACTGCGGCACAAGCGGATTCCGGTGATGGTGCTACCGCAGATCGCGGGCGCGTTGCAGGAGCATTGGCAGCTCGCGCCGCCGACGCACTGAGGTTCGCCTCCGATGGTCGTGCGGATGCCGGACATCGTGTGACCGTTTCGGTTACGCGCCGGGCGCGATCTTCGGCGATGCGCGGAGGGCGAGGCTGATCGAGGCTGATGCGCACCCTCCGCGCGATCGCCGGCCACGGTGCCGGACTTTCGCCTGTGCTAGCTGCCGAGAATGAGGTCGGCAGCCCGCTCGCCGACCATGATCGAGGGCGCGTTGGTGTTTCCAGAAGGAACGGTGGGCATGATCGAGGCGTCCGCTACTCGCAGACCGTCGATGCCGAAGACTCGCAGATCCGCTCCCACCACGGCCTCGGGATCCCCGGACGAGCCCATTTTGCAGGTGCCGACCTGGTGGTGATAGGTGCCCGCCGTCCGACGCACGAAGGCGCGCAGATCATCGCGTGTCCTGGCTTCCGGACCAGGCGAGATCTCCGACTTCCGCCAGTGGTCGAACGCCGCGGACGCACCTATCTCGCGAGAGATCTCGACGGCGTCGACCATGGCTTCCAGATCGTAGGGATCGGCGAGGATATTCGGGTCGGCCAGCGGCAGCTCGCGCGGGTCCGACGACGCGAGCCGCAGGGTCCCGCGAGATCTGGGAGCGACGATGCCGGGCGCGATCGTGTATCCGTGCTCGGGCACGGGGTAGCCATCGGCTGGATACGGGATGTGCATGAACAACGGTTGCAGATCGGGCGCCGCACCGGTCCATCCGCTGCTGCGCGCGTACAGTTGCGCCTCGAGCAGGTTGTTCGTGCCCGCGGGCAGTGGCAGCTTCGATTCGTAGATGTTGCTGAGCAGCACATGATCGTGCAAATTCGCGCCGACCCCCGGGAGCTCCACGAGTGTGTCGACACCGATCGATGCCAGATCGGCACCCGGTCCGATACCGCTGAGCAACAATACTTTCGGTGATCCGATCGCACCACAACTGAGGATGACTTCGGCATCCGCGTAGGCGCGGACCACGGCAGCATCCGCACCCGAGAATTCGACACCGACCGCCCGGCCGTTTTCGATGACAACACGATGCACGAGCGCACCGGTGGTCACCGTCAATTTCGGATGATCGAGGATCGGCCCGACGAAGCTCTTCCACGCGCTCATGCGTTCGCCGCCACGAGTGGTGGTGTGGTTGTAACCGACCCCGGTCATCTCCTCGCCGTTGAAGTCGTCGATCAGCGTGTGCCCACTCCGGGTGGCCGCATCCACGAAAGCCGCCGCGAGCGGGTGGGGTGTGCCCATCGTCGACACGGGCAACGGACCGTCGCCGCCGTGATGCTTCGAGGCACCGAGTTCGTGCGACTCCGACCGCTTGAACAACGGCAGGACGTTGCTCCACGCCCAACCCTGGTCGCCGGTTTCCTTGGCCCACCCGTCGTAATCGCTGGCATGGCCACGGATGTAGATCATGCCGTTCAGCGAGCTGCTGCCGCCCAGCACTTTGCCTCTGGGCCAGAAGATCCTGCGGTTGTCGGCGTGCTTCTGCGGCGTGGTGAACAACCCCCAGTCCTGCGAACCACCGAGCAGCAAGGGCCAACCCTGTGGGGAGTGGATCGCCGGATCCGTGTCCACCGGACCGGCCTCGATGACGTGCACACTGTGCCCCGCATCGATCA
Source organism: Nocardia aegles (assembly GCF_052545135.1). NCBI lineage: Bacteria > Bacillati > Actinomycetota > Actinomycetes > Mycobacteriales > Nocardiaceae > Nocardia > Nocardia aegles. The sequence goes on from NZ_JBQWRI010000003.1 coordinate 384,381, forward strand.
GCCGTCTGACCACAACACTTCCCGCCGACCCCGCACCCATCACGATGTAATCGGCGCTGTGCGTTCCCTCGCTCACATCCATCTCCAACCAACGTCAAAAGTGACTGTAGTCACACAGAATGGAGGAGCCGGGGTGAAATAGATTGTGCGACAACGAACAAGTTTTGGTCGAATCGCGCACTTGCGGAGTGTGAATCCGTAGTGGTGTAGTCGATCACCCGATCCGCGCCCAGCGAGCGCACGGTCTCACACGGCGTGTGCCGCGCACCGCCGTCACGTCGGCGTCCAGCGCCGTCGCGATCTGCACCGCGCTGGTTCCTATGCCACCTACGCCTCCGCGGCAGGGACAGTTCCTCGTCTTGGATGAGCGCACCCGTTGGTCGCCGACGCTGGACCTCTCCGGCGGCGAACCGCACGGCGAACTGGCCCTGCTGTCCATTCCCCCGGTGGTCCGCCCGGTCGCGGGAGCCTACGACCTACGCAAACGCGACCAGGTGACGGAAATCCGGGTGACCCTGCGGCACAAGCAGATTCAGGTGATCGTGCTACCGCAGATCGCGGACGCGTTGCAGGAGCATTGGCAGCTCGCGCCGCCGACCCACTGAGGAGCGCGGCCGGTCGATAGATGCGGGACTTCCGATCCACCCGGCGCACCGCCCTTCACGCCCCCGCCCAAGCCGAATTGGTTCCCTCCGCCACGGGGGCGCCGGGCGGTGAAAACCAGGTTCAGTTAATGGTGGAAGGTTATTCATCCGCGTCAGTAAGTCCAGTTCGTGCCGGTGCCTCGGTACTGCTCCACAGAGATGGGCTCGGCACCGGGCTTCATGTGATCGAGGTAGAGCCGTCCGTGCAAGTGGTCGACCTCGTGGGCGACCAGGCGCGCGACGCCACGATCGAACACGGTGATGCGGGTGTTGCCGTCGATATCGGTGTGCTCTACGTGGATTGTCAACGGGCGCGGCACCCGCCCGCGCAGGTCGAAGAAGCTCAAGCATCCTTCGTATTGTTCGTCTTCCCCGCTGGTTTCGACGATCCGTGGGTTGAACAGCGTGATGGTATCTCCGTTGGGGGTTCGCACGATCGCTGCGGCACGGCTGATGCCGATCTGGGGCGCGGCGATGCCCATCCCCTTGCCGAATACGTGAGCCTGGGCTACACGTTCGGCGGCTGAATTCAGTTCGGCCACGACGCGGCGCGCGTCTTCCGCTTCGGCGGGCAGATCGAACGGGCGCGCGACCTGGCGCAGGATCTCGTCACCTTCCTGCGCGATGCCCAGTCCAGCCATGATCTTGCTCGGTGGGGTGCGTTCGTCGTCGCTGCGTCCGCGGAAGTCCCATTCGAGGCGGTAGCGCGCATGCAGCGGCGGATCGTCGGTGGACCAGGCGTAGATGTGCCGTTCCTGGTCGACCTGCTGGGAAATGGGCGTGCGGAACGGCTGGCCTTCGGCCGCCATCGAGGTCTGGAGCCCCCAAACCGAGGGCTCGAGCGCGGCGGGGAAGTCCAACCGCACCGACAGGCGGTTGGTGGGAAGGCGTACCGCGCGCTGAAACCAGTTACCCCAGTGCGCTTCTGAGACGGTGTAGTCGTACTCGATCCAGCAGGCATGGCCGGGGTAGAGCGGGAAGTGGCGGCCACCATTGAGTTCGCTGAACATCAGCCAGACTTCCTTGAACGCATCGCGGTCATGGTGGGCGGTCCAGGCCATGGGCTCGGCGCGGTGTTCGCCGTGCCAGGCATGCAAGTCGATCTCGTCCCAGGTCAGTGGGTGTTCGTGATAGAGCTGGTTGGATCGCTCGGGGTCGCCGGGGTATCGGTCGACCGAGATCCGGATCAGGTAGCGGGTGATCGGTTCGGAGCCGCCGTTGATCAGGCGCCGCCGTTGGCGCAGCCGGTAAGTGTGCCCGTCGAAGGACAAGCTCGCATCGTCGTGATCAACCACCAGTGACCCGGCAGCGTCGCTGAGATCGACAGCGGCCGGACGGGTGACGGCGGAGCGGGAGGTGCGGAACTCCTCGAACGCGGCGCGCAGTGCCCCACCGGCTTGAAGAGCCGACTCGGCGCAGGCGGCGAACGCTCGGGATGGCTTCTCGGTGCCGGATTCGATCTTGGACACATACGGGCGGCTGTAGCCGAGTTTGGCGGCCAGCGCCCGCCGTGACAGGCCACGGACATCGCGCCATCGGCGCAACTCGAGCGCGAAGGCATTGACCTGCGTCACGGCATCGATCTCGGGCGAGGTTTCGGCCGGGGTCACTGTCGGTGCTCCTGTTCGCGCGGGGTGTGCATGTGCGTAAGTACCCCGTGAGTATGCGCCCACTCTGACGAAACACCCTGCATCCGTGGGGAAATCGCACAACCAGCGACCCGCCTCGGGCCTAACCTGTTGATTTCCCTGGGGTGGTTCGCGGCCAATACGATTCGGGGAGGCAAAACATGAGCAGAGTCCTGGTGACCGGGGGTGCGGGTTTCATCGGCTCGCACTACGTCCGGCATCTACTCGGCCACGATGACGTCGAGCAGGTCACTGTGCTCGACGCACTCACTTACGCCGGGCACGCGGAGAACCTCGGCGCCGCGATGCTCTCGCCGCGGCTGCGTCTGGTTACCGGCGATATCAGCGACGCCGTCCTGGTGGACGAGTTGGCGGCTTCACACGACGAAATCGTCCACTTGGCCGCGGAGTCGCACGTCGATCACTCCTTCGCTCAGGCCGCACGGTTTATCGCCACGAATGTGGCAGGCACGCAGACGGTTCTCGATGCCGCCCTCCGACACCGGATCGCCAAGGTGGTGCATGTGTCCACCGATGAGGTGTACGGGCCCGCGCTTGAAGGTGCCGCGAGCGAGGACGCCGCGCTGGCGCCGACCGTGCCGTACGCGGCGAGCAAGGCCGCTGCGGACCTGGTCGCGTTGTCCTACTACCGGACTCACGGCGTGCCGGTGTGTGTGACTCGCTCGTCGAACAACTACGGCCCGAATCAGCACCCGGAAAAGATCATCCCTGCCCACATCACCGCGTTGTTGCACGGAACCAACATCGTGCTGCACGGCGACGGACAGCATGTGCGGAACTGGCTGCACGTCGCCGACAACTGCGCGGGCCTGGAGCTCGTGCGCCGCCACGGCACTCCGGGGCAGGTCTACAACCTCGGCGGTGGAACCGATTTGACCAACGAAGCCCTCACCGGGCTGATCTTGGCCGCGATGGGCGCGGACTGGGATCGCGTCGTCCGGGTGCCCGATCGCCGCTGCAACGACCGCCGCTACGCGATGACCTGGGACAAGATCGCCCGGCTGGGATACCGGCCCCGGCTAAGCATCGAAGACGGCCTGGCCGGAACCATCGCCTGGTATCGCGTCAATACCGACCTGTGGGCGCCGATGCTGGCTGCCCGCACCGGCGCCGGCGTCCGGCGGTGAGCGAGGCACGGGTGCTGGTCACCGGTGTCGGTGGCCAGCCCGGTTTCGACTTGGCGCGGCGCCTGCATCAGCTCGGCGCCACAGTGATCGGCGTCGATACTGACCCGCTGGCCAACGGGCTGCTACTGGACGGAATCGAACCGCGGCTGTGCCCGCACGTCGAGGACCCCCGCTACGGGCAGGCACTGGTGAAACTGTGCGAGACCGAGGCCGTCGACGCGGTGGCCCCCACTCTCGAATCCGAGCTGCCTGCGCTTATCAAGATGACCGCCGAGATGCACACGCTGGGTGCGCGGACATGGCTGCCGCCAAGCTCGGCCGCCGCCGCCTGCCGGGACAAGGCCACCTTCGCCCAGGCGCTCGCGGCGGCCGGCGTCGCGCACCCGGCAACGTGGCTGCCCGAACACCTCGACGACGCACCCTCCGATGGGGAGTTCGTCGTCAAACCTCGTCGGGGCCAGGGCTCACGTGGAGTACTGGCCTGTCGGGGCCGTGACCAGGCGCGCGCGGCCTGCTTGCTGATCGAGGACCCGATCGTGCAAACCCGGATCACCGGCACCGAATTCACCGCGGACTGTCTCGTCGGCGACGACGGCCGAGCTGGTGTCGTCCTGCGGTGGCGGCTACTGACCAAGGGCGGGCTGTCGATCGTGACCAGCACCTTCACCGACCCCGACATCAACGCCCTCGTGCGCGGCACCCTAGTTGCGGTCGGAATCCGCGGGTGGTGTTGCGTGCAGGGTTTCGCTACCGACACCGGCACGCAGATCACCGAGGTCAACGCACGGCCCGCCGGTGCGTTTCTGGCCTCCGAAGCCGCCGGCGCCGACCTGACGGGCCAATACCTTGCTGCCCTGCTCGGTGGGCCGATCGACTACGACCGACTCACCTACCGCCCCGGGGTAAGGCTCACCAAGTACGTCGACACCCTCGCCATCGTCACCACCACAGGAGACCGTGATGCTCACGCCGACTGACTCTCCGGCCGTCGCCCGCAACGCCGCCCCGTACCTGCACGGCCCCGAAGCTGCTGCCCTCGCCGCCGCGCTGGAGACCGGCCAGTACGGGCACAACACCGAAACCGAACTCTTCGAGCAGGAACTGGCCGCGTTCCTCGGCGTCGCCGACGTCGTCACGACCCATCGCGGCACCGCAGCCCTGCACATGGCGCTGATGGCAGTCGGGTTAGGGCGCGGCGACGAAGTCGTGGTCCCCTCCCAAACGTTCTGCGCCACCGTTCACGCCATCCGCGCCGCCGGCGGAGTGCCGCGGTTCGCCGACATCGACCCCACAACCCAATGCGTCACCCCCGAAACCGTCGAGGCCGCGATCACGGTCAACACCCGCGCGGTGCTGCCGGTGTTCTACGGCGGCCGCGCTGTCGACCTGACCGAACTCCGGCTGGCCGACCGGGAAATCGCCGTGGTCGAAGACGCTGCCCACGCCTTCGGCTCCCGCCACCATGACGGGCGCCGGGTCGGTGCCACCGGTCAGCTCACCTGCTTCTCGTTCGGCCCGATCAAGAACATCACCTCGGTAGAGGGCGGTGCGGTGGTGGCCCGCAACCGCCGCGAAGCCGAACGACTGCGTACCATGCGGACACTGGGTATCCGCGCTACACAGCTGACCCGCATTCGCACCACCGACTACCGCGTCGACGGCTTCGGTCTGCCGTATCACCTGTCGGCCGTGCACGCCGCGGTCGGCCGAGTACAGCTGGCTCACTTCGACCACGTCATCGGTCGGCGAATCGCCCTGTGGCGCAGTTACGCCCGCGCGCTCGCCGACCTCGAGGGGGTGCGTCTCGTCGACGTCGGTATCGACAACACGGTGCCGTTCAACCTGGTCGTGCGAGTGCGTGACCGTGACCAGGTGTTCGCACGAATGAGAACGGCCGGCATCGGGGTCGGGGTCCACTACCCGCCCAACCACACACAACCTGCCTTCGAGCGCTGGCACCGCCGTCTGCCTGCCACCGAGCACTCCGCGCCGGAGCTGCTGTCGCTGCCGTTTCACCTCGCCATCACCGACACCGACGTCACTACCGTCGTCACGGCATTGGCTGGCGCGCTGGAACCCGCGGCTACCTGACCGGCTCGCCGACGGCGACGGCGCGCACCAGCCCAGCAAGGCGCTGTCCCGCATCCGGGCGCCCCAACTCCCGCGCGCCCTTGCCCACCCGGGCGCGGGCGTCCGGATCGGTCAGCAGCCCGGCGACGGCCGCGCCGACGGTCTCACTGGTGACCGTGCCCGTCACCGTGATCGCGGCCCCGGCCTCGGCGAGTAGCCGTGCCGCCCGCACCTGCTCGCCACCGGCCGACGACGCCAGTGGGATCAGCACCGCGGGCTTACCCAACGCGGTCAGCTCGGCGATCGTGCCTGCACCGGCACGGCACACCACCACCTCGGCCAACGCCAACGCATCCGCCATCCCCGCACCGTCGATGAAGTCGGTGACGTAGTAGCGGCCGGCCAGCTCGCCAGGCAACGCGGCCGCCGTGTGCTGCAACCCTGCAAGGTCCGCACCGCCGGACTGGTGAATGACGTTGGCCTGACACAACAGCGACTTCAGCATCCCGGCGACGGCGGTGTTGATCTGGTGGGCGCCCTGCGCACCGCCCGTGACCAGCACGGTCGGCAGCCCCCGGTGGAACCCGCGCCCGAACCGGTCCAACGCCGCAGGACCGCTGCCAGCCAGCACCGACTCACGGACCGGGTTGCCGGTGACTACCGCGCGTACGGCCGCCCGCGATGGCAACATCGTGACGGTCGCTTCGGAGGTCACGGCCACCGCGGTCGCGGCCCGCGCCAATACCCGGTTCGCCAGGCCCAGCCCGACCGTCTGCTCGTGCACCACCAACGGAACCCGCAGAACGCCAGCAGCCACACCGACCGGCACGGCCACATACCCGCCCGTGGTCAGTACGACATCAGGCGCGAACGCGCGCAGCCGGCGCACCGCCTGCGCCACACCGACCGGCACCCGCGCCATGTCGACGGCATTTGCGCGGGTCAGCATCCGCAGCGGGTTGCGGTCTCGGCGCAGCTTTCCCACTGCCACCGCGGTGAAATCGATATCGTCGGCAGCCGCGGTCCGCTGTTCGAGCGAGTCCGCCTGCCCGAACCACCGCACCTGCACCTGATCTGCACCAGCGCGCAGTTCTCGCGCAACAGAGAGCGCAGGGAAAACGTGCCCTCCGGTACCACCACCCGCTATCGCTACCCGCACGACGCCGCCTTCCATGATCCGGCTCTCACAACGCGCTCGAGTCTGCCACCAGGTAGGCCGTTCAACCGGAGCCGGCCCGGCCCCTCACAAGCGCATATGCGCACGGGCGGCGTAGCTTATGCTCCAGACCACGAGCCTTCTGGGCAGGCCGCCATTGCAGTAGTTGCGGCAGTTCGTCATTCGACGGGCTGTGTCTCGGCGAAGGGGCGGCCTTCCGTTCCGTCTATGGGCGCTTGAACCCGCCATCGACAACGCCGGCGGTGAACGCGTCCCATTCACCTGGGGTGAACACTAGCGCTGGCCCGGTCGGATTCTTGGAGTCACGAACGCCAACCATGCCTCCGTCGAGGTGGGCTACCTCTACGCATTCGCCGCTGTCCCCCGAACTGTGGCGTGACTTGAACCACTTTGCCCCCGTCAGGTCGACTTCAGCGTTCACAGTCATAACTCCTAGCTATCTCTCGCAATAGTGTGCGACTCGACCGAGCATCCATCGTCGCCCCGATCAGTGCACGGAACGTGTGCCGGCAGCGTCGCACGTCCTCGCGCTTCTCGAGATACGCATCCCCCGTGTAGCTCTCGGCGTAGATGACCGGCGGTTCTACCGGCTTCCCTTGTGCGTCCTTCGGGAAGGTCATCACGATGAATGGGGTGACCAGCCTGCCGATCGGCAAGCCGGCTTCTTGCCTGAGTATGCGTAACTCGATGTTGTCGAGCGTACTCATGTCCGCCGCGTGCCTGCACTGACCAGCCATCACCTGCGTGCCGCCGATAACGGTCCGCAGTGCGTTCTCATGGATCACGGCGGTGAGCTTGCACGGGTTCCGGGGCCGCGTGAGCAGATGCTGACGTCGCGCCAGAACCGCTGCCAGCCGTTCCAATCCGTCCTCCGGAACTCGCGGCTGTTTGGCTCGGTTCATGGCCTGCGCGTAGTCGTGGGTCTGGAGCAGGCCAGGAAAGATCAGCGGCTGAAACATATCCAATTCACTGGCCGCGGACTCCAGTTCGACATATGTGTTGAACTTCCGGTCCAACAAATCACTGTAGGTGCGCAGCCAGGATCGGACCGGAGCCTCTCCTGCAAGTTCCTTCCACACCACAAGGTCTTCCGCGTCGACCCCGTACAGTCCGCCCAGGGCGTCAAGATCCGTCGCCCTGACCTTCTTGTTGCGCCCGTTCTCCAGTCTGCTGATGGTTGCGTTACCCCAACCGAGTGTCCGCGCTGCCACCTCCAGGCTCAGTCCCGCCGCCGTCCGTGCCTCTCGCAGCAAACGGCCCAACTGTCGACGCGGCAGACTGGTTTCGGCATCCTCCGGCCCGTCATCTTCTTCTTTCACCCCTTGCGACCCCCTTCCGCTCTGCAATGCAGCTTCATTTCGCAACGGAAGGAGCGTTGCTCGGCCAGAGGAAGGCTTGCTGCGCTTTCGCGCAAGTTTCCTGAACCGAACGCGTCGCGTACCGAACATCGACTCGCGACAACATGCTGTCCGCATGGCGAATAACGCTCTTCCACATCGAAACCCGTTCGTCGGCCCGCCTGTCGCGCCGTCGGTCGATGTCCCTGCCGATGTCGTCGAGCGGTTCCTGAACGCATTACATGAGTGGCGATTCGAGCAGACGCACCACCAACCTGATCAAGAAGTCTGAAACGGATGGAGCACATCCCTTTCGGGGACACACCCCGATCCCGCTGCCACTTCTACCGGCGCGTGTGCGATCTGCCCGCGGTGATCGACCCGCCCGAACTCGGACGCATCATCATGCGCACCTCGCACGTAGGAGCGTTGACCATGCCCGCTCCGTTAGGGCGAGCCGTCAGACAAGTCATGCAGCGCCGCAGGGATGCGACCGGGCCGATTGTGGCGCATCCTCGCTCGAACAGGTGGACCTACATTGTGCGGCCCGATTTTCCCGACGACACAAAGCTATTCGCAGAGATGTTCCGGCTCGACGTGTCGATTGTCCGGGAAGGCGGAACGGTGGCACTCCCATCACCCACAGCTGCCTCCGGCGCTATCTGGCATTGGATCGAGACACCCCGGGACAGGTACCGCCCGTCCGGAATGGTTGTGGTCGAATCCATTCGGGCGTGCGTCGATCCGGGTAGCCGATGACCAGGGGCGAAAAGCGATGACTTCTCCGCTGCCGAACGATCCGGATGTGCATCTGTCGGTGTTCCTGCACGGCGTCCGGCTCGACTTCACAGCCTGCCTTACCGCCGCGTTGACGTTCATCGAAGAACACCGGAAACGCCACTACGTGGACGCGGTGCACATACTGCCTGATAATGCCGAGGGCCGGCCCAGGCTACCGAACGAGCGGTTGTACCTGGAACGATGAGGATTCCTTGCCCGGCGACCGGTGCACGCGCGACACTGGCCTGTTCGGACCATGGCGAGAAGGAGCTGGGCATGGGGAACGACGAGCAGTTGACCATCGATCTCGGCGTACCCGTCGAACAGGCCGAATGGGGAAAATGGGTCGACCCTGATCGGCGCGCGGCGCAGGTGCGGAAGTTCATGGACCATGCAGGCATAAGCCGCTTTCCCTCGGAACCCTGGCCGGAAGGATCGGCGGAGGCGAAGCGTCTGGACCCTATTGTCGCGGAATTGTTCCCGGACATGGCTACCGCGATGGCTCCGGAGAATGCCGACATGGCCGACGCTTTCGTCTGTTTCATCGGGGAATGTTTCATCAAGTTCGCGGGCGCTGAATGGATCGAATACGAATGGCCCGGCAGAGAATATACGTTCTACGAAGGCATAAATCCCGCTCTCCGATTCGACACATACGACGAAGACGAGATCACGGCGTGGTATCTGATGGACAGCATGGTCGGATACGCGGGGCAGGATATTCTAAAACGGTACCGCCGATTATTTTCGTGACCGCGAGAACGGCTATGTCGAGCAGTCGCAAATTTTCAGAGTCCCGAGTGCGGGTAACGTTCAATTCAACAAGATCAAAGACCCTGCGTGATATTCCGCCCGCGCCATTGCCCGAAGGCGCTCCAGAATTGGCGCAACTCGACGCAACTGTGGCCGGTTCAGGTGAAGGCTAAGGCTGTTCCAGAATGTCGAATGGAATGGTTGCCTCGACCGGCTCGTCGAGTAGCAGTACGCGTCGGTGGACCGTGTGAGCACGGTAGCGGCGGCCGGACCAGTCGAGACGGTATTCCTCGATCTCTTCGATGCGTTCTTCTTTCTGATCGAGCCGGACGATCAAGTAGCGCGGAATACCGGCGGCCGCGTATTGGATCCGCTTGTCGGTGATATCGGCATCGATGGTCGATTCCGAAGTGACCTCGACCACCAGCAGAATGTGCTCACGCACGATGTTGACGTCGTACGGCTCGCAGTCCCGGATCCAGATGTCGGGGTAGCGGATGTTCAACCGCCGATCCGCCGCCGGGGATTCCGCGTCGGCGAATCGTGCGGCCACGTCGGAGTCCACGACCATGCACGGCCCACCGTCACGTCGGGCCGACTCCAGCATTCCGGCCAGCCGCCGCACCACACGGCGGTGCACCGGACTTTGGGCCATCATCCGCACCACGCACCCGTCGACGACTTCGATGTCACCGAGCCCGGCAGTCACCCCTTCGGCGAACTGCTCGGCCGTCACACGCAGTACCTGTTGCTCTTCGGGAGCGCTCATAGCGGATATCATTGCAGTTCGACCGGACCCGATCACGGCCTGGAACGGTTGCCGGCCGCGAGCGACTGACGCTCGGTCCATCCGTAACGCGGCGTCGAACAAGTCGTCCGGCACGCCGTCCCTGCCCGCGCAGCGGCGCGCAGTGCGGTGCGCAGTGAGGTCAGGGCAGCAGCGTGGCCGGATCGATCGTGAATTCGAAAGGGCTGCGCAAGGTGACGTTGTCACCAGCGGACACCCGATGGGTCAGCTCGTAGGTACCGTCGCCACCGAGTTCGTGTGCGAACAGAACGGGAAGCGACTCCCCCGGCAACTGCCCCTTGAATGCGTTGGGCTCGAAGCGCCAGTAGTTCGCGATGCCGGCTTCAGCGTAAACCACCGGTTTGACCATTCGATCTTGCAGCGTGGTGGATTTGGACACCACCTCGACCACCAACTGAACCTGGGCTACCGGTATGCCGCGGTCATCCCAGTCTATCGGTCCGTTCGCCACGACTAAATCAGGAATCGGTTCATCGTCATCGATCAACACACCCACACCTTCGAGAACCAGGTAGCCGGACGGCGCGACAGCTGTTAGCGCGCGTACCAGGCATTGGACCAGCCACTGATGACGAGGCTTGGGCGCCGCATTCACGACGAGCTGACCATTCAACACCTCGTAACGCAATCCATCTTCGGGCATATGATCGAGGTCGGCAGCCGTCCAACCGTCGGCGTGCGGAACTGGCATTGCCATGAAACCACCTCCAACCTCGCATAACGGCGCCGATGTCGCCGCCGAACGACCTGAGTGTAGTCGTTCGGATCAGGCCCGGTCGACAGAGCGCAGCGATGCCGCTGGTGCAGGGAGCGGATTGATCCGTGCCCTGCACCAGCGATAACCGTTATTCCCTACTCAGTGCTGACGATGGTTATTCCGTCGGCGGCTTCGGTCGCTTCACCCGGCGCCGCGAACCAGTGGGTGACCTCGCCCTCGGTGAGGTCGGTTTCGAGGTCGCCGGTCGCCAGGACGGACAGGGCTCCGGCGGTGGCGGAGACCAAGAACTCCAGGACGGCGGGGCGGCCGGACGACGCGGTGGTGTACGTGGTCGACTCGTAGTCGATCTCGTGCTCCTCGCGAACCCGTTCTGCCTCGTCGAGAGCCTCGGACTGGGTGATCGCGACGACACCGTTCGCCGTGGTGACGACGAACGCCGGATGGTCCTCGCCGAGCGGGCGGACCCGGTCGGCGTAGGAGACCGGGTGCGCGGCCGCCGCGGCGATGTCCTGCCGCACCTGGGCGTCGTCGAGCGCCAGCCAGCGAAGGTCACTGTCGGCCACCGGTCCCGCGGAGATCCCGAACACGGCACCCACCGCGGTCAGCTCCTCGGCGGTGAGGTCGCCCGCGAACAGGCATGCCGCACCGGCCTTCTGCACCGCCCAAGCCGCGACCACCGCGTCCGCCGAACGCGGCAGCGTCACCGCGACGACGTCGCCGGGTCCGGCGCCGAGGTCGATGAGCACCCGGGCCAGCTGCGAGGAACGCCGATCCAGCGCGTGGAAGGCGACCTCGTCCGCCCCGGCCAGCAGCGCGGGCGCATCCGGGTCCTCCTCGACGACCTCGCCGAGCACCTTCGCCACCGTGCGGGCGCCGACCCGGCCCACCGGCTCCGGCGCGGCAGCCGCCGCCGTGACGCCGGATTCGACCAGCAGCCGGGCCCGTTCACTCTCGTCCAGGATGTCGATGTCCCCGACCAAGGCGTCCGGATCGCCGAGCAGCGCGTCCAGCACCCGCACCAACCGTTCGGCGAGGGTCTCGACCTCTTCGGCGGTGAACCGGCTGCCCAGGTACTTCAGGGTCAGCTCGATCGTGGCCTCCGACATCACCAGCAGGGTCAGCGGGTAGTGCGTGGCGTCGTTGACGCCGACGCCGGTCACCGACATGCCGTCGATCGAGCTGGCGGCCGAGATCGCCTCCTTGTCCATCGGGTACGACTCGAACACCAGCAGCGTGTCGAACAGCGCTCCGGTGCCCGCCACCCGCTGGATGTCGGTGAGCCCCACATAGTGGTGCTCGAGCAGCCCGGCCTGGTCGCCCTGCAACCGTCCCAGCAACTCGCCGATGCTCTGGCGGTCATCGATCCGCAGCCGCACGGGCAGCGTGTTGATGAACAGACCCACCATCGACTCCACGCCGGGCAGCTCGGCCGGACGGCCGGAGACCGTCGCGCCGAACACCACGTCGGCGCGGCCGGTGAGGCGGCCGAGCAGGATGCCCCACGCGGCCTGCACCAGGGTGTTCACCGTGACGCCGAGTTCGGCCGCGTGCTTGGTGATCCGGCGGGTGCGGTCGGCGTCGAGCTCGGTGACGACCTTGCCGATCTCGTAGTTCTCGGCGCCGCGCGGCTGCGGCGCGAGCTGGGTGGGTTCGTTGACCCCTTCCAGCGCCGTCGCCCAGGCGCGCAGCGAGGCGTCCCGGTCGCGCCCGGCCAGCCAGCCGAGGAAGTTGCGGTAGGAGGCCACCCGCGGCAGCGCGGTCTGGTCGCCGTGCACCGCGTACAGCACCAGCAGATCCCGCATGAGCAGCGGCATCGACCAACCGTCCACCAGGATGTGGTGGGTGGTGATGGCCAAATGCCATTGCGCCTCATCGCTGCGCAGCAGCGTGAACCGCATCAACGGCGGAGTGTCCATGTCGAAGTGCGTCGCCTGATCGGCCGCGACCTGCCTGCGCAGTTCCGCGGTCCGCTCGTCGGCGGGCAGCTCGGTGAGATCCACCTCCCGCCACGGCGCCTCGACCCGGTCGAGCACCACCTGCACGGCCTGCCCCTCGGCGTCGGTGACGAACGCGGTGCGCAGGTTCGGGTACCGGTCGACGATGCCCTGGGCCGCCGCCCGCAGCCGCGCCACATCCAGCGTGCCGCCCAGGTCCACCACGGCCTGCATGGTGTAGACGTCCACGGTGGACTGGGTCATCATCGCGTGGAACAGCAGACCCGACTGCAGCGGTGACAGCGGCCAGACCTCGGCCAGCGCCGGGTAGCTCCGCTCCCACTGCTCGATGTCCTGCTGTCCCACCCGCACCAGCGGCATGTCCGACGGCGTGAAGCCGCCCGCGTCCGACCGCCGCGCGTGCGTGGCCAGCGCGGTGAGCGCCTCGACCCACAGGTCGGCGAACTCCTGGACCCGCTCCCTGGTCAGCAGACCGGTCGGGAAGGCGAACGACGCGCCCAGCCGCGGACCTTCGTCGGAATCGGTGACGATCGCGTTGATGTCGACGGTCGCGTTGGCGGGCATGTCGAGGTCCATGTCGACATCCAGCTGCCCGAGATCGGCCACCGGCACCCACCCGATCTCGGCGAGCTGCTCGGGGATCTCCCCGGCCGACATCCGGCCCAGGTAGTTGAAGCTGATCTGCGCTGCGTCAGATCCCGCCTTGCTCCCACCCGCGCCGCCGAGGCTCGCCGCGGTCTCCGGATTCAGCTGCCGCAGCAGGCCGTAGCCGAGGCCCTTGTCGGGCACCGCGAGCAACTGCTCCTTGATCGACTTCACGATCTCGCCGAGCGCGGCGCCACCGGCGAACGCGTCGGTGAGGTCGGCGCCGGCCAGATCCAACCGGACCGGGTAGGCCGAGGTGAACCAGCCGACCGTGCGCGACAGGTCCGCGCCCGGCACCACGTCCTCTTCCCGGCCGTGGCCTTCCAGCTTGACCAGTGTCGCGCTGTGCTCGATGGCGGCGTTCGCGGGGCCCTGCGTGGTGACGCCGGCTGCCTGCTCCGTGCCCGTCGCTCGCGCCGCGCCGGCACCGCGCCAGCGGGCGACCGCCATCGCCAGCGCGGAGAGCAGGCCGTCGTTCACACCGCCCCGGTACAGGCCCGGGATCGCGGTGAGCACCGCGTCGGTGACCTCGGCGGGCACGGTGACCTCGACCCGCTCGACGGTGGCGAAGGTGTCCACCGCCGGATCGAACGGACGCTCGCCGAGCAGCGGATCCGGAGTGTCCGAAACCCGCTGCCAGAACGGCAGTTCCGCGACCCGGTCCGGTGCGCTCGCCGCCTCGACCAGGCTGTGCGCCCAGCGCCGCATGGAGGTGCCGTTGGCGGGCAGCGCCACCGGCTGGCCGGCGACCAGCTGCGACCAGGCCACCGCCAGATCCGGAATCAGGATGCGCCAGGACACGCCGTCGACCACGAAGTGGTGCGCGGCGATCAGCAGCACGTCCCGCCGTTCGCGGTGGCCGATAGCGGCGTCCGCGGGTCCCTCCGTAGTGACGCCGGCTGCCTCCTGCGGGCCCATCGCTCCCGCCGAGAAAGCGAACCAGACGAACTGCGCCATGGACGCGTTCGCCGGATCGAGCCTGCCCAAAGCACCGTCGAGCGCTTCGGTGGCGACCCGCGCCAGCTGCGCCTCGTCGACGTCCGCGGACAGGTCGACCCGCCGCACCAGGGCGTCGATGTCGACCGCCCCGCGCGGCAGCGCCTCGAACGTCCAGTCGTCGCCGGTGCGGCGCAGCCGCGACCGCAGGACGTCGTGGTGGTCGAACACCGCCGCGATGGTGGCGACCAGGGTCTCCCGGTCGATGCCCGCGGGCAGCCGCAGCGCCATGGTCTGCGAGAACCGCTGGTAGGACGAACCGCTCGCCAGGATCTGCCGCATGATCGGGGTCAGCGGGATCTCGCCGACACCGCCGCCGGGCAGTTCCTCCAGCCGCGCCTGCTCCGTGCCCGCACCCAGCACCGCGATCTCGGCCAGCGAGGCCACACTGCGCCGCTCGAACACGTCACGCGGAGTGAACAGCACACCGCGCGCCTTGGCCCGCGAAACCAGCTGGATGGACAGGATGGAGTCGCCGCCGAGCGCGAAGAACGAGTCGTCCACACCGATCTGGTCGACGCCGAGCACCTCGGCGAACACCTCGGCGATGACGGCCTCCACCTCGCTGACCGGCGCGCGGAACTCGCGCGGGGCCAGCTCGGGCTCGGGCAGCGCCTTGCGGTCCAGCTTGCCGACCGGGGTCAGCGGGATTTCGTCGATCACCACGATCGCCGTCGGCACCATGTGCGGCGGCAGAGTGCGCGCGGCGTACTCGGTGAGCCGCGCCGTGTCGATCTCCCGGCCCGGCGCGGCCAGCACGTAGGACACCAGGATCGTCGCGCCGGCCTCGGTCTTGCGGCCGATGGTGATCGCGTACTCGACGTCCTCGTGGCTGGCCAGGACGGTGTCGATCTCGCCCAGCTCGATGCGGAAGCCGCGGATCTTCACCTGGAAGTCGGAGCGGCCCACGTAATCGAGCTGCCACGGCACCGACGCCACCGCGGCGTTGCCCGCGCGCTCGCCGGGTTCGGCGAACCAGCGCACCACGTCACCGGTGCGGTACATCCGCGCGCCCTCGTCGCTCCACGGGTTGGCGACAAACCGTTCCGCGGTGAGGTCGGGGCGGTTGTGGTAGCCGCGCGCCAGCGCGCCGCCGGCCAGGTACAGCTCACCCGCGACGCCCGGCGGCACCGGGTTGAGGCGGTTGTCCAGCACCAGCGCGGACATGCCGCGCACCGGACGGCCGATGGTGATGTGCCTGCCCGGGGTGAGCTGGGCGTAGGACGAGATGATCGTCGTCTCGGTCGGGCCGTAGGCGTTGAAGTACTTGCGGCCCGGCCACCACTTGGCCAGCAGCTCCGGCGTGGTGACGTCACCGCCGACCGACGCCACCTCGAGCGCTTCCATGCCTTCCGGATCCACCGTGCCCAGCACCGCTGGGGTGATGATCGTGTGGCTCACTCGCTCGGTGCGCAGCAGCTGCGCCAGATCCGGTCCGCCGATGATGGTCGAGGGCACGACCACCAGCGTCGCGCCGGTGTAGGCGGCGCACAGCCACTCCAGCACCGACGGGTCGAAGCTCGGCGAGCAGATGTGCAGGAACCGGTGGTGCGATTCCAGCTGGTACAGATCCGCCGCCACGCCGACCAGGCCGCCCATGCCCGCGTGGGTCACGGTGACGCCCTTGGGCATACCGGTCGAGCCGGAGGTGTAGATGACGTACGCCGGGTGGCGCATGGCCAGTGCGGCCTTGCGGTCGGCGTCGGTGACCTGCTCGGCGGACTGGCTTTCGATCAGTTCGCCCAGCGCCGGGTCGTCGATCCGCAGCCATTCCACGTCGCGCGGCAACCGGTCGACGTACTCGCTCGCGGTGATACCGATGACCGCGCCGGAGTCGTTGACCATGTGCCGCATACGGTCTTCGGGGTAGGTCGGGTCGACCGGCACATGCGCGCCGCCCGCCTTCGCCACCGCCCAGAACGCGGCGACCATCTCGTAGGAGCGTGGGAACGACAGCGCCACGATGCGCTCCGGTCCCACACCGCGCGCGATGAGCACCCGCGCCAGGCGCGAGGAGTACTCGTCCAGTTCGCGGTAGGTGATCGAGCGGCCCTGGTAGCGCACCGCGATCTGGTCCGGGTCCCGCCGCGCGCCGTATTGCAGCAGGTCCGGCAGCAGGCCGGTGGCCATGACGTCCTCGCCCGCCACGTGCGTGAGCAGGTCGTACTCCGCCGCGTCCAGCAGCGGCAGGTCGCCGATCGGGGTCTGGCGATCGGTGGCGATCGCGGTGAGCAGCCTGGTGAAGCGTTCGGCGAACACCCGCACCGTCTCGTCGTCGAACAGGTCGCGCGCGAAGGAGAACTCCGCGTACATGCCCGCGTCGTCGGGGTTCTCGCCCGCCTCACGGATGGTCAGCGACAGGTCGAACTTCGCGGTGTCGACGTCGAAATCGACCGCGCCCACATGCAATCCGGGCAGCTCGAAGCTGCTCTCGGGCAGGTTCTCGAACGACAGCGCCACCTGGAACAGCGGATGCCGCGCGGTGGAGCGCTCCGGGTTGAGCAGTTCCACCAGCCGCTCGAACGGCAGGTCCGCGTGCGCGAACGCCTGCAGGTCGGCGTCCTTGGTGCGGGTCAGGAACTGGTCGAAGGTGAGGTCGCCGTCCACGTGCGAGCGCAGCACCAGGGTGTTGACGAACATACCGATCACGTCGTCGAGTTCGGCCTCGCCGCGACCCGCGATGGGCGTGCCGACGGCGATGTCGTCGGTGCCGGACATGCGCGCCAGGAACAGCGCGAGCGCGGCGTGCACCACCATGAACAGCGTCGCGTTCTGCTCCCTGGCGATCTCGGTGAGCCTGCCGTGCAGCTCGCCGGAGATCGGGAACACCACGCGCCCACCGGCGAACGACTGCGTCGTCGGACGCGGCCGGTCGGCGGGCAGGTTCAGCTCGTCGGGCAGTCCGGCCAGCGCGGCGCGCCAGTAGTCGGCCTGCTGGGCGATCAGGCTCTCCGGGTCGTCCTCGGAGCCGAGCACGTCGCGCTGCCACAGGCTGAAGTCGGCGTACTGCACCGGCAGCGGAGCCCAGCCCGGTTCCACACCGGCCGAACGGGCCGCGTAGGCCAGCATCACGTCGCGGGTCAGGGGGCTCATCGACCAGCCGTCCGCGCTGATGTGGTGCGCGACGAAAACGAGCACGTGCGCTGTGCCGGCTCCCGCCCCGCTGCCCGCATCCATGACGCGGAACAGCTTGGCCCGCAACGGAACCTCGGTCGTCACGTCGAATCCGGCCGAGATCACCTCGAGGATCCGGTGGCGGATGTCCTCGGGCGCGACCGCTTCCGGCGTCAGGTCCGGCACGGCCCGCTCGACGGGCACGATCACCTGGTGCGCCGCGCCGCCCTGTTCCGGGTAGACGGTGCGCAGGGTCTCGTGCCTGGCGACGACGTCGCCGACCGCAGCTTGCAGCGCTGCCACATCCAGTTCGCCGGTGAGCCGCACGGCCACCGGGATGTTGTTCACCGCCGAGGCGGTGTCGAACTGGTTGAGGAACCACATGCGCTGCTGCGCCAGCGACAGCGGGATGCGGTCCGGACGCGGCCCGGCCACCAGCTCACGACGGCCACCCGCGCCGGCGTGCTGCTCGACCTTCGCGGCCAGTCCGGCCACGGTGGAGGCTTCGAACAGCACACGCACCGGGACCCGAGTGTCCAGTGCCGCGCCGATCCGCGCGGCGACCTGCGTCGCCAGCAGTGAGTTACCACCGAGGGCGAAGAAGTCATCGTCCGCACCGACCCGCTCCACACCGAGCACCCCGGCGAACACACTCGCCACGATCTCCTCGATCGGCGTCGACGGCACACGGAAGACTTGGACCTCGAACTCCGGCTCCGGCAACGCCTTACGATCCAACTTGCCATTGACGTTCAACGGCAGAGCACCCAACACCACGAACGCCGACGGCACCATATACGACGGCAGGTTGGCGGTGAGTTCGGACTTCACCGACGCCACATCCACACCCGCGTCGACATCACTCGCCACCAGGTAGGCCACCAACCGGTCACCGGTCTTCGGATCGGACTTCGCGACCACCGCCGTCTGCGCGACCTCCGGCAACGCCAACAGGGCGGCTTCGATCTCACCGAGCTCGATACGGAAACCACGGATCTTCACCTGGAAGTCGGTGCGACCCCGGTATTCGAGTTCACCGGCGCTGTTCCAGGCGACCAAGTCACCGGTCCGGTACATCCGCGCACCGGGCTGGAACGGGTTGGCCACGAACCGGTCTGCGGTCAGGTCAGCACGACCGAAGTAGCCGCGCGCCAACTGCGCACCGGCGAGGTACAACTCACCGGAGACACCGTCCGGCACCGGCCGCAACCGGGAATCCAGCACGTAGACCCGGCTGTTCCATTCGGGCGCACCGATCGACACCGAGGTCTCGTCGGCGAGGGTGACGCGGTGGCTGGTGATCGACACAGCCGCCTCGGTCGGACCATACAGGTTGAACAACTCGATGCGCGGGTGTTCCCGCAGGAACCGCTGCGCGACCGAACCCGGCAGCGCTTCACCGATGGCCAGCACCCGCCACAGCGAGTTCGGCATACCGGCGGTCAACAACGCGTCCAGCATCGACGGCACCACATGCAGCGTGGTGACCCACTCGCGGGCCATCAACTCGTTGAGGTACGTCGGGTCCCGGTGACCGTCGGGCGACGCGATCACCAGCCGGCCACCGCACACCGCGGCCGACCAGAACTCCCACACCGACAAGTCGAACGTCGCCGCCGTCTTCAACAGGATCGCATCGGCGGCATCCAGACCGAACTCGATGTTCTTCCACTGCAACTGGTTCGCGATCGCCCCATGCGGAACCGCCACACCCTTCGGACGACCCGTCGAACCGGACGTGAAGATGACGTACGCCGTGTTCTCCGGACGCAACGGCCCCACCCGATCCGCATCCGTGACCGGCGTCGCATCCACACCCGACAAGTCGAGTTCATCGATCCGCACCACCGGCGCGACCTCGGTCTCGAACTCGGCGTCGGCATTCGACAGCACACACACCGGTGCCGCCGTCTCCAGGATGTAACTCGTCCGCTCCGCGGCCTGATCCGGATCCACCGGCACATACGCACCACCGGACTTCGCCACCGCGTACATCGCCACGATCAGATCGACCGACCGACGCAACGCCAGCGCGACCCGCGACTCCGGACCCACACCCAACGAAATCAAATGCCGTGCAAGACGATTCACCCGGGCATCCAGTACGCCATAGGTGATCGACTCGCCGTCCTCGGTGACGAGCGCGACTTCCTTCGGCCCGGCCGCCACCGTGGCGTCCAGCAGCGACACCAGCGTGGCGGAGGTGTCCACCAGCTGCTCGGTCGCGTTGCGCGCGGTGAGCAGCTGCGTCCGCTCGGCGGCGTCGAGCAGTTCGAGGTCGCCGACCGGGGTGCGCGGCGCGGTGATGATCTCGCCGAGCAGGCGCGCGAACCGGTCCACGAAGCCCTGCACCGTCGCGCGGTCGAACATGTCGGTCGCGTAGGTGAAGAAGCCGGTGATGCCCTCGGGCACGCCGGCCTCGTCGTAGCGGTCGGTCGCGATCAGGTGCAGATCGAACTGGGACAGCTCGGTGTCGATGTCCAGGCCGGACACGCTCAGGCCGGGCAGCTCCAGCGCGGACTGCGCCAGGTTCTGGAACGACAGACCCACCTGGAACAGCGGGTGCCGCGCGGTCGAACGGACCGGGTTGAGCACCTCCACCAGGCGCTCGAACGGCACGTCGGCGTTGGCGAACGCCTGGATGTCGGTCTCGCGCTGGCGGGCGAGCAGATCGGTGAACGCCTCGCCCGCATCGACCCGGGTGCGGAACACCAGGGTGTTGACGAACATGCCGATCAGGTCGTCCAGCGCGGCCTCACCACGGCCCGCCATCGGCGTGCCGATCGCGATGTCGTCGGTGCCCGACAACCTGGACAACAGGACGGCCAACGCGGTGTGCACGACCATGAACAGCGTCGCGCCCTCGGCACGCGCCAGCTCGATCAGCGCCTGATGGGTCTGCGCGTCCACCCGCAGCTCGACCTTGCCGCCCGTGAACGACTGCACCGCGGGGCGCGGCCGGTCCGAGGGCAGATCCAGCTGATCGGGCAGCTCGGCCAGCGCCTGCTTCCAGTAGGCGACCTGTTTGGCGGCCAGCGACTCCGGATCGTTCTCGTCGCCGAGCAGTTCACGCTGCCAAATGCTGTAGTCCGCGTACTGGACCTCCAGCGGCGCCCAGTTCGGCGCCTCGCCCGCCGACCGCGCGGCGTAGGCGATCATCAGGTCCCTGGTCAGCGGGCCGACCGAGGAGCCGTCACCGGAGATGTGGTGCACGACCATGGCCAGCACGTAGTCCACCGACCCGTCCGCCCCGGTCCGCGCGCCCTCGCCGGCGATCTGGAACAGCGCGACCTTCATCGGCACCTCGGTGGTGACGTCGAAGATCGTCGAGGTCAGCGCCACCACGGCGGACTCGATCTGCGACGGCGCGACCACCCGCACCTCCAGCCGCGGCACGGCCTGCGCGGGCGGCAGGATGACCTGCACCGGGCCCGCCTCGGTCTGCGGGTAGACCGTCCGCAGGATCTCGTGCCTGCTCACCAGGTCCGCGATCGCGGCACGCAGCGCGGCCACGTCCAGCGCGCCGGACAACCGCACCGCGATCGGCACGTTGTAGGCCGCCGACTGGGTGTCGAACCGGTTGAGGAACCACATGCGCTGCTGTGCCAGCGACAGCGGGATGTGCTCCGGCCGCGGGCCCGCCGTCAAGGCACGGCGGCCGCCCAGGTCGGCTTGCTGCTCCACCCGCACCGCCAGCGCGGCGACGGTGGACGCCTCGAACAGCAGACGCACCGGCACACGCGTGTTGAGCGCCTCGCCCAGGCGGGCGGCGACCTGCGTGGCCAGCAGCGAGTTGCCGCCCCAGGCGAAGAAGTCGTCGTCCAGACCCAGCCGCTTGCCCGCGCCCGGCCCCCGGTCGCTGCCCTCCGGTCCGCCGGAGCCGCCGTCGCGATCGGAGATCCGCAGCACCTCGGCGAAGGTGTTCGCGACGATCTGCTCGATCGGCGTGACCGGCGCGCGGAAGACCGCCTTCTCGAAGGTGGGCTCCGGCAGCGCCTTGCGGTCCAGCTTGCCGTTGGCGTTGAGCGGCAACGCCTCCAGCTGGATCAGCATCGACGGCACCATGTACGACGGCAGCTCGGCCGACAGCGCGGACTGCAGCGCGCGTTTGTCCAGCGCGCCCGTGCGGGTCACCACATAGGCGACCAGCCGGTCGCCGATGTTGGGATCGGTGTGCGCGACGACGGCCGCGGCGCGCACCGCGTCCTGCCGCAGCAGCGCGGCCTCGATCTCGCCGAGTTCGATGCGGAAGCCACGGATCTTCACCTGGAAGTCGGTGCGGCCGCGGTAGTCCAGCTCGCCGGTGGCGCTCCAGGCCACCAGGTCGCCGGTGCGGTACATCCGCTGACCCGGCGCGCCGAACGGATCGGCGACGAACCGGTCGGCGGTCAGGTCGCAGCGGCCGAAGTACCCGCGCGCCAGCTGCGCACCGGCCAGGTACAGCTCGCCCGAGACGCCGACCGGCACCGGCCGCAGCCGCGAGTCGAGCACATACACCCGGCTGTTCCACTCCGGCGCGCCGATCGACACCGCCGCCTCGTCGGCATCGGTGACCAGGTGGCTGGTGATCGACACCGCCGCCTCGGTCGGACCGTAGAGGTTGTGCAGTTCGGCGGCGTTGTGGCGGCGCAACCGCTGGGCGGTCGCCGCGGGCAGCGCTTCGCCGATGGCCAGCACGCGCCGCAGCGAGTCCGACAGGCGGCCACCGGATTCGGTGAGCAGCGCGTCCAGCATGGACGGAACCACATGCAACGTGGTGACACCGGTGGCGCGCATCAGCTCGTTCAGGTACGCCGGGTCGCGGTGCCCGTCGGCGGACGAGATCACCAGGCGGCCACCGGACACCGCGGCCGACCAGAACTCCCAGACCGACAGGTCGAAGGTCGCCGCCGTCTTCAGCAGCACTGCGTCGTCCGCGCCGAGCTCGAAGACCGACGTCTCCCACTGCAACTGGTTGGCGATCGCGGCATGGGGCACCGCGACGCCCTTCGGCTGGCCGGTGGAACCGGAGGTGAAGATCACGTACGCGGTGTTCGCCGGGGTCAGCGCACCCGTGCGATCGGCCGCGGTCACCGGAGCCGTCGGGTACTCGGCGAGGTCGAGCGCGTCGATCTGCACGACCTCGGCCGCCGCGGTGTGGAACCCGTCGCGGCCGGTGGTCAGCACACACACCGGCGCGGCGGTGCCGAGGATGTAGTCGGTCCGCTCCGCGGGCTGATCCGGATCGATCGGCACGTATGCCGCACCGGCTTTCGCGACCGCGTACATCGCGATCACGAGATCGCTGCTGCGCCGGATCGCCAGCGCGACCCGATCCTCCGGGCCGACGCCGCGGCCGATCAGGTACCGGGCCAGCCGGTTGACCCGCGCGTCCAGCCCGGCGTAGGTCAGCTCGCGGCGGCCGGTCGGCTCGTCGGCGACCAGCGCCACCGCCGCGGGGGTCGCGGCCACCGTGGCATCCAGCAGGGACACCAGCGTCGCGGTCGGGTCGACCTCGTGCTCGGTGGCGTTCCACGCGGTGAGGATGCGCTCGCGCTCCTCGTCGGCGAGCAGATCGATCTCGCCCACCCGCACCGTGGCATCCGACAGCACGGCGTCGAGCACCCGCAGGAACCGGTCGGCGAAGCCCTGCACCGTGCCCTCGTCGAACAGGTCGGTGGCGTAACCGAATTCGGTGATGATCTCGGCGGGCGTGCCGTCCTCGGCGTACCGGTCGTACAGCGTGACGTGCAGGTCGGTCTTGGCCAGCTGCGAGTCGAAGTTGACCGCGCTCACCGTCAGGCCGGGCAGCTCGAAGGTGGTCTCGGCCAGGTTCTGGAACGACAGGCCCACCTGGAACAGCGGGTTGCGCGCGGTCGAGCGCACCGGGTTGAGCACCTCGACCAGGCGCTCGAACGGCACGTCGGCGTTGGCGAACGCCTCCAGGTCGCGTTCCTTGACGTCACCGAGCAGGTCGGCGAAGCGTTCGCCGGACTCCACCCGGGTGCGGAACACCAGGGTGTTGACGAACATGCCGATCAGGTCGTCGAGTTCGCGTTCGCCGCGACCGGCGATCGGGGTGCCGACCGCGATGTCGTCGGTACCGGACAATCGCGCCAGCAGCACCGCCAGCGCCGCGTGCACCACCATGAACAGCGACGCGTTGTGCGCGCGCGCCAGCTCGTGCAGGCGGGCGTGCCGCTGCGGGTCGATCTCGAAGCGGATCGCCTTGCCCTGGAACGACTGCGCGGGCGGGCGCGGCCGGTCGGCGGGCAGCTCGAGCTGATCCGGCAGATCCGCCAGCGCCTGCTTCCAGTACGCCACCTGCTGCGCGGCCAGCGATTCCGGATCGTCCTCGGACCCGAGCACCGCGCGCTGCCACAGCGCGTAGTCGGCGTACTGCACCGGCAGCGGCTGCCACTGCGGCGCCTCACCCTGCACACGCGCCACATAGGCGGCCATCACGTCACGGGCCAGCGGGCCCATCGACGAGCCATCGGCCGCGACGTGGTGCACGGTGAACGCGAGCACATGGTCGTGGTCCGCGATCCGGAACAGCGCCACCGCCAACGGCACCTCGACGGTGACGTCGAAGGTGGTCAGCGCGAATCCGATGACCGCGCCGAGCAGGTCCTCCTCGGCGACATCGATCGGCGTGAGCGCCGCCGCCGACGGATCCGCCGGACGGATCACCTGGTGCGGGCCCTCCGCCGAGCGCGGGTAGGTGGTGCGCAGCACCTCGTGGCGGGCGAACACGTCGCCGATGGCCTGTTCCAGCGCGGCCACGTCGAGCGTGCCGGACAACCGGACGGCCAGCGGGATGTTGTCCACCGCCGAAGTGGCCGTATCGAACTGGTTGAGGAACCAGTACCGCTGCTGCGCGGGCGAGAGCGGGATGCGCGCCGGGCGCTCCCCCGCCTCCAGGCGCGGGCGGGCCCGGCCGGACCCGGCGTTGCGTTCCACCCGGGTGGCCAGTGCCACCACGGTGGACGCCTCGAACAGGTCGCGCACCGCCAGCTGGGTGTCCAGCGCGGCGCCCAGCCGCGCGGTCACCTGGGTGGCCAGCAGCGAGTTGCCGCCGAGTTCGAAGAAGTCGTCGTCCAGCCCGACCCGCGCGACGCCGAGCACGTCGCCGAAGGTGCCTGCCACGATCTCCTCGATCGGGGTGGACGGCGCGCGGAACACCTTGGCCTCGAACACCGGCGCGGGCAAGGCTTTGCGGTCCAGCTTGCCGGAGGCGTTCAGCGGGAACGCGTCCAGCACGACGAACGCCGACGGCACCATGTAGGCGGGCAGCTCGCCGCCGAGCTGCGCGCGCACGCTCTCGATGTCCACCGCACGGCCCGCGGTCGCGATGACATACGCGACCAGCTGGTCGCCCAGCCGCTCGTCCGAGCGCACCACGACCACGGCCTGGGCGATCGAGTCCAGCGCGGTGAGCGCGGACTCGATCTCGCCGAGCTCGATGCGCAGACCGCGCAGCTTCACCTGGAAGTCGGTGCGGCCCAGGTACTCCAGCTCACCCTTGTCGGTCCAGGTGACGAGGTCGCCGGTGCGGTACATCCGCTCGCCCGGCGCACCGTACGGGTTGGCCACGAACCGGTCCGCGGTCAGGTCGGGACGCGCCACGTAGCCGCGGGCCAATTGCAGGCCGGCGAGGTACAGTTCGCCCGCGACGCCCACCGGCACCGGGTGCAGCCGCGAATCCAGCACGTACACCTGGGTGTTGAACACCGGGGCGCCGATCGGCACCGACACGGCGTCGTCCTCGGTCACCTCGTGATAGGTGACGTCGACCGCGGCCTCCGTCGGGCCGTACAAGTTGTGCAGGCGGGCGCCGGTCAGCTCGACGAGCTGCTGGGCCGTCTGCGCGGGCAGCGCCTCCCCGGAGGCGAAGACATTGCGCAGGCCGGCGCACGCGCCGGCGTGTTCAGCTTGCGCGACCACGGACGGCCCCGCGGCCGCCGCGGTCAGCGCGGCGACGAACACCGACAGCATCGACGGCACGAAGTGCGCCGTGGTGACCTGCTCGTCGGTGATGACCTGTACCAGGTAGCCCGGGTCACGATGACCGTCCGGCTTCGCCACCACCAGGCGCGCGCCGACCTGCAACGGCCAGAAGAACTCCCACACCGACACGTCGAACGTGGCCGGGGTCTTCTGCAACACCACGTCGGTGTCGTCCAGGCCGTACTCGTCCTGCATCCACACCAGGCGGTTGACGATCGCGGCGTGCGAGACCGCCACACCCTTCGGGCGGCCGGTGGAACCGGAGGTGAAGATCACGTAGGCGGTGTTCGACGGGCGCAGCGGCGCACGGCGATCCGCGTCGGTGACCGGCTCGTCGGAGTACCCGGCCAGCGAGACCACATCGATCTCGATCGCCGGGGTCGTACCCGCGTCGAACTCGTCGCGCGAGGTGGTGAGCACGCACACCGGCTGTGCGGTGTCGAGCACGTAGCGGGTGCGGTCGGCCGGATGATCCGGGTCCAGCGGCACATACGCGCCGCCCGCGACACTCACCGCGTACATGCCGACCACCAGCTCGATCGAGCGGCGCATACCCAGCGCGACCAGCGAGTCCGGGCCGACGCCCAGCGAGACCAGATGGCGGGCGAGGCGGTTCACCTCGGCGGCGAACTCGGCGTAGGACAGACTCGTCCCCTCGAATGTCACCGCGGTCGCGTCCGGGGTCCGCGCCAGCTGCGCGGCGAACATCGACACCAGGGTGGCCCGCGGGTCGACCTGGTGGGCGGTGTCGTTCCACCGCTCCAGCACTTCGGTGCGCTCGACGCTGTCGAGCAGCTCGACATCACCGATCGCCGCGGAGGGATCCGCGGCGATCGCGGTCAGCATCCGCACCAGCCGCGACGCGACACCCGCGATGGTGTCGGAGTCGAACATGTCGGTGGCATAAGCGAATTCGGCGATCATGCCGTCGGCCGCGCCCGACGCGTCGAACCGGTCGGCGAGGTTGAGCTGGAGGTCGAACTTGGCGGTCACCACCTCCAGCGGCACCCCGGCCACTTCCAGGCCGGGCAGCTCGAAGCTGGCCTCGCCGGTGTTCTGGAACGACAGCATCACCTGGAACAGCGGATGCCGCGCCTGCGAACGCGCCGGGTTCAGGATCTCCACCAGCCGCTCGAACGGCAGGTCGGCGTGCGCGAACGCCGCGAGGTCGGTGTCCTTGGTGCGCGCCAGCAATTCGGTGAACGTGGTCGCGGGATCGACCGCGCTGCGCAGCACCAGAGTGTTGACGAACATGCCGATGGCGTCGTCGAGCACCGCCTCGCCACGGCCGGCGACCGCGGTGCCGATGGCGATGTCGTCGCTGCCGGACAACCGCGCCAGCAGCGCGGCGAACGCCGCGTGCACCACCATGAACAGGCTGGCGCCGTTCGCGCGGGCCAGCGCGTTCAGCTCACGCAGCAGCCGCGCGTCGAGCGCGAACTCGTACACACCACCGCGGTTGGACGCCACCGCCGGACGCGAGCGGTCCGACGGCAGATCCAGCTGCTCCGGCAGCCCGGCCAGGGTGTCGGACCAGAACCCGACCTGCTGGGCGATCAGCGACGAGGGATCGTCCTCGGAGCCCAGCGTCTCGCGCTGCCACAGCGCGTAGTCGGCGTACTGCACCGGCAGCGGAGCCCACGCGGGCGCCTCACCGCGCGAACGCGCCGAGTAGGCCACCATGACGTCGCGCGCCAGCGGGCGCACCGACCAGCCGTCGGAGGAGATGTGGTGCACCACGAACACCAGCACATGGGTGTCGGGCTGCGAGCCGTCCATCGAGCCGGCGATGCGGAACAACCGGGCGCGCACCGGGACCTCGGTGGTGACATCGAAGCCGGTCAGCACCAGTTCGCTGATCCGCTCGGAGATCTCGGCCTCGGACACCTCGATCGGGGTGAGATCGACGGCGCGATGCCCGGCGGGCAGCACGACCTGCACGCCGTGGCCGTCGGCGGTCTCCGGGTAGACGGTGCGCAGCACCTCGTGCCGGTCGACCACGTCGGCCACGGCCTGGCGCAGCGCCTCGGTGTCCAGAGTGCCGGTGAGCCGGACCGCGAGCGGGATGTTGTTCACCGCGGTCTGGTTGTCGAACCGGTTCAGGAACCACATGCGCTGCTGGGCCAGCGACAGCGGAATCTTCGACGGACGCGGGCCCGCGACGAGCTCCCGGCGGCGACCGGTGCCCTGGTGCGCCTCCATCCGCGCGGCCAGTGCGGCCACGGTCGGCGCCTCGAACAGCGTGCGGACCGGGATCCGGGTGTCCAGCGCGGCCCCGAGCCGGGCCACCACCTGGGTGGCGATCAGTGAGTTGCCGCCCAGATCGAAGAAGTCGTCGTCCAGGCCGACCGCGCGTTCGGCCTGCGCCAGGCCGAGTACCTCGGCGAAGACGTCGGCGACGATCTCCTCGACCGGTGTCGCAGGCGCGCGGAACTCCCGCACCTCGAAGACGGGTTCGGGCAGCGCGCGGCGATCCAGCTTGCCGTTCGGGTTCAGCGGCATGGCGTCGAGCACCACGATCGCCGCGGGCACCATGTAGGACGGCAGCTGCGCGGACAGGTGCGCGCGCAACGCCTCGACGTCCACGGTCGCGCCGTTCGCGGGCACCACATAACCCACCAGCTGGTCGCCGGTGCCGTGTCCTATCCCACCCTGCACCCGCCCGGGTCCGGAACGCACGAGCGCGACCGACTGGGCGACCGATTCGTGTGCCGTCAGCGCGGTCTCGATCTCGCCGAGCTCGATGCGCAGACCGCGCAGCTTCACCTGGAAGTCGGTGCGGCCCAGATACTCGATGGCGCCGGAGGCGTCGCGGCGCACCAAGTCGCCGGTGCGGTACATCCGCGCGCCGGGCTCCCCGTACGGGTTGGCCACGAAGCGGTCGGCGGTCAGGTCCGCGCGGCCGAAGTAACCGCGCGCCAACTGATCACCCGCGAGATACAGCTCACCCGCGACGTTCGCGGGCACCGGGTGCAGACGCGAATCCAGCACGTACGCTTGCGCGTTCCACACCGGCAGGCCGATCGGGACGGCGCCGTCCACCTGCTCGGCTACGGGTGCGTGCGTGGCGTGCACGGTGAATTCGGTGGGGCCGTACAGGTTGTACAGCGCGGCGTCGCTGACCCGGCGGATGGCGACGACCGCGTCGGCGGTGAACGCCTCACCGGCGACGAACAGCGTCCGCAGCGAGGCGAGCGCGTCGGCGTCGGCCGGGTCGATCCCCGCCGCGAAGACGGTCAGCATGGAGGGCACGAACGAGGTCATGGTGACCCGCTCGGCTGCGATCACCTCGGCCAGGTACTGCGGGTCGCGGTGCCCGTCCGGGCTGGCCACCACGATCCGGCCGCCGGTGCTCAGCGGGCCGAACAGTTCCCACACCGAGACGTCGAAGGTGGCAGGGGTCTTGAACAGCACCACGTCGTCGGCGTCGATGCCGTATTCGCCGGTGATCCAGCGGATCTGGTTGACGACCGCCGCGTGCGCCACGGCGACGCCCTTGGGGCGTCCGGTGGAACCGGAGGTGAAGATCACGTACGCCGGATGCTGCGGGCGCAGCGGCGCGATGCGCTCGGCGTCGATGACGGGGGTGTCCGCGTAGCCGGACAGGTCCAGCTCGTCGATGCGCAGCGTCGGGCGGCCCGCGCCGTCGAACGCGTCGCGCGCGGTGGTGAGTACGCAGACCGGGTCGGCCGAGTCGAGCACGTAGTGCACGCGGTCGGCGGGCTGATCCAGATCCAGCGGCACGTAGCCGCCGCCGGCCGCGTGCACCGCGTAGGCGGCCACGACCAGGTCCACCGAGCGGCGCAAGCCCAAGGCGACCAGCGTCTCCGGGCCGACGCCCGCCTCGATGAGACGGCGCGCCAATCGCCGCACCCGCGCGGCGAATTCGGCATACGTCAGCGACATTCCGGCAGCCGGGTCGATCACGGCGACCGCGTCCGGCGTGGCCGCGGCCTGCGCGTCGAACTCCTCGACCAGCGTGCTGGCCGGGCCGAGGTCGCGTGCGGTGTCGTTCCAGCCGCGCAGCGCCTGCTCGGTCTCCGGTTCGTCCAGCAGCGCGATATCGCCGATGGCGCGGTCCGGCTCGGCGGCGACGGCCTTCAGCAACCGGCCGAAGCGCCGCCCGAACTCGGCCATGGTGGCCGGGTCGAACAGATCGGTGGCGTAGATCAGCTCGGCCGCGATCCCCGCTGGGGTCGCGCCCGCGGGGTGCTCGGCGTCGCGTTCGGACAGCACCAGTTGCAGGTCGAATTTGGCCACGTCGATCGGCAACTCGACGCCGCTCACGGTCAGGCCGGGCAGCTCCAGGCTGTTCTGGCCAGTGTTCTGGAACGACAGCATCACCTGGAACAGCGGATGCCGCGCCTGCGAACGCGCCGGGTTCAGGATTTCCACCAGCCGCTCGAACGGCAGGTCCGCGTGCCCGAAGGCGGCGATGTCGACAGCGCGCACCGCACGCAGCAGCTCGGTGAACGTCGCGCCGGGCTCGATCGGGGTCCGCAACACGAGGGTGTTGACGAACATGCCGATCAGGTCGTCGAGCGCGCGCTCACCACGTCCGGCGACCGGCGTGCCGATCGCGATGTCCGCCTCGCCGGACAGCCGCGACAGCAGCACGGCCAGCGCGGTATGCGCCACCATGAACAGCGTCGCGCCCCTGGTCCGGGCCAGTTCGCCGAGCTGGGCGTGGGTCTGCGCGTCGATCTCGAAGACGTGCGTGGCGCCGCGGCCGGAGGCGACCGCCGGGCGCGGCCGATCCGACGGCAGGTCCAGCTGTTCGGGCACCCCGCGCAGCGTGTCCGACCAGAACGAGATCTGCTCGGAGATCACCGAAGCCGGGTCGTCCTCGGCGCCGAGCACCTGGCGCTGCCACAGCGCGAAGTCCGCGTACTGGACCTCCAGCGGATGCCAGGCGGGCTCACCGCCGTCGACGCGGGCGCCGTAGGCGGTCATCACGTCGCGGGTCAGCGGGCCCATGGAGAAGCCGTCGGCCGAGATGTGATGCACCACCAAGGCCAGCACGTGCTCGGTGGGGCTGATCTCGTACAGCCGGGCGCGGAAGGGCACTTCGGCGGTGACGTCGAAGGCCGTGCCGATCAGCTGCGAAAGCCGCTCGGGCAGTTCGGCTTCGGTGACGTCGATCGGCGTCAGGTCCGGAATGACCTTGGCCGTGGCCACGATCTGCTGCCGCGCGGCGCCGTCCACCTCGGGGTAGAAGGTGCGCAACGACTCGTGCCGGGCCAGCACATCGGCGACGGCGATCTGCAACGCCTGCCGGTCCAGCAGGCCGGACAGTCGCACGGCGGCCGGGATGTTGTCCACCGCCGAATCGGGGTCGAAGCGGTTGAGGAACCACATGCGCTGCTGAGCCAGCGACAGCGGCACCAGCTCCGGGCGCTGCTGCGGCGCCAGCGGGGCACGGCCGCCCGCGCCCGCTTTGGTCTCCGCGCGCGCCGCCAGCGCGACCACAGTGGACGCCTCGAACAGCTCGCGCACGCCGAGGTCGGTGTCCAGCGCGGCCGACAGCCGGGCGGCGACCTGGGTGGCCGACAGCGAGTTGCCGCCGAGTGCGAAGAAGTCGTCGTCCAGACCGACCCGCTCGAGGCCGAGCACGTCGGCGAAGGTGGCCGCGACGATCTCCTCGACCGGCGTGGTCGGGGCACGGAACACGGCGGCCTCGAACACCGGCGCGGGCAGCGCCTTGCGATCCAGCTTGCCGGAGGCGTTGAGCGGGAACTCGTCGAGCACCACCACGATCGACGGCACCATGTACGCGGGCAGCTGCCGGGCCAGGTCTTCGCGGACCAGGTCGGTATCCAGCGCGGTGTCCGGCGCGGGGATGACGTAGGCGACGAGCTGGTCGCCCGCGTGCGGGTCGGACCGCACCACGACGACCGACTGGGCGACTTCGTCCAGACCCGTGAGCGCCGACTCGATCTCCCCGAGCTCGATCCGCAGACCACGCAACTTGACCTGGAAGTCGGTGCGGCCCAAGTACTCGAGTTCACCGTGTTCGGTCCACACCACCAGGTCGCCGGTGCGGTACATCCGCGCACCCGGCTCGCCGTAGGGGTTGGCGACGAACCGGTCACCGGTCAGGTCCGGGCGCGCGACATAGCCACGTGCGAGCTGGGCACCCGCGAGGTACAGCTCACCCGCGACACCCACCGGCACCGGACGCAACCGGGCGTCCAGCACGAACACCTGCGTGTTGAACACCGGCGCACCGATCGGCACGGTCTCGATATCGGCGTCCACGACCTCGTGGAAGGTGACGTCGACCGCCGCCTCGGTCGGGCCGTAGAGGTTGTGCAGTGCGGCGCCGGTCAGCTCCCGCAACCGGTGCGCGGGCTTGGGCGGCAACGCCTCACCCGAGGCGAACACCAGCCGCAACGAATCGCATTGCGCCGCAGCGGCATCAGCCACGAACACCGCCAGCATCGACGGCACGAAGTGCGCGACCGTCACCTTTTCGGCGCTGATCATCTCCGCCAGGTACGCGGGGTCGCGATGGCCGTCCGGCTTCGCGACGACCAAGCGGGCACCGATCTGCAACGGCCAGAAGAACTCCCACACCGACACATCGAACGTCGCGGGGGTCTTCTGCAACACCACATCAGCCGAGGTCAACTGGTAGGCGGTCTGCATCCAGACGAGCCGGTTGACGATCGCGGCGTGCGAAACCGCCACGCCCTTCGGACGACCCGTCGAACCGGAGGTGAAGATCACGTAGGCGGTATTCGACGGACGCAGCGGCGCACGACGATCCGCGTCGGTGACCGGCGCCTCGGACAGGCCCTTCAGGTCCAGCAGGTCGATGCGCACCTGCGCGGTGTCGATGTCCAGATCGCTGCCGGCGGTCAGCACGCACACCGGATCGGCGGTGCCGAGGATGTATTCCGTGCGCTCGGCCGGGTGATCCGGGTCCAGCGGCACATACGAGCCACCGGCCACGGCGACGGCGTACATGCCGACCACCAGGTCGATCGAGCGCCGCATGCCCAGCGCCACATACGATTCCGCGCCCACGCCGCGCGCGATCAGCCAGCGCGCCAGCTGGTTCACCCGCCAGGAGAACTCGGCGTAGGACAGACTTGTCCCCTCGAACGTGATCGCCGTCGCGTCCGGAGTGCGTTCGACCTGGTCGTAGAACATCGACACCAACGTCGCGCCGGTGTCGGTCGGGTGCGCGGTGTCGTTCCAGCCGGACAGCACGAGCTCGCGCTCGGCGGCATCCAGCAGCTCGAGGTCACCGACCACGGCGTCGGGCTCAGCGGTGATCGCGGTGAGCACCCGGACCAAACGGTCGGCGATGCGGCGCACCGTCCGCTCGTCGAACAGGTCGCGCAGGTAGCCCGCGCGCACCCGCAGCCGCGAATCCAGCTGCGCGATCAGCGTCAGCGGGTAGTGCGTGGCGTCGGCCGCGTCCAGGCCGACCACGGCCATGCCGTCGATGTCCGCC
Source organism: Nocardia aegles (assembly GCF_052545135.1). Lineage (NCBI taxonomy): Bacteria > Bacillati > Actinomycetota > Actinomycetes > Mycobacteriales > Nocardiaceae > Nocardia > Nocardia aegles. Next base: position 417,605 of record NZ_JBQWRI010000003.1, read on the forward strand.
GCCTGCGCCTGCAAGCCCGCGGCGTCGACCGGGTAGGACTCGAACACCACCAGGGTGTCGAACAGGCCGCCGATGCCCGCGACCGCCTGGATGTCGGCCAAGCCCACGTAGTGGTGGTCGAGCAGATCGGCCTGCTCGCCCTGGGTACGGACCAGCAGCTCGCGCACGGACTCCGACGAATCGAAGCGCACCCGCACCGGCACGGTGTTGATGAACAGGCCGACCATCGCCTCCACGCCGGGCAACTGCGCGGGACGACCGGAGACCGTGGTGCCGAACAGCACGTCGTCTCGGCTGGTCATGCGGCCGACGAGGATGCCCCAGGCCGTCTGCAACACGGTGTTCGGGGTGACGCCGAGCGAACCGGCCAGCTCGGTCAGCCGCGCGGTGGTCGCCTCGTCCAGGTCGAAGAAGTACTCGCCGGACAGCGAGGTGATCTCCCGACCGGCGTCGGGCCGCGCCAGCAGCGTCGGCTCGCCGACACCGCGCAGCGCCCGCGCCCACGCGGCCAGCGACGCCGCGTGATCCTGCTGCCGGGTCCAGTCCAGGAAGTGCCGGTAGGACCGCACCGCCGGCAACGCGGAGGCGTCCGCGTGGACGGCGTAGAGCACCAGCAGATCCCGCATGAGCAGCGGCATCGACCAGCCGTCGAGCAGGATGTGATGGTTGGACACCACGAACTGCCAGCGGTCGGCCGCGACCTGGATCAGCGTGAAGCGGATCAGCGGCGGCTCCGCCAGATCGAACCGCCGCGTACGGTCGGCCGCGATCAGATCCTCGGCCGCACCGGAGGCGATCCGGTCGTGCTCGGCCCACGCCACCCGGACGCTGTCCAGCACGATCTGCACCGGGTTGCCGTCGTGATCGGTGACGAACGCGGTGCGCAGGTTCTCGTAGCGGTCCAGCAGAGCCTGTGCGGCCGTGCGCAACCGGGCGGCATCCACCCGGCCGGTGAGCGTCAGCACCGCCTGGGCGGTGTACACGTCCACCGAACTCGCCGCGAGGCGGGCGTGGAACAGCAGACCGGCCTGCAACGCCGACAGCGGCCACACGTCGGCCAGCGCCGGGAAGCGCCGCTCCCACACGTCGATATCCCGCTGTGTGATCCCCCGCCCCAGACCACCCCGTGGACTGCGCACCAGCGCGAAGTCCGACGGGGTGTGCCCGCCCGCGCCCGCCGAATTGGCATGGCGCGCCACCGCTTCCAGCGCCGCGGTCCACAGCTCGGCGAACTCGCGCACCTCGGCGGCCGACAGGAGGGTCGACGGGTAGCCGATGTTCGCGGTCAGCTTGTCGCCCACCACGATCGCGTTCACGTCCAGCGGCGCCATCGCGGGCATGTCCGCGTCGTAGGCGCCGCCGAGCGCGCCGAGTTCCGGCGCGGGGATCCAGCCGAAGCCGCGCAGCGACTCCGGAACGTCACCGTCGACGACGCGGCCGAGGTAGTTGAAGCTCACCTGACCGGGCAGCTCGCGCGGCAGCTCGGCCGCGGTCTCAGGGTTCAGGTAGCGCAGCAGGCCGTAGCCGATGCCCTTGTCCGGCACCGCGAGCAACTGCTCCTTGACCGCCTTCACGGCCGCGCCCAGCGCGGGGCCGCCGGTGAACGCGGCGTCGACGTCGATGCCGGACAGATCGAACCGCACCGGGTAGATCGCGGTGAACCAGCCGACGGTGCGGGACAGATCCGCACCCGGCACCACGTCTTCCTCGCGGCCGTGGCCCTCCAGCCGGATCAGCAGCGAATTGTCGCCGCCGACGGCCACCCGCCGCGCCCGCCACTTCGCGGTGGCCAGCGCCAGCGCGGTGAGCAGGCCGTCGTTCACACCGCCGTGGAACAGCGCCGGAACCGTGGTGAGCAGGGCCTTGGTGACCTCGGTCGATACCTCGACCCGATGCTGGGCGATGACGCCCGAGGTATCGATCCGCGGGTCCATCGCACGCTCGGTCAGCAGCGGATCGGCCGCGGCGAGCACCGAACGCCAGTAGTCCAGCTCGGCCACCCGCTGCGGATCGGCCGCCGCGCGCTCCAGCGCGTGCGCCCAGGCCCGCATCGACGTGGCGGGGGCGACCAGCTCGGGCGTCTGCCCGGCGGTGCGCTGTCCCCACGCGGTGACGAAGTCCGGCACCAGGATGCGCCAGGAGACGCCGTCCACCACGAGGTGGTGGGCGACGACGATCAGGCGGCCGGCGCGCTCGGCGGAATCGGGCTCGAGCCAGACGAACCGGATGACCACGCCCGCGGCCGGATCGAGCCGGTCCAGCGACTCGTCCAGTGCCGCCGAGGCGATCTCGACCAGTTCGGCATCGCTGACGTTCGCGTCGAATTCGGTGCGATCGATCAGCGCGTCCACCGCGACCGTGCCGGGCGCCGCGGTCTCCACCACCCAGTCGTCGCCGTCGCGGCGCAGGCTCGCGCGCAGCATGTCGTGGCGATCGATGACAGCGCTCACCGTCGCCACGATTCCTGATCGGTCGATGCCGACCGGCAGTTCCAGCGCCAGCGTCTGGTTGAACCGGCCGAACGATCCGCGCCGCTCGGCCATGAACCGCACCACCGGCGTCAACGGCATGACGCCGATGCCGCCGCCCGGCGGCTCGGCCAGCGTCGCGGCCGACGCCTCGGCCGCCTCGGTGGTCTCCGCGACCGACGCCAGGCCCGCCACGGTGCGCTGCTCGAAGACGTGCCGCGGGGTGAACACCACACCGCGTGCCTTGGCCCGCGATACCAGCTGGATGGAGACGATGCTGTCGCCGCCGAGCGCGAAGAAGGAGTCGTCGACGCCGACCCGCTCCACGCCGAGCACCTCGGCGAACACTTCCGCGATGGTCTGCTCGACCGGCGTGCGCGCCGCGCGGAACACGACCTCGGTCGCGAACACCGGCTCCGGCAGCGCCTTACGGTCCAGCTTGCCCACCGGGGTGAGCGGCACACGGTCGATCACCATGATCGACGAGGGCACCATGTAGGCGGGCAGGCGCTGCTCGACGTGCCCGGTCAGCGCCGCAACGTCGATCGAATGTCCTTGCGCGGCAACGACATACGAGACCAGCGACACCGCGCCCGCGGCGCTCTTGTGGCCCACGGTGACCGCGAAGTCGACGCTCTCGTGCGCGGCGAGCGCGGCGTCGATCTCGCCGAGCTCGATGCGGAAACCGCGCACCTTCACCTGGAAGTCGGAGCGGCCGACGTATTCGACGACAAGCGATTCGCCTACGCCGGCGGGCGCGGAGTGCCCGACCCGGGTCCAGCGGACCACGTCACCGGTGCGGTACATCCGCGCGCCGGGCACGTACGGGTTGGCGACGAACCGCTCCGCCGACAGACCCGGGCGGGCGTGGTAACCGCGCGCCAGCTGGACGCCCGACAGATACAGCTCACCTGCGACACCCACCGGAACGGGCCTGAGCTGGGCGTCCAGGATCAGCGATTGCATGCCGCGGGTCGGGCCACCGATGGTGACCCGGTCGCCGGGCGCGAGCGCGTCGCTGATGTTGGTCATGATCGTGGTCTCGGTCGGGCCGTAACCGTTGTGGAAGCGGCGGCCCGAACCGTCCGGCGCGCCACCCCACTTGGCGACCAGATCGGCGGGCACCGCCTCGCCGCCGGCCACGATCACCCGCATACCGGCCAGCGCGGCCGAATCCAGCGACGCGAGCACCGACGGGGTGATGAAGGCGTGCGTGACCCGCTCACGGCGGATCAGCTCGGACAGTTCCTCGCCGCCGTACACGCCGGGCGGGCAGACCACCAGGGCGCCGCCGCGACCGATGGCCAGCAGGAACTCCAGGATCGACGCGTCGAAGCTGGGCGAGGCGAAATGCAATGCGCGCGTATCGGAATCGACGTCGTAGCGGGCGTTCTGCTCGTCGCGGAAGTTGGCCAGACCGGCGTGGGTGACCACGACGCCCTTGGGCACACCGGTGGAACCGGAGGTGTAGATGACGTAGGCTGGGTGCTCGGGCCGCACCGGGCGCACCCGATCGGCGTCGGTGACCGCGGCGTCGTCGAATCCGTCGAGATCCAGCTCGTCGAGCACCAGCCACTCGACCGATTCCGGCAGCTCGGCACGCACCGACGCCACGGTCAGACCGATCGGGGAGCCCGAATCGGTCACCATGTGCGCGATGCGGTCGGCCGGATAGGTCGGGTCGATCGGCACGAACGCGCCACCGGACTTCGACACCGCCCACTCGGCGAAGTACGACACCTCCGAGCGCGGCACGGCGATCGCCACCAGATCCTCGGTGCCGATGCCACGCTCGATCAGCAAGCGCGCCAAGCGGTTCGACCGCGCGTCCAGCTCGCCATACGTCAGCGTCGCGAAGCGACTCGATGCGGGGTGGTGGTCGGGCGACGCGTGGGCCGCGCTGCTCGCCTGGAACACCACGGCGGGCGCTTCCGGATCGATGGCGGCGGCCTCGGCGATCAGCTCCGGCAGCGTCCGCGCGGGCGAGGCGGGCGCTCCGGTGCGCGCGATCAGATCGGCCCGCTCGGCGGCGTCGAGCACGTCGATCGCGCCGACGGTGACCGACGGATCGGCCGCCACCGCCACGAGCACACGCTCCCAGCGGTCCGCGATGGCCGCCGCGGTGGACTCGTCGAACAGCTCGGTGGCGTAGGTGAGCGCCAGCGCCATCGCGCCGGAACCGCTTTCGCCGCGCTCGGCAAGGGTGAACTGCAAGTCGAAGCGCGCGACGTTCTCTTCCAGATCCAGGGCGGACACCGACAGCCCCGGCAGTTCCAGGGTGGTGCGCTCCAAGTTCTGGAACGCCAGCATCACCTGGAACAGCGGGTTGCGGGCCTGCGAGCGCTCCGGCGCGAGCAGTTCCACCAGCCGCTCGAACGGCACGTCGGCGTTGCCGTAGGCGTCCAGGTCGGTGCGGCGCACCCGGTCGAGCAGGCCGGCGAACGACTCGCCCGGCTCGATGCCCGTGCGCAGCACCAGCGTGTTGACGAACATGCCGACCAGGTCGTCGAGCGCGGCCTCACCGCGGCCCGCGACCGGGGTGCCGACCGCGACGTCGTCGCTGCCGGACAGCCGGGCCAGCAGCACCGCCAGCGCGCCGTGCATGACCATGAACAGCGACGCGCCGCGCTGCCGGGCGACCTCCTCCAGTGCGGCGACCAGCTCGCCGGACAGCTCGCGATGCAGCGTCGCGCCGCGGAACGAGGCGACGGCCGGACGCGGGCGGTCGGCGGGCAGGGCGAGCTCGTCGGGGATGCCGTCGAGCGCGTGCCGCCAGTAGGCGACCTGCTTCGCCAGCAGCGAGTCGGGATCGTCCTCCGAGCCGAGGAGTTCCCGCTGCCAGACGGCGAAGTCGGCGTACTGCACCGCAAGCGGCGCCCAACCGGGAGCGCTGCCGGTGCTGCGCGCGGTGTAGGCGGCCATCACGTCGCGGGTCAATGGGCCCATCGAGAAGCCGTCGGCCGCGATGTGGTGCACCACGACGACGAGCACGTGCTCGTCCGGCCCGGCCGCGTACAGCCGGGTGCGCAGCGGAACCTGCTCGGCCACATCGAATCCGGTGGTGACGAACTCGGTCACCGTCTGGATCAGCCGCGCCGGGTCCACCGCCACGGGACGCAGATCCAGAGCGATGTCCTCGGCGGGCACGATCACCTGGACCGGGGTGCCGCCGTGCTCGGGATAGCGGGTGCGCAGCGATTCGTGCCTGCGCACCACGTCGGCCACCGCCAACCGCAGCGCTTCGACGTCCAGCGCGCCGGTGAGCCGGATGGCGATCGGCAGGTTGTAGGCCGCCGAGGAGGTGTCGTACTTGTTCAGGAACCACATGCGCTGCTGCGCGAACGACAGCGGAACCAGTTCGCCGGCCGACCGCTCGCGGGCGACCAGCCGGGCGCGGGCCGCACCGTCGGCATGCGATTCCACCCGCGCCGCGAGCGCTTCCACCGTCGATGCCTCGAACAGGGTGCGCACCGCGACGGTCGTGCCCAGCGCGGCGCCGATGCGGGCGACCACCCTGGTCGCGATCAGCGAGTTGCCGCCGAGGTCGAAGAAGTCGTCGTCCACGCCGACCCGCTCCAGGCCGAGCACGTCGGCGAACACCGCCGCCACGGTCTCCTGCACGGGAGTGACCGGCGCGCGGAAGGCGCGCGAGATCGCCGTCGGCGCGGGCAACGCGCGGCGGTCCAGCTTCCCGTTGACGGTCAGCGGGATCCATTCCAGCCGCACCACGGCCGAAGGCACCATGTAGGCGGGCAGCTGCGCGGCCGCGCCGTCGCGCACCGCGTCCAGCGCGGGCTCGACGCCCGGCTCGGACACCACGTAGGCGACGATCCGCTGATCGCCGGGCTGGTCCTCGCGCACGATGACCGCTGCCTGGGCGATGCCGGGCTGAGCCAGGATCGCGGACTCGATCTCGCCGAGCTCGATGCGGAAACCGCGCACCTTCACCTGGTCGTCGGCGCGGCCCAGGTACTCGAGCTCACCGAAGCGGTTCCAGCGGGCGAGGTCGCCGGAGCGATACAGCCGCGCACCCGGCGCGTCGCCCATCGGGTCGGCGACGAAGCGAGTCGCGGACAGATCGGGACGCCCGAGGTAGCCGCGCGCCAATTGCGGTCCCGCCACGTACATCTCACCCGCGACGCCGACCGGCACCGGGCGCAACCGGCTGTCGAGCACGTACACCCGCAGACCGGCGATCGCGCGGCCGACCACGCTGCCGGAGGCGGCGGCGATGGTCGCGGCGTCCAGCGCGCGGTAGGACACGTGCACCGTGGTCTCGGTGATGCCGTACATGTTGACCAGCAGTGGTCCGGCGGAGGTACCGGTGCCGTCGCCGTGGCGCGCCACCCAATCCGACAGCCTGCGCAGCTCCAGCGCCTCACCGCCGAACACCACGTACCGCAGCGCCAACGGCGCGGCGGCGGGCGCGGCGTTCCGCTCCGCTTCGGCCAGCTGGTAGAACGCCGACGGCGTCTGGTTGAGCACCGTGACCCGCTCGGCGCGCAGCAGTTCCAGGAACTGCTCCGGCGAGCGCGAGGTGTAGTAGTCGACCACCACGAGGGTGCCGCCGAACAGCAGCGGACCCCACAGCTCCCACACCGAGAAGTCGAAGGCGTAGCTGTGGAACAGCGTCCACACGTCGTCGGGGCCGAAACCGAAGTCCCGGTCGGTGTTCGCGAACAGCCGCACCACGTTGCGGTGCGCGACCGCGACGCCCTTCGGGCGGCCGGTCGAGCCGGAGGTGTAGATCACGTACGCGACGTTGTCCGGCGTGAGCGCGGAATTACGGTCGGCGTCGGTGATCGGGGCGTCGTCGGCGTCCTCGACGTTGCCGGTCTCCACCGCGAACCCGTCGAGCACGACCGACGGCAGTCCGGCCGGCACCTCGACCTGCACCGTCGAGTCGAGCACCACGCTGGTCGGCCGGGAATCGGCGAGCACGTAGGCGATGCGCTCGGCCGGGTAGGTCGGGTCCACCGGCACATAACCCGCGCCGGTCTTCACCACCGCCAGCAGCGCGACCACCAGGTCCAGCGACCGCGGCAGGATCACCGCGACCAGCGTCTCCGGCCCCGCGCCGTCGCTGATCAGCCTGCGCGCCAGCACATTCGCGCGCCGGTCCAGCTCGGCGTAGGTCAGCGTCTCCACGCCGAAGCGGGCCGCGACGCGGTGCGGGTGCGCGGCCGCCGCCGCGTCGAACAGCCCGACCAGGGTGATGTCCGGATCGGCGAACAGGCCGGCGACACTCTCGGAGCCGGAGGACACCCAGCGCTGCGACACATCCAGCCGCTCGCCCTCGCCGAGCAGATCGATGTCGCCGATCGCCGCCCGCGGATCGTCGGCGACACCGCGCAGGATGCGCACGAAACGATCCGCGAACGCGGCCACCGTCTCCGGATCGAACAGTTCGGTGGCGTAGTTCCACGACAGCGTCAACCCGCCGTCGGCGGCCTCGCCCACGGTCAGCTGCACGTCGAATTTCGCGGTGCCCGGGTCGAACTCGACCGCGGCGACCTCGAGTCCGCCGGGCAGCGCGACGGTACCGAGATCGGTCGCCGATGCCGCCTCGAAGGTCAGCGCCACCTGGAACAGCGGATGGTGCGCCTGCGAGCGCGCCGGGCTGAGTACGTCCACCAGCCGCTCGAACGGCACGTCGGCGTTGGCGAACGCGGCCAGATCGGTGCGGCGCACCTGCTCGAGCAGCTCGTCGAAGCCCGCGCCGGGCTCCACCCGGCTGCGCAGCACGAGCGTGTTGACGAACATGCCGACCACGTCGTCGAGCGCGCGTTCACCGCGACCCGCGATCGGCGTGCCGATCGCGACGTCGGTGCTGCCCGACAACCGGCCCGCCCACACCGCCAGCGCGGCGTGCACCACCATGAACAGCGTCACGCCGCGGGCGCGCGCCAGCTCGGCCAGCGCCTCGTGCACCTGCGCGTCGACCGCGAAATCGTGCGTGCCACCGGCGTTCGAGGCGATCTCCGGCCGGGGCCGGTCGGCGGGCAGCTCGATCTGGTCGGGCAGGTCACGCAGTTGCTCGGTCCAGTAGGCGATCTGCCGGGCCGCGACGGATTCGGCGTCGTCCTCGGCGCCGAGCACCTCGCGCTGCCACAGCGCGTAGTCGGCGTACTGCACCTCGAGCGGGGCCCAGGACGGCGCCTCGCCGCGAGCGCGCTCGGTGTAGGCGAGCACCACGTCGCGCAGCAACGGCCGCAGCGAGAAACCGTCCGCGCTGATGTGATACATCACCAGCACCGCGACGTGCTCGGTCGCCGACAGCGACAGCAGGCTCGCCCGGAACGGGATCTCGGCGGTCACGTCGAAGCCGGCACTCGCCAGCTCGACGATCCGCGCGGGCAGCTCCCGCGCGGCGACCGGCTCGGCGACCAGGTCGAAGGCGACCTCACCGACCGGCAATACGCGCTGGTAGCCGGTGCCCTCCACCTCGGGGTAGATCGTGCGCAGCGCCTCGTGCCGCGCGAGCACGTCACCGATGGCCGCGCTCAGCGCGGCGACGTCCAGCGCACCGCTCAGTCGCAGCGCCACCGGGATGTTGTTCACCGCAGTGCGGTTGTCGAACCGGTTGAGGAACCACATCCGCTGCTGAGCCGGCGACAGCGGCACCAACTCGGGGCGCTCCCGCGCCACCAGCGGCGTCCGGCCGCCCGCACCGGCAGCCGATTCCACCTTCGCGGCCAGCGCGAGCACGGTCGACGCCTCGAACAGCGTGCGCACCGGGACCAGCGTGTTCAGCTCCTCGCCCAGCCGCGCCGCCACCTGCGTGGCGACCAGCGAGTTGCCGCCCAGCTCGAAGAAGTCGTCGTCCAGGCCGACCCGCTCCACGCCGAGCACCTCGGCGAAGGTCTCGGCCACGATCTCCTGCACCGGCGTGGCGGGTGCCCGGAACACCTTGGCCTCGAACACCGGCGCGGGCAGTGCCTTGCGATCGAGCTTGCCGGAGGCGTTGAGCGGGAACTCGTCCAGCACCACATAGGCCGCGGGCACCATGTACCCCGGCAGTCGCGCGCCGAGTTCGGCCTTGACCGACTCGACGTCCACCACCCGGTCCGGGTCCGTCACCAGGTACGCGACCAGCTGGTCGCCCAGCCGCTCGTCGGTGCGCACCACGACCACCGCCTGCGCTACCGAATCCAGTGCCGTGAGCGCCGACTCGATCTCGCCCAGCTCGATGCGCAGACCGCGCACCTTCACCTGGAAGTCGGTGCGGCCCAGGTACTCCAGCTCGCCGTCTTCGGTCCAGGCCACCAGGTCGCCGGTGCGGTACATCCGCTCGGCATCGCCGAACGGGTTGGCCACGAAGCGTTCGGTGGTCAGATCGGGGCGGCCCACGTACCCGTGCGCCAGCTGCGCGCCCGCGAGGTACAGCTCGCCGGGCACGCCGACCGGAACCGGCCGCAGCCGCGAATCCAGCACGTACACCTGGGTGTTGAACACCGGGGCGCCGATCGGCACCGACGCGGTGTCGTCGTCGGTCACCTCGTGGAAGGTGACGTCGACGGCGGCTTCGGTCGGGCCGTACAGGTTGTGCAGCCGCGCGCCGGTCAGCTCCCGCAACTTCTGCGCGGTCACCGCGGGCAGCGCCTCACCGGACGCGAAAACGTTGCGCAGGCTGGTGCATTCGGCCGCGCGCTGCTCGGCGGCGGTCGCATCGAGCGCGGCGACGAACACCGACAGCATGGACGGAACGAAGTGCGCCGTGGTGACTTGCTCGTCGACGATCAGCCGCGCCAGGTAGGCGGGATCGCGATGACCGTCCGGCTTCGCCACCACCAGGCGCGCGCCGACCTGCAACGGCCAGAAGAACTCCCACACCGACACGTCGAACGTCGCGGGCGTCTTCTGCACGACCACGTCGTAGGCCGCCAGGCCGTATTCGGCGTGCATCCACACCAGACGGTTGACGATCGCGGCGTGCGAGACCGCCACACCCTTCGGGCGACCGGTCGAGCCGGAGGTGAAGATCACGTACGCGGTATTGGCCGGACGCAGCGGCTTGTGCCGGTCGGCGTCGGTCAGCGGCTCGTCGGAGAACTCCGACAGGTCCAGCTGATCGATGCGCACCTGCCGGGAGACGGTGGTCTCCAGGTCGGAACCGGAGGTCAGCACGCACACCGGGCGCGCGGTCTCCAGGATGTAGTCGATGCGCTCGGCCGGATGATCCGGGTCCAGCGGCACGTACGCGCCGCCCGCGGCGTTCACCGCGTACATGCCGACCACCAGGTCGATCGAACGGCGCATCCCCAGCGCCACATATGATTCCGGCCCGACGCCGTTGACCTTGAGCCAACGCGCCAAGCGATGCACCCTGCGGGCGAACTCGGCGTAGGACAGACTTGTCCCCTCGAAGGTGACCGCGGGACTGTCCGGAGTGCGCGCGACCTGCGCCTCGAACAGCGAGACCAGGGTCGCGGCGGCGTCGCCGACCGGCGAGGTGAGCGCGGCGTCGACCGGGAATTCGGTGGCGTTCCACCGCTCGATCACCAAAGCCCGCTCGGCGTCGTCGAGCAGGTCGATGTCGCCGACGGTGACCGACGGATCGGCGGCGATACCGCGCAGCACACGCACGAAGCGCTCGGCGAACGTCCCGGCGAACGCCCCGTCGAAAAGATCGGTGGCGTAGACGAGTTCGGCGTCCATCGCCGTCTCGGCGCCGGGGACCTCGCTGAGCGTGAGCTGCAGGTCGAACTTCGCGGTCGGCTGGTCGATGCCCAGCTCGGAGACGGTGAGGCCGGGCAGTTCCAGCGCGGTGCGGCCGAGGTTCTGGAACGACAGCATCACCTGGAACAGCGGGTGGCGCGCCTGCGAGCGCGCCGGGTTGAGCACCTCGACCAGCCGCTCGAACGGCACATCCGCGTGCGCGAACGCCTGTAGGTCGCGCTCGCGGACCCGGGCGAGCAGCTCGGCGAACGGCTCGCCGGTGTCCACCTGAGTGCGCAGCACCAAAGTGTTGACGAACATGCCGACCAGATCGTCGAGCGCCTGCTCGCCACGACCGGCGACCGGGATGCCGATAGCGATGTCCTCGGAGCCGCTCGAGCGCGCCAGCAGGGCGGCGAAGGCGCCGTGCACCACCATGAACAGCGTGCTGCCGTGCGTCTGCGCGACCCGGTTCAGGTCCTCGATCAGCTCGCCCGGCACGCGGAACCGGTAGGTGCCCGCGCCGTAGGAGGCGACCGCGGGCCGCGGTCGTCCCGGCAGGCGCAGTTCGTCGGGCAGCCCGGCCAGCGTCTCGCGCCAGTAGTCGAGCTGCTCGGAGATCAGCGACGTCGGATCGTCCTCGGAGCCGAGCGTGTCGCGCTGCCACAGCGCGAAGTCCACGTACTGCACCGGCAGCGGCGGCCAGCCGGGCTCGGCCACGGAGGTGCGCGCCACGTAGGCGGTCATCAGGTCGCGCACCAGCGGACGCATGGAGAAGCCGTCCGCGGCGATGTGGTGCACCACGACGACCAGCACGTAGTCGTCCGGGGCGAGCCGGTAGGCGCGCAGGCGCACCGGCGGCTGGGTGGTCACGTCGAAGCCGCGCTCGACGAACTCGTAGAGCACACCCAGCAGTTGCCCCTCGGCCACCTCGACCACGTCCAGCTCGGGAATGGCCTTGGTGGCGTTGAGCACCCGCTGGTAGGCCACGCCGTCCCGGGACGGGTAGATGGTGCGCAGCGATTCGTGGCGCCCGACCACGTCGGCGATCGCGCCGCGCAGCGCGTCCAGATCCAGCGCGCCTTCCAGCCGCACCGCGGCCGGGATGTTGTAGGTGGCGGAGGCCGCGCCCGATGTGGTCGCCGCGCTCCCGATGTCGAAGCGGTTGAGGAACCACATCCGCTGCTGCGCCAGCGACAGCGGCGGGTGCTCGGGACGCACCTGCGCGGTGAGCGCCTGGCGCGCACCGCGTCCCGCGTGCGACTCGATCCGCGCGGCCAGCGCGCCCACGGTCGGGGCCTCGAACAGCACGCGCACACCGACCTCGGTGTTCAGCGCCGCGCTGACCCGGGCGACCACCTGGGTGGCCACCAGCGAGTTGCCGCCGAGCTCGAAGAAGTCGTCGTCCACGCCGACCCGCGGCACGCCGAGCAGGTCGGCGAAGATCTCCGCGACGATCTCCTCGATCGGGGTCGAGGGAGCGCGGAACACCCTGGCCTCGAACACCGGAGCGGGCAGTGCCCTGCGATCCAGCTTGCCGGAGGCGTTCACCGGGAAGGCGTCCAGCACGACCAGCGCGGCCGGGACCATGTAGCCGGGCAGCGCCGCGGCCAGCGCGGTCTTCACCTCGTCGATGTCCACCGCCGCGTACGGTTCGCCGACCAGGTAACCCACCAGCTGATCGCCCGCGTGCGCGTCGGAGCGCAGCACGACCACCGACTGCGCGATCCCCGGCTGCGCCAGCAGCGCGGCCTCGATCTCGCCCAGCTCGATACGCAGACCGCGCAGCTTCACCTGGAAGTCGGTGCGGCCCAGGTACTCCAGTTCGCCGTCCGGCGTCCAGGCCACCAGGTCACCGGTGCGGTACATCCGCTCGCCGGGCGCGCCGTACGGGTTGGCCACGAACCGATCCGCGGTCAGGTCCGAGCGGCCCAGGTAGCCGAGCGCCAGCTGTTCGCCCGCCAGATACAGCTCACCCGCGACACCCGGCGCGACCGGGTGCAGACGGCTGTCGAGCACGAAGACCCGGGTGTTCCACACCGGGCGTCCGATCGGCACCGACACCGTATCGGCCTCGGTGGCCTCGTGATAGGTCACGTCGACCGCGGCCTCGGTCGGGCCGTACAAGTTGTGCAGCCGCGCGCCGGTCAGCTCGCGCAGACGTTGCGCCGTCTGCGCGGGCAGCGCCTCACCGGAGGCGAAGACCTGCCGCAGCCGCGGCGCGGGCAGTCCGTCGCCGTTCTCGCTGCCCAGCGTGGAGACGAAGACCGAGAGCATGGACGGCACGAAATGCGCCGTGGTGATCTGCTTCTCGGCGATGATCTGGGACAGGTACACCGGGTCGCGGTGCCCGTCCGGACGCGCCACGACCAGCCGGGCGCCGGTCTGCAACGGCCAGAAGAACTCCCACACCGACACGTCGAACGTGGCGGGCGTCTTCTGCAGCACCGCGTCGTCGCGACCGATCGGGTACTCGTGCTGCATCCACCGCAGCCGGTTCACGATCGCGGCGTGGCCGACCGCCACACCCTTCGGGCGTCCGGTGGAGCCGGAGGTGAAGATCACATACGCGGTGTTCTCCGGCCGCAGCGGGCGGATGCGCTCGGCGTCGGTGATCGGCGCGCCGCTGGTCGCGGCGAAACCGGGCAGGCCCTCGATGCCCTCGATCGACAGCGCGGTCACCGCGGGCTGCGGGTCCAGGCCGAATCCGTCCGCCGCGCGGTACAGGATCATCCGTGGCCGCGCGGTCTCGATGATGTAGTTGATGCGATCGGCGGGCTGATCCGGGTCCAGCGGCACGTAGGCCGCGCCGGTCTGCACCACCGCGTACATCGCCACGACCAGTTCGGTGGAACGCCGCAGCGCCAGCGCCACCAGTGATTCCGGGCCGACGCCCGCGCCGATGAGCCGGCGGGCGATGCGGTTGGTCCGCTCCTGGAACTGGCGGTAGGTCAGCCGCTCGCCTTCGAAGTCCAGCGCGATCGCGTCCGGCGTTGCCGCCGCCTGCGCGTCGAACAGCGAGACCAGCGTCGCGACCTGGTCCACCGGGTGTCCGGTGTCGTTCCAGTCGATCAGCACCCGCGCGCGTTCCTCGGACGCGAGCAGGTCGATGTCGCCGATCGGGACGTCCGGGTCGGCGGTCACGGCCGCGAGGATGCGGTCCAGGCGCCGGGCGAACGCAGCGACGGTCGGCTCGTCGAAAAGATCCAGCGCGTAGGAGAACTCGGCCGACATGCCCGCCGAGTCGCCGTGTTCGTCCTGGGTCTCCGACAGGGTGAGCTGCAGGTCGAACTTGGCCAGCCGGGCGTCGTAGTCGATGCCGTTGACCGAGAGACCGGGCAGTTCCAGACTGGCCTGCCGGGTGTTCTGGAAGGTCAGCATCACCTGGAACAGCGGGTGGCGCGCCTGCGAGCGCGCCGGGTTGAGCACCTCGACCAGCCGCTCGAACGGCACGTCGGCGTGCGCGAACGCGTGCAGATCGGTCTCGCGGGCGCGGGCGAGCAGGTCGGCGAAGCTCATCGCGCCGTCCACCTCGGTGCGCAACACCAGGGTGTTGACGAACATGCCGATCAGGTCGTCCAGCGCCGCCTCACCGCGGCCGGCAACCGGGGTGCCGATCGCGATATCGCTGGTGCCGCTGGCGCGGGCCAGCAGTACCGCCAGCGCGCTGTGCAGCACCATGAACAGCGACGCGTTGTGCCTGCGCCCCAGCTCGACCAGGGCGCGCTGGGTCTCGCCGGAGATCACGAACGGGTAGGTGCCGCCGCGGTAGGACGCGACGGCGGGACGCGGCCGGTCCGACGGCAGCACCAATTCGTCGGGCAGATCGGCCAGTTCGCGCGTCCAGTAGCGGATCTGGCCGGCGATCAGCGAACTCGGGTCGTCCTCGGAGCCGAGTACCTCGCGCTGCCACAGCGCGTAGTCGGCGTACTGCACCGGCAGCGACGACCACGCGGGCGCCTCCCACGACGTGCGAGCGGCGTAGGCCACCATGACGTCGCGGGCCAGCGGGCCCATCGACCAGCCGTCGGCCGAGATGTGGTGCACCACCATGCCGAGCACGTACTCGGTCTCGCTGATCTCGAACAACCGGGCGTGCAGCGGCACTTCGCTGGTCACGTCGAACGCCATCGACGCCAGCTCGACCAGGTGATCGATCAGGTTGTACTCGGTCACCGGCACCGGGGTCAGATCCGGCACGATCTGCGCCGCGTCCAGCACCACCTGCACCGGGCCGATCCTGGTCTCCGGGAACACCGTCCGCAGCGACTCGTGCCGGTCGATCACGTCGATCACCGCGACCTGCAACGCGGCGATGTCCAGATCGCCGGACAGCCGGATCGCGACCGGGATGTTGTTCACCGCCGAGGAGGTGTCGAACCGGTTGAGGAACCACATGCGCTGCTGCGCCAGCGACAACGGCACCTGCTCCGGACGGTGCCGGGCGACCAGCGCCTTGCGCGCGCCGTCACCGGCGTGCGACTCCACCCGCGCGGCCAGCGCCGCGACCGTGGACGCCTCGAACAGCATGCGCACCGGCACCCTGGTGTCCAGCGCGATGCCGAGGCGGGAGGCCACCTGGGTGGCGATCAGCGAGTTGCCACCCAGCTCGAAGAAGTCGTCGTCCACGCCGACGCGGGAGATGCCGAGCACCTCACCGAAGATCTGCGCGACGATCTCCTCGATCGGCGTGGTCGGAGCGCGGAATTCGCGCACCTCGAACACCGGCGCGGGCAGCGCCTTGCGGTCCAGCTTGCCGGAGGCGTTCAGCGGGAACGCCTCGAGCACCATGATCGCCGAGGGCACCATGTACGCGGGCAGCGTGCGGTGCAGCGCGTTCCTGATGCTGTCCAAGTCGACCGGGCCGCCGCCGGTGACCACGTAGGCGACCAGCTGGTCGCCCGCGACGGTGTCCATGACCAGCACCACGGCCTGGGTGACGGCCGGGTGGTCGAGCAGGGCGGTCTCGATCTCGCCGAGCTCGATGCGCTGACCACGGAACTTCACCTGGAAGTCGGTGCGGCCGATGTATTCCAGCACGCCGGCGCTGCCCACCTCGGGATCGCGCGGGCGCACCCAGCGCACCAGGTCGCCGGTGCGGTACAGGCGCGAACCGGGCGGGCCGAACGGGTCGGCGACGAAACGTTCGGCGGACAGGTCGGGGCGGTCGTGGTAGCCGCGGGCGGTCTGCACACCGCCGAGGTACAGCTCGCCGGGCACGCCGACCGGAACCGGGGCGAGGCCCTCGTCCAGCACGTAGGTCTGCGCGTTCCACACCGGACGGCCGATCGGCACCGACGTGGGCGCGACCTCGTTGAGCCACCAGGCGGTGGCGTGCACGGTGAACTCGGTTGGGCCGTACAGGTTGTGCACCGCGGCGGTGGAGAACTGCCGGAACGCGGTGACGGTGGCCGGCGGCAGCGCCTCACCGGCGACGAGAACCGCCCGCAGCGAGGCGCATTCGGCGGTGTCGGCGGACCCGGCGAACACCGAGAGCATCGACGGCACGAACGAGGTCATGGTGACCCGGTGGCGTCCGATGATCTCCGACAGGTAGATCGGATCGCGGTGGCCGTCGGGCGCGGCGATCAGCATGCGGGCGCCGACGGTCAGCGTGCCGAACAGCTCCCACACCGACACGTCGAAGGTCACCGGCGTCTTCTGCAGGATGACATCGGCCGGGCCGATGCGGTATTCGGCGGTGATCCAGGCGATCTGGTTGACCACGGACGCGTGGCTGACCGCGACGCCCTTCGGGCGTCCGGTGGAACCGGAGGTGTAGAGCACGTACGCGGTGTTCGCGCCGCGCAGCGGGGCGCGACGCTCGGCGTCGGTGACCGGACCCTCGTCGAATTCGCTCAGGTCCAGCGTGTCCAGCGTCAGCACCGGGATGTCCGCGGCGGTGACATTGTCGGCGGTGGTGGTGAGCACGCACACCGGCGACGAGCTGTCGAGCACGTACTCGGTGCGTTCGGCCGGGTGATCGGGGTCGATCGGCACATAGCCGCCACCGGCGGTCAGCGTGGCGTAGATCGCCACCAGCATGTCCACCGACCGGCGGATGCCGACCGCGACCAGCTGTTCGGGGCCGACGCCCGCGTCGATCAGCTTGCGCGCCAGGCGGTTCACCCGGGCGGCGAACTCGGCGTAGGTCAGCTCGACCGGCGCGCCGAACTCCTCCGCGCCGCGCGTGCCGCCGTCGAACACGACGGCGAGGTCGTCGGGCCTGCTGCGCACCTGCTGCTGGAAAAGCTCGAGCACAGTGGCGGCGGGCACGTCGTGGCGAGTGTGATTCCACTCGGTCAGCACCCGGGCGCGCTCGGCCTCGTCGAGGATCTCGATGTCGCGCACCGTGGTTTCCGGCGCGGCCACGGCGGCTTCCAGCACGCGCAGGTAGCGGCGGCCGAATTCGGCCACGGTGGAAGCGTCGAACAGGTCGGTGGCGAAGGAGACGACCGCGCCCATGCCTGCGGGCTCGCCGTTCGCCCCACGTTCCTCGGTGACCGTCCACTGCAGGTCGAACTTCGCGATGTCGACCTCGAGCTCGTCGGCGGTCACCGAGAGCCCGGGCAGTTCCAGCGTCGCGTGCGACATCTCCTGGAACGACAGCATCACCTGGAACAGCGGGTGACGCGCCTGCGAGCGGGTCGGGTTGAGCACCTCGACCAGGCGTTCGAACGGAACGTCCGCGAACGCGAACGCGGCCAGGTCGGTTTCCCTGGTGCGGCCGAGGAACTCGGCGAACGACTCGCCGCCGTCCACCTCCGAACGCAGCACGAGGGTGTTGACGAACATGCCGATCAGGTCGTCGAGCGCCTGCTCGCCGCGCCCGGCGACCGGGGTGCCGATCGCGATGTCGCTGGTGCCGGACAGGCGGGCCAGCAGCACGGCCAGCGAGGCGTGCATGACCATGAACAGGCTGACGCCCTGCGCGCGGGCCAGCGCGACCAGCCGCCGGTGCAATTCGGCGTCGATGTCGAAGCTCACCCGGCTGCCGTGGAAACTCTGCACCGGCGGACGCGGGCGGTCCGCGGGCAGGTCGAGCTGATCCGGCAGGCCGGCCAGCGCCCTACGCCAGTAGGCGATCTCGCGCGCCGCCATGGACGCGGGATCGGATTCCGCGCCGAGCAGTTCGCGCTGCCAGACGCTGAAGTCCTGATACTGCACCGGCAGCGGCGCCCAGCTCGGCGCTTCGCCCGCGGCGCGGGACAGGTAGGCGGCAGCCACGTCGCGCGCCAGCGGTCCGAAGGAGAAGCCGTCGGCCGCGATGTGGTGCACGACGAACGCCACCGCGTAGTCGCCCGCACCGTTGCCGCGCCCGCCGGTGACCGCGAAGACCCGCACCCGGATCGGCAGTTCACGCGAGACGTCGAAGCCGCGCGCGGCGAATTCGGCCAGCGCGCCGTGCAATTCGGCCTCGTCGATCGGCTGCACCTCGATGCCGAGATCGACCTGGTCGACCGGCAGCACCTGCTGGTAGCCGCCGTCGCCGGACTCGGGGAAGATCGTGCGCAGCGACTGCTGCCGCTCGACCACGTCCAGCAGCGCCGACTGCAACGCCGCCAGGTCCACCTGGCCGCGCAACCGCACCACGAACGGCAGGTTGTAGGTCGGCACGGTCGGGTCGAACTGGTTGATGAACCACATGCGCTGCTGCGCCAGCGACAGCGGCACCCGCTCCGGCAGCTGCTGGGCCACCAGCGGCGGACGCGATTCACCCACGGGCGCGGCGGTTTCCGCGCGCGCCGCGATCGCGGCGACGGTCGGGGTCTCGAACAGCGCTCGCACCCCGATCTGGATGCCGAACGCGGCGCCGATGCGCGCCACCACCTGCGTGGCGACCAGCGAGTTGCCGCCCAGATCGAAGAAATTGTCGTCGATGCCGATGCGCTCCTGGCTGAGCACGTCGGCGAAGATGCCCGCCACGATCTGCTCGGCCTGGGTGCGCGGCGCGCGGAAATCACCGGCGTCGGCGCTGAACACGGGCTCCGGCAGGGCCTTGCGGTCCAACTTGCCGCTGGTGTTGAGCGGGAAGGCGTCCAGCACCATGATCGACGCGGGCACCATGTAGCTGGGCAGCTTCTCGGCGGCGAACCTGGTCAGCTCCAGCGGCTCCACGGTGCGACCGGGAGCGGGAACGACGTAGGCCACCAACTGCTGACCGGTCGCGGTGTCCACCACCAGCACCACGGCCTGGCTGACCGCGGGGTGGGCGAGCAGACCGGTTTCGATCTCGCCCAGCTCGATGCGCTGACCGCGGAACTTCACCTGGAAGTCGGTGCGGCCGATGTATTCCAGCGTGCCCGCCTCGTTCCAGCGCACGAGGTCACCGGTGCGGTACATCCGCTCACCCGTGCTCGACAGCGGGTTGGCGACGAAGCGATCCGCGGTCAGGTCGGGACGGCCGCGGTAGCCACGCGCCAGCTGACGCCCGCCGAGGTACAGCTCACCCGGCGCGCCGATCGCGACCGGGCGCAGCCGCGAATCCAGTACGTAGACCTGGACGTTCCATTCCGGGATACCGATCGGCACGGTCACCGTGTCGGCGGCCGTCGCCTCCCAGTACGTCACCGAGACCGCGGCCTCGGTCGGGCCGTAGAGGTTGTGCAGCCCCGCCGGAGCGGAGCCTGCGGAGCGACCGTCGAGCGCAGCGGTGATCTCTCTGAATTTCGCCGCGGTCTCCGGCGGAAGCGCCTCGCCGATCACGAAAACCGCACGTAGCGTGGCACATTGGGCCGGCGTGGCATGCGCGACGAACACCGTCAGCATGGACGGGACGAAGTCGGTCACGGTGACCCCGTGCCGGGCGATCATCTCCGCCACGTACAGCGGGTCACGGTGCCCGTCCGGTGACGCGATGACCAGCTTCGCGCCCACCAGCAGCGGCAGGAAGTAGCCCCACAGCGACACGTCGAACGTGGTCGCGGTCTTCTGCAGGTACACGTCCGACGCGGTCAGCCGGTACTCGTCGAGCATCCACAGCTGCTGGTTGACGATCGCGTGATGGGTGACCGCCACGCCCTTGGGGCGGCCGGTCGAACCCGAGGTGTAGATGACGTAGGCGGTGTTGTCCGGACGCAGCGGCGCGAGACGGTCGGCGTCGGTGACCGGATCGGCGGAGTACCCCGAGGTGTCCAGGGTGTCGATCGCCACCCGCCGCACCGACTCCGGCAGCTCCAGCTCGTCGGCCGAGTGCGTCAGCACGCACACCGGCGCGGCGCTGTCGAGGATGTAGGCGGTGCGCTCGGCCGGATGATCCGGATCGATCGGCACGTACGCGCCACCGGCCTTCAGCACCGCGTGCATGCCGATCACCAGCTCCAGCGAGCGGCGCATACCCAGCGCGACCAGCGATTCCGGGCCGACGCCGTCGGCGATCAGAAAACGAGCCAGCCGGTTGACCCGCGCGCCGAACTCCGCGTAGGTGAGGGTCGCGCCCTCGAAGTCGAGCGCGACGTGGTCCGGGGTGAGCGGCATCTGCGCGTCCAGCAGCGCCGCCAGCGTGGTCGCCGGAACTTCCTGCTCGGAGTCGTTCCACTCCAGCAGCGTCCGCTCGCGCTCGTCGGCGGTGGTGACCGGAAGGTCCCACACCGCCTCGTGCGCCCCGGCGGCGAGGAAACGATCGAAGAACTCGAGGAAGCGACCGTGGTGACGGCGCGCCTCGTCCTCGGTGTAGAGGTTGGGGTTGGTCTCGAAGTCGATGTGCGAGCGCGTGCCCGCGACCGACTGGTAGAAGTTGACGCCCAGATCCTCGATGCTGCCGGTGGACAGCACATGCATCTGACCGACCACCGAGCCGAGCACGATCTCGTCGTGGAACAGCATGATGTTGACCCACGGCCCGAAGAACTCCGTGGTCACCACGCCGTCACCGGCCGCGTCGCGGCGGATGTCCTCGTGCCGGTACCGCTGGTGCCGCAGCGCGCCGGACACCTCGACCCGCACCTGCTCCAGCAGCTGCGACACCGTCGTGTCGTGGCCGACGTGCAGCCGCAGCGGCACGATGTTCGACGACGCACCGCCCGAGCGGCGCATTACTGCGGTGGTGCGCGCGGTCACCGGCAGGCTGAGAATGACGTCCTCGACGCCGTTCCACTGCGCCAGATACGCCGCGAAACTCGCGAGCAGCAGGCCGGCGGGCGAGGAATCGTGCCGCGCGACGGCCGCGTCCAGCGAGGCGTTCTGATCGTCCGACAGCGCGGCGCTGGCGATGCCGTTGATCGCGGCGGGCGGCGCGGAACGCCCAGTCAGGCTGGTGCCTTCCTCCAGGCCCGCCACCCGCTGGGCCCAGTACTCCTTGTCGGAGGTGAAGCGGGAACTGTCCCGGTAAGCGACCTCCTGCTCGAACAGCGTGCGCAGATCCGTCGCCTTCGACGGCGCGGGCTCCACACCATCGGCGTAAGCGGTGTACAGCTCGGCGATCCGGTTGACGTTCGTCATGGCGCCGAAGCCGTCGAGCGCGATGTGATGCGAGCGGCTGTACCAATACCAGTGGTCGTCGGCCAGCTGCAGCGCGGCGGCTTTGATCAGCCGATCGGCGGTCAGATCGAGCGGACGGCTGTACTCCGCGCGCATCCACGCCAGCGCCGCGGCCTCCGGATCCGCCTCGGCGCGCAGGTCGACGTACTCGACCCGGTCGTAGTCGGCGATCGAGTGGTCGACGAACTGCGACGGCTCACCGTCACGTTCGACGATCCGCAGGAAACCCGAACCCAGCTCGTGCGACGCGTCGATGCTGGCCCGGTTGAGCAGCTCGACATCCAGCTCCCCGCGCAGGTCGACGTACTGCGCGATGTTGACCGGCACCTGCGGGTCGACATGCTGCGCGTACCAGATACCGAGCTGAGCGGGGGACAACGGGAAAGCGCCGGACAAGCCGGGATCCGCCCCAGCACCAGCGTCCGTCCGTTCGCCACCAGTTTCGCCGTTTCCGCCGAAATCCAGCCGGTCCAACCGTAACCTCGCTTCCGGAACACCACGCAAGCGCTCCCCGACCGCACCCAGAGCGGGCGCGCACCTATCCGAGCGTGGCGCCTGCGTCTCCAGGTTGAGTTCTCACATCAAATCAGGCAAAAAATGTTCATTTGAACTATCTGTCCAACAGGCCGGGCTTGTTACATGGGCTCGACCGCGCCCAGAACCCACCGACCGGCTCCGCCGGGACCTTCTTTGCGAATCACCGGATCAATCTACCGTCGCCCCCGGCGGCCGACCAACCAACTTTCATAGCTGATGAGCATCGGAACTGGTAGGAGCGTCGCAAGAGGTCTTCCAGGTAGATGTTGCGGTTATCACATGTGTCACCGTGGCACCATCGGGCACTTTCGCACCGATGCAGGCGGACGCCTACGGCAGCCGCCGTCACCCGGACGGGAGCACCGCGGACCACGATCACCGCACCGCGCCACGCCGCCATGCACTCCCGGATCACGCCGCGCCGAGTCGATCCCGCCGCGACCACGCTGCCCGACGACCGCGCTGCCCGACGACCGAGCGGACGGGCGGCCACAGTCGACTATTCGGGCGATGCGCCTGCCGGCCCACGCACACGCGCAGGGTCGTAGAGGTGGGATCCCGCGCACGACAGCGCGGGCCTGAGCGCGCGGCCCACCAGGATCACCGCGGCCTGCCGCAGCCCGGCGGCCTCGACCTGGTCGGCGATGTCGGCCAAGGTGCCGCGCAGGATCAGCTGCTCGGGCCGGCTGGCACGGTAGACGACGGCGACCGGACAGTCCGGGCCGTAGTCGGCGGCCAGTTCGGCGGCCAAGGCGCGTGTGCGGGTGATGGCCAGGTGCAGCGCGAGAGTGGCGCCCGTGGCGGCGAAGTTCGCCAGCGCTTCGGACTCGGGCATCGCGGTGGAGCGGGCCTGCGTGCGGGTCAGCACGACCGACTGCGCCAGCTCCGGCACGGTCAGCTCCGCACCGAGCACCGCCGCCGCGGCGGCATAGGCGGGCACGCCGGGTGTGACATCCCACGGCACCCCGTGCGCGTCCAGCCTGCGGGCCTGCTCGGTCAACGCCGAATACAGCGACGGGTCGCCCGAGCACAGGCGGGCCACGTCCCGGCCGGCCCGGTCCGCGCGCACCAGACGCTCGGTGATCTGGTCCAGGTCCAAGTGCTGCGTATCCACCAACTCGGCGTCCGGCGCGCAGTACGCCAGCACGCCGGGATCCAGATAGGTCCCCGCGTACAGGCAGACCGGAGAAAGGCGCAACAATTCCACCGCACGCACCGTCAACAGGTCGGCCGCGCCGGGGCCCGCCCCGATGAAGTGCACGGTCATGGGCCAGAGTGTAGGCACGACGCCGATCGACCCGATGTCCGGCTACGGGCGCTGCACGGCGAGCGCCGCCGGCCCGGAGCTATCAGCCCGTCTCCGCCGAGGGACTGTAGGCGCGTAGGCCGTCATCGAGGGTCCATATGGTGGTCGGTATTCGCGAACGCATCTCGAAACTCTGGCGTTCCGCCAGCACGCACAGATCTCCCAATCCGACACCATTCTGGGCGTGTGTCACATAATCTGCCCCGGAATCAGCGCCTTCGAGTAGTCTCTCCAGAAATGCCCGATTCCAGGGCACATCGTGCAGTACCCAAGGCGCCTTCCCCGCGCAGATCAGTTTCAGGATCTCCTCCAGCCGCTGGGCCGTTTTCCTACGTAGCCCGCCATTGGACAACTGTGCGATGAAGTTTCCTGTTTCTATCACTGCGGTAATCGGCAAGATGAACTGCTCGCCCACAGTGATCCGATTTTTCAGTTCTTGCCGGACCGACTCCGCGTCTTGGTCGCGCCCAGGCACCGGAACGAGATTGCACAGAATGCTGGTATCGATGAAGACGACCTGCCGCATCAACGGATACCCAGCAATCTCTCGAATTCACCGAAGTCACCCGCATCGTCGTCAGGTCGGCCGACCAGCTTCCCGGCGCTTACCGCATTTCCGAGCGACCCTTCCGCAAGCGCTGTGGTGTACCCGGGCACTTCCATCAATCGTGTCAAGAGGCTATAGCCGGTGTCCGGATCTCGATGGCAAACAACAACATTTTCGTTGAGCGATCCTTCCGCGGCATCGAGGATCGCCGGGCTGTGCGTGGTTACGAGCACACTCGTTCCCGGCGTCTCGCTGCTGGTCCTGACGAGATCGAGCACACGCCGCGCTTGCGCGGGATGGAGTCCGTTCTCGAGTTCTTCGATGACAATGAGCACACCGCCACCGGGTTCTTCGTCGTCGGCCAAGTCCGCGCGCGCCCGAACCAAAGAATCGACATCCAAGCCGTGTCGGGACGACAGTAGCGCCGTCGCAATAGCGGTGAATCGCAAGAGTCCGTCACTCATCTCCCGCGCTGGAGTCCGTTCGGTTATGGCAGCTTTCCCATGCTTTTCATCGAGCGCGAGCATCACGTCGCCCAGTTCCGATGAAACGAAACTTATACTTTGCACCCCTTCATCGTCGGCAACTGCTCGAACCAGATCCTGGACACGATCGAATGCGGCTGGATCACGAATCATCAACATTGCCAGTGCCGCCGAGAGATTCTCGCCCGTCCGCCGCAACTCCGCATCTCGCTCGGGAACGAACCCACGCATAAGGTGAGGCACGGGATCGAGGTGGAATATTCCCCGCAGCGCCAGCAGCACCGCCTCCACCCCTCTTATGACAGATAGTTCAGCGCCGTTTGTCCCGGCAAGCGCGAGCGGTACCTGACCGATGACCAGCCGACTGTCCCGAAAAGTAAATGGCGTGTTCGGGCCGCGCTTACCGTTGTGCACCTCTGCCACGATTCCGGTGCCGGGCGCACCGGATTCGCGAGTCTCGACGAGCGATCCATAGGAGACCCTGCCGCTTCGCACTGCCTTTACCGGACCGCACAGTTTCTCCGCCACCACACGCAGATCCGGCCGGACCTCGACCGCGAGGTCGTAGTCGTATCGATCGCCATCGAGTTCGACTGAGCATCCGAGTTCGAAGCGCTGCGTCCCATGCGGCGGACAACCCGCTGATCCGCCCCTGACCGTACCTCCCTCACGCCTCCGGCCGTCGAGTGCGTCCGCCAAGTCCTCCCCTTCGGCGAGACGCGCCAGTACCTCCAAACCGTCGAAGGCGTTCGACTTTCCGGAGCTGTTGCGGCCGATCAAAATCGTCGTGCCCGTCAGCGGCAAAGTCGCACCGCGAAACGACTTGAACGCGGTCAGGCGCAACTCGATAAGGCGAGATGGGATCACACCGTCAGCATATGCGGCCGGTGTTCTCCGAGGCCCGTTACTTTCAGCCGAGTCCGGTGCTCGCACAGCAACTCGACCGCGCCACCGACGAATCGGCCTCGGCGGCGCAGCGCGCGCCGATGAATGCGCCCGCTCAAGCCGCGTCGAAGCGGGTGATCACCTTGTCCGGGCGGAGGCGGACGATCAGTTCGCCGGGGACACCATTGCGCTTGCCGAATTCCTCGGCGCGGTCGGCGCCCATGTAACGGCCGCCGATCTCGGTGGCGGTGCGCAGCAGTTCGTCCGGGTCTTCCGAGAGTGTCACCGTGCCCTGCAACTGGACCGACGCGTAGGGCGGCTCCTCCAGGTCGACGCACACCGAGACGCGCCCGTCCCGGGCGAACGCCTTGCCCTTCGCGGTGGACTTGTCGGTGTTGAAGACCAGCTCGTCGCCCTCGATGATGAACCACACCGGCGTCACTATCGGCCTGCCGTCGGGGGCCACGAACGCCACCTTGCCGGTGCGGGTGCCGTGGGTGAGAAAATCGCGCACTTCGGGATCGGAGAGAGAGGCCATCCGCTCACCTTAGGTGATGGGTGGGCGGCTGGGGCCACTGCGCGGTGGGGCCGCCCGCAGCGGGCTGCTGGTACGGGGCAAGGCCCCTGGTCTCGGCGTCGGCGCGGGCGAGAAGCTCAGCGACCTGCGGTCCGGCGACCGGTGACGATCCGCCGCACCAGGTGCAATCCACTTGGTGCTTGGTGCTGAGCGGGAAAAGCGGGATGAAGAAGAGCGTGAACTTGGTGACGAGTTTGCGCAGCGCGTGCGCGGCGGGATTGCCGCAGCGGCCACAGACCAAGGTGATCATCGCGAGCGTATGGATACGCTTCTGCCAGCCCCAGATCAGCATGTAGGAAACCCCCCAGCGATAGAAATTCCGATGTCGGTCACAGTAGTCGATCGGCCGGGAGTCGGCTCCGGTGATCGGTCACCGTGAGCGTCACGCCAGTTACGCGGCGTGCCGGCGAACAACCGGCGTCATCGATCGGCGACCCCGAAAACCGTAGCGACACCGTCCGAGGTCGATCGTCAGTGGCGACGACCGAGCAGGATGTCACGCTGATCGTCGACCGTGGCGCGGATGGCCGTCACCACCGCGGCCACTTCCGGGCGGCGGAGGGTTTCGGTGCGGGCGACGAGCCAGTAGCCGAGGGTAACGGTCACCGAATCGGCCAGGAGGCGAACGAGATCCGGGTGGCGATCGGCCATGAAGCAGGGCAGCAGGCCCAAACCCGCGGAGGCGCGTGTCGCCTCCACGTGCACGAAAACATTGGTCGACGTGACCGATTCGCGCATGGCGGGCACGAAGCTGGAGGCCAAGTCGAGATCGTCGACTTGCAGCATGGAATCGATGAAGTAGACCAGCGGATATCTCGACAGGTCCGCGATCGTCTCGGGTGCGCCGTGCTCACGCAGGTATTCGCGGGAACCGTAGAGGCCCAAGCAGTAGTCGGCCAGGTGGGTGGCGGTGGCGCGGTGCACTTGCGGCTCGCCCACCACGATCTCGAGGTCGAGTCCGGAACGCTGTTGTGAGGCGCGCCGGGTGATCGCCACGATCTCCACCGAGATCTCCGGATGCCGCCGCCGCACGTGCGCCGCCGCGGGCGCGGCGATGTAGGCGCTGAAGCCGTCGGTCGCCGAGAGCCGGACCACTCCCTGTAATACCCGGTTGCCGTCGGCGTCCGCGGCCAGTGACTTCACCGCCGATTCCACCGCCTCGGCCGCGGCCAGGGCTTCTCTGCCGAGATCGGTCAGTTCCCAGCCGCCGGTCACCCGGGTGAGCACCCGGCCGCCGAGGGTGTGCTCCAGCGCGGCGATGCGCCGGGAGATGGTGGTGTGGTTGATGCCGAGTTCCTCGGCGGCCGTGACGAATCGGCCGCAACGCCCGACGGCCAGGAGTACGAGGAGGTCGTCCGCGCTGGGATTACCGGAAGAGGCCGGGCGCATATCTGCATCTTCGCAGAGATGTACTGCACAAATAGTCATTGCGGCGCAATTACTCTGCACCAATACTCGGTTCAGCCAAGAATTGTGGGGGCCGTCACATCGAACGGGAAGTGTGGCCCCGGGCACGAAGGAGAAGTGCGATGAGGGAGCACAGCGCCGTGGCGGCGGATCGAGGTGGGACGACCAGCGGCCTGCGCCGCGTGGTGGCCGCATCGATGGCGGGCACGGTGGTCGAGTGGTACGAGTTCTTCCTGTACGGCACCGCCGCCACACTGGTGTTCAGCAAGGTGTTCTTCGCCAAGGGCACCAGTGATCTGGACGCCATTCTCGCCGCGTTCGTCACCTACGCGGTCGGTTTCGCGGCGCGGCCGCTCGGCGGCGTGGTGTTCGGGCACTTCGGCGACAAGTACGGCCGCAAGAAGCTGCTGCAGTTCAGCCTC
Organism: Nocardia aegles; assembly: GCF_052545135.1. Taxonomy (NCBI): domain Bacteria; kingdom Bacillati; phylum Actinomycetota; class Actinomycetes; order Mycobacteriales; family Nocardiaceae; genus Nocardia; species Nocardia aegles. The sequence goes on from NZ_JBQWRI010000003.1 coordinate 445,376, forward strand.
GTGCTGGTGGGCGGTGCCACGTTCCTGATGGGCTGCCTGCCGACCTTCGGGCAGATCGGGTACTGGGCGCCCGCGCTGCTGGTGGCCCTGCGGTTCATCCAGGGCTTCGCGGTCGGCGGCGAGTGGGGCGGCGCGGTGCTGCTGGTCGCCGAACACAGCCCGAGTCGCGGTCGCGGATTCTGGGCGAGCTGGCCGCAGGCGGGGGTGCCCGCGGGCAACCTGCTGGCCACGGTGGTGCTGCTGGTGCTCACGTCCACGCTGTCGGACGACGCGTTCCTCGGCTGGGGCTGGCGGGTCGCGTTCTGGCTCTCGGCGGTCGTGGTGCTGATCGGCTACTACATCCGCACCAAGATCACCGACGCGCCCATCTTCGTCGCGGCGCGGCGGGAGGCCGAGCAGCTCCGGGCGACCTCGCTGAGCGTGGTCGAGGTGCTGCGCCGCTACCCGCGCGGCGTATTCACCGCGATGGGGCTGCGTTTCGGCGAGAACGTCATGTACTACCTGGTGGTCACCTTCACGATCACCTATCTGAAGACGCAGGTGCACGCCGACACCGCGGTGATCCTCTGGTGGCTGCTGGCCGCGCACGCGGTGCACTTCGTGGCGATCCCGCTGGTGGGCAGCCTGTCCGACCGCATCGGCAGGCGACCGGTGTACCTGATCGGCGCGCTCACGGCGGGCACCTGGGGCTTCTTCGCCTTCCCGATGATGGACAGCGGTCACAACGCGATCATCATGTCCGCCATCATCATCGGCTTGATCTTCCACGCCTTCATGTACGCCGGGCAGCCCGCGATCATGGCCGAGATGTTCCCCACCCGGATGCGGTATTCCGGTGTGTCCCTCGGCTATCAGGTGACCTCGATCGTGGCCGGTTCGCTGGCGCCGATCATCGCCGTCCGGCTGCTGAACACCTACCACTCCGCGGTGCCGATCGCCTGGTACCTGGCGGGCGCCGCGGCGGTGAGCGCGCTCGCCGTGCTCGTCGCACGAGAGACGAAGGGGCTGACCTTGGAGAGCATCGATGACGCCGACGCCGAGACCCTCAGCGCACACACCGAAGTGACCGTGCGATGAGCGATCTGGCGGGGCGCGGCGCCCTGGTCACCGGGGGTGCGAGCGGCATCGGCGCGGCGTGCGCCCGCGCGCTCGCGGCGCGCGGGGCCACGGTCACGGTGGCCGACGTCGACGACGTCGGCGCGAAGACGGTGGCCAGGGAGCTCGGCGGCAAGGCGTGGGCGGTGGATCTGCTCGACGTGGCGGCGCTGGAGGAGCTGGAACTCGACGTCGACATTCTGGTGAACAACGCCGGTGTGCAGCACGTCAGCCCGATCCAGGACTTCGCGCCGCGGCGCTTCCGCGACCTGCTCACCCTGATGGTCGAGGCGCCGTTCCTGCTGGTGCGCGCGGCCCTGCCGCACATGTACCGGCAGGGCTGGGGACGGATCGTCAACATCTCCTCGATCCACGGCCTGCGCGCTTCCGAATACAAAGTCGCCTACGTGACGGCCAAGCACGGGCTGGAGGGGCTGTCGAAGGTGACCGCGCTGGAGGGCGGGCCGCACGGCGTCACCAGCAATTGCGTGAACCCGGGCTATGTGCGAACGCCGCTGGTGGACAAGCAGATCGCCGATCAAGCCAAGGCGCACGGTGTCCCCGAGCGAGAGGTGGTGGAGAAGATCCTGCTCACCGAGAGCGCGATCAAACGGCTCGTCGAGCCGGCGGAGGTCGCCGCGCTGGTGGCCTGGCTCGCGTCGCCGGAGGCGGGCATGGTGACCGGCGCGGCGTACACGATGGATGGTGGGTGGAGCGCGCGATGAGGGCGCGCTCACCGCAGGGCGCTCAACGCCATCCTGCGCAGCACCGGCCGGGCGCGGGCCGCGGTCGCGTCGCCCGCGCTGTGCGGGGTGGAGTTGATCAGGCCGAAGGCGGCGTGGGCCTGCACCCGCGCCGTCTCCTCGGGTAGGTCCGGATGCAGCTCGCGCAGCACGCCGACCCAGATCTCCACGTACTGGCGCTGGGTGCGGCGGATCTCGCGGCGGGCGGGTGCGGGCACGTTGTCCAGGTCGCGGTCCTGGATGCGGATCAGCTCCGGCTCGCCGAGCGCGAAGTCCAGGTGGTGATCCACCAGCCCGGCGAGCGCCTGTTCGGCGGAGTCGGTACCCGCGACCACCTGCTTACCGCCGTCGAGCAGGCGCTGGCTCACCCCGACCAGCAGTTCGATCAGCAGCGCCTCCTTGCTCGGGAAGTGCCGGTAGACCGCGGGGCCGCTGATGCCGACGGCGGCGCCCAGGTCGTCCAGGCGCATGCCGAGGAAGCCGCGGTCGGCGATCAGCCGCGCTCCCGCGTCCAGCAGTTGCGCCCTGCGCTGCGCCTTCAGTTGCTCGCGACGAGTGGGCGCGACGGATTCGGCACTGGTCACACGTGGTCCTTTCCGCCGATCTGGACAGTTCGGTTAATCAAGACTAACCTGAATTCCAGTTATCGTCGACTAACTGGACGACAGGATGGAGTGATGACCGTTACCGAAGAGGCCGTCGGAAACCGCGCCGCGCACGTGGCGCTGGTCGACGACCTGCGCGCCCGGCTGTCCGCCGCGGCGCTGGGCGGGCCCCCGAAGGCGCGCGACCGCCACGTCGCGCGGGGCAAACTCCTGCCCAGACAGCGGGTGGACCAACTGCTGGACCCGGGGAGCCCGTTTCTCGAACTCTCCCCGTTGGCGGCGACCGGGATGTACGGCGACGAATCCCCCGGTGCCGGGATCATCACCGGGATCGGCCGGGTATCGGGCCGGGAATGCGTGATCGTGGCCAACGACGCCACGGTCAAGGGCGGCACCTACTACCCCATGACGGTGAAGAAGCATCTGCGCGCGCAGGAAATCGCGTCGCAGAACCGGCTGCCGTGCGTCTACCTGGTCGACTCGGGCGGCGCGTATCTGCCGCGCCAGGACGAAGTCTTCCCCGACCGGGAGCATTTCGGGCGGATCTTCTACAACCAGGCGACCATGAGCGCCAAGGGAATTCCGCAGATCGCCGCGGTGCTGGGCTCGTGCACCGCGGGCGGCGCCTACGTGCCCGCGATGAGCGACGAGGCGGTGATCGTGCGCAACCAGGGCACCATCTTCCTCGGCGGCCCGCCGCTGGTGAAGGCCGCGACCGGCGAGGTGGTCACGGCCGAGGAACTCGGCGGCGGCGAACTGCACTCGCGCACCTCCGGCGTCACCGACCACCTGGCCGAAGACGACCAGGACGCGCTGCGCATCGTGCGCCGCATCGTGGCCACGCTCGGTCCGCGCACGCCGGTCCCGTGGGACGTGCGGCCCGTCATCGCGCCCGCCGCGCCGGAGTCCGAGCTCTACGACGTGGTGCCGGTCGACCTGCGCACCCCCTATGACGTGCGCGAGGTGATCCACCGCCTGGTCGACGGAACGCCCAGCGGCGAGAGCGGTTTCCACGAGTTCAAGGCCGAGTACGGCAAGACCTTGGTCACCGGATTCGCGCACATCCATGGACATCCGGTGGGCATCGTCGCCAACAACGGCGTGCTGTTCGGCGAATCCGCCATGAAGGGCGCGCATTTCATCGAACTGTGCGACAAGCGCAACATCCCGCTGCTGTTCCTGCAGAACATCACCGGTTTCATGGTCGGCCGCGACTACGAGGCGGGCGGCATCGCCAAGCACGGCGCGAAGATGGTCACCGCCGTGGCCTGCGCGCGCGTGCCCAAGCTCACCGTCGTCATCGGCGGATCCTACGGCGCGGGCAACTACTCGATGTGCGGGCGCGCGTATTCGCCGCGATTCCTGTGGATGTGGCCGAATGCCCGGATCTCGGTGATGGGCGGCGAGCAGGCGGCGTCGGTGCTGGCGACGGTGCGCGGCGACCAGCTCGACAGCAGCGGCCGGCCCTGGTCGGCCGAGGACGAGGAGGCGTTCAAGGCGCCCATTCGGGAGCAGTACGAGAGCCAGGGCAACCCCTACTACTCGACGGCCAGATTGTGGGACGACGGTGTGATCGATCCCGCCGACACCAGAACCGTCCTCGGGCTGGCGCTGTCGGTGTGCGCGCAAGCCCCGCTCGAACCCGTCTCCTACGGCGTCTTCCGGATGTGATGACAATGCTGAACAAATCCGTTCCCGTCGGATTCGACACCGTGCTCGTCGCCAACCGCGGCGAGATCGCGGTGCGGGTGATCCGCACATTGCGCGCCTTGGGGGTTCGCTCCGTGGCCGTGTACAGCGACGCCGACGCCGACGCCCGCCACGTGCACGAAGCCGACACGGCGGTGCGCCTCGGCCCGGCTCCCGCCCGGGACAGCTACCTCGCCATCGACCGCGTGGTGGCCGCCGCCGTGCGCACCGGCGCGCAAGCGGTCCACCCCGGCTATGGGTTCCTCTCGGAGAACGCCGCTTTCGCCGCAGCACTGGCCGAGGCGGGCATCGTCTTCCTCGGCCCGCCTGCCCGCGCCATCGAGGTGATGGGCGACAAGATCACCGCGAAGAACACCGTGGCCGCGTTCGGCGTCCCGGTGGTGCCCGGCATCGCCACACCCGGCCTGACCGATGACGAACTGATCGCCGCGGCCGCCGAAGTCGGCTATCCGGTGCTGGTGAAGCCGTCCGCGGGCGGTGGAGGCAAGGGCATGCGCCGGGTCGACGATCCGGACCGCCTGCCGGAGGCGCTGCGCAGCGCCCGGCGCGAAGCCGCCGCCGCGTTCGGCGACGACACGCTGTTCCTGGAACGGTTCGTCACTCGGCCGCGGCACATCGAGGTGCAGATTCTCGCCGACCAGTTCGGCAACGTGTTGCACCTGGGCGAGCGCGAATGCAGCTTGCAGCGCCGCCACCAGAAGGTGATCGAGGAGGCTCCCTCGCCGCTGCTGGACGCGGCCACCAGGGCCAGGATCGGCGCCGCCGCCTGCAATACCGCGCGCAGCGTGGACTACGTGGGCGCGGGCACCGTGGAGTTCATCGTCTCCGCCGACCGGCCCGACGAGTTCTTCTTCATGGAGATGAACACCCGCCTCCAGGTCGAGCATCCGGTCACCGAGCTGGTCACCGGCGTCGACCTGGTGGAATGCCAGGTCCGGGTGGCGGCCGGGCAGAAGCTGGCGGTGGCGCAGGACGACATCCGCATGGTCGGGCACGCGATCGAGGCCAGGGTCTACGCCGAGGATCCGGGGCGCGGGTTCCTGCCCACCGGCGGCACGGTGCTCGACCTCGACGAACCGGGGGGCTCCGGCGTCCGGGTCGATTCGGGCCTGCGGATCGGCACGCGCGTCGGCAGCGACTACGACCCGATGCTGTCGAAGGTCATCGCGCACGCCGGTGATCGCGCCGCCGCGCTCGCGAAACTCGATCGCGCGCTGGCCGACACCGTGCTGCTCGGCGTGACCAGCAATATCGAATTCCTGCGCTTCCTGCTCGACGACCCGGACGTGGTCGAAGGACGGCTGGACACCGACCTGCTGGACCGGCGCGTGGCCGATTTCCGGCCCGCCGCCGTCGGCGACGACGAATTCGTCGCGGCGGCGGCCTGGCACTGGCTGCGCCGCCGGCCCGCCGCGCCGCGCGATCTCTGGGAGATCCCGTCCGGCTGGCGGATCGGGGCCGACGCGCCGACGCCGATCCGGCTCGTCGGCGGCGAGCGGGTCGAGCACGTCCACCTGTCCGGCACACCGGACGATGGCACGGTTCGTGTCGACGACGGCGAAAGTCGTTCGCTGACCGCATCGTTCACCGCCTCCGGGGATCGCAGCGCGGGCGTGCTCACGCTCACGCTGGACGGCCTGCGGCGCACCTACCGGGTCGCCGAGCACGACGGGCTGCTGTGGGTGGCCGGACCTGCCGGCATCGCGGTGCTGCGTGAAGTGGCCGAGGTCAACGTGCGCGGCGGCGACGAGCACGTGGGTGACGCCGAGATCCGCTCCCCCATGCCGGGCTCGGTGATCGCGGTGCCGGTCGCCTCCGGTGGCGCCGTCGCCGCGGGCGACGCGGTGGTCATCGTGGAGGCGATGAAAATGGAGCACTCGCTCACCGCGCCGGTCGCCGGAACGGTCGAACTACTGGTCGAACCCGGCGCCCAGGTGCGCCTGGACCAAGTGCTGGCGCGCATCGTCGCGGACACCACAACCGAACAGGAAGGGACCTCCGCATGACCGACTTCCTGTCCACCGGCACACTGCCGGAGGAGTACCGCGATCTCGCGCTGACCGTGCGCGACTTCGCACGCTCGGTGGTCGCTCCGGTGGCGGCCGAGCACGACGCCGACCACACCTTCCCGTACGAGGTGGTCGCGGGGATGGCCGACATGGGCCTGTTCGGGCTGCCGTTCCCGGAGGAGTACGGCGGCATGGGCGGCGACTACTTCGCGCTGTGCCTGGCGCTCGAGGAACTGGGCAAGGTCGACCAGAGCGTGGCGATCACGCTGGAAGCGGGCGTCTCGCTGGGCGCGATGCCGATCTACCGCTTCGGCGACGACAAGCAGAAGCAGGAATGGCTGCCGCAGCTGACCAGCGGCCGCAGCCTCGCCGCGTTCGGACTCACCGAGCCGGGCGCGGGCAGCGACGCGGGCGGCACCAGAACCACCGCGGTCGCCGACGGCGGCGAATGGATCATCAACGGCAGCAAGCAGTTCATCACCAATTCCGGCACCGACATCACCAAGCTCGTCACGGTGACCGCGGCGACCGGGAGCACCGGCGGCAAGAAGGAGATCTCCACGATCCTGGTGCCGACCGACACCCCCGGTTTCGTCGCCGAACCGGCCTACAACAAGGTCGGCTGGAACGCCTCCGACACCCATCCGCTCAGCTTCACCGACGTCCGCGTGCCCGAGGAGAACCTGCTCGGCGAGCGCGGACGCGGCTACGCCAATTTCCTGCGCATCCTCGACGAGGGCCGCATCGCCATCGCCGCGCTCGCGGTCGGGGCCGCGCAGGGCTGCGTGGACGAGAGCGTGCGCTACGCCAAGGAGCGCGAGGCGTTCGGCCAGGCGATCGGGCGCAATCAGGCCATCGCGTTCAAGATCGCCAGGATGGAGGCGCGGGCGCACGCCGCGCGCACGGCCTACTACGACGCGGCGGCGCTGATGCTGGCCGGCAAGCCGTTCAAGAAGCAGGCCTCCATCGCCAAGCTGGTGGCAGGCGAGGCCGCGATGGACAACGCCCGCGACGCGACACAGATCTTCGGCGGCTACGGCTTCATGAACGAATACGCCGTCGCCCGGCACTATCGCGACAGCAAGATCCTGGAAATCGGCGAGGGGACAACGGAGGTGCAGCTGATGCTGATCGGACGGGAGTTGGGCCTGTGAACCGGCGCACGATCGTGCAACGCGGCCTGTGGTTCGAGGAATTCGACACCGAGGTGGTCTACGAGCACCGCCCCGGCCGCACCATCACCGAAGCGGACAACGTCTTGTTCACCACGCTCACCATGAACACCCAGGCGCTGCACCTGGACGCGGCGTTCAGCGATCGATTGCCGCCGTTCAATCAGCGGCTGGTGAACTCGATGTTCACCCTGTCCACGCTGATCGGGCTTTCGGTGGCGCAGCTGACCCAGGGCACCATCGTGGCCAATCTCGGCTTCTCGGAGGTCGCGTTCCCCAAGCCGCTGTTCCACGGCGACACCATGTACGCCGAGACCGTGGTCACCGACAAGCGCGAGTCGAAGAGTCGTCCGGGTGAGGGCATCGTGACCTTCGCGCACACCGCGCGCAATCAGCACGGCGAGATCGTGGCGACGGCGGTGCGCAAGACGCTGGTGCGCAAGGCTCCGGAGGGTGCGGCATGAGCAGGCAGATGGCCGGCCCGGCCTGGTTGTTCTGCCCGGCCGATCGACCGGAACGCTTCGCGAAGGCGGCGGCCGCGGCCGATGTGGTGATCCTCGATCTCGAGGACGCCGTCGCCGGGCCCGACAAGGCGGCCGCGCGCACGGCGCTGCTGGATACGCCGCTGGACCCGGAGACGACGGTGGTGCGGGTCAACGCGGCGGGCACCGAAGACCACGCGCTCGACCTGGCGGCGCTCGCCTGCACCGCCTACCGCAGGCTCATGCTGCCGAAATGCGAGTCCGCCGAACAGATCACGGCACTGCCGGACTACGAGGTGATCGCGCTGATCGAGTCACCGCTCGGCGCGCTCACGGTCGGCGAGGCGATGACGGCGGGCAACGCGATCGGCGTCATGTGGGGCGCGGAGGACCTGGTGGCCGGGCTCGGCGGCACCGCGAGCAGGCATGCCGACGGCAGCTACCGCGACGTGGCACGCCACGTACGCTCCTCGACGCTGCTGGCCGCCAAAGCGTACGGCAAGTTCGCGCTCGACTCGGTGTATCTGGACATCCGCGATCTGGACGGGCTGCGGGCGGAGGCCGAGGACGCGGTCGCGGTCGGATTCGACGCCAAGGTCGCGATCCACCCGAGCCAGGTGCCGGTGCTGCGCGCCGCCTACGCGCCGTCCGCGGCGGAGATCGAGTGGGCCCGCCGGGTGCTGGCGGAAGCGCCGAACCACCGCGGTGTCTTCGCCTTCGAGGGCAGGATGGTCGATGGCCCCGTGTTCCGGCACGCCGAGCAGATCGTGCGGCGCGCCGACCGCGCCTGAAGGCCGATTTTCCACAGTCAGGAGGACCGCGATGCAACCCCAATGGGTGCCGACCGAAGAAGACATCGCCACGGCGAGGATCACCGACTTCACGCGATTCGTCGCGGAACGCACCGGTGTGCACGCGGCCGACTATCACGAGCTATGGCAGTGGTCGGTCGAGGATCTCGCCGGATTCTGGCACGCGCTGTGGGACTATTTCGAACTCGGTGACATCGCGGGCGAGGTTTTGGCGAACGCGACGATGCCGGGCGCGCAGTGGTTTCCCGGTACTCGGTTGAACTATGTCGACCAGGTGATCCGGCAGCTGCGCAGCGACCGGCCCGCGATCAAGGCGGTCAGCGAAGACGCTCCGATCCGCGAGGTGTCCTGGGCCGAACTGATCGACCACACCGCCGCTTTCGCGCAGACGCTACGTTCGCTGGGCGTGCGTCCCGGCGACCGGGTGGCCGGGTATCTGCCGAACATCCCGGAAGCGGTGATCGCGTTCCTGGCCACCGCGAGCATCGGCGCGATCTGGAGCGCCTGCGGGCAGGACTACTCGCCGAAAGCCGCGCTGGACCGGCTCGGGCAGCTGGAACCCACCGTTCTGGTCACCGCCGACGGCTACCGCTTCGGCGGCAAGGCGCACGACAAGCGCGACGACATCGCCGCGGTGCGGGCGGGCCTGGACTCGCTGAAGGGCACGATCGCGGTCTCCCGGCTCGGGCTCCAGGTGCCGGACACGACCTCGTGGGACGAGGCGGTGACCACTACCGAGGCGCTGCCTCCGGTGATCACCACGGAGTCGGTGGACTTCGACCACCCGCTGTGGATCGTGTTCTCTTCCGGCACCACGGGCCTGCCGAAGGGCATCGTGCACGGCCACGGCGGCGTGCTGCTCGAACACCTCAAAGCCGTTGCCCTGCACTCGGATATCGGCCCCGAGGACACCTTCTTCTGGTATACGAGCCCGAGCTGGATGATGTGGAACTTCCAGATCGCGGGCCTGCTGGCCGGGGCGACCATCGTCACCTACGACGGCAGCCCGACCGCGCCGACCCCCGACGCGCTGTGGCGGATCGCCGCCGAGGTGGGCGCCACCGTCCTTGGCGCCAGCCCCGGCTACGTGCTGGCATGCATCAAGGCGGGCTCGGTGCCGCGTACCGATCACGACCTGTCGGCGCTGCGCACCGTTGGCATCACGGGCTCCTCGCTGCCCACCTCCTCGGCGCTGTGGCTGGGCGAGAACGTCGGCGAGCACGTGCAGATCTCCTCGATCAGCGGCGGCACCGACGTGGTGTCGGCGTTCATCGGCGGCACGCGCACCGTGCCCGTGTGGCCGGGCGAGCTGTCCGCGCCTTTCCTCGGCGTCGCGCTGGATGCCTACGACCCGGCGGGGCAGCCGGTGCGCGGTGAAGTCGGCGAGCTCGTCATCACCGCGCCGATGCCGTCCATGCCGGTCGCCTTCTGGCACGACGAGGACGGGAAGCGTTATCACGACGCGTATTTCGACATGTTCCCCGGTGTGTGGCGGCACGGCGACTGGATCACCATTACCGACCATCACAGCGTGATCGTGCACGGGCGGTCGGACTCCACGCTCAACCGGCACGGCATCCGGATGGGCAGCGCCGACATCTACCAGTCCGTCGAACGGCTCCCGGAAATCGCCGAGGCGCTGGTGATCGGCGCCGAACAGCCCGACGGCGGATACTGGATGCCGCTGTTCGTGACCCTGGCGCCCGGCGCGGAACTCACCGACGAACTCACAGCGCGCATCAACAGCACCATCCGCACCGAGGTCTCGCCCCGCCACGTGCCCGACGAGATCATCCTGGCCCCCGGCATCCCGCACACCCGCACCGGCAAGAAGCTCGAGGTACCGATCAAGAAGCTGTTCCAGGGCGCCGACCCGAGCCGCGTCGTCGAACGCAGCGCCGTGGACAACCCGGACCTGCTCGACTGGTACGGCACCATCCGGCCGGGCGGGCGCGGCTGAGCTCGCCGCTGCGCGGGCGGTGGGCGCGGCGATTCACCTTCGGTAGCCGCGCCCGCCGATGGACGCGGTGAAGACCGCCGCCCGCGCGCCACGGGAAGCTTCGAGGTTGCGCTTCTCCTGCGGGGTGAGCCGATAGCGCGCCGTGATCCGCCGTAGCGCGGCGACCACGGCGCCGAGCACCGGGATGGGGTTCACCGGGCGCAAAGCCAACGCCATGACGAACTCCTTACCAGAAAGACGCACCGGTACAACCGGTTTCGGCGAAACGGAGTACCGGATGGCGACCGGGCGTCGGCGGGCGGGCCATCGGCCATGGACCGGCGTACGGGTCGCTGCTCTGCCCCGGCACGGCGCGCATGGTGCCCCGTGCTTCGGCCGAAGCCGGTTGTCGAGTTCCGGACACACCGGAGCACGTCCCGCCGCGTGGCATGCCCGGCGCGGCTCCCGGGGCGCTCAGCGCCGGGAGTCGTACCCCGTGGCACGGCGGGGTCGGCCATTCGGCCAGGTCGTTACGATGTTCGTCATGAGTGTCGACAATCGCCGTACGGCGCGGAGGGCGAGCGGCGGCGACTCGGCACCTCGCGAGATCCGGCGCAGACCGAAGAATCGCCGTGCCCAGATCGCCGCGGCGTCGGCCGCCGCGTTCGGCGCGCTCGGCTACCACGGCGTCAGCATGGACGATATCGCCTCCGGGCTCGGCATCAGCTCGGCGGCGCTGTACCGCCACTATCCCAGCAAGTACGCGCTGTTCCGGGAGGAGTTGCTGCGCGTCGGCCAGGCGATGACCGAATCGGTCGAGCTGCCCGCGGAGGCGGCCGACCAACCCGCCGAACAGCGGCTGCGGCACGTGCTCGACGCGCTCATCGCGGTCACCATCCACAACCGCCCGAGCGTCACGCTGGTGCGCTGGGAGGTCAGATACCTCGAGCCCGACGACCAGACCACGCTCAACGAACAGCAGGCCACGGTGCTGGGCGCGCTGGGCAGCCAACTGGCCGCGCTGCGCCCGGAACTCGCCGAGGACGACGTGCGCGTGCTCCGCGCCGCGCTGCTCAGCACGATCACCAGCATCGCCGACCATCACGCCGCACTCCCGGTGAAAACCCTTGCCCGCCTGCTTCATTCGGCCTGCTGGTCGGTCGCGCAGGCGAAGCTGCCGGTGACGCGCGCGGTCGAGCCGGTCGCGGTGGTGGAGATTCCGGACTCGTTCAAACACGAACTATTGCTGCGCAAAGCGGTCGAGCTGTTCCACGAGCGCGGCTACCCCAACGTCAGCGTGGAGGACATCGCCACCGCCGCGGGGCTGTCGGCGGCCTCGGCGGTGTACCGGTTCTACCGGGGCAAAAGCGACATCCTGGCCGCCGCCTTCCGCCGCGCCGCCGAACGGGTCTCCGGCGCCGTCGGGCCGGCCGTGGCGGCGGCCACCGATTCCGAGGACGCGCTCACCGCGTTGATCACGCACTACGTCGCCGGGTCGTTCGCCGAACGCGCCCTGACCTTCGTCTACTACACCGAGTTCCAGCATATTCCCGCAGAGGAACGCACGGTGCTGCGCAATATCCAGCGACTCAGCGTCGAGGAGTGGGCCCGGTTGCTGCGCGAGGTGCGCCCGGAGCTCGCTCCCGCGGAAGCACGCACGCTCGTCCACGCGGCTTTCGCGGTGGTCGTCGACCTGGGCCGCGCCTTCGGCAACGAGCCACTGGCCGCCCAGGAACGGGTGCGCCTGCTGATGCAGCTGGTGCTCTTCGGACGGCCCGCGCGATAGCCGACGAACTGTTTGCGTTCGCAGGCCGCGGTGGAGTGTCACCAAGGAGCCGCGGTTGGCAAGTTCGAGGGCGTCGCCGTGGGTAATCCCACTAGCGCACACTGCGACGGAATCAACCCCGGAGCAGTGCTGTTGCGGTAGGCGAGCTCGCGTCCGATTCGGCGCGACGTTCGCAGAGCATCGGCTCGGTTTCCGACTTCGGAAGGACAACATTCTCATGAGTACAGATCTCGACGCGCGCCCCGCCGCGGCGTCCGGCACCTTCGCCATCGGCGGCGACCTTCCGGTGCATCGGCTGGGGTATGGCGCGATGCAGCTGACCGGCCCCGGCGTGTGGGGTCTGCCCAAGGACCCGGATGAGGCGGTACGGGTGCTGCGCCGGGCGGTGGAGCTCGGCGTGAACTTCATCGATACCGCCGACTCGTACGGCCCGTTCGTCAGCGAGGAGTTGATCCGCAAGGCCCTGCACCCGTATGCGGAGGACGTGGTGATCGCGACCAAGGCCGGGCTCACGCGGCAAGGGCCCAACGAGTGGTATCCGGTCGGGCGGCCGGAATACCTGCGTCAGCAGGCCGAACTCAGCCTGCGCCATCTCGGCGTCGACCGGATCGACCTGTTCCAGCTGCACCGCATCGACCCGCAGGTGCCGCTGGCCGATCAGCTCGGCGCGCTCGTGGCGCTCCAGCAGGAAGGCAAGATCCGGCACATCGGCCTCTCGCAGGTGACCGTCGAACAGCTGCGCGAGGCACGCGAACTCGCCACCATCGTCTCGGTGCAGAACCTGTACAACCTGGCCAACCGCGCCGACGAGGACGTGCTGAACTACGCCGAGCAGGAGAACATCGGCTTCATCCCGTGGTTCCCCATGGCGACCGGCGAACTCGCCGCACCCGGCGGTCCGCTGGCGTCCATCTCCGCCGAGCACGGCGCGACCCCCGCCCAGCTCGCCTTGGCCTGGCTGCTGCGCCGCTCTCCCGTGCTGCTGCCGATCCCCGGCACCTCCACCGTGGCGCACGTCGAGGAGAACATCGCCGCCGCGCGAATCGAATTGACGGACGAGCAGTTCGAGGCGCTGTCGGCCGCCGCGTCGGCCGGGAACTGACCGTCTCGGCTGTCGGTTACGAGCTCCGTACGATGGCACGGGGCTCGGCCGGCAGCCGTGCGGCCGAGATGTACTCCCGGTGTGGTGGGCGGCGCCGATGCCGGGTGCGGTTCCACAGTGCGCGTTGCGATTCGGTAGACAACAGGCCCGAATGCGGTAATCGCGCCAGACAGTTCGACTCGACGCTCGGCGGCCTGCGCACCAAAGCCGTCGCGGAATGGCGGCAGCACGCGCACGCGGTGATCGATGCGGCGCGCGCCGATGTCTGAGCCAGAACACCAGGCGGGACGCGCCGGGCAGGGATGTGGACCGGCGCGCCGCGCATTCAGGTGGTCAGTTCGCCTCGGTGGACATGGCCTCGATGACCGAGGTGGGACGCATGTCCACCCAGTGCGTCTCGACGTACTCCAGGCAGGACTTGCGGTTGGCGGCGCCGTAGGCGATGGACCAGCCGCCGGGGACCGCGGCGAAAACCGGCCACAGGGAGTGTTCACCCTCTTGGTTGATCAAGACGTAGAACTTGGCGCTGTCGTCGTCGAACGGGTTGGTCATTTCGGATTTCCTTCGTGGTCGGGTCAGGGTCGGGATCTCGGGGCGGTCGGTGTCGGGCACTGCCGCGGTGCGGACGTGGCCGCGCGGATCGCGCGCACGTAGCGGCTCGCCGAATCGTCGATGGAGTCCCGCATCCGAGCGTCCAGCAGGCTGGTGTCGGCCACCGGCCTGCCGATCGGCACGGACACCGGGTCCTGATCGGTCACCTCGGGATAGGTGATGTCGACGGCGGCCTCGGCGAGGCCGTACAGGTTGTGCACCCCGCGCTCCGATCACCTCTCGCGCCCGCTGCGCGGCAACCGCGGGCAATGCCTCGCCCGATGCGAAGACGTTGCGCAGCGTAATGCACTTTTCTGTGCTCGGCTCCGCCAGGAAAACCCTCGGCACGGCGGGTGGGAAGTGCGCCGTCGTGACGCGCTGCCCGACGATCGGCCGGGCCGGATAGGCCGGGACGCGCTGCCCATCCGGACGTGCGACCACCAAGCGCGCGCCGAAAGCCAAGGGCCGGAAAAACTCCCGGACACGCACCTCGACAGTGGCCGGGGTCTGCCGCGGAACCACGTCGTCCGCGGCGAGTGGATAGGCCGACCGCATCCATGTGAGACGGTTCACGATCGCCGCGTGCGTGACGGCCGCGCCCTTCGGGCTGCCGGCCGGCCTCGAGGCGAAGATCACATAGGTGGTGTGGCCACGGGCGAGGTATCGGGGCTCGCGATGCCGGTCGTGATCGGCGGCCACGATCCGCGCGCCACTGCTGGGTGGCGCGAACAGCTTCCACACCGACACGTCGAAGGTGGCCGGTGTCTTGCCCAGCACGACGTCGTTCCCGTCGATCCCGAGATCGGCGGTGATCACCCGTAGGAAGCCGATCAGCCTGCCCGCACGACCCGCGATGGCGGCTTCGTCGAACAGATCCGCTTCGTCGAACAGATCCGCTTCGTCGAACAGATATGTCGCGTAGCGGAATTTCGCCGGAACCGCCGGTGCCGGACCTTCCCCGAGTCCGGCACCGGCGGCGCTCTCGGTGACCGTGAGCTGGAGATCCAGCGTGGTCACTCCGGTATCCAGGGTACTGGTGGCGACCGACAGTTCGGGCAGTTCGACGGTGATTGCCTCGGCATTGTCGACGGCCAGCAGCACTCGCGACAGCGGGCGGCGCGCCTGCGAGCGCGGCGGATCCAGCGCCGCGACCGCCCGCTCGAACCGGTTGAGAAACCAGCGGCGCTGCCGCGCCGGAGCAAGCGGAACCAGCGGCGGCCGTGGCCGTGCCCGCAGCTGCGCGACCAAGGACGCGCCGCCGGATCCACCGGCCCGCTCGACCGGTCCGGCGAGTTCGGCCACCGTGCAGGCGGCGAACCCGTCGCGGACTCCGAGCGGGCAGTTCAGGTCGGCGGACAACCGGGCGGCGACCTGCGTGGCCACCAGATTGTTTCCGCCGAGTGCGAAGAAGTCGTCGTTGCGACCGACCAGCTTGTTACCGAGCGCTTCGGCGACCACCCGCTCGACCGGGGTGGCGGGCGCGGTGTGGCACTCCAGCTCGCCGTGCGTGGTCCACCGCAGCAGGTCACCGGTGCGATAGGTCCGGTCTTCCACCGCCCATGCGGGGCCGCCCACGAACCGCGCCGTGGTCAACTCCGGTCGCGCTATGTCGCCCCGGGCGAGCTGTACCCCCGACAGATACAGCTCACCCGGCGCCCCGACCGGCACCGGCCGAAGCCGCGAGTCGAAAACATCGACCCTGGTGTCGAACACCAGCGCGCCGATCGGCACGGAGAGGGTATCCGTGTCGACGACTTCGTGAAAGGTGGCGTCGACCGCTGTGTCCGTCGAACCGGACAGATCGTGCACGCGAACGCCGGTCAGGGCGCACAGCCGCCGGGCGAGCGTGGCGGGCAGCGCCTCCCCGCAGGCGAACACCGTGCGACGCGGCGCGCGGAACAGGATGCGCTGATCGGCACGGAACGCCGCTGGCGTCGGTGGCACGAAATGACCTGCGGTGAACCCATATTCGTCGATGATCTGGCTCAGCTGGGCGGAGTCGTGGCGCCCGTCCGGCTGGGTGAACGCCCACCTCGCGCCGATCGGAGACGGCCAGAAGGGTTTCCGTGCCGAAACGTCGAGCGTGGCCGGAGTCGACTGCAACACAACCTCTTCCGCCGACATGCGAAAGGTCTGCCACATCCACGCCGACCGGTCGACGATCGCGCAATAGGCGATGGCCACACCCTTGGGCAGACCGGTCGATCCGGAGGTGAAGATCACATGCGCCGAGTGCTCGAGGCGCAGCGCCGCGACTCGCTCGACGCACTGGTGCCCGATGCCGCCGGATTTCCCGAGCCGCACCGGCACCGGTGCGCACTCGCCGGCCGCTTCCGCCGAGATCTCTAGCGGCACAACAATATCCAGCTCACATCGCACGTCCGCGTACCGCACGACACCGATCGGCACGTCCGGGTCGAGCAGCTGCGCGTACCAGACGCCGAGCCGCGCGGGCGGCAAGTCGAACTGCTCGGGTCCGCCCGGAGACGGCTCCGACTCGGCGGAACGCGGCGGCGACGCACTGGCCCCACCCCACTCCGCATCGTGCACCAGAGCCTCCTACTCGGCGGAACAACGGCCGTCCGAACGCTTTCGAGCAGCGCGAACCAACCGCTACACCCGGCTGCCCAGCCCGGGCGGACGGCGTCGGCCACACCTGCGATTCGATGAGAGCGCGAGCGATGCGCCGAGCACACTCGCGTGAAAGCCGCCAATCCTCCAACGTCGTCGCCGTGGAGCAGCTACCACGGCTATCTCAGCCACATCACACGGTCGTGATCCGTGCATTTCGCACAGTAGGCGCTTCGTTAATAAAAAGGAACTATTAGCACTAAAAAATTCCGCGAGCTGGTGCAACGCGGCCACCAGGGCCGCAAGCCCAGCGCGAGGCGCAGTGCGCGATCACGCCGACCGCGGCGACGCCGGATGACTGGGCAGACCGACGCGGTCCACCGGCGCGGCATCGCCCGAAGCCGGCGGCGCGGTGCGCGATCGGACCCGCAGCCCGTCGCGAACGATGCCCGGCGTGAACGATGCCCGTCGCGAACGATGCCCGTCGCGAACGATGCCCGTCGTGAACGATGCCCGTCGCGAACGATGCCCGTCGCGAACGATGCCCGGCGCGGTCGAGCACGGCAGCACCGGCCCGGCACAGAGCCGTGATCACGCGCCCCACTGTGCCGCCGCCTTTTCCGCGATCATCATGGTCGTGGCCTGCGGTCCACGGCCCAGCGGCACCGGCACGACCGACAGATCCACCACCGACAGCCCGGTTACTCCGTACACCCGGCACCGCTCGTCCACCACGGCCGCCGCGTCGTTTTCCCGGCCCATTCGGCAGGTGCCGGACAAATGTTGCGAAGTGGCGAGATTCGCGCGTAACCAGGCGTCGAGATCCGCGGGACGCGGAATCGGATCCACCGGCCGCGCGTTCATTTGCCGCAGCAGCCCGCCCGCGGTCGCCACCGCGTCACGCAGCCGGGCGCGATCCGGTTCGGCGGTCAGATAGTGGTAGTCGATGAGTGGCGCGGCGCCGGGGTCGGCCGACCGCAAGCGCAACGTTCCGGAGGACTGCGGGCGCATCAAGGTGACGCCGAGCCTGCGCACCCCGGGAGTGAAGGACACGGCGTACGGCCGGATTTCGACATCGTCGACCTCGAGCACCGTTTCCAGCGGGACGGTCGGCCGTTCGGCCAGGTGCAGCAGGTAGGAGATGCCCACTTCCGGATGGTCGCCGACCCGCGCGCCGACCGGTGCGGCGTGCACGACCGGGATGCCGAGTGGGCGCAGCTGTGCCGGGTCGCCGACGCCCGAGCGCAGCAGCAGCGCGGCCGACTCGATCGCACCCGCGCACAGCACGATGCGGTCGGCCCACTCGATGCCGCTCTCGCCGTCGCGCACGTACTCCACGCCGACCGCCCGGCTTCCGTCGAAACGGATCCGCGTGACCGACGTGTCCCCGGCGACGGTGAGGTTCGGGCGGTCCAGCGCGGGCAGCAGATAGCCGATCGACGGGCCGATCCGTCGGCCCCGGTCGCAATTGCACGGCACTGCCCCCACACCCTCGCCGCTGTCGGGAGCATTGAGATCGGGCACCTCGACGAACCCGGACGCCAGGCAGGCCTCCGTGAACACCGCGCTCACCGGCGAAGGATCCGGATTGCGCACGACGGGAATCGGGCCGCGGTCGCCGTGCCAGGGTTGTGCGCCGAAATCCAGGTCGCGCTCGACCCGGCAGTACAACGGAAGCACGGAGTCGAACGACCAAGCGTCCGATCCCCCGAGCACCCGGCTCCAGGCGTCGAAATCCGCCACCGTGGCCCGGACGAAGTAGCCGCCGTTGAGCGTCCCCGAACCGCCGATGACCTTGCCGCGCACGATGGTTGCCGGCACCGGCGGGTCATCGGCGAGGACCACCTCGTAACGCCACAGCCACGACGCCTCCGGACCGATCGGCAGCGCCGCGGCGTCCAGCAATTCGGCGGGCATCGCGTCGCGGCTGGTCCACACCCGGCCCGCCTCGAGCAGCCGCACCGCGTGCGCCGGATCGACACTCAACCGCTCCGCCAGGACACACCCGGCGGTACCACCCCCCACGATGAGCGTGTCGGCCATTCGGACTCCCGTTCAGTAGCTCGGCGCGGTCCACGTCGCCGGAGGGCGGCGCGGCGAGGGTGCGGGCACCATCCAAATCCAGGTCATCGCGGGTGATTCGGGTCGGTCAGCGGGACGGTGTGGTGGGTTTCAGCGCTTCCACGCTGCGCGCGCGGAACGCGCCGAGCCAGAGGCCGGTGCCGTAGGCGATGTCGTCGAGGCGCTTGTAGACCGTGTAGCGCACGGGATCCAATCCGCCCGCGTCACGGTGGGTGAACCAGTCGGCCAGACCGTCGGCGACGGCCATCGTGATCGCGATCCGCCGCACGCGCCGGGAGAAGACCATCGCCAGCAGCGTGATCGGCCAGTAGTGCCTGCACATCCCCGAGGCCAGCCGCCACAGTCCGGCGAAGAAGCCGCGCGCCAAGTAGATCGCAGCGATCCGAGTCGGGTTGTCCAGCCCGGCGAAGACACGGCGCAACCGGGCCAGCGCGGTGATCAGGGTGACGATGCCGCCGAACAGTCCCCACTTGGTGAGTGTGGCGAACAGGAACGCGGCCAGCAGCGTCCAGGACGGCACCGACAGCGGTGACACCGTTCCCGCGTGCCGCTCGCCCAGCGGTGCCGCGCCGGTGCCGTAGAAGAGCTTTCGGCCGAACCAGGCGCGGAAGCACACCCGGTGGTCGTGCGCCACGTGGGCCGCAGGCTCGTAGCGCAGCCGCCAGCCGGCCCGTTCCAGCCGCCAGCACAGGTCGACGTCCTCGGCGACGTGCATCGTCTCGTCGAAGCCGCCTTGCTCCAGCAGCGCCCTGCGCCGCGCCAGCAGCGCCGCGCTCGGGACATATGACACCAGCCCGCGCGAGTGCACCGCCGCCTCGCGCCTGCCCAGGTCGAGCGAGGAGCGGGTGTGCTCGTAGCGCGCCAGCGCGTTGGACTCCGGGTCCAGCGCGACGATCCGCGGGGCGACCAGCGCCACCCCGGGGTCGCTGAAGTGGCCGAGCATCACCTCCAGCCACCCGCTACGCGGTACCACGTCGGAATCCAGGAACGCGACGAAGTCGGTTGTCGCCGCTCGTAAGCCGGCATTGCGCGCTGCCGCGGGCCCCTGCTTGCGGTCGTGCCGCAGCACGGTCACCCGGCAGCGGGTGCCGCGGTTGCGCGGGATTCGCACCGGCTGGTCGGACCCGTCGTCGACCACGATGACGTTGTGCCCGCGCAGCGCGGCCAGCAGCCGCGCCAGCCCCTCGGCGTTGTTGTGCAGCGGCACGATGACGGTGACGTCCTCCGGCGAGGGCAGCAGCCGCGGACGCGGGTTGGCGACTCCGGAGTCGAGCAGCCGTCTGGCTACGACAGCGGACTTCGGGTCGGTCACCTCGAGGTACCCGTCGCCGATCATCTCGGCGGCCTCCGGGGCAAGTCGCAGCAACCTGGCCGGCGAACCGCCGATCAGCACCCGCCCGCCGGAGTATGCGCGTACCCGAGGATCGATCCGCACCCCGAATCCATCGGGCAGGCGATCATGGCGCATTCCTGGCATGCTAGGCGGAGTTTCGCGGCCAGACATCAACAGTCCGGAAAAAATCGCAGAATTCCGGGCGAAACCGGCCCGCCACCGGAACCGGCTCGCGCCGCACCCGATGCCGAGCGTTCGCTCGCGCCCGTTTCCCAGCATCCCGCAACGTAATGGCTATCGGCCGGTCGGTGACCGGAGGAGCGCCGAACCGCACCATCAGCATACTTCTGGCAAACTAAATGGCTTCAGGTCAGCGGGTTCTCGTCGCAGGCCCGCGCGGGGCGGCGTTCGGGCGTGAATCCGGCCGGGCGCGTCGTGCTGAGCCTCAGCGGGACCGGCCCGCTGCCCTGCTCCGCGCGCGGCATGCCCCGGCGGGAATGGTCGACCGACGAACGCGGGATCAGCCGCGCCGTGTCGGCCAGTGCCGCCTCGCCGTAACCCTGCACGCACTCCGGATCAGGTCCGTCGGCGGGCAGTCCGGTGAAGAACTTCGCCGCCATGCAGCCGCCCCGGCAGGCGTCGTAATGGCCGCACGACGCACACGCGCCGCCGCCGCTGGGCGCACGCAGCTCCCCGAACAGCTCCGAGGACCGCCATACGGCCTCGAAACCGCCGTCGGCCACGACGTTTCCGGCGTGGAACCGGTCGTGAATGGCGAACGGGCAGGCATAGACGTCACCCACCGGATCGACCAGGCAGACCACCCGGCCCGCGCCGCACATGTTCAGGCCCGGCAGCGCCTGACCGAACGCCGACAAGTGGAAGAAGGAGTCGCCGGTGAGCACGCCCGCTCCGTTGCGAAGCAGCCAGTCGTAGAGGACGCGTTGCTGCTCGGGCGTCGGATGCAACTCGTCCCACACGTCCGCGCCCCGGCCCGACGGCCGCAACCTGGTCAAACGCAAGGTGGCCCCGTACCTTTCGGCGATGGCGCGGAACTGGTCGAGCTGTGCGATGTTGTGCCTGGTCGCCACCACCGACAGCTTCGCGTCCCGGAAACCCGCCGCGGCGAGGTTCTCCAGTGCGCGAATCGCCATGGCATAGGAGCCGGGGCCGCGCACCGCGTCGTTGACCTCGGCGTCGGCGCCGTCCAGCGACACCTGCACGTCGACGTAGTCACCGGCCGCCAGCCGGGCCGCGGCCTCGGGCGTGATCCGGACCCCGTTGGTGGAGAACTTCACGCCCACGTGGTGGGCGGTCGCGTAGTCGACCAGCTCCCAGAAGTCCGGGCGCACCGTGGGCTCGCCGCCGCCGATGTTCACGTAGAACACCTGCATGCGCTCGAACTCGTCGATCAGCGCCTTGCACTGCTCGGTGCTGAGCTCACGCGGGTCACGACGCCCCGAGGACGACAGGCAGTGCACACAGGACAGGTTGCAGGCGTAAGTGAGTTCCCAAGTCAGGCAGATCGGCGCGGCGAGACCGGACTCGAATCGGTCCACCAGGCGCACCGCCGCGTCCGACGGCGGGACCACCCCCGCCGTCGACGGCGGCACCGTTGCCGCGCTCGCGACGGAGGGCGCCGTCGGTGCGCCGGCCGGCGCACCGACGATCATGTCGGATTCGGCGAGCTGTGTCAGCGCTTTGGCGTAAGTCGCCGTGTTCGCCTCCGGCACGCCCGCCGCGCGCAGGGCGGTGCGGGCCGACGCGTGCTCCGGCAGCGACCGGACGATCTCGACGATCCGCGGACTCTTCAGGAAGGAGAGCTTGCGGGTGCCGAAGTGGTAGAGCAGCGCGCCGAACGGTTCCGGACGCAAGGCCACTCGCGGATGCAGCTGCCAGCGAGTATCGAGATCGAGCATCGTTCTCGACCGCCCCTCAGTAGACGCCGCACATGCCGTCGATGGACACCTCTTCGATGAGGCTCTCCTCCACCAGCGGCGCCTCTTCGGCCGACCGCGCGGCGGCCTCCATCCGTCCGGTGTTGTCGGTGTCTGCGTGTCCGGTGGACCCGTATTCCGGCATGGCTACCTCCGCGAGGACGATCTGTGTGCGAACTGCCCGGCGCAGTCCGTGCTCACACAATAACGTCATACACTGACAAAATAAGAGGTTTCGCTTTCGATCCAGTGATCCAGCAGGTTCCGGCCACCGCGCGCCTCGAGCGGAGGCCGTTGGGCCGCGAGCCGAGTGGAACAGGCGGCGACGCGACCGATGCCCGGCGCTCTAGACTGCGGGGTGGCAAGCAGCTGAACAGAATGTGACGGGCAACACGCTCGCAGTGGTAGAGGTGGCATGGAAGTCGGACGAATGCAGGCGAACGGGGGCGGCAGCACACCGCGGTGCGCGCATCAGGCCCGGAGGCGGAAGCTTGCGTAACCACGGAGGGCCCGCGAGCACCACGAGCCGAACACTGTCGGAGTCCGAGATCGTCGAGGCCGCGCTGCGGGTGGTACGCGAGGACGGCGTGGAGAAACTGTCGATGCGGCGACTGTCGCGCGAACTCGGGGTCTCTCCGATGGCGCCCTATTACTACGTCGCCGACAAGCGCGAGCTGCTCGACCTCGTCGCGAGCGCGGCGCTCACCGGAGTACGCACGCCACCAGCGGAATCCGGCCCCTGGCAGCAACGGCTGCGCGATCTCGTCGACCAGATCGACGACAAGTTGCGCAAGCATCGCGGCCTCGGCGACATCCTGATCGAGCAGATGCTGGGCAAACAGCTGGACCTGATCACCGCGATCATGGACATCCTCGATTCGGCGGGATTCGGCGATCGCGACATCCTCGCCGCCTACGCGACCATCCACACCTATTTGTTCGGCCGCGGCCGGGTGAACCCGCGCGACCGTTCCGCACCGGCCGACGTCACGCTGCCACCGGTCGTCGAGCGGGCTACCCGGCACCTCGGCGACCTGCGCGGACGCTACTCCTACGATTTCGGCATGGATGTGCTGATCGCCGGCCTGGAGGCCCAGCTTGTCCGCCAGGCGACGACCGACGTACGATGAAACTGAAACACGTTCTAGTTTTGGCGTCGCGGAATGCCCGGGCCAGGTTCGAGAGGACGACATGACCACTGTCGAGGTTCCCCACGGCTCGCGCTCGGTCGTGCTGCGAGTGTCCGCGGTCATCGCCGAGACGGCCGACACCCGCTCGCTGGTCTTCGACGTTCCCGACGAACTGGCCGAGCAGTTCCGTTACCGACCGGGACAATTCCTCACCCTGCGCATCCCCAGCGACCTGACCGGCTCGGTCGCGCGCTGCTACTCGCTGGCCAGCTCGCCCTACACCGACGACAGCCCGAAGGTGACCGTCAAGCGGACCGAGGGCGGCTACGGGTCGAACTGGATATGCGACAACGTGAAAGCGGGCGACCGGATCGAGGTGCTGCCGCCCTCGGGTGTCTTCACCCCGACGGATCTCGATGACGACCTGCTGCTGTTCGGCGCGGGCAGTGGCATCACGCCGGTCATGTCCATCCTCGAGTCGGCACTGGCCCGCGGGTCCGGCCGCATCGTGCTGGTCTACGCCAACCGCGACCACGAGTCCGTGATCTTCGCCGGTGAGCTGCGCGATCTGGCAGACAAGCACCCACAGCGGCTCACCGTGATCCACTGGCTGGAGTGCCTCCAAGGCTTGCCGACGGCCGACGCGCTGGCCACCCTCGTCGCCCCGTATCGCGGCTACGACGCGTTCATGTGCGGCCCGAAGCCGTTCATGGACCGGGTGCACGACGCACTCGCGCAACTGGGTGTGCCGCGCACGCGCACGCACGCCGAGGTCTTCAACTCGTTGGCCGGCGACCCGTTCGCCGATCAGGCGCCGGTCGAGCTCTCCGACGAGGAGGCGGCCGACGCGGCGACCGTGGAGGTCGAACTCGACGGCGACGTGCACGAACTGACGTGGCCGCGCAAGCAGACGCTGGTGGACATCATGCTGGCCGAGGGACTCGACGTGCCCTATTCCTGCCAGGAAGGTGAGTGCGGCTCGTGCGCGTGCACGGTGCTGGAGGGCAAGGTCGCCATGGACAACGCCGAGATTCTCGACCCGGAGGATATCGAGAACGGCTACATCCTCGGCTGCCAGGCGCATCCGATAACCGATCGCCTGAAGATCCAGTTCTGAGCGGGACAGTATTTCGGACGCCATTTCGCGTTCGGCTGAGATAGTGGCATTTGCCGAGCGATCGCGGTGTCTATCGGGCGCGGTATTCGGCCCGGAGCTCGGGCGGTAGCTGCTCGCTCGCGTAACTCAACGCGGTGCGCCCCATGGCCGGGGCGTGCCGGTCGAGGAACCCGGTCAGCAGGCCGCGGTCGACGCGCTTGCCGACTTCGCGCAGCATCCAGCCCAGCGCCTTCTGGATCAGATCGCGGCGGTCGTCGAGCAGCAGTTCCGCCAAAGCGAAGGTGGTCGAGGCGTCACCCGTCTTGATGAACGCGAACGTCGACAGCAACGCCACCCGCCGCTCCCACAGCGACTCGGTACCCGCCAGCTCGAACAGCGGATCGCGCGGTTTGTCCAGCAACCACGGACCGACGATGTGCTCTGCCGACACGTCCACCAGATCCCAGTTGTTCACCCGTCCGCGGCGCACGGCCGCCAGATACAACTGCACCATGGCGGCGCGGGCGGCGTCGTCGACAGAGCGCGGCCGGGACGCCTTGGCGAAGTGCGCGTTCAGGATCACCAGCGCCGCGAAACGGTCCTCGTGCACGTCGCTGTCGAGCAGTTGGTCGATCTCGTCGAGCGGGAGCGCCGCGAAACGCTTGGCGACCTGGCGGCAGGCGGGTACTCGGACGCCGAGAAACACGTCACCCTCGCCGTATTCACCGGGTCCGGTCTTGAAGAACCGCTGCAAGTGGGCCGCGCCGGCCGGATCGGCCAGTTCCCGCAGCGCCGCGCGCACGTCGTCCGCGGTCACCGAGTCGGTCATCGAGCCGTGCTCCTGTTCCGAATTGCCGGTGCGACAGGTAGATCAGAACTTCTGGGCCTTCGACCAGTGCTCGACGCCGCACCGAGCCGGCGATCACACCCGGGAAGCGGCTGATGCGCGCACGACGCGCGACTCGTGCACGCTTCGATACCGAGCCCACCGTGTTCGGTGCGCCGGACGATGCCGAGCAGCGGTTCACCCTTGCGCGCCCAGCACCCGGCCGGACTCGAACGCCGCCGCGCTGGGGGGCAGGGCACCGGGGCGACCGCTGTTCAGCACCCGGATCGCTCCGGTGCCCGTGGTCGGGCGCCCCAGCGCATCGATGCGCCGGATGGTCTGCGCGGCAACGGCTTGCGCACTGTCGAACAGGCGGACCCCGTTGGGCAGCGCGGCCACGATGGCATCGGTCACCAGCGGGTAGTGCGTGCAGCCGAGCACCACGCCCTCCACGCTCGGCGGCGTCCGCTCCGCCGCGTCGGCGATCGCCTCGTGGGCGGCCGCGAGATCGCCCCGGTCGATCGCGTCCGCCAATCCGTGACACGCCACCCCGACCACATCGGCGTCGCCGCCGAATTTCGCGATCAGATCGGCCTGATACCGGCTCGCCGTGGTCGCCGCGGTCGCCCAGACCGCCACCGACCGGCACACGGCCGCCGCGGGCTTGATCGCGGGCACCGTGCCGATCACCGGAACGTCGGGCCCGACATCCGCGCGCACGTGCTCCAGCGCCGTGACGCTCGCGGTGTTGCAGGGAAGGACGATCACCTCCGCGCCCGAACGCAGCGAGGTCCGCGCGGCGTTCACCACCCGCTCGACCACCCAGTCCTCCGGCTTCGGCCCCCACGGCGCGCCATCCGGGTCCAGTTGCAGCAGCAGATCCACGTCGGGCCGCAACTTACGCAACCAGGCGGCGGTGGGCAGCAACCCCAATCCCGAGTCGATGAGCGCGACGATCACCGCACCACCGTATTACAGCCCCATGACACCGCCGCACACCGTGCGGGACCCGGCGCACGCTCCGCAACTGCCGCGTACATACCCGTCCACCGCCTCGGGCGGGGCAAACTCCCAGAGCCGAACGTGATGGTGGCCCCTGTGTCGGATCACCGCCGGTCCTGTCGTGATGCGCTGTTCGTGGCCCTGGAATTTCGAGCTGGAGAACCGGATGTCGCCGGAGCGGCTGGGTTCAGCTGGGCGCGAGCAACTCGATCACTGGAGCGCCGGCGGCGATTTTGGCGCGGGACCTCATCACCTGGGCTGTCATGCCCGCGCCGACGACGCCGGTGAGGTTGCCGCCCCGGGAGTAGTAGGCGAGGAATTTACGGCCGTCGTCGGCGGCGATGTGCACTTCGTCGGTCGCGCCGGGTGTGCCGAGAGCCTGGATCTTGACGTCGTACTGGTCGCTCCAGAAGTACGGGACGCGCGCCGCGGTGGGTGATTCGGCGCCCAGCAGCGCGCAGGCGACCAACTTGGCCTGTTCACCCGCGTTGGTCCAGTGTTCGACGCGCTTGCGCGATCCTGTCTCGTGCAACCAAGCCGCCACGTCGCCAACCGCCCACACGCCCTCGGCGGACGTCCGGCCCACCTCGTCGGCGAGCACACCGCCACCGGCCGACGGCTCGGCCAGCGCGATCCCGGAATCGCTCAGCCATTCGGTCACCGGCCGCGAACCCACCCCGATCACGACGAGGTCGGCGACGATCTCGGTACCGTCGGACAGCCGCGCGCCGCGCACCCGGCCGGTCTCGTCGCCGAGCAGGGTGTCCACACCGATGCGGCAGCGCAGATCCACCCCTTCCGCGCGGTGCATCCGCGCGACCAGTTCGCCCACTGCTTCGCCGAGCACCGAGGCCAGCGGCGTCGCCTGCGGTTCGACCAGCACGACCGCCACTCCCGCCGCCCGGAAACTCGCGGCGAGTTCGCAGCCGATGAAGCCCGCGCCCACGACGAGCGCCGTGGCCGCACCGCTCAGATCGGCGCGCAGGGCCACGGCGTCGGAATGTCCGCGCAGCACGTGCACGCCGCGCAACTCGGGGAGGCCGGGCAGCCGGCGCGGACGCAGACCGGTCGCGATGATCAGCTGGTCGTAGTCCAGCGTGGTGCCGTCGACGAGGCGGACGCGGCGCGCCCCGGTGTCGACCCCGACGGCTTCGGTGCTCAGGCGCAGGTCGATCTGCTTCTCGGTGTAGAACTCGCTCGGCCGCAGTGTGGTGTCGTCGGTTTCGCCGCGCACGAACTGCTTGGACAGCGGCGGCCGGTCGTAGGGCAACCGCGACTCGTCGCCGATGAGCACGAGCTCACCGGCATAGCCCGCGCGGCGCAATTCCTCCGCGCTGCGCAGGCCGGCGAGTCCGGCTCCGACGATCACGATCGGCGCGGTCATGCGGCCATCCCTTCGGTGGAGTCCGGCCGCCGATTCCACCGAACCGGCGGTGCGACGACGCTCACCCTAACCTCTGCTCGGTTCCGTCCGCCGCTGTGCGGCCCAGCATGCCGAGTGACCGGCCAACCGTCGCGCAACCGTGTCCGTTTCGATGTTGATCGGGCGGTCAATCAGGACTAAACCGAGGTCAGGACATACGCACAGCCTGAGGAGGTAGATATGTTCACAGAGAGCCGCGCACAGGATTTCCTGGCCGTCGTGCTCGGAGCCTTCGCCGCACTGTCCCCCCTGTGGGTGGACCATAACAACAACGCCATGTGGTCGCTGATCGTGCTCGGCGTGCTCATCGCCCTGACCGGTCTGGCACAGATGGCCCGCCCCGGCATGGCGGCGGCGGACTACGTGATGGGCTTGTGCGGCGTACTGCTGTTCGTCTCGCCGTGGGTCATGGACTTCACCGCGTACCGCAGCGCATCCTGGACCGCATGGGTAGTCGGGGTGGTGACGGCGGTGGTCGCGGTGGCGGCGCTGCCGACGGTGTCGGAGCGTCTGCACGACATGGCTCCGCATCACTGATGCAACGACCGGGAACCCGGCGCGCCGGGCGCCGCCGCAGCGCGAAAGCCGACGGCGACGCCCGGCAGTTGATCCTCGACGCCGCGGAGGACCTCTTCGCGGCGCAGGGATACGACGCCACCGCGACCGCGGCCATCGCCGCCGCGGCCCACGTCCCCAAAGGACTCGTCTTCTACTACTTCCCGACCAAGGATTCGATCCTGTCGGCCTTGATGTCCGAGCGGGTGCCGACGCAGCCGATCGACGACATCGGCACCGTGGTGGCGCCGGGAGATCCAGCGACGAGCCTGGTCAACCTGGACGCCGCGCTGAACCTGCGCGACCACCACTCGTCGGTACTGCGGGTGATCCTGTGGCGGGAGGCCGACACCCATCCCGACGTGCGGCGGCAACTGCGCCGCCTGCGCGATCAGATGCTGGAGGTGACCGCGAAGGTGCTCCAGGCGAGCGCCCCCGGCCCGGTCCGCCCGGGAACCCTGCGCGCGTGTGCCGCGGCCTGGGTTTCGGCGATGTTCGCGATCGCCAGCACCGACCGGCTGCACGCGCTCGACGGCGTGCCGCTGCCCACCGCCGACGAACTGCTGAACGTAGCCCAGGTGGTCGCGGCCGGCATGAGCCAGATGGGCTGACCCTCCGGAGTTGTCCACAGCCCGCGTGTTGTCCACAGTCGCCGCCGCGGCGGGTGGTCCTGAATCGCCGGTCGATCAGGATCGTCGGTATGGAAGCACCGCAATTGATCTCGCGTCAGCAGGCGCTGGCATCCGGTCTGTCCGACAAGACGCTGCACCGGCTGTGCCGAACCGGGAAATGGCAGCGGCTGCGCGCCGGGCACTATCTGAGTTCGCCCGGCTCCGGTCTCGGTGCCACCGGCAGGCATCTGCTGATGACGCTCGCCACCGCGGAGTCCACGTCCGACTCGGCCGTCACGAGCCACTGTTCGGCGGCGGTGCTGCACGGGATGACGACCTGGGGCATCCCGCTCGACCGCGTCCACCTGACCAGGAACCGGATCAACGGCGGCCGATCGAGCCGGCGGGTCGTGGTCCATTCGGCCCGGATGGAGCCCGACGAGATCACCTTGGTCGACGACATACGCGTGACCACCCCCGCGCGGACGGTTCTGGACATCGCCCGCTCGGAAGGATACGACCAGTCGGTCGCCCTGGGGGATTCCGCGCTGCGCCACGGCCTCACCACCAGGACGGAACTGCGGGAACACCTGTGCCGGGCGCGGCACCGGCCCGGATGCCGCCGAGCCGCCCTCGTCCTGGACTTCCTGGACGGTCGCAGCCCGAACGTCGGTGCCTCGCTCAGCCGGATTCTGCTGCACCGGGCGGGTCTTCCCGCCCCCGAAGTGCGGGCTCGCGTCTTCTCCGATGACGGGATCTGTGTCGCACGCGTCGATTTCCTGTTCCCCGATCTCGGTGTGATCGGCGAGTTCGACGACCATCGCCGCGCCGCACCATGCGGCCCACTACCCGTCGCTCGGACCGCCACGGCGGAGAAGCTTCGTGACGATCGGCTCCGCGCCCTCGGCTGGATGATCGTGCGCTGGACCTGGCCGGACCTGTCGGCTCCCGCCGGTGTGACCGATCGTCTCCACGCGGCTGTCCGCGCCGCCGCGAAAAACCACCGTTCCGGCTACTGGACGCCGAGTCCAGCACCATGACGCGGACGAGAGTGTCCGGCGAGCACGTCGTCCGATCATCCCGGGAACAGCGGCCGACCGGAAACCCGGACGCGGGAATCTCAGGCGGTCTGGTCGAGGAATTCGGTGACATCGACGGCGAAGCGGGAGCGTCTGATCGCGCTCACGTGGCCCGCGCCCGGGTAGATGAGGAGGTGGGAATCGGGGATGCCGTCAGCGGTGCGGCGGAAGGTGGCGAGGCTGTAGGCGGTGTCTCGTTCGCCCCCGATGACGAGCGTCGGCGCGCGGATCTCGCCGAGGCGCTGGGTGAGATCGAATTCGTCCTCGGCGCGGAGAAAGGCGTATGTATCGGCGGGATTTCGCGGGCGGCTCAACGGGTCCAGCAACCACATGGCTGCCGCCGCGAGACGAGCGGCGACGGGCGAGGCGACACTGCTCGACGCGAGATGGTGCAGGGCCCGGCGCCCGTGCCGGACCGCTTCGGCATAACGCATCTGGCCGTCCTTGGCGACCGGATCCAAGCGGCACCCGGACGACGCGACGACGAGGCGGCGTACTACCTCGGGATGGTCGGCGGCGAGTTGCAACGCCACCGACCCACCCGACGAGATGCCGAGCACGTCCACCGGCTCGCCGAACTCGCCGCGCAGCGCGTCCGCGTGCTCGGCGGCGATCTCGGCCATCGTGATGCCCGGGGCCATGCCGGGGGCGCGGCTCACGGCGTAGACGCGGAAGTTCCGTGCCAGCGGCCGCAGGACTTTCACCTCGGAGTCGAGCAGCCGACCGCGAGGATTCGCGTGGTCGGGGCTGAACCAGCGGAGGAAGACCAAGGGCCGCCCGGAGCCGATAGCGAAGTACGGCATGCCGTGCTCGAGCACGCCCTCGGTGAGCTCGGGCCGCACGGCCCGCCCGGTCTTGACCACAACGCCCTCCGCTCCGATGTCCACCGTCTTCCCGACGCTAGCGGAGCGTGCCGCGGGCCGCGATGACCTCCATGGTCATACCGCGGCGATCTGCGGAGGGTGTGGCCGCCATCGCCGCGGCACCGGAAACGATGAAAGCAGCCTCGTCCGATCCGGCCCGTAAGGTACCGATCATGCTGCCCACGGAGAGGTCGGAGTTGGTGCGATCGGTCGTCGAGTCCTATCTGCTCGACGGAGCGCGCCGATACAACCGCATCCAGGTCGCCGAGCAGTCCGGGACGACGACCGCGCTGACCCGGCGACTGTGGACGGCGCTCGGTTTTCCCTCGAGCATCGGTGACGAAGCGGTGGACTACGCCGACGCCGACGTCGCGGCGCTGCGCGACTTCGAGCAGCTGAACGTATTGTCCTCGGCCGATTCGCGGCAGCAGGCGGCGACCGCGCGCACCCTCGGCCAAGGGATGGCGCGCCTGGCGGAATGGCAGGTCGACCTGGTGCTCGCGGAGATCGAGGAGCGCATCGCCCGAGCCGCTCCCGGCGCCGACCCCGAGGAGACGGTGCGCACCGCCACCGAGGGCGCCATCGCCACGCTGGAACAGCTGAACATCTATGCGTGGCGACGGCATCTGGCCGCGTCCCTGTCGCGGTCGCTCGACCCGGGGACGAGCGCGGGCGAGTCGGTGCGCGAACTGGCCGTCGGTTTCGCCGACATGGTCGGCTACACCAGGCTGACCAGGCATCTGCATCCCGACGAACTGGCCGTGCTGCTGGAGGCGTTCGAGTCCACCACCACCGCCGCGATCACCGAGAACCGCGGATGGGTGATCAAGAACGTGGGCGACGAAGTCATGTTCGCGACGGAAACCGCCACCGAAGCCGCCCACGTAGCACTGGCCGTCCAGGAGTCCACCATGATCGTCGGGGGCACTCCGGACTTGCGCGTCGCCCTCGCTTACGGCCCGGTACTGCAACGGTTCGGCGATCTGTACGGCTCCGTGGTGAACATCGCTTCCCGGCTCACCGGCGTCGCGCGGCCGGGCACCGTTCTGATCGATGACCAGGCCGCCGCCGCGCTGGAGGAGAACCCGGCCTTCGCGATCAAGCACCTGCGCAGCGTCCGGGTACGCGGCTTCAACCGCCTACGCCCGCACCTGCTGCGCCGCAACAGCAAGAACGGCAGATAGCACCCACCGAGTGCCTCCCGCCGCCGATGGCCGCCCTAGGCTCGTCCGGTGGACAAGGACTGGTCACAGCTACGCACGCGCTGTCTCGTCGAGGAGGACGCGGCGATTCTGGCCCTGCACAAGCCGTCCGGGATCTCCGTCACGGGCGAGCGCCATGACACCGATCTCGTCGAGTTGGCGGCGGCCGCCGGGGAAACGCTGTATCCGGTGCACCGGATCGACAAGGTGACCTCCGGCTTGATCCTCTTCGCGAAAGAGTTGGGCGCCCACGGCGAGCTGACCAGGCAGTTCAACAAACAGACCGCCGACAAGGCGTACTTGGCCGTCGTCGCGGCCACCGGCCTGCCCGATACCGGCGTGTTCGATCTGCCGCTCAGCGTGGGACGTAAGAACCGGGTGCGGGTCGCGGCGCCGCGCGAAAGCATCCGTCAGGAGGCGGGCCGCTGGTTCGTGGACGACGCCGACCTGCTGCCGGCCAAGAACTACCCCTCGCTCACCCGGTTCGCGACGGTGCTGCGGGGTCCGGCGCACACCGTTCTCGCGCTGCGCCCGGTGACCGGCCGACGCCACCAGATTCGCGTCCACCTGGCCTGGACCGGCCATCCCATAGTCGGCGATCCGCTGTTCGACCGCTCCGGCGCCCACCCACGGACGTACCTGCACTCCTGGCGTCTGGGCCTCACCGCTTCCTGGCGCACCCCGCCGGAACTGGTATTGGCCGCCGCGCCCGATGTGGACTTCTGGGGTCCGCTGCACGAATCCGCCGACCCGACGGCCCTCGATCGCGCGGCCGACCTGTTGCGGACGCTCGGCTAGTCACCAGTGCGGTCTTCGCGCCACCCGTTGCCTGGGCATCGACCGCGGCGAAGCACCTGGACCCTCGATCGATAACCGCTGCGAAAACTCGGCCGGCGCTGCGGTTGGTCCACAGTCATCCCCAGGCGGTCCAGTCCCTATGCGCACAGCAACGGTCTCACTGCCGCTGAAGCGAATCAGCTCGGCCAGCTCGGGGAACGGCCGAGGAGCAAGAGGATTCGGTCGAGGGTCGACGCTTGTTCCGGAACGGAAAGCCCCGGGGCGAAGGCCGCACCGGGAGCAGAGCGCTCGGGACCGTCGGGGACGGCCAGGGCGATGGCCGGCGCCGCTTCGGCCACGTCGCTCGCATCCTCTCCGACCACCCCGTGTCCTGACCGCCACTGGAACCCCTAATTGTGATCCAGTGCACAACACGGCGAGCACCGCCCGCTCGGTGGCGAGCATCATGACGACGCGTAATGCGCAGGTCAACTAGCCTGATGGCGTGCCGCGGGTGCGACGCGCGCGCAACCTGACGCAATGCAGCGAATCCCCTAGCGAAAGCGAATGCCGATGATCCTGGTCGCTCAGGTCAGCGACACCCATTTCGATCTCGGCGCCCGCAACGCCCAGCGCGCCCGGCGGGTGATGGACTTCATCGCGGGGCTGCGCCGCAGGCCGGACGCCATTCTGGTGACCGGCGACATCACCGATTCCGGCAAACCCGAGCAGTTCGCCGAGGCCAAGGCCGCTTTCGACAGCGAGATTCCGGTGTACGCCATCCCCGGCAACCACGACGACCGCGCGGGCTTCCGCACCGGTCTGCTCGGCGAGCCCGCCTCCGACGCCCCGATCAATCACGCGCATCGCATCGGCGAACTCACCGTCGCGCTGCTGGATTCGAGTGTCCCAGGCCGGCCGGGTGGGCAGCTGGCGGACGAGACTTATGACTGGCTCGGCGGCGTGCTGGCCGCCGCGCCCGCGGGCAAGCCGATCCTGCTCGCCCTGCACCACCCGCCCGCGCAGCTGTTCAGCCCGATCGTCGACGTGATCGCCCTGGCCGATCCGCAACGGCTCGCCGATCTGGTCGCCGGGGACGACCGGATCGTCGGCGTACTCACCGGGCACGCGCACTCCGCCGCCACGACCACCTTCGGGGGACGGCCGCTACTGGTGGCGCCCAGCACCGCGTCGGTACTCAGCGGCGAGTGGGAACTCGACCTGCCCGACCACGTCATGGACTACGCGCCGGACCCTGCGGTGGCGCTGCACGTCATCGGCGACGACCACCGTCTCACCAGCCATTTCCGGACGGTTCCGATGGGTGGCCGGATCGGCGTGCGACCGGCCTGAGGACGGTTTACCCGCCTCGAGCCGGGGCAATCGGCAGGCACACGACGCCTACCGGGAGGATCCGTCATGGTCGACATACCAGCCGCAGTGGTGAAGAACACGTTCGCGGCCGGAGCCAGGATCCGGCATGCGCGGGTATTCCACCCGGCGGGTTTGCACCTGGCCGGCCGTCTGCACGCGGAGCCCGAGTTCGAGCCGCTGTTCGGCAGCGGCGATCGTGCGGTCATCGCGCGGGTGTCCAAGGGCATCGGACTGCCGAACGGCCTGCCCGACGTGCTCGGCCTGGCGTTCCGGGTACTCGACCGCGACGAGCAGCCGTGGGATTTCGCGCTGGCCACCACCGGCCGAGGACTGCTGGGCCGGTTTGTGATCACCCCCGCGCGCGGCTGGGCCAGCGCACGGTACGGCTGCCTGATGCCCTATCGGATCAGCAACTCCTCGCCCACCTGGTTCTTCGCCGAGCCGGACAGCGTTCAACCCGCGTCGGCGTCGCTGGAGGCGATGCAAGCGCACCTCGACGAGGACCTGGTCAGCTTCACCCTCACCGCGGGTCGGCTCGGCGGACCGACGTGGCGAGTCGCCGAACTCACGCTGCGGCCGGCCGAATCCGCCGAATACCGCACGGATTACTTCGATCCGATGCTCAATCACCCGGCCGAGGTGGAGTTGTTTCCCAAAGCCATCGGCAAGATTCGCGAACTGGCGTACACCGGCAGCAGGAGCGGCCGCGGCGAAGAGAGCTGACGCCGGACGATCGCGAACAGGTTGTGCGGCGTGTCGAAACTCCTACAGTGGAATCATCCACGGTCGCAGTGAGGAGTCTCACATGACAGCGCGCAATCGGCCATCGATCCTCATCATCGGCGCGGGCTTCGGCGGCATCTGCATGGCGATCGAGCTGCGTCGCCACGGCTTCGACGACATCACCATCCTGGAGCGGGCCGCCGACCTCGGCGGCGTATGGCGGGAGAACACCTACCCCGGAGCGGCCTGCGATGTCCCCTCACCGCTGTACTCGTTTTCGTTCGAACCCAAGCCGGACTGGCCGCAGCGGTACTCGCGACGGACCGCTATCCACTCCTACCTGCGCGGCGTCGCCGAACGCCGCGGCGTGCTCTCGGCGATCCGTTTCGGCACCAGCGTCAGCGACGCCGAATTCGACGACGCCACCGGCCGGTGGACCGTCCGCACCGCCGACGGGAAGAGCTGGATCGTGGACGTGCTGATCTCGGCGGTGGGCCAGCTGTCGCGTCCGTCCCTGCCCGCCATTCCCGGCATCGACACCTTCGCCGGCCCGTCGTTCCATTCCGCCGAGTGGGACCACGATGTCGATCTGCGCGGCAAACGCGTCGCCTGCGTCGGCACCGGGGCGAGCGCCGTGCAGTACATCCCGGAGATCCAGCCCGAGGTTGCCCAGCTCACCTTGTTCCAGCGCACTCCGGCCTGGGTGGTCCCGAAATTCGACACCGACTACTCGCCGATCCAGCACAACCTGTTCGCGCGGGTGCCGGGCGCGCTGCTGGCCGAGCGGTTCGGGTGGTGGTCGATAATGGAGTTCATCTCACTCGGGCTGGTCGAGGTTCCCGCCATCGGGCGGTTCGTGGCCCGTATCGCCGCCCGGCACCTGACCGAACAAGTCGGAGATCCGCAGCTGCGGGCCAAACTCACCCCGGACTATCCCATCGGGTGCAAGCGCGCGCTGTTCTCCAACGATTACTACCCCGCGCTCACCCGACCCAACGTGCGGCTGGAGACCACCGCCATCACCGAGATCACCCCGCAGGGCGTACACACCGCCGACGGGACTACGCACGAGGTGGACGTGATCATCTACGGCACCGGTTTCAAGGGCACGGAGTTCCTGTGGCCGATGGAGATCTGGGGCCGCGGCGGGCGCAGGCTGGCCGACGCATGGGCCGATGGCGCGCACGCGTATTACGGCATCACGGTGCCGGACTTTCCCAATCTCTTCCTCGTCTACGGACCGAACACCAATCTCGGCGTGGGCTCGATCATCTACATGATCGAGTCGCAGACCCGCTACATCCGTCAGGCCGTGCAGTGGCTCGCCGAGCACCCCGGCCACTGCGTCGACGTCCGCGCGGATCTCGAGGAGGACTACAACACCGCGCTCCAGCAGCGCCTGGCCCGGACCCCGTGGAACTTTTGTTCCAGCTGGTACCGCAACGCCGCGGGCCGCATCACCAACAACTGGCCCGGCTCGCAGCGCAGCTACCGTCGCCGCACCCGCCGCTTCGACCCCCGGCACTACACCCTCACTCCCGCCTCGTGATCGAGGGGCCACCGCGATCGGCCCCGCTCGGATTCGCCTCGACCCGCCACCGCGCCGGGCTGGCAGACTTGTGCTGTGAATGAACTGGCCCATCCGGGCGGATCGGATGTGCGCGGTCCGCTGCGTCCGATCGAGTTGGCCACCGGCGCCGTGCTCGGTGGAGCCGCCGTCGGACTGGTGACCATCGGATCGGTCATCCCGTTCGCGGCCGCGTTGCAACTGGTCGGCGCGGTCCCGATCGGGCTGATCGCACACCGCTTCCGGCTGCGCGCCCTGGTCACCGCGACGATCGCGGCAACGCTGGTCACCTTCGTCGCCGCGGGCATGGCGTCCGCGATGGCGCTGGTGGCGTCGGCCACCGTGGGCGGGATCATCGGCGCGGTGAAGCGGCGTGGCGGCGGTGTCGTCGCGGCGTTCGGGCTCTCGCTGCTGGCCGGGCTGGCCTGGGCCGCGTTCGCCGTCGGATCGCTGTCGCTGCTGTCCACCACGCGCGAGCTGCTGTTCGACAACATCCGCAACGCGTCGCGCGGCCTGCAGGATCTCGCGGCGCGCCAAGAGCAGCTGGCGCCGCTCGGGCAGCTCGCGGCGGACCTGACCGACTCGGTGCTGCGCTGGTGGTGGGTGTGGGTGGGCGGCGGCGTCGCGCTCGGCATGGTGGCCACCGGTGTCTTCTCCTGGTACGTCCTCGGCTCGGTGCTGGACCGGCTGGCCTGGCTGCCCGGCCGCGACCGGCTCGACGCGCCGCGCGACGACCGGCCCGTCGCACCGCTTCCGGTGACGCTGCGCGAGGCCGCCTTCCGCTATCCCGCAGCGCCGCGCGAGGCGCTGAGCGGCATCGATCTGACCGTGCGGGTCGGCGAATTCGTCGCCGTGGTCGGCCACAACGGTTCGGGCAAGTCCACCCTGACCCGCTTGCTGGCGGGGCTGCCGCCCACCTCGGGATCGGTGCGGCGGCCCGGGTCCGCCGGACTCGGCAAGCTGGGCGGGACGGCGCTGGTGTTGCAGCGGCCGGAGAGCCAGACCCTCGGTGTGCTGGTCGCCGACGACGTCGTATGGGGATTGCCCGCCGAACTCGCCGCGGAAGTCGATGTCGACGCCCTCCTCGGCGAAGTGGGACTCGCCGGAACGGGGGCGAAGGAGACCGCCACGCTCTCCGGCGGACAGCAACAGCGGCTGGCGGTCGCCGCCGCGCTGGCCCGGCGGCCCGCGCTGCTGATCGCCGACGAGGCGACCTCGATGATCGACCCGGACGGCCGGCGCGAACTGGTGGGCCTGCTGGCCTCGCTGCCGAAACGTCACTCGATGGCCGTGGTGCTGGTGACCCACCACGAGGCCGACGCCGCGGTCGCCGACCGGGTGGTGCACCTGGCCGGCGGACGCACCGTCGCCCATCTGCCGGAGTGGCCGCGGCCGGCGCAGGACACGCGACGCAAGCCGATGGGCGCGCCGATCCTCGAACTGCGCGACGTCCGGCACACCTACAACCGTGCGACGCCGTGGGAAGCGCCGGCCCTGCACGGCGTCGACCTGTCCGTGCGTCAAGGCGAGGCCCTGCTGATCGTCGGCGGGAACGGCTCGGGCAAATCCACGCTGGCCTGGATCATGGCGGGTCTGATCGAACCGAGTTCGGGCCGGTGCGAGCTGCGCGGGAAGCCGATCGGCAAGCAGATCGGCCGAGTCGGGCTGGCGTTCCAGCATTCCCGCCTGCAACTGCAGAAACAGACCGTCGGCGCGGAGATCGCGGACTGGGGTGGCCGCGCGACCGGCTCGGGCGCGGTCGGCCGGGCGCTGGACGCGGTGGGACTGGACCGCGCGCTGGCCGCGCGCTCGATCGAGGAACTCAGCGGCGGCCAGGCCAAGCGGGTGGTGCTCGCGGCGATCGTGGCCAGTCACCCCCAAGTGGTCGTGCTCGACGAGCCGCTGGCCGGTCTCGACCCGGAGGGCCGGGCCGACATCGTGGAACTGCTCGCGCGGTTACGGGATTCCGGCTTGACGCTGATCGTGATCTCGCACGACGTGGCCGACATGGCGGCGGTGTGCGACCGGACGGTACAGCTGCGGTCGGGACGCATTCTGGGCGCGGAGTCCGCTCGGCAGACCGCGCCCGCGCCGAGCGCCTCCGCCGCACGCGCCGATTCCGGGCCCGGGTCGGCGCACGCGCCCGGGGAAGCCGCGTGGGGGTTCGAGCACGGAGGTCGACGATGAGCACAGTTCTGCTGCGCCAGGTCCCGGTCGACAGCCCGGTCCATCGGTTGTGGGCCGGCACGAAGATGATCGGTGTGTTCCTGATCAGCCTGCTGCTGATGTTCCTGCCGTCCTGGCCGGTGCTCGGTGTGATGGCGGTGTTCCTGGTGCTCGTGGGGGCGGTCGCCCGGCTGCCGCTGGGCACCGTGCCACGGCTGCCGTGGTGGTTCTGGGCGCTGCTCGCCGCGGGCGCCCTGATCAATCTGCCGGTCGGCGGCACGGCGGTGCTGCGCTATGTCCAGGTTCTGGCCTTCGGCCTGATCCTGGTGGCGGCCTCCTTCCTCATCGCGTGGACCACGCCGATGGGCGACATCGCGCCCGCCCTGGCCAAGTTGGGCGCGCCGTTGCGCCGACTCCGGGTGCCGGTGGACGAATGGGCGGTCGTCGTCGCGCTCACCTTCCGTGGTCTGCCGTTGCTCATGGAGGAGATCCGGGTGCTGCGCGCCGCTCGCCGCCTCCGGCCCAAAGACGGCATGATCGCCCGCGCGGCCGACAACCCGCTCATCGATATCCTCACCGCGGCCATGGCGGTGTCCACCCGCCGCGCCGGGGAGTTGGGTGAGGCGATCACCGCGCGCGGTGGCACCGGACAGCTCACCGCCCGTCCCAGCGCCCCCGGATCGCGCGACGCTGTCGCGCTCGTGCTGGTCGTCGGCGTCTGTCTCGGCTCCATCGGGCTGCACTTGTTGCTCTGAGCCCGAGCGCGAGTGTGGGTCACTGCGGGGCCCGAACCGGATCCCGGTCGGTCGCGGTCCCTGATGGGTACCGGTGAAATTCCTGCGGGCCAATTCGCTGACCATTTGCAGACCGAATGGTATCTGTCGAAAAGACTCCGCGGGACCCCGAAATTCCCCTCCTAAAAGCGTGTCCCAAATCCCATGCGCCCCAGTACAGTTGTCACTCGGAAGTAACTGTCTTCTGGATCACAGCACGGATGTGCACGTCGGCGGGGGGAACGAATGCCGGCGTGTGTCGCGTTCTCTAATGCTTGAAACCTGATGAAGATTGGAAACCGCCAAATGATTCTCCGGAGAGTCACCGCCGCCGCCACACTCGTCGCCGCGCTCGCGGTCGGCGCAGGCGTCGCGCACGCGGAACCGACTGCGGCACCGGTCCCGGATATCGGGTACGAAGCCCAGCTGGTCGGCGACAAGATCGTCACGACACTCACCGCGGGCACGTTCGACGTGCGCGGCGACGCCGTCGACATCAAGGACGCCGCAGGCGATGTCGCGGTCACGCTGCCACTCGCCTTCCGCCAGGACGGATTCGAATATCCCATGGCCCACCTCGTGCGAGACGCGGGCCGCGTACTGGAGCTGACCGTCGTGAAGGACGCGGCGCAGGCCCGCCCGGTGGCCACGCCGGTCGCTTCGCCGTTCGAGAACCAGCGAGCGATGGACGCCTTCCTGTCGCAGTTCGGCATCGCCACCGCGGTGGGCGGGTTCATCGGCACGGTCATCGGCGCGCTCGTCGGATTGACCGGCCTCATCGGCGGTCCGATCGGGATCGGCACCGTGGTCGCCGGTGCCGGCATCGGCGGCGTCATCGGCACGATCGTCGTCGGCGGGCCGGCCCTGATCATCGCCGGTATCGATCTGATCAGCACGCTGGCCGCCCCGTCCGGCACCACCAAGTGGACGGACACCACCGGACGTTCGCAGAACTGACCGGCGCCCCGTCCACCTATCGCTCGCGGCATCCAGGAACCACCGGCAGACCGGCGAACCGGTCGGCGAGGAAGTTCATCGCGCCCGGTGCCTCACCGATCGCAGTCGGGTTGTGGGTCGGCAGCATCGAGTGCACCGAGGTGACGGTCGCGCCCTCGGCGCAGTACCGGCCGACCAGGTCGGTGAAGCCCGCCACGGGAATCACATCGTCGGTGCGGCTGTGATAGAGGTACATCGGCGCCTCCGGCGCGCTGCCGCCGAGTTCCTGGGCCTCGGTGGCAGCGCGAAACGCCGGGTGCCACAGCAGATCCGGCACGGCGGCGAAGTCGGCGATCCGCGCGCCCGCGTATATCGGCACCAGATCCGACCCGCAGGCCGCGCCGTTCTCGGCCAGCGCCGCGCGCCCCTGCTCGTTGAGCAAGTCCAGCACCCCCGTCGCGGGATCGTTACGGGCGAGTGCGAACAGGATGAGCAATGCCAGCCCGGCCCGCACGCTGCCGTCCGCGTTGCGCGCTATCGCGGACCAATCCGCCGGAATCCCGCCGGAAGCGATGCCCGCGAACCGGACGTCCGGCGCATACCACGGTTGCATCTGCGCCGCCCACAGCGTGGCGAACGCCCCGCCGGAGTAGCCCCAGGCGCCGACCGGCGCCGAGGAGGCGAGTCCGGCTTGCGGGAGATCACGGGCCGCCCGGATGCCGTCCAGCACGCCGCGTCCGGAGTTGACTCCGTCCAGGAAGCGCGACCGCGGTCCCTCGTAATCACTGGCCACCACCGCCCACCCGCGGCGCAGTGCCTCCGCCATGAACGGGGTGTCGATCAGCGTGTTCACCGCCCCGGAGTCCCAGCCGCCGCGGAGCGCGAACGACGGCGCGCACCGCGTGCCGAGGCTGTCCTCCGGCACCTGGTACGACAGCAGCGGCCGAGCGCCGGGGCCGAACCACGGCAGCATCGGCACCAGTACGGTCGCCACGTCGGCGACGGGGTCGTCGCTCGAATCGGTGCTGCGGTATTTCACCTGCCATGCCGAAATCGGCAGCGGCAGCCCGAACAATGCGATCGGCCGGGAATCCAGCACGGCGCCGTTGCGGTAACGCGCGAGATCCGCGGGGGCGGTGTAGAACGGGTCGTGATCCGGCGGCGGTAACTCGGCACGCGCCGCGGGAGCGGCGGCCGAGCAGGCAGCGAACACGGTCATCGCGGCCAGCAGGACCCGCAGAATCGTCGTGCGTATCGGGCGGTCGTGCGCCTGCGCGCGGACAGGCGTCGCGTGAACATCCTTCATCAGAGCCTCCCCAGTCCCGGCGAGGCGGCAGGTATCCCGGCGCGGTCGGCGGCGGCTCACCTGACCTCCAGGCTTCAACGGTACTGCTGGGCCGACCGGCCCGGCAACGGTCGATCGCAGGTCACACCCACCGCCGTCGCTGTCCGCCGGGCTGGCTACAGTGTTGGCCAAAACGCCCCCTGCGCAAGCGAATAGCTGTCCGGGCGACCCCGCCCGCAGCGCGAGCGCGACGACGAGGAGTAGCCGAGCATGCGGCATGGCAACGGACTGGACATCCCCGAAGGACTCGCCGACCTGTGCGCCCCGGACCGGATGGCGGTGATCGTCTACGACATGCAGGTCGGTGTGCTGAGCCAGTTGCCGGACGGCCCGGAGATCATCGAGCGGGTGGCCGCGGTGGTCGACGCGGCGCGTTCCGGTGGCTATCCGGTGGTCTTCCTCCGCCACTTCTTCCTGCCCGAGCGGCTCAGCGGAACCTTCGCGTTACGCATGGCCATGAGCTGGCAGCAGGTGGACTCGGTGGACAAGGTGCACTTCATCCTGCAGCGCGACACCCCGGCCTT
The DNA here is from genome assembly GCF_052545135.1 of Nocardia aegles. Taxonomy (NCBI): domain Bacteria; kingdom Bacillati; phylum Actinomycetota; class Actinomycetes; order Mycobacteriales; family Nocardiaceae; genus Nocardia; species Nocardia aegles. The sequence continues at coordinate 487,317 of NZ_JBQWRI010000003.1, forward strand.
CGAGCTGGTACCCGAGCTGCGGCCGCGCGCCGACGAGGTGGTGTTCGACAAGACGTCGATGTCGGCCTTCGAAGGCACTCCGCTCGCCTCCATGCTGCGCGACCTGCGCATCGGCGCCTACGCGATCGCGGGTGTCGCCCTGGAGATCGGCATCGCGCCCACGGTCACGCATTCCACCGATCTGGGATTCGTTCCCGTGGTGATCAGCGACGCGGTCGGCGGCCGGGACAAGGACGCCATGGCGCGGGCGTACCGCGATTTCGAGTTCCAGGGTCACGCTCTCGTGACCGATATCGCGACCATCACCCCGCTGCTCGCGGGCACCGACTGAACCGAGAACGGGACCCGGCCGGTGCTAGGTCCCGTTCGACGCGCCACTACCCTACCGAGCACCGGGCGCGGGGCCGAGCCATGCCGGGTGCCACAACCGACCCATCTCGGTCCAGTTCATGAACCGTACGGTGCCACCGAGTTTCGGGGTCACCCACACCGCTTCCTTACGTTCGTCGGCGGTGAGCTCGTTGTCGAACGGCGAGGTCTTGCGTTCCAGTTTGCGCAACCGCGCGGCCAGCTCCCGCATGTCCGGCTCGCTGAAGCCGGTGCCGACCCGGCCGACGTAGTACAGCAACCCGTCGTGTGGAATGCCGATCAGCAGCGACTTGAACTCCCGCGCCGCACTGCGCCGCCACCCGCCGATCAGCACCTGCTGGGTGCGCCAATTGCGCTGCTTCACCCAGGCGTGCCCGCGCTTGCCCGGCAGGTACACCGAATCTCTGCGTTTCGCGACCACACCCTCCAGCCCCTGCTCCTGGCTGTAGCGCACGGCATCGGCGCCCGAGCCGTCCAGTCGCGGCGGCACCATCAGCGACGGCGCGTTCGCGGCGAGCGCCTCCAGGACCGCGCGGCGATCGGAATAGCGTTTGCGCAGCAGCGACGTGCCGTCCAGATACAGCACGTCGAACCCGACGAACACCGCACGCGCCGCATCGGCTTGCAGGAGACCGAGATTCGCGACACCGTGATCGTCGAAGACGACGGCCTCGCCGTCCAGCACCACCTGGTGTCCGGACAATTCCCGCCGCAACGCCGCGATGCGGGGATAGCGGTCGGTCACCACGTTCCCGGCCCGGCTCCGCAGCGTCAGCGCACCGTCATCGATCTCGGCGATCAGCCGGAAGCCGTCCCACTTCGTCTCGAAGCACCATTCGTCGGCGTCGAGCTCGGCGACCTCGCCGTGCGTCGCCAACATCGGCGCCAAGCCGCGCGGTAGCTTCGCGGACGCATTCGACGGATGGATGATCCGGCCCGGTTTCTCCTGCGGCTCCTCCCGCGGTTCGGGTCCGTTCCGCGCGCGCATCAGATGCATCAGCCACTGGTTGCCGTTGGTCTGGATCAGCGCGTACCGACCGGTGAGCCGCTTGCCGTGGAACTGCACGATGACCTCGTCGTCGCGCCATTTCTCGGTCTCGTAGGTGCCGGAATCCCAGATCGTCATCTCCCCGGCGCCGTACTCGCCTTTGGGGATGGCGCCGTGGAAGTCGAGGTACTCCAGCGGATGGTCCTCGGTGTGCACGGCGAGGCGATTCTGGTCGGGCGAGGTCGGCGGGCCTTTCGGCACCGCCCAGGACACCAGGACCCCGTCGCGCTCCAGCCGCACGTCCCAGTGCAGGCGTCGCGCGTGATGTTCCTGCACGACGTAGCGGTTATCCGCCCCCGGCGCGGGCGCCTCGGCGGGAACGGGTTCGGGCGTGCGGGACGGATCGCGCATCGACCGGTACTTCGTCAACGCGTCCGGCGCGGACGAGTCGTCTCGTGCGAGCGGCGGATCCAGTTCGGCGAGCAGATCTCCGTCGGACCGATACCTGGCCAGTACCTCGTCGAACCGTAACTGCCGCAGCTTCTTCCGGTTCTCGATCTCTGCCCACGTGCGCGGAGCCGCGACATTCGGCTCCGCCCTGCCCCGCATCGAGTAGGGCGCGATGGTGGTCTTGGCCGGGTTGTTCTGACTCCAGTCGAGGAAGACCTTGCCGCCGCGCGCCGCTTTCGCCATCGTCGCGGTCACCACATCCGGGTGCAGTCGTTGCAGATTCGTGGCCACCTGTTTCGCCACCGTGGACGCGCCGCCCGGGCTCAGCACGCGATCCAACGGCACGTACAGGTGAATGCCCTTGCTGCCGCTGGTCACCGGGAACGCGTGCAGTCCGATGCCCTCGACCATATCGCGTACCGCGAGCGCCACCTCGGCGCATTCGGCGAGCCCGGCGCCCGTGCCCGGGTCCAGGTCGAACACGAGCCTGGTCGCCGGGCCGATGCCGCCGTCGTCGAAACGCCACTGCGGCACATGGACTTCCAGCGCGGCTTGCTGCGCCAGCCAGGCCAGCCCCGCTTCGGAGTCGATCAGCGGATAGACGACATCGCGGCCGGAATGGCGCAGGGTGCGCCGCACGATCCAGGAGGGCGCGTGCGACGGAAGGTTCTTCTCGAAGAAGGAGGGTTCGTCGACCCCGTTGGGCCAGCGCTTCCGGGTGACCGCCCGCCCCGCGATATGCGGCAGCATGGCGGGCGCGATCGCCGAATAATAGGCGATCACTTCGCCTTTGGCCGTTCCGGTGGCCGGATACAGCACCTTGTCGAGGTTGCTCAGGTCAACCTCGATACCACCGAACTCGCGGCGGGCCGCCATATCCGAAGTGTAGCGGCGGAGACCACAGTCCGGTCTCCGCCGCGGGCTCAGGCGTGCGGTCCGGACTGATCCGGCGGGACCACCTTCTTGGCGGCCTCTTTGCCCTTGGCGATCTTGTCCGAGTACTTGCCGTGCGTCTTCTGATCGATGAAGTCACCGGCCTTGTCGACCGCTTGGTTGATCTTGCCGGAGTTCTTGGCCGCCACGTCCTTGCCCTTGTCGACCAGGCCCTTGACCGTATCCGCGAAGCTCATCGCCGTGATCCTTCCTGTCGCCGATTGTCCGGAGTCGTTCAGTCGATATTCTCCCACCACGAATCCACAGGTGGGGCGCTCGACGGGTCCACACGCTGTCCGGGCATCGGTACCGCGACATCGGTGCCCGCCGCCCGCGCCGCGGCCACCATGCGCGCGACCGGCTCCGACCAGCCGTGAAAGGCGAGATTGAAGGTGGCCCAGTGAATGGGCACCAGCAATCCGTGGCCGGGATTCCCGCCGCACAGGTCGGCGTGTGCCCGGACCGCCTCCTCGGGATTCATGTGCACATCCGGCCAGCGCTCGTCGTAGGCGCCGATCGGCAGCAGCGTCAGATCGAACGGGCCGAGCGCCGCACCCGCTTCGGCGAACGCCTTGGTGAAGCCGGTGTCGCCGCCGAAGTAGGCGCGCCGGGTGGGTCCGGCGATCGACCACGAGGCCCATAGCGTGGTGTTGCGCAGCAGGCCGCGTCCGGAGAAATGCCGCGCCTCCGTGCAGGTGATCGCCAGATCCCCGCCATCGCGATCCCGGCCGAGCTCGGCGAGCGACACCGAACCGCCCCAGTCCAATTCGACGATGCGATCCTCCGGGACGCCCCAGTGCCGCAGGTGGGCGCCGATACCGATCGGAACGAGAAATGGTGCGCTCTGGCATGCCACCAGCTCCCGGACGGTCTCCTTGTCCAGGTGGTCGTAATGATCGTGGGAGATGAGCACCGCGTCGATCGGTGGCAACTCGGCCAGCGGCTGCGGTACTGGATGCATGCGCGCCGGGCCGACCAGCGGCGACGGTGAAACACGCTCGCTCCACACCGGATCGGTCAGAATCCGGTACCCGTCCACCTCGATCAACGTCGTGGCGTGGCCGTACCAGGTGACGGCGAGCGCGCCGGCGGCGGCCGGTTGCCGCGGTGTCCGCAGTGGAATGCGACCCCGCGGTCGGCCCACGTTGCGCTGGGTCAACGCCGATACCAGAAGCGAGGGAGCCGAACCGGCGACCACTTGGCTACTGGGCTCGGTGTTGTGGAACTGTCGATCGCGATAGGTGGCCGAACCCACCGCGTACGGCTGAATCGCCGAAATGGATGCGCCCATCGCCGATGGGATGTCCCGCACGGCCCGCACCACCCAGGTGATGCCGAGCGCACCCGCCGCGGCGCCCGCGATCCGTCTGATGTCCATCATCGCCCCACAAACTTCGCAGGGCGCTTTTCCTGCCTGGCCAAACGACCCTCCTTGGCATCCTCGCTCGTCCACGCGGCTTCCAGCGCCGCGCGCTGCTGCGCGGTTTCCGGATCGCGGGTTCCGTCGTCATTGAGCACCAGTTTCATGTGCCGCAGGGACAGCGGGGCCAGCGCCGCGATGTGCTTGGCCCAGGCCTGCGCGTCGGCCACGGTGCCGATCCGGTTGGCGAACCCGAAGGCGTAGGCATCGTCGGCCGATATCTGTTCCGCCCCCAGCAACACCGTCCGCGCCGGACCGCCGCCGATCAAGGCGGCCAGCCTGCGCACCGTCCACCGATCCACGGTGATGCCCAGTTTCGCCGCGGGGACCGCGATGTACGCCTCCGGTGCGATCACCCGCAGGTCGGAAGCCAGTGCCAGCTGCACACCGGCCCCGATCGCGGCCCCGTTGATCGCCGAAATCACCGGGACCGGCGCCGATTCGATGGCGTGCAGCATTTCCAGCAACCCGGACAGGAAATCGCCGGAATACACCCCGGACAGATCGGCACCCGCGCTGAAGACCGGGCCGCGCCCGGTCAGGACGATGGCCCGGGCCTGGTCGGCGACCGCGGCGAGCACGGCCTCGCGCAGCAGTGTCACGAGTTCGTGATTCAGCGCGTTGCGGCGCTCTTCGCGCTGAAGTTCGATGGTGACCACGTCACCATCACGACTGACCCCGAGCATGCGACCTCCCCGGCTGAACGTCCGTCCGATCCCTTTCACTCTGCCATAGCGGACTACCCGTTCCACGCCGGCCGATACGATCACCGGCTGCGCCGACCGACTTCGACATCCTGATGATCGACGCTGGTCAGGCGGGCCTCTCGGCCGGATACCACCTTCAGCGCCGCGGACTGCGTCCCGAGCGGCACTTCCTCATTGTCGACCGCTCCCCCGGTCCCCGGCGGCGCGTGGCAGTTCCGCCGGCCCTCCCTCACCCTGGACACGGTCGACCGCGTGCACGATCTGCCCGGCATGTCGGTCGCCGAGACATTGCGGCCGGATGTCGGTCACGGTGGTCTGCGATCGGACCGAGGAAGGCGCCCCAGCGGAGCGGGGTGCGGTGCTCGACGCGGAGACCGACACGGCGGGCCGGATCCGGGTACGCGGCCAGATCAACTGCAGCGGCACCTGGGGGCATCCGTTCGTTCCGCACTATCCCGGGGCACACACCTTCGCCGGCCGCCAGCTGCACACTCGCGGGCTACCACAGCGCCGAGGAATTCGCGGGCAAGCACGTCGTGCTGGTGGTTCCGCAGCGCGCTCGACCACCTCGCGCCGCTGCGACTGCGCGGGCCGGTGACAGCATCACCATGTCGGGACGGCCGGCCACCTGGGTGGCCGCCGATCCGCGCATCCACCTGATCGGCTACGGACCGTCGGCCGGCACTATCGGAGCCGATCGCGCGGGGTGCGTGGCGGCGCTCGAACTCACCGGACATCTCGCACCGCGCTGACCGGCCTCGGCGCTCCCCGCGGTCAGTCGATCAGGCCGTAGGTGAACCGGTCCGGGTCCGGACCGATGCGCGCACCGGCATCCAGCCCGTTGATCGCGTCCATCTGCGCCGGTGTCAGCTCGAAACCGAACACGTCGAAGTTCTCCGCGATCCGCGACGGCGTGACCGACTTGGGAATGACGATGTTGCCCAGTTGCAAATGCCAGCGGATGATCACCTGCGCCGGGGTGCGGCCGACCTCGGCGGCCACCGCCGTGATGGCTTTTTCGTCGAGCAGGGTGCCCTGCCCGAGCGGGCTCCACGCCTCGGTGGCGATCGCGTTGCCCGCGTGGAACTCGCGCAGTTCGCGCTGCGCCAACCTGGGATGCAGCTCGACCTGGTTGACCACCGGGATCTCACCGGTCTCGGCGATGAGTCGTCGGATATTCGCGACCGTGAAGTTCGAGACGCCGATCGACCGCACCCGGCCTTGCGACTTCAGCGCCTGGAAGGCACGGAAAGTGTCCACGAAGCGGTCGGCCGCGGCCACCGGCCAGTGGATCAGGTACAGGTCGAGGTAGTCCACACCGAGCCGTTGCAGGCTGGCGTCGAACGCGCGCAGCGTGGAGTCGTAGCCCTGGTCGGCATTCCACAGCTTGGTCGTGACGTAGATCTCGTCACGGGGCAGGCCGGATTCCCGGATCGCACGGCCGGTGCCCTCTTCGTTCTCGTAGATCGCGGCGGTATCGATGCTGCGATAGCCGACCTCGAGCGCCGTGGTGACGACCGAAAAGACGTCCTCGGCGGGCACCTGGAATACGCCGAAGCCGAGTTGCGGGATCACGTTCCCGTCGTTCAGGACAATCGAGGGAACGGTGCTGGTCTCGCTTCTGAAGGTCACATTCCGACGGTAGAAGTGTGGCGGCGAACCGTCAATCACGCACTCGGGTGTGTTGGCTTGCAATTTGCTGGGAATCGAGTTCGCCGAACGTGAACTGCCGGACTCGCCTGCGGTTCAGCTCATCGAGCCGGGCAGCCCGAGCCGCCGGTATCGCGCCTGCCGAGCCGTCAGCAACTCCGACTCCGTCCGCGCCCGCAGGGCCGCCAGTTCGTGTGCGATCGCGGCCACCATCCGTCGGGCGAAATCCACCGGCTCGTCCGCCGCGTCGGGCAATTCCGGCACGATCCGGTCGACCACGCCGTCGGCCAGCAGGTCGACAGCGCCGATCCGTTGTGCGGCAGCTAATTCCGCCGCATGTTCGGTGTCACGGAAGACGATCGCGCTCGCCCCCTCCGGCGGCAGCGGAGCCAGCCACGCGTGCGTGGCGGCGAGCACCCGGTCGGCGGGCAGCAAGGCCAGCGCGCCGCCGCCGGTGCCCTGGCCGAGCAGCACCGAGACGGTCGGGGTGTCCAACGTCACGAGATCGGCGATGCAGCGCGCGATCTCGGGCGCCAGGCCGCGTTCCTCGGCCTCCTTCGACAGCGCCGCACCCACCGTATCGATGACCAGAACCAAAGGTATCCGCAACTCTCGAGCGAGCGCCATACTGCGCCGCGCCTCACGCAGCGCGGCCGGTCCCATGGTGTTCTCACCTCGCTGGCCGCGCCGGTCGTGCCCGAATACCACACACGGCTGCCCACGGAAACGGCCGAGCGCGAGCACGGCGGTGCGATCGGACTCACCCTGACCGGTGCCACTGAGCGGAACCCGTTGCGTCACATGACGAAGGATTTCCCGGATGCCGGGACGATCCTCGCGGCGGGAGATGAGGACCGACTGCCACACTCGATCGTCCGCGGCGCGATTCCGCTCGGCATCGGTCCGAAATGATTCGGTCGCATCGCCATCGGAATCCCGAGCGGCGACCGGCGCTGCCGAAGGCTGCGGTTCCGATACCGCGACTTGATTCGAAAGACGCTGCCCAGCAGCGGAATCCGGAAACTCGACGCCGCTGAACACACTCAGCGCACGATGGGCGATACGGCGGAAAACCGGAATCGTCAGAACGCCGTCGATGACGCCGCGCCGATACAGGTTCTCCGCTGTCTGCACTCCTTCCGGGAAAGGTCTGCCGTAGAGGGCCTGGTAGACCCGAGGGCCGAGGAACCCGATGAGCGCCCCTGGTTCGGCGAACGTGATGTGGCCCAACGAACCCCACGACGCGAATACGCCACCCATCGTGGGATTGCGAAGGTAGACGATGTAGGGGTACCCCGCCGACTTGTGCGCCGCCACCGCACCGGCGATCTTCACCATCTGCACGAAGGCGACGGTGCCCTCCTGCATCCTGGTCCCGCCCGAGGTCGGCGAAGCGACCAGTGGCAGACCGAGTTCGGTGGCGCGCTCCACCGCGGAGACGATCCGCTCCGCCGCCGCCACACCGATCGAGCCGGCCAGAAATCCGAACTCGCAGGCGATCACGGCCACGCGCCGACCACGCAGCAGCCCTTCGCCGGTGAGCACCGATTCGTCGGTGCCCGCCGCGACCGCCGCCTTCCGCAAGGCATCGCGGTACCGGGCGGAAGCGGCCACCGTCACCGGCGGCCGGTTCCAGCTGACGAACGAATTCTCGTCCAGCAGTTGCTCGAGCAGCTCTCGCGCCGAAGTACGCACCGGGCGAGCCTATCCCGCCCTACCCGGTGCTTCGGCCAGCCGCTCGAGCACTCAGTAGCCCTGCATCACCTTGCGCAGCGCGTACTCGGTGAGCGCGACCAGAGCCTGCTTGGCCGGCTCCCGACGACGGGCGTCGATGGACAGGATCGGCACATCGGCAGGCACGGCGAGCGCCTGCCGGATGTCCTCGATCGGGTATCGCGGCGCGTCGTCGAATTCGTTGAGCGCCACCAGGAAAGGTAGGCCGCGCGCTTCGAAGTAGTCGACGGCCGCGAAGCTGTCCTCCAACCTGCGGGTGTCGACCAGCACGACGGCACCGATGGCGCCGCGGATCAGGTCGTCCCACATGAACCAGAATCGGTACTGGCCGGGCGTGCCGAACAGATACAACACGAGATCGTCGGCGAGACTGATCCGGCCGAAGTCCATCGCCACGGTGGTGGTCGACTTCATCGGGATGCCGGTCAGGTTGTCGATACCGGCGCTGGCATTGGTCACCAATGCCTCGGTGCGCAGCGGAACGATCTCCGAGACCGCGCCGACCAACGTGGTCTTCCCGACACCGAAGCCTCCCGCGACCACGATCTTCGCCGATGTCGGCTTGCTGGTACGAGTGTCGACCTGCGCCGTCGAATCAAATACGCCGGAGTCCACTGAGAACCCTTTCGATCAGCTCGCGACGCTCATCGTCGCTGGAATCGTCTTTCAAAGTCGCCGAAACGCGCACGTGTCCGGCCTCGATCAGATCGGCCACAAGCACACGGGCTACCCCGATAGGGATACCTAATCGGGCTGCTACCTCGGCGACGGACGGCGATTCTCTGCACAACTCCACGATGGACGTCTCGATGTTGGTCAGTTCGAACTGCCGCTCCAGGGCGACCGGATGCGATGCGACAAGGGCCTCCAACGCCAACTCGACCGCGGGCCTGGTGCGGCCTGCGGTCAATGAGTATGGGCGTACGAGGCTGGGCTCGACGCTCCCCACGCGGTGATCTTCTATGTCCATCCCACCATCAGGAACCCATCGTGACGCGTGGTGTGGCCTGAACAGTCTGGCCAACCCGCTCGACCAACAGAGCCATCTCGTAGCCGACCTGACCGATGTCACACGAGGTATTGGTCAGCACCGCGAGATAGGAACCGTCGCCGACAGCCATGAGTAGCAGGTATCCGTGCTCCATCTCGACCACGGACTGCAGCACGGTGCCGCCCTCGAACAGGTTCGAGACACCGACCGACAGACTGGCCAGACCGGCCGTGACGGCCGAGAGCTGTTCGGCCCGGTCGACGGGCAGTTGGGCACTCGCGGCCATCAGCAGGCCGTCAGCCGAGACCAGGACGGCATGGGCTACGCCAGGAACCTCGTTGGCAAAGTTCGAAACCAGCCAATCCAGCTGACGATTCGTACCACCTAGATCGGGGTTCATCGGTCTCCTTTATCTCCGGTTAGGTTCATTGCTCTCATTGCTCGGCCATCCCGGACGCCCTGCTGGTGACGACTCAAGCTGGACCTGATCGTTTCTGGGTCGCGGCGCGGCGCCCGATCCGCCGCACCGCTGACGCCGCCGGGGACAAGCCTTCCGCCCGGATTGCGTTGCGGCAACCCCGCCGCCGTTTTCGTCTCGGGCCGGGCCTCGCTGGCGCGGCGAGCCGCTTGCCAGCCCTCATCACCCGGCGATTCGAAAGATGCAGCCATCTGAGACCTATCCATGTTGGGATCCGACAGCCACGCCGACATCATCTCGGCGAAGATCGGCGTTCCACCCATCACCGCCCCCGACTCGTCCGCGGGCTGCAGCCTGGTCTGGAAGAACGACGCCGTCTTGGCCGGGTTGGACCGGAAGCTGTGCTTGCCGGGATCGCGCCCGGGCGCTGCGCCGGGCTGCTCTTCGCTCGCGGCGTGCTGGCCACCGCGATCCCGCTGCGGCAGTGCGACACCCGGCGGCACGGGCTGCCGCTGCGGCGCCTGGGCGCCCGGCTGCCGCTGCGGCAGCCCGGTGAGCCCGCTCTCGCGCTGCGGCAGACTCGGCGGCGCGGGCGGACGCTGCGGCAGACCGTTGGCCACACTCGCATCCCGTTGCGGCAGACCGTTGGCCGCACTCGCATCCCGCTGCGGCAGGCCGTTGGCCACACCTGCATCCCGCTGCGGCAGACCGTTCGCCGCACCTGCATCCCGCTGCGGCAGACCGTTCGCCGCACCCGCATCCCGCTGCGGCAGGCCGTTCGCCGCACCCGCATCCCGCTGCGGCAGACCGTTGCTGACGGCGGGCAGCGCGCCAGAGCCCGGGTCACGCTGCGGCAGGCCACCCGTGGACTCACGCTGTGGAAGACGGTGGGCCCCGGCCTCCCGCTGAGGAAGACCGTTACCCGGCTCACGCGACGGCAGACCGGTAGCACCCGGCTCACGCGACGGCAAACCCGTAACACCCGGCTCACGCGACGGCAAACCCGTAACACCCGGCTCACGCGACGGCAAACCCGTAACACCCGGCTCACGCGACGGCAAACCCGTAACACCCGGCTCACGCGACGGCAAACCCGCAACACCCGGCTCACGCGACGGCAAACCCGCAACACCCGATTCCCGCTGCGGCAGACCACCTGCCGCCGACTCATGCTGCGGCGCACCGTTGGAACCCGGCTGCCGCTGCGGTAGGCCGCCCAAGGCGGACTCGCGCTGCGGAAGACCGGTCGCCCCGGACTCGCGCTGCGGCAGACCACTCGACGGATCCCGCGGCGGCAGGCCACCGGATGCGGACTCGCGCTGCGGAAGACCGGTGCTCGGCTGCGGCACACCATTGGTGCCCGGCTGACGCTGCGGCAGACCGGTGCCCGGCTGCGGCACGCCGTTGATGCCCGGCTGACGCACCGGCAGTTCGCCCGAGTTCGGCTCACGCGATGGCAGACCCGTACCGGGCGACTCCGTGGGACCACTGGGCCGGCGCGGTGGTGGACCGCCGGGGCTGAGGTTGCGTTTGGGCAGGCTGGCCGCGGCGAGCTTGCCGCGTTGCGGACCACTCGGCGCGGGCTGCCCCGGCGCGGGCCGCAGGCTGGTAGCCGACTGCTGGTTCTCCGAGCGCATACCGGACGACGACATCGCCGAACCCGGCTGCCGCTGCGGCAATCCGCCGGCGCCGATCGGGATCGGTCCGCTGGACGAAACTGGAGGCTTGGCGCTCGCGACCGGAATCGGGCCACTCACCCCGGGATCGACGGTGACCATGACGTTGCCCCCAGGAGTCCGCTGGACGGCCCGCGTCTGCATGGACGACGGCGCCGACGGACGCTGTGGAGCTGCGGCCTGCGGCGACGGCTGCGGGGTGACGGGCTGCCCCGCGCTCGGTTTGCCCGCGACGATGAGTCCCACGGGCACGTGCACGGTCACCGTCACGCCCGGATCGCGCGCGGTGTCGAACGTCGGCCGCAGCCGCACGGTGAGACCGTGCCGCTCGGCGAGTCTGCCGACCACGAACAGACCCATGTGCCGGGCCGTGTCCGGCCCCGGCTCGGCGGTCTGCTCCAGACGGCGGTTGATGTCGGCCATCTCGGCGGGCGGCATACCGATGCCGCGGTCGGCCACCTCGATGAGCAGTCCCTGATCGTGCGCCTGCGCGAAGGTGAACTTGACGTCGGTCTCCGGCGGCGAGGCGCGCAGTGCGTTGTCCAGCAGCTCGGCGAACAGATGCGCGAGGTCGGAGGCGGCGGGCTCCTTCAGCGAACCCCGGGGCGTGGCGCCGAGCTTCACGCGCTCGTAGTCCTCCACCTCGGAGATCGCGGCGCGCAGCACGTCGGCGATCTCGACCGGGGCGGACTTGGCGCGGCGCTGCCTGGTGCCGGCGAGAATCAACAGGTTGTCGCCGTTACGGCGCATACGGGCGGCGAGATGGTCCAGCCGGAAGAGGTTCTCCAGCAGGCGCGGGTCCTTCTCGTCGTACTCCATCGCTTCGATGAGCGTGAGCTGGTGGTCGACGAGCGACTTCGACCGTCGCGCCAAAGTCTCGAACATGTCGTTGACCTGTGAACGCATCTTCGCCTGATCGCTCGCCAGACGCAGCGCCTGGCCGTGGATGTCGTCGACCGCGCGGGCCAGCTGACCGATCTCCTCGGTGCTGCGCACCGGCATCGGTTCGAGCGGCACCTCTTCCGGCGAGGCGCCGTTGCGGAGCTGGGCCACCTCGTGCGGCAGGTCGCTCTCGGCCACGCGCAGCGCGGCCAGACGCAGCCGGTGCAGCGGGACGATCATCGAGCGGGCCACGAAGACCGCGAGCAGAAGCGCGGCGAGGATGGTCACGATGACCACCGCGGTATAGGTCCACGCGCCCCGCTGGGCGGTGGTCACCAGCGACTGCATCGCGGAGTCGATGTCCTTGGTCGCCTTGCCGACGACGTGCTCGTAGACCGCGAGGCTGTCGGTCAGCGACTTCTTGAGGTCACCGATCGGAAGCTGGCCCGCCTGCGACTGCGGGCTGGTCAGCAGCGCGATCCTGGTATCGATGCCGGCGCGCAGATCGGCGATCGAGGTGTCGCCGTCGGCGAAGCGGTGCGCGAGCACGTTGAGCAGCGCGCGCTCGGTGTTGGAGGCGATGAGGAAGTTCTGGACGCCGGACTGCTGGGCGCGCAGCACCTCGGGGAAGGCGGCGAGCTCGCTGACCAGGGTGGCACGGGTGTTGAGCGAGTCGACCAGCCGCAGTTTGGCCGCGTCCACCGCGGGGTCGCTGACCTGGCCGACCGTCGTCTCGACGATCCGGACGCTGTCGCTGCGGACGCGGTCGATCAGCGCGAGCGTATCCGCGGGCGGGCCGGTGGAGACCGACTTGCCCTGGGCGCGCACGCCCTTGGCCTGGGTGAGCATGCTGTCGATGGCCGCGCGCGCGCCCGGCACGCTGTCGAACTTGGCTACCGCCTTCTCGGCGTTGGCGATCGCCTTGTCCAGATCCGCGAGGTTCTGATCGGTCACCGCGGACTGGTTGCCCCCCAGCGAGATCATCTGCGAGCCCGCGGTGGTGGCGGTCTGCGCGCTGAGCGCGGTGACCGAAGGAATGGCGGCGACGTTCTCCGAGATATCGGCGAGCCGGTTCGAGTCCGCGAACTCCGATGAGATCCTGGACACGCCGAGGCCGACCGCGACCGCGAGAGGCACGGCGAGCACCGCCGTCACCTTCCAGCGCAGGTCCCAGTTGCCCAGCGCCCAGCGGCTACTGCCGGAGCTAGCGGCGTCACGCATCTCCCACTCACTTTCCAAACTGGCCCTCTACCACGCGCCATCAACCGAACCTCCACAATCGCGTGCTTGGCTCGACAGGTGGAGCTGGCCGAGAGCTGCGGCTGGCCGAGAAATTGCGTCTACGACGGCCTAAATAAGTGACATCGGATTCTAACGGATCAATAACGTCTTGGGCGACGGGGCGTGATGTCGCGGTCATTGACCTGCCGGTTCCAGGCAAAACCAAAGGTAGCGGCACCCACCCGGGCGTCGCGTGAAGTCTGCCACAATCAACCAGATCTATCGAGGCGGGCATCGAGGCGAGGCTAGGGAGTCACGGGGTTGAACGTGCGGCAGGAGTACCGACCGGCCTACCAGACCAGCTTGGTGGATCCCGCCGAGTTCTGGGCCGGCGCGGCCGAAGCGATCGACTGGGACGTGCCGCCGACGCAGATCGTCGACAACGGCGCGCGCCCGGTGGCCAGGTGGTTCTCCGGGGCTCGGCTCAACACCTCGTTCAACGCGCTCGACCGCCACGTCCATCCCACCGCTCCCGACGCACCCGGCCGCGCCGATCAGCCCGCTCTGATATACGAGTCGGCTATGACCGACGCCACCGTCGTCTACACCTACGCCGAACTGCTCGAGGAGGTGTCGCGGTTCGCCGGGGCGATGGCTCGGCTGGGCGTCGCCGCGGGCGACCGCGTCGTGATCTACCTGCCGATGATCCCCGAAGCGGTGATCGCGATGCTGGCCTGCGCCCGCATCGGCGCGGTGCACTCCGTGGTGTTCGGCGGCTTCGCCGCCCCGGAGCTGGCCGCCCGCATCGATGACGCCGAGCCGGTGTTGATCATCACAGCGTCCGGCGGCCTGGAACCGGGCAGGCGGATCGAATACCCGCCCATCGTGCTGCGTGCGCTGGATCTGGCCGAGACGAGCGCACCGCGCACGGTGATCGTCAAGCAGCGGCCGCAATTCGCCACGATCCCGTTCCCCGCGCCGCAGCCCGCCGCCGAGTACCTGCCGAGTTCGGCGGAGACCGCCGCCGCGCAGTGGCTCGATTGGGACGACGCCGTCCGCGACGCGCCACCGGCCGACCCGGTGTCGGTCGCCGCGACCGACCCGCTCTACATCCTCTACACCTCCGGGACCACCGGGAAGCCGAAGGGCGTGGTCCGGGACAACGGCGGCCACGCGGTCGCCCTGGCCTGGTCGATGCGCAACATCTACAACGTCGACGCGGGCCAGGTGATGTGGGCCGCCTCCGATGTGGGCTGGGTGGTCGGGCACTCCTACATCGTCTACGCCCCGCTGCTGATCGGAGCCACCACGCTGCTGTACGAGGGCAAGCCGGTCGGCACCCCGGACGCCGGCGCGTACTGGCGGGTGGTCGACAAGCACAAGGTCGACGTGCTGTTCACCGCCCCGACCGCGCTGCGAGCCATCCGCAAGGCCGATCCCGATGGCGAGCTGGCCCACCGTCACGACCTGTCCTCCCTGCGCGCGCTGTTCTGCGCGGGCGAACGCCTGGATCCGGCGACCTACGCCTGGGCCGAGAAGACCCTGCTCGCGGGCCGCTCCGGCTGCCCGGTCGTGGATCACTGGTGGCAGACCGAGACCGGCTGGCCGATCTGCGCCAACCCACTCGGCCTGCAGCGACTGCCGATCAAACCCGGCTCGGCCTCGGTGCCGGTGCCCGGCTATCGGCTACGGGTACTGGACTCCTCCGGCAACGCGGTGGCACCGAACACCGAGGGCAACATCGTCATCGGTCTGCCGCTGCCGCCCGGCACGCTGACCGGCCTCTGGCGCGACGAGGCCCGGTACGAGCGCTCCTATCTCTCCGCGTACCCCGGCCACTACCTCACCGGCGACTCCGGCTACTTCGACGAGGACGGCTACCTGTATGTCCTCGGCCGCAGCGACGACGTGATCAACATGGCCGGGCACCGGCTTTCGGCGGGCAGCATCGAGGCGGCCATCGCGGGGCATGACGCGGTCGCCGAATGCGCGGTCATCGGACTGCCCGATGAGCTCAAGGGGCACCGACCGCTGGCGTACGTGGTGCTCAAGTCCGGCGTCGATATCGCACCCGGCCGGCTGCGCGACGAACTGATCGACCGGGTGCGCACCCACGTCGGCGCGATCGCCACGCTGCACGACGCCATCATCGTGACCACGCTGCCCAAGACCAGATCCGGCAAGATCTTGCGCAAGACCATCCGGCAGATCACCTCCGGCGAGACGTTCGAGGTGCCCTCCACGATCGAGGATCCAGCGGTGCTCGTGGCGCTGGCGCAGCAGATCCACGCCGCGCGGCCGGAATGGCGGGAGCACGACGACAGCGAGAACACCGACCACGTGGTCGCACCCGACGTGGATCCGGTTGTGCCATCCTGATTTCCGCACCACACCGATAACGTCCTCAGAGTTTCCTCAGAGGATGTTCATATCGGTGCCAGCAGTTCGAAATAGCCTCGAGACCGCCCCGAAACCCCTCGATGATCTGGAGGCAGAAGCATGAAACGTTCCGTAGGTCGCCCCGCCATCGCCGCCGCGGCAGCAGGCGGAATCGCCACGGTCACGTTGTTACTGAACCCCGCCGTCGCCGCTGCGGGCCCGATGGAATACGCCGAGCCACTGCTGACTTCGGACTGCTCGTTCGCCCAGGTCGACGCGGCACTGCACGACAAGGCGCCGCAGCTGGCCGCGATCCTCGACGCGAACCCGAGCCAGAAGGCCGAGTTGCAGCGCAAGTTCGACCAGCCGGTCGAGCAGCGCCGGGCCGACTTGCGGCGGGCCATCGACGAGAACCCGGACGCGGCGCGTCAGGCGGAGAACGACCCGCGGACCGCGCAGTTGCGCGACACCATCCGCGTCGTGGCGCAGACCTGCCACAACTACTGATCCCACGGAATCACGGGTGACCCGCCGGATCTCCCGGGAATCCGGCGGTCATCTCCGGGTTTCGCACGCGCGTCCGCGCGCCGACTCGCACCACCGAAGTTTCGCCGGCGGCGGGGAGCAGAATGGATGACGTGACCTCGACCTCGAACCCGACGGTTCTCGTCGTCGACGATGACGAGGACGTGCTCGCCTCGGTCGAGCGCGGGCTGCGTTTGTCCGGCTTCCACGTCCTCGTGGCCAGAGATGGCGCGCAAGCGCTGCGCAGTGTGAACGAGAACGCGCCCGACGCCATCGTGCTGGACATGAACATGCCCGTGCTCGACGGCGCGGGCGTGGTGACCGCGTTGCGCGCGATGGGCAACGAGGTGCCGATCTGTGTCCTCAGCGCCCGCGCGTCGGTGGACGACCGCATCGCCGGGCTGGAGTCCGGTGCCGACGACTACCTGGTCAAACCATTCGTGTTGAAGGAATTGGTGGTCCGGATCAGGGCGCTGCTGCGCCGGCGATCGGACGCACCGTCGCCCGCGACCCCCGGCGCGGTCACCGTCGGCCCGCTCGAGGTGGATGTCGCGGGCTACCGCGCACTGCTGCACGGCCGCGAGATCGAGCTCACCAAGCGGGAATTCGAGCTGCTGTCGACGCTGGCCAGGAACGTCGGCGTGGTGCTGAGCCGGGAGCGTCTGCTGGAACTGGTGTGGGGCTACGACTTCGCCGCCGACACCAACGTGGTGGACGTCTTCGTCGGCTATCTGCGCCGCAAACTCGAGGTGGACGGCACTCCCCGGCTGCTGCACACGATCCGCGGCGTCGGGTTCGTGCTGCGAGCACCGAAATGACAGTGCCCGCCGCCGCACCGCCGGAAACCCGTCGGCGCCGGTCTTTTTCGCTGCGCACCCGCGTCGCCGGCGCGGCCGCCGCGGGCGCGATCATCATCGTGACGCTGATCAGCCTGATCAGCATCCGCGCCATCGAGCGCAACAACGTGCGGCAATCCGACCAGCAACTCGACGTCGCGGCGCGGATCGTCCTGATCGAGCCGCAGATCGCGGTCCGGTTCATCGGCCTGACCGGCTTGAACAACAATATGGCGGTGACCGTCCGGGACAGCGGCGAGGTCGTGGCGAGCACGCCCACCGAACTGCCCGCGCTGCCGACCGGTTCCCGCACTGTCACAGTGGGCAGCACTCCCTACCGGATTCTGACCACCACCGAGAATCAACCCGAAGGCCGGGTCGTCTCACTCGGCATACCCGCCGCGGACGCGGCCGAGGCCACCGCCGAACAGCAACGGTGGGTGCTCGGCGGCGCCCTGCTCGCCATCGCCGCCTCCGCTGGGCTCGGCTGGTTGCTCGCGGGCGCGGCGGTGCGCCCGATCGTCCGGCTCACCCGGCAGGTGGGCGCACGCAGCGCGTTCCCCGATCCGAGCAATCCGCAGGCGCCGGTGGAGGGCGCGGGCGTGCACGAGGCGGAGCAGCTGGCCGACGCGGTGAACACCATGCTGCGGCGGGTGGACCAGGCGCAGGCCCAGACCGCCGCGGCACTGGAGACCGCCCGCGATTTCGCCGCCGTGTCCGCCCACGAACTGCGCACCCCGCTGACGGCGATGCGCACCGACCTCGAGGTGCTGCGCACGCTCGATCTGGACGAGGCGCAGCGGGCCGAGATCTTGGACGACCTGCAGCGCAGCCAGGGCCGAGTGGAGAGCACCCTCGCGGCGCTGGAGCGGCTGGCCACCGGCGACCTGACCAACGAGCGCGACCACGTCGCCACCGACGTCGGCGACCTGTGCGACCAGGCCGCGCACGACGCCATGCGGCACTTCCCCGGCCTGGTGGTGCGCATCGATTCCGACGCCGAACTGGTCACCCGCGGCCTGCCCGCCGGGCTGCGGCTGGCGGTGGACAACGCGCTGGCCAACTCGGTCAAACACGGCGGAGCGACCGAGGCCCTGGTCTCGGCGCACCGTGCGCCCAACGGGCACATCGTGATCTCGATCGACGACAACGGCCGCGGCATCCCGCCGCAGGAGCGCGAGGCCGTCTTCGACCGCTTCTTCCGCGGCAGCCAGGCGAGCAAGGGCGGTTCGGGACTCGGCTTGGCGCTGGTTGCCCAGCAGGCTCAATTACACGGCGGCCGGGCCTATTTCGACGCGGGCACGCTGGGCGGCATCCGCCTGGTTCTCGATTTACCCGGCTCTGTTTAATTTGCCGCGCCTGCGGCGCGGCATGTTCGCGGCCCCTTTGTGGCTCGCGTCCGAGCGGCCGCCGCGCAAGCGACGAAGTCGCAAGCAGTGGTCGCTCGGACACGAGCCATGACAGGGCCGTGAACACGCGGCGCCGAAGGCGCCGCCAGATCAGTTGGCGTTCAGCAGATCGATCACGAAGACCAGCGTCTTGCCGGAGAGCGGGTGCCCGCCGCCCGCCCCACCGTAGGCCAGCTCGGGCGGGATGGTCAGCTGGCGACGACCGCCGACCTTCATCCCGGGGATGCCGTCCTGCCAGCCCTGGATCAGGCCGCGCAGCGGGAAGGTGATGGATTCGCCGCGGTTCCACGACGAGTCGAACTCCTCGCCGGATTCGAATTCGACGCCCACGTAGTGCACTTCCACAGTGCCGCCGGGCACGGCTTCCGTGCCCTGGCCTTCGATGATGTCCTTGATCACCAGCTCGGTGGGCGCGGGCCCCGCCTGGAACTCGATCTCCGGTTTGGTCATTCGGCTATCCCCTTCGATAGATGATGGATGGATTTCGTCAACGGTTGTTGATCTCGCGGTAATCGCGAGCGCCGTAGCCGGTGTAGATCTGCCGGGGACGACCGATCTTCAGCGGTTCGCTGTGCATTTCGCGCCAGTGCGCGATCCAGCCGGGCAGCCGGCCCATCGCGAACAGCACGGTGAACATGCGGGTCGGGAAGCCCATCGCCTTGTAGATGACGCCGGTGTAGAAGTCGACGTTCGGGTAGAGGCGGCGCTCGATGAAGTAGTCGTCGGTGAGCGCGGCTTCTTCGAGGGCCTGGGCGATGTCGAACAGCTCGTCGTGGCCGCCGAGCTTGCTCAGGATGGCGTCGGCGTGCTTCTTGGCGATCGAGGCGCGCGGGTCGTAGTTGCGGTAGACGCGGTGGCCGAAGCCCATGAGCTTCACCCCGTCTTCCTTGTTCTTGACCTTGCGGATGAACTCCTTGACGTCGCTGCCGCCGGCCTTGATGCCGTCGAGCATCTCCAGCACGGCCTGGTTCGCGCCGCCGTGCAGCGGGCCCCAGAGCGCGTTGATGCCGCCGGACACCGAGGTGAACAGGTTCGCGTCGGACGAGCCGACCAGGCGCACGGTCGAGGTGGAGCAGTTCTGCTCGTGGTCGGCGTGCAGGATGAGCAGCATGTCCAGCGCCGCGGCGACCTCGGGGTCCACCTCGTAGGGCTCGGCCGGGAAGCCGAAGGTCATCCGCAGGAAGTTCTCCACCAGGCTCAGCGAGTTGTCCGGGTAGAGGAAGGGCTGGCCGACCGACTTCTTGTACGAGTAGGCCGCGATGGTGGGCAGCTTGGCCAGCAGCCGGATGGTGGACAGCTCGACCTGTTCGGGGTCGCGCGGGTCCAGCGAGTCCTGGTAGTAGGCCGACAGGGCGTTCACCGCGGACGACAGCACCGGCATCGGGTGCGCGTTGCGCGGGAAGCCGTCGAAGAAGCGCTTCAGGTCCTCGTGCAGCAGGGTGTGCCTGCGGATGCGGTCGGTGAAGTCCTCGAGCTGGGCCTGAGTGGGCAGCTCGCCGTAGATCAGCAGGTAGCTGACCTCGATGAAGGTCGAGGCCGCCGCGAGCTGGTCGATCGGGTAGCCGCGGTAGCGCAGGATGCCCGCCTCACCGTCGATGTAGGTGATCGCCGACTTGGCCGGTGCGGTGTTCATGAAGCCCGGGTCGTACGTCACGTACCCGGTGCTGGCCAGCAGCTTTCCCAGCTCGATCCCGTCGTTGCCCTCGGCGGCCCTGGTGACCGTCATCGGGAACTCGCCGCCGGGGTAGGAAAGGACCGGCTTGGCGTCGTCGTCGACGTTGATGATGTTCTCAGCGGGCACGGAAGGATCCCTCTCAGGCTAGAACCACAGGCACCGGCGCGGTGGCGCACGATGCGCTTGCCTCAACGCTAGCCGTTGGCCGACGCGGACAATACCGGAGGGTAGTCCTGCGACGGCTCACAAACACGTCCCCGCGCGGTGAGGTCGGGGCGCCGTCGCGGAACTGGTCGCCGGGTGTTCGCGGTGCACGTCACACAGCGATTTCGGCATGAGCGCGAGCCACACGGTAACGCGTGAAAGCCGGAAACGCGACCGCCGCGATCAGCACGCCCACCACTACGAGGGCGCCGCCACCCGCCGCGGCTACAGCGGTACCCAGGCTCGCCGCCGCGAAACCGTGGGCAACATCACCGATCCGCGGCCCACCCGCGACAACCACGGTGAACACCCCCTGCAACCGCCCGCGCAGATCGTCGGTGGCCACCGTCTGCAGCATCGTGACCCGCAGCGCGGCCGAGACCATGTCCACCGCGCCGCCGAAGGCCGAGCACGCCAGGGCGATCCACAGCCCGACGGCCAGGCCGAGACCGTGCCGGGTGAGCCCGACGGCGAGGCCGAAGCCGACCATGGCCACTCCCCACAGCGCGATGCAGACCAGCACCGCGAAGCCTTGCCTGCGGATGCGCGGAATCCACCCGGAGAACACCCCACCGAGCACCGCGCCCGCCGACATCGAGGCGAACAGCAGGCCGAGCGCGACGCCACCGGTGGCCGGGTCGCCGAAGGTCTCGTGCGCGATCTGCGGGAACAACGCGCGCGGCATCCCGAACACCATGGCGATCACGTCCACCGCGAACGACGCGAGCAGCACCCGCTGCGTGGCCAGGTAGCCGAAACCGTCCAGGACCGTGCGGAATCCGGCGCGGCGCACCGTCCCGGTCGGCGGCAACCCGGGCAGCCGCCACACCGCCCACAACGTGGCCAGCAACGCGACCGCGTCGATCAGGTAGAGCGTGGCGAGCCCGACGACAGGAATGAGCGCCCCGGCCAGCACCGGGCCCGCGATGGCGCCGAACTGCATCACCGTCATGTTCAGCGAATTCGCCGCGGCCAGTTGGTCTTCCGGCAGCAGCCGGGGAAGGGTGGCGCTGCGGGTCGGCTGATTCACCGCGAAGAAGGCCTGCTGCACGGCGAACAGACCGAGCACGAGCCACACGTTGTCCGCCCCGGCCACCGCTTGCAGCCAGAAGGCCAGCGCCGTGAGCCCGGTTCCCGCATTGGTGATCAGCAGGAGTCTGCGCCGGTCCAGCACGTCGGCCAGCGCTCCGCCCCACAAGCCGAACACGATCAGGGGCACCAGACCGAACAGACCGGCCAGGCCGACGTAGCCGGAACTGCCGGTGAGCTGGAAGATCTGCTGCGGAACCGCGACCACGGACAACTGCGCGCCGATCATGGTGACGATGCCCGAACTCCACAGGCGTCGAAAATCCGGATTGCGCAGCGGAGTGGTGTCGGCGAGCAGTTTCACCGCCGCAGCGTAATCAGTCGTCCCCTCCGGATCGACGCGAGAATTCTCACGCCGACGTCGGGAATACGGTCAGGGCTGTAGGCGCTCGACCGTGGTCTCCGCGTCCTGGATCCGCACCCGGATGCGGTTGTGCAACCGGCCGCGCCGTCCTTGCCAGAACTCGACCTCGTCGGGCCGGATCAGGAACCCGCCCCAGTGCGGCGGTACCGGAATCTCGTCGGTATCGGCGAATCGCTCGGTTGTCTCGGCCAGCGTGCGATCCAGTTCGGCCCGGGAACCGATCGGCTGGGACTGACGCGAAGCCCAGGCGCCCAGCTGGGAGTCCCGTGGCCGGGAACGCCAGTACGCCGCCGTCGTCTCGGCGGACACCCGCTCGACCGTGCCGCGCAGGTGCACCTGCCTGCCCAGCGCGGGCCAGACGAAGGTGACGGCGGCATACGGGAGGGCGGTCAACTGAGCGCCCTTGGCCGAGTCGTAGTTGGTGTAGAAGATCACACCCTCCGGCGTGAGCCCTTTGCACAGCACGGTCCGGGCGACCGGCCGCGGCGTGCCGTCGGCCAGTGACACCGTGGCCAGCACCATGGCGTTGGGTTCGGCGATGCCGAGCGCGGTGGCCTGTTCGATCCAATGCCGCAGCAGCGGCTCCCAACCGCCGGCGAGCCAGGTCTCGTCCAAGTCGACGTCGTCGTTGCCGCCGTGCGGGAGGCCGCCGTAGTCGACCCGCATGGCCGCGAGGTCCGATGAACTGTCCAGGTCACGCATGGGGCAGACGTTACTCTTCGGTAGCGGGGAGCTAAGGTTTTGATGATCGGCATGTACTCGTCAAATCCGACAATTCCCATCGGCGGGAACATGCGACCCAAGCGCAAGGAGAGTCGCGACATGACTACCAGCCCCGCGGTTTCCGGTGGGCGGGCCACCGTACCCAGCGATTTCGTCAGTGGCCTCGAGGGCGTGGTGGCGTTCACCACCGATATCGCCGAACCGGACAAGGACGGCGGCGCGCTGCGCTACCGCGGAGTCGACATCCAGAACCTGGTCGCGAGCCGAGTGACCTTCGGTGACGTGTGGGCGCTACTGGTCGACGGATCGTTCGGGCGCGGGCTGCCGCCCGCCGAACCGTTCCCGCTCCCGGTGCACACCGGCGACGTGCGCGTCGACGTGCAGGCCGGACTGGCCATGCTCGCGCCGATCTGGGGCTACCAGCCGCTGCTGGACATCGATGACGAGACCGCTCGCGAGAACCTGGCCCGCGCCTCGGTGATGGCGCTGTCCTACGTCGCGCAGTCGGCGCGCGGCATCTACCAGCCCGCGGTCCCGCAGCAGAAGATCGATGAGTGCACCACGGTCACCGAGCGCTTCATGACCCGCTGGAAGGGTGACCCGGACCCGCGCCACATCGAGGCCATCGACGCCTACTGGGTCTCCGCCGCCGAGCACGGCATGAATGCCTCCACCTTCACCGCCAGGGTGATCGCCTCGACCGGCGCGGACGTCGCGGCCGCGCTGTCCGGCGCGATCGGCGCCATGTCCGGCCCGCTGCACGGCGGCGCGCCCGCGCGCGTGCTGCCGATGATCGAAGAGGTCGAGCGGACCGGCGACGCACGTGCGCTGGTCAAGGGCATCCTGGACCGCAAAGAGAAGCTGATGGGCTTCGGTCACCGGGTCTACCGGGCCGAGGATCCGCGCGCTCGCGTGCTGCGCGCCACCGCCGAGCGCCTGGCCGCCCCGCGCTACGAGGTCGCCGCCGCGCTGGAGCAGGCCGCCCTGGCGGAGCTGCGGGAACGCCGTCCGGACCGCGCCATCGAGACCAACGTGGAGTTCTGGGCCGCGGTGATCCTCGACTTCGCCGAGGTGCCCGCGCACATGATGCCCGCCATGTTCACCTGCGGCCGCACCGCGGGCTGGTGCGCCCACATCCTGGAGCAGAAGCAGCTGGGCAAGCTGGTCCGCCCGGCGGCCATCTACACCGGCCCCGGCCCCCGCAAGCCCGAGGACGTCGAGGGCTGGGCCACGATCGCCCACACGTAGCCCGCGCGACCACGGCGTCACCACCGCGAGCCGGACGGGACGGCGGGACATGTCGTCCCGTCCTCTGGTCCGGCTCGCGTAGCATCCCGGAGGGAAGCTAGAGGACTAGAGGGATGCTGGACAAAGGAATATCGAGGCGGCGGATGCTCGGCGTCGGCGCCGCTCTGGCCGCAGGATTCGCCGCCACCGGGTGCGGCACCACGCAGAACACGTCCATCGCGCAGGCGCGCGTGTCGGTCACGCCCGGCGCCACCACGGGCATGCGGGCCGCTCCGGTCTCGGCGGCCCTGGACGCGGGCACACCGGTCGCCGTCGCCACCAGGCACGCCGGAAGCCTGCCACACCAGTGGGGCGTCGAGATGGCGGGAATCACAAGTAGTTTCACCGCCGCGGGCAAACAGATGGCGCTCACTTTCGACGCCTGCGGCGGCGCAGGCAACAACGATATCGACGAATCGCTGGTGAACTTCCTGATCAGCGAGCGAATTCCGGCGACGTTGTTCCTCAACAAGCGCTGGATCGACGCGAACCGGGCGCGTACCGCGCAGTTGGCGGCGAATCCACTGTTCGAACTGGCCAATCACGGTGTGGCGCACAAACCGCTGTCGGTGAACGGCCGCGAAGCCTATGGCATCGCGGGAACCGCTTCGGCGCGGGAGGCGGCCGACGAAGTGTGGGCCAACCACGAGTTGCTCACCACGATCACCGGCAAACCGCCGCGATTCTTCCGTGCGGGCACCGCGCATTACGACGATGTCGCGGTGTCCATCGTCAACGAATTGGGCGAAACCCCGGTCGGTTTCAGTATCAACGCCGATTTCGGCGCGACCGCGTCGGCCACCCAAGTGCAGTCGGCGATGAATGCCGCCGCGCCGGGCGCTATTTCACTGGCCCATATGCACCGGCCGCACTCCGGAACCGCGGCGGGGATGATCGCGGCGCTGCCGAAGATTCGCGCCATGGGTTTCACCTTCGTGCACCTGTAAGCGCTCGACCGCATTCGCCAGAGGTTCACTCCTCGAGCGAGGCGACCCAGTCGACGGCGACCGTTTCACCGCGGTCCACCTCGAAGAAGGCGACCTCCAGATGCCTGCCCAGGTCGACCAGCCGGAGGGCGTGCAGCGGGACCGGCTGGATCAGCCGGACCCGCCACGGCTTGGGTTCGTCCCAGGCGCGCAGTTCGAGGTCCAGCCGCAGCAGCGGGTCGTCCCGACCGGAGTAGTCGGCCGCGACCGGCGCGGTGGCGAGCACGGTGGCGTCGGCGCGGCGGCCGTCGGCGAGGATCTTCGCGACGCTCGACCGGCCCGCCTCTTCGTGGTCGGGCACGTAGAGCACCAGGCGGTCGCGGTCGCGCGGATCCACCCGGCACCACACCACGTCGCCCGGCCGCATCCATTCCAGGTCCGCGTCCTGCACTCGCTGCCGCACCCGGCTCTCGTACGGGAACTCGCCGGCCAGTTGCACGCGAACCCAGAACACGTGCCCCGGTTCGGTGCGGCGCGGACGGACGCCGAGGATCGTCGCGGTTCCCGCCTCGCCACGAATCAGCAGCTCCCGCCGCATCGCGTCCGAGACCGTCGCGCCCCGCAGGCGGAAATTCCACGCCCGCTCGCGCAGTCGCCACCCTGACTTAGCTGACGGCATGCTCATGGGCGCTTACGTTAGCCGGAGTGTGGGCGTCGCCACAGCGACATCACCGACTACCCTGTTGGCCATGACAGCTGCGTTTCCGACCATTCCCGACGACCTCAAGCCCGCCGACGGACGGTTCGGCTGCGGCCCCTCCAAGGTGCGCCCGGAGCAGCTGCAGTCGCTGGTGAACGTCGGCGCCTCGGTGTTCGGAACCTCGCATCGGCAGAAGCCGGTCAAGGACGTGGTGGCGCGGGTGCGCTCCGGCTTGCGCGAGCTGTTCGGCCTGCCGGAGGGCTACGAGGTGGTACTCGGCAACGGCGGCACCACAGCTTTCTGGGACGCTGCGGCGTTCGGCCTGGTCCGGGAGCGTTCGCTGCACCTGACCAACGGTGAGTTCAGCTCGAAGTTCGCCGCCGTGACCAAGGGCAACCCGTTCATCGGCGACCCCATCGTGGTCTCGGCGGAGCCGGGCAGCGCGCCGGAGCCGGTGTCGGACCCGTCGGCGGACCTGATCGGCTGGGCGCACAACGAGACCTCCACCGGCGTCGCCATCCCGGTGCGTCGTCCCGCGGGCTCGGAACACGCGCTCATCGCCATCGACGCCACCTCCGGCGCGGGCGGCCTGCCGGTGACCATCACCGATGCCGACGTCTACTACTTCGCGCCGCAGAAGTGCTTCGCCTCCGACGGCGGCCTGTGGGTCGCGCTGATGAGCCCGGCCGCGCTGGCCCGGGTCGAGGAGATCAAGGCGTCGGGCCGTTGGACGCCCGATTTCCTGTCCCTGCCGATCGCGATCGACAACAGCACCAAGGACCAGACCTACAACACCCCCGCCCTGGGCACCCTGCTGCTGTTCGCCGACCAGATCGAGTGGCTCAACAACAACGGCGGCCTGGACTGGGCGGTGAAGCGCACGCTGGACTCCTCCTCGCGGCTGTACTCCTGGGCGGAGTCGAGCGAATACGCCACCCCGTACGTCACGGACCCGGCGCACCGCTCGCAAGTGGTCGGCACCATCGATTTCGCCGACTCGGTCGACGCGGCCGCGGTGGCGAAGATTCTGCGCGCCAACGGCATCGTGGACACCGAGCCGTACCGCAAACTGGGCCGCAACCAGCTCCGTATCGGCATGTTCCCGGCGATCGATCCGGACGATGTCAGCCAGCTGACCCGCGCCATCGACTGGGTCGTGCGGAATCTCGGCTGACCGCCGCGTATTTCGGTCCGGACGGGCGCAACACGCCCGGATCGACACGCCGCACAATTAGCCACAGCCGATCGAATAGAGCAGATTAGCGGGGCACGGATGTCTCCGAGGAGATTTCCGTGCCGCGTGTCCTGCCACATGAATCTCAGATGTGCACTACTGTTTCGGAAAGTGGGCGGTGTCGCGAGTCGACGCGATAAGGAGGTAACGGTGCGTGAACTTCGAGTGATCGGGGTGACGCCCGACTCCACGCACATCGTGTGCATCGACACCGAGTCCGGTCAGAAGTTCCGGCTCCCCGCCGACGACAAACTGCGAGCCGCCGCGCGCGGAGACCTTGCCCGATTCGGCCAGATCGAGATCGAAATGGAAGCAACTATGCGTCCCCGCGATATCCAGGCCCGTATTCGAGCAGGGGCCTCCGTGGAACAGGTCACCGAAGAATCCGGAATGCCGGCCAGTCGCGTCGAGCGATTCGCCTATCCGGTGCTGCTGGAGCGAGCCCGCGCCGCCGAGCTCGCCCAGAAGGCCCACCCGGTCCGTCCCGACGGTCCCGCCGTCGACACCCTCATCGATGTGGTCACCGCCGCGTTCACCGCGCGCGGCCACAACATCGAGGGCGCCGAATGGGACGCCTGGAAGGATGAGAAGGGTTACTGGGTCGCCCAATTGCAATGGCAGAACGGACGATCCGAGATCGCCGCGCACTGGCGTTACCAGCCGGACGCGCACGGCGGTTCGGTCTCCCCGCTCGACGACCCGGCCTCCGACTTGATCGATCCCGATTTCGGGCGCGCGTTGCGCGGTCTGGCCACGATCGTTCCCCCGGAACCCGAGCCCGCGCCGCCGCAGCCGGAGCCGGTGGCCGAACCGCGTCCCGCCCCGGCCGCGCCGCCCGCGCGCACCGCGAGCCGCCAGAGCCAGCCGACGCTGGACGAGTACTACGAACAGCGTGCCGTCGCGGCCGGTGGCAGCGCCGCCGCGATTCCGGCGGGCACTGCCCCGACGCCCGCCGCGCCCGCCAACGCGGCTTCGGCGGCCGCGGCTGACGCGGGGCCCGCCAACGGCGCCGCCGCGACACCTGCCGCCGCCGCGGACAGCGCCGCGCCGACGCCCGCCGCGACCGAGGAGCCCGCGAAGCCCGCGGCCAAGGCTCCGGCGAAGCCGACGCGCAGCAAGCGCGGCAAGGCCCCGATGCCGTCCTGGGAGGACGTGCTGCTCGGGGTGCGCAGCTCGGGTCACTGAATTGATCCATGTGCGGGGAGCAGTTCCCTCGGATCGTAGATACTGATATCGCGAGCACATGGGTAACTCATCGGAAGCGCCCGGTACCCCAGCGCAGGACCTGAACGCGCGTCCCGCGGCACCCGCTGGTACGGCCTGATTCATCCGGAGAGCGGGACAGCGCCGCCATGCGTTGCTCGAAGTTCGCGGAGTTGATTCGTGCGACTATCGGGAGGTGCCGGAATGCTATCCAAGGCTTGGTCGCTCTGGTACGTCGACGCCCCGAACCCCTTGGCGGTACTGCGGGCGAACCACAACCCGGATCCCCAAGCCGCTCTGGCGCTGGCGAAACAGTTGCACGCCGACCGCGACGTGCAGCCGGTCGTGGCCGGAACGCTGGCCGGTTGCGCGGGTCCGGCGACCGACGAGATCTGCATCGGTTGCTTTCCGGGCGTGACGGTGCTGTGTTCGGCACAGGCCGCGCGCATCCACCCGACCGAGATCCCGGAATTGCTGGTGCGCCCGCTCGCCTCGGAACACACCTACCTCGTGTCGTTCGACGTCGAGCATGGCTGGGGTGCGTTCGCCCACTGGGAGCGCGGCGAATTCCGCAGATCGTTCAGCTCGACCCGGGTGCACATCTTGGAGGACGACGGACTTCCGCTGGTGTGGGAGCGGTCCTACTGGGCCGGCGAGCATCCGGTGCGCTGGCGCGCGGGCGAACTGCCCGACCCCCACTCGCTGCCGTTCGACCCGCCCGACTTCGCCGACGCGGCCAACAACGAGTGGCTCGGCTTCCACTACCGCGGGCCCGCCGCGCCCGGTGCGCTCGGGCCGGGGGACATCCCTATCTGCAAGTTCACACTGCATCCGAAAGGCCAGCTGCCCGACCCGCCGCCGCGGGGCCGAGCCGATGGCGGGGCGCACCCGACCTCGCGCAAGCGCGGCCTCTTCGGCTGGCTGCGCGGCCACGACCCGGTCGGTTAGCTGCGTCGCCGCGGCCCGGCCGCGTCAGGCGAACAGCCCGTCCAGCAGCAACGCCACCCACCCGAGCAGCACGCCCGCCGCGGCGCCGCCGATCACCCACCGCGTCACGGGGGCGAAACGCCAGCGCCACGCGGTGGGCGCGGCGCCGCCGGCCGCGACCAGATTCACCACCACCGCGAGCACCGGGTGCACTTCGGCCAGCGCGGCCCCGAAGGAGTACACCGCGACCGCCGACAGCAGCGCCACCAGGAACGCCACGGTGAGGCCCGCGCCCCACGGCGTCGGCTCCTGGTAGGACGGATACGGCCGGTACGGTCCGGTCACGCCGTCCGCACCCGCTCGTAGAACGCCATCGCGGCCGCGGTCGCGACATTGAGCGAATCGGTGCCCGGCGTCATGGGAATGCGCGCGCGGACGTCGGTGGCCCGCATGGCCTCCTCGGTCAGCCCCGGTCCCTCGGCTCCGAGCAACAACGCCACCCGCTCCCCCGTCATCGCCGCGGCCAGCTTCGCCGCCGCCGGATCGGGCGTGAGAGCGATGATCTGGAACCCCTTGCGCCGCAGTATATCCAGACCGCCCGGCCAATCCGGGACGGAAGCGAACGGCACCCGCAGCACATGTCCCATCGACACCCGGACGGCGCGGCGGTACAGCGGGTCGGCACAGCGGTCGCCGAACAGGATCGCGTCGGCGCCCAGTCCGGCGGCGTTGCGGAACATGGCGCCGAGATTCTCGTGGTCGTTGACGCCTTCGAGCACGGCGACGGTGCGCGCCTTCGCGAGCAGCTCGTCCACGTCGAGCGCGGCGGGGCGGCGGGCGACGGCCAGCACACCGCGGTTGAGGTGGAACCCGACCACCTCGGCCATCACCTCGGCCGTGGCGCGATAGTACGGCACATCGACGGTCATCAAGTCGTCGGCGAGTTCGGCGCGCTTGCGCTCCACGCCGAGCAGCGCGCTCGGCGCGAAACGCGAATCGAGCATGCGCTGGACCACCACGACGCCCTCCGCGATCACCAGTCCTTTGCGCCCGGGCAGATCGGGCCTGCGGTCGGCCGACTGGAGATCGCGGAAGTCGTCGACCCGTGGGTCGGCGGGGTCATCGATGTCGATCACTTCGGCCACCGCTCCATCCTGCCGGGTGGCCACGGCCGGGTCCGAATCGGCGTTCGCCCGGCCGGCGCGGACCGCGAAAATGCGGTGCGGGCCGGTGCGCGGACGTGGGATGGTCGAGGCATGACTCCGCCGGGAATCACTATTCGGCCGGCCACCGCGGACGATGGGGCCGCGATCACGACGTTGTTGCAGACCTCGTTCGGCACCCGACTCGACCCGGCCGAGATGGACCGGATTCCGCTGCTGTTCCCACTGGAGAACTCGATCGTGGCGGTCGAGGGCAGCGAGGTCGTCGGGCACACGCAATTCACCACCATGACGGTGACCGTGCCCGGCGAGCGGACAGTGCGGGTGTGCGGCGTCACGGGTGTCGGCGTCGCGCCGACGCACCGGCGGCGCGGCATCCTCCGCGCCATGTACACCGAACAGCATCGGCGCGTCGAAGCCGACGGTTTGCCCCTGACCATGTTCACCGCGAGCGAAGGCGGCATCTACGGCCGGTTCGGCTACGGTCCCGCGACCCGGGAGAACGCGGTCGGCATCGAGCGGCGATTCGCCGAATTCCTCCCGTCGGCGCCCGATCCCGGCGGTGTGGCGCTGCGCCCGCCGAGCGAGCTGCGCGGGGCGGCGGAAGCGATCTACGACCGCTGGCGCAGGCTGGTACCCGGCGCGCAGGTGCGTCCGGCCGCGGCCTGGGACATGGTTTTCGACGATCCGCAGCGTTTCCGGGAAGGCGGCACCAGCCTGTTCGGACTCCTGCACGCCGACGGCTACGCGCTGTATCGGTACCACTCGGACGGCAGGGCGCGAACGGTGGAAGTCACCGAACTGCGGACGGTCACGGTCGAAGCGCACGCGGCCCTGTGGCGAGCCCTGCTCGGGCTCGATCTGGTGCGACGCGTGGACGCCGTACTCGCCGACCACGACCCGCTGCCCTATCTGCTGACCGATCCCCGGCTGGTGCGCACCACCGCCCGCTACGACGGGCTGTGGTTACGCCTGATGGACGTCCCCGCGGCGCTGACGGCGCGTGCTTACGCGAGCGACCTGGACGTGACGCTCGAGGTGACCGATCCCTTCCGTAACGCGGGCGGCACGTTCGCGTTGCGGGTGCGGGACGGACAAGCCGAATGCGAGCCGAGCGATCGGGCGGCCGATATCGAACTCGGCATAGACGTGCTCGCGAGCATGTACCTCGGCGCGTATCCCGCACGGGTGTTCGCCGCTGCGAACCGGTTACGGGCGAAAGATGCCGGGCAGCTGCGTGCCCTCGACGACGCCTTTCGCGCGGAGCGGGACGCGATGCTCGGCTGGTTCTTCTGACGACGCACACCCCGCCCCGCCGCCTGGCATGCTGGTCTCATGAAGCCGATTCAGTTGGTTCTCAACATCCTGTGGCTCGTCTTCGCGGGACTGTGGATGGCGCTGGGCTACATCCTCGCGGGGATCATCTGCTTCATCCTCATCATCACGATCCCCTTCGGCATCGCGTCGTTCCGGATCGCCGCCTACGTGTTGTGGCCGTTCGGCCGCACCACCGTGGAGAAGCCGGGCGCGGGCGCGGGCTCACTGATCGGCAACATCATCTGGTTCCTCGTCGCGGGCTGGTGGCTGGCGCTGGGCCACCTGATCACCAGCATC
This sequence comes from Nocardia aegles, assembly GCF_052545135.1. NCBI lineage: Bacteria > Bacillati > Actinomycetota > Actinomycetes > Mycobacteriales > Nocardiaceae > Nocardia > Nocardia aegles. The sequence continues at coordinate 519,014 of NZ_JBQWRI010000003.1, forward strand.
CCGCTGTTCGTCTCGATCATCGGCATCCCGTTCGGCTGGGCCAACTTGAAATTCATACCGATTTCGCTGTTCCCCCTGGGACGCGAGATCGTGGACAGCGACCGGCCGTTCGGCGCGCGATAGCGACAGCGGCACCGGTGCGGCGGCCGTCTGCTCGCCCGGGTAACGATCCGCGCGACATTTCTGTGATCCGCACCACAGTATGTTAACGAAATCACCCCTCCGTGCGAAGGTTAGCTAGAAGGTAACTGATTTATTTCCAGTGCCCACAGCGTCCCGAGCGGGCGCCGAGCCGACCGCGCAGGAGGGCTCCACCATGACCGACCGAACCGCCCACCGGGCCGACTCGGACACCGCGCCACTGGCGCCGATCGCGGTGACTCTGGGAGCGCTGCTGCTCATCGGTGCGGCCACCCAGCTCACCCGCCTACCCCGATGGGCCGACGACTACGGAGTTCTGGTCTATCCGGCCTTCGTCCTCTGCCTGACCATCGCGGGCGGCCTGCTGTGGTGGGGCGCCGGGATCATCCGGAGCAACCGCTGACCCACTCCGTCGGCCGCGTTGGCGACGAACCTCGTTGCGGCGTGGCGCTATTCGGATTCCGCGACGATCTGCTTCATGATCGCCACGGCGCGGCTCAGCACGACGAGTTGCTCGTCGGTGAGTGTCGACAGCTGCTCGGTCATCCACGCCTCACGGGCGCTGGCTTCGTCGGCGATGAGCGCGCGGCCCGCCGGGGACAGCGAGACGATGATCTGACGGCCATCGGTCGGATGCGGATTGCGCTCGACCAGATCGAGGTCGGTGAGCGAAGCGATGACGCGGGTCATCGACGGGGGTTGAACGCGTTCCTTCGCGGCGAGCGCACCCGGAGTCATCGCGCCCTCGCGCGCGAGCGTGGCCAGCGCGGAAAGTTGAGTCAGCGAGATCTGCGAGTCGGCACGACGGCCGCGCAGGTGTCGCGTCAGTCGAACGACCGCCAGCGAGAGCTCACCAGCAAGGGCTCTGACATCCGATGGCGTTGTCACAGTGCCAAACGATACGGGACCGGGCGCGGCCGGTCGCGGCTTCCCGCCACGGTACGACCACCTCGCCGCCGCGCAGCCGGCGGACTCACCCGGCAGGCCGATTAGGCTGAACTCGTGACCCAGAAAGTCCCGGAGCTTCCGCCGCGCCTGACCGACCCGCGCCCGGTGCTCGCGGTCGGCAGCGCATTGTGGCTGATCGCCACGTTGATGGTGTGGGCGGGCGGCGACCGGTGGGCGTCGGCCCGTCCGGTCTGCCTGATGGGGCTGGTGGTCGGACTGATCGGACTGGTGATCTATCTGGTCCAGCGCCGCGCCGCACGGCGTGGGGACAAGGGCGCGCAGACCGGCTTGTAGCCGATCGGGTTACGTTCGGACCAGAGCGGTGGCCGCCGGAACGCCGAGTGTGTCGCTCTTTTCCGGCTCGCGAATTGACTGCACGGGCCGTGGGCGCTTAACTCCCTTGGGTGTCCTCCCGATTGAGCGTCGAAGAACGACGGGCCCACCTTATCGAGGCCGCGATCGGCCTTGCCGAGAAAAAGGGTGTTGCGGGCGTGACCACGCGCGATGTCGCTCAGGCGGCCGGCGTCTCGCTCGGTGTGGTGCATTACTGTTTCGAAAACAAGGACGCGCTGATGACCGAGCTGGTCAAAGCGTTGTCGATGGAATTACGTGATTCCGTCGACGCGAACGAAACGGTATGGCAAGACGTCGGAAGTGGAAAAGAAGCCCTTCAAAATTTGGTCCGCGCGGGTCTGGAACTCATGTGGCTGAACATTGAAGCCACTCCGGAACGGCAGCTGCTCACATACGAGACAACCACTTACGCGTTGCGCGAGGGCGAACAAACCCCCGCGAAACTCGCGATCGCGCGCGAGCAGTACAACTTCAACGACTCCACGGTCGCCGACGTCCTGGAGCACGCACGCGACGCCACCGGCAACACCTGGTCAGTCCCGGTACAGACGCTGAGCCGGTTCACCCTCAACGTAATCGACGGTGTGGTGCTGCGCTGGCTGGTGGACAACGACAGCGAGAGCGTGCGCGGGCAGTTGGATCTGCTGAGCGAGATGATCACGGGCTACGCGGCGCAGTAGCCGGACTCAGCCACGCGGCTGCGGCGCGCGCACGTGCACCGCCGAACCGGCCTGCCACCAGGGCACCGCGACCGTGGCCTCGATCGCACCGCTCAGCCGCACCGTCAGATCGTGGTGCACGACCAGCTCGCCCGCTCGCGGTGGCAGGTCGAACAGCTGCCGCAACACGATACCCAGTGGCTCCGCCGCCCAGGTCGTGCGACGGCCGGTGCTCACCACCTCGGCGGTGACGGCCTCGGACACCAGCGGCAGATCGAGTAGAGCCGCCAGAGACGAGGCCGTTTCGGTGTCGCCGGCCACCAACCGGTCCGGCGACACCACCAGGCCGAACCACGGTCGATCGAGGACGAACGCGTCTTCGGGATCGGCCACGGCCCCGGTGAGCGCGCGCACGCGATCGGGTGGTCGCAGGTCGGCGAGGTCGAGCAGGCCGGCGGCGACGGCGGCGCCCAAGCGGGCATGGGTGCGGGAAACGACGTCCGGCGAGGGTGTTCGCGCGGCGTCGGCGAGCGCCTCCAGCAAAGCGGCGGCCAACTCCACGGTAATCGTCTCGGGGTCGGCGAGAACAGCGCGGCAAGCGTCCGGGTCGACGCCGGCGAGGGTGAACGCCGGTAACAGCCCGTCGAAGTCGGCGTCGGCGGGATGGCGCAGAAGTCCCAGCGCAGTGCCGTCGACCCGGGCGTATCGGCGCAGCCACCATGCGGTGTAGCCGTCGGCGTCGGTGAGCAGGCGGCGGGTGCGCGGCGTCGCGGCCAACTGCCGCAACGCCTCCGGCCAGGCGGCATCATCGATCAGATCGAGGTCCCGTACGGCGACCAGCTCCGGCGGATCGTCCGACAGCGTGGACCACCAGTGTTCCTCGTCGTCCAGATCATGGTCCGGACCGGTCGGATCGGCCTCGGCGATCACACCGAAATCCCAGCCGACGCCGACAGCGCGCAGCGCGTCCGCGCCGTAGCGATCGACCAGTTCGGGATCGACCGTGCCGAACGGCGCGTCGGGCACGAGCAGCTCGCGCAGCGGCGCGCCCGGCAATAACAATTCGTCAGCGGGCCGCAATTCGCCTTCGGTATCCGGCAATTCGAGCAAACACAACCAGGAAGGCAGGGCTTCCCGGTCGGCGTGGGCGGCGAGACACAGGATGGCATCGGCGGTCTCGGGGTCGCCGGGACGGTCCTCCAGATCGGCGCGCAAGCCCGGGTCGGTCAGAAGATCCTCGGCGGTGGCCGACCGCGCGCCGAGCCGAGCCAGCAGGGGATGAGCGGCCTCCGGGTGCGCCAACCTGGCCCAATGCAGTGGAATCGCGAGGTCGAGCCGATCGCCCAGCACCACGGTGCGCGGGCCGGTGACGAGCCTGCCGTCGGCCAGCGGCACCGCCAGCGCGCCCAACTCCTCCGCCGCGAGCGGATCCACCACGAACGGTTCGAGCGCGGCGTAGAACGACCGCCACCAACTCGGTGGCCGCTGCAAACTCCCGGACAATTCCGCCAGCCGCGCCAATCCGAGCCGGTGTACATCCAGCACGCCCATGGCCTCGGTGTGCGCCCGCCCGGAGAGGTCCGGCAGCACGAGGGGACCCACCACGTCGCCGAGCAGGTCGGCCAGTTCCGCGGTCAGACCGGCGAAGACGTAGGCGCGGGTAGGGACGGCGATGTTCTGCTGGTGTGGGGGTAAGGCCGGATCCGATCCGACCCGGCTCGCGGCGAAGGGATCGGCTTCGGCGGCGTCTTTCCGGTGCGTGGCGACGACGGGCAGCCAAGGACTGGTCTGCAATTCCCGTAGCAGCGCTTCGCGGAGCAGGCCGTCGGCCTCGCTGCGAGCGAACCCGGGCGTCGGGACGAGCACGAGCCGGTCGCGCGGCGGCAGGGCGCGAGCGAAATCCGCGTAACCGTGTGCCAATTCGTCCAGCCGCGCGCCGGGCAGCAATCTGCGCCGATCCGGTTGCATCGGGATGTCGGCGATGAGCAAGGCGGGCAGGGACAGTTCCTCGTCCGACCTGGTCGGCGCCCGCAGCACGTCGGGGGCGGCGCCCACCGGCCTGCCGTCGCGCACCGGCAGCAGCCAGCGGGCGCGCGGCGCGCGGTATTGCCACCAGGTGCGCTGTTCACTGCCGGGGCCGTCAACGTAGACCTCGTGCATGCCGTCGCCCATATCCTCGGCACTGCTGACGAATTCGGCCGTGCCGATCCGGATGCGCTGCAGGGCGGGCAGTTCCAGCAGCAGATCGACGGCTTCGGCGCGCATCGCGGCCAGCACCGCGTCGGCGTCCACGTCCGCGCGCAGCCGCAGCACCACCTCGGTGTCCAGGCCATCCGCCGGTCGCGCATCGATCGGCCACGCCAACCGCAGCACCGGTGGGACGAATTCGCCCGCGCCGACAGCGGGTGGACGAACATCGTGGCGGCGCAGCGCGTCTCGGGTCTCGGTACGAGAGAACCGCAGCGATCCGGAGACCGAGCGCAGCTCGATGTCGTCGCTCACCGCGAGCACCGCGGTGAAACCGACACCGAATCGGCCGACGGTCTCGCCGTCGGACTTCCCCGACGCACGCAAGGCGGTGAGCGCGTGCACGCCGGAGACCTCCAGCGGCGCACCGGTATTTCCGACGTGCAGGTCACGGCCGTCCAGCCAGACCACGACGGCACCGGCCACGCCCGCCTTGCGCGCGGCGTCGGCGGCGTTCTGCGCCAACTCGGTCAGCAACCGGTCCCGGTAGCCCGCGCGCACCAAGTCGTTCTCGGTCGCGGCGTCCTCCCGCAACCGCGTCGGCGAATCCCGCCATGCGGCGAGCACCGCCGCGCGCAGCGCCGACGTGCCGAACGGATCGGCGGCCTCGCTCAGCTGCGCGGCGATGACTGGAACTCCGGCCGTGCCGCGGGATCCGGCCGGTCAGCGGTGCTCGACCCGGATCGCGCATCGGCGTCTTCGGTGTCGGCGTGCTCGGCGGTGGTTTCCGTCGCGCTCGCGGCGGCGGTGGGCTCGGCAAGCTTCGATTCGGACTCCGCCGCAACGGTGTCCCTCGCCACGCTCGGCTGGTCTGCGGCGGCCCTGGTATCCGCATCGACGGAAGGGGTCTCGTGGCCGGTCTGCGCCGCGGCGGACGGAACGCTCGATTCGGTGAACGCGGCGGCGGCATCTATTTCGCCGACCTCGGCGGCGCTTATCGCGACAGCCTCGGTCCCACCGAAGTCGGTAGCCGCCGCGCCGGCGGCGGGCTCGGCAGTGGTGTGTCCCTCCGCGGCGGTGGTGTTCCGCGCCGGCTCGTCACCCTCCGCGGTCGTGAGCCCCTCCCCGACGCCGGAATGCTCGCCACCGGGGACGCTCGCGACGGCGTCGCCGACCGAGACCGCGTCCTCGGCGACGGCGACATTCCCGGCGACCGCACCGCCTTCGGCGACGCCCGTATCGGCGCCAACCGCGACACTCTCGGCCGCGCCGTCCCGATCGCCCGCCTCGGCCGTCTGCGCGTCGTTCGCCTCCGGCGGGGTGCGGTGCGGCTCGTCCGTGTCGAGCGAGATCACGTCGATGGCGGCGTCGTCGTACGCCTCGTGCAGCGGCGACCCGCTGCCGGTGGGGATCTCGGTATCCGAATGCGCGCCGCAGCCGTAGGCGACGTGGACGACGCGCCCGTCGGCGCCCATGGCGTTGCCGCAGACACCGAACGCGGCGCGCAGCGCCCCGGCGAGCGGCAGATAGAAACCGCAGCTTCCGCAGGTGGCGGGCGCCGCCTTGGCCATCTCCGAGTCGGGTCCGTGTTCGGTGTACCACCGCTCGGCGGCCTCTTCGCGGCCTTCCCTGCTCATCACCTTGGTGCGGCCGAGACCGACCTCGAAGGCCACTTCGTCGACCACCGGATCGCCGGTCCCGACGTAGCCGGGCACCAGGCGCGGGTCGCCTGCGGGCGGGGCGAGCAGGTCGCCGGGGGCGAGGTCCCCGGGGCGGACGCGCTGCTCCCAGGGCACGAACTCGGGTGCGACCAGGGCATCGGGCCCGGGCAGCAATGCGGACTCGCTGACCGTCGCGTGGTCGGCGTCGGGCGGGGCGGCCACCACGACCGCCCACTGCCACCCGCGGTATCCGGGCAGTGTGGCCTCGAATCGGTGGGTCGCCGCACTCTCGTCCTCGGCGATCACGCCGAGGTGCGCACCGACAGCCGACGGTTCCAACTCCAGGAGCGCACGGCGGGCCACATCGACGGCATGGGCCAGAATCGGCCGCACGCCGGACTCCGAAACAGAAACTGCGCTCACGGCCTACATTTTGCCGTATGGAGCGCAATCGGCGTGCGTGGGCCATCAGTCTTCTGGTCGGTCTGCTCGTCTCGGGTGGATGCGGCGGCGTAGCGGACCCGACACCCAGGATGAACATCGAGGTGATCGCCACCCACCCGCACGATACGAAGGCGTTCACCCAGGGTTTGGAGGTCGACGGCGACGTGCTCTACGAGAGCACCGGCCTGGCCGGCGCGTCCGGCGTGCGCGCGTCCCGGCTGACGACCGGGGCGGAACTGGCCAGGGCCGAGTTGCCCGCCCCGTACTTCGGCGAGGGCATCACCGTCGCAGGCGGCACACTCTGGCAGCTGACCTGGCACGACGGCGTGGCCATCGCCCGGGACCCGGCGACTCTGGCCGAACGTGGCCGGGTGAGCTACGACGGCGAAGGCTGGGGTCTGTGCACCAGAAACGGGCGACTGGTGATGAGCGACGGCACCGACCGCCTCACCTTCCGTGATCCGGTCACCTTCACCCCTACCGGCTCGGTGGAACTGACCAGCCACAACGGCGCGCGCCTGAACGAACTCGAATGCGCCGCGGACGGGTCGGTCTACGCCAACGACTGGCCCACCGACACGATCCTGCGCATCGACCCCGACTCCGGAGCGGTGCTGGCGACCGCCGACGCCGCCGGTCTGCTCCCGGCGACCACGCGGGCAGACACCGACGCCCTCAACGGCATCGCCCAACTGCCCGGCACCGACCGGTTCCTGATCACCGGCAAGAACTGGCCGACCATGTTCGAGGTCCGCTTCGCGCCCGCCTGAGCGCGATCGCGGGCCGCGACGACGATCACATCCGCCGCCACCCCGCAGCGCGCGTGAACGCCCAGCACGAGAGTGCGCCAGAATTGAGGTCGTGACTACTCCCCGCGAACCTTCCGGTCCCGACCGTGATCGGCGGGAAGGCGAGGAGGTCCGGCCGTTCGATCGGCATCCCGGTTTCGACCGATATCCGCCACCCAACGCGCCGCGACGCCACAGGCCGCTGCCACCGCTCGGACCGGGATCCGGACGCGCCTCCGAGCGTCTCGATCAGCCGGGACCGCCGCCGAGCCAGCGCCGCGACGCGCCCCGGTCCGCGCAGCCTCCGCCGACCAAGCCTTTCTCACTCGGCCCCGACGCCGAGCAGCCGAGCAGTCCCGATCGCGCGACTCGGGACGTTCCCCCGCACCGTCCGCAGCAGCCCCGGTACGGTGAAACACCGGACCGCGCCGAACGCGACCACCCCGAGACCGCCGTCCACGATCAGGCGCCGCAGCGCGAGGACCCCGCGCCCTCCGGCCCGCGGCGAATGCCGCGCAAACTGACGGTTACCAGAGTTGCCGCCATGCGCGGCAGGGAGCTCACCGAGAAAGGCATCGCGACCTTCCAGCGCGCCGCCAAGGCCGACGGCGCGGACAAGTCCGGTCTCACGGCGCTCACCTACGCCACCATGGCGAACTTCGCTCTGGACGCCGCCATCGCGGTAGCGCTGGCGAACACCTTGTTCTTCGCCAGCGCCACCGCGGAGAGCAAGACGAAAGTCGCGTTGTACCTGCTGATCACGATCGCGCCGTTCGCGGTGATCGCTCCGCTGATCGGGCCGCTGCTCGATCGTCTGCAACGCGGCCGCCGCCTGGCGCTGGCGACGTCGTTCGCCGTGCGCGCGGTGGTCGCGGTAGTGCTGATCTTCCAATTCGACAGCTGGGCGCTGTATCCGCTCGCGCTGTGCATGATGATCGGCAGCAAATCGTTCGCCGTGCTCAAGAGCGCCGTCACGCCCCGGGTGCTGCCACCGGATATAGATCTGGTCCGCACGAACTCCCGCCTCACGGTGTTCGGACTGGTCGGCGGCACCATGGGCGCCGGGGCGCTGGCCGGGCTGGCCGCGGCGATCGCCGGCTCGCACGGCGCGCTGGTCTTCGCGGCGCTGATCGCCTGCGGGGGGACGTATCTGAGCTTGCGCATCCCCTCCTGGGTGGAAGTGACCGAGGGCGAGGTGCCCGCGACATTGAGCTATCACGGCGCCGACGAGCGCACCGAGGTGCTCACCTCCGCCGCGCAGTCGTCGGTCCCGCCACGCAGGCGCAGACAACCGCTCGGCCGCGCGGTGGTGACCGGGCTCTGGGGCAACAGCGCCATTCGCGTGCTGACCGGGTTCCTCACCTTCTACGTCGCGTTCGTCGCCAAGGCGACCGAGCACCGGCCGGTGCAGCAGGCCCTCATGCTCGGCGCGGTCGGCGCGGCCGCGGCGATCGGCAATTTCGCGGGCAACGCGACCGGCGCCCGGCTGAAGCTCGGCCGGCCCTCGCTGATCGTGCTCGGCTGTACGGCGGCGTGCGCGCTGGTGGCGCTGGTGGCGACGGTCGCGGACAACCTGCTCGGCGCGGCCGCCGCCGCCCTGGTCGCGTCGGCGACGAGCGCGCTGGCCAAGGTGTCGCTGGACGCGTCGATACAGGACGACCTGCCGCCGGAGTCGATCGCCTCCGGCTTCGGGCGGTCGGAGACCGTGCTACAGCTGAGCTGGGTCGTCGGCGGCGCGGCCGGTGTGCTGCTGCCGACCGACTACTGGAAGGGCTTCGCGGTGGTCACCGTGCTACTCGTGCTCGGCTTGGTGCAGACTTTCCTCAGCTTCCGAGGCCACTCACTGCTGCCCGGCCTCGGCGGCAACCGTCCCCAGCACGCGGAGCAAGAGGTGCCGACGACGCGACCGCACGGATATCCGGCGAGCGAACCACAGGCACAGGATCCGGCGCCGCGCGGCGGCGACACCACACGCTTTCAACAAGGGCAAGGAGACCCGATCTGGTGAGCAAGCTCAACGCACGCACGATCGCCGCGCTGGTCGCGACCGCCCTGCTCGTGCTCACCGTCGCCTTCGTCGGCGTGCTGACGGTGCTGGTCCGCGACGCCGAAAAGCCCGACGTCATCCTCACCGCCTACGCACACGGCAAAACGGTCGCGGTGCGGCCGTTCAGCTACTGCTCGGTGACCATGCAGGACTGCCGCATCCTGCCCGAGGACAACGCTCCCGGCACGGTGTTCACGACACTGAACTGTGGCCAGGACACGCCGGGCTGCCACCGTGGCCGCACCGTCGAACTGGAAGTGCCCGCCGGTTACCCACTGCAGCTGTCGCTTCCGAAGCAGGTCGCCGACGCGCCTTGGCTCGCACAGCTGGTCTATCTCTTGCCGAACGGCGAGAAAGTCGACCAAGTGATCAGCCGCAACGACTACCCGGACCGGGCCCTGGCTTTGACCATCGATTCGAAACCGGAGCCGGACCTGCGGCTGATCGGCGTCGAGTTCCAGCTGCCGATCCTCGCCCGCGACGAAACGGGACGTGAGTTCTACGTGCCACACGCCACCTGGTCGATAAGCACGGCGTAACAGCTTCGGGCGCAACGTTTTTCGTGGATTCCGCGGGCCGAAGGCGCCGGTGCGCGTCCGAGCACGCGACGCAGGCACGGGCGCCTCGGCCGAGACGGATCACGACACGCGAAACCTACTGCGGCACAGGTGGACCACCGGTGGACGGCCTACGAGTGATGGGCGTCGGAAGTCCGGCAGCCGCACTCGCGAGCGCCGTTCGTACCCGGAAGACCGACCGGACAACGGCGTCCACCCCGACGGCCGTCCGAATCAACGGTCCAGTTCGCGCGCGACCGCGCGGACGACCTCCGAGATGCGTTGCGCCGTCTTGCGGTCCGGGTACTTGCCCTTGCGCAGGTCCGGCTGCACCTTCGCCTCGAGCAAGGTGATCATGTCCTCGACCATGCCGTGCAGCTCGTCCGGCGTATGCTTGCGCGCGACAGGCTCCTTGCGCGCGTTGCGTTCCTGGCCCTGCCGGACCGAGGGCGGCGCCTCGAGCAGCTTGAGGCTCAGCGCCTGGGGGCCGCGACGGCCCGCGGCCATGCCGAATTCGACGCGCTGGCCGGGCTTGAGGCCCTCGACGCCCTGGGGCAGCGCGGACGAGCGCACGTAGACGTCCTCACCCTCGTCCTGGGAAAGGAAGCCGAAGCCCTTTTCGACGTCGTACCACTTCACCCTGCCGGTCGGCACTGCGCTCACCCGTTCGTCATTCGAAAACTCGGACCCCTACGGCCCGAGCACATCCGTCTATCGAGCCGGTCGCGGACCGGCTTCTTTCCTGTGCGAAAAGAACGCGCCCAGCAGGATTGCAGGACGCGATTCCTGTCGAGTCTACCCCGGTGCGAATAACGCAAGCACATCAGTTTTACCGTCGAGCCGTGACGAATCCTTCCGCTCCGACCCCATCCGGCGGCGCCCCCCGGCGGCGTGGCGACTGGTTGCTCCAGCTAGCGCTCGCCGTGTTCGCGCTGGGATTGCTGGCCATCGTCGCCATTTTCGCGATCCCTTTGCTGACCGACGGCGAGCCGGGGCTGTGGCTCTATTTCGGAGCGATGCTCGCGCCGCTGGGGTTCGTGCTCGCACTGGTGTTCGCGTTGCGCTCGGGCCGCCGGTCGCGCTGAACCGGACGGCTCACCTCGATCCAGCCCGGGACCGGTTACCCGTCGCGATAACCAGCCACCCAGGGATGTGATCCTCGTCACATTACGACTAGGTCACGGAGTGGTGACGACCAGCGGCCGAGCCGACCGCAACTCCTCTAGCTGCGCGAAAGCTTCCTCCCAGGCCGATATCGCATCGAGACCCGCTGGTACACACCGGTTACCAAATAGTGATTTTTCTCGAGGTTCGTCGTACGGTCTTATCCAGCCGGGGCAACCCCCGGCGACCACCGGCCCGCCGCACCGAGCCTCGCCCCGCGGGTACCGGACCCCCGACGGAAACGTAGGGGCGAGGGCGGAACGGACGACCTCTCAGTCCGAACCAGAACCGAAGACGTCGCAGGTGCGTCGAGAGGAAGACGAACCCGATATGAGTGGACGCCATCGCAAGCCGAGCTCGACCGGACGTACGGTAGCCAAGGTTGCCGTGACCGGGGCCATCATCGGTACCGCCGGTGTGGCCTTCGCAGGCAACGCCAGCGCGGCACCCGACTCCGACTGGGATCAACTCGCTCAGTGCGAGGCCGGCGGCAACTGGGGCATCAACACCGGCAACGGTTTCCAGGGCGGGCTGCAGTTCTCGCCGAGCACCTGGCGCGCCCACGGCGGCCAGGAATACGCCGCCAGCGCCAACCAGGCCACCCGTGAACAGCAGATCGCGGTCGCCGAGAAGGTGCTCGCCTCGCAGGGCTGGGGCGCGTGGCCCTCCTGCTCCTCGAAGCTGGGCCTGAGCAGCGCACCCAGCCAGCGCTCCGCGCCCGCCACGGCCGAAACCCCGCGCTGGAACCCGGCGCCACAAGCCGCTCAGGCCGCGCCTACGGACACCCAGCAGATCTTCTCGGCTGTCGACCGCGCTCTCGAGGTCGTGCAGAGCCAGGGCGTCCAGGTACCCAAGGAAGCTCTCGACTTCTTCAACGCCGCCAAGTCCAGCGGAGTCACCCTCGACCCCGCGATCGTGAACTTCTACGAGGCGAACAAGGGTCTGCTCCCCTCCTGACCCGAACGCTTCCGCAAGAAGGGCCCCGCATCAACGTGGATGCGGGGCCCTTCTCCGTAGCCGAGAACGTTCTGGTCGCGCGCTCAGCGGTTGATCACCGTGTTCGGGTGCATGTAGGGCAACTGCTCAGCCGGGACCGGGAACTCGGTGTCCTCACCGTAAGGCGAGAGACCACCGGAGCGGGCCGAAGAGAGCTCGGTGACCGCGTGGTCACCGTCGGCGACCTTCGGCCAGCCGTTGTCGACATAGGATTTCTTCGATTTGTTCACCACGGCCCCATGCTAGCCCGGCCGGTTGCCTCGGATGCGCCGCAGCCCGTACCGCTGGACGTCGGCGGGCGATCGCCCGGCATCGTAGGCTGGATCGGATGACCGCGACCGACTCCCTTGCCGGATGGCTCGGTGCCCGCAGTGATGCCCAGCTCGTGACGCTGTTGCAGCTTCGGCCCGACCTGGCCGTACCGCTGCCTTCCGCCATGGCCGTGCTCGCCGCCCGCGTCGAACAGCGCGCGTCGGTGCTGCGCGCCACGGAGGACTTGAACACCCTCGAATTCGCCATTGTGGAAACCCTTGCGATGCACGGGGTGACGAGCACCGAGGGCGGCCCGCTGCGCCGCGCCGAGTTGCATGTGCAATTGAGCGAACGGGTCCCCGCCTGCGCGATCGACGAGGCGTTGGAGCGGCTGACCGCTCGCGCGCTGATCTGGATCGACGCCGAGCAGGGACTGCACTTGATTCCGGCGGCCGCCGAAGCATTGCCGTGGCCGATGGGCACCGCGACCGAGATCCCCGACGCGCTCACCGAGCCCGAGGTGGTCGCGGCGCTTCCCGAGCTGTCGCCCGCCGAAAGGTCCCTGTTGGACAAGCTGGCCGCGACGGGGCCGCGTGGCCGCACCAAGGACGCCGCACCGGGCACCGCGGCCGACCGGCCGATCCAGCGACTGCTGGCGCGCAGGCTGCTGCACTGGATCGACGACGAGACCGTCGAGCTTCCCGTCACCGTCGGCCAGGTGCTGCGGCGGGAGCCGGTCACGCACCCGCACGCTCTGACGCCGCCGCAACCGGAGACCGCGAAACACACGCCGGCCGACGTGAACGCGGTCGCGGCGGGCGAGGTCGGCGAGCTGCTGCGACACTGCGCGGCCGTGCTCGAGGTGCTCGGCCAAGCCCCGGCTCCCGCCCTGCGCGCAGGCGGCCTGGGTGTGCGTGAGCTGCGCCGCATCGCCAAGCAGACCGGTGTCGACGAGCCGCGGGCGGGATTGCTGGTCGAGTTGCTGGCGGCGGCCAAATTGCTCGAGAAGGGTTTGCCGGACCCGCCGCCGGACTTCGAGACGACCGACGACTTCTGGGCGCCGACACCGCTGGTGGATGCCTGGCTCGAAGCGCCACTCGCACGGCGCTGGGCCACCCTCGGACTCACCTGGCTCGAATTGGATCGAATGCCGTGGATGATCGGCATGCGCGACGCCAACGACAAGCCGCTGGCCTCGTTGTCGCTGGAACTGCGCACCCCGACCGCGCCGCGCGACCGGCGCGCGATCCTCGGCCTGCTCGCGGAATACCCCTCCGGCACGGCGCTGGCCCCGGCCGATATCGGCAGGGTGCTGGCCTGGCGGCAGCCACGCAGGCGCAGGAACTTCCGTCCGGAGGTGGTCGAACAGACGCTGGCCGAGGCGGCGGCACTCGGGTTGATCGGCCGCGGCGCGCTCGGCTCGGCAGCGCGGGCGCTGCTGCACGCGGCGTCCACCAGTGTGGCCGACGCCGAGGCCGAGATGGAGGCGGCGCTGCCGGAGCCGGTGGACCACGTGCTGGTGCAAGCGGACCTCACGGTGATCGCACCCGGTCCGTTGACCTCCGACCTCCAGCGTCGGGTCGCTCTCGTCGCCGACGTCGAATCCGCGGGCGCCGCAACGGTGTACCGGATCGGGGAATCCTCGGTGCGGCGCGCGTTGGACGCCGGGCTGACGGCGGCCGAGCTGCACGCGCTGTTCGCCGCGCATTCCCGCACGCCGATCCCGCAGGCGCTGACGTACCTGATCGATGACGTGGCCCGGCGCCACGGCCAGTTGCGCGCGGGCATGGCGCAGTCGTTCATCCGCAGCGACGACCCGGCGCTACTGGCCCAAGTGCTGTCCGCGCCGGTGGCGAGCGCGCTGGCGCTGCGATCCATCGCGCCTACCGTCGCCATCGCCCAAGCGCCGCTGGGCGAACTGCTCGAACAACTGCGCGCGGCCGGCTTCGCGCCCGCCGGTGAGGACTCGACCGGCGCGATCGTCGATCTGCGGCCGCGGGGTGCGCGGATCTCGGTGCGGCCCGCCGCGCGGCAGCCGTATCGGCCGACACCGCCCAGCACCGAACAGCTCGAGCTGCTCGTCACCGAACTGCGTGCGGGCGAACGCGCCGCCAGTGTGCGGTCCGGTCAAGCGGTGCGCACGGACGGCACCCGGACCAATACCGCCGCAACCCTCGCCCTGCTGCAGCTCGCGGCGCGGGTGCGGCGGTCGGTGAATATCGGCTACGTCGACGCCCAAGGGGTCGCCACCCAGCGGGTGGTAGAGCCGTTGAAGGTGGGCAATGGCCAGCTGGACGCGCTGGACCCGGTCACCGGCGCGGTCCGGCACTTCACGCTGCACCGGATCGCGTCGGTCGCCCTGCTGGAATGATCAGCCCTTGGGCTTGGCCGTGCAGAAGGTGACCTTGGGGTCCGTTTCGATGAGGCGGAAACCGTCGGCGTCCTGATCGCACAGCAATTCGTCGGCCTTGCCGTCGATCCGCTTCAGCACCTTGAAGGTGGCCTCCGAGGAGCCGCAGTCGACGTGCTTGTATCCGGTCGTGCCGCTCTCGTTGTAGCAGCTGCCTTCCTTGAAGTTCGGCGCCAGGCACAGGAAGGCGGTGGTACCGCCGCCCAGGGTCTCCTCGTAGGAGGTGTAGTCGGCGGCGCAGTCGGTTTTCTTGTCGTAGGATTGCGCGACCTTGTACACGGCCTTGTCCGACGAGCAGTCGACCGGTTCGGTCTTGGAATCCACCGCCGAGCCCTGGATGACGTTGATGCAGTCGCCGACCTTGGCCTTGGCGGTGTCCGACTTGCCCGCGTCCTGGATCAACGAACAGCCGGCCACCGTGACCACCACCGCGGCCACCGCGACGACGGCGAGCACGATCCGTGCCAGCAGTCTCGTTCCTGGAACCTTCACCTGAAAACCTCTCTCACCGAACACGTTCACGGGCTCGTGAACGCGGTGAGGATACCCGCACCACTCGAGCGGCCGCATCGGACGCTGGCCCGGTGCGCGGAAGGTGTCTTCACCCGAGACCCGTCGTTACGCTTGGGCAGTATGGCGGTCGATGATGTCGCGCGCGACCTGTACGGGCTGGCGCCCGCGGAGTTCGTCGCGGCGCGTGCCGATCGGGTGGCCGCCGCGAAGCAGTCGGGTGACAAGCAACTGGCGGCCGCGATCGGCAAGCTGCGCAAACCCACCCTGACCGCGTGGGCGGCGAACCTGCTGTCCAGATCGGCGCCCGACGACGTGGCCGCCCTGCTGCGGCTGGCCGCGGCGCTGGCCGCCGCACAGCGGAAACTCTCGGCCGCACAGCTGCGCGACCTGACCGCGCAGCGCCGGCAACTGGTCAACGCCCTCGCCGAGAAGGCGGGCGCGCTCGCCGCCGAACACGGGCATCCGGTCGGCGAGAACGTCGTCCGGGAGATCGGCCAGACCTTGACGGCGGCACTCGCCGACCCGGAGGTGGCCGACCGGCTGCGCGCCGGAACCCTCGTCACGGCGGCGAACTACGAAGGCTTCGGGCCGAGTGGACCGGGGCTGCTCGCGGTGCCCGAACCGGCCGCGCGCTCCGGCCGAGCGGCCGCGCGCCCGCAGCCGCACGACGAGCAGCAGCCGGACGACAGTGCGCGCCGGGAACTGGCGGAGTCCCTGGCTGCGCTCGAAACCGCCCGCGCCGAGGAGGATTCGGCGCGAGCCGCGCTCGAGGAAGCGACCGAAGAATTGTCCTCGGCCGAGGAACGCGTCGCCACGCTGCGCGACGAACTCGCGCGGGCCGAACAGCAGCGGCAGTTCCGCAAGTCGGCCGAGCGATCGGCCGAGGACGAACTGCACGCGACGCGTCGTCAGGTGGAGCGAGCCGAACGCAGGCTGGCGAAGGCACGGCAACGCGCCGGGAACGACTGACCGGTCAGCTGCGCAGAGCGCCGGGGAACAGGTACTGCTCGGGCGGCGGTGCGGTGGTGTTCAGCCACGCGTGGAAGAAACCGGTCAGGTCCATGGGCGACCTGGATTGCACGAAAGCGCGGAACTCCGGCATCGAGGCGTTGCCGTAGGCGTGCGCGGCGAGGAAGTCCCGAACGGCCGCGAAGAACACCTCGTCGCCGATCTGCCTGCGCAGCGCGTGCAGGAACAGCGGGCCGCGGTAGTAGACGGAGGTGAATTCCTTGCCCGCGCCGGGGTTCTCCAACGGGATGTTCCAGAACTTCTCGCTGTCGCGGTACCGGCGAATGGTCTCGCGGTACTGGTCGTCGACGTTCTTGCCGTCCATCCGCTCCGGCCACAGGTAGTCGGCGGTATAACTGGCGAAGCATTCGTTCAGGCAGATGTCCGACCACCGGCGCACCGACACCCAGTCGCCCCACCACTGGTGCGCGAGCTCGTGCACGACGGTCGGCAGATCGATCTGCGGTGCGTAGAGCGGCCGCGTCTGGGTTTCCAGCGAGAACGCGATGTCCGCGTCCAGGTGAACGCCGCCCGCGGCCGCGAACGGGTAAGGACCGTAGAGCTTTTCGGCGAAGTCGAGGATCTCCGGCACGCGCTGCTCCAGCTCGCGCTGCCGTTGCTCGACATTCGGGGCGAACGCGCTGATCAGCGGAGTGCCGTTGGCCCTGCGCTGCTCGAGGAATTCGAACTTGTCGATCGCGACCGTGGTCAAATAGCCGGCCACCGGCTCGGCGTTGGCCCAGCGGACCGTCCGCTTGTCGCCGCGCACCACGTCCTCGATACGCGCACCGTTGGAGACCACCTCCCACTCCGCGGGAACGGTGGCGTTCAGGCTGAACGTGGCCTTGTCCAGCGGGGTGTCGTTGAGCGGATACCACGTCGTCGCCGAGTGCGGCTCACCGGCGACGAACGCGCCGCCGCTGGGCGCGAAAGTCCACCCCTCGCCTTCGGTGTTCACCGCGAGGCCCGCGTAGTCGACGGTGACGGTGAACGGCAGACCGGGCAGCAGCGGCAGCGTCGGCGTCACGGTCAACTCATGCTCGCCATTGCGGTCGAAACCGGCGGGCAGCCCGTTCACCGACACCTCGCGCACGTCCGGTCCCGCGAAATCGAGATTGAACACGCGCAGAGCCTGGGTGGCGTGCGCGGTGATGGTGGTGGTGCCTGCCAGTTTCCGGCTGGTCGGGTCGTAGTCGATGCCGACGTCGTAGTGCTGGACGTCGTAGCCACCGTTGCCGTCGAGGGGATAGTACGGATCGCCCAGGCCAGGCGCGCCGACCAGCGGGTCCGGGAGCGGATCCGCCTGCGCGGGCACCCAGGACACCACAGCGCATACACACGCGACCGCGGCGCACACCCGGCCGGACAACCACATAGGAACAACCACCCCTTTCCACCCCGCCTTCGCCGGTACCGGCGCACCGACTTCGCTGGATGGTAGCGGCTTCAGTCGCCACTTCCAGTCAGCGCCACCGACGCGCCGACACCGAAGATCATCACCCCGCCCGCGCCGCCGACCGCCTCCAGCCTGCGCGGCGACCTGGCGAACCAGGACCGCGCCGAGGCGGCCAGCAGCGCCCACGCACTGTCGGAGACCAGCGCGATGGCCAGGAAGACCGTGCCGAGCAGCAGGAACTGCCACGACAGCGACCCTGAGGCCGGGTCGGCGAAGTGCGGCAGCACCGCGGAGAAGAACACGATCGCCTTGGGATTGGTGAGCCCGACGACCGCGCTCTGACGCAGCACGCGCGTGTTGCGCACCGGTTCGATCGCGGCGCCCAGCGCCTCGCGCAATGCCGAACGCTGACGAACCGCTTGGATTCCGAGATACATCAGATACAGCGCGCCCGCGAACTTGACCACGGTGAGCGCCAGCGCCGACGCGGTGAGCAAGGCCCCGAGACCGATCGCGACCAAGACCAGGGCCACGTAGACACCCATGGCGTGCCCGAGCACCGAGAGCAGGGCCGCGCGCCTGCCGAGCGTCAGCGCGCGACCGACGGTGAACAGCACACCGGGACCGGGCACAACGATGATGACGACCGCGGCGGCGACGAATGCCAGCAGATTGGACGCTGGAACCATCCTTCGAGTCTAGGCGGCAGCGCACCCGATAACCGTGCGGACGCAGCCGGATTCACGAACCCAGTTCGCCCGGCAGCTGGTGCGGGTCGAGCAGCAGGCGTTTCGTGGTGGTGCGCCGCACCTTCTCGGCGAGCTGGAGATTGTCGGTGAGCAGCCGCCACTCGGCCTCGCTGATCGCGGCGCGGGCACGGGCGATGACCGAGTCGTCGGTGGTGCCCCAAGCGATCGGCATGGCGCTCACCGATTGCCAGCGCTGACCCACCTGGCGCGGCGCGCGGTCGGTCCGCACCGCGACCGACGGCACGCGTTCCCCGGCCTTGGCCCGGTGACCGGGCAGGTCACGGACCTTCCTGGTCACCAGGGCGTAGCGCGGGTCGCGGGTGTCCGGCGTGGACACGTCGACCAATGCGAGCAGCACGACACCGGAAGGGCGTGTCTCCGAGACCACCGCGGGGACCAGCTCACCGTCCGCGTAGAGCTTGTCGATGCTGGAATGCCACGGCGTCCACAGGGCCACCCACAGCGCCGTCACCGCACCGAGCGCGAAGGCGACCGCGAGCAGATACGCCCAGGGATGGTTCAGCCAGATCAGCAACGCCGTGCCCGCCGCGGCGACCACCGCGGCGGCGATCGCCAGCAGGCGCAGCCGGCGAAGGTCCGCGAAGACTTCGTTCACCGCGTGGGCGTGCTTGCGGTCCACCGCGAATTCGAAGCGTCGCACGCTCTCATTCCTAGCACAGTTTACGGAGGAATTGCCTCCGCTTATCCGATGGCGGGGCCGAGCAAGTCGTCGGCATCCGTGATGCGGTAGGCATACCCCTGTTCGGCGAGAAAGCGCTGACGGTGCGCGGCGTATTCGGCGTCCAAGGTGTCGCGCGCGACGACCGAGTAGAAATGTGCCTGCCCGCCGTCGTGTTTCGGACGCAGAAGTCGCCCGAGACGCTGCGCCTCCTCCTGTCGTGAGCCGAAGGTACCCGAAACCTGGACGGCGACGGACGCTTCCGGCAAATCGATCGAAAAGTTCGCCACCTTGCTCACCACGAGCACCGGAATCTCGCCGCGCCGGAACGCGTCGAACAGTTCCTCTCGCTCCTTGGTCTTTGTCGACCCCTGGATCACGGGTGCGTCGAGCGCGACGCCGAGTTCGTCCAGCTGGTCCAGGTACGCACCGATGACCAGGCTCGGCGCGTCCTGGTGCTGGGCCAGGATCGACTCGACCACGGCGATCTTGGTGTGCGCGGTGGAGCACAGCTTGTAACGCTCCTCCGGCTCGGCGGTCGCATAGGCCATCCGCTCGGCGTCGGTCAGCGTAACCCGTACCTCGATGCAGTCAGCGGGGGCGATCCAGCCCTGGGCCTCGATGTCCTTCCACGGCGCGTCGTAGCGCTTCGGGCCGATCAGCGAGAACACGTCGCCCTCGCGGCCGTCCTCACGCACCAGCGTGGCGGTCAGGCCGAGCCTGCGGCGGGACTGGAGATCGGCGGTCATCCGGAAGACCGGGGCGGGCAGCAGGTGCACCTCGTCGTAGATGACCAGCCCCCAGTCGCGGCTGTCGAACAGTTCCAGGTGCTTGTACTCGCCTTTGGTGCGCCGGGTTATCACCTGGTAGGTGGCGATGGTGACCGGGCGGATCTCCTTGCGCTCGCCGGAGTACTCGCCGATCTCGTCCTCGGTGAGCGAGGTGCGGGCGAGCAGTTCACGCCGCCACTGCCTGCCCGCCACCGTGTTGGTCACCAGGATCAACGTGGTGGCCTTCGCCTTGGCCATCGCGGCGGCGCCGACCATCGTCTTGCCCGCGCCGCAGGGCAGCACCACCACACCGGAGCCGCCCGCCCAGAACGAGTCGGCGGCCATCTGCTGGTAGTCGCGCAGATGCCAGCCATCGGTCGCGTAGTCGAGTTCGATCGGGTGCGCCTCGCCGTCGACGTAACCCGCGAGGTCCTCGGCGGGCCAGCCGATCTTCAGCAGCATCTGCTTGATCCGGCCGCGCTCGGACGGGTGCACCACCACCGTGTCGTCATCGATGCGCGCGCCGAGCATGGGCGCGATCTTCTTGTGCCGGAGTACCTCCTCCAGCACCGCGCGATCCAGGCTGACCAGCGTCAACCCGTGCGCGGGATGCTTCACCAGCTGCAATCTGCCGTAGCGGGCAATGGTGTCCACCACATCGACCAGCAACGGCTGTGGCACCGCGTACCGGGAGAAGCTGACCAGCGCGTCCACCACCTGCTCGGCATCGTGCCCGGCCGCGCGCGCGTTCCACAGCGCCAGCGGCGTCACCCGATAGGTGTGCACATGCTCGGGCGCCCGCTCCAACTCGGCGAACGGCGCGATCGCCTGCCGCGCGGCATCGGCCAACTCGTGGTCGACCTCCAGCAGCAGCGTCTTGTCACTCTGCACGATCAGCGGACCGTCGTTCACAGTCCCTCCTCAGTCGGAATCCCCGCCATTCTCCCCGACCCTTCCGATAAGCCGGCAGTTAACCGGCCCTTCCCGCAGGGCGCGGGTATGGCAGCGACCGGATGCAACGCGGAAAGGGCGCGATGTCTTCCCGCGGACGTTCAGCCACGCGCGAGCGCGCGTTCGGCGAGCGCGCCGATGACCGGCGCCAGCGTCGTGGCGTAGCCGCTCGTGAGGTGATTGTCATCGCGGTAGACGAGGGTGTTGCCGACGATGACCGGACAGCGGGTGGTGGTGCAGAACAGCGAGGTCAGGTCGGCGTACTGTCCGCCGCCCGCCGTCGCGGCCGCACGCTCGGCGGCGATGCCGGCGTCGTCGACGGCGACCGCCCGGGTGGGGGCGCATGCCGAGGCGTCGTCGATGTGTTCGGCCACACACGCGGGAACGGTGGCATGGGGATCGGGGACGCCGCCGAGCACGAGGACCGCCGCACCCGTCTCGCGCAGCTGGGCGACCAGGCGATGCACGCTGTCGATCCAGGCCGGGTCGTAGGTCACGAAGCCGAAGTCGCCGCCGTAGCGGCGGGACATGCCCACCACGATCAGCCGGGGCCGCTCGTGCCGCAGCCGGGTCATGATCTGCGCGCGCCACTGCTCGCATTCGGTGTACGTCCGCCCCAGATAAGGACTTGTGATGGGCAGATCGAGCAGCGGACAGGTGACCTTCGCCATGGTCTCCAGCCGCCAATGGTGCGCGACAGACATGTTCTCGAACGCCGGTTGCCACATCGCCGCGTGGGAATCGCCGACCAACGCCACCGTGGTGGCCGAATCCGGATCGCCGGAGGCGCACGGGGCCTGGCCCACGTCGGGCCAGGAACGGAAGCAACCATTGTCGAACACCTCCGCTCGGTCGCCGCCCGCGTTCGACAGCGAGGGTGTGAGGTTCGACGGGACGTCACGGACCTCGGCCGAGGCGGCGACGGCCGCTTGGGTCTGCGCCGTCAACTGGTCGATCGCCGCATCGTAGGGGTCGGCGGTGGGAGTGGCCGGTGCGACCGGCGTTGTCAGCGAGAGGCTCCGCGCCGCCGGGCCGTGCCCGACCGGCGCGGGCACGACCATGAGCAGCGCGAGCGCCACAGCGATGACGAGCGCGGTGCTCGTACCACCGCAGGCCAGGCTGAGCTTGCCCGAACCGCGCAGGCGTGCGGCGAAACGAACCGGATTCTCGATCAGCCGCCGGGTGAGCACGGCGAGGCCACCGGCCATGGCGACCGCGCCCAGCGCGCCGATCGGCCCGAGGGGGCGGCCGAGCGCATGCGGGGCCAGCACCAGCACCGGCCAGTGCCAGAGATACCAGGAGTAGGACAGTCTGCCGATGGCCTGCATCTCGGGCACTGCCAGGACGCGACCGACCCCGAAGCGGGGCGCGGCACAGCCGCTCGCGATGACCAGGACCGCGCCGAGCACGGGCAGCAGCGCCGCGATGCCGGGGTACGGGATTTTCTCGTCGAGCCGAACGCACGCGACGACGATCGCTCCGGCCCCCGCCCAGCCTGCGCAGGCGGACACCCATTCCGGCATCCGGGACCAGAAAACGGCCGATAGCGCCACCATGCCGCCCGCCGCCGGCTCCCAGGCCCGTGCGGGCAGCGTGAAGAACGCCCACGGCGGCAGAGTCCAGGTCCAGCTCATCGCGACGCCGAAGGAGAACGCGGCCACGACGGCGAGCACGATCAGGTACGGCAGCGCCGGGACCGAACCGGTGCGACGCCGGCGCAGCAGCCAAGTCGTCGTGATCACGAGCGCGGGCCAGATCAGATAGAACTGCTCCTCCACACCGAGCGACCAGAAGTGCTGAAACGGTGAGGGCGGCGCATCCGCGGCGAGGTAATCGGTTCCCTGCACGGCGAACCGATAGTTCCCGGCGTACAGCGCGCTCGCGATCGCGTCGCCGAGCGCTCGACGTGCTTGCAACGGCGGCAGCAGCACGGCCGCGGCGACCGCCGTTGCGACCAGCACGACACCTGCGGCAGGCAGCAGGCGACGAGCTCGCGCCCCATAGAATCGCACCAGCCCGACGGCTCCGGTGGCGGCCGCTTCCCGATACAGCATTCCCGTGATGAGAAACCCGGAAATGACGAAAAAGACGTCCACCCCGGCGAACCCACCGCCGAGCCCCGGCACATCCGCATGGAAAAGCACGACGGCCAGCACCGCAACCGCCCGCATTCCCTCGATGTCACGCCGAAACGACGCACCCGGCGACACTCCGTCGAATAGCTCCGCCCGCCGATTTCTCAACCCGCTGACCGTGGCCGCCATGCGCAGCATTGTCATCGGTCCCCCTGGGCAAGTCCCGCCGACTCGCCGCCCGATCCACCTCCATCGCGGTATCCGTGGACGGCGTCCCTTCGCTGGAATTCATCACACGCCGCGTCCGCCCGTCGGATCCCCGCCGCCCGGCCCAGAAGGTTTCGGACTGTCCCATTGCCCACCCGTCCAGCGGTTGTCGAGTGGACCGCGACAGTGGCGGTAGGGCGGGTGAGGATCGGGGCATGATCGAGATGGCGGCGGTGGTGGGAGTTGCGGTGGCGGCGTTGGGGATGGTGCTCACGCCGGGGCCGAACATGATGTATCTCGTGTCGCGGACGGTGTCGCAAGGGCGGCGGGCCGGGTTGGTGTCGTTGGCGGGGGTCGCGGCGGGGTTCGGGGTGTATCTGGCGGCGGCGACGGCGGGGATCACGGCGGTGTTCGCGGTGGTGCCCGGTCTTTATCTGGCGGTGAAACTCGCGGGAGCCGGGTATCTGGGGTGGCTGGCCTGGCAGGCGCTGCGACCGGGTGGCGGCTCGGTCTTCGCGCCCACGGCACTGTCGGCTGACCCCACCCGGCGGTTGTTCACCATGGGGCTGGTCACCAACCTGCTCAATCCGAAGATCGCGATCATGTACATGGCGCTGATCCCCCAGTTCGTCGCGCCGGAGCACGGAAACGTGTGGTTGCAGAGCCTGTGCCTGGGCGCGGTGCAGATCGCGGTGGCGCTCACCGTGAACGGCCTGATCGTCCTCGGGGCGGGCGGTCTGTCGACGTTCCTCGCGGCCCGTCCCCGGTGGCTGCGCACCCAGCGATACCTCACCGGCACGATGCTGGGCACCATCGCCGCCCTCCTCGCCACCGATCGCGCCCGCCCCGTACCCGCCTGAGCCGGGAGGCGCGCGCGCCCGCTTCGATCAGCCGAGACTGGTCGCCGTGCAGTACCGGGTCGCCATGCGGTGCGCGATGCCGGCCGAACTCGACAACCCAGGTCGAGGTCGATGGATCAATCGCGGCCCAATCGGCGGACCCCTTCGTCCAGCGTCTCGTCCCGCTTGCAGAAGGTGAACCGCACCAGATGACTCCAGGCGGCTGGGTCGTCGGCGAACGCGATGACCGGCACCGCCGCCACGCCGAGCCGCTTCGGCAACTCACGGCAGAACGTCAGACCGTCGGCGGCGCCGAGCGGGGTGATGTCGGCGACGACGAAGTAACCGCCCGCGCTCGGATATACCCGCATACCGGTGTCGGCGAGCGCCGCGGAGAGACGACGCCGCTTCTGCGACAACGCCTCCCGCAGCCCGCCGACCCACTCCAGTTCGTGGTTGATCGCATGCGCGACGGCGGGCTGGAACGGTCCGCCCGCGACGAAGGTCAGGAACTGTTTGGCCGCGAGCACGCCGTCGATCAGATCGGCGGGCCCGCAGGCCCACCCGGTCTTCCATCCGGTGACGCTGAAGGTCTTGGCCGCGCTGGACACCACGATGGTCCGCTCGGCCATGCCCGGCAAGGTGGCCAGGCTGATGTGCTCGGCGCCGTCGTAGACCAGGTGCTCGTAGACTTCGTCGGTGAGCACCAGAATGTCGTGCTCGCAAGCGATCTCGGCGATCGCCAGCAGGTCCGAGCGTCCGAGCACGGTGCCGGTCGGATTGTGCGGCGAGTTGACGATGAGCATCCGGGTGGCCGGGGTGATGGCCGCCCGCAAGCTGTCCAAGTCCAGAACGAACCGATTTCCGTCGGCCACCAGACGCGCGGTGCGCCGTCGAGCGCCGGCCAGGGCCACGGCAGCGGCATACGAGTCGTAATACGGCTCGATCAGCACGACCTCCTCGCCCGGTTCGACCAAGCCGAGCACGGCCGCGCTGATCGCCTCGGTCGCGCCCACCGTCACCAGCACCTGCGAATCGGGGTCGTAGCCGGTCCCGTAGCGCCGGGCCCGGTCGTCGGCGACGGCTCGGCGCAGCACCGGCATGCCACGCCCCGGCGGGTACTGGTTGAGTCCGTCGGCGATGGCGCGGCGCGCCATTTCCAGCATGCTCGCGGGCCCGTCGGTGTCCGGGAACCCCTGGCCCAGGTTGACCGCGTCGTGCCGGACGGCGAGTTCGGTCATCTCGGCGAAGATGGTGGACGCGAAGGGGCGCAGGCGGGCAACGGTCGGATGTCGCGAGGGCATACCCGGAGACTAGTCCAGCGGTCCAAATCGTTGCCCAACGATTGAAATAGCCGCGTTTCAGCTCAACCCGACCCGGACGCCACCCAGCTTGGCCGGATTCGCCAGATCATAGGTGCCCCACACCAGCCCGTCCCGAACCGTGAAGCCGACGATCCGGGTGGGATAGCCGCCTCGGCCCTCCACCGCGGGACGCGCCGCGACTCGCAGACCCAGTTGCCCATTCACCGAGACGAACGTGTACACCTGCGCTGCGTCCCCGAGCCCGTACTTGCGCACCAGGCCCGAGTAGAAGCGGGCGATGCGATCGGCGCCGCGCAGCACGTTGATCGCGGTCGCGGTGGTTCCGTTGGCGTCGCCGATCAGCACCGCGTCCGGATGCAGCGCCGCGGCGACGGCGGCCACGTCACCTGTGCTCAGCGCGACGAGAAAGCGCTGCACCGCGGCATCGTGCTCGGCATCGGGCACCGGCTGCGGCGTCCGCGCCACCGCCTTACGGGCGCGCACGGCCAGCTGTCGCGCCGCATCGGCGGAGACACCGAGGATGTCGGCGATCTCGTCGAACGGTACCGACAACCCCTCGTGCAGCACGAAGGCCACCCGCTGCGGCGGCGTCAGGGTGTCCAGCACGATCAGCGCCGCGAACCGGCACTCCTGCTTACGCACCACGGCTTCCAACGGGTCGGGAGCACTCGACGGTGTGCGAGCGGTGACGACGGGCTCCGGCAGCCACTGGCCTACGTAGCTCTCACGCCGTGCCGCGGCGCTGCGCAGCCGATCCAGGCAGATCCGGCTGACCACGGTGGTCAGCCACGCCCGCAGATCGTCGATCTCGGACTGGTGCGCGCCCGCGAGGCGCAACCAGCTCTCCTGCACCGCGTCCTCGGCATCGCCGACGCTGCCCGTCAGCCGGTAGGCGACCGAGAGCAGATGCGTCCGATGTGACTCGAACAGGTCGGAGAGCAGCGCGGCAACCATCGACCGGAAGTCTACGGTCCGGTTCGTAACCGCCCGGCATCGGCGGCTGGTGCCGGGCGAACCGGATGATCCATCGGCCCGGTGCCGAGCACCGTGATGGGCATGCCGCCGATCGCGCCGGAGCGCACAGCGCGGCAGTGGCTCGTGTCCGGGCGAACGAAACTCGCGCTTCGTCCGGACCCGAGCCCGCACGCTCGGCTACCGGGGCCGGGATCAGCGCTCGCGACGCTGCCGCACCGCGTCGGCCAGCCGGTCCAGCTGTGCCGCAGTCGTTTCCCAGTCCAGGCAGGCGTCGGTGATGGATTGTCCGTAGGTCAGCTCGTCGGCGTGACCGAGGGTGAGGTCCTGACGGCCCGCGACCAAGAAGCTCTCCAACATGACACCGACGACACCCGGCTCGCCCACCGCCAGCCGCCGCGCGATGTCGGTGACCACGTCGACCTGCTTGTTGTGGTCCTTGTTGCTGTTGCCGTGGCTGGCGTCCACCACGATCCGCTGCGGCAGCGCCGCCTTCTCCAGCCGCAGGCACGCCTCGGCCACCGATACCGCGTCGTAGTTCGGGCCGTTGCTGCCGCCACGCAGGATCACATGGCAGTCCGGGTTGCCCGTGGTACGGATGAGCGCGGAACGGCCGTCCAGGTCGGTGCCGGGGAACACGTGGCTGGCCGCCGCGGCACGCACGCCGTCCACCGCCACCTGGACGTCGCCGTCGGTGCCGTTCTTGATGCCGACCGGCATCGACAGCGCGCTGCTGAGCTGACGGTGCACCTGGCTGGCCGCGGTGCGCGCGCCGATCGCGCCGTAGGACACCAGATCCGCGATGTACTGCGGCGTGATCGGGTCCAGGAACTCACAGGCCACCGGAAGACCGAGGGCGGTGATATCGACCAGCAGCTTGCGGCCGAAACCCAATCCGGTGTTGACATCGAACGATCCGTCCAGGTGCGGGTCGTTGATCAGGCCCTTCCAGCCCAAGGTGGTGCGCGGCTTCTCGAAGTAGACCCGCATCACCACGTGCAGCCGATCGTCGAGCTCAGCGGCCTTGGCCGCGAGACGGCGCGCGTAATCCAACGCTGCGGCGGGGTCGTGCACGGAGCACGGGCCGACGATCACCATCAAGCGATCGTCCGCGCCGTTCAGCACGTCGACAGTGGCTTTGCGTCCCGCACGGACGGTGTCGGCGAGGGCATCGGTGATCGGGTGCACCCGGCGCACTTCCGCGGGCGAGCGCAGCGGGCTCACGTTGAGAGTGCGTTGATCATCCAGATCGGAATGCCGTGCGTCGACGTCGGCTGCGGTTGTCATGTCGTGGGTTTCCTTTTTTCGGGGCCGACCCACGGACGAGAATCCCGTCGAGCCGGTCCATCGTCCGGCTCGGGGTGGAAGTTCGTCAGCGCACGCGGTTGCCGCAGACCAGCCCACCCAGGGCCGGCTTGCTAAACCAGAAATACACGCGCTGCACGTCAGGGACAGTACCAGCCCGCGACCGATCGGTGAATTGTGTCATTTGCCACGCCTTCGGCGCGGCGTGTTCATCCCCACGGTCTGAGCAGGTATCGCCCGCCGGAGTGCGGGCGATGACGGGTGATCCGGATTCAGCCCCACTGGCCAGGTACGTAACTCCCCGCCGGGGTGCGGGCGATGACGTTCATCCGGTTCCAGGCATTGATCATCGCTATGGCGGCGATGAGGGCTGCGATCTGGTCGTCGTCGTAGTGCTTGCGCACCTCCTGCCAGACCGCATCGCCGACCACCCGTCCGTCGCCGATCCGGGTGGCCTCCTCGGTGAGCGCCAGCGCGGCGCGCTCGGCCTCGGTGAAGACGGTGGCCTCGTGCCAGGCGGCGATCAGGTTGAGCCGCACCGAGGTCTCGCCCGCGTGCGCGGCGTCCTTGGTGTGCATGTCGGTGCAGTAACCGCAGCCGTTGATCTGGCTGGCGCGAATCTTCACCAACTCATAGGTCGCGGCGTCCAGGGTGGAATCGTCGATCACCTTGGACGCCATGGTGAGCCGCTTGATGAAGCCGGCGCCGACCGAGTTGGCGAAGAGTTCGAAGCGCTGTTCCATGATGTCCGTCCTTTGTCGTTTCCTGCGGGTTCATCAGGAGGACGACGCGGAAAGACGGAGTGTGACAACAAGCTATGAGACGTGCGTCACATACGCTCCGCCGAGCGGACGGCAGTCACTTCGTGAAGTCGTAGGTGACCCCGGTCAGCTTCTCGGACAGTTCCCACAAGTCGGCGGCCACCTTCTCATCCCTGGACGCTTTCGACGATCCGGACGGCCCCGGGTATCCGCGCATGCCGCCCAGCCCGGTGGGCCCGTAGTAGCCACCCGGCTGGACGTCGGTGGTCGCGGCGTACAACGTCGGCAGCGCGCCCATCGCGGCACTCTGCGCGAGCAGCCGGTTACCGACCCACATCACCCGGTCCAGGAAAGACTCGGTGTGCGACTGCAATTCGGTGGAGGCGTAGCCGGGATGCGCGGCGACCGACAGTTTCGTAGAGCCCGCCGCGGTCAACCTGCGCTGCAGTTCACGAGCGAACATCAGATTGGCGAGCTTGGCCTGCCCGTAGGCGGCCCACCGCTGGTATTTGCGCCGCTCCCAGTTGAGATCGTCCAGGTCGATCTTGCCGACCTGGTGCGCACCGCTGGAGACGGTGACGATCCGATCGGAGATCTTGTCCAGCAGCAGGCCGGTGAGCGCGAAGTGACCGAGATGGTTTGTGCCGATCTGTTTTTCGAACCCGTCAGCGGTGCGGCCTTCGGGTACGGCCATCACGCCCGCGTTGTTGATGAGCACATCGGCGCCGTCGACGTTCTGGGCGAACGCGCGGATCGACCCGAGATCGGCGAGATCCAATTCGCGCACCTGCGCCCGGTCGCCGAGTTCGGCGGCCACCCGCTCGCCTTTGGCCACGTTCCGGCAGGCGAGCACCACCTCGCCGCCCGCCGCGGCCAGCGCGCGCACCGTCTCGGCGCCCAGGCCGCTGTTGGCCCCTGTCACGATGAACCTCCGGCCACTCTGGCCGGGGATGTTCGAGGCGTCCCACCTGGTCATGACGGGAAGTCTAGTGCCAGGCGGCACCCGGCGGCAGGTTCGAACACGCCCGAGCCGGTCCGCGCGGCGGCACTCGCCCGACGCCGAAAGCGTCGTACCGACCGGGCGCCGCGTCGACTCCGCCCCAGCCGAATCGATCCGCACGACGCCGTCCCGCCGAGTGCGCGCCACGGCGGTATGAAGTGCCTCGCCGCACGTGGATGCGCAGTCCGGATCCGCGATCGGACAGTTCGGACCCAGAGTGAAGTAGGGTTGCCTAACCTTATGAGGGACCTTTTGCTCGATTGTGAGGCAGACCGTGACTTCCACACCGACCGAGTCCGCGCATCGCGACGGCTACATACCTTTCCCCGCCCACACGGCCGCGGCTTACCGAGCCGCAGGCTACTGGGCCGGACGCCCGCTCGGGGATCTTCTGCGCGCGAGCGCGCGACGGCATCCCCAGCGCCCCGCGCTGCTCGATGCGGAGGGCTCGCGCAGCTATGCCGACATCGACACCGCTGCGGACCGGATGGCCTACGGACTGCTCGCGCTCGGCATCGCTCCCGGCGACCGCGTGGTGGTCCAGCTCCCCAATGTGCCCGAGTTCCTGACCGTGTTGTTCGGCCTGCTGCGCGCCGGGATCATCCCCGTATTGAGCCTGCCCGCGCACCGCCGGGCCGAAATCGAACATTTGGCGCGGCTTTCCGAGGCGGTCGGTTACATCGCCACCGACCGGGCGGGCGATTTCGACTACCGCGACCTGGCCTCGACCGTGCGTGCCGCGGTGCCCTCGCTGCGCCACGTCTTGGTGCTCGGCGATCCAGGGCCGTTCACCGACCTGGCCTCGGTACCGCGCGACGGCGGCGAGCTGCCCGAGATCGATCCGGGCGACATCGCCTTGATGCTGGTCTCCGGCGGCACCACCGGCCTGCCGAAACTCATCGCGCGCACCCACGACGATTACGTCTACAACGCCACCGCCGGCGCGGAGGTATGCGCGCTCACCGAGCAGGACGTCTATCTCGCGACGCTGCCGGCCGCCCACAACTTTCCGCTGGCCTGCCCGGGCATCTTCGGCACCGTCGGGGTCGGCGGCGCGGTCGCCTTCGTCGGCGACCCGAGTCCGGAGAGCGCGTTCGCCGCGATCGAGCGGCACCGGGTCACGGTCACCGCCGTCGTGCCGCCGCTGGCCCAACTCTGGTGCGCGGCCACCGAATGGGAAGCGGCCGACTTGAGTTCGCTGCGCCTGCTCCAGGTGGGCGGCGCACGACTGGCCGAGGTCAACGCCAAAGACGTGACCCCGGCGCTCGGCGCGACCCTGCAGCAGGTGTTCGGCATGGCCGAGGGCCTGATCAACTACACCCGACTGGATGATCCGGCCGAGTTGCTGCACACCAGCCAGGGCCGGCCGCTCTCGCCCGCCGACGAGATCCGCGTGGTGGACGGCGACGGCAACGATGTGCCGCCCGGCGCGGAGGGCGAGTTGCTGACCAGGGGGCCGTACACGATCCGCGGCTACTATCGCGCGCCCGAGCACAACGCGCGCGCGTTCACGCCGGACGGTTTCTATCGCAGCGGAGATCTGGTCCGCCGCCTGCCCAGCGGTCATCTCGTGGTGTCGGGCCGGATCAAGGATGTGATCAACCGCGGCGGCGAGAACGTCTCCTGCGACGAACTCGAGGAACATCTGCTCGCCCATCCCGCGGTCCGGCACGCCGCCGCCGTCGGGCTGGCCGACACGGCGCTGGGCGAAAAGGTTTGTGCCGTCCTGGTCGTCGACGGTGAGATGCCGACGCTGTCCGAGATCAAGTCCTTCCTCACCGCGCGCGGGCTGGCCACCTACAAACTGCCGGACGTGCTGCGCCGCCGCGACAAGCTGCCGATCACCGCGGTCGGCAAGATCGACAAGAAGGCGCTGCGCGCCGCGCTCTGACGCACGCCACGGGCAGCGCACCAGCGGTGCGCTGCCCGCACGCGTTACGCCTTGACGACGTAGGGCGCGATACTGCCCAGCTTTTCGCAGGTCTCCTCGAACTCACGCTCCGGCCGGGACTGGCCGACGATGCCCGCGCCCGCGCGCAACCACGCCCCGTCCGCAGTCTGATACACCGCGCGCAGCACGAGGGTCGCCTCCAGCGCCCCGGTCGGCGAAACGGTCAGCACCGCACCGGAGTACAAACCGCGCGGGTCGTGATCGAGCCGGAACACCGAGTCGACGCCTTCCCGCTTGGGAATTCCCGAAGCGGTCACGGACGGGAACAGCACCTCCAGCGCGTCCCAGCTGGACCGGTCCGCGGCGAGCCGACCGCGCACCGTGGACGCCAGATGTTGCACACTGCCGCGCTCCCGCACAGCCATGAAATCCGATACCGCGGGGGTGCCGGGATCGGCGACGGCCGCGATCTCCGCGAACGAGGTCTGTACTGAAATGGCGTGTTCCACGATCTCTTTCGGGTCGGTGATCAGCTCGGCCCTGGCGGCGAGGTCGGCCGCGGCGCCGCGGCCGAACGCGCGGGTGCCCGCCAGCGGCTCGGTGGTCACCACCCGATCGTCGTCCACGGAGGCGACCAGCTCCGGACTGAAGCCCGCCGCCTCCAGGCCGCCGAGTCGCAGCAGGAACGACCGTGCCGGAGTGTTGTGCGCGCGCCCGAGCCGATAGGTCGCCGGTACGTCCACGGCGAACGGGAGCTCGACCTTCCTGGACAGGATGACCTTCTGGTAACGCCCGGCCCGGATCTCGCCGACCGCCTCCGCCACCCGGTTTCGGTAGCCGGTGGGGTCGATGCGGATATCGGCCGGATGCGCCTGCGGTAGTTCGGTGCCCTGCGACTGCGCGATCAGGTCGTGGATGTCGCCGATCTCCGACGGCGTCGCACCCGAGATCCGTACGCCGGATTCGCCCACCCTGACCTCGATGCGGGGAACCATCAGGTGCGCCAGTGCGGTGCGTGGGTCGAGATGCTCCGTGGCGTCGAGTGCCCACGCGCAGAACTCGAATCCGATCCAGCCGTAGGCATTCCGCCCGTCGACGGGCAGCGCGCCCAGCGCGCGGTCGATCACTGCCGCCGGATTGCCTTCCCAGCGGCTGGTCGTCGTCTTCCCTTCGCGCGTGCTGCGCAGTTCCCGTACGTCCAGTTCGACACTGCCGACCGGATCGGCGGCGAACACCCATTCCCCCGGGCGCTCGTACATCACGTACTCGCCGAACCGATCCGCTCCCGCCAGCCGGGACATCGCTGCCGCCGGATCGGTCACATACTCAACCCGCGGGCGTTCCGTGGTCGACAACGATCCTCCAAAGGTTACCCTGGCCTAACTTTTGAAGGTAAGGTTAGCATTACCTTTTTCATCTGGCTCGCGACCACTGCGGCCGGCGCGGTATCACTCGGCGCCGGATGACGCGCATCCCGAAGGCACTTTCACCCGCCCCCACCTCGGGCTGCGATCGCGCGCCATCCGTGCCATCGCACGAACTCGCGGTGCCGACTGCCTGCGCGGAACCGACCCGCCGGGATTGAATAGTGGAGAGCGTCACCTGCGGAGGGAAGAACATCGATGATCGATCACCGCGGCGATTCACCCACGACAGCCCGGCCCCGGACCACACCACACTCGGTGGTGGCCCTGATCGACGCCGCTTCGGGAGTGGAACGCGAACTCGTCGGCAAGTGGCTTTCCGACGGCGGGATCAGCGCCGAGTTCGGTACCGACGCGCCGGTCACCCAACTGGATCTGGACGCGGGCGCCGTCGCCGCACGGCTGGTCGGCAGGCGCGACGACCCGTTGGTGGTGCCGATCCGCGTGCTGTGGCTGCCGCCGGAACGCGACGGAGTACGCCGCGTCACCTTCGCCGATTTCGCCCTGCTGACCAATCCGCGCAAGCCCAATCGGCTGGCGCAACGCAAGCTGATATCCGAGTCACCGGACCGGTACGTCGTGCTGACCGGTGCGCCGGCTTTCCTCAGCGAGCTGCGCGCGAACCACCCGGAGGCGTCGGCGCTGTACGACAAGGGCACCGCCGAGCCGTTCGCGCGCGCCATCGTGCGCGCGGCGGTGGTGGCACTCGAACGCGCCGAACGCACCATCATCGGCGACCGGTACAAAGTGCCCAAGCTGGTCGCGGAGGAAATTCTCGACTCGACGGACTTCTTGCGCAGGCTGGAACTGATCGCCGACCAGATCGGCGCGAGTCCGCACGAGGTGTACCGGCGCGCGGAGAAAGCGCTCAACGAACTGGTCGCCGCGCAGAGCAGGCTGATCTCCGACCTGTTCACCCAGGCCATGCGGCCGGTGCACGCCTCGACCTGGAACGTGGACTCCGACGATTCCGGCCTGGCCGGACTGCGCGACCTCAACCGCCGCTTCCCGCTGGTGTTCCTGCCCTCGCACCGCTCGTACGTCGACGCCTTCGTACTCGGAGACGTACTGGCTCGCAACGACTTCCCACCGAACCATGTGATCGGCGGCGCGAACCTCGGCTTCTGGCCGATGGGCCCGGTCGCCCGACGCACCGGCACGGTGTTCATCCGGCGCAGCTTCGGCGACGACGAGGTCTACAAGGCCGTCGTCGAGGAGTACTTCGCCTATCTGCTGGCCAAGCGCTTCAACCTGGAGTGGTATTTCGAAGGCGGGCGCACCCGCACCGGCAAGTTGCGGCCACCACGCTACGGGCTGCTGAACTACCTCGCCGCGGCCGTCCGTTCCAACCGCATCGACGACGTCATGCTGATTCCGGTCTCGATCACCTACGAGCGGCTCAACGAACTCGGCGCCATCGCCACCGAGCAGGAGGGCGGCAAGAAGAAACCGGAGGGCCTGACCTGGCTGGCGCGCTACATCCGCAGCCAGCAGCACTCCGCCGGGCACGTGTACGTCCGCTTCGGCGAGCCGCTGTCGGCGCGCGATCGGCTTGCCGCACACGGCGACCCCCTCACCGCGCCGCGGCTGACCATCCCGCTGCACCATACGGAGCCGATTCCGGCGCCGCGCACGGAAGCCGGGGTCGGCGACCGTGAGCCGCCGGAGATCACCGAACTGGAACGAAAGGCCGTGCAGCGGCTGGCGTTCGAAGTCGCGGTCGGCATCAACGCCGTCACCCCGATCACGGTCAACGCACTGGCCACCCTGGCGCTGCTGGGGGTGGACGGGCGCGCCCTCACCCTCGGCGAGGTGCGCACGATGCTCAACCCGGTGCTCGGTTACATCGACAAGCGCCGGCTGCCGGGCGGCGAACTCGACGCGCTGCGCGACGAACAGGGTCTGGCCGTGGTGCTGGAACAGCTTTCGCTGGCCAAGGTGGTCACGGTGTATCGCGGCGGGGTCGAGCCGGTGTACTCGATCAAGTCCGGCGCGTATCTGGAGGCCGCCTTCTACCGCAACAGCGCGGTGCACTGGTTCGTCAACCGCGCGATCCTCGAGCTGTCCATCCTGGCCGCGGTCGACAACGACGACGCCGACGCCCTGCAAGCCGGCTGGGACGAGGCTTTCCGGCTGCGCGATCTGCTGAAATTCGAGTTCTTCTTCCCCGACCGCGGCGAGTTCGCCGATCAGATGGTCGCGGAGATGCTGCTGGTCGATCCGGACTGGTACAGCCACACCCGCCGCGACACCGTCGGCTCGGACATCCTGGACAAGCTCACCGCCTCCGGCTTCACCATGGCCCACCGCGTGCTGCGCTCGTTCGTCGACGCGCAGTTGGTGGTGGCCGAACGGCTGGCCGCCCGGGACGCGGGCGACGAGATCGACCGCAAAGAGTTCATCACCGAATGCGTGGCGGTCGGTAAGCAGATGATGCTGCAGAAGCGGTTGCACAGCCCGGAGTCGGTCTCCACCGAGTTGTTCACCAGCGCGCTGAAGCTCGCCGACAACTACGGCCTGCTGACGACCTGGTCCGACGCCGAGCCCGATCAGCGCCGCGCCGAGTTGACCAGGCGCAGGAAAGAATTCGCCGAGCGCCTGCGCACCATCGGCGCCCGCATCGCGCAGGCCGCCGCGCTCGACCCGTCCAACCGGGAGGCGTGGTGACCGATCGACGACACCGCGGTAGCCAGGAGGATCGATGACCGACGCGCGCGCCGACCTCGACGCCGCGCTCGCCGCCATCCGCTCCGGCCCGCAGGGCCCAGCGGTCGCAGCCGTCTTCGATTTCGGCGGTACGGTCATCGACGCACCGGGGCCGCGGCACCGGCTGCGCCGCGCACCCGCCGACGTTCTGCTCGGCGGCATCCGCGACCGTATGACCGACGGCGAATACCGCCGCTTCCTGCGCGAGTTGTCCGACGCGCTGACCGGACGCTCCGAACAGGAGCTGGACGAAGTGGGCAGGCGCCTGTTCCAACGCACTGTCTACGGCTACCTGTATCCCGAAGCGTGGGAGCTGATCCACACCCACCGGGCGGCCGGGCACACCATCGTGCTGGTCAGCTCACTGACCCGGTTCCAGGTCCTACCCGCCGCGGCGCAGTTGGGCATCAAGCACGTGCTGTACACGCCCATGGCCACCAGCGACGGCGTGCTCACGGGGCATCCCGATGGGAAGACGCTGTGGCGCGACGGCAAAGCCGAGGCGGTCGCGGCGTTCGCCGCCGCGCACCAGGTGGATCTCGAGCGCAGCTACGCCTACGCCGACGCGATCGCCGACCTTCCCATGCTGTCGCTGGTGGGACATCCGGTGGCGGTCAACGCCGACGACGCGCTGACCGACCTCGCCGACCGGCAGCACTGGGCCGAGCTGACGTTCCGGCCGCGCCGCCCGCCGCGCGCGACCGATTACGTACGCACCGCCGCGGGATTCGCCGGGCTGCTCGGGGGCGCGCTGTTCGGCATCGCCTCGCAAGCGCCCACCCAGGACCGGCAACGGATGGCCGACGCGCTGATGGCGCACGCGGCCCGCAATACGCTGCGCATCGCGGGCGTGCACGTGCGAGTCACCGGCGGCGAGCACGCGAGATCGCCGCGGCCCGCGGTCTTCGTGTTCAACCACCAGAGCCAGTTCGACATCATCATCGTGCCCGAAGTGCTCGGCGGCGGCGTGACCGCGATCGGCAAGAAGGAACTCACCAAGAATCCGGTCTTCGGACCGCTCATGCGCTTCGCCGGCGTGACATTCATCGACCGCGCGAATACCGCACAGGCCAGGGCAGCGCTTCGACCGGTGGTGGAAACACTGCGGGGCGGCCTGTCGGTCGCGGTGGCTCCCGAAGGCACACGCTCCTACACCCCCGAAGTCGGGCCGTTCAAGAAGGGCGCGTTCCACATCGCGATGCAGGCGGGGGTGCCGGTGATCCCGGTCGTCATCCGGAACGCGGGCGAGATCTGCTGGCGCAATGCGATGATCGCCCGGCCCGGAACGGTCGACGTGGCGATACTCGACCCGATCGATGTCAGCGCCTGGAACGCCGGCGATTTGGACGACAACGTGGCCCGGGTACGCCAGCTGTTCGTCGACACGCTGCTGAATTGGCCCCACTGATCGGCACGAGCCACCACGGCGGCCCGTCGTGTGGCCGCTCGCCCTCGCCCGCGCTCTGTTGTCCCTCACCGGCCGGTGGCCCCGCTCCCTCGGGTGGCGGGGCCGGTGGGCCGTAGCTCAGACCGCGCGGCCGAACAGCAGCTTCCACGGCATGAGCGCCGACTCGAGCTGCACCGCGAGGCTCATCTTGGACGCGCCGAGCGTCCGCTCCTCGAACCGGATCGGCACCTCGGTGATCGCGATCCCCTTCTTGATGGTCCGATAGTTCATCTCGACCTGGAACGAATATCCGTTGCTCCGGATCGAGGCCACGTCGATGGCGCGCAGGGTGTCGGCCTTCCACGCTTTGAAACCCGCGGTGGCATCCTTGACGCCCAGGCGCAGGATCAGATTCACGTAGAAGTTCGCCCAGGCCGAGAGCGCCTTGCGGTACCACTTCCATTCGGCGGCGGTCGAGCCGCCCGGAACGTAACGCGAACCGAGCACGACGCCCGCGTCGGTGCCGGACAGCTTCTCCAGCATGGCCGGGATGACTTCGGCGGGATGCGACAGGTCGGCGTCCATCTGGATCACGACGTCCGCGCCCTCGTCCAGCGCGCGCGTGATGCCCGCGACATACGCCCGGCCGAGCCCGTCCTTCTCGGTCCGGTGCAGCACACCGACCACGTTCGGCAATTCGGCGGCGAGTTTGTCGGCCACGTCACCGGTGCCGTCCGGCGAGCTGTCGTCCACCACCAGTACGTGCAGGTCGGGCACCGGCAGCGCGGTCAGCCGCTCCACCGCAACCGGCAGATTCTCCCGCTCGTTGAAGGTCGGCACAACAACGGTAACCCTCAAGGGTCGCCCTCCCTGCTGATCCTGGTTTCCGCTCGCAGCCCACGCCAGGACCTCCGAGCATTCGTCGAGTTCTGGAGAACCGTACTCGATATACCTGATCGCGAACTGAGTGGCCGCACCCGGCGTGACATCGTCCGAGCCCCCGACCTGCGGCTCAAGATCAACTTCCCCGTCCGGGGAAGACCCGGCTCGGTTCAGTCCCCGTCGCGCCAGGCCCGGTCCCGGGCGTCTTCCCGCGCGGTGCGGGCGCGCGCGATCTCGAGCGCGCGCTCGGCCGTCGCCTGGTCCGGGTACGGCCCCATCCGGTCACGGAACCAGCACTGCCGCCCTCGCTCGGCGCGATTGTGCTTCAAGCAGTAATACCAGCGCTCAGCCATACCTCCAGCATCCCACCGAACCCCACCGCTCAATCGCTTTTCCGGTCGCCACCCGTTGCCCGGAATCCGCAATTCACGGCCAAAGGCTTCGGTAATGGACGAGCGCGTCGCATAGGAGAACGACGCCGAAGATCGCGAAGAGCACGCGCACCGAGGCAGGCCCGTATGAGCTGATAACGCGAACGGTTTTTCGATACATCCGCCGCGCTCCGGTCGTGCGCCGCATCGCGAGCGCGAGTATCACCAGCGGCGGCAGCAATGCGAGCGCGCAATACGCGACGACCAGCAGCGGCCACAACGCCGGTAGCGGATTCCGGGCGGAGATCATCGCGAGTCCGGCCAGATACGGAACCGCGGTCGGCGCCTGCGCCATGCCGATCGCCACGCCGAGGCCGGCGAGCACCCATGGTTGCCGTCGCAGTGCGGTCGCCCGTTCCGGGGCCGCGGTACCGCCGGCCATTCGAATGCTCGCGAGCGCGATCAGCACCACTCCCGCGATCAGTTCTCCCCAATACCGCACCGTCGGCGTGACCTCGAAGTCGAACAGGTCGGTCAGGAAGCCGATCCCCAGGATCGTGCAGATCCCGAAGGCGGTGGTGACGGCGAAGACGCCTGCCAGCAGGCTCAAACCGCTCACCAGCGGCGAGCGACGGCTCAACCTGCTGTCGTAGACCACCGCCGTGGTGATGCTGATCAGCAGCAGGTCGAGCGAATCGAGGAGGGCGAACCCCGCGAGCGCGAGGAGAAGGATCCAC
Organism: Nocardia aegles; assembly: GCF_052545135.1. Classification (NCBI taxonomy): domain Bacteria; kingdom Bacillati; phylum Actinomycetota; class Actinomycetes; order Mycobacteriales; family Nocardiaceae; genus Nocardia; species Nocardia aegles. The sequence continues at coordinate 557,570 of NZ_JBQWRI010000003.1, forward strand.
ATGGCCGCGCCAGCCTACCCGCGCCAGATGAGCGACCGCCCGGTCCCGAACCCGGATGGCCCACTGTGCGATTCACCACATCAGGCCGAGCGGTAGCGGTCCGCGAGGACGGCACGAAGCGAACCGGATGACACCTCGGAGCGCGACCAGAGTCGAGGGGTCCGCGGGGTGGGGTGAATGCACCTCACAAGAAATGACGAAACGAGCCCGGTTCACGCTCTCCGTGAACCGGGCTCGCCTACGAGTGAAGGGGTGGCCAGGGCCGGGATCGAACCGGCGACCTTCCGCTTTTCAGGCGGACGCTCGTACCAACTGAGCTACCTGGCCGCAGGCACCCGAAGTGAATGCCATACGCGAAACGCCGGATATCTCCGGCGCTTGCTTGCGACCCTGACGGGACTCGAACCCGCGACCTCCGCCGTGACAGGGCGGCGCGCTAACCAACTGCGCCACAGGGCCATGCTCTGCTACCAACGATCCGTGGATCGTACCCCCTACGGGATTCGAACCCGCGCTACCGCCTTGAAAGGGCGGCGTCCTAGGCCGCTAGACGAAGGGGGCTCGTCCCGGATTTCTCCGGACCGGCTTTCAACGGCTGTCCGTTGGGAGCTGGGATAGCTTATGACAGACCGGACTCGAATCCCAAACCGGCTGGTCAGAGGCTCAAACCGAGCTCATCCAAACGCGCTTGGGCACGCCAGCCGTCGCTGCGGAACTTCTCCAGCCATTCCGGAGTGGCCATCGCCTCCATCACGACCTCGAGCGCCTCCTCGAACCGCGCCCGCAGATCGACCTGCCCGTCGATCAGGGCCACCATGTACCGCTGCCCGGCCAGCGCGGCGGCGAGCGTGCGGGTGAACCGGTCGGGATCGGCGTCCGCGCGCAGCTGCCCGTGGTCGATGGCGCGGACGGTGAGCATCCTGGTGGCGCGGCCCATGATGCGGCCGCCGCCGGCCTGCACGTCACGGTAGAAATCCGGTTCGATGATCAGGCGGAACTCGGCCTGCACGATGATGTCGTGCTCGAGCCGCAGCGCGATCTCGTCGACCACCCCGTGCAGGATGTCGAGCGGACTGAGATCCGTTCGCGCCAGCCAGCGCTCGGCGGAGGCGCGGTAGCGTTCCACCGCGGTCTCCAGCACCGCGCGTGCCAGATCTTCCTTCGAATCGAAATGGAAGTACATGGCGCCTTTGGTGGCGCGCGATCCTTCCAATATGCGGTTGAGCGATGCAGCGGCATAGCCGCTCTTCCCGAACTCAACGGCGGCGGACCTGATAATCGCCGCCCGTGTCCGGCGCGCCCGCTCTTGCTGCCGTGCCATGCTCGAAACGCCTCCGAAGCCTTACTCGCCGCCAATCAGCCACCCCCGAAGGAACGGACCCTCGGCGCGAATCCATGGGTTTTAATCAATACGTGGAACACGGTTTTCGCCCGATTTTCAAACCTTCGGTACGAAAACTCCGGAAAAACCTGGAACACACCAGCTGGTATAGTTTGCCTGCCCGGGTGCGCCGCAGGGGGTGCGCATCCGGGCATTTCTTCGTCTCGAACGTGCCTCCTCCCGCGGCATCGAGTTCCGTCGAACCATGGCCGACCGGGCCGACCGGACCGACCGCGGCAACTTCGGACACAGCAACGACAATCCGAATTCCGCGCCGCCGACCGAGTCGACGATTCTTTCGGAATTCACCAGGCCGTCACCGTACCCGGAATCGCGATCCGACACGCGGCAAACCGAAGAGCCGGGCACCCATTCGATTCCTTTTCCTGTCACAGCAAATACTCGGCAATCAGATCTGCTCGTCCGGAGGATGCGCGAATTAGCCAGCGGGCCAGGATTGTTCACTCGTGCCGACCGGCAATCCGAGCGACCGGTCGCCGCCTATGTCGCATCCGCCAACCCATCCCATGCGCCTCCCCCGGCCACATCCGTTCACCCCCCGCAAATTCAAAGAGATTGCCTGCCAACATGATTGGATGATATCCAGATCCGGCCGAGATGAACAAAGCTGGGTGCCAACCGTTTACCGCCTACATCATCCAGCGCGCACGCCGCGTCGCCCGCCTTCGGCGCCGCCGGATCCGCCACGCCGCCCAACCCATCCACCCGGGCTGCCGACACGAACTCCCCCGATTGGGGCATCCGCCCCCGACCGCACTACACTGTTGCTCCGCGCCCCTATAGCTCAGTTGGTAGAGCTACGGACTTTTAATCCGCAGGTCGTAGGTTCGAGCCCTACTGGGGGCACAGAGATCGGGCGCCCGGGTTGCTCCGGGCGCCCGACCCGATTCCCGGAGTTCTCCGCCCAACGACGCCGGCCATACCGGCCTGGATGGGCGGCCACCGCCACTGAGGCCCCATCGACCCGGTGCCGCACGCAACACTCTGCGCGGAGCGCGGCCTCCGGACAGCCCCGCTCGGCGATGTGACGGACACACCCCCGCCACACCCACTCGCTCCCCTGGCGCGAGCCGGCCTACCGACTACGCCCTTCGGAAGGCGTCGTCGGCATCATTTCACAGGAACATCGCAGCAAGTCTGGGCCGCAAGTCGCCGACACGCGCAGAACCAGGACATTTCCACTCCCGTACCGCCCCGGTGGGAGCGGCTGTGCGATCGCCCACGTACAGATAACGCTTCCCGCACCGCGTCGATAGACCGTTTGCAGCGCATCGAGCCCATACACTCGTATAGATCACCGGACGGCGAAGACGTCGGATGAGATGGATCACCAGGGCATCGATCACCTAACGGATGCGTTTCGCATCACACCTACGGTGCCGTAAGGTATGGCCGCATCGGTATCGGTCTACCTTGTGGATTGACCTGCACGACCGGAAGCACACACTGAAGGGTTCATACATGGCAAGGGATCTGACTCAACTCGAGCTGCTGACGGAGTTGGAGCCGGTTGCCGAAGAAAACGTCAACCGGCACCTCTCCCTGGCAAAGGAATGGCATCCGCACGACTACGTCCCGTGGGACGATGGCCGCAATTTCGCGGCACTCGGCGGCGTGGATTGGGATCCGGAGCAGTCCCGCCTCAGTGAGGTCGCGAAGGCGGCCATGATCACGAACCTGCTCACCGAGGACAACCTGCCCTCCTACCACCGCGAGATCGCGGAGAACTTCTCTCAGGACGGCGCGTGGGGAACCTGGGTGGGCCGCTGGACCGCCGAGGAGAACCGCCACGGCATCGTGATGCGGGACTACCTGGTCGTGACCCGCGGTGTCGATCCGGTCGCGCTCGAGGAAGCCCGGATGGTGCACATGACCAACGGCTTCGCCTCCCCCGCGGAAGCCGACGCGGGCTTCCTGCATTCCGTCGCGTACGTCACCTTCCAGGAACTGGCCACCCGGGTCAGCCACCGCAACACCGGCAAGGTCTGTGACGACCCGATCGCCGACCGTATGCTGCAGCGCGTCGCCGCCGACGAGAACCTGCACATGATCTTCTACCGCAACATGTGCGGAGCCGCCCTCGACCTGGCCCCCGACCAGGCCATCGAGGCGATCACCCTGATCCTGGAGAACTTCCAGATGCCCGGCGCCGGCATGCCCAACTTCCGCCGCAACGGCGTGCTGATGGCCAAGCACGGCATCTACGATCTGCGCCAGCACCTGGAGGAAGTGGTCCAGCCGGTGCTGAAGAAGTGGAACATCTTCGACCGCACCGACTTCACCGCCCGCGGCGAGGCGGTCCGCGAACGTCTCGGCCTGTTCCTGGACAAGCTCGGCAAGGACGTCATCAAGTTCGAGGAACAGCGCGACCGGATGCTCGCCCGCGAGGCCGCCAAGCGCGAGCGTGCGATGGTCGGCAGCAACGCATAAGCCCCTTCTTCGCACAGCTACAGGCGCCGCCCTCTTGGAGAGACCGAGGGCGGCGTCGGTGTGCACGGCCGGTGCCCGCGCGACGACATGCGCGCCGGGCAGACGCGCCCGCTCCGGCCGACTCACGTGCGCAAATGAGACACTGGTCGGCGTGACGATGACTACCGAGGCGATGACCAAGCTGCGGATCGGGCCGTATCCGGTCGATCCGCCGGTCGTGCTCGCGCCGATGGCGGGCATCACGAATCTGGCGTTCCGCAAGTTGTGCCGGGAATTCGGCAGCCCGACCTCGATCTACGTGTGCGAGATGATCACCGCGCGAGCGGTGGTCGAGCGTAACGAGAAGACGCTGCACATGATGTCCTTCGACGCCGACGAGCATCCCCGCTCGATGCAGCTCTACGGCGTGGACCCGGCCACACTCGGCGAAGCGGTGCGGATCATCGTCGGAGAGGGCTGGGCCGACCACATCGACCTCAACCTGGGCTGCCCTGTGCCCAAGGTCACCCGCCTCGGTGGCGGCGCCGCCCTGCCGTACAAGCGGACGCTGTTCCGGAGCATCGTGCGCGCCATGGTGAGCGCGGCGGAACCCGCTGGGGTACCGGTCACGGTGAAGTTCCGCATCGGCATCGACGACGAGCACCTCACCTATCTGGACGCGGGCCGCATCGCCGAAGCTGAGGGCGCGCAGGCGGTGGCCCTGCACGCCCGCACGGCCGCGCAACGCTACTCGGGCCGGGCCGACTGGACCGCGATCGCCCGGCTCAAGGAGGCGGTCACCTCCATCCCGGTGCTCGGCAACGGTGACATCTTCTCCGCCGCCGACGCCGTCGACATGATGGACGAGACCGGATGCGACGGTGTGGTCGTCGGCCGTGGCTGCCTGGGCAGACCGTGGCTGTTCGCCGAGCTGCAAGCGGCGCTGCGCGGTGAACCGCTGCCGGGAGCTCCCGATCTGGGTCGAGTCGGCGCGGTGCTGTACCGGCACGGCGCGCTGCTGTCGGAGCATCTCGGCGAGGAGAAAGCCATGCGTGATCTGCGCAAGCACATGGCCTGGTATCTGATGGGCTTCCCGGTCGGCTCCGACCTGCGTCGCTCGTTCGCCACGGTGAGCAGCCTCGCGCAGCTGGAGGACCTCGTCGGCCAACTCGACCCGACCGCTCCCTTCCCGAAGGACGCGGAGGGTCCACGCGGCAGACAGGGCTCGCCGGGCAAAGTGGCGCTGCCGCACGGCTGGCTCGACGATCCGGACGATCCCGCGGTGCCGCGCGCGGCGGATGTGATGCACAGCGGCGGATGATCGGGCAACCGCACAGCGAATCGCGGGCGTGAACACCACTTCGACCGCTCCGATTTCGCGCTGGAGTGGCTCGCCGTGGCGGAATCGTTATCATTGCGGAATCGGTGCCGCCGGTCGAGTGTGACCTGAGCGGAAAAGCAAGACGAAAAGCGAGGTTCGTTGGTGGGTGACGATCGGCACGGGCGTTCGCCACGGCCCGGAGGTCGTGCCCCGTGGGAGCGGTATCCCGCGGCGGAGTCTCCCGACCGGGACGCCGCACACACGTCTCGCCGTTCCCGCCATACCGACACCACCCCGGATCAGAGTTCCGCGCCGCTGACGGTCCAGGATCTCGTCCAGCGGGTCGACAACGAACGCACCGGCCGCCGCGCCCGCCGCGCGGAGCCCACATCATCGGACCCGGCCGCCGCGCCGAGCCGAAGCCGTCGTACGGAACCCGGCCCCGCGGACCAGACCTCCGCGCCCGGTCGAGGCCGCCGTGCCGAGCGGGCGACACAGGTCTCGGGCCCTCCGACGAACCGAGGCCGCCGCCCCGAGCCGGTACCACCGCAGGCGGGCCCGCCATCCGGGCGAATCAACCGCGCCGAGTCGCGTCAGGAAGCTCCGCGCCGACCCGCCGACCCGGCCGTTGCCAACGGCCGCGGCGCGGCAGCCGGACCCCGGCGTGCGGAACCACCACCGCAACGCCAGACGGGCAGCTCACCGGTGGTCCAGGACATTACGGGGGCCACACCGGCCGCCCGCGCCGCGAGCCGCCGCCCTGGCGATCGCCCGACCCCCGATGCGCCCGACGTTCCGGTCGCGCGTCCGGAGCCGGAGCAGGCCGAAGAGGTCACCGACGTAATCCCTCCGATCGACGAGCCGACGCGCGCCCTGCGGAAGGGCATGGGCTGGCCCACCAAGGACGCCAAGGGCACTGAGCCGAAGGCCGTCGGCACCGCCAAGACCCGCCTGCAGGCGTCCCGGGAGCGCCGCAACAAGCGGCTGAGAGCCGCGGGAAGGGCGGGCGGAGCAGTGTGCGCCGTGCTGGCGCTGCTGGTCACCGGCGGCGGCTGGAGCTACCTGCGTTCGACCACGGACAGCTTCACCCAGGTTTCCGCCCTCGACGAGAACTCCGAGGACATCGTCGATTCCGCTGCCCAGCTCGGCGACGAGAATTATCTGCTGGTCGGCACCGACACCCGCGCAGGCGCCAATGGCAAGCTCGGCGCGGGCACCGTGGACGACGCCGAGGGCGCCCGCGCCGACACCACCATGCTGGTGCACATCCCGAAGGCCCGGAATCGAGTCGTCGTAGTCTCCTTCCCACGCGACCTGGACGTGACCAGGCCCCAGTGCAGCGGGTGGGACAACGAGAAAAACAAATACACCGACGAGAAGTTCCCGTCTGCCATAGGCGACAAGCTCAACGCCGTCTACGCTCTCGGCGGCCCGATGTGCCTGGTCTCCACTGTTCAGCGCCTCACCGGCGCGTCGATCAATCACTTCATGGGCATCGACTTCTCCGGTTTCGAGTCCATGGTCAACCAGATCGACGGGGTCGAGGTCTGCGCGTCCAGGCCGCTGGTGGACGACGTGCTCGGCACCATCCTCGAGCACCCGGGCAAGCAGCGCATCGACGGCCAAACCGCGCTGAGCTACGTGCGCGCGAGGCATGTCCACGGCGAGGAACGCAGCGACTACGACCGCATCAACCGACAGCAACGCTTCCTCGCTTCGCTGCTGCGCGGCACGCTGTCGAGCAGGGTGCTGTTCAATCCGGGCAAACTGAACGGCTTCATCAGTGCGCTTCGTGAGCACACCTGGGTCAACAAGGTCGAGCCAACCGACCTGCTGATGCTCGGACGCTCACTGCAGAAGATCGACGCCGGCGCGGTCACCTTCATCACCGTCCCGACCGCGGGCACCAACTCTTACGGCAACGAGATTCCCCGCGAATCCGACATCAAGGCGATCTTCAAGGCGATCCGCGACGATCAGCCTCTGCCGGGCGAGAAGCCGACCGTTCAGGCGAACGCACCCGCTCCGACACCGGCCGCGCCGACACCGACCAAGTACAAGGCGGTGGACCCTTCGACCGTCTCGCTGCTGGTGTCCAACGGCTCCGGAGTCGAGGGGCTGGCGCGCACGGCGGCCACCAAGCTCGGCAACCAGGGCTTCACGATCTACAACACCGGCAACTACGCCAACGGCACCTCCACGACGACGAAGGTCCGCTACGCCGCGGGCCTGGAAGCCGAGGCCGCCACCGTGGCCTCCGCGATTCCCGGCGCGACCATCGAGGCGGCCGACGATCTCGGCGGCATCGTGGAGGTCGTCATCGGAGGCGACTCCAAGACCGGCGTCACCGTGAAGGCGCCGACGCCGGTCGGTGACGAGATCACCAATGTCGTGACGAGAGCCTCGACGGATTCGACGCCCGCCGTGCTGCCCTCGGACCTGGAACACGTCAACGCGGCCGAGGACATCTGCAAGTAGCGGCCCCGAAAGCCGATGCGATGCAGATCACAAATCGCCACGATGTCGCCGTTTCGGGACCGGCGAGGGTGCGACTCCCGGTAGTTGAACCCTCAACGGCAATCCCCACGCTAATGATGCGCACCGGTCATTCACTCCGCGTTCGTGACTTGGTCAGCGCCCCGAACTAGTGTCATCTGGTATGCGTGTCATCTACAACGAGCAAATGGCCGATCTCGCCCACCTGCTGGGTGAGATGGCCGGGCTCGCCGGCTCGGCCATGGAGCGGGCGACCCAGGCGCTGCTCCAGGCGGATCTCGCCCTGGCGGAGCAAGTAATCAGCGACTCCGACCGGATCGCCGAGCTGATCCAGGACGCCGAGGAGAAGGCCTTCGCCCTGCTCGCGCTGCAAGCCCCGGTAGCCGGTGATTTGCGGCAAGTGGTGAGCACGATCCAGATCGTCGCCGACGTGAACCGGATGGGCGCGCTCGCGCTGCATGTGGCCAAGGTCGCGCGCAGGCGTCATCCGAACCACGCGCTGCCCGAGGCCGTCAACGGCTACTTCGCCGAGATGGGCCGTATCGCGGTGAACATGGGGGCGACTGCACGTGAGGTGCTGGAGACCCGTGACCCGGAGCGCGCCGCGCAGCTGAACGAAGACGACGAGGCGATGGACGATCTGCACCGTCACCTCTTCACACTGCTCATGGACCGGGAGTGGAAGTACGGCGTGGCGGCTGCCGTCGATGTCACGCTGCTCGGTCGCTACTACGAGCGCTTCGCCGACCACGCGGTCGAAATCGGCCGCCGGGTCATCTTCTTGGTCACCGGAGTGCTCCCGCCCGACCCCGACGCGGACGAGTAGACGAAAAGCTTTCCGTGCTCGACGTTTCGCAGGCGGCGAATGATCAATTTGGCCGCACGGGCAGGATCGCTCTGATACAGCGTCACGCCGGAGGGGTTCGGCATGGAGGGGCGTTATCAATGTCGATCCAGCGGAGCTGTGCGCGTCGGCCGCATTGACCGTGCGGGCCACCACCGATGTGCTCGGTGAGATCCTGCCCGGTTCGGCGCTGAGAGAAGTGTGTTCCGCGGCGGGTTCGAATGCGTAAGACGCACAGCGGCGAATAATTGTGCCTTGCAAGCGGTTTGCGAGCATCGCGAAAGGCGGCGCCGCGAATTACGAGGTGTCCGATCAGGAGTTTCGCGCGGGCCTCGACGCGATGGGCGCACAGCTGTGCGAACTACAAGCACGACGCCGCCCCTCAGCCAGGTGCGGTCGGAATGGCAGCCATGGAAATCGAGCGAAGCCGGAACGGAAATTCGCACCAGACAGCCATCACCACCGCACTGAACGAACCGCTCGGCACGCGATCGGGCATCATTACCAAAATCGAGCAGGCCAGGCTGGAATGCGCACGCCCGCAGCGTAACTCGGCAAGCACCGGCAACAGCCGAACCGACAAACCGAATTCGCCGAGGAGTATCTGAAGCTACCCGGCCCAAACGTACGAAGGCCCTGGGTAGCGCCCAGGGCCTTCGTTTCACGTATCCGGCGTCCGGCGGGGACGCGGAGCCGCCGGGGATCAGCCGAAGCGGCCGGAGATGTAATCCTCCGTGGCCTTCTGCGACGGGTTGGAGAAGATCTTCTCGGTGTCGTCGATCTCGATCAGCTTGCCCGGCTTGCCCTGGGCCTCCAGGTTGAAGAAACCGGTCTGGTCACTCACGCGCGCGGCCTGCTGCATGTTGTGGGTGACGATGACGATGGTGAATTCCTTCTTCAGCTCGGTGATCAGGTCCTCGATCGCCAGGGTGGAGATCGGGTCCAGCGCCGAACAGGGCTCGTCCATCAGCAGTACGTCGGGCGATACAGCGATGGCGCGCGCGATGCACAGACGCTGCTGCTGACCGCCGGAGAGGCCGCCGCCCGGCTTGTCCAGACGGTCCTTCACCTCGTTCCACAGGTTGGCACCGCGCAGCGAGCGTTCGGCGACCTCGTCGAGTTCCTTCTTGTTGCGCACGCCCTGCAGCTTCAGACCCGCGACCACGTTGTCCTTGATGGACATCGTGGGGAACGGGTTGGGCCGCTGGAAGACCATGCCGATCGTGCGGCGCACGCCCACCGGGTCGACCTGGGAGCCGTAGATGTCCTCGCCGTCCAGCAGCACCGCGCCCTCGACCCTGGCATTCGGGGTTACCTCGTGCATGCGGTTGAGCGAGCGCAGCACGGTGGACTTGCCACAGCCGGAGGGACCGATGAAGGCGGTCACGCTGCGCGGCAGCACGGTCAGCGAGACATCGGACACGGCATGGAACTTGCCGTAGTAGATGTTCAGATCTTTGACGTCGATCCGCTTGGCCATTTTCGGTAATCCGTTCCGCTTCTATCGGTTCCGGGTGAGCAGGCGGTTGAGGACCGCAGCCGCCAGGTAGAGGAGGGCGATGATGAGGATCAGGGTCAGAGCCGCTCCCCAGACCCGTTCGCGTCCGGCAGCTTCGGGGTTGGCCAGCTCCTGATAGATCAACAGCGGCAGCGACGCCATGTTGCCGTCGAAGATGTTCACGTTGATCGACTTGCTGTAGCCGACCAGCACCAGCACGGGAGCGGTCTCGCCCATCACCCTGGCGATGGCCAGCAGGATGCCGCTGATCATGCCGGGCAGCGCGGTGGGCACCACGATCCGCAGAATGGTCTTCCACTTCGGGATGCCCAGGGCGTAGGACGCTTCGCGCAGTTCGTCCGGCACCAGTTTGAGCATTTCCTCGGTGCTGCGGACGACGACGGGCAACATCAGCAGCACCAGCGCCAGCGACACCGCCAACGAACTCTGCGGGAATCCGAGCGTGGCGATCCACAGCGCGAAGATGAACAGCGCCGCGACGATCGACGGGACACCGGCCAGGATGTCGACCATGAAGGTCGTGACCTTGGCCAGCAAGCCGCGGCCGTACTCGACCAGATACACCGCGGCCATGATGCCGAGCGGCACGGCGATCACCGTCGCGACCAGCGACTGCACGATGGTGCCGTAGATGGCGTGGTAAACGCCACCCGCCATCTGGTTGGGCAGCACGCCCTTCAGCGAGTTCTGCCACCAGTCCGCCCGGATCACGGCGTCGAAGCCCTTGCTGATCACCATGATCAGAACCCAGGCCAGCGGTACCAGCGCGACCGCGAAGGCCAGCCACACCAAGCCGGTCGCGAGGTTGTTGCGCACCTTGCGCGCCAGGCTCACATCCCGGAAGGTGGGCGGCTTGATCGGCCGGTCCAGTGTCGACGTGGTCATCACCCGTTCACCCTTCCGCCCGCGGCCAGTCGAGCGAGCGCGTTCACGACGAAGGTCAGCGCGAACAGCACGAAGCCTGCCGCGATGTACGCGCCGGTCGGCAGCGGGGCGCTGAACTCCGCTGCGGCCGAGGCGATTTTGGAGGCGAAGGTGTAGCCGCCGTCGAACACCGACCAGTGTCCGGGGTGCGCGGCCGTCTTCAGCACGATCAACACGGCGATCGTCTCACCGAGCGCGCGGCCGAGGCCGAGCATGGCGCCGGCGATCATGCCGCTGCGGCCGTAGGGCAGCACCGTCATCCGCACGACTTCCCATTTCGTCGCACCGAGCGCCTGTGCCGCCTCGATGTGCGAACGGGGAGTGAGGTTGAACACCTCACGGCTGACCGACGTGATGATCGGCAGGATCATCACCGCGAGCACCACGCCCGCGGTGAAGATCGTGCCGCCGCTGGCCAGCGGGATGTTGCCGTCGGCGAAGAGGAACAGCCATCCCAGGTTGTCGTTCAAGAAGGTCTGGATCGGCTCCAGTTGCGGAGCGAGAACCAGGATTCCCCACAGACCGAACACGATCGAGGGCACCGCCGCGAGCAGATCGACGAGCACCGAGAACGGCCGGGCGAGTGTCTTCGGCGCGTAGTGCGTCAGAAACAGCGCGATGCCGATGCCGATCGGAACGGCGATCACCAAGGCGAAGATCGAACTCAGCACCGTCACCATGAACAGATCCCGGATGCCGAACCGTAGGTGGTTGGCGTCCGAGGTGTTGAACTCGGTACTGGTGAAGAAGTTCGCCTCGTTCGCCAGCACCGACGGCACCGCCCGGATGAGCAGGAACAGTGCAATCAACGCGATGGAGGCGACGATGATCGCACCGGCCGTCGTCGCCAGGGAGCGGAAGATGATCTCCGCTCGCGGACTGTGCGGGCGACCGCTTTTCGCGGCCGATTCGCCGCTCGGCTTGCTGGGCATGAGCGCAGTATCTCCGCCTGCTCGCTGGTCGGTCGAATCAGACGAACCAGCGGCGGCGACCTCGTCGTGCACGGTCATGTGGGGCTGCTATCAGGAGATGGCGTTGATGGCGGTGGTCAGCTTGGTCTTGAACTGCTCCGGGATCGGGATGTACCCGGCCTCGTCCAAGCCCTTCTGGCCGTTGGTGACCGCCGAGGTGAGGAAGGCCTTGACCGCCTTCGACGTGTCGGCGTCGGAGTACTTCGAGCACACGATCTCGTAGGTCGGCATCACGATCGGGTACGCGCCCGCCACCGACGGCTTGTAGAACGAGGAGGTGTCGATGACCAGGTCGTTGCCCTGGCCGGAGATCTTCGCGGACTCGATCGCCTTGCCCGCCGAGGCGACGCTCAGCGTCACCGGGTCCTTGCTCGCCGAGGTGATGATCCGCGCGATCGACAGGTTCTGCGCCTTCGCGAACGACCACTCGTTGTAGGTGATCGAGTTCTTGGTGCTCTTCACCGCGGCCGAGGTGCCCTCGTTGCCCTTCGAGCCCGCGCCGACGCCGCCGTTGAAGGCCTTGCCCGCGCCCTTGCCCCAGGCGCCGTCCGAAGCGGAGTCCAGGTAGAGCTGGAAGTTGTCGGTGGTGCCCGACTCATCGCTGCGGAAGATCACGGCGATCGGCTCGGACGGCAGCTTGGCGTTCGGGTTCAGCGCCTTGATCTCGGGCGCGTCCCAGGTGGTCACGGTGCCGTTGAAGATCTTGGCGGCGGTCGGGCCGTCCAGCGCGAGATCGGTCACGCCGTCGATGTTGTAGGTGATCGCGACCGGGCCGAACACGGTCGGCAGGTTCCACGCGGGCGAGGCGCAGCGGTCGGCGGCCTTCTTCGGCTCGTCCTTCTTCGGGCTCAGCGGGGAGTCGGAACCACCGAAATCGGTCTGACCACCGAGGAATTCGCTCACGCCGGCGCCAGAGCCGCTCGAGGTGTAGTTGAGCGTGGCACCGTCGCAGTTCTTCTCGTACGCGGCGATGAAGCGCTCCATCGCGTTCTTCTGCGCCGAGGAGCCGCTGGCCTTGAGTGCCTTCTTACCGCCGCACGCGACGTCGACCTTCGCCACGTTGCCCGTGTCGGTCGAGGAGTTGTCGTCGCTGCCACAGGCGGCCAGCGCCATGGCGCCGACGGCCAGCACACCAACGAGGGCGCTGCTGCGCTTGAGATTCACTTATTCCTCCGGAATGGCGTCCTACTCGTCCGGTCCCTCACCGGCCCGGACGGGTGCTGTGGTGCTGTTCGCGGGGAACTTGCGCACCAGGCAGCAGTGTGCTGCCCTCACTCAACCTAAGGTCATGTGGTTGACAGTTGGATCGACCTGAGTGAACGGAGAGTGAACAGCCCGGCGCGATTGCACCCGGTCGATGTGACGTTTGCCGCAGTTTTACTCGCGCACCCCCGATCTGCCGCCTGCTATTCAGGATCCGCCGCCGCGTAGGCGATGTCGACATGTGCGGGAGCGAAGCCGAGACGGGTATAAGTGCGCACCGCGGCGACATTGTCGGCCTCGGTGTAGAGCAACACCTCGGCCAACCCGCGGTCACGTAGATAGCCCAGACCGGCCAGGGTGAGCAGCCGACCGAGTCCGCGCCCCTGCGCCGCCGGATCGATACCCACCACGTAGACCTCGCCGAGCGGCGGATTCTCCGCGTGATGCACTTTGGTCCAGTGGAATCCGAGCAGACGATCGGGGGCCGCGGGGTCGAACGCCAGGAACAGGCCCGCGGGGTCGAACCACGACTCCGCGCGGCGGATCTCGATGTCGCGCCGGGTCCACCCGCCCTGTTCCGGATGCCAGGCGAAGGCGGCGCCGTTCACCCGCAGCAATTCCGCGTCGTCGGCGGGACCGGCATAGGTGCGCAACGCGATGCCGTCCGGCACGACCAATTCCGGTAGCTCAACAGTTGCGAGCGATCGTCGCATCTGCCACAACTCGCGCGCGGTCCGCAGCCCGAGCCGCGCCGCGACGGCCTTGGCGGCCGGCCGGTCGCCGTGCGCCCAGACGCGCGTGCCCGGACCACCCTCAGCCAGTGCGGCAGTGACCAGATCGGTGCCGACGCCGTGTCCGCGCCGGGCGGGGTCGACCGCGACCTCGGCCATAGCGGGGTGCTCACCATGGGCGGGGACGAGATTCGCGTAGCCCACGATGGCGCCCTCGCGCCGCGCGAGCAGATGGCGTACTCCGGTTTCCGCATCCGAAGTCAGCGACAGCACGGCCTGTTCCGAGACCGGGGCTACCCCATCGGCCTCGGTGGCACGCGCGAGCAGATCGGTGACCGCTTGCGCGGCGCCCACGTCGGGGCGGTCGATCCACTGGGTAGTAGCGCCGCTCATCGGCCTCCGTTCATCGAGCCAGTGAACTCCGCATGGAGTCCACTCCTGGCAACGTCATGGCGGCTGGTGGCATTTCGGCCCCGCCGAATAGCTGCGGGCACTGCCGCGGCGGCGATTACTGCGCGGAGCCGTTGACCGGCGCGAGCGGGGAATCGTCGGTACCTTCGGCGTCCTCTTCCGGGAAATTCACCGGCTCACCCTTGGCCGCAGCCCGCGAAGGGCGCACGGCCTTGTAACCGACATTGCGCACCGTGCCGATCAGCGATTCGTATTCGCTGCCGAGCTTGGCGCGCAACCGCCGGACGTGCACGTCGACGGTGCGGGTGCCGCCGAAGAAGTCGTAGCCCCAGACCTCCTGCAGCAGCTGTGCGCGGGTGAACACCCGGCCCGCGTGCTGCGCGAGATACTTCAGCAGCTCGAATTCCTTGTAAGTGAGATCGAGCGGGCGGCCCCGCAGTCGCGCCGTGTAGGTGCCCTCGTCGATCACCAACTCACCGAGCGTGATCTTGCCCGTGTTCTCCGGACTGGCCACGCCGCCGTTGCGGCCGACCAGCAACCGCAGCCGGGCGTCGAGTTCGGCGGGGCCGGTGCCGGGCAGCAGGATGTCGTCGAGCCCCCAGTCCGCGTTCACGGCGACCAGGCCGCCCTCGGTGAGGACAGCGACGACCGGCACCGAGGACCCGGTGCTGCCCAGCAGGCGGCACAGGCCACGGGCGGCGGCAAGATCGGTCCTCGCGTCCACCAACGCGACGTCCGCGGTGCCTGCCTCGAGCAGCGACGCCACTTCCGTCGGAGCGGGGCGCACGTTGTGCGCGAGCAGCGCAAGCGAGGGCAACACCGACTCGGGGTTGGGGTCGGAGGTAAGCAGGAGCAGCTCCACGGGCCCTCCTCCCATCTCGTAGCTCGCGGATGCGGCAGCACCGCCGCGTCCACGTCGCTGATCACAAGTAATCGGATGCAAGATTAGCGCGTAACAAGAGGTGACCACGCATTCCGGTGCGACGGGCGCACCAGAGGACACCCGGGAGCCGGGTTCGGGCCAACCGATATGGTGCGTGCATGGGTTACGTATCGGGCATGCCCCCCGCCGCCGGGGCGCCCGAGGCGGTAGTCGAACGCGCGCCGCGCGGCTCCCGGCCGTCGCGGCCCGAGACCCGGAGAGACGGGGGAGCATGCGCAAGCTGATCATCGGCCTGCTGTGTTTGGCTGGGTTCGCCGTCGTCGTCGACTTCAGCACCGCCGCCTATTCGGAGTACCGCGTGTCCCGAGCGCTGCGCGACGGCGCCGATCTCACCGCCGATCCCGAGGTGACGATCCACGGCTTCCCCTTCCTCGGCCAGGCCTGGGACAACCGCTACGACCACGTGGAGATCCGGGCCCGCGCGAAGCGAATGGACATCCCCGGCGAGATCGCCCTGGAGGCGACGCTGACCGGGGTGCGGCTGCCGGTCGGCGAACTCGTCGACGGCAGCCTGCGCGGCGTCCCGGTGGAGCGCGTGGACAGCCGGTTGCGGGTGGAGCCGACCGAACTCGGCAGACTGTTCACCATCCCCGACCTGCAAGTGCATTCCCGCCCCGCTGACAAGTCCGACGGGACCGGCGGCTCGGGCGGTTCCGGCATGACCACCACGGGCGCACTGGTGCTCACCGGCACCCTGCCGGAGACGCCCGGCACGCAGTACGGCGGTGAAAAGGTCAGCGTGCAGGCCGATCTGCTGCTCGACGGTGATCAGGTGAAGATCGTGGCGACCGGCTTCTACCGCGGTCCGCCGGGTACCGAGACCATGCCTGTGGCGGTGATCACCGAGGCCGATCGTCCCGCCGTCCTCGCCCGGTTCACCCGTACCATCGACACCAAGGAATTGCCGTTCGGTGTCCGGCCGACCAAGGTCTCCGCTCAGGGCGGTCAGATCGTCGTGGAGGGCAAGGGCGTGAACGTCACGATCGACCTGGACCGATTGCAGCGACCATGATTCAAGTCACCATCCTCGCAGTCGTACTGCTCGCCGCACTGGCGGTGGGCATCCTGCTGCGCTGGCGCGACGGCAAGTTTCGCGCGAGCGACGGCATCGACCTGGCCCGCTCCGCCCGCGCGGAGTTGCTGGCCGCCGTGGGAGTAACCGGCGCCGGTCCCGCGGTCCTGCACTTCTCGGCAGATTGGTGCGGACCGTGCGCCGCAGTTCGCCGAGTGGTTGCCAATGTCACAGACCAGCTCGCGGGGTCGCCGCAGCCGCCCCAGGACATCGAGGTGGACATCGACGCCGAGCCCGCGCTCGCCCGGGAGCTGAACGTGCTCTCGCTACCCACCACGTTCGTCTTCGACATCGAGGGCCGGGAACGGTTCCGCATCTCCGGTGTGCCGAAGGCGACGGATCTGCACTCCGCCCTCGAGCCGCTGACCGCAGCGGCCTGAGCTGCGACGACAAGACCACTGGACGGATGTGATCCACCCCGGTCCATATTTCCCCGCCGAATTGGGTAAACTGCTCACGTGCTTGCCAACCACGAGCTGATGCTCACCCGACGCCGCACAGTGGATCTGTGTCGGCTCGGTGGTTGTTGCTGCCTGTGCCGCTGATCGGTCGGCTTTCCCGGATTTCCTGACGCCGACCCTTGTCCGCCGTGCGAGTGATCTCACGATCCCCGGCGAATTGGCAAATTTGCAGTCATCGGACTTATCCAGCGCAGGAGTACGCACAATGTCCACCGAGATTCGTAACGGTTCCGAAGCCACCCCCGTTTCCCACGACCAGGTCGATGTGCGCGGACCACGCTTCGCCGCATGGGTGACCACCGGCGTCCTCGTCGTGGTGCTGCTCGCCGCCGCGGTATCCCCGGTCGCAGCGGGGGTGTTGATCGCTGCGCAGGCGGTCGTCTTCGCGGTCGGCGCCGCCCTCGGACCGCGCAGCCACCCGTACGGCCGGATCTACGCGGCCTTCGTCGCGCCGCGTCTCGCGCCGGCCACCGAAACCGAGCCGACGGCCCCGCTGCGGTTCGCGCAGTTGCTCGGTTTCGTGTTCGCGGCCGTCAGCCTGCTGGGCTTCGCGCTCGGCTCCACAATCGTCGGCGCGGTGTTCGCCGGCTTCGCCTTGTTCGCGGCGTTCCTGAACGCGGCGTTCGGGCTCTGCCTGGGTTGCCGGATCTATCCGCTGGTGGCCCGCCTCCGCCGGACCCCGTCACCGGCATCGAACTGACCCTGCACGTCATCTCTGAAAGGAAAACAATGGCTCGCTCCGATGTCCTGGTCTCCGTTGACTGGGCCGAAGAGAACCTCAACACCCCCGGCGTAGTGTTCGTCGAGGTCGACGAGGACACCTCCGCCTACGACGGGGGGCACATCGAGGGTGCCGTCCGGCTCGACTGGAAGAAGGACCTGCAGGATCAGGTTCGTCGCGACTTCGTGAACCAGGAGCAGTTCTCCGACCTGCTCTCGGCGCGCGGCATCTCGAACGACGACGAGGTCATCCTGTACGGCGGCAACAACAACTGGTTCGCCGCGTACGCCTACTGGTACTTCAAGCTGTACGGCCACAACAACGTCAAGCTGCTCGACGGCGGCCGTAAGAAGTGGGAGCTCGACGGCCGTCCGCTGTCCTCGGAGCCGGTGAACCGGCCCGCCACCCAGTACAAGGCGTCGGCGCCCGACCTGGCCATCCGCGCCTTCCGGGACGAGGTGATCGCGGCCATCGGCACCAAGAACCTAGTCGACGTGCGCTCGCCCGACGAGTTCACCGGCAAGATCCTGGCTCCCGCGCACCTGCCGCAGGAGCAGAGCCAGCGTCCGGGTCACATCCCCGGCGCCATCAACGTGCCGTGGAGCAAGGCCGCGAACGAGGACGGCACCTTCAAGTCCGACGCCGAACTGGCCGAGCTCTACAAGGAGGCCGGTCTGGACGGTGAGAAGGAGACCATCGCGTACTGCCGGATCGGCGAGCGCTCCTCGCACACCTGGTTCGTGCTGAAGGAACTGCTCGGCCACCAGAACGTCAAGAACTACGACGGCAGCTGGACCGAATACGGTTCGCTCGTCGGCGCTCCGATCGAGTTGGGAGAGTAATAGAAATGTGCGCAGCACCTACCCAGGGTCAGGCCATCCCGGCCGGTGTCGACGTGGAGAAGGAGACGGTCATCACCGGCCGTGTCCTGAGCGCCGACGGCCAGCCGGTGGCCGGGGCGTTCGTACGCCTGCTCGACGGCAACGGTGACTTCACCGCCGAGGTCGTCGCGTCGAGTACCGGTGACTTCCGGTTCTTCGCGGCTCCCGGCTCGTGGACCGTCCGCGCCCTCTCCTCGGCGGGCAACGGCTCCGCCGAGGTGCGCCCCGAAGGCGCGGGCATCCACTCGGTCGACGTCGCGGTCGCCAAGTAAGTCCTCACCACTCGTCGAACGGCCCCGGTCGCTCCCGTTCTCCGCGCGGAAGCACCGGGGCCGTTTGCGTGCCGCCGCAGGGGGGTCGTTACACTCGAAACGTGGTCCTCTTCTTCGAGATTCTGCTGGTGGCCGTGGCCGTACTGATCGGCTGGTTCGGCCTCTACGTCTTCTACCGGCTGTTCACCGAATCATGAGCGAACTCGCGAGCGAAGGTTCCAATTCGGCCGAGCGAGCGAGTGAACAACTGAACGGCAACGCTCCGGCCGATCCCGCCGGTCGCCGCAGCGGTGACCAGGCCGTGGCCGAGGCTGCCGAACGGGCGAAATCGACCGGCGCCCGCAACATCCCGGTCCTACCGGATCTTCCGCTGCCCGAGGACACCGCCAACCTGCGCCTCGGCCCGGATCTGAGCTCTTCGATGCTCGCGCTGCTTCCGATGGTCGGCGTGTGGCGCGGTGAGGGCGAGGGCAACGATCCCGAGCGCGGCGACTACCGCTTCGGCCAGCAGATCGTCGTCTCGCACGACGGCGGCGACTACCTCGCGTGGGAATCCCGGTCCTGGGTCATCGAGGCCGACGGCAGCTACGGCGGCCCCGATCTGCGCGAGCGCGGCTTCTGGCGGGTCGGCATCGACGGCAACGACGAGGTCATCGAATTGCTGCTGTCGCACAGCAGCGGCATCGTGGAGCTGTTCTACGGGCAAGCGCTGACCCAGTCGTCCTGGGAGTTGGCCACCGACGTGGTGATCCGCAGCCAGTCCGGCGTCGTCGTGGGCGGCGCCAAGCGCCTCTACGGCATCGTCGAGGGCGGCGATCTGGCCTACGTCGAGGAACGCGTGGTAGCCGACGGTCCTCTCCAACCGCGCCTCTCGGCCCGCCTGCAGCGCTACATCGGCTGAGGGGGTTCATCCAGCGCAGAGTCCTGCCGCGCTCGGCGTCTGCCCGACCCGATACCGGCCGGCCTTATCGAACTCGATACTCGGTCGGCCACCCATCGCCACCATTCCCACCGCGACACCGACCGACGCACCACGCGCTCGGCGTCTGCCCCACGCGACACCTGATCGGCTCTACCCAACACACTGATCGCCCCGAGCCGAACGCCGCAGACACCCGCAGAACCGGCCGGCATCGCCATCCGAAGTCCCGCGGACGCGACAACAGGCCTCTCCACCCCAATGCAACACCTGATCTCGCGAGCACATGGGTAATTCACCGGGTACGCCCAGAACCCCTACCCATCCCAACGCAACCTGTGACCAACCCACACAACACCTCACTGGCACGGCCTGAATACCCGGAGAGGCGGAACAGCCCCCGAGCCATACCGGTGCGATTGTGGTCGCACGGGTCCGGTCGGACGGACCGGGGCTCGGGGGCCGGGTGACTGCCTGGAATTCGCTGGCGCTCGCGCGGGCGAAATCCACCTGCAGCGGTGGCGCTAGCGGACAGCCACCTCACGTGTCCTATGAATAATCATTCTTCGAACCACCTCCTTCCTCGTGTACGAACGAATCTAGCGATGCGTCAGTAACTCGGCAACGGAATTTCTCGGTGGGCGGAATCGGCGCCGCGGCACGGCCTTCCACTCATCGGGAAGTCGGTCGTGACCTGCCCTGCCGCGGATATTCGCAGCACCACCTCGGCCCGCTGGTCGTCCGGTAGCTGATGGGTGACGACGACCACGGTGCGATCGGGTTCGACGAGACCGCTGTCGGCGTCGAGCAGGTCGCGCAGCAGCTTCGCCCCGCCCTCGGCCTCCAGATGCTCGGTCGGTTCATCCAGCAGCAACACCCGCGCCGGGGACACCAGTGCGCGCGCGAGCAGTATCCGGCGACGCTGGCCGCCCGACACGGCTGCCGCTCCCCCGACGAGATCGGTGTGCACACCCTGCGCCAGCCCCTCCAGCCAGTCTCCGAGACCGGCTGTCCGCAAAGCTTCTTCGGCTTCTTCCGCGGTCAGATCACCGCGTGCTACCCGGAGATTCTCCAGTACAGAGGTGCCGAACAGGTGCGCGTCCTCAGCGAAGAAGGTGACGCCGGGACGCGGCGTGTCGAACAGTCCGGCCCACTTCATCAGCAGGGTCGTCTTGCCCGCGCCGCTCGGGCCGACGACGGCGATCCGCCGTGCCCGGGGCAGTTCCGGCACGCGCGCGTCGACGGGGCAACTCTGGTCGGCAACGCTCGCCCGCCGTTGCTGTTGTGGCTGCGATCCTCCTGCGAGGGCGGATCGGTCGGCTTCGGCATGCGGGGGCCGGGGCGTCTGCCGCGCCCAGGGATCCGCCGACACGCTTGCGGATGAATCAGGTTCGCACCCGTCCAGTCGATGCAGAGCCGCGCGGGCCGTAGTCAGGGCCTGCGCCGCCGCGGGCAATGTGCCGACCGCTTCGAAAGCCGACAAGGGCAAGAGGACCAGAACGACTAGTGCCATGGGCGTCATCGCGTCTGGCGAGCCGCCGTCCGGGCCGTAGAGAGTGATGCCGATCAGCAGGGCGCCGAGGACAGCCGCGCCGATGGACAGGGGCGTGGCAGCAGCCGACCAAGCGCTGCGCGCGGCGGCCCGGTCCTCCGCGGCGACCGCACGGCTCGACGCTCGCCCGGCCGCGGCGAGGGCGGCGTCGAGGCGACCGGCGACACGCAGTTCGGCGGCGTGATCGAGCACCGTGAGAGCCTGGGCGGTGAACTCCGCCCGGTCCGCGCGCACAGCACGTTCCGCCTCGGCGGCCGCCTTGGCCGACAACCACGGCGCGACGATGCCCGACAGCACCAGCGCTCCGGCCAGGATCGCGGCCGCGGCGGGCGAGAGGGTGGCCAGCAGCGCGACGGCCGCGAGCGAGAGCACCAGCGCGACCGCGACCGGGACGAACACGCGGACCACCACGGCCCCCAAGTCGTCGATGTCGCTGCCGACGCGGACCAGGAGATCTCCCCGCCGCGGCGGCTTCGCGCCCGGCCGGTCGTCGTCGCTTCGCGACACCTCGGGTCGGCGCAGCCAGAAATCCGAGCGAGCCAGCGTGCGGTAGACCGTGGTTCGCGCTGTTGTCATGGCGCGCAGTGCGACGTCGTGGGTGGCCAGCCGTTCCAGATACCGGCACAGGCCACGGGAGATGCCGAGCGCACGCACCGCCACCACGGCGATGCTCAGGTCGAGCACCGGCGGCATCTGCCAGGCTCGCGCGATCAGCCAGGCCGCCAGCGCCGCGAGCCCGAGCCCGCTGCCCAGCGCCAGCACGCCCCACCCGATCGCCACCGCGACGCGCCGGCGGGACAACGCCAGCAGCGCCCACATCCGGCGAAGGTCACCGGACACCGTGCGTGCGCCGGTCTTCCCCGCGTTCATCCCGGCACCTCCGCTCGGTCGGCGTGCACCTGCACGATGTGGTCGGCGGCGGCCAGCACGGTCGGGCGATGGCCGATGACGACCACCGTCGCGCCCGCACGGGCGCGGGCCTGGAGGGCGGCCAGCACGGTGGCTTCGGCGGCGGCGTCGAGGTGCGCGGTCGGTTCGTCCAGCAGCAGGATCGGGCGATCGGTGGCCAGCACCCTGGTCAGGGCGAGGCGTTGGCGCTGGCCGAGCGACAGCCCGATGCCGCCGGGGCCGACCACGGTGTCCCAGCGCTCCGGCAGGTCGTCGAGCACGGCGTCGAATCCTGTTGCCAGACAGGCGGCTTCGAGATCGCCGAGGACGCGCGCCGGGCCGCGTGCGGCGTGGTCCACCATGCACGGGCCGAGCAATTCCAGGTTGTCGCGCACTGTGCCGGGCACCAGCACCGGACGCTGCGGCAGCCAGGCCACGTGCGCCCACCATCGGTCCGATTCCAGTTCACGAACGTCCACACCGTCGACGGTCACGGCGCCTCGGTCGGGCGTGATCAGGCCAAGGATCGCCTGCACGGCGGTTGATTTGCCGCTGCCATTGGGACCGGCGAGCACCGTCACGGCGCCGGGCCGCAAGATCGCCGACAGGCCCGCGGGGGCGAACCCGTCCCGCGCCCGGACCGAGAGGTCGCGCAGTTCGACCGGGCCGGGACCAGCGACGAGCGCCACCACGCCCTGCGCGCCGTAGCCGGGTGGCCGCTCGGTCGGCTGGAGATCAGGGCCGATCGCCGCGCCGACACGCTCGGCAGGCGTGGACTCGAGGATCGCGAACGCCTTGTCCGCGGCCGCCATACCGTCCTGCGCGGCATGGAAGCGTTCGCCCACCATGCGCAGCGGCAGATACACCTCGGGAGCGAGCACCAGCACCACCAAGCCCGCGTAGAGACTCATCTCGCCGAACACCAGCCGCAGCCCGATGGACACCGCGATCAGGGCGACGCTCAGCGTGGCGAGCAATTCCAGCACCATGGAAGACAGGAACGCGATGCGGAGCGCGCGCATCGTCCGCCGGCGCAGTGCGTCGCCGAGATCGTGAACACGGTGCCGCATGGTGCGCGCGGGTCCGGCCGTATCGCCCGTCCCGACGTCGTCCTGCCGGCCGCGCGCGCCGGGCTCGGCTTCCGCGTCGCCGGTCTCACGACCGAGCGCGCGCAACGTCGGCATGCCCGCGAACAGATCGAGCAGTTGGTCCGACAGCCGGGTGGTGGCCGTCAGCGTGGCTTCCGCCCGCCCCTGGGTCAGCAGCCCGATGAGGATCATGAAGACCGGGATGAGCGGCAAGGTGATCACCACGATCACACCGGAGGTGAGATCGTGTGCCGCGATGACCGCGAGCACGATCGGTGGAACCACCACCGCCAGCAGCAGAGCGGGCAGGTAGCCGACGAGATACCCGCGCAGCCCGGACAAGCCCGTGCCGACGACCACGGCCAATTCCGTTCGGCGCGTGTCGAGTTCGCGAGGCGACAGCCGTGCACCCGCATCGAGCACCGCCCCTTCCAACTCCGCCACCACATTCGCGCCCGCTCGGTGCGCCAGCCTGGATTGCGACCAGGTGGCGAGCACCCGGACTGCGATCGCGACCGCGAGTCCGACGAGTTCGGCCGTCCACGCGCCGAGCGTGCGTGCACTCGGATCGGTGACCACCCCGGCGAGCACCCGTCCGATCAGCACCGCCGCGACCACAATCGCGCCGGTGACGACCAGCGACAGCACCACGCTCAGTGCGAGGTAGCTGCGTGCGGAGCGGGCGTAGCGCCACAGGCGCGGATCGATCGGCGGGCGGGCCACGACGTCAATCCCGCGCTGCCCGCAGGGGCAGGCCGACCGGGGGCGGGATCTGCTCGACGGTGATCCGCTTGCGGAACACCCAGTACGTCCAGCCCTGGTACACCAGCACGACGGGCGTGATCAGCGCCGCGGCCCAGCTCATCACCTTCAGCGTGTACGGCGTCGAGGACGCGTTGTGGATCGTCAGATCGAACGCCGCATCGATCGTCGAAGGAAGCACCGCGGGGAACAGCGAACCGAACAGCAGCGCGGTCGCCGCGGCGACGGTCACCGTGGTGCCCGTGAACGCCCATCCGTCGCGCTGCGCGAGATCGGCCGCCGCCGCCCCGACCAGGCCGAGTACCGCCAGCGCCAGGGGAATCCACGTCCAGCCGGTCCCGTGGGCCAGTTGGGTCCACAGTCCGAATCCGCCGACGACGACCACGGTCGGGGCCAGCAGCAGCCGGGCGGTGCGGCGTGCGTCGTCGCGGACCTCGCCCGCGGTCTTGAGCACCAGGAACATCGCTCCGTGCAGCGCGAACAGCAGTCCGGTCGCCAGCCCGCCGAGCAGGGCGTAGGGCCCGAACAGGTCGGCGACCGATCCCGCGATCTGCTTCTTCTCGTTCAACGGAACTCCGTGCACCACGTTGGCGAACAGCCAGCCCCAGGCCAGCGCCGGAACCCAGGAACCGATGCCGATGCCGATGTCGCAGCGGGCCCGCCAGCGCGGGTCGTCGATCTTGCCCCGGTACTCGATGGCGCAGATCCGCAGGATCAGCGCCACGAGTACCAGCAGCAATGCCAGGTAGAAGCCGGAGAACAGGCTGGCGTACCACTCCGGGAACGCGGCGAACATCGCGGCGCCCGCGGTGATCAACCAGACCTCGTTGGCGTCCCACACCGGCCCGATCGTGTTGAGCACCACCCGTCTGCGCCGGTCGGACCCCTTGCCGAGGACCGGCATGAGCATGCCGACGCCGAAGTCGAAGCCCTCCAGCACGAAGTAGCCGGTGAACAGAGCACCGATCAGGACGAACCAGATCTCTTGCAGACTCATCGCCGGCTCCTAGTAGGCGAACGACAGTACTTCGACGGCAGGCTCTTCGGCGCGGCGCCCACCCGCGGCCGCGTCCGTGTCGTGCGGCTCGGTCTCGGCGGGTGCCGCCGGGTCGGGTCCGTGGATCACATAACGGCGCATCAGGAAGAACCACACGAACGCGAGCGCGCCGTACAGCAGTGTGAAGGTGATCAGCGAGAACAGCACGATCCCTGGCGCGTGACCGGAGACGCCCTGCTGCACGGTGAGGCGCAGATTCGGGTCGCCGGTGGGGTTGGGCACCGCCACCCAGGGCTGCCGCCCCATCTCGGTGAACACCCACCCGGCGCTGTTGGCCAGGAACGGGGTGGGGATGGCCAGCAGGCTCAGCCAGGCGAACCAGCGCTGGTCCGGCACTCGTCCGCGGCGGGTCAGCCACAGTCCGGCCAGGGCGAACAGCACCGAACCCGCCGACAGTCCGATCATGGCGCGGAACGACCAGTAGGTGACGAACAGGTTGGGCCGATAGTCGCCGACACCGAACTTCTCGTTGTAGGTCTTCTGCAGGTCGACGACACCGTCCAGCGTCACACCGGTGAACTCCCCCTTCGCCAGCCACGGCAGCACGTAGGGGACTTCGAGCACGTGCGTCACGCTGTCGCAATTGTTGTGCGTGCCGACGGTGAGCACGGAGAAGTCGGGGTCGAGGGCGGTGTGGCACAGCGATTCCGCCGAGGCCATCTTCATCGGCTGCTGCTCGAACATCAGCTTGCCCTGGACATCGCCGGTGTAGACCAGAGCGGCCATCGCCGCGATCACCACGACGATGCCCGCCCGTGCCGCGGGCCGCCAGATCTCCCGCGCCTCGGACGTTTTCGCCTCGTCACCGCTGCGCGCGCTGCGCACCATCCACCAGCCCGCGATACCCGCGACGAAGGTGCCCGCCGTGAGGAAGGAACCGGCGACCACGTGCGGAAAAGCTGCCAGCAAAGTGTTATTGGTGAGCACCTTCACGATGCTCTCCAGTTCCGCGCGACCGGTTTCCGGGTTGTAGCGGGCGCCGACCGGATGCTGCATGAACGAGTTGGCCGCGACGATGAAGTACGCCGAGGCGTTCACGCCGATCGCGACCATCCAGATCGTGCCGAGGTGCAGCAGTTTCGGCAACCTGGTCCAGCCGAAGATCCACAGCCCGAGGAAGGTCGACTCCATGAAGAAGGCGATCAGGCCTTCCAGCGCGAGCGGGGCGCCGAACACGTCACCGACGAAGCGGGAGTACTCGCTCCAGTTCATGCCGAACTGGAACTCCTGCACGATGCCGGTCGCCACGCCGAGCGCGAAGTTGATCAGGAACAGCTTGCCGAAGAACTTGGTCAGCCGCAGCCAGTGCTGTTTGCCGGTGACCACCCACGCCGTCTGCATGGCCGCCACCAACGGCGCGAGTCCGATGGTCAGCGGCACCAGGAGGAAGTGATAGACGGTGGTGATGCCGAACTGCCATCGGGAGATGTCCAAGGAGTTCAAGCCGGCCTCCTGCGTGTCTACGACAAGTCGTAGTAAAGCCTACGCGGGAGCAGGCGGGCAGCAATGAGTCCTACGCCACGTCACCAGGGCTGATCTGCCTGTTCCAGCCTGTTTTCCGTGCTTGTCGGCGCCCGCGCCCGCGCGAGTAGGACAGAGATCACGCAGCGGCGCCGAGCACGGCGACGGTATCCGGCGGCACAGCCATCTCACCAGTCGCCGATGGCTCCCGCTCGCTCGATGCCGCGATCGACCAGCCCGATGATCTCTTCGGCGTTGTCCGGCGCGGACATCCGCAGCCCGTCCAGCGAATTGACCCGCGCCGCAAGCGAAATGCTCGACAGCATCCAGATGCTGTCACAGGTGAGCAGGTCCGCGGTGAACAGCGAGTCGTAGCGGCATTGCCAGCCCGCCTTCTCGGCTTCGGCGAACAGCGCGCGCTGGGTGACGCCGGGCAGCACACCGTTCTTCGCCGGCGGGGTGATCAACTCCTTGTCGCGGGCGATCACCACGGTGGACCGCGGCCCTTCCAGCACCCGGTTCTCCGTGCTGGTGAAGATCACGTCATCCGCGCCCATCCGCGCGGCGAACCGCAGAGCGGCCATATTGGTGGCGTAGGACAGCGTCTTGGCTCCGAGCAGCTGCCACGGCGCGGCTTGGGCGAGGTCGATCGAGATGCCGCGGGACAGCGTCACCACGGCGACGCCTTCGGTACGGGCCTTCTCCACGCGCTCGGGCACCGGCACCACGAGCACGAAAGCGGTCGGCACCGGCACGGCGGCGGCGAGGTCGCCGGTCGTGACCTTGTCGGGTGTGCCGGCCAGCTCGGAGTCCCGGCCGCGGGTGAGCACCAGCCGCATAACGCCTTCGCGCTCGCTGCCCCACTCCTTGGCGGCGGTCTCCACCGCCTCGCGCCACTTGCCCAGTTCCGGCTCGGGCAGATCGAGCGCCTGTGCGGAGCGACGCAATCTGCCCAGATGAAATTCGCTCGCGCACGCGACTCCCGAGCGCACGAGCACCGTTTCGAAGACACCGTCGCCACGCAATACGCCAATATCGTCCGCAAACAACAACGGCGCATCCGCATCTCGGACCGCGCCATCGAGAGTTACCAGAACTCGATCTACCATGCGACGAGCGTAGGCGGTATGAGCGGACAATGCCTATGTCATGGCCGCTTTTGCCAGACCTTTTGTGTGGCCGCCCCACGACGCCCGCCGTAATACTCGGGCAATGCCGATCGGCTATGCCGGTCGGCGGCGTCGTGGCCCGGTTCGCGCGGCACCTGGCGGGCCCGCCTAGAGTGGGAGAGGTGTCCGTGGTCGTTGCGCCCAGCCCCATCCTCAGTATCTCGGGAGCCGTCGCGGGAGCGGCGGGTTCGCCCGACGCCGCCGTCGCGTGGCACTACGGTGATCCGTTCGGTGAACAGCGTGCCGCGGCGCAACGCGCCGCGATCGTCGACCGGTCGCATCGCTTCGTCCTGAGCATCACCGGCGCGGAGCGACTCACCTGGTTGCACACCATCTCCAGCCAGCATGTCGCCGCTCTCGGCGACGGGCAGACCGCCGAGAACCTCGATCTGGATCTGAACGGCCGGATCCAGCATCACTTCGTGCTCACCGACCTGGACGGCACCGTCTGGATCGATACCGAGGCCGAGCGCGGACCCGATCTGTTGGCATTCCTGCAGAAGATGGTGTTCTGGGCCGATGCCAAACCGGTCGATGCCGCCGACCGTGCGGTGCTGAGTCTGCTCGGCCCCGGAGTGGCCGGCCTCACCGAGACGCTCGGCATCGCCGCCCTTCCCGGCGTGTACGAGGCCGCGCCGCTGCCCGGCGGCGGATTCCTGCGCCGGATGCCGTGGCCGACGGCCGACTCCTTCGACTTGGTCGTCCCGCGCGAGCAGCTGACCGTGCTGTGGGACCGGCTCACCGCGGCGGGCGCGGTCCCCGCCGGAATGTGGGCGTTCGAGGCGTTGCGTGTCGCGGACGTCCGCCCGCGGATCGGACTGGACACCGACGAGCGGACCATCCCGCATGAGGCCCGCTGGATCGGCGGCGTCGCCGAACACGGAGCCGTCCATCTGGACAAGGGCTGCTACCGCGGGCAGGAGACCGTGGCCAGGGTGCACAATCTCGGCAAGCCGCCGCGGCACCTCGTGCTGCTGCACCTGGACGGCTCGGCGGACGAGCGCCCCGCCACGGGCGACGACGTCACCGCGGGCGGCCGCGCGGTCGGCCGACTCGGCACGGTCGTCGACCACTACGAGCTCGGCCCGATCGCCCTCGCGCTGGTCAAGCGCGCGGTTCCGGCCGACACCGCGCTGGTCGCGGGCTCGGTCGCGGCGTCCATCGATCCCGATTCGCTGCCCGCC
The DNA here is from genome assembly GCF_052545135.1 of Nocardia aegles. NCBI lineage: Bacteria > Bacillati > Actinomycetota > Actinomycetes > Mycobacteriales > Nocardiaceae > Nocardia > Nocardia aegles. Next base: position 586,231 of record NZ_JBQWRI010000003.1, read on the forward strand.
GAGGACGAGCCGCAGCCGGGCCGTGTAGCGGTCGACCGGCTGCGCGGGCGCTGACCTGTTGACGAGCCACCGCCCGGCGTGGAACTTTTTTCAGCTGACACATTCCACCCCCTTGCTCAGCGCCGAGCTGCCCTGCCATGACGAGAGGAGTGCTGCCCATGCGCGTCGGTGATTCCGGCGAGGTCCTCGCGACGTGCGTCGTGCATGCCGATCTCGAGGTGCCGGGACGGCTCGGCCGCACCGCCATCGACAAGCGGCCGGTGGCGGGCCGGGTCGCGGTGCGCGCCCTCGGCTTGGAGGGCGACCACGTGTGCGACACCAAGCATCACGGCGGCGTGCACCAGGCCGTCTACGCCTATGCCGACGAGGACGCCCGCCGCTGGGGCACCGAGCTCGGCAGGCAACTGCCCGCGGGATGGTTCGGCGAAAATTTGCGCGTACGTGGCCTTCCGGTCAGCGACTCGGTGATCGGCGCACGCTGGTCGGTCGGCGACACGTTGCTGGAGGTGAGCGCTCCGCGCGTGCCGTGCGCAACATTCCAGCACTGGAGCGGCGAGCAGCAGTGGGTGAAACGGTTCGCCCTGCGCAGCGATACCGGCGCCTACCTGCGGGTGGTCACCGAGGGCACGATCGGAGCGGGCGACCGGATCTCGGTGGTGCACGTGCCGGAGCACGGGATCACCGTCCGCGACCTGTTCACCGGCGCCGATCTCGACCTGCTGGCGATCCTCGTCGCCGACGAGCCCACCATTTCCGACGACGTGCGCATGCAGGTGGAACGGCACACCCGCAGACATGGCAACGCCGCCGCGCAGCGACACGCGGCGACGAGCGCGGACGACATCGGCACGGGAGCGAAATCGTGAGTGTGGAACTGGTCGAAGTCGTCCGCTCGGGCTTCCGCGAATGCGTGCACCGCGGCTCGGTGGTGGTGCTCGACGCCGGGGGCGAGCCGACCCTGGAACTCGGCGAGGTGCACCTGCCGATCTTCCCGCGCTCGACGAACAAGCCGATGCAAGCCATCACGCTCCTGCGCAATGGTTTCCAGCCGCTCGACGACGCGGAGCTGGCCATCGCGACCGCATCGCACTATGGCGAACCCGACCATATCGCGCTGGTGCGCAGGCTGCTGGACCGGTTCGGCCTGCCCGACACGTCCCTGGCCTGCCCGGCCGATCTGCCGTACGACGAGCGCGCCCGCACCACGCTGCTGTCCGGCGGAGGGCTACCCCACCCCATCTACATGAATTGTTCGGGCAAGCATGCGGCGATGCTCGCGACTTGCGCGATCAACGGCTGGCCCACCGAGGGCTACCAGGACCGGACGCATCCGCTACAGCGCGCGGTGATCGCGACGGTGGCCGACCTGACCGGCGAGCCGGAAGCCGATCTGGGCATCGACGGCTGCGGATTGCCGATCATCCCGGTTTCGCTGGTCAACCTGGCGCGGGTGTTCGCCACCATGGCGACGGCCGAGCCCGGCACCCCGCAACGCCGCGTCGCCGACGCGGTACGCGCGCATCCGCGAGTGATTTCCGGCACGAACGCGCCCGATCTGCTGACCATGCGGGCCACCCCCGGACTGGTGTGCAAGATCGGCGCGGACGGCGTGCACGCGGGCGCGCTGCCGGACGGATCGGCTTTCGCGTACAAGATCGAAGACGGCCACGATCGCGCGCGAATGCCGCTGACGCTGGCGATTCTGCACCGAATGGGCATCGAGTGGACCGATGCGCACGCGGAGCTGGCCGCCCCCGCGGTGCTCGGCGGGGGTATCCGAGTCGGTGTGATTCGTGCTATACCCGGGGTCGTCTAGGTATTCCGCAGCAGGGCGACAAGCGGGCAAACGGCACCAGTTCCGGAGTTCTTCACCCACTCCTGGAAGCGAGACCGCCGGACACACGCTAAAGTGTCTGTCAGGAAGAGTATTAATTCGAACGGGGCCGCCACCAAACCCCAGGCCGCCCCGCTGTGACGCGAGGGGGTCAGCCATGGGCCGTGGCCGGGCTAAGGCAAAGCAGACCAAGGTCGCACGCGAGCTGAAGTACAGCTCGCCCACGACTGACTTCGCGAGCCTTCAGCGCGAGCTTTCGGGAAGCCCCAACTCCCAGCGGAGTGGTGGTGTGCTGTCCGATGAGCACGACGCGGACGACTCCTTGTCCCGCTGGGATGAGGACGACGACTACGACGACTGGCGCCGCTGACTCGGATTTACGTCTGAAGGGGGAGGCCGACGGGCCTCCCCCTTCGAGCGTGTCGCGGGTCGACGTCTCTGGCGCCGAAAAGGCTTGCAACACACCAGAGTCCCGCATCGAACCAGGTGCGGGACTCTGACGTGTCTTCGGGCGGATCAGAACCGCGGATGCTCACCGACCAGGACAGCGCGCACGGCGTCGGCGTCCTTGGCCTTCTTGACCGTGCCCAGCGTCCAGCACTCGATATGCCGCGCGGTCAGCACCGCCAGCGCCCGGTCCACGTCCTCCGGAGCGACGACGGCGACCATGCCGACGCCCATGTTGAACGTCTTCTCCATCTCGGGCCGCTCCACCCGCCCGCGCTGGGCGATCATCTTGAATACCGGCGCCGGGTTCCAGGTGCCGCGATCCAGCTCCGCCACGATGCCCGCGGGCAGCACCCGGGACAGGTTGGCCGCCAGTCCGCCGCCGGTGACATGGGCGAAGGTGCGCACGTCGGTCTCGGCGATCAGCGCGAGGCAGTCCTTGGCGTAGATCCTGGTCGGCTCGAGCAGTTCTTCACCCAAGGTGCGGCCGAATTCCTCGACGTGGCCGGTGAGCGACATACGGTCGATCTCGAGCAGCACTTTGCGGGCCAAGCTGTAGCCGTTGGAGTGCAGTCCGGAGGAGCCCATGGCGATCACCACGTCGCCGGGACGGACCCGGTCCGGCCCGAGCACCGCGTCGGCTTCCACCACGCCGACGCCGGTGGCGGACAGGTCGTAGTCGTCCGGATCCATCAGCCCGGGATGCTCGGCGGTCTCGCCGCCGAGCAGCGCGCACCCGGCCCGCACACAGCCCTCGGCGATGCCGGAGACGAGTTCGGCGACTTTCTCCGGGACGACCTTGCCGATGGCGATGTAGTCCTGGAGGAACAGCGGCTCCGCGCCGCAGACCACGAGATCGTCCACCACCATCGCGACCAGGTCGAGGCCGACGGTGTCGTGTTTGTCCATCGCCTGCGCCACCGCGATCTTGGTGCCGACACCGTCGGTGGAGGCCGCGAGCAAAGGTTCCCGGTAGCCGCCCTTGAGCGCGAACAGCCCGGCGAAGCCGCCGAGGCCGCCTTGCACCTCGGGCCGGGTCGCCTTCTTCGCCAATGGCCCGAACAACTCGACTGCGCGGTCACCTGCCTCGATGTCCACGCCTGCCGCGGCGTACGAAGCACCACCACTGGGGGTCTGTTCAGTCATTTTCGGGGAAAGCTCCAAACCGAATCGGCGGATAGATGCCTGCTCACGCTACCGGAGCCGGATAACGACCCCGCACCGGTGTTGGCTCACCCTCTTGACAATAGGGCAGAGCGAACCGTATGGCGGACGATCAGTCCGTCTCGGACCCCGCGGCCCGTACTCTGCGTTGGCGTTACCGCATCGGATCCGGTACCAGCACTGCGGCGATCAGACGAGTGATCGCTGACGCTCCACGTTCACGGACGGCTCAGCGCGCTCGCATTCGCGTTCTCGCCCAGCAGCGCGGCCTCGGTATGGCCGGTGAGCATGCCCTCGAGCACGTTCTTTCCGATCGCGGCTTCGGTGGGCAGCGGGATCGGGTAGTCGCCGTCGAAGCACGCGGCGCACAGCCGCGAGCGCGGCTGTTCGGTCGCGGCGATCATGCCGTCGAGCGAGATGTAGCCGAGGGAGTCGGCGCCGATCGACCGGCGCACGCCCTCGACCATGTCCGCGGCGTCGCCCTCGGTGCCCGCGCCGTTGGCGATCAACTCCGCCCGCGAGGCGAAGTCGATGCCGTAGAAGCAGGGCCACTTCACCGGCGGCGAGGCGATCCGCACGTGGATCTCCACCGCGCCCGCCTCACGCAGCATCCGGATCAGTGCGCGCTGGGTGTTGCCGCGCACGATCGAGTCGTCCACGACGATCAGGCGCTTGCCGCGGATGACCTCGCGCAGCGGATTGAGCTTCAGCCGGATGCCGAGTTGCCGGATGGTCTGGCTGGGCTGGATGAAGGTGCGCCCGACGTAGGCGTTCTTCATCAGGCCCTGGCCGTAGGGCACGCCCGACCCCTGTGCGTAGCCGACGGCAGCCGGGGTACCGGATTCGGGGACCGGAATCACCAGGTCGGCGTCGACCGGGTGCTCCTTCGCCAGGCGACGGCCGATCTCCACCCGGGTGGCGTGCACCGACCGGCCCGCGATGGTGCTGTCCGGCCGGGCCAGGTACACGTACTCGAAGACGCACCCCTTGGGCTCGGGGTTGGCGAAGCGCATCGAGCGCACGCCGTCGGCGTCGATCGCCAGCAATTCGCCGGGTTCGATCTCGCGGACGAAGGCAGCGCCGACGATGTCCAGCGCGGCGGTCTCACTGGCAACGACCCAGCCACGCTCGAGCCGGCCCAGGCACAGCGGGCGTACGCCGTGCGGGTCGCGCGCGGCGTAGAGGGTGTGCTCGTCCATGAAGGTCAGGCAGAACGCGCCCCGCAAGGTGGGCAGCAGTTCCATCGCGGCCTGCTCGATGCTGGAGTCGGCGGCGGCGTGCGCGAGCAGCGCGGTGACCACGTCGGAGTCGGAGGTCGCCGGAGCCGGCTGCTGGCGCCCGCCGCGGACGGAGGCGAGCAGGCCCAGTTCGCGTGCGCGGCCCGCCAAGTCGGCGGTGTTGACCAGATTGCCGTTGTGCCCCAAGGCAAGTCCGGAGCCCACCGCGGTGGTGCGGAAGATGGGCTGGGCGTTCTCCCAGGTCACGCCGCCCGTGGTGGAGTAGCGACAGTGACCGACGGCGATGTGCCCCGGCATGGCCGCCAGCGTCTGCTCGTCGAACACCTGGCTGACCAGGCCGAGATCCTTGAACACCAGGATCTGCGAGCCGTCCGACACCGCGATGCCCGCGGCCTCCTGTCCACGGTGTTGCAGAGCATAAAGCCCGTAATACGTGAGTTTCGCCACTTCTTCGCTCGGCGCCCAGACTCCGAAAACTCCGCACTCCTCGCGCGGCTCGTTCTCGTCGACATCCGGGGCGGGACACGAGGTGGCGGAAATGCTCTGGACCGGCAGGTCGGCGTTGGTCACCGTTTGCTCCCTGTTCGGGCGGGCTGGGGGCAGACTTCATTCTACGGATGCCGCGGCGGTGTTCGCGCACGACCGCCGCATCCGGGCAGCAATTGGAGGTGACCGAAGCGGGGCCACCGCGGCGCCGCCGACTGTTACGGTGCGGACCGTGACGACTACGGACGACGCGGGCACGGCGGGACCGGCGCGCAGGCCATGGCCGCGGATGGTGCTGTTGCCCGTCGCGGTGCTGAGCCTGCTCACCGCCCTGCTGGGCATCATGTACCTCGACTATGTCGTCGACCCGGAGGAGAACCTGCACGACTTCCCGATCGCCCTGGTGAACCAGGATGTCGGCGACACCATAGGCAGCGGGAGCACCCAGCAGAAGGTCGATTTCGGCGACCAGATCACCCGGGCGCTGGCCGACGGGGTGCCGTCGGACAAAGTCGACCTGCGTGTGCTCAGCATCAACGAGTCCGAGCGGCAGATGCAGTCCGGGCAGGTCTACGGCGCGATCGTCATCCCGAGCGATTTCAGCAAGCGTCTCGGCAACCTCGGTGTGGGCAGTGTCATACCCGGTGACATCCCGCGCCCGATCATCACGGTGCAGACCAACCCGCGCACCGGTGCGTTCGGCACCCAGATCGTGCTGCGGGTCGGCAACGAGGCGCTGACCGAGGTGAACAAGCAGGTCGGCAAGCAGTTGCTCGACCAGGTGAACGCGCAGCTCGCCCCACGTCCCGGCGGTCCACCCGCGCCCGAGCTGACCGGCGCGACCAGGCTGGCGCTGGCGTCGCCGATCGAGGTGGTGCAGCAGCAGTACCACCCGCTGCCGCACGGTAGCGGCCAGGGTCTGACCGCGTTCTTCTACGCGTTGTTGCTGCTGCTGGCCGGTGTGGTCGGCGCGATGGTCATCCACACCATGATCGACGCGCAGCTCGGGTTCGTGCCCACCGAGTACGGCCCGTGGTACGTGCACTACCCGCCCACGCCGATCTCGCGGTTCAAGACACTGCTGATCAAATGGGGCGTGTTCGTGCTGGCGGCGAACATCGTCGCCGCGGTGTTCCTGATCGTGGGGGAACTGCTGGACATGCCGATCGGCAATCCGCTCGCCCTGTACCTCTACAGCGCGCTCGCCATGATCGCCGTCGGCGTGACCGGGCTGTCCATGCTGGCGGCGATCGGCTCCGCGGGCCTGCTGGTGAACCTCATCCTGTTCGTCATCCTCGGCCTGCCATCCTCCGGTGGCACCGTGCCGATCGAGGCGACGCCGCGGTACTTCGGGTGGCTGGCTTCCTTCGAACCCATGCACCAGGTTTTCCTCGGTGTGCGATCGATCCTGTACTTCGACGCGAATTTCGAAGCGGGGCTCACCCGAGGCGTGTGGATGGCGGTCCTCGGGCTCGCCATCGGGTTGGTCTTCGGCGCGTCGGTCACCCGCTTCTACGACCGCAAGGGGTTGGAGCGCCGCAACATCGTCCGGGCGTGAATCGTTCGCGGAAGGATGGCGAGGCGACTTCGTGGTTCGAGCGCGCTGGCAGGCCGGTCGACGACGTCGCCGCGCCGCACGCGAGCTTCGCACTGCGGCAATGATTACGGGCGCGTCCTGAGACTGTCGCGCGGAGCCGCCACGAAGCACCTGCGCCAGCTCACCGACGACTACGGCGAGCAGTGGGGCGTACTCATCGATGCCGACGAGTTCGCCGTCAGCATCGACCCGAACTTCAACGCCGTCGATGCGCAAGACCACGCCGAAGCACAGCGGCTGTTCGAGTGAATCCGCCGTGATGGACATCGTGTCCGCCATGCCGCTGCTGTCGTCCGCGAAGGGCGCGGTGATGGACGCTGTTTCGGCATGGCGGGGAAAGACGCGCTGACATCGCACCCGACACATCGGACAACGACCCACTCGACGATCACCGGGGGAGGTCGGGCTCTGGCAAGCATGGGATTGGTCAGGGTTCGGTCATTCGTTGCAGGTGTTCACGGGTGGTTTGGACGTCGCCGAGGGCGCGGTGCCCGCCTCCGTTGGGCAGCCAGCCCGAGTAGCGGGCGTAGTCGGAGCGGGGGACCATGACATCCAACGATGCTGCGCCGACCGATCCGCCCCGCGATGCTCGGTTTTGCGGCAAGTATTTGCTGGAGGTGTAGGCTATGCCTCACGCGATGCGCAGGGGGATCTGATGCCGAATCGACCAGTGGCCGTGCCGGATTCGGTGCTGGCTGCGCTGCGGGAGGTCAACACCTTCGGTGAATTGTGGGCCTGCTATCGGGCCGTTCTGGCCTACAACCACCTGAAGCCCAGTGATGTCATCAAACGCAGCGGCGTGGACGAGAATCTGGTCCGCAACGTTTTCCACGACCATCTCGTCAAAACTGACCACTACATCCCCATCCGGACATTCACGGTTCTGCTCGATGCGATCGGGATCACCGATACCGAGCCTTGGACCGGGGCCTACGCCGCGATCGAATCAACAGGTCCGGGAACGAGTCCCGGGCGGCAATTCTCTCCACAGCAGGTTTTCATCGCCGGTGAGAACGCACACGTCAACGTCTCCTACAGCCAGCAGCCAGCTGGTCCCGGCATCGGCATTCCCGACGACGCAGCCGCGCGCGGCGAGCTGCAGGCCCGCTACTACTTCCGATTCCTGGGCCAGTCGCTGACCCAGGCGACGGTGACGTTCGTCCTGAGCATGCTCGTCGCGACGGCAGGAATGGCGATTGTGCTGGTCGGGGCGAGCCTCGCAGTTATCCATGCGAACGAGCACGCCTCGACGGTAATCCCGGTTCTTACCAGCGTCGCGGGGCTGGCAGTCACCACCTGCGGTGGTGCGATGGCGGTCCAGGCGAACAAAGCGCGGGCGCACGCGACCGAGCAGGCGGAGAATGTCCGGCGGGACATGAACTCCGATCAGGCGTTCGACCGGGCGACCACGTTGATCAGCAAGGTGAACGACCCGATTCTGCGTGATCGCTTGTTCGCGATCACCTCGGTGAACGAGCTCGGGCTGAGCCCGAACCCGATCGACCTGGCTCAGCACCTGGCCCCGGGAACGCAGTCCCTGCCCACCGAGAGTCCGAGCAGCGAGCAACTGGAATCCGGTAACGGCGACAGCTGATCGGCTCCTCTCGGGGGTAGGTACGGAATCGCCCGATCCGGCGCTACGGACTTACCGCAGATAATGACACTCCTTTGCGGGGTGGTCCCGGGTGTCTTCTGGCGTGATCCACGTTCTGCGGCTCGAAGCCGGCATCCCGGTCGTGAGGAACGTCGATCTCGACCGGCCCAACGTCTGCGACCACCGTTTCCGACCGAGTTTCGTTGCGCGCCCGACGCTGGGCCGGTACGTCGCCTCCGGCTGGCCAGTTTGTCGGCGACAAACGCGTGGACGTGGACATCGAGCAGATCCACCAGCTGCCGATCGTCATCGCCCAGCTTGCTCTCAGTCGACTCGGACGATCGGCAGCCAGTGGGCGATCTCGGCCGCGCGCGTGCCGGATGCGCTCACCGCGCCGGAGTCGAGTGCGTCGTGGAACGCGAGCAGTCCCGTGGCCAGCAGCAGCCAGGTACGCGGATCGGTCTCCACTACGTTCGGTGGCGTGCCCCTGGTGTGCCGTGGGCCCTCGACGCACTGCACCGCGACGAACGGGGGCACCCGGACCTCGACGGAATGCCCGGGCGCGGAGGCCGCCAGCGAGCGTGCCGTGGTCCGCACCGCCGTCGCGAGTTCGGCGCGAGCGGGCGCGTCGGCCGACTCGTCGCGCAACCACTCGCTCACCACCGCCACCGCTGCCCGCGTCTGCGCGGGGTCGACCGTGCCTCGTCCTGCCACCTGCCCGACCCTACTTCCCGTTCCGCTCGCCTCACGCGGTCGGTCGTGCCCTACGGCACGAACTCGCGGCCGCGACCAACGGGGGGAACGGACAACCGAGCACCCGCGAATCGCACCGCACCGGCGAACTCCGAGCATGCGGTGATGTTGTGTCGGGCCCGAACGCCGGCGTGATCACCCTCAGCCGTTGTCCCGCGAGGAGGTCGACTCGACGGTGTCCGTGCGGCACGGCGGCGGTCCGGTGCCGGTCGCGACCGTCAGCGGGATCGCGGTATGCCCGAAGTCAGGTCGACTCGCGCCACCCGGGACTCGCGCGCGGAACCCTCGACGCAGCGGGCCAGGCGCGCAGCGATCGCACCGCCCGCGTTCACGGCAAGGTGCAGCAGCGCCGGAGCGGCGATGCCTGTGGTACGGCGGCGCAGCCAACCGAACACGAGCCCGCCGGCCGCGGTCACGGCCACGGTGACGGCAACGCTCTCATCCGCGGCCCGCGCGGGAGCGATGTGCCAGAGCCCGAAGGTGGTCGCGCCGAGCAATGCACCCGTTCGCGACCGGAAGACGCTGTCCAGCAGGGGATCCAGCGTGCCGCGGAACACGAGTTCCTCGCTGTAGACGGTCCCGATGGGGATATGTAGGGCCGCCCACTCCGTCGTCGACACATCGGGGCCACGGTCGACGTGTTCGGCCAGTTGCCTGCGCAGCGACGGAATGGCAAGGGCCGCGCCATAACCGCCGACGACGACCGAGGCGGCGAGCAGCCCACAGCGCACGCCACTCATCGACCACCGGCCCGGTTCGGCGCGCAGCGCGAGCGCGTAGGCGGTGGCGAAACCCGCAGTGGCGGTGGTTCGCCCGCGAATGCCGAGACCGAGGCGGGGCAGGACCGCGTTGCTCCAGATCAACGGAACGGCCACGGCCGCAATGGTTCGCCCGGCCCGCTGCGGGCTCATTTGGTCTTCCGCTCGAATTCCTCCGCGGCCTCGACTTCGGCCCGGATCCGCTCGGAACGCTCGGCGGTCCAGTCCGGCGGCGCGGCGATGGCGGCCCAGCCGTCCAGGACCAGGCTGCCGTAGCGGTGTCCGTGCCCGTCGGTGACGCCCTGCGCGTTGGTCAGGTCGGCGGCCACCTGCCAGAACGTGACGAACGGCCACCAGCGCATCTGAGCGGAGACGTCCGAGCCGCGCGGCTCGGACAGCCAATCCGGCCGCGAGAAGATCAGGTCGGCCGACCACCAGACGATGGGGTCGGACGCGTGTTGCAGATACGCGATGCGCGGCGGCCGCCATTCCGACGAAGGCCGCGCCAGGTCGGCGCTGTCGGAGGCGAACCGGACCACCAGCCCGTCCGCGTACAGCGGCTGGACCTCACGAGAGCCGGGATCCCGGCGGGCGACGAACTGCTGCCAGAGCCGGTTGGAATTGGGCGGGCCGACCCACAGCGCACCGTCGACCTTGGCCCGCAGATCGGCCAGACCGTCGAACGCCGCCTCGGACCCCTGCGAGCCGAGACTCTCCCCGTACACCAGCAGTTTGGGTCGGACCTCCGGCGGCCGCGCGGTCCAATGCCGATACACCGCGTCGAACAAGTCCTTGCCCGCGGCGGTGGCCTTGCCACGGTCGGCCAGGAACGACAGCACACTGGGCAGATACGAGTACTGGGTGGCGACGATCGCCGTGTCGCCGTCGTACATGTACTCGATCGCCCCCGCCGCCAGCGAGTTCACCCATCCGGTCCCCGTGGTGGTGACCACCACGAGCGCCTTCCGGTCGAATGCCCCGGTTCGCTCCAGCTCGGACACCGCCAGCTCGGCCGGTTCCTGGCCCTCTTCCACCGACTCGATACCGACGTAGGCGCGGATCGGTTCCTTGGCCGGACGGCCGGTGACCGAGGTGATGTGACTCGCCGTTGGTCCGTGCGAGACGAACCAGCGCCCCTCGAACCCGAGGGTTTCCCATCTGGCCAGCGAGACCGGACTGCCGGAGCGCTCCGGTTGCTGCGGCTGCACCGCGTCGACCGAGGTGTGGTCGTTGCGCACACTGAACGCCGAGTTGGCCGCCGCGAAGAACGCCTGCGTGGCGACACCGTTGAAAATCGTCACCGCCAGCACCACCAGCACCAGGAACCCGGCGGCCGGAGCGAGTTCGCGCGGCACCTTCACCCAGCGGTTGAGCAGGCGGGCCAGGAACAGGATGATCTCGCGCACCGTCCGGTAGATCGCGACCGCCACCGCGCCGACCGCCAAGCTGAGCAGACCGGTGCGCAGATAGGCGGGCGTGGTGGTGCCCTCCATGCCCATCAACGCCGTGATCTCCCGCTGCCAGCGCGCCGACTGCACCAGCATCAGCGCGGCGCTCAGCGCGGCGGTGAACAGCACGGCGGACTTGATCGCGTAGCGCGCCCACGTCGGCGGCGGCGAGATCTTCAGCCGCGGCCGCACCCACAGCCGGAACAGCCACTCCAGCAAACAGCCGGCACCGTAGCCGATGGCGGCATTGATTCCGCTGATCAACCCCTGGAACAGCCAGTCGCGCGGCAGCAGCGACGGCGTCACCGACAGCGCGAAGAATACTGTCGCCACCACCAGGCCGACGTAGTTGAGGTCGATGATGTCCTCGACGCGCCGGATCACCGCGACCGCGCGCGTACGCAGCTTACGCATGGTCCCGGCGGTCTCCAGCATGCAGACCAGTATGGCGGTCGGCACCGACGGTTCGGTGCGTCGCCCACCGTCACGCGGACACGCACGACGCGGATCGCACCGCCCGCGGCCCCGTAATCGAACGCTTCACGCGAATGGCAACTACCCATTCCGCTCGAGTAGTTGTACACGGGCGCACAGGTCGCGCCGACCGGAAACTTTTGTTCCGGATGTCCATGCTCTTCCTGGTCACGAGCACCTTCACGCCGGCGAAGGTGGTGCGCGACCAGCACGAGGCGGCGACCGTGCACGGTCGCATCGATCAGGCGTGGATGGAGCAGCTGCTCTGCGAGCACGATCCGTTCCATTCCGCCGCCTGAATACGCGCACCTGGGCGGGCCCGGTAACGAGGGGTCCAGGCTCACCCAGGTGGGCGTTTCGTCAGACGGTTCCCGCGCCGAACAGCCTCGGCAGCGTGCCTTCGTGCGCGGCCCGCAGCTCCTGCATGGTGATCGAGAACTGGCCCTGGACCTCGACCGAATCCGAGCCCTGGTCGACCACGCCGATGCGCACCCACGGCAGTTGGCGCGCGGTGCACATACGAGTGAACCTGGTCTCCTCCGAGCGGGGAACGGCGACCAGCACGCGGCCCGCCGACTCGGAGAACAGCGTGACGAACGGGTCCGCGTCTTCGGGAAGCAGAATGCGGCAACCGGTCTCACCGGCGAGCGCCGCTTCGACGACGGCCTGGGCGAGACCGCCCTCGGACAGGTCGTGCGCGGCGCTGATCATGCCGTCGCGCGAACCGGCGGTCAGCACCTCGGCGAGCAGCTGCTCACGGGCGAAGTCGACCTTCGGCGGGACGCCGCCGAGATGGTCGTGCACCACCTGCGACCAGATCGACCCGCCGAACTCGTCGCGGGTCTCACCGAGCAGGATCAGCGTCTCGCCCGGCTCCAGGCCGATTCCGGTCGGGATGCGACGGTGCACGTCGTCGATCACGCCGAGCACGCCGACCACCGGGGTCGGCAGGATCGCGGTCTGGCCGGTCTGGTTGTAGAAGCTGACGTTTCCACCGGTGACCGGGATGCCGAGCGCCACGCAGCCGTCGGCCAGGCCGTGCACCGCCTGCTGGAACTGCCACATCACCCCGGGATCCTCCGGTGAACCGAAGTTCAGGCAGTTGGTGACCGCCTTCGGCGTCGCACCGGTGCTGGCCACGTTGCGGTAGGCCTCGGCGAGCGCGAGCTGCGCACCGGCGTAGGGGTCCAGCTTGGTGTAGCGGCCGGACGCGTCGGTGGCCAGCGCGATGCCGCGGCCGGTCTGCTCGTCGATCCGGATGACGCCGGCGTCGGCCTGATCGGCGAGCACGGTGTTGCCACGCACGTAGCGGTCGTACTGCTCGGTGATCCACTTGCGGCTGCACAGCTGCGGGCTGGAGATCATCCGCAGCAAGGTGGCACGCAATTCGTCGGCGGTCTTCGGCCGGGCGAGCCGGTCCGGGGTGTCGGCGATCAGCGCGTCCTGCTCGTCGGGGCGCGCGACCGGGCGCTCGTAGACCGGGCCCTCGTGGGCTACGGTGCGCGGCGGCACGTCGACCACGGTCTCGCCGTGCCAGGTGACCACCAGCCGGTCACCGTCGGTGACCTCGCCGATCACCGTGGCCAGCACGTCCCACTTGCGGCACACGGCCATGAACGCGTCCACGTTCTCGGGGGCGACGACCGCGCACATGCGCTCCTGCGATTCGCTGGAGAGCACCTCGGCGGGCGTCATGCCGGCCGCGCGCAGCGGCACCCGATCCAGCTCGATGTGCATGCCGCCGTCGCCGGCCGCCGCGAGTTCGGAAGTGGCGCAGGACAATCCGGCGCCGCCGAGGTCCTGGATGCCGACTACCAGCTTCGCCGCGTACAGCTCGAGACAGCACTCGATGAGCACCTTCTCGGTGAACGGGTCACCCACCTGCACGGAGGGCAGCTTCTTGCGGCCGGAGCCGGATTCGTCGCCGGAGAAGGTGTCCGAGGCCAGCACCGAGACGCCGCCGATACCGTCCAGGCCGGTGCGCGCGCCGAACAGCACGATCTTGTTGCCGGTGCCGGAAGCGAAGGCCAGATGCAGGTCCTCGACCCGCATGACGCCGGCGCACAGCGCGTTTACCAGCGGGTTGCCCTGGTAGGAGGCGTCGAACACGGTCTCGCCGCCGACGTTCGGCAGGCCGAGCGAGTTGCCGTACCCGCCGACGCCACGCACCACGCCGTCCACCACGCGACGGGTGTCGGCCGCGTCCGCCGCGCCGAAGCGCAGCTGGTCCATCACCGCGATCGGGCGCGCGCCCATCGCCATGATGTCGCGCACGATGCCGCCGACGCCGGTGGCCGCGCCCTGGTACGGCTCCACGTAGGAGGGATGATTGTGGCTTTCCACCTTGAAGGTGACCGCCCAGCCGTCGCCGACGTCGACGACGCCCGCGTTCTCGCCGATGCCCGCGAGCATGGACTCACGCATCTCATCGGTGGTGGTCTGACCGAAGTAGCGCAGGTGCACCTTCGAGGACTTGTAGGAGCAGTGTTCGCTCCACATCACCGAGTACATCGCCAGCTCGGCGTCGGTCGGCCTGCGACCGAGGATCTCCTTGATGCGGGCGTACTCGTCGTCTTTGAGGCCGAGTTCTTTGTATGGTTGCGGGACGTCGGGGTTTGCTGCGGCTGCGCTGACGGTGTCGACCTGCGGAGTCACGGAGTACCAGGGTCCTTTCGGCCGGGCAGGGGGTCGGCAAGCCGGCGGAGCCGGCGGGGTGGGCGCGCTCAGCGAAGCGACGAGCGTTGTCACTGGGCGGCGGCGAGATGCCTAGGTGTAAGTCTAGAGGCACTGGGTAGGGACCCTACGCACCGGCTAGTCTGAGCCGGTGAACGAAGGATCGGGGGTCGCGAATCCGGGTGAGAGATCGGTCACCTCGAACCCCGCGCCGACCCGCGGCGACGGATCGGGCACCGCACCCGGTGAGGCGTTGCCGAACCCGAGGGCGCCGCAAGTACGCTGGCTGATTGCTGCGATCGCGTTGTTCGCGGTGTCGGCACTCGTCTCACTGCTGGCGCACTGGTGGCACAGCTACATCGACCTCCAGGTGTATCGCAACGGCGCCCGGGTCTGGCTGGACGGCGGCGACCTGTACGGCCCGATGCCGCCGGTCGAGGGAATCGGACTGCCGTTCACCTATCCGCCCTTGGCCGCGTTGTTCTTCGCGCCGCTGGCCCTGATGCCGCTGGTCGTCGCCGAGGTGGTGGTGGTCGCCACCAACATAGTCAGCCTTGGGATTTCGCTGTGGCTGGTGCTGGCTCGCCTGCGGCCGGAACTGTCCCGCCCGACCCTGGTCACGCTGGTCATCGGCGCGATCGCGGTGGCGCAGTTCTTCGAACCCATCCGCCAGACCTTCGGTTTCGGCCAGATCAATCTGGTGCTGATGGCCGCGATCACCCTGGACTGCCTGGTACGCAAGCCGTTCTGGCCGCGCGGCATGCTGGTCGGCATCGCGGTGTCGGTGAAACTGATCCCGGCCGGTTATCTGTTGTTCTTCGTGCTGCGCAAGGACTGGAAAGCCGCTGCCACGCTGGTGGTTTCCGCGATCGCGGCGGTGGGTCTCGGATTCCTGCTGTTCCCCGGCGATTCCGTGGACTACTGGTTCCACACCCTCGCCGACACCGGCCGGATCGGACCTCCTTACTTCGCGGGCAACCAGTCCATCAAAGGCATGGCATTCCGCCTGGGCATCGACGACACGGCGGCCACGCTGGTGTGGATCACGCTGTCGGTGTCGGCGATCGCGCTGGCCGCGGTGTGGATGCGCAGGCTGATCGAGGCGGGCGCCACCGTGGCGGCGCTGCTGGTGAACGCCGCCGCGGTGCTGCTGGTCTCACCGGTGTCCTGGTCGCATCACTGGGTGTGGATCGCGCCGGCGCTGGTCGTCACCGCCGACCTCATGGTGCGCGGCGCGCGCGGCCCTCGGGCGATCGGTGTGGTCACGATCGCCGCCGGGTTGTTCCTGATCGGCCCGCACTGGCTACTGCCGCACTCGCACGACCGCGAGCTGGAGTGGACCTGGTGGCAGCAGATCATCGGAAGCAATTACGTGCTGGTCACTTTCGCCGTGCTCATCGTCGCGGTGTGCACTTACCGCCCGGTGGTCTCCGGTGTGAGGAAGGCGGCCAGCGCGGCGGCGTAGGCCGGAACGTCGAACGCGCCCATCAGCTCTCGCGCCGAATGCATCGCCAGCTGCGGCGCGCCGACGTCGACGGTCGGCATGCCGGTGCGCGCCGCGGTCATCGGCCCGATGGTGGAGCCACAGGGCAGGTCGGCGCGATGTACGTAGCGCTGCAACCCGACCGCGGCTTGCGCGCAGGCCAGCGCGAACGCGCCCGCGCCGGTGGCGTCGGTGGCGTAGCGCAGGTTCTGGTTGACCTTCAGCACCGGCCCGCCGTTCACCTCGATCCGGTGCGCGGGCTCGTGCCGCTCCGGATAATTCGGGTGCGTCGCGTGCGCCATATCGCCGGACGCGCACACCGAACCGGACAGCGCGGCCAGGTAATCGGCGCGGCCGCCGCCGCGCGCGAGCACGATGCGTTCCAGCACCGCGGGCAGCAGATCGGACTGCGCGCCGCGGTCGGACTGACTGCCGACCTCCTCATGGTCGAACATGGCCAGCACCGGGATGGCCGCGCCGGGCTCCGCGATCGCGGCGAGGAACGCCTGCAAGCCCGCGAAACAGGTGCCCTGATTGTCCAGACGCGGGGCGCTGACCAAATCCTGGTCCCGCCCGATCAGCCTGCTCGGCGTCAGGTCGTGGGTCATCAGCTCCCAGCCGAGCACGTCGCCGGGATCGACCTCGACCCAGTCGGCCACGAAATCGAGGAAAGCCGCCGCCTCGTACCCCGCGCCCCACACCGCGTTGACGTGCCGCTGTGGATCCAGCGTGACACCCCTGCGGTCCTCGGACAGGTGGATGGCCAGCTGCGGCACCCGCAGGATCGGCTCGTCGATGCGAACGAGGTGCTCGCGCACCGTGTTTCCGTCCCGGACGCTCAGCCGCCCGGAGATGCCGAGTTCGCGATCCAGCCACGAGTTCAGCCACGCACCGCCGTAGGGCTCGAGCCCGACCAGTTGCCAGCCCGCCGAGGTCAGGTCGGGATGCTGCTTGACGCGCAGGTTGGGACTGTCGGTGTGCGCTCCGACCACGCGGAACGTGGTCGCGCCCGCGGCGTCGCCCGCCGCCCAGGCGACCAGCGACCCACCGCGTACCACGTAATGCCTGCCCGGACTGTCCGCGGGCCAGGGCTGTGACTCGGCGAGCCGGGTGAAC
Organism: Nocardia aegles; assembly: GCF_052545135.1. NCBI lineage: Bacteria > Bacillati > Actinomycetota > Actinomycetes > Mycobacteriales > Nocardiaceae > Nocardia > Nocardia aegles. Next base: position 603,296 of record NZ_JBQWRI010000003.1, read on the forward strand.
CCCCGCGCGTCCAGCTCCGCGGCGACCGTGCGGCAGACATGGAACGGCGACGGGGACGCATCGATGAACGCGCACAGCCCGGCGGCGGTGGCTGCGGTGGTGGAGACGGGCATGCCTGCGATCCTAGGCAAGCGGGTCGGTACCGGCGTGTTCCGGTCGCTGCGCACGCGTGGCGAATACGTCGAAACGGGGTGGACCATGCCGTTTTCGCGGCACCGAGATCTGGCAACCAGGCGGCCGTCGATTCATCTCGGAACATGACGGCGAGAATGGCCTGGCGTCCGATCACGAATAGAACCTCGGCGGAATTCATCGGACGAATGTCCGGTACGCGAGAGTATTTACGCCGATGCGACGGAAACCAAGTCGAGCAATCGCATGAGTTCGGTATATCGGCGCGCGCCGATTCGCCCGCGCAACTCCTGCTCGACGCGCGCCTCCTCCGCGCGCACCTCGGCGACCACGTCGGCGCCGAGCCTGCTGAGACCGATCAGGATACGGCGGCGATCATCCTGCGCGGCGAGCCGGAAGATCAGGCCGCGCTCGGCCAGATAGTCGGCGTGCCTGGTGGCCGAGGAGGGCGCCAGCTGCGATTTGGCGGCCAGCTCGGTCATCGTGATGCCCGCGTCGCCACACAGGTTCGACAGCATCGACCACTGATCCGGCGAGAGCTGCCTGGCGCACAGCGCCGCGTCCAAATGCCGTACCCAGCCGCGCTCCGCGGCACGCAGGGCACCATGCAGCGTCGAATTTCCGCTCACAATCGACGTCATTATTTCCTGCCTGCCGTGAATTCCGCTCGAACGAGTCGAAGAGTACCGAATGTCGACCTCGAGCGAGAGCCCCAACGGCACGATCGCGGTCCTGAACATAGTTCCACGGCAGGGACCCTGCGGTACCATCGATGCGGCGATATCGCTCGCGGTCGGCGAAATCAACGGGCGCGGAAATTCTGGGACGGAAATTCGTACTACGGATATCGACGGAGGACGTCCGCCACACGAGGTGGCCGCCGAGGTCTCCGCCCTGCCGGCCACCGGCACCGCGCCGGTCCGCCGAGGCGCCGCGCGAAAACCTGTCCGATCCGGCCGCGATCGTGCTGGAACGGTATGTGCCGCTGGGGATACGCGACTCGGACTTCCTCGCGTATCCGGCTGGACCTGGCCGACGCGGTTGGTGATCCCGATGGTCGGCGCCGATGTCGCACGCTCCAACCGGCAGTACGCGGCCAGTGGCCGCGCCGTGAGCCAATTGCGCCTACCTGGAAACCCGTGCGGAATCCGAGGTTTCCGGCGATTCACACGGCTACGTGGCCCGCGCGAACGGCGTCGACTTCGGGATCGTCGACCGGATCAGCCGCGACGACGCCGCAGGCGCGCGGCCGGTCACACGCCTACCAGGGTGTCCAGCACCGAGAGGAAAAGGCCGAGCCCGTCGTCGCTGGGACCGGTGAGCGGCTCGGTGGCGTGTTCCGGGTGCGGCATCAGGCCGACGACGCGACCGTTGGCCGAGGCGATGCCCGCGATACCCCGCTGCGAACCGTTCGGGTTGTCGCCCGCGTAGCGGAAGACCACCCGGCCCTCGCCTTCGAGCTGGTCCAGCACGGCCTCCGACGCCTGGTAGCGACCCTCGCCGGATTTGAGCGGGACGAGGATCTGAGCGCCAGGCTCGAAGCGGGAGGTCCACGCGGTCGACACCGACTCCACGGTGAGCCACTCGTCGCGGCAGATGAAGTGCAGCCCCTGGTTGCGGGTCAGCGCGCCGGGCAGCAGCCCGGCCTCGCACAGCACCTGGAATCCGTTGCAGATGCCCAGCACAGGAAGCCCGGAGCTCGCCGCGCGCACGACCTCGCCCATCACCGGAGCGAAACGGGCGATGGCGCCGGCGCGCAGGTAGTCGCCATAGGAGAAGCCGCCGGGCACGATCACCGCGTCGACGCCCTTCAGGTCGGCGTCGGCATGCCACAGATCGACCGCTTCGGCACCGGCCAGGCGCACCGCCCTGGCCGCGTCGATGTCGTCGAGCGTGCCGGGGAACGTGATCACCCCGATGCGGGCGGTCATGAGACGCGAACCACCTTCCACTCCTCGATCACCGTGTTGCACAACAGCGATTCGGCGATCTGCTCGAGCGCCGCGTCGTCGACGCTGTCGTCGACGTCGAGTTCGAATCGCTTGCCCTGCCGCACGTCCGAGATGCCCTCGAATCCCAGGCGCGGGAGTGCGCCGACGATGGCCTGCCCCTGCGGATCCAGGATCTCGGCCTTCGGCATCACCTCGACCACGACTCGTGCCACGCGTTGCTCCTCATGTGGTTGGGGGGTTACCTCAGCAGCGTAGTTGTGCTGGTCGCGTGCGTCATCCGCGGGGGTCCGCCGAGAGCGCGGCGCTGTCGTGGAGAACACACCGGACGCCGATAGCATGACGGCATGCGCATAGCCCACTTCGGCCATTCCTGCCTCCTCGTCGAGCTGCACGGCAAGAAGATCCTGTTCGATCCGGGCACCTTCTCGCACGGCTTCGAGGGCCTCACCGGCCTGGACGCGATCGCGGTCACCCATCAGCATCCCGATCACATCGACCCGAACCGGATCGAGGCGCTGATCGAGGCGAATCCCGGCGCACGGTTGCTGTCGGACCCGCAGACCGCCGGGCAGCGCGGGGAACCGTGGGAGGCGGTGCACGCGGGCAACGTGCTGACCCTCGGCGATCTGCGGATCACCGGCGGCGGGGGCAGGCACGCCGTCATCCATCCGGAAATTCCGGTGATCGACAACACCGTCTTCCAGCTGGGCACCGCCGACGACCCGGCGCAGCTCGTCCACCCCGGTGATTCGCTGTGGGTGCCGCCGGTACCGGTCGGCGTGCTCGCCGCTCCGGCCGCCGCGCCCTGGATGCGAGTCAGCGAAGCCGTCGATTATCTGCGCGCGGTCGCTCCGCGTGTCGCGCTGCCCATCCACTACGGCATCATCCGGGAGGAGGCCCACGGCATCTATTTCGGCAGGCTGTCGGAAATGGCCCCGGCCGCAACCGAATTCCGCGTGCTCGCACCGGAGAACGACACCGAGCTCTAGCGCTACCCCCGGTAGGTGGCGAGGAATATCGCCTCGGCCAGCGCCATGTGTTCGATCTCCTTCGGATCGACGCTCTCGTTGGGCGCGTGGATCAATGATTTCGGCTCCTCGACACCCATCAGCATGATCTCCGCGTCCGGGTAGGTGGTGGCGAAGACATTGCACAGCGGAATCGAGCCGCCCTGCCCCTGGGTGGTCGCCGGGCGGCCATAGGACACGGCGAGCGCCGCTTCCATCGCGGCGCGCGCGGGCCCGCCGGTCGGGGACCGGAACGGCGCTGCGGTGCCCTCCAGTTCGACGGTCAGCCGCGCGCGCCACGGTGTGTGCGCCTCGAGGTGCGCGACGAGCGCCTGGTACGCGTCCTCCGGGTCGGTGCCCGGCGGGATGCGCAGGTTCAGGCGGGCGCGTGCGACGGCCGGGATCGCCGCGGCGGATCCGACCACCGGTGGCGCGTCGATGCCGAGCACCGTCAGCGCCGGTCGCGCCCAGAGCAGGTCGGCGACGGTGCCGTCCCCGATGAGTTCGACGTCGCGCAGCACGCGCGCGTCGGCGTGGAACTGCTCGCTCGGATACTGGACGCCCGGCCAGACCTGATCGTTCGGCAACCCGTCGATAGTGGTGTTTCCCCGCTCGTCGCGCAGCGAGGCCAGCACCCGGATCAGCGCGGCCAGCGCGTCGGGGGCGGGGCCGCCGAACATGCCGGAATGCAGAGGGCTGGCGAGGGTTTCGACGGTGACCACCACGTTGACGCCGCCGCGCAACGTCTGGGTGAGGGTCGGCACCCCGGCGGCGAAGTTGCCGCAGTCGCCGACCACGATCGCGTCCGCGCGCAGCAGTTCGGGATTGGCCTCGACGAAGCGCTCCAGCCCGCCGGTGCTCTGCTCTTCGGAACCTTCCGCGACAACGATGACGCCGAGCGGCAGATCCGGACCGAGCGCGCGCAACGCCGTCAGATGCATGACGATGTTGCCCTTGCAGTCGGCGCTGCCGCGTCCGTACCAGCGCCCGTCGCGCTCGGTCAGTTCCCACGGCGGGGTGCGCCATGCCGCCTCGTCCATCGCGGGCTGAACGTCGTAGTGACAGTAGAGCAACACCGTGGGCGCGCCGTCGGGCGCGGGCCGGGACGCGACGACCGCCTGGGTGCCGTCCGGTGTTTCGTGCAGGCCGACCGTGGTCAGTCCGGCGGCGACGAACGCGTCGGCCACCCACTGCGCCGCCATGTCGCACTGCTCCATCGGATACTGTCGCGGATCGGCTACCGACTGAAACGAAACAAGCTGCGCCAGATCGGTTTTCGCCCGTTCCATCAACCCGGCCACGGCACCGCGCAATTCCGCCACCCGCACATCCTCCGCCATTCCCCCACCCTATCCCCGTGCCTCGGGCGGAGTTCGCACCGCGAGCCGGGTGTCCGCGCGGGAAGGGCGAAGTGCGTCCGCTGCCGAAAACGGTGTGCCAAGCTGAGCGTCGAGGGTGTCGGCGAACTGCCGGCATGCTCAGGGGCACGCCCGCACACCGTCGAATCGGGAGGCCGTTGTCATGTCCGAAGCAGCCGATGACCTGTTCGCCCTGCCGGGGCTCAGCCGGTCCGCGCCGCGCGCCGGATTTCCAGCGCACGAGATGTTCCCGCAGGTCGCCTACGAAATCGTGCACGACGAACTGATGCTCGACGGCGTCTCCAGGATGAACCTGGCCACGTTCTGCACCACCTGGGTGGACGACCAGGCACGCAGGCTGATGTCCGAATGCCTGGACAAGAACATCGTCGACAAGGACGAGTACCCGCAGACCGCCGAATTGGAGCGCCGGGCCGTCCGGATGGTCGCCGATCTGTGGCACGCGCCGGACCCGGCCGCCACGCACGGCACCTCGACCATCGGGTCCAGCGAGGCGGCCATGCTCGGCGGTTTGGCGGCGAAATTCCGCTGGCGCAAGCGTGGCGGCACGGGAACGCCCAATTTCGTCTGTGGGCCGGTCCAGGTGTGCTGGGAAAAATTCGCGCGCTATTTCGATGTCGAGATCCGGCAGATTCCGCTGCGCGGCGACCGGCTCACCATGCACCCCGACGACCTCGCGCAGTACTGCGACGCGAACACCATGATGGTCGTGGCCACGTTCGGCCAGACCTATACCGGCCTGTTCGAGGACGTCACCGGGATCAGCGCGGCGCTCGACGCGTTGCAGCGGGAGAAAGGCCTGGACATCCCCATCCATGTCGACGCGGCCAGCGGCGGCTTCCTGGCCCCGTTCACCGCGCCGGATCTGCGCTGGGATTTCCAGCTGCCCAGGGTGAAGTCGATCAACGCCTCCGGCCACAAGACCGGGTTGGCCCCGCTGGGCGCGGGCTGGGCGATCTGGCGCGAAGCCGGCGACCTCCCCGAGGAGTTGATCTTCGACGTCGACTACCTCGGCGGCAGCATGGCCACCTTCAACTTGAACTTCTCCCGGCCCGGCGGGCAGGCCATCACGCAGTACTACCAGTTCATTCGACTGGGGCGCACCGGCTACGCGCGAGTGCAGTCCGCGATCTACCGCGCGGCGCAGCACTTGGCCGCCGGAGTGCGCGGGCTCGGCGTCTTCGAGTTGATCCACGACGGCGACCCGCAGCGCGGGATCACGGCGGTGTGCTGGCGGCTGACCGGCGATCCCGGCTTCAATCTCTACGACCTGTCCGACCGGCTGCGCTCCCGAGGCTGGCTGATCGCCGCCTACCCGCTGCCCGCAGGACGGGACGACGAGACGATCATGCGCGCGGTGCTGCGCCACGGCTTCACCATCGACATGGCCGATCTACTGCTCGCCGATCTCGAGCGCTGTATGCGTCAGCTGCGGCAGCGGCCGTTCGCGACCTCGCTCACGCGCGACGAGGCGGGCGGCTTCACCCACGACGCCGCGCCCGCCGTAGCGGAGACGACGATCGCCGCGTCCTGAGCAAGGACAGCGCCGCCGCCCGGCTACGCCATTCGCGGGCGGCGGCGCCGATCGGGAGCGCGAGAGCGGTCCCGACCGGCCGCGGGCGACGGCGCCGACCCTCCGTCGCCCACGGCGTCGGTCATGCGGCCCGAGCCGCCTCGAAGGGGTCCCACCGGTAGGTAGCGCCCACCGCGTTGTGGAAGAGCGCGAGGTCGACGGCGTCGAGCATGGCTTGGCGCGGGCCGGACCGCCCCAGCTGGGCGGCGGACACGGCAAGGCGCAGCAGGCCGCCGCGACGTGCGGTACGCGCGGCGCCCATGACCAGGGCGCGGCACCACCACGGTTCCGCGCGGAAACCTTCGCCGATGCCGTACACCCTGGCCTTCTGCGCCGAATTGCGCTCCAGGTCGATGATCGAGGTGAGGCCGAGCGCGAGCCGGAAACCGGCCTCGGGCAGCGCCTCCAGCGCCCCCGCCGAGGCATCCCAGCGCGGGGCCGCGAACAGCCGGGTGCGCAGGTCGGCCTGTTCCAGCACTCGGTCCGCGGCGGTCAGCCGCAGCCGCGCCTCGTGTCGGGGCAGCGTGGCGAACTCGGCGCGCCTGCGCTTGGTGGCCGCCTGGTCGTAGCCGTGCAACACGATCGCGTCGCCGCGGGCCCGCCTGCCGCGCAGCCAAGCCTGCGTCGCCGGGTCGTCGAGCAACCGGTATTTGCCCTTCAGCCGCGGCGCGACCAGCAGCGAGAGCGGCACGCCGCGCCGATCCATCTCTTCGGCGAATTCGATCGCCGTGTCCCGGGTGGTGTCCTTGATCCCGGAAATCGAGACGATCAGCTCAGCGTTCATGGTCCCACGGTGCCAGCCGCACGTGTCCGCGATGTGCAGCATGTATGACCAGGTGGCGAACACTCCGCCACGCCTGTGTCGAGTGCCCGCCCCGCGGTCGGCGCGCCGATGCCACCAGCGGGTCGGCCCTCGGCGCGCCGGTGCTCACACGTCGGCGAGACCGACCGTGTCCAGCACCCAGGCGTGCTCGAAGGCCACCTCCCGCCACTTCTCGTAGCGCCCGCTGACCCCGCCGTGGCCCGCGCTCATCTCCGTTTTCAGCAGCAGCGGCGCATCGCCGGTCGCGGTGGCGCGCAGTTTGGCGATCCACTTCGCGGGCTCGACATAGAGCACGCGAGTGTCGTTCAGGCTGGTGATGGCCAGGATCGACGGATAGTCCTTGGCCTCGACGTTCTCGTACGGCGAGTAGGACTTCATGTACGCGTAGACGTCCTTGTCGGCCAGCGGGTTCCCCCATTCGTCCCACTCGATCACGGTGAGCGGCAGCGACGGGTCGAGGATGGAGGTGAGCGGATCCACGAAGGGGACGTTCGCCAGGATGCCCGTGAACAGCTCGGGAGCCAGGTTCGCCACCGCGCCGACCAGCAGTCCGCCCGCGCTGCCGCCGTCGGCGACCATCCGGTCCGGGGCGGTGACCCCGGTGTCGACGAGATGCCTTGCGGCGGCGACGAAGTCGGTGAAGGTGTTCTTCTTGGTGAGCGTCTTGCCGTGCTCGTACCAGAGCCTGCCCATCTCACCACCGCCACGCACGTGCGCGACCGCGAAAACCATGCCGCGATCCAGCAGCGACAATCGGGCAACCGAGAAGGACGGGTCGATGCTCGCCTCGTAGGAGCCGTAGCCGTACAGCAGCAGCGGCTTCGGCCCATCGGCCGTCGTCTTCTTCCGCACGAGCGAGATCGGAATCCGGGTGCCGTCCTCGGCCACCGCCCAATCCCGGTGCTGCTCGTAGTCGTTCGCGTCGTAGCCGCCGAGCACGGGCTGTTCCTTGCGCAAAAGCAGCTCACCGGTGGCCGGGACGTAGTCGTACACCTGCATCGGCGTGATGAAGGAGGTCAGTCCGATGCGCAGGGTCGGCTGGACCCACTCCGGGTTGGAACCGACACCGACCGCGAACAGTTCCAGATCGAATTCGAGTTCGCGGCGCTCGCCGTAACCGGAGTCGGTCAGCGGCCACACCGCGATGCGGGTGAGCGCCTCGCGCCGGTAGCTGAGCACCAGGTGATCGCGGAACGCGTCGATGTCCTCGAGCCGCACGTCCTCGCGGTGGCCGATCAGCTGCGTGAGGTTCGACGGGTTGTCCACCGGCGCCTCGGCGAGCACGAAGTTCTCCGCCTTGACGCCGTCGACCACGTCGTTGTGCAGGATCAGGAAGCGGTCCTGCCCGCCGATCACGGCGTGCTCGGCGGAGTACTCGACGCCCTCGCGGCGCGGCAGCAGCACGCGGAACTCGCCCTCGGGATCGTCGGACTCGAGTACCCAACCCTCGCTGGTGATCTTGGAACCGACCCAGATCATCAGGTATCGCTCCGAGCGGCTCGCGCCGATGCTCACCCAGTAGCGCTCGTCCGGTTCGTGGAACACCTTGACGTCGGGATCGGTGCCGCCGAGCCGATGCCGCCACACCGTGTCGGGCCGCCATGACTCGTCGACGGTCTGGTAGAAGACGTGGCTACCATCCAGCGACCAGGTCGCGCCGGGAGCGGTGCCCGCGATCTCGTCGCCGAGCAGTTCGCCGGTGCGCAGATCCTTGAAACGCAGCACGTACCGCTCGTCACCGACGTTGTCCACCGAGTAGGCGAGCAGCGTGCCGTCATGACTTATGGAGAACGCGCCGAGCGCGAAGAAATCTTGCCCTTCGGCCAGCTCGTTGCTGTCGAGCAGCACCTCTTCGCCCGGGACCTCCGTCTCGGCGTCCAGCTGCGGCGGAGTCCACGCGTCGATGCCGCCGGCGCCCGCCGCGATCGGGCACCGGCAGTGCACGCCGTACTGCTTGCCCTCGAAGCTGCGCGAGTAGTACCAGTAGTCGCCCAGCCGGGTCGGCACCGACAGATCGGTCTCCTGCGTGCGCGCCTTGATCTCGTCGAAGATGGTCTCGCGCAGCGTGCTCAGGTGCTCGGTCTGCGCCTCGGTGTAGGCGTTCTCCGCCTCCAGATAGGCGATGACGTCGGGGTTGTCCTTGTCCCGCAGCCACTCGTACTCGTCGACGAACACGTCGCCGTGGTGTACCCGCTCGGTGGGCACCGTCTTGGCGACCGGCGGCGCCACCGCGCCGCTACCGGGTTCGGAGATCGTTCCGCTGTCGAGAGCCATGGCGTCCACCCTACTGTTCGGATGCCCGGCAACCCGCCGTACGGATGATGCCGTCGAGCACGTCACCGGGTCCGGCGCAGTTCCCGCATCGCTTGATCGACCCGGCCGCGTTTCTCCGTGAGCTTCTCCACCGGGAACGGCGTCGCCGTGGCGTTGGGCGGTTACGGCCGCACCGCCCCAGGCTACAGCGACTACCCGAACTGGACAGCAGCCGAACTGGTCCACGACTGACTCGTAGCTACGAGAAACGCGACGCGGGCGCGGCTGATTCATCCACAAAGGCATTCACGCGCCGATCCGCGGCGAATTCAGTCGCCCAGCGCGCCCCGGATCGAGGCGGCCAGGTAGTCCAGATCCTCCCGCCGCGGACTGGTCGGGCGGCCACGCAAGCCGAACCCGTCACCCGGAGTACGCGGGATCACGTGCAGGTGCACGTGGAACACCTCCTGCCCGGCGGTCACCCCGTCCGCCAGAAAGAAATTGATCCCATCACACCCCACCTCGCTGGTCCGCAACGCCGCGGCCAACCGCTGCCCCACCTGGAACAACTTCCCCCCGATGTCCGGATCGAGGTCCGCCAGACTGCGCGCCGCCACCTTCGGCACCACCAGCAGATGCCCCGGCGTCATCGGCCGGATGTCCATGAACGCAATGACATCGTCGTCCTCGTAGACCTTGCTCGACGGCGCCCGCCCGGCAACGATATCGGCGAAAATCGTGTACGGATTCACGCCCCGCAGCCTATGCGTCAGCTGTCGTGTGCGGTACGCGCAATTGCGTATACCGCACACGACATGTGCGGCACCATCGACTCAGCTCCTGGCAGTAGCTGGGAGAAGTGGACCCGGCTCTTCACCGGACGGTGGGCAGTCGGGCTTCGCCGTCTGCGCGAGCCATCGCGGAGAGGATCTTGCGACGCCGCGCGTCGGGTTCATGGTTGAAGTGCCATCGACGCTGTCCCGGCAGACAGAAACTGCGCCCGAAGGAGCGAGCCAGGGACAGCTGCTCCGAAGGCACCATGATGGCGCACAGCAAGTAACGATCACGTCGGCCGACTCGTCGACGAACGCGTGGAAAGGCACCGGGGGACGATACCGGTCCCGGACCAGACCGACGAACGATTTCGCCGCGTAAGTCGCAGTCCCGCTAGAGGATTGGCGACGGCGAATACCGCGCCGCGTCCGGGTACCGGTCGAGGAGTTTCTGCACCTGCCCGATCACGTCGGCGACCTGAGCTTCGGCGGCGCCGACGAAGACGGACTTGTCGGTCAGTGCCGCGTCGAGGGCGGCGCGATCGAGCGGGAGGCGCGCGTCGGCGGCGAGGCGGTCCAGCAGGTCGGGTTCACGACCCTGCTCGCGCATCGCCAGGGCGACCGCGACGGCGTGCTCCTTGATCACCTCGTGCGCGGTCTCGCGGCCGACGCCGGCCCGGACGGCCGCCATCAGGATGCGGGTGGTGGCGAGGAACGGCAGGTACCGGTCCAGTTCGCGGGCGATCACCGCCGGGTAGGCGCCGAACTCGGCCAGCACGGTGAGGAAGGTCTCCATCATCCCGTCGATGGCGAAGAAGGCGTCCGGCAGCGCGACGCGGCGGACCACCGAGCAGAACACGTCGCCCTCGTTCCACTGGGCACCCGCCAGCTCGGCCGCCATCGAGGCGTAGCCGCGCAGCACCACTTGCAGACCGTTGACGCGTTCGCAGGAGCGGGTGTTCATCTTGTGCGGCATCGCCGAACTGCCCACCTGCCCGGGCTGGAAACCCTCGGTGACCAGTTCATGCCCGGCCATCAGCCGGATGGTGTGCGCGAAGGAGGACGGGCCCGCACCCACCTGCACCAGCGCGGACAGCACTTCGTGATCCAGTGAGCGCGGGTAGACCTGGCCCACGCTGGTGAGCACGGTCGCGAAACCCAGGTGCCGGGCGACCTGCTGTTCCAGCCGGGCGAGCTTGGCCGGATCCCCGCCGAGCAGATCGAGCATGTCCTGCGCGGTGCCCATCGGGCCCTTGATCCCGCGCAGCGGGTAACGGTCGATCAGCTCGCGCAGCCTGGTGAGCGCGATCAGCAATTCGTCGGCCGCGGAGGCGAACCGTTTGCCGAGCGTGGTGGCCTGCGCCGCGACATTGTGCGACCGGCCCGCCATCACCAGCGCCTGGTATTCGGCGGCGCGCTCGGCCAGCCGCGCGGCGATCGCGACGCCGTGCGCGTGCACGTGCTCGAGCGAGAGCCGGATCTGTAGCTGCTCCACGTTCTCGGTGAGGTCGCGGCTGGTCATGCCCTTGTGCACGTGCTCGTGCCCGGCCAGCGCGTTGAACTCCTCGATGCGCGCCTTCACGTCGTGCCGGGTCACCCGCTCGCGTTCGGCGATGGCGGACAAGTCCACCTCGTCGATCACCCGCTCGTAGTCGGCGATCACCCCGTCGGGCACGTCGATGCCCAGCTCCGCCTGCGCCCGCAACACCTCCAGCCACAGCCGCCGCTCCAGTACGACCTTGTGCTCCGGCGACCACAGGTGCACCAGCTCGGGACTGGCGTAGCGGGTGGCGAGGACATTGGGGACGATGCTCACGTCCGGTCAGTCTAGTGCTCGGTAACGATCCACTTGCTGGGGCGTGGCCCGCACGGGTCCGTCCGTCGCCGCGTAAGCCGCCGCCTCCGGGGTCGCCGACCGCGCCGGAGGGGCGACGATGTCGATCACTTCCAGCAGCGCGCCGCGGGCCATCCGCCGCGGTTCCGGGTCCATTTCGGTGAGCGCGGCGACCACAGCTCCGTCCACCACCGCGACCAGTCGGCGCAGCTGTTCCGGCCGCACCATCCGGTCGGATCGGCGCAGCACGTCGGCCAGCAACTCGTCCAGCTGGGCGCGCAGTCGTAGCTGGACTTCGCGTAGCTCCGGGTGCCGCGCCGAGGCGACCGAACGCTCGTAGCGGGCGATGAGCTGCCCGCGCGCGCCTTCGTCGGGCCCGTCGCTGCCCACCAGCAGGTCGAGCACCAGGTCGACGGTGGCCTCCGCGCCGCGGCGGCGGTGGCTCACCTCGCCGACCCGCCTGCGCATCGCGTCCAGCTCCGCATTGCCGCTGAACTCGACCGCTCGCGCGATGAGGTCGTCCAGGGATTCGAAATAGTAGGTGGTCGACGCCAGGGGCAGATCAGCGCGCGTAGCAACCGAACGGTGCCGCACCGCCTCGAAACCGCCTTCGAGCAGAAGCTCGGCAGCGGCGGCGATCAATGCCTGGCGACGCCGTTCGCCTTTCGGGGTCGTCGCGGTGATCACCGTGCCATCGTGCCAGTCGTCATCAGTTCTTCCAGGGGAAATCGGCGAGGAAAAGCAACCATGGTTGTTTTACCGCATCCGCGCGGCCAGGGTGCCGAACTGCGAAAAGTTCTTGCCGGGCAAGGCTTTCACACCCCGAGATAGTGCCCTAGACGCAGCAGCGCCGCCTCGATGTCCGCGGTGGCTCCGGCAAACGAGAAACGAACCGTTCGGTGTCCGTTGACGGTGTCGAAATCGACCCCCGGGGCGAGCGCCACACCGGTGTGGTTCAGCACGTCGGCGCACCAGGCGCGGGAGTCGTCGGTGCGGTGGCCGATGTCGACGTAGGCGTAGAAGGCGCCGTCGGCCGGGGCGAGATCGGTGATGCCCAGCTTCGGCAGGCCGTCCAGCAGCAACCGCCGGTTCAGCGCGTACCGCCGGACGTGCCCGTCGAGTTCTTCCTTGGCCTCCGCTCCGAACGCGTGCGCCGCCGCGTACTGCGAGATCGCGGGCGGGCACACGGTCAGGTTCGAGGCGAGACGCTGCAACGCGGGACGCAGCCCGCTCGGCACCAGCATCCAGCCCAGCCGCCAGCCCGTCATGGAGAAGTACTTGGAGACCGAGCCGATCACCACCGCTTCCCGCGAGGTCTCCCAGGCCGACGAGGTCGCGCTGTCGGCGCCCGTGTCGTAGGTGATCCCGTGGTAGATCTCGTCGGAGATCAGCAGTGTGCCGCGCTCCTCGCACCAGCGGGCCAGCGCGGCGAGCTCCGCCGGGGCGATCATGGTGCCGGTGGGGTTGGCGGGGCTGGCCACCACCAGGCCGGCGGGCGGCTCCGGAAGCGCCTCGAGCATGGCGACGGTCGGCTGGAATCTGGTCTGCGCGCCGCAGTCCAGTTCCAGCACGCGGCAGCCGAGCGCGGCGAGGGTGTTGCGGTAGGCCGGGTAGCCCGGACGCGCCACCACGACGGTGTCGCCCGGGTCGAACGCGGCGAGGAAGATCAGCGAGAACGCGCCGGACGAGCCGGTGGTCACGACGACCTCGTCCGGGTCGACCTGGTAACCGTAGGTTTCCCGATGGTGTTCGGCGATCGCTTCCCGAATCCGCAGAATGCCGAAAGTCTCGGTGTAACCCAGCAATTCGGACTGAATGGCCAGCTGGGTCGCGCGCAGGACCGGCGCGGGCGCCGGCGTCGACGGCTGCCCTGCCGCCAGCACGAGCACATCGCCGTGGGTCCGGGCGCGTTCCGCGGCGGCTTTCCACACATCCATCACGTAGAAAGGTGGAATGGTCGACCGGCGAGATTCTCTGGACACTCGACAGACGGTAGAGCACGCTTCACCGCGCAGTCGCGGCTATGGTCTACCCGATGCTCGATAAGTCTCGACGAGACGGACTCGACCGAGTGCGCGGAGTCGCCGGTATCGGCGTCATTCCGCGCGATTGGCGCGTGCGCTCCGCGCGAGGTTCCCGGCGGCGGCTTTTCGGGCGCGGCGGCCGGCTCGATCCGCGCGTGCTGTGGGTGCGCGGCCGCCACCTGCGGGTCTGGTGGCAGCGCAGGCCGGATCCCCGCGATCTGTGGCGGCGCAAACCCACCGGCGAGGAGTTGCTCGCGCTCGCGCGCATGCACAAAGTGCTGCTGGGCGGGCTCGTGGCGACCGCGGTGGTCGCCGCGGGCGACACATCCTTCGCCGGGACGGTCACCGATCGCACGCCCGCGCCGGACCGCGCCCAGCTCGTCGCCGTCGCGTATCCACCGCAGATGCAGAACACCCCGCCCCCCGTGTCCAGGTTGCTGAACGCGATCGCCAACGGTGAGCGGCTGCGCGAGCAGGCGGTGGTCGCGGCCGCCGCGCGCGCGACGCTCGAACGCGCGAAGGCGGAGGCGGCCGCCGCCGTCGCCGGTGAGCGCCAGCCGTGGATGACCGCAACCGCGCCGGTGCGGCCGGGGGCGCTGCCGCCGGGCGGCCGGGGCTTCGTTCTGCCCACCCGCGGCGTCTTCACCTCCGGCTTCGGGTCCCGCTGGGGCACCTTCCACAGCGGCATCGACATCGCGGGTCCGATCGGCACTCCGATCTACGCGGTCGCCGACGGCACCGTCATCGACGCGGGTCCGGCGCAGGGCTTCGGGCTGTGGGTACGGATCCGCCACGACGACGGCAGCATCACCGTCTACGGGCACATGTACGACTTCTTCGTCTCGGTCGGCGAGCGGGTGCCCGCGGGGCTGCAGATCGCCCGCATGGGCAACCGCGGCGACTCCACCGGGCCGCACCTGCACTTCGAGGTGATCGTCGGCGGGCAGCACGTGGACCCGCAACAGTGGCTGGCGGCGCGTGGACTCACGTTCGGCTGAACCGCGCCGCACCCGGGCCCAACCGCCGCACCCGGGCCCAACCGCCGCACCCGGACCGAACCGCGCCGCACCCAGGCTGAACCGCGACGCACCCAGGCTGAACCGCGCCGCACCCGGGCCGAACCGCATCGGCTACGGGCGCACCCGCCGGCAGAAGGCCCGGCCCCTCGCGGGTGCGGCCTCCAGTCGGCCAGGTAGCGCGTAGGCGCTGCGAATCAGGCTGTCATCAGCAGCAGGATCAGCGGCTCGATCCCCCATCCCGACCGGCTGGTGTGCTGCCATCACGGCGTGCGTCGACCGAGCGGGCTCGACCCGAGGGTCCGGCTGTGCGACCGTGGGGCCCGCGCGGGCTCAGACCTCGATGCGGTTCTCGACGGCTGCCAAGCCGATGTCCGTGCGGTAGTGACTGCCCGGTAGTTTGATCGCGGCGATGCGGTCGTAGGCGCGGGTGCGGGCTTCGACGAGGTCGGCGCCGACGCCGACCACGTTCAGCACCCGGCCACCCGTGGAGACCAGGGCGCCGTCTTCGCGCTGCGCGGTGCCCGCGTGCAGCACCGTCGCGTGCTCGTCGGACGCGCCTTCGCCCGCGCCGGTGATCGCGTCGCCGAGACGCGGCCGCCCCGGGTAGTTCTCCGCGGCGAGCACCACGGTGATCGCGGAGCCGTCGCGCCAGCGCGGCGGGGCGACCTGCGCCAGCGTGCCGGTGGCGGTGGCGTACAGCAGCTCACCGAGCGGACTGTCCAGCAACGCCAGCACCGCTTGTGTCTCGGGATCGCCGAAGCGGCAATTGAATTCGACCACAGCGGGCCCGGCCGCGCCGATCGCCAACCCCGCGTAGAGCAGGCCGGAGAAGCCGCTGCCGCGCCGCACCAGCTCGGCGGCAACGGGTTTCACCACGTCTTCGACGATCGTGGTGACCGTCTGCGCGGGCAGCCAGGGCAGCGGCGTGTAGGCGCCCATGCCGCCGGTGTTGGGTCCGGTGTCGCCGTCACCGACGCGCTTGTGGTCCTGCGCGGGCAGCAGCGGAACCACCGTCTCGCCGTCGACCAGGCAGAACAGCGAGACTTCCGGTCCGTCCAAGAACGATTCCAGCAGCACCGGGTGGCCCTGCTCGAGCAGTTCGGCCCCGTGCTCGCGGGCAGCGGAACGGTCGGCGGTCACCACCACGCCCTTGCCCGCCGCGAGACCGTCGTCCTTCACCACCCAGGTGGGACCGAAGCGGTCGAGGGCGTCGTCCAACTCGGCCGGGTTGTCCACCACCTCGCTGTGCGCGGTGCGCACACCCGCCGCGGCCATCACATCCTTGGCGAACGCCTTCGAGCCCTCGATCCGGGCGGCCGCGGCCGACGGGCCGAAGCACGGGATGCCCGCCGCCCGCAGCGCGTCGGCGACGCCCAGCACCAGCGGGACCTCGGGGCCGATCACCACCAGGTCGGCGTCCACCTCGGTGGCCAGCCCGACCACGTCCTCGGCGGCGCACGGGTCAACCGGGCGGACCTGCGCGTGCTGGGCGATCCCGGCATTGCCGGGGGCGGCGAAGAGCGCGGTCACCGCGGGGTCCCGACGCAGGGCCAGGACTAGGGCATGTTCACGGGCTCCGGAACCGATGACGAGTACACGCACGGCAGACAGCCTAAACGAGCCGTTCGGCGTCTTCGCCGCTGCCGGTGCGCGCGCAGGGGATGATGAAAGGGGACAACGGATGTGGGGCGGCGCACGGCCCACCTCGACCACCGTGTCCTTTTCCGGCATGAGCGGGGTCCGACCACTCGTGCCCCCGGAGCACCCGAAGGAAGTGCTGAAATGGGTCTGATCGACGGACTGATGGGCAACGCCGGCCGGATCGATCCGGGGCAGGCGCAACAGGAGTACGCCAAGCTCCTCGGCAACGGTGAACAGGTCTACGCCGCGTATCTGCTGATCCGCGACGCGATGCTGTTCACCAACCGCCGCCTGGTGCTGATCGACAAGCAGGGCGTCACCGGCCGCAAGGTCAGCTACCACAGCGTTCCCTATCGCGCGATCACCCACTTCTCCGTGGAGACCGCGGGCACCTTCGATCTGGACGCCGAGTTGGCCATCTGGATCTCGGGCAGCGACGAGCCGCTGCTGAAGCGGTTCAACCGGCAGGTGGACATCTACGAGGTGCAGGGCATCCTGTCGCACTTCGTCGCGGTCTAGCCCGGGGCGGTCCGGCGCCTCGCCGCACGGACCGGTCTACGCTGCCGGACATGGCTTCCGTCTTCAGCGCGATCATCGCCGGTCAACTCCCGGGCCGTTTCGTCTGGGAGGACGACGAGTTCGTCGGTTTCCTCACCATCGCCCCGGTCACACCGGGTCACACTCTCGTGGTGCCCCGCAAGGAGATCGACCACTGGCAGGACATCGACACCGACACCTTCGCCCGGCTGACCGCCGTCGCCCAGAAGATCGGACAGGCCGTCCGCGCGGCCTGGGACGCGCCGCGCGCCGGTCTGCTGATCGCGGGTTTGGAAGTGCCGCACCTGCACGTGCACGTGTTCCCGGCCTTCACGCTCGGTGACTTCGACATCTCCGGCGCCGACCCGAATCCGAGCCCGGAGTCGCTGGACGAGGCGCAGACCAAGATCAAGCAGGCGCTGCGCGACCTCGGCTACGGCGGCAACGTCCCCGACTGAATCGCGGTGCGGCGCGACGGCGAGGTCCGACCGCGGCTCGCGGCCGGACCTTCCGCTGTTCGGCTTCCCGATCCCGGCAAGCCCATCTCCTGGCTCGGATTTATTCGGGTGCGTACAGCTCGGGCTCGAAGAGCGCTTCGGCGCCGGCGCGGGTATAGAGCTTCCGTTGCAGGGAACGCAGGATCGTGATCGCTTCGGCGTCACGCATCGCGTTGACGAGTTGGAACTCGACACCTGCGCCGAACAGGTCGCTGCCGAAGGCCAGTTCGCTGAGGAAAAGCACCCTGGCTGTCTCGACCTCGGTCAGCATGGCTCCGTTGTGGACCGCATGACGGAGCCTGATGGTTTCATCCTTGAACTGGTCACGGTCGCGAAAACCCAGTGCGAGCACCGGGACCGGTGCGCTTGCCGATACTCCGACCCAGCTGGCCAGAGCCCCGTCCACGAAGTCGTGTTCCCTGGGCGTCAGCTTCGACATATCGAATTCCAACGGTATCTCTCCTGAAATCGTTGTCATTGCCTACCGATTACCGCCAGTTTTCCCGGGAGGCGTCCCGATCGGCGCCCAAGGCCGCAACTCCATCGATTTCTGACGGCAACACAGCTAATGCGTGCGCCGCCGTCCGCAGGCTCTCCGGATTGACCTCGAACACAACGATTCCCCCACTCCAACATGACCTCAGCCAGCGCGGCCCAGCCTAGTTCACCCGGTAAGCCGCACTCAACCGCGAACCTCTCCGTCTGTCCAGTCTTCGCCCCTCTCCCACTCTGGGTGGTTATGGCGCCATGACCGCACGATGGATGCCGTGACGGCACCGCCAGATCGAAGCCACCGTCGGCGATGGCCGAGATCCTGATCAGACGTGCGGCGGCGCTACTCTCACTGCACGTCGTGCAGCGGAGTGTCCACCCCGCCGACCGCGACCGTTGCCAGTGTCTGCGCCGGGGTCCAGTAGATCCGGCCGTGCTCGAAGTCCTGGTAGGTACCCGTGTCCCAGGGGATCTCGTCGGTCGTCGGCCAGCCCAGCGGCCCGTTCTCGTAACCCGAGCGGTTCCAGCGGTCGCGGATCGCACCGTGCACCCAGTAGACGCTGTTGCTCGACTGCCTCCGGTAGAGCGCCCCGCCTTGGAACCCCTGCACCTCGCCCGTCGTGGCGCCGTCCGACCCGTGCGTGATGGTGCGATCGGTGATCGGGTAGCCGAGCCGTCCCGCCTCCCAGCCCAATTCCTCGAACTTTCCCCACAGCGTCTCGGGAATGGGGTGGGCGCCGGTGTCCGGATGCCAATAGATATATCCGTGCTCGAATTGCACGAAGCGGCCCGCGCCGTCCGGCGTCGTGATCTCACCCTGCGTGATCCGGTTACCCAGCCAAGGATTCGCGGCCGCAGAGTCGTTGATCGCGTTCGGCTCCGAGCCGCCCGGCTCGCCGGTGGCGAAACCGCGCACGTCGTCGGCGAACACGTCCCAGGGGAAGTTCGGTCCCACGTCGGTGTGCGTGCCGATCCCGAGACACTCGGTGACGTACTTGTGGTCGGAGATGCCCTGGCGCCGCTGATAAGGCGGCTCGATGACATACGTGTCGAACCCGTATTTGCGCGCGTCCTGCACGGCGAGCCAGGCCGCGATGCGGAGGTCGTCGCGGATGCGCAGCCAGTCGTCCCGGCTCCATGCGACGCGGCTGCCCGCGAAGCAGAGGTTGATGGTGAACGAGTTCGCGTCCAGCACCGACCAGCTGGCCAGGTCGGTGTCGACCACGTCGACCACCACGCGATCGCGAACGGTGTAGTGGTAGCTCACCCCGTTCGCCGGATTGTTGAGGTAGTTGGCCAGGCTCTCGGCCGTTCCGTTGCCTTCCTGGGTGTGCAGCAGGAAATTTTCGACGCGCGCACCGTGACGGCTGGACGCGGAGTCGCCCATCCGGTCCAATTCGACGTAATCGGGCTTTTGCATGGGTCCACCTGAATTCGGAGTCGCCTTCGACCATTGGCCGTAGTCGTCGGCGAGAACTTTGTCGACATCCACGACGACGCCGCCGACCCGGTCGGCGTCGATGCGGATCTGGTGCAAGTGCGCGGCGGGATGGTCGCCGTTGATCGAGGAATCACCGGACCAGTTGTGTTGCCAGAACCACCTTGCGACGCCGTCCTCCAGCGCCCAGTCGATGCATCTGGCATTGCCGTACATGCCGGTCCATTCCAGCCCCACGACCGATGCCCAGCCCCGGAGAAACGGCGCGATCAGTGAATTCCACTCGGCCAGCGACGGATTCGCGTCAACGGGGGCATACAGCGGACGGAAGCGTGGCCCGCCCGCCGCGAGGTGGTAGTCGAGCGCGATCCGCGCGTGGTGCACGCCCGCGTCGTAACCGCCTTTCCAGTCCGACGTCTCCCCCTTGCCGTACTGGTAATTGGTCACTATCTCGAGCCCGATGGCGCGTAATCGGTCGCAGTATTCCCGCCGTAGCGGCTTCGCACCGAAATTCGTGCCCGGGCGGGAATCGCTGAAGTAGCCTATGACGCCCGCGTATCCGGCGTCTTTGATCGCTTGCGGCTCGATGAGCGCGGCGGAGAAGTCGATCAGTTCAGTCATCCCGCGCTCCCCGGGTCGTACGAGCCAGCGCAACGGTCGGCGGCAACGCGTTGTATTCGTACATCTGAAGCAACTTTCGACAGATGGAGATCCCGACACAGCTAGAGTGACCCGAATGTGCGCGAAGTATGCCGCGATGTCTCATTCGTGGCCCATCCGGTGTTTGCGCGTAATCTGAACAGGCTCGTCGCGGGAAATGTTTGCGCACACCAGACTACAAACAGACTCGTAGCCGGAAACATGCTCGTCAGTCGGTGATCAGATGTGCTGACTGTTCGCTACCGAATGTCGAACTGGTCGGCCGTTGCACTGGACCCTCCAGTCGGACTTGCGGTGCCGAATACTTGCGACGAATTCGAACCGAACGCCGTCGAGCGGCGTTTCATTCGCTGCGTGCTGACGCCGGTGGCGCGACCGGATCCCGGCCGCAGCCCACGGATTGCTCGACAGCGGCTCGGATGCGCTCCACCCGCTCCGAGCCTCCGCGGGGTGTGCTGGGACGCGGAGACTCGCACCCGGACAGCGAGTCCGGGAGACACTGCACGACATCGTGGGTGCGGCGAAGCGACGCTGACTGGATGCGATCACCGGCTCGGCGCAGCATTCTGCGACCATGGCAGCGCGTGCTCGGCGAAGCGGTTCGGCGCGGTGGAGGACCTGGTCTGCTGGCCAAACCGGTGAAAGCAGTAAAGATCTCGACGGTTCGCGTTGCCTCGGACTACCGCGAAGCTCTTGCATTCGCACTCGACGTGGAGCCTGCAGCTCTGCCCCAAATCTGTGAGCACACAGAGCGGCCGATCGTTCCCGGTGTCTTCATCCGTACCGCGCTCGACGAGCATCAACTCGACCGCTCCGAGGCATTCGACGTGCTTGTGCCACTGTTCGCCGACCGTCACGTCGCTGAGTTCGAGCGACTGTTCGAGCACACCAGAGCGAGCGGCGACGTTGTCGCTGTTGTTTGCGAGCCGAGCGACGATCTCGCTTTCCTCCTCGACCAGATCACTCCGTACGACGCGATCTGGATGGTGCTGAACGGCTCCGACCTGGTCGCCTTGTACGCGATCGGCGGTTCGTTGGCGGCGAATCCCACCGAGGCGGCCGGAACCAGCCTCGCAGAGCTGGGCGTGGACGCCTCGACTCCAGTACTGGAGTTCGTGCGCACGATGACTCTGAAGCATCAGCACTACGCGGTAGCAGTTGGCGTCTGATAATTCAGCCCGCGCAAGTGGTTGTGGTTGATCGAAACAACATCGGGCGCGGCCTCTACCACTGAGCTCAGCCGCGCAGCGGCTGGTGGAGCCCCCTGTCAGGATTGAACTGACGACCGCTCGCTTACAACATCGGGCGCGGCCTCTACCACTGAGCTACAGCCGCGCAGCGGCTGGTGGAGCCCCCTGTCAGGATTGAACTGACGACCGCTCGCTTACAAGGCGAGTGCTCTACCACTGAGCTAAGGAGGCGGGAAAGCGGTTGTCATCATAGCCCGGCACCCCGTCCACATCACAACGGAATCCGCGTTCGGGCACCGAACGCGACCATGCCAGCCGACAACCGCTTCCGAGCGAAGCGAGATCCAGCATCTGCTGTGTTCGCGGCCCGGCCCGTGGCCGAGTGGCCGCGCTCGCGACGAAGTCGCAAGCGGGGGTCACTCGGACGCGAGCCGTCAGCCAGCCGCGCACACGCCGCGCCGAAGGCGCGGCGGATCAGGCAGAGCCCTGCCGCGCCGCGTCGTCCGCGGCCATGGCGTCGCGCAGGCTCTTCGGACGCATGTCGGTCCAGTTCTTCTCCACGTACTCGACACAGGCGGCGCGGCTGTCCTCACCGAACACGACCCGCCATCCGGCCGGAACCTCTGCGAAGGCCGGCCACAGGGAATGCTGTTCCTCGTCGTTGACCAGGACGAAGAAGCGGCCGTCTTCATCATCGAAGGGGTTGGTGCTCAATTTCACCTCACTGGATACTGGCGCTATGTACGGGATCGCTCCTGGTTCGCACGGTGCCGGGTTGCTTCCAACCCCTGGCGCCGAGAGACCCCCGAGCGTTGTTTCGACACTAGCAAGCAAGACGTTACGCCTGGGCGGTTACCCACGCCCGCACCTCGGCCGACTCGCCATCAGGACGCGAAGAAGTCCAGGAGAATCTTGTTCACCGCCTCCGGCCGCTCCAAATATCCGAAATGCCCGGCGTCCGGTACCTCCTGGTACCGCGCACCCGGAATGACCTCGGCGAGCTCCCGGGACAGATACGGCGGAATCATCCGGTCGTCGGCGAATCCGATCGAAAGACACGGCACCCGGATCGCCCGGTAGGCCTGTACCCGGTCGAAATCGTGATCCATCCTGCGCTGGGCGCGGATGCCGGGCGAGACCGGTCCGCCGGTGAACTCGAACAGGTCGAGCCAGTCGCGCGCGGCGTTCGGCTCGGCCATGGTCGCGGGCGAGAGATTCATGACCGCGGTGATCGCCGCCTCGTATTTCGGCGGCAGTTTCACCCCGCTCGCGTCCAGTTCGTGTTCACCCAGCGAGAGCGTCTTCTGGAACTGGTCCAGCCGCCCGTGCCCGGCCATGAACACGGCCTTGCGAACCAGATCGGGGCGGGCCAGCGCCAGCTCCTGCGCCACGCGCGCCCCCATCGAGGTGCCCACCACCAGCGCCGGGCCCTCGTCCAGGAACTGGATCAGGGCGGCGGTGTCGGCGACCAGCTCGTCGATGGTCATGCCGGAGGCGGCCTCGAACGACGGCGCGATCCCCCGATTGTCGAACGTGCACACCCGGTAACCGGCCGCGACCAGCGCCGGAACCTGGTGCAGCTCCCACACCCGGCCGGGACTGCCGGTGCCCATGATCATGACCACCAGCGGCGCCGAACCCTTGGCGCGGTCACCCTTCACCTGATAGTTGAGGGAAATCCCGTTCACCGTGGCCAGCGGCATGTCGACCCTTTCGTGGAGTTGGTGCTGCGCTCCCCACGGTATAGGGGCGCGAGCGGGGAAGGCGCATCGACCGGGTGTCCTGGCGACGCGTGCCGCCGCTGCGCAACCGCCCCGGCGGGCGCACTTCCCAGCGTCGCATACCATTGACTTTTCGCAGGGTAAGAGCGGACTGAGCCGGGAGGACTTGACGATGGCCGCGAAGGGCAGCGCCAACGACATTGCGGACGACGATCTGGAACCACTCGCCGACGAAACGGCGCGTCAGGCGCAGCGAGTGGTCGCGGCCTACGCCGAGGACGCGGACGAATGCCGGATGTTGTTGTCCATGTTGGGTATTGGACCGAACGCTCGAGGCGAATAACCTCGTTCTCGACGCCAACGGCGACGTCGACTACACAACTCCAGCGGGATACAGCGACGCGCAAAGGATGCGTGAGTGGACCAGATGAATCCGTCCGACGACTCCGAGCACGCCAGAGACACCTCGACTGCCGACGCCGCGGCGGAGAACACGAGCGCAGGCTCCGGCTTCGTCGTCGTCGCCAATCGGCTCCCGGTCGACCTGGAACGACTGCCCGACGGCAGCACCCGGTGGAAGCGCAGCCCGGGCGGTCTGGTGACCGCGCTGGAATCGGTCTTGCGCAACAACAAGGGGGCGTGGGTCGGCTGGGCGGGCGTCCCGAACGTCGACGTGGACCCGATCATCGAGGACGGGCTCGAACTGCACCCGGTCCCGTTGTCCGCCGACGAGGTGGCCGACTACTACGAAGGCTTCTCCAACGGCACACTGTGGCCGCTCTATCACGACGTCATCGTGCGGCCGGTCTACGACCGCAGGTGGTGGAGCGCCTACGTCACCGTGAACCGGCGCTTCGCGGAGGCCACCGCCAAGGTCGCCGCCGAAGGCGCGACGGTGTGGGTGCAGGACTATCAGCTCCAACTGGTGCCCAAGATGCTGCGCATGCTGCGGCCCGATCTCACCATCGGATTCTTCCTGCACATCCCGTTCCCGCCGGTCGAACTGTTCATGCAGATGCCGTGGCGCACGGAGATCGTCGAGGGCCTGCTCGGCGCCGATCTCATCGGCTTCCACTTGCCCGGCGGCGCACAGAACTTCCTCTACCTGGCGCGCAGGCTGGCCGGTCAGCCGACTTCGCGCGGCTCGGTCGGCGTGCGCTCCAAGCTCGGCGTGGTCCAGGTCGGCTTCCGCTCCGTGCGGGTCGGCGCGTTCCCGATCTCCATCGCCTCCGCCGAATTGGACGAGCACTCCAGGCGCAGGTCGGTGCGCGAGCGCGCCGCCAAGATCCGGGCCGAACTCGGCAACCCGAAGAACATCCTGCTCGGCGTGGACCGGCTGGACTACACCAAGGGCATCGACATCCGCCTGAACGCGCTCGAGGAGCTGCTCATCGAGGGCCGGATCGATCCCGCCGACACGGTCATGATCCAGTTGGCCACCCCCAGTCGCGAGCGGGTGGAGAGCTACATCCAGATGCGCGGCGACATCGAACGCCAGGTCGGCCGGATCAACGGCGAGTTCGCCCGGGTCGGCCACCCGGTGGTGCACTACCTGCACCGTCCGATCCCGCGCGACGAACTGGTCGCGTTCTTCGTCGCCGCCGACGTGATGCTGGTGACGCCGCTGCGCGACGGCATGAACCTCGTCGCCAAGGAGTACGTCGCCTGCCACAGCGGGCTCAACGGCGCCTTGGTGCTGAGCGAGTTCACCGGCGCCGCGTCCGAACTGCGGCAGGCCTACCTGTGCAACCCACACGATCTGGACGACGTGAAGGACGCCATCGTCTCGGCGCTGGAGGACGAGCGCGACGTCAAACGCAGGCGGATGCGCTCGCTGCGCAGGCAGGTGCTGGCTCACGACGTGGATCGCTGGGCGCGGGCCTTCCTCGACGCACTCGCGCAGGATCAGGTCGCGGGCAGCGCGCTGCTCACCGACGACGACGTCTATCCCGAGGACCGCGAGCCGCGCTGAATCGGACGTTCACAGGAAGCTCCCAGTTTCGGCCCAGCCACATCGCAGCCGGATACCGGACGATGAAGCCATGAGTGGCGCTCCCGTGCAGCAGACACCCGACGCCAGGGTGCTGGTGGTCGACGACGAGCCGATGATCGTCGAACTGCTCGCGGTGAGCCTGCGCTATCAGGGCTTCGAAGTGGACACCGCGACCGACGGCGCGCAGGCGCTGGACAAGTCGCGCAGCTTCCGTCCGCAGGCGCTCATCGTGGATGTGATGATGCCCGGCATGGACGGCTTCGGCCTGCTGCGTAGGTTGCGCGCCGACGGGATCGACGCGCCCGTGCTGTTCCTGACCGCGCGCGACGACGTGCAGGACAAGGTGACCGGTCTCACTCTCGGGGCCGACGACTACGTCACCAAGCCGTTCAGCTTGGAGGAAGTGGTGGCCCGGCTGCGGGTGATCCTGCGCCGCGCCGGGCACGCCGCTCCACAGCGGGAAAGTTCGCGCATCCGTTTCGAGGACATCGAACTCGACGACGACACCCATGAGGTGTGGAAAGCGGGCGAGCCGGTCGCGCTCTCGCCCACCGAGTTCACGCTGCTGCGCTACTTCATGGTCAACGCGGGCACCGTGCTGAGCAAACCGCGCATTCTCGACCACGTCTGGCGTTACGACTTCGGCGGCGAGGTCGGCGTGGTGGAAACTTACGTCTCCTACCTGCGCAAGAAGGTCGACACCGGCGATACGCGGCTGATCCACACGCTACGCGGCGTCGGTTACGTGATGCGCGCTCCTCATCGTAAGAGCGGTTCATGAGCCGGGGCCGGATCGGCGGCGCGCGTGCGAAGGTCTCCGGCCTGCTGTCCGCCGTTCCGCTGCGCGTGACGCTGATGTTCCTGCTGGTGCTCACGGCGGGCCTCGGCTTGCTGGTCTCCGGCATGGTGGTCACCTCGGGCCTGGAAAAACAGCTGACCGACCGCACCGACCAGCAGTTGCGCAGGGGTGCGATGGAATGGTCGCGGCGCGGTCCGCCGCTACCGGTGCCGCCGCCCGAACCGCGCCATACCCCGAGCCAGTTCTACGTACGGTCGGTGCGCGCCGACGGGAGCGGGTTCCTCGTCCCGGCGTTCGCTGTCGACTCCGAGCCTGCGTTGCCCGCGACACCGCCGTCGGGCCCGTACACCGTCGACTCGGTGAACGGAGGAGCGATCCAGTGGCGCGTGCTGACGCTGCCCACACCGGAGGGCACGACGACGGTGGCGCTGCCACTCACCCAGAACACCGATACGGTGCACCGGCTCGTGATGCTCGAGCTGATAGTCGGTGCGGTGGTCCTGGCTGTGCTGGCGGTGCTCGCGTACTTCGTGGTGGGGGGCAGTCTGCGGCCGCTGCGCCGGGTGGAGAGCACCGCCGCGGCCATCGCGCGGGGCGACCTGCACCGTCGGGTGCCGGTGGGCAACACCAACACCGAGGTCGACCGGTTGTCGAGATCACTGAACGGGATGCTGGCACAGATTCAGCGCGCGTTCACCACGACCGCCGCCTCGGAGGAGGCTGCGCGCCGGTCCGAAGAGCGCATGCGCCGCTTCGTCGCCGACGCCAGTCATGAGTTGCGCACCCCGTTGACCACGATCCGCGGCTTCGCCGAACTGTATCGGCAGGGCGCCGTCAACGACCCCGCCGCGTTGATGGATCGTATCGAGCGCGAGTCCCGGCGAATGGGCGTGCTCGTGGAAGACCTGCTGGTGCTCGCGCGGCTGGATGCCCAGCGCCCGCTGGAACTCGGCTCGGTCGACCTCCTCGCCGTCGCCAGCGACGGGGTGCACAACGCACGCGCCGTGGTCACCGCCGGGCACTCCGAGGGGCCCATCCGCACCATCGAGCTGAAGATCGAGCCTGGTGACGGGACGCTCGAAGTGAACGGCGACGAGGCGCGGCTGCGTCAGGTCTTGGGCAACCTGCTGAACAACGCACTCACGCACACCGCGCCCGACGCGAAGGTGACGGTGCTGCTCACTCCCGGCCCCGACGACGTGCTGCTCGAGGTCGCCGATACGGGTCCCGGGCTGGCGGCCGAGGACGCCGAACGCGTCTTCGAACGCTTCTACCGCACCGACACCTCCCGCGCCCGCAGCAGCGGGGGCACCGGGCTCGGCTTGTCCATCGTGCAGGCGCTGGTGACGGCGCACGGCGGCGAAGTCGGCGTGCGAAGTTCGCCCGAGGCCGGGACGACGTTCACGGTGCGGCTGCCGCGCACACCGTCATCGGAGTCGTCCTAGCGAATCGGACCGGAGTCAGACCGGCGTTACCGCCGACACCAACCAGCGCGAATCGGACTTCGTCAGGGAGACGCGGACCCGGCTGCCGGTCGTGGTGCCCTGCGGGGTGTCCTTGCTCGTCATCACCTGGTTGAGGAACAGCAGGACCTGTGCGTGCGAGCGGTCGGCGGAGATGACGCCCGCCGCCTGCGTGGTGGCGCTGACGGTGAGCTGCTTCTCCTTGGCGCCGGGCGCGATCTGCTTGTCGATCAGCGTCAGGTAGTCGGCGCGGAAGTCGCCGCTGAGGTTGTCGGCGGACTTGCGCAGTTCGGTGTCCACGGTCTGCGGGGTGTAGGTGAACATGGCCTCGACGGTGCGTCCCGCCGTCGCGACCGCGTCCCTGCGCGCCTGCTCGGCCTGGCGATCGTCCCAGTAGCGGTAGCCGTTCACGCCGCCGACCACCGCGGCCGCCGCGACCACCACACCGAGCACCACGAGCCCGATTTCTGCTCGAATTCCCTTCCGCCTCATGCCCCGTCCTCTCCAGCATGATTCATGCCACGAACTCCACGTCGGAGACGGTCAGCCCGGAGTCGCCGCGGGACACGGTGACTCGGAACCGGTAGTACCTGGTCTGCGGCTCGGCCTGACCCGCGTTGGTCAGCGTCTGCTTGGCGGCGACCAGCACCCGTCCGGAGCGATCGTCGTCGCTTTCCAGCGCGGCCTCCACGATTTCGCCGCTGGAAACCACCTTGGCCTGCTGCACGATGCTGGTGAAGGGGCCGACCCGGCCGTCGAACTCGGTCTTGAACTCCCCTGAGGCCAGCGCGAGGATCCGGTCGATGTCCTGCTGGGCCGTATCGGCGCGGATCGTGGTCAGGTTGACGATCACCTGCCTGGCGGTGTCCACGTATTCGGCACGGCGCTCGTCGCGTTCGTGCGCCGCGTGCGTCGCGAGCACCGACCCGACCGCACCGGCCACGAGCGCGACGACCAGCAAGGCCGCGGCGGCCGCGGCGAGAATGCTCGACTTCGCCGTGGCCGGCCGCCGGCCGGTCGGAGCCGGCGCCTGGTGCTCGGCCGCGACCGAACTCGCCCCGTCGTCCGCGACGCCGGCTTCGGGCGCGGCGGCGGAGGCCTTCGCAACAATCGTCTGCATGCCGCCGGTGGCGGTCCGCTCGACCGGCGGCCCGGCCGAGCGCACGGCACGCCGTCGCGTGCGGTGACCTTCTCCGTTGCTCTCACTCATCGCTGCTGCTCCTCGAGCATCGCCTGCCAGCTCGGCGGTACCGTGCCCGAACCGCCCGGTCCGATATCACCCTGTCGGTAAGTGCGCCCGTCGGGGCCGATGTAGACGCCCGTGGCCGGGTCGTACGACCGCGCGGCGGCCGGCGTGCCGCCGCCGTAACCCGCCGGTGCGACGACCGGGGGCTCGCCCGCGGGCGCCACCGGATGCGGCGGCCCGAACGGCGGATTGTCGCCGATCGGAACGTACCCCGTGCGGCACAGTTCCGGCGTCGGGGCGCGCGCACCGGGCACCTCGGCGCACGGCGTGTTGCGGATGCCGCGCACCGCCTCGGGAGCGTCCTGCGGCACCTTGCAGTACAGGCCCGGCGGCGTGTCGGGGGTATCGAGTTCGCTCGGCGAGCGCCGCTGGTCGGGCGGGAGGAAGCCGGTTGTGCACGCGGGCGGGTCGTTGACCAGCGTCATGAAGTCGACCAGCGCGCCGTATTCGAGCGGACCGCGGACGGCGGTCAGCAGCGCCGCGACCAGCGGCGGATAGACCACCAGGATCTGCTCCAGCCCCGCGTGATAGGTGACGGCGACCTGACCGACGCTGACCAGATTCGACAGCAGCAGCGGCAGCGTCGGACGCAGATCCTCGAATAGGTCGCTCACCCGCCGCATCGACGACGGGCCGTCGCGCAGGATGCCACGCAGCGCGGGATCGTGGCGGCGCAGCTGGTCGGTGACCGTCGCGAGATCGGCGGTCCAGGACCGGATCGCGGCGTCCGAGCGGGTCTGGGTGTCCAGCAGCGGCCCGATCTGGTCGATCAGCTGTTTCGTCGGTTCCGCGTTGGCCTGCGCTTCCTGCACCAGCAGCGACGCGGAGTCGATGAACCGTTGCAGGTCCGGTCCAGCCCCGTCGAACGCGAGGAACGCCTCGTCGATAACCTGTTTCAGCCGGGTGTCCGCGACACTTGCCAGCAGCCGGTCGGCCTGGTCGAGCAGCGCGCCGACGTCTTGCGGCAACCTGGTGCGCTCCACCGGGATCACGCTGCCGTCGCGCAGGTTTCCGCCCGTGCGGTTCTGGGCGGGCACCAGGTCCACGTATTGCTCGCCGACCGCGGAGACGCTGCGCACCCACGCGTCGACGTCGGAGGGGATCGTGTAGTCACTGGCGATGGACAGCTTCGCGTCCACACCGACCGGCGTCAGCCGAACCTCTTTCACCACACCGACGTCGGTGCCGCGATAGGCGACGTTGGCCGTCGGGTAGAGGCCACCGGTCGCGGCCAGCTTCACGGTGACCTCGTAGCGCCCGATCCCGAACATCGCGGGCAGTTCGACGTAGGTGCCGCCCATGACCACCAGGCCGATCACCGTGAGCGCGGAGAAGACGACCAGCTGGATACGGACCAACCCGGTGAGCTTCACTGTCCCGGGCCCCCTCGCGGTGCGGTGTCGCCCGGCAGGGGCACGGTCCATCCCGGAATGGCGGGGATGCCGGGTATCGGCGGCAGCCCCGGGACGGTCGGAGCGGGCACGCCGGCCGCGGGCGGCGGCGCCCGCAACGGACCGGTGGCCGGGTCGCCGTTCTGCGCGGCCGTGCCCGGCGCGAAGCTACCGAGCGCGCCTTCGACGCCGCCGAACCGTCCGCCCAGCGGCGTTCCGGTGAGGAAGTTCGAATCCAGCCGCTTGCCGGTGATGTCCACGGTCATGAACAGATTGAGGTAGTCGCCTTTGATCGCGTGGTCCAGGTTCTTCATCGGGAACGGGAAGGTGGCCACGATCTTCAGCGCTTCGGTCAGGTCGCTACCGGTGTCCGACAGCGACTTCAGCACCGGCACGAGGCTGCGCAGGTCGGCCTTCAGGTCGTCGCCGCTGGCGTCGACGACGCGCCGCACGACGTCGCTCAGCTCCCCCAGGGCGGTGATCGCCCTGGTGATGTTCGCGCGGCGATCGGCCAGCACGGTCAACGCCGGATGGATCTGCTCGATGGCCGCCGCCACCACGTCGCGCTGCTCGGCGAGCCGGCCGCCGAGCCGGTCCAGTCCGCTCATCGCGGCGATGATGTCGCCGGTCTGCCGGTCGAGGTTCGTGGTCAACTCGTTCAGCTGCGGCAGCAGGTCCCTGATGGCCGCTTCCCGCCCGGTGAGCGCGGCATCGAGTTCGTGGGTGATGGTTTCCAATTGCGCGATGCCACCGCCGTTGAGCACCACCGACAGCGACGACAGCACCTGCTCGGTGGTCGGATACGCACCCGCACGCGCCAGCGGGATGACGTCGCCCGCCCGCAACCGGCCTTCGGGAGGCTGATCCGTCGGCTCGGCGAGCTCGAGATGGTCGGAGCCGAGCAAACTGGTCTGCCCGATCTTGGCGACGGCGTTCGCGGGCAGCCGCACGCCCGGGTTCAACGTGACGGTGACCAGCGCGTGCCAGTCCTCCACCTCGATCTTCGAGACGGTGCCGACCGCCACATCGTGCACCCGTACCGGCGAATTCCGGGTCAGCGTGGTGACGTTCGGCATCTGGATGCGCACCTCGTACGAGCCGGGCCCGGTGCCCTCGGTGCCGGGCATCGGCAGCGAATTCAATCCGTCCCACTGACAGCCGGTGACGCCGAGCACCACCACCAGCCCCGCCGCGACGACGGCGGCGCGGCGCATCCGCCGCGTCGGCATCATCGCCCTCCTCCGGTCGGGCCCGGAATGGCCAGTCCGGCGAGACCGTCCGGGACGCGCACCTCAGCGGGGCGCTGCGAATTCTGGCTCGCCACCCGCCCGGCCAGACTGGGATCGGAGTAGACGAACTGGTCGGGGAACGCGGTCACGCCGCTGGCCGGGTTCGCCATGATCGGCACGTAGTTCATGCTCAGGCTGTTGATCACGGGCGCGAGGTACTGCGCGCACAGGTCGGCGCTGCGATCGGAGTCGTTGGTCTCCAGCGCGCGCACCGAGCCGCACAGGAAGCCGAGCGGGTCGGCGGGGTTGTTCAGCGCGATCGCGCC
Source organism: Nocardia aegles (assembly GCF_052545135.1). Classification (NCBI taxonomy): domain Bacteria; kingdom Bacillati; phylum Actinomycetota; class Actinomycetes; order Mycobacteriales; family Nocardiaceae; genus Nocardia; species Nocardia aegles. Next base: position 634,688 of record NZ_JBQWRI010000003.1, read on the forward strand.
GGTCAGGGTGCCTTGGGCCGGTTTGTAGATCTGGTAGAAGTTCACCAGCGCGGTCGGGCCGGAGTGCAGGACGCGTTCCAGTTCCGGCCGCTTGTCGACCAGCACCTGGGTGGCGTCGGCCAGGCGTTGCACGCCTTCGGTGAGCTCGGCGCCGCTGCCGTCGATGAACCGGCGGACGTCGACGATCGCCGCGTCCAGGTTGTCCAGTCCGGCGCCGAGATCCGAGGAGACTCCGGCCAGCACGGAGGACACCGACGCGAGCCTGCCCTCGAACTGCACGATCTGGTCGTTGCTCGCCGACAGCACGTCGACGAACTTCTGCAGGTTGCGCACGGTGCCGAACAGGTCGGTGCGGCCGTCGGACAGCGTGCTCAACGTTGCCGACAGCTCCCGCAGCGTGTCGCGGAAGCGCTGCCCGTTGCCGTCGAGATTGTTCGCGGCGGTGTCGATGAAGCGGCCGAACGACCCCTGTTTGTCGTCACCGACCGGCCCGAGCGCGGTGGCCAGCTTGGACAGTTCGGCCTTGATGTCGTCCCACTCGACCGGCACCGCGGTGTGCTCGATCGGGATCACGCCGTTGTCCTTCAGCGTGGGGCCGCCGGTATAGGCGGGCGCGATCTGGACGAAACGCGCCGAGACCAGCGAAGGCGAAATGATCACCGCCTTCGGGTCGGCGGGGACATCGACCCCGCGATTCAGGGTCATGGTCACCTTGACCCGGTCCGCGCCGGGCTCGATCGCATCGACGCGGCCGACCTTGACGCCGAGCACCCGCACGTCATCGCCCGCGTACAGGCCGGACGTCGACGGGAAATAGGCGGTGACCGTGGTGGTCCCGATCCTGGTCAGGCCGTTCCACGCGACCGCGACCACGAGCGCCGCGACGACCACTCCGGCCGGCACCAGCGCCCAGCGAGGTAGCTTCCGTACGGCGTTCGACGCGGTCACGCGTCCACCTCGCTCGCACTCGGTTCCGGAAGGACCGGGTAAACGTTGCGTTCACTCATCGCGGCTCCTGGGTCGCGGGAACGATCGACGGGGGCGGCGTGAGGTAGCTCTGCAAGTCGCTCGGCAGGTGCTGCGGCCACACCAGCGCGTCCACCAGCGGTTGCAGCGTCTTGCTCGCCGCGTTGACCACGTACGCCTGGAAGTAGGGGCCGCTGCCGACCTGCTCGCCCAGAGCCGCGGCGAACGGGCCGAGCCCCTCCAGTGCGTCGGCGAGGTTCTGCTTGTTGCGCTGCAACAGCGCCAGCACCGAATTCAGTTTGTCCAATGCGGGTTTCAGCTGCGCCTCGTTGTCGGCGACCAAGCCCGACAGCTGCTGGGCGAGTCCGTTGACGTAGACGATCAGCTGCCCGAGCGCGGTGCGCCGCCGGTCCAGTTCGCCGAGCAGCTCGTTGCCGTCCAACAGCAGCGCGCTGATCTGGTTGCCGCGGTCGGCGAGGATCTTCGTCACGTTCTGTGCCCGCTTCAGCAGATCGGTCAGCGCCTGGTCGCGCGCGTTGATGCTGCGGGACAGCGCGGTGACGCCGTCCAGCGCCGAGCGCAGCGGCGCGGGCGTGTCGGCGAAGGTCGCCGAGAGCACGTCCAGGGTCTGATCGACCCGGTCCAGGTCCAGATCGTGCACCGTGCCCGCCAGGTCGCCCAATGCCTCGTTCAGCGAATACGGCGAGGTGGTGCGCTCGAGCGGAATGGTGTCGTCGGCACGCAGCGCGCCGGTGCCCGACGGCGTGACCTCCAGCGACTTGCGCCCGAGCACCGTGTTCGTCTTGATCGCCGCCGAGGTCTTCTCGCCGAGGACGATCGACTCGGCGAGGGTGAACCGGACGAGCACTTTCGCGCCGTCCAGGCCGATGTTCTCCACCCGGCCGGATCGAACGCCCGCCACCTGGACCGGGTCGCCGGGCAGCAGACCGCCCGCGTCGGCGAAGTACGCGGTGAACGTCGCGCCGGAACGGACGAACGGCAGCCGGTCGAATTGCAGTGCCGACAGCGCCACCGCCACCGCGAGCACGAGGCCGACGATGCCGATGGTGATGGTGGGTGATCGCTGCTGTTTCATCGGTTGTCCGCACACCTTCCGGTCGTCTGCGCCCCGGGCATGTTGATCTTCATCGTCTGCCCGTTCGGGCCGTCCACCAGGAAGTTCGTCGAGCAGACGTAGAGCTGGAGGAACGAGCCGTAAGCGCCGATGCGGATCAGCTGACGATAGGTCGACGGCAGCCGGTCCAGCACCCACTGGACCGTGTCCGACCCGGCGTCGAGATTCGTGGCCAGGCGTCCGGTCTGCTCGATGGTCCCGCGCAGATCGGGGCGGGCCTGGGCGAGCAGATCGGTCAGATCGCCGGTGGCCCCGGCGATGCGCGGGATCGCGTCGCCGATCTGGTCCTTGTCGGCCGCCAATCCGCTGATCAGGCGCTGCAGTTCGGCGATCGTGGTGGCGAACTGGTCGCCGCGCTCGTCAATGGTTCGCAGCACCGCGTTCAGGTTGTCGATCACGCTGCCGATCAGGGCGTCCCGGTCGGCGAGGGTCTTGGCGAACGAGCCTCCGCTGTCGAGCAGGGACACCAGGGTGCCGCCCTGGCCCTGGAAGATCTGCAACAGTGCGTTGGTCAGGTCGTTCACCTGTCCGGGGTCCAGGCCGCGCAGCAGCGGCCGGAAACCGCCGAGCAGCATGTCCAGATCGAGGGCGGGCGCGGTCTGTTCCTTGACGATGGTGCCGCCGGGCCGCAAGACGCGGTTGGAGCCCGGTCCCTCCGACAGCTCGAGATAGCGGTCGCCGACCAGGTTCTCGTATTTGATCGCCGCACGGGTGCTGGTCAGCAGCCGGTATTCGCGATCGACGTCGAACTCGACATGCGCGAGATAGTCCTTGCCGACCCGCACCGACGTGACCGACCCGACCGGCACGCCCGCGATGCGCACCTTCGCCCCGGGCAGCATGCCGGACGAACTGGTGAACACAGCGTGGTATCGGTTCTCCCGCGCGAAGCGCAGCTGACCGAACACGACCGCCAGGCCGGCGAAGATCAGCGTCATCACCAGGGTGAAGATGGCCAGTTTTACGGTGGTCGCGGTGTTCTTCACGGGTGCGGCACCCCCGGTAGTCCGGCGAACAAAAGCTGGAAGACCTTCGGCGGGTTGACGGTCAGCGTCGTCGACGGGGTGTACACATGCCCTTCCGAGGTGTCGGTGACGACATAGTTCGAGTGACTCCCCGGCACCCGGTCCAGGATTCCCCCGCACTGCGGGCCACCGGTCGCGTTGACCTTGGGCAGATCCTCCGGGTAGGTGTACGGCTTCGCGCCGTAGATGAATCCGGTGTTCAGCGCGACGCCTTCCTGCAGGCCGCCGAACACCGCCTCCCCCAGCGGCAGCGCCTTGCCCAGGCCGCCGATCAGGCAGTACAGCGCGGGCGCGTACTCGTCGAGCAACCCGGTGGTCGGGCGCACCAGATCCAGCGCCGTGCCGAGCTGGTTCTCGTTGTCGCGCAAGACCGATCCGGTGGTGTCGGCCAGGCCGGTGACATTCACCAGCACGTTGTCCAGGCTGTCGCGCTCCTGGGCCAGGGTCTGGCTGGTGACCGTGAAGTTGTCCACGGTGCGCAGCAAGTCGTTCACCGTGTCCGCGTACAAGTCGGTGACCGCGCCGGTCTTGGCCAGATCCGGTTGCAGCGCCGGCAGCGATGGGTTGATGTCGCGCAGGTAGGCGTCGCTCTGCTCGAGCAGTGCGCCCAGCTTCTCGCCGCGGCCCTGCAATGCGGTGCTCAGCGCGGACAGCGTCGCGTTCAGTTTCTCCGGCTCGATCTTGGCGAGTACGTCGGACAGGTGCTGGAACAGCGTGTTGAACTCGACGGTCACCCGCTGCGCGGTGACGACGGCCCCCGGTTGCAACGACGTAGACGCGGGTTGCCGCGGGACGGTGAAGTCGACGTATTTCGCGCCGAACACTGTGGTGGACCTGATGTCGACGTCCGCGTTGGACGGCACCAGTGTCAGCAGTTCCGGGTCGAGGGCCAGCGTCAGCCTGGCGCCGTCGTCGGTGTAATCGACCGAGGCCACCCGGCCGATCTCGACACCGCGAAACTTCACCTTGGCGTCCGGGTCCAGCACCAGGCCGCTGCGCGGAGCGTCCACCGTCACGGTGGCGGTGGACGTGAACCCGCCGACGAACATGATCAGCGCGACCGCCACGATCGCGACCAGCGCCAGCACCATCGCCGCCCCGGCCAGTTTCAGGCCGAGCCCGCCACGCAGCGCCCGCACCAGGCGGCTTCCCGTGTGCCTCGATTCCGCCATGTCGCTCATCCGGAGAGATGGAAGTTGCCGGAGGTGCCGTAGATGGCCAGCGAGATCAGCAGGGTGACCGTGACCACCGCCACCAGCGAGGCGCGCACCGCGTTGCCCACCGCGACGCCCACGCCGACCGGCCCGCCCGCGGCGTTGTAGCCGTAGTAGGTGTGGATCATCATGACCGCCAAGGCCATGAAGATCGCCTGGGCGAAGGACCAGAGGATGTCGCTCGGGATGAGGAACGTGGCGAAGTAGTGGTCGTAGACGCCCGCCGACTGCCCGTAGATCACGACGGTGGCGAACCGGCTGGCCAGGAACGAGGCGATCACCGCGAGCGCGTAGAGCGGGACGATCGCGATCATCCCGGCCAGCACTCGCGTGCCGACCAGGTAGGGGACCGGACGGATCGCCATCGACTCCAGCGCGTCGATCTCCTCGGCGACCCGCATCGCGCCCAATTGCGCGGTCGAACCGGCCCCGATAGTGGCCGCCAGGCCGATTCCGGAGATCACCGGCGCCGCGATCCTGACATTGATGAACGCCGCGAAGAAGCCGGTCAGCGCCTCGACGCCGATATTGCCCAGCGAGCTGTAGCCCTGCACGGCGATGGTGCCGCCCGCGAAGAGCGTCAGGAACCCGACGATCACCACCGTGCCGCCGATCACCGCCAGCGCGCCGGACCCCATGCTGATCTCGGCGATCAACCGGATGGTCTCGGTGCGGTAGTGCAGCAGAGCCCGCGGCAGGGAACCGAGCGCCCGGGCATAGAACACGGCCTGCTTGCCCACCGAATCGAGCGAGTCCGACATCCGGCGCACCCGTCGAACGACGCGGGGAAAGCGGGATTCGATGACGAAGGCCATCCGATCACCGCGCCGTGAACTTGATGCCGACGGCGGTGACCACCACGTTCACGACGAACAGGGCCATAAAAGCGAAGACTACGGTCTGATTCACCGCATCACCGACACTCTTGGGTCCACCTTTGACAGTCAGGCCCAGATAGCAGGCGACCAGTCCGGCGATCAGCCCGAACAATCCGGCTTTCACCTCCGAAATGATCAGCTCGGGCAGGTGGGTGAGCAGCGTGATGCCATTGACGAACGCGCCGGGGTTCACGTCCTGCAGAAACACCGAGAACAGGAATCCGCCGACGATGCCGATGGTGCACACCAGGCTGTTGAGCATCAGCGCGACGAACATCGAGGCCAGCACCCGTGGCACCACCAAGCGGTGCACCGGATCGATGCCCAGCACGCGCATCGCGTCGATTTCCTCGCGGATGGTGCGTGCGCCCAGGTCCGCGCAGATCGCGGTCGCGCCGGCCCCGGCGACGATGAGCACGGTGACGATCGGCCCCACCTGGGTGACCGAGCCGAACGCCGCACCCGCTCCGCTGAGGTCGGCCGCGCCGATCTCCCGCAACAGAATGTTCAGCGTGAAGCTCACCAGAACGGTGAACGGAATGGCCACCAGCACTGTCGGCACGATCGACACCCGCGCGATGAACCATGACTGATCGATGAACTCTCGCCATTGAAAGGGTCTGCGCAGGCCGGCGCGGGCGACATCGGCGGTGAGTTCGAAGAATCCGCCGACGGCCCGCAACGGCACGGCAAGGACCTCGTTCATCCGCGATCCTCCTTGCTCACCGGCGGACCCGGCACACGGCGCGAACCGTGACCACCCAGCCGGTACGATTAGAACACGTTCACCGCTGTCGGATAGCCTTTTTGCTTATTTGAACTGCAATTCTTACAAGGACATGCATATAAAATTGGAACTGGTACCAGAAGGCAGATAATCCAACCCTTGTGAGATGGGACATAACCCGTCCCTATGTCTACCAAGCACCGATCACATGATCAACAGTTGGACAGCTGATCAGTAGCGCCCCCACGGCGAGTCGCCGCGGCTCACCCCGGCTCGGTCAGCGAGGACGCCGAAAAAGTCCGCCCATCAGGGCGATCAGCGAAGTAGCCGCCCAGCGTGTCGGCCAGCCCCCGCGGCGACCACTCCCCCGCGGCCGCGTGAAACCGGCGCTCGACGACAGGCGCCGCCATGAGCGCGACCAACCCCCCGTAGACGACGAACAGTTGCCCGTTGACCGCGTCGGCCGCGGGCGAAGCCAGATAGGTCACGAGCCGGGCCACGTGATCGGGCGACAGCGGATCGGGCTCCCCCTCCGGGGCCGGGCTGAACACCGCCTCGGTCATCGCCGTCCGCGCGCGGGGGGCGATCGCGTTCGCTCGCACGCCATAGCGCGACAGCGCTCGCGCGGCCGACAGCGTCAGCGCGATGATGCCCGCCTTCGCGGCGCCGTAGTTGGCCTGCCCCTCCGGGCCCAGCAACCCGGCCTCCGACGACGTGTTGATCAGCCTGCCGTAGACCGGCGCGCCCGCCCGCTTCGACTTGCCGCGCCAGTAGGCGGCGGCGTTGCGCGACAGCAGGAAATGCCCGCGCAGGTGCACCGCGACCACCGCGTCGAAGTCCTCGTCGGACATGTTGAACAGCATCCGGTCGCGGGTGATGCCCGCATTGTTGACCACGACGTCGACCGACCCGAAGGACTGCTCCGCGGCGCGGATCAGCGCGTCCGCGGTGGCGCGTTCGGCGATACTGCCTGCGACGAACTCGGTCTCGGCGCCGAGCGCCCGGATCGCGCCGAGCGTGTCGGCGACCGCGTCGGTCTCGGCGAGGTCGTTGACCACCACGGACGCGCCGGCCCCGGCCAGCGCGAGCGCCTCGGCCCGCCCGAGTCCGGCGCCGCCGCCGGTCACGATCGCCACTCGGCCCGCCAAGCTCAGATCATCGATCACGCGGCCGACTCTAGAACGTGTTACAAATTACGGCAAGGGCGCTTCACTCCAGCCGCAGCGCCGCCTTGGGGCACTGCGCGACGGCATCCCGGACATCGGCGAGCCGATCGGCGGGCACGTCGGCGGTCGGGATGTGCAGCACGTCCTCGTCATCGAGTTCGAACACGTCGGGGGCGATTCCGACACATATTCCATTGGCTTCGCACTGGTCTGGATCGACACTGATCTTCATCGCAACTCCTTTACCACCACTCTGGCCGAAGCCTGACAAGACGATCCGCCCCGCCCGGGCGTCATCGGAGGGATACAGTCTCAATACTGGAACATGTTTCAGTCAATATGCAATGATCGGGAGACCCCGATCCCACGAAGGTTCGGTCCTTCCCGCCCGCCGACGACGCAAGCCGTGTCGGCCGACCATCCCCAGTGAGGTGTCGCCATGCGCATTGCGTACACGCCGCGACAGGAGCAGCTGCGCGCGGAACTGCGCGACTACTTCGCGCGGCTCATCACCCCCGAGCGCCGGGCAGCCCTGAGCGCGCAGACCGGCGAGTACGGGGAGGGCAACGTCTACCGCGAGGTGGTCCAGCAGATGGGCCACGACGGCTGGCTGGCGCTGGGCTGGCCCAAGGAGTACGGCGGCCAGGATCGCACGACCATGGATCAGCTGATTTTCACCGACGAGGCCGCGATCGCGGGCGCGCCGGTGCCGTTCCTGACCATCAACTCGGTGGCGCCCACGCTCATGCACTACGGCAGCGAGGAACAGAAGAAGTTCTTCCTGCCGAGGATCGCGGCCGGTGAACTGCACTTCTCCATCGGCTACTCGGAGCCGGGCGCGGGCACCGATCTGGCCGGTCTGCGCACCACCGCGGTGCGCGACGGCGACGACTACGTGATCAACGGCCAGAAAATGTGGACCAGCCTGATCGCCTACGCCGACTACGTCTGGCTGGCCGTGCGCACCGATCCGACGGCCGCGAAGCACAAGGGCATCAGCATGCTCATCGTGCCGACCACGGCCGAGGGCTTCTCCTGGACGCCCGTTCGCACTATGGCGGGGCCGGACACCAGCGCCACCTACTACCAGGACGTCCGGGTACCCGCGAGCGCGCTGGTCGGCCCGGAGAACGGCGGCTGGGCGCTGATCACCGACCAGCTCAACCACGAGCGCGTCGCGCTCACCTCGGCCGCTCCGCTCGCGCTGGCCCTGCGTCAGACCGTCGAGTGGGCGAGCAACACCAAGGCGAGCGACGGCTCCCGCGTGATCGATCGCGAATGGGTGCGGCTCGACCTGGCCGAAGTACACGCCAAGGTCGCGTACCTCGAGCTGCTGAACTGGGAGATCGCCAGCCGGGCCGACGTGGGCGGCGATGCCGCTCCGCGCCCGTGGGACGCTTCGGCCTGCAAGGTGTACGGCACCGAGCTGGCCACCGCGGCGTACCGGTTGCTGATGGAGGTGCTCGGCCCGCAGGCCTACCTGCGCCAGGACTCCCCCGGCGCCCAACTGCGCGGCCGCCTGGAGCGTATGCACCGCGCCGCGCTCATCCTGACCTTCGGCGGCGGCACCAACGAGGTGCAGCGCGACATCATCGCCATGACCGCCCTCCGGCAGCCCGCCGCGGCGCGCTGATCGAAAGCAGGTAGACCCTGATGGATTTCACCCCCTCCGAAGCCCAACTCGATCTCGGCCGGCTTACCGGCGAGGTGTGCGGAAAGCTGGTCACCGCCGACCGGCTGCGCGAACTCGACGCGGCCGACGAGCGGTTCGATCAGCGGCTGTGGAGCGCGCTGGCCGAGACCGGCGTGCTCGCGGCCGCACTGCCCGAGTCGGTCGGCGGCAGCGACCTCGGTGCGCTCGAGCAGACCGCGATCCTGCGCGAACTGGGCAAGCACCTCGCGGCCGTGCCGTACCTGTGGTCGATCGTGCTCGGCGCGGGCGCGCTGGCGCGATTCGGCGATGCGCCGCAACAGGACCTGGCCACCCGGGCGGGCGCGGGCAGCGTCATCCTGACGGTGGCACTGGCCGAGGAGCGCAACTGGGAACCCGCCGCACCGACCACGACCGCGGTCGAGTCCGCGGACGGCTGGCGGCTGACCGGGGCCAAGACCACCGTGCCCTGCGCGAACCGGGCCGAGCGAATTCTGGTGCCCGCCACCGTGTCCGGAACCACCGCGGTGTTCCTGGTCGATCCCGCGGCGGCGACGGTGACCGCGCAGCAGGTCGTCGACCGCAGCCCGGAGTTCGCGGTCGAGCTCACCGATACCCCCGCCGAACTCGTCGGCACGGTGGCCGGCGGCGCGGCGATCCTGGACTGGATTCTCACCCGCGCCTGGCTCGGCCTGAGCGCCGCGCAGCTCGGCACCCTGGAACGGGCGCTCGAACTGGTCGCCGAATACGCCAGGCAGCGCGAGCAGTTCGGCAAGGCGATCGGCGGCTTCCAGGCCGTGGCCCAGCGGCTCGCCGACGCCTACATCGACGTCCAAGGCCTGCGCCTGACGGTGACCCGGGCGGCATGGTTGCTGTCGGAGGACCTGCCCGCCGCCGAAGCGGTGCACACCGCCAAATTCTGGGCCGCCGACGCGGGCCACCGCGTCGCGCACACCGTCGTCCACGTGCACGGCGGCGTCGGCATCGATCGCGACCACATCGTGCACAACTACTTCACCGCCGCCAAACACAACGAGTTCGCCCTCGGCGGCAGCACCGACCACCTCCGCGCCCTCGGCGCGTTGCTGGCCGGCTGAGAGCGGCACGGTAGCCGATCCGGCCCGCACGGCAACACGTCGTGCGGGCCGAGGACTTCGATATGCCCAGCACAGGAGTAAGGTCCGTCGATGAGGTACCGGACCTCATCGACGGACCTTACTCAGCCGAGTGAGTCCACGATCCTCGTTGTCTCGACCGCGACCGTTGTCACCCGCTTGATCAGGTCGACGATGTAGGTGGGGTATTCTGCCCCACTTCATCAGCCCACGAATCTCGCCAGATGCTTGGCAATCTCCGGCACATCAAGTGCACCCTGACATACGTCCGATACGAACCGCTCAGCTTCATCGACGTCGAAGTGTGGATCCAAGCGATGACCGTTGATGTAGAGGAAGACCCAGCTCGCATACCAGGCCAATCGCTTGTTGCCGTCGACCAAACCGTGGTTGCGGGCGATCGATTCCATCAATGCGGCGGCCTTCTGCCACACATCGGGGTACGCATCCTGTCCGAAAACACTGGACTGCGGTCGGGCCAGAGCAGAATCGAGCAACCCGTAGTCACGCACCGCTGGAGTGCCCAAGCGTTCCGCGAGACGCAGCAGCTCCGGGAGCGTCAAGTACTCCATCAGGCCAGCCTCCGATTCAGCTCCTCACTGACCCGCAAAACGTGATCGGCGGCCTCGTTGAACAGTCTGGAATGCTCATTGATCGCCTTGATCACGGCATCGTGGACGAATTGCTGCATACTGCGGCCTTCCGCCTCCGCGCGTTCGCGCAAGGCACCCAGTTCCTCGTCGGTGAATCGAACGTTCAAGCCGGCCATAAAAGAATAGTACCGCGCGGTACCGCTTGATACCGCACGATTCTCGGCGACCGGAGCGGACGTCAGGTAGCGCTGGAGGGCCGGCACGACTTCGGCGATGAACACCGGCATCCAGGACGCCGCCTACCTCGGCCCGCTCCTGGCCCCCATACAGGTAGAGCGCGGTGGCCGGCCGTGTGGATGAACTTTTACTTCCCGCCCGCCTCGGCGCTGTCGTCGGCCGGGCGGGACTGGGTTTGTTCCTTGGCCCAGCGGTAGTCGGGCTTGCCCGCCGGGGAGCGCTTGATCTCGTCGACGAACCACAAGCTGCGGGGCAGTTTGTACGGTGCGATCTCCTGGGCGAGCAAGGAGCGCAGCTCCTCCAGGGTGGGGCGGGACTCGCCCCGGCATTGCACCACCGCGGCCACCCGCTGGCCCCAGCGCTCGTCGTCGACGCCGACCACGAGCGCGTCGAAGATCTCCGGGTGCGTCTTGAGCGCGCCCTCGACCTCCTCGGGGTAGATCTTCTCACCGCCACTGTTGATGCTGACCGAGCCGCGGCCGAGCATGGTGACCGTGCCGTCCGCCTCCACGCGAGCGAAGTCGCCGGGGATGGCGTAGCGGATGCCGTTGAACTCCTTGAAGGTCGCCGCGGTCTTCGCCTCGTCCTTGTAGTAGCCGAGCGGAATGTGCCCGTGCCGGGCCAGGATGCCGACCGCGCCGGAGCCCGGCCGCACTGGATCGCCGTTCTCGTCGAGCACCTCGGTGGCGGCGTCGATCTTCACGCGCGGCCCTCCGGTGTGCGTCGCGCCCTTGGCGACGATGGCGATACCGCCGAAACCGGTCTCCGAGGAGCCGATCGAGTCGGAGATCATCCGGTTGGGCAGCAGCTCGAGGAACTGGTCCTTGAGCGCGGGCGAGAACAGCGCCGCGCTGCTGGCCAGCACATACAAACTCGAAAGATCGTAGGGCTGCCCGGTTTCGGGGTTGCCTTCGATCAGCGCATCGAGCATCGGGCGCGCCATCGCGTCACCGGTGATGAAGATCAGATTGATCTTGTGCTTGTCGATCGCCTGCCAGACGCCGTGCCCGGAGAACTCCGGGAGCATCACCGCTTTGCCGCCGCCGAACAGGCTGTGGAACGTGGCCCACTGCGCCCCGCCGTGGATCATCGGCGGGATCGGGAACCGCACCATCGGCGGGCTGCCCGCGCCGACCTTGGCCAGCTCCCACTCGTCCTGGACGTATTCACCGGTGATGAAGTTGATGCCCGCGCCGAGCACGCGCCACACGTCCTCCTGGCGCCACATCACGCCTTTGGGCATGCCGGTGGTGCCGCCGGTGTAGACCATGTACAGGTCGTCCGGGGAGCGTTCACCGAAGTCGCGTTCGCCGGAGTACCGCGCGATCACCGCCTCGTATTCGACCGAATCCGCTGCGGTGGCGATCGTGCCGGTCGTATCGTCGTCGACGACGATGACGGTGCGCAGCCGCGGCGTCTCGGGACGAACGGCGGCGACCCGGTCGCTGTAGCGCCGCTCGTGGATCAGCGCGACCATGTCCGAGTTGTCGAAGATGTACTGCAACTCGTTCTCGACATAACGGAAGTTCACGTTGATCATCACGGCCCGCGCCTTGAAGACCGCGACCATGGCCTCGACGGCCTCGATCGTGTTGCGTGCGTAGATACCCACCTTTTCGCCCGGCTGTACTCCCTGTTCCTGCAGATAGTGAGCGATTTTATTGGCCCGCTCCTCCAGCTGGGCGTAGGTGACCTCGCGGCCGTCGTCGGCCAGCGCGACGCGGGCGGGCATCAGGTCGACGGCATGTTCGACAAGGTCGGCTATGTTGTAGCTCACAGTCATAAAAATAGAACGTGTTACTGTTTCTGACAAGGCTCGAAGTCAGGAGAATCAGCGATGCCGCACTGCCTCGTCGAGAAGCGCGACCACGTCCTCATCGTCACCATGAACCGGCCCGAGGCGCGCAACGCGCTGTCGGGCGAAATGCTGGCGATCATGAAAGACGCCTGGAACCAGGTGGACGACGATCCGGACATCCGGGTCGCGATCCTGACCGGCGCGGGCGGCGCGTTCTGCGCGGGCGCCGATCTCAAGGGCATGACCTCCGCGCATCCCGGCGACACCATCCACAGCGGCGGCTGGAATCCGGCCAAGCTGGAGGCGCTGCTCAAAGGCCGCAGGCTGACCAAGCCGTTGATCGCGGCGGTCGAGGGCCCCGCCATCGCGGGCGGCACCGAGATCTTGCAGGGCACCGACATCCGAGTGGCCGGGGAGAGCGCGAAATTCGGCGTTTCCGAGGCGCGCTGGGGCCTGTTCCCGCTGGGCGGCTCGGCGGTGCGGCTGGTCCGCCAGATTCCCTATACCGTCGCCGCCGAGATCCTCCTCACCGGACGGCACCTCGCCGCCGCCGAGGCCAAAGAGATCGGCCTGATCGGGCACGTGGTGCCGGACGGAACGGCACTGGGCAAGGCGCTGGAGATCGCGGACCAGATCGCGGCCAACGGCCCGCTCGCCGTGCAAGCCATTCTGCGCACCATCCGCGAGACCGAGGCCATGCCGGAGGAAGCCGCCTTCCGGATCGACGCCGAGCTCGGCATGTCGGTATTCCGCTCGGCCGATGCCAAGGAAGGGCCGCGCGCGTTCGCGGAGAAGCGCAAGCCCTCTTTCACCGGGAACTGAGTTTCCGGCCCGAGCCCTACGCCCCCGATGCGCGCGCATCGGGGGCGACTCCTCGCTGGACTCAGTTCGTGCCCGGGTAATCCATCCAGAACGGCTCCCACTGGTGTCCGTCCGGGTCGATGAAGGTGCGGCCGTGCATGCCCACCTGCGCCTCCTGCGCTCGCTTGTCCTCGTTCACCTCTTCGGTCGCGCCCGCGGCCAGCGCGGCCTCGGTCAGGCTGTCGACCTCTTCGGCGCTGCCGAGCGAGAGCGCGTACGCGGCGTTGATCGCCGCTTGCGTGTCGGCCACCGGGCGCTTGCTGAACGTGGTGAAGAAATCCCTGGTGAGCAGCATCAGGCAGATGTTGTCGTCCACCACGATGCAGGCGGCGTTGTCGTCGGTGAAGTCGTGGTTGACCTTCCAGCCCAGCGCCTCGTAAAACGCCATCGACCGGGGTAGGTCGGCGACCGGGAGATTGATGAAGATCATCTTGCTGCTCATGGCCTCTTCCTCTCGAGCAAGTCCGTTGTGTCATTGGTTAAGACGGGCCACGAACAGTGGACTCATCGCCACGACGACCGTGACAGGTACCACAGCCCGCACCGGTTTATTGATCTTGATTGCCGGTTCCCTCGAGTTCTCGGGCCTGTTTCGTGTCGGCGCCCTGTGGCAGGGTGACACCCATGAACGACTCGCCCGGCACCCCCGCCGGCCTCGCGCCGGAACTGCTCGCCGCGTTCGAGACCCATCGCAGGGAGTTGTGCGCGTACGCCTACCGCATGCTCGGCTCGTCCTTCGAAGCGGAGGACGCGGTCCAGGAGACCCTGACCAGGGCGTGGAAGTCCTTCGCCTCGTTCGAGGGCCGCGCCAGCCTCCGCTCCTGGCTGTACAAGATCACCACGAACGTCTGCCTGGACATGCTCGACGGTCCGCAGCGCCGCGCCCGGCCGATGGATCTGTCCGGCCCCTCGCGGCCGGACTCGCCGTTGCCCGCGCCGCAGCCGGATTACGTCTGGATCGAGCCGATCCCGAACGCGCTGGCCTTCGGCGCCGACCCGGCCGAACATGCCAGCGCCAAGGACACGCTGCGCCTGGCCTTCGTCGCCGCCTGCCAGCATCTGCCCGCCACCCAGCGCGCGATCCTGATCATGCGCGAGGTGCTGCGCTTCTCCGCCAGCGAGACGGCCGAGGCGCTCACCATGTCGCCCGCGTCGGTCAACAGCGCGCTGCAGCGGGCCCGCGCCACCATGTCCAAGGTCCAGCCCGCGGCCACCGACACCTACGACGAAACCGACGACGACCAGCGCAAGCTGGTGGACGATTTCGTCAAGGCGTTCGAGGCCTACGACATGGACACGCTCACTTCGCTGCTGAAAGCGGATGTGGCCCTGTCCATGCCGCCGATCGAGCTATGGATCTCCGGCCCGCGGAACGTGGCCGCGTTCATGCTCGGCCACGGAAGCGGTTGCCGCGATTCCCGACTGGTGCGGCTGGAAGGCGCCAACGGCTTGCCCGCTTTCGGCCACTACAAGCCGGGCGAAGAGCCGGGCGTGTGGGTGCCGTGGTCGATCACGGTGCTGGAACTCGACGGCGACACCATCGCCGGGCTGAACTTCTTCCTCGACACGGAGAAACTGTTCCCGCTCTTCGGCCTCGCGCCGGAACTGCGCGAAGACTGACCGCTGCTCGGCGTATTCGGGACGTGCAGACGAGTGTCACCGACAGTGGTTGACCACGGCAATCCGCTGCCGGGAACAGCATTGCGTCGGGGCTAGGATCCAGCGCATGACCACCCTGAGAATGATCGGTGCCGCCGTATCGGCTGTCACAGTGATGCTGGCAGGCAATGCTTTTGCCCAGGCGGACCCCACCACCGCCGGCCCTGACCTGGTTCCGATCGGTCTGGTCGAAGCAGACCCGGCGGACTTCCTGGATGGCGACACGGTGTACTTCTCCGACTGGCTCGGGCAGGCGAACTGCGCGATCCACCCGAACGGCGATGTGGCCTGCGACCTGACGGCCGGCTACCGCCTGTGGGGAGTCGTTCCGATCACCGACATCGCCATCGACGCCCCGTTCCTGCCCGCACACCCGACCTTCGGACTGGCAGGCCAGCACGGCCGACCGGGCAGTCGCTGGATCACCGACGTGCCGCGCCCAGAAGGGGTCTATCAGGGCACTAGTCTCAGCTATGCAGGCGTCACCTGCATCGGCGGGCTGCCCAGGGGCGCTACGAACTGCACTTCCAAGGGGCACAGCTTCACCCTGGGCGCAAACGTCCAGATCAGCTGATTCCCGCAGATTGTTTCCTCGGCAACAGCGGGGTGCCGACCCGTGTGCTGGAACTCGACGGCGACACCATCGCCGGGCTGCCTCGCCCGGGAACTTCATCTCACATATCCGGTGGCAACCGTCGCCCCATGGTCAGATCGGTGATCAGGCAGTCGTAGGCGTGGCCGATCCGGGTCAGCCACCACGAATGCTCGCCGCGGTCGCTGTCGAGGTCGTTCAGCCAGAGTTCGGCCAGGCGCGACACCACGAGGCCGACCGTCTCGGTGTGCCGGACTTCGGAAACCGTCCGCCGATCTCTCAACACCCTGGCAACCAGGTGATCTATCGTGGTGGCCAGAGCGGCCAGCTCGATCTCCGCGCTGCTGAAGGTGCGCGCCGCCTCGAGCAGGTCACTGCGCGTGCATGATTCCGGTGTCGCGAACCGCCGCAGGGCAGCTCGACGCTTGTGCTGAGCGGGGATCATGGCGGCGGCAGTCTCGGCCATCTCCCTCCACGCCATCGGCATCCGTTCACCACAGAACGCGCGCAGCAAATGTTCTGCGTCCGGGAACAGCGGCACCGGCGCTTCGGGTTCGAGTGTCACCGGGACCCACTTCGCCGATGCGAGTCCGGCACGATGCGTCCGGCGGCAACCAGCACATCCCAGGCGGCGTGCTTACGAGCACAGTGGTGTTCGCGGTGCCGTTGCATAGCGCCATGAGCTTCGGCGAGCGTGAACGGTTCCAGCGGGGCCGCGCAGGTCCATGCCCTCGGCCACGGCACTGCCTGCACCGCGCCGGTTGTGGAAGCCGGACGGCGTCGGCGTGCCGCGACACGGCGTGGTGGACAACTGCTCGGCCACAAACACGCCGATCCGGCAACGACGCAGAACCCACCGCCGACGCTCGCGACCACGCAGTCCACCACATCCCACACGCTCACGCCGGTCCCATCCCTTCCAGCGGCGGCCTGACCTCCTGCCCCGTGTCCGGCGGTTCCGCGAGCCGGCTCAGTTGGTCGAGCACCTGCCGAAACGTTGCCGGCGCGGGACGCCCATCCGGCAGCGCGCGGTCGTCGTCCAATGGTGGGAACGGAATGCCCCTCTCGGCGGCACGTTCACGCGGACTTCGCATTGGCGGCATGATTCGGCCGAAGGCGACAAGCGTGTGATAGGCGGCGAGTTTCCAAGCACACCGCTCGATTCGGCACACCCGATGCGCCCGCATGAGGCGATGGGCGAGTTCGACGTCCGCATGACCACAGATCAGCGGAGGAGCCACAACGGTCTCGATGCTCATCGATCCCCCTCGACTGCCATGCCGGGCACTGGCTGGGCCGAGCGCACCCAGGTCCCCTGCGGACTGACGGTCTCGAGATCAAATCCCTTGTCGCAGAACAGGGCCGGCTGATTATCGACATGATCCAGGTCGAAGACGACGATCACTTCCACGCCGAGCCCGGCTGCGATGCCGAGCACGTACCCGATCGGGTTGTCCACATCGGCCGGTGGACGGACTGTGTAGACGTGGTGGTAGCCGAGCGTGTGCGCGTGCCGTCGCACCTCGGCGGCATGACGTGGTGCGTGTATACCGGAAACGTCATTCCGGATGAACCCCAAGGATTTCGGCCGGGATGGCGCTGGCTCGCCAGTGTGTGCGTAGGTCATAGATCCCCCTTGGAACCTCGTAGGAACTGGTTGCGGGACATCCGGGTGACCGGCAGCAATGAACGCCACACTGTGCGAGCGGGCTCGGACCTGCGTTCGATCGACGACGTTTGGCGGTCTAAAGTTGTTGTGGCTCAGGCTAACTGGTGACTCGTACCCACACCTGCCGTGTCATCCGAATGTTGAAACCAGCAGACCATCGCGCAATCCACATGGGAACCCTTGTATGGGATTCCCAAATTTTTGATGAAAAGCCCAGTAGTCGGACCTGCTGCCGTGTAGAAATTTCCCAGAGCGGGTGTACATGACTACTTCGGAGGGGAACGCAATGTCAGAGGTCGGTAGCACGCTTCCACGGCGTCAGCTCGGTCGATACCTGCGAGGGGCTCGCGAATCGCTCGGCCTCACTCTTGTCGAGGCCGCCACACTGATGCAATGGGGGAAGTCCACACTGCAGCGACTCGAGACGGGGCAGATGGAGAAGATCCGTACGCACGACATCGCGTTGCTGTGCGAGATCTACCAGATGAAGCCCGAGGAGACCGCCGACCTGATAGCACTGGCTGAACAGACAGCGGTGAAGAACTGGTGGCACGACTACGGTTCGCTGATTTCACCGAACTTCGATGTTTACATGGGCCTGGAGTCATCAGCCCGCGAGATGATGTTTTTCCAGCCGTCCGCCATACCCGGCATACTTCAGACCGCCGACTACGCGCGCGCTCTCGATCGGCTGTTCTTCCCCACCGAGACCGGGGAAGAACTCGATAGACGGGTGGAGCTTCGGTTGCGCCGGCAGGGGGTGATCACCCGCAGAACAAGCCCGGCTAAGCTGACGGCGGTCCTGCACGAATCGGCCTTGCGGACAGTGGTCGGCTGCCCGAAGGTGATGGCAGCACAAATTCGCCACCTTGCCGAGTTGAGCACGAGGCCGAACCTCGATATCCGGGTGCTCCCGTTCCGGGCCGGACTGCCGGTTGGATGGTCCACCGGACCCTTCGTCATCCTGAACTTCGGGCTGAACAAAAAGGGCGTGCCGCTCGAGCCAACTTTGGTCTATGCCGAGGCGTTCACTGGCGCGATGTACTTCGAGGACGCCGGTGATGTAGACAGGTACCGTGACGCATACAGGATCCTCCTGCGCGCTGCGTTGGAAGACCGGCCGAGTCGAGACCTGTTGCGCGAGATAGCACGAAGCAGCAAGGGAGTATGAACGTGAACGTCGACGTCTCCGCGGCGCAGTGGTTCAAGAGCAGCCACAGCGGCGGAGGACAAGAGTGCGTGGAGGCTGCGTGGCTGGACGGCGGCATGATCGCTGTCCGTGACTCGAAGAACCCGACCGGTCCCGCGCTGGTGTTCACGCCCGGCGAGTGGGAGGCGTTCGCCGGTGGCATAGCGAACGGCGAATTCTCCCGCCCTGCATAAGTAACCTCGAACGTCCGCACCAGCAGCCCCGTTCACTTTGGCAGGGCTGGTTCATGCGCACAAGACCGTCAGGGCACCGGCCCGAGTAGAGGCGCGACCGGTCGACCGTTCTTGATGGGCTCTCGGCTGCGAATTCAGCACTTCTCGTAGTGGTCTGCGAGCGCCCTTTCCACAGGTTCCGCAGCGTAGGCAAGGTCGGTGCACCCTATACGCGCAACCGTCAGTGAGCATGGCAGTCAGAGGAACGAACGAACCGCCCATCGCGCGCCGAGGATGGCAGCGAGCACATAGACGAGGAGGATCGACGTCGACGGGAAGATACGCTTCCCAGATGCAGGCTCGTTCATGGCGATACGTTCATGGATTCGGGACCGCCGCCGATCCGGACATTCGCGAACTGCGGCAGCGGAACCCACACGCGGGGCGGCCAGTCGCGTGTAGGTGTATCGGCCATCCGCCACCCGGTCCACGGCGGCATCGATGGCGGGCGACGCCGTGTCGGTCGAAGTCGGCCCGGACGGCAGTCTCCGCGCGATTCGCCTGACCGACAACGGCCGCCGACTCGATCCGGACACCCTGGTCGAAGCAATCGTGCGTCTGCATGCCGTCGCGCTCGCCGAGTCGCGAAAGTCCGTCGCGGCAGCGGTAGCACGGATCGAGAACGATCCGCGCCTGCGCGCCCAGCACGACCGCACGGTCGACGCGCTCGGCCAACCACTGCCGCATCCCGCACCGTCGTGGCAGCAGTCCCGAACCCGGGCCTGGTCTCCTACTTCGCCCCCAACGCCGCCGCAGCGCCGACAGCCCACCGCGGAAGAGGACGAGGAGATGGATCGGTACTACCAGCGCAAGAGCTGGCTCGAGTACTGAGGAGCCGATCAACCGTCGAAATCGCGGTGACCAAGGGGGTTACGAGCGCGGGCAGGTGGCCGCCCGATGGTCGTGTCGCGGCCTACAGACCCGGAGAAGCGGGCGAACCATACCGCTCGCGCAACTTGCGCTTGTACAGCTTGCCGTTGGGGTCGCGCGGCAGCTCGGGCAGGTAGTCGATCGATGTGGGCATCTTGTACTTCGCCAATCGCGTTGCGGCAAAAGCCAAGAGCTCCTCGGTGAGCGCGTCGTCGCCCTCGGCTCCGTCGGCGGGCTGCACGACCGCCTTCACTTCCTGACCCCAATCCGGGTGCGGAACGCCGAAAACCGCGACGTCGGCGACCTTCGGATGGGTGATCAGAACGTTCTCGACCTCCGCCGGGTAGATGTTCACCCCGCCGGACAGGATCAGATCCGAGCGCCGATCGTGCAGGTAGAGGTAGCCGTCCTCGTCGAGGTGGCCGATGTCGCCGACAGTGAACAGGTCACCGACGCGCGAGTCCTCGGTCTTGGCCTTGTCGTGGTGGTACTCGAAACTCGAAGCGCCCATGCGCAGGTAGACCAGGCCGGTTTCGCCGACCGGCACCTCGGAGCCGTCCTCCTCGCTGAGCACTTTGATCACCGACCACGGCCATGCCTTGCCGACCGAGCCCGGCTTGCGCAGCCAGTCGGTACCGTTGATCACCGTTCCGCCCCCCTCGGTGGCCGCGTAGTACTCGGTGACCGTCGGACCCCACCACTCGAGCATCTTCCGCTTGGTCTCCTGCGGGCAGGGCGCCGCGCCGTGCACCATGCAGCGCAGCGAGGACACATCGTACTTGGCGCGTACCTCCGCCGGCAGCGCGAGCAGCCGATGGAACTGGGTGGGCACCATGTGGCTGTGCGTCACCCGGTGCTTGTCGATCAGCCGCAGCATCTCCTCGGCGTCCCAGCGATCCATCAGAACGAGCTTGTGGCCCAGCTGGATCGAGATGGTGGCGAAGTTCAGCACCGCCGTGTGGTATAGCGGCGAGCCGCAGATGTGCACGTGGTCGTCGTAGGGCGCGAGTTCGAACAGGCCGAAGAACGCCGTGGTGTGCGGCGGGACGACATCCGGGTCGGCGCCGGTGAGCGGCCGCCGCACGCCCTTGGGCCGCCCGGTGGTCCCCGAGGTGTAGAGCATCGGCGCGCCGGTGCTGCGGTCGGACGGACGGCCGGTACCGGCGGCGCCGAGCCAGGCCACCGACTTGAAGCCTTCGATCTCGCCCACCGCGAAGCGCGCCGTCGCGGGCAGTCCCGCCTCGTCGGCGGCGGCCCGCGCGACGGCGGCGAAACGATCGCCGGCGATGAACGCCTTCGCCTCGCTGTCGGCCAGGATGTAGGCGACTTCCGGACCGGTGAGATGCCAGTTCACCGCGACGATGTACAGCCCCGACTGGTAGGCCGCGAAATACGCCGCGATCGCCTCCACGCAGTTGTGCACCATGCTCACCAGCACGTCACCGGTTTTCAGACCGAGCCCGCGCAGGCCGGTGGCGTAACGATCGGCGAGCGTGGCCAATTCGCGATACGTCACCTCCCGGCCCCGGGGATCGACCATCGTGATCCGATCGGGTTCGGCTTCGGCGATGTTCCACAGACCGAGAATTTTCGCTGACTCCTGCGTCGTCACGCCAATGAATCTAGAACGCGTTCTACTGTTCGACAAGAGGGGCGAGCCGATGCAACTGCGCGATATCGGGAACCGACACCAGCATCATGGTGACGCCCGCGGCCTCCCAGACCCGCAGTTGTGCGCGGACCCGCTCCTCGTCGCCGATGATCGCGGTGTCCAGAATCAGCTCGTCGGGCACCGCCGCGGCGGCTTGCGCCCGCTTACCCGACCGGAACAACTCGCCGATCTCGTCGACCTCACGGCCGTATCCCATGCGCCGGTACACCTGGGCGTGGAAGTTCAGCTCCGGCGCGCCCATGCCGCCGAGGTAGAGCGCCATGATCCAGCGCATCCGCTCCAGCTCGCTCGCCGGGTCGTCGGTGATGACCACCTGGCAATTCGCGGCGATCTCGAAATCCGCCCTGCTGCGCCGAGCACCCGCCCGCGCGAAGCCCTCGTCCAGCCAGGCGTCGTACATCCCGGCCAGCCGGGGCGCGTAGTAGATGGCCAGCCAGCCGTCGGCGATCTCGGCGGCGAGCGCCACGTTCTTCGGCCCCTCCGCGCCCAGCCAGATCGGCAAATCCGCACGTAGCGGATGCACGATCGGCTTCAGCGGCTTGCCGAGCCCGATCGAGCCCGGCCCGGTGTAGGGCAGCGGGTAGTGCGGCCCCTCGCAGGTGACCGGAGCCTGCCTGGCCAGCACCTGGCGCACGATCCCGACGTACTCGCGGGTGCGCTGCAACGGCTTGGCGAACGGCCGGCCGTACCACCCCTCCACCACTTGCGGACCGGAGACGCCCAAGCCGAGAACGGCGCGACCACCGCTGAGGTGATCGAGGGTGAGCGCGTGCATGGCGGTCGCCGCCGGTGTGCGTGCCGACATCTGCGCCACCGACGTGCCCAGGCGCACCCGCCGCGTGGCCGAGCCCCACCAGGTGAGCGGGCCGAAGGCGTCCGACCCCCACGACTCGGCGGCGAACACGGCGTCGAACCCGGCTTCCTCGGCTGCCATCACAAGCTCCCCCGCGTTCGCGGGCGGCTGGGCCATCCAGTACCCGAGCTGCAATCCGAACTTCACGCCGGACCCCTTTCCGATCGACCGCTTGCCACCAGAGTTAGAACCTGTTCTACTCGATATCGTGACTCAGGGGAATAGTGCGTCCACCGCAATTGCCGGTGGCAGCGGCGCGGCATCGAACACCGACGCCGTGCCCGAGGTACTGAGCGCGCCCCTGCGGGTGCGTTTCGATTACACCCGCTCCGTCGGCTCCACCATCGGCACCTTTCTGACCCGGTTACGCGACCACACGATCGTGGGCGTGCGCGGCTCGGACGGCCGGGTGATCGTGCCGCCCCCGGAATACGATCCGATCACCGCCGAACCGCTCACCGAGTTCGTTCCCGTCGCCGACACCGGCACCGTCGAATCGTGGACCTGGGTGCGCGAGCCGCTGCCGGGCCAGCCGTTCGACCGCCCGTTCGCCTGGGCGCTGATCCGCCTGGACGGCGCGGACACGACGCTGCTGCACGCGGTCGACGTCACCGCGCCCGAGGACATCCGGAAAGGCTTGCGGGTGACCGCCCGCTGGGCCGAGCACACCGAGGGCAGCATCCGGGACATCCTCTGCTTCGAGCCGGGCGAGAAATCCGCCGCACCCGCGGAGTCCGCTTCGGCCGAACCGGTCACCATGATCACCACGCCGGTCGACCTGTCCTACCAGCACACCGCCTCGCCACAGGAGACCGTCTACCTGCGCGGACTCGCCGAGGGCAAGCTGATCGGCGCGCGTACCGACGCCGCGGGCAAGGTGTATTTCCCACCGCGCGGCGCGAATCCGACCGACGGCAGGCCGACCGATGAATTCATCGAACTGTCCGACCGCGGCACCGTGACCACCTTCTGCATCGTCAACGTGCCCTTCCTCGGCCAGCGGATCAAGCCGCCGTACGTCGCGGCGTACGTGCTGCTGGACGGCGCCGACATCCCCGTGCTGCACCTGGTGCTCGGGTGCGACGCGAGCGAGGTGCGCATGGGCATGCGGGTGCGGGCGGTGTGGAAGCCGCGCGAGGAGTGGGGCTACGGCCTGGAGAACGTGGACCATTTCCGCCCCACCGGCGAGCCGGACGCCGACTACGAGACCTATCGGCACCACCTCTGAGAGAGGCGCACGTTGACCGACAACGCCACCGACATCGCGGTCGTGGGCTTCGCCCACGCACCGCACGTGCCGGAGACCTACGGCACCACCAACGGCGTCGAGATGCTGGCGCCCTGCTTCCAGCACCTCTACGCCCGACTCGGCATTACCAAGTCCGATATCGACTTCTGGTGCTCGGGCTCGTCCGATTACCTTGCCGGACGGGCGTTCTCGTTCATCTCCTCGATCGACGCCATCGGCGCGGTGCCGCCGATCAACGAATCGCACGTGGAGATGGACGCCGCGTGGGCGCTGTACGAGGCATGGGTGAAACTGCGCTCCGGGCAGGCGACGACGGCGCTGGTGTACGGCTTCGGGAAGTCCTCCGCGGGCACGCTGCGCCAAGTGCTCACCATGCAGCTGGACCCCTACCTGGTCGCGCCGCTGTGGCCGGACGCCTGGTCCATCGCGGGCCTGCAGGCGCGCGCCGGCCTGGACGCGGGCCGCTGGACCGAACGGGACATGGCGTCCGTGGCGGCCGGCACGGCCGGCGAGGGTGAGGTCGACCGCCTGCTCGATCGGCCCTACGTCGCCGATCCGCTGCGCGCGCACGACATCGCGCCGATCACCGACGGCGCGGCCGCGATTGTGCTCGCCGTGGGCGACCGCGCGCGCGACCTGTGTGAACGTCCCGCCTGGGTCACCGGCATGGCGCATCGGATCGACACCCCGCTGCTCGGCGCGCGCGACCTCACCGTCTCGCCCTCGACGACGGCCGCGGCGCGGGCGGTCACCGGCGGTGACGTCAGCGGTTTCGACATCGCCGAGTTGCACGCGCCGTTCAGCCATCAGCAGCTGATCCTCACCGAGGCGATCGGGCTGCCGAACGGCACGACGGTGAATCCGTCCGGCGGCGCGCTCGCGGCTCACCCGATGTTCGCCGCGGGCCTGGAACGCATCGGCTTCGCGGCCGAGGCGATCATGGCCGGCTCGGCGAATCGCGCGCTGGCCCACGCCACCAGCGGCCCGGCGTTGCAGCAGAACCTTGTGACCGTCTTGGAGACCCGATGACCTCGCCGGCCGCGGTGCTCGGCACCGGACAGACCAATCACGTGACGAAACGTACCGACGTCTCCATGGCAGGGATGTGCCGCGAGGCCATCGACCGCGCCCTTGCCGACGCCGGTCTCACCATCGCCGACATCGACGCGGTCGTGGTCGGTAAGGCGCCCGACGGATTCGAGGGCGTCATGATGCCCGAGTTGTTCATGGCGGACGCGCTCGGCGCCACCGGCAAGCCGCTGCTGCGGGTGCACACCGCTGGTTCGGTCGGCGGCTCCACCGGCATCGTCGCGACCAACCTGGTGCAGGCCGGCGTGCACCAGCGCGTGCTCGCGGTGGCCTGGGAGAAGCAGTCGGAGTCGAACGCCATGTGGGCGCTGTCGATTCCGGTGCCGTTCACCATGCCGGTCGGCGCGGGCGCGGGCGGCTACTTCGCGCCGCATGTGCGGTCCTACATCCGGCGCTCCAACGCCCCGGGTCACATCGGCGCCCTGGTGGCGGTGAAGGATCGCCGCAACGGCGCCAAGAACCCACTGTCGCACCTGAAGCAGCCCGACATCACGCTGGAATCGGTGCTCGCCTCGCAGATGCTGTGGGACCCGATCCGCTTCGACGAGACCTGCCCCTCCTCCGACGGCGCGTGCGCCGTCGTGCTCGGCGATGCGGAGGCCGCCGAGGCGGTCGAGGCCACCGACCGGAAGGTCGCCTGGGTGCACGGCACCGCGATGCGCACCGAGCCGACCACCTTCGCCGGGCGCGACCAGGTCAACCCGCGGGCGGGCCGGGACGCGGCCGCGGCGCTGTGGCAGGCGGCGGGCATCACGAACCCGCTCGAGGAGATCGACGTGGCCGAGATCTACGTCCCGTTCTCCTGGTTCGAACCGATGTGGCTGGAAAACCTCGGCTTCGCGCCCCAAGGCGACGGCTGGAAACTCACCGACAAGGGCGAGACCGAGATCGGCGGCACGCTTCCGGTCAATCCGTCCGGCGGCGTGCTGTCGTCCAACCCGATCGGCGCCTCCGGGCTCATCCGGTTCGCCGAAGCCGCCAAGCAGGTCATGCAGCGCGCCGGGGACTATCAGGTCGAAGGAGCGCGCAAGGCACTGGGCCACGCGTACGGCGGTGGTTCGCAGTACTTCTCGATGTGGGTGGTCGGATCGGAGCGACGGTGACCCGGCCACCGAGCAGGACTCACCGCGCAAGTTCGCGCAACAGCGCATAGCCGAACCCGTGCCGGCCGCGCGGGCGGCCGGTCGACACATACTTTCTAGGTCTCAGTGCACGACCGGGCAGGTCTGGTAGTCGACCGGGAATTCCTTGATCCCGTTGAGCCAGCCCGAACGCAGCCGCTTGGCGTCGGCGATCTTGGTGATGTCGGGCAAGTGGTCGGCGATCGCGTTGAAGATCAGGTCGATCTCCAGCCGGGCCAGATTCGCCCCGATGCAGAAGTGCGCGCCGGTTCCGCCGAACGCCAGGTGCGGGTTGTCCTCGCGCATGATGTCGAACTTCTCCGGCTGATCGAAGACGTCCTCGTCGAAGTTGGCCGAGCGGTACAGCATGACCACCCGCTGTCCCTTCTTGATCTGCACGCCGCCCAGTTCGGTGTCCTCCAGCGCGGTCCGCTGGAACGAGGTGACCGGAGTCGCCCACCGGATGATCTCGTCGGCGGCCGTGGCGGGGCGTTGCTTCTTGAACAGCTCCCACTGGTCGGGGTTCTCCAGGAACGCGATCATGCCGTGCGAGATGGCGTTGCGCGTGGTCTCGTTGCCCGCGACGGCGAGCATGATCACGAAGAAGCCGAACTCCTCCTCGGTGAGCTTGTCACCGTCGACGTCGGCCTCGATCAGCGTGGTGACGATGTCGTCGGCCGGGCACCGTTTGCGGGAGGCCGCCATCTGGTGGGCGTAGCCCAGAATGTCGCCGGTAGCGGCGAGCGGGTCGGCAGTGCTCTCCGGGTCGTCATAGCCGGTCATCTGGTTGGACCAGGAGAAGACCTTCATCCGGTCTTCCTGCGGGACGCCGATCAGCTCGGCGATGGCCTGCAGCGGCAGTTCGCACGCGACCTGGGTGACGAAGTCGCCGGAACCCGACTCGGCGGCCGCCCGCACGATGGCCTGCGCGCGGGCCGACAGCTCCGCGCGCAGGCCATTGATGGCGCGCGGGGTGAAGCCGCGCGAGATGATCTTGCGCAGCTTGGTGTGCTCGGGCGCGTCCATGTTCAGCAGGACGATCCGCTGCAGCTCGATCTGCTCCCGGGCGATGTCGTCGTTGAACCTCGGGATGGCGGTGTTCTCGTAACTGGAGAACACGTCGCTGCGCCGCGAGACCTCTTTGATGTCGGCGTGCTTGCTCACCACCCAGAAGCCGTCGTCGTGGAAACCACTGACGTCCGGCGACTGGGGGTTCCACCAGATCGGTGCCGTCCGGCGCAGTTCGGCGAACTCTTCGACCGGAACACGCTCGGCGTAGATGTCCGGGTCCGTGACGTCGAACCCGTCCGGGAGATTCGGCCGGGCATTCCGAGTGGCTACCACCAGATGTCTCCTTCGACAAACTGAAACACGTTCTATAATTATTGAAGCATAGGGGCAAGAACTAGGAAAGAAACCGGACAGATATACCCCTGGAACAGGCCATGAACGCGTTTCATTTTTCTGTCCCGTGAAGAGAGGTTGGACATGGGCACACCCGTGATCGTCGAGGCCGCACGGACCCCGATCGGCAAGCGCGGCGGCTGGCTGTCGGGCCTGCACGCCGCCGAACTGCTCGGTGCGGCCCAGCGCGGGCTGCTCGAGCGCGCACATCTGGACCCCGCGCAGGTCGAACAGGTCATCGGCGGCTGCGTCACCCAGGCGGGCGAGCAGTCCAACAACATCACCCGGGTCGCCTGGCTGCACGCGGGCCTGCCGTGGCAGGTCGGCGCCACCACGATCGACACCCAGTGCGGTTCCGCTCAGCAGGCCAACCATCTGATCGCGGGCCTGATCGCGGCCGGCGCCATCGAGATCGGCATGGCCTGCGGCGTGGAGGCGATGAGCCGGGTTCCGCTGGGAGCCAACGTGGGCGACAACGCAGGACCGCGCAGACCCGCGTCGTGGAACATCGACCTGCCCGACCAGTTCGCGGCGGCCGAGCGAATCGCCAAGCGGCGCGGCATCACTCGGGCGGACGTGGACGCGTTCGGCGCGCGCTCGCAGCGACTGGCCGGACAGGCGTGGACGGAAGGCCGTTTCGATCGCGAGGTGCTCATCGTCACCGCCCCCGTAGTCGACAACGAGGGCAACCCAACCGGCGAAAAGCTCGATGTGGCACGGGATCAGGGGTTACGTGCGACCACCATCGAGGGCCTGGCGAAACTGAAGCCGGTCCTGGCGGGCGGCGTGCACACCGCCGGGTCCTCCTCACAGATCTCCGACGGCGCCGCCGCGGTGCTGCTGATGGACGAGAATGCCGCCGCACGAGCGGACTTGCGGCCGCGGGCACGGATCGTCACACAGGCGGTGGTCGGCGCGGAGCCGGAGTTCCACCTCGACGGCCCGGTGCAGGCGTGCACCAGGCTGCTGGAACGGTCCGGCATGAATATCGGCGACATCGATCTTTTCGAGATCAATGAAGCGTTCGCGTCGGTGGCACTTTCCTGGGCTCGTGTACACCAGCCGGACATGGATCGGGTTAATGTCAACGGCGGCGCCATCGCCCTCGGGCATCCGGTCGGCTCCACCGGATCCCGCCTCATCACAACGGCTTTGCACGAGCTGGAGCGCTCCGACCGCAGTACCGCAATGGTTCTCATGTGCGCCGGTGGCGCACTCGCGACAGGAACGATCCTCGAACGTTTGTGACTTCAACCATTTCAGCTGGGTTTATTGAACGTTCATCCCCCAGGGCCACAAACGTGTCGTACGCCACAGAAATCCGTGTACCGTCAAGACCATGAGATGTCAGCTATCTTGCGGCTACCAATATCCCTTGCGCCGAGACCGCAGCGACGGGCCAGAACCGGTTCGTACCGCGGCTTCTCGAGAGCCCTTGGGGTGACCCGCAAACGCGACCGTCGCAGCCCCTTCGCCGCCATCCGACCTACAAGCTTCAAGGCAATCCGGAATCAGGCGTAGGTTTTCAGTTACTGAGCCGCTAATATCAATGATACGTATCCGAGATATCGACTGTTAGTACAGCGAAGGGAATTGGGCGGCTCACAATGGCTGATTTCGCGGCGCGGCTGAACAAGCTGTTCGAAACCGTGCATCCCCCGGGGCGCAAGCCGCACACCAACGCGGAGGTGGCGGCGGCGCTGACGGCCTCCGGACATCCGATCTCGAAACCGTACCTGTCGCAGTTGCGGTCGGGACAACGGACGAACCCGTCAGATGAGACGGTGGCCGCCCTGGCGAAGTTCTTCAAAGTCAAGCCGGACTACTTCTTCAACGACATCTACGCCGCCAAGATCGATCACGATCTGGAGCTGCTGTCCCAGCTACAGGGCTACGGACTGCGACGGCTGTCGAGTAGAGCGTTCGACCTGTCCGAAGAATCACAGAACCTGCTCACCTCGATGGCGGAGAAGTTGCGGGCAAGCGAGGGCTTGCCCGAAATTCCTCCGGATGGCACCGAATAGGTTCTCCCGCACGGCAGCACAGTGCGACCCACCGGGTCGCACTGTGCTGTGTTATACGGGCTGAGCACACAACCGGCGTGCGGTCATGCCCAGAGAAAATGGGGCAGCGGCCGCGGCCCGGTTAGTGCTGCTTCCCGGATCGGATACGTAGATAAGCGCTTTCGGTGCGGGTTCATCGGCCGGCCTTCGCCTCGAGGGAGATTCGCGGTCCAACTGGTCTGTCCGAATAGTCCCATCTATCGGCTATTGCGCCGATAGATCGCATCGGCACGAAGTCGATCAATTTCGAGCGAACGCGGGTGCGGCGTTCCGATAGGCACATGCGACCGCCCGCACCCGGCCGCGCGCCCCTATTACCTTCGGGCGGAGCAATCCACCGCAATCGCCCCCAGCGCATCACACGCGGGACCGGGCCATCCGGTCGATCCGGTCCGCCACCGAGGCGGGCGGCGGTCCGAGTGCCACCGGCACGGCCGAGCCGACCGCTGCCGAGCCGACGGCCGCGGACCCGGTGCCGCCCGAGACGATGGACCCAGCACCCAGCGCGGCGGACCCGTCGCCAGCACGACCGAACCGGTCCCGAGGCTGCCGCGGAAACCCCCTGCGGCCGAGCCGGTCCCGGCTCTCGGCGGGGCCGGGACCGCACCGACCTCCGACTGCGGCCTCGGCACGGTCGGTGGAAGCCAGGAATCACCGGTGCCTTCGGGCGGCGGCGCGGGATCGACGAAAGCCTGGCTGGCGAGCAGCGCGGAGCCGCCGGATGCTCGCAGCACACGGACTGTGCGACCTACTCCCATGCGCCGAGCCTTCCCCTCATCAGTCGAAGCGCAGTTCTGTGCCCGGTCGCCACTCTCACACGGGACTTCCTAACGGATGGGTGCCCATAGTAGACCCCCTTCCGCGAACGCGCCCCCGAGAGGGTCGGGCCGATCAGGCCCCGTACACCGGCTCCGGCGGAGTCGCTTCGGCGATCAGATCGGCCACGACGGGTCCGAGCTCGGCCGGATCCCAGCGGGCGCCGCGGTCGACGGGCACGCCGTGCCGCCATCCGTCGGCCAGCGCCACCTTGCCGCCCTCCACCTCGAATACCCGCCCGGTCACCGCCGCCGACTGCGCGCTGCCCAGCCAGACGACCAATGGGGACACGTTCTCCGGCGCCATCGCGTCGAAGCCGCTTCCCGGCGCGGCCATCATGTCCGCGAACACCGTCTCGGTCATCCTGGTGCGCGCGGACGGGGCGATCGCGTTCACCGTCACGCCGTAGCGGGCGAATTCGGCGGCGGCGGTCAGCGTCAGGCCCGCGATGCCCGCCTTGGCCGCACCGTAATTGCTCTGGCCGACGCTGCCCCGCAGACCGGCGCCGGAGCTGGTGTTGATGATCCGTCCGTCGACCGGACGGCCCGCCTTGGTCTCCGCACGCCAGTATTCGATCGCGTGCCGCATGGTGGCGAAGTGGCCCTTCAAGTGCACGCGGACCACCGCGTCCCACTCGTCCTCGCTGAGGTTGACCAGCATCCGGTCCCGCACGAAACCGGCGTTGTTGACCAGCACGTCCAGCGCGCCGAAGGTATCGACGGCCTGGTGGACGAGCCCGCGCGCGCCTTCCCAGTCGGCGACGTCGTCGCCGTTGACCACCGCTCGGCCGCCGAGCGCCTCGATCTCGGCGACCACGTGCGCGGCGGGCGTTTCCGCGGTGGCCGCGCCGTCGAGGGCCGAACCGATGTCGTTGACCACCACGCTCGCGCCGGCCGCGGCGAAGGCGAGGGCGTGCGCGCGGCCGATACCTCGGCCGGCGCCGGTGACGATGACGACGCGCCCGGCGCAGATCTGCTCGGTGTCCATAGCTGTCCTTCGTCGTGTTTGTTCTTGTTCAGGACTGCCGGTCGGCGTTGGCGGCGGCGAGGAATGCGGGTCGTTCGCCGCCGCCGTGCACCAGCAGGGTCGCGCCGCTGACGTAGGCGGCCAGCGGCGAGACCAGGAAGACGGCGCAGCGGCCGACCTCCTCGGGACGGGCCATGCGACCGAGCGGAATGGTCCGGCCCACCGCGTCGACGCCGTCCCGATCGCCGTAGTGCAGCCGGCTCGACTCGGTGTCCACCGGTCCCACCACCAGCGAGTTCACCCGTACTTTGGGCGCCCACTCGACGGCGAGCGAGCCGGTGAGGCTGTCCAGGCCCGCCTTGGCCGCGCCGTAGGCGGCGGTGCCCGGCGACGGACGGTGCCCGCTGACGCTGGAGATGTTCACGATAGAGCCGCCTTCGTCCTGCCGCTGCAGCACCGCGTTGGCGGCCTGCGCCAGCAGCAGCGGAGCGAGCAGGTTCAGCTCGACGATCTTGGTGTGGAAGTTCGTGCTCGCGGCGGCGGCGAGCGCGAACGGAGTGCCGCCCGCGTTGTTGACCAGATGGTCGAGCCGGCCGTGGCGCTCGGTGATCGTGTCGACCAGCGCACGCACCGCGTCCTCGTCCCGCACATCGCACGGCACGTAGTCGATCGCGCGGCCGTCCACCTCGACGGGAGCGCCGGCCGGTCGCCGCGCGCATGCCACAACGGTCGCGCCCGCGGCCAGGAACGCCTTGCTCACCCCCGCGCCGACACCCCGCACACCGCCGGTCACCAGAACGACGCTGCCGGACAGATCGATTTCGAGTGACACCGTGCTAACCTACCAAGCAACTGCTTGCTTTGCCAACGGGCACACGATGGGACCAGCCATGGGGATCGACCGCCGCTGCGAATCAACCGGCATCAGCGTGGTCACGGTCGACTATCCGCCGGTCAACGCCATCCCGACCGACGGTTGGTTCGCCATCGCCGACGAGGTGCGCGCGGCGGGCCGCGACCCGGACACCAAGGTTGTGGTGTTGCGCGCGGAGAACCGCGGCTTCAACGCGGGCGTGGACATCAAGGAGATCCAGCGCAAGCCGGGCCATCAGGCGCTGATCGACGCCAATCACGGCTGCTTCGAGGCGTTCGCGGCGGTGTACGAGTGCCAGGTGCCGGTGATCGCGGTGGTGCAGGGCTTCTGTTTGGGCGGCGGCATCGGTCTGGTCGGTAACGCGGATGTCGTGATCGCCTCCGACGACGCCACCTTCGGACTGCCCGAGGTCGACCGCGGGGCACTCGGCGCGGCCACTCACCTCGCCCGGCTGGTCCCGCAGCACCTGATGCGCGCGCTGTTCTACACCGCGAGCACCATCACCGCCCAGCAACTGCACCACTACGGCTCGGTGTACCGGGTGGTGCCACGCGCCGAACTCGACGCCGCCGCCGTGCAGCTGGCCGAGAATATCGCGGCCAAGGACGGCCGGGTGATCCGGGCGGCCAAGCGGGCGCTGAACGGCATCGACGTGCAGGACGTACACCGCAGCTACCGGTACGAGCAGGGATTCACCTTCGAACTCGACCTCGCCGGTGTCGCCGACGAGATCCGCGCCCGGTTCGACGACGATCTCGCCGCGCGCGAGAGCGGGCAGTAGAGAGGAATTTCCATGCGAGACAAGCGGATGTCGCTCGACGAGGTCGTCGGCGAGCTGCGCAGCGGGATGACCATCGGCATCGGCGGCTGGGGTTCGCGGCGCAAGCCGATGGCGCTGGTGCGGGCTATTCTGCGTTCGGACATCACCGGCCTGACGGTGGTCGGCTACGGCGGGCCCGATCTCGGGCTGCTGTGCTCGGCGGGGAAGGTGCGCAAGGCCTACTACGGCTTCGTGTCATTGGATTCGCCGCCGTTCTACGACCCGTGGTTCGCCAAAGCGCGCACCTCGGGCGCGCTGGTCGCCCGCGAGATGGACGAGGGCATGCTCGAGTGCGGCCTCGAGGCCGCGGCGGCGCGACTGCCGTTCCTGCCGATCCGCGCCGGGCTCGGCTCCGACGTCCCGAACTTCTGGGAGGGTGAGCTGAAGACGGTCCGATCGCCCTATCCCGTCGACGGCACGCCGGAGACCTTGATCGCCATGCCCGCCCTGAATCTCGACGCGGCGCTGGTGCACCTGAATCTCGGCGACGCGCACGGCAACGCCGCCTACACCGGCGTCGACCCCTATTTCGACGATCTGTTCTGTCTGGCGGCGCGGCGCCGCTACGTCTCGGTCGAGCGGGTGGTGGCGACCGACGAACTGGTGAAAGCCGTTCCACCGCAATCGCTGCTGCTCAACCGCATGATGGTGGACGGCGTGGTCGAGGCGCCGAACGGCGCGCACTTCACCCTGGCCGCCGACGACTACGGCCGGGACGAGAAGTTCCAGAAACACTACGTCGAGTCCGCGAAAACGCCGGAGGCGTGGCAGCTGTTCGTCGACACCTATCTGGCCGGCTCCGAGGAGCAGTACCGAGCCGCCGTCCGCCGATTCGCCGAGGAGACGTGATGACCAGCACCGAAACCGTCACCCGCGCCGAAATCTGCGCCATCGCCTGCGCGGAGATCTTCAGCGGCGCGGGTGAGATCATGGCGAGCCCCATGGCTCCGATGTCCATCATCGGCGCGCGGTTGGCCAAGCTCACCACCGAACCGGATCTGCTGCTGTCCGACGGCGAGGCGCTGCTGCTCGCCGAGACTCCCGCGTTGGGCGCGAAAGCGCCGATCGAAGGCTGGATTCCGTTTCGCAGGGTCTTCGCCGTGGTGGCATCCGGGCGCAGGCACGTGGTGATGGGCGCCAACCAGATCGACCGGTTCGGCAACCAGAACCTTTCGGCGTTCGGCTCGTTGCAGCAGCCGACCCGGCAGATGTTCGGTGTGCGTGGCGCGCCGGGCAACACGATCAACCACGCCACCAGCTACTGGGTCGCGCGGCACACAAAACGCGTATTCACCGACGAGGTCGACATCGTCTCCGGGGTGGGATACGACAAAGTCGACGCGACCGACCCGGCGTACCGTTTCCACCACCTGCACCGCGTGGTGACCAATCTGGGCGTCTTCGACTTCGGCGGCCCCGACCACACTATGCGTGCGCGCAGCCTGCATCCCGGCGTCACCGCCGACGAGGTCGCCGAGCACACCTCGTTCGAGATCGCCGGTCTCGCCGAGGCGGGCGAGACACGGCAGCCGACCGCCGAGGAGCTGCGGTTGATCCGTGAGGTGCTCGATCCGACGAAGATTCGCGAAACCGAGGTCCCCTCATGAGCCCGCGCTTGCGTACGCCATTGACCGATCTGGTCGGCGTCGAACACCCGATCGTGCAGACCGGCATGGGCTGGGTCGCGGGCCCGCGCCTGGTATCGGCGACCGCCGAAGCCGGTGGGCTCGGGATCCTCGGCTCGGCCACCATGACCTTCGCCGAACTCCAGGCGGCCATCGCGAAAACCAAGGCGCACACCGCGAAACCGTTCGGCGTGAACATCCGCGCCGACGCCGCGGACGCGCCCGAGCGGATCGATCTGCTGATCCGGGAGAAGGTGGCGGTCGCGTCGTTCGCGCTCGCGCCGAAGCAGGACCTGATCGCGAAGCTGAAAGACGCCGGAATGGTGGTCATTCCGTCGATCGGCGCGGCCGCGCACGCGGTCAAAGTCGCGTCGTGGGGCGCCGATGCCGTGATCGTGCAGGGCAGCGAGGGCGGCGGGCACACCGGCCCGGTGGCCACCACCCTGCTGCTGCCCTCCGTGCTGGACGCGGTGGATATTCCCGTGGTCGCCGCGGGCGGGTTCTTCGACGGGCGCGGTCTGGCCGCTGCCCTGGCCTACGGCGCGGCGGGCGTCGCGATGGGCACGCGATTCCTGCTCACCCAGGAAAGCACCGTCCCCGACGCGGTCAAGCGGGAATACCTGCGCCGACGGCTCCAGGACACGGTGGTGTCGCTCCAGGTCGACGGCATACCGCACCGCGTGCTGAACACCGAACTGGTACGGCGACTGGAGCATTCGGGCCGCTGGCGCGGCCTCACCGCCGCGGTGGGCAACGCGGCCCGCTTCAAGAGCATGACCGGCATGAAGTGGTCCACCATGATCCGCGACGGGCTGGCCATGCGAAAGACCAAGGGGCTCACCTGGTCCCAGGTCATCATGGCCGCGAACACGCCGATGCTGCTGCGCGCCGGATTGGTCGAGGGCGATACCGAGGCGGGCGTCCTCGCGGCGGGACAGGTCACGGGGATCATCGACGATCTGCCCACGTGCGAGGAGTTGATCGATCGGATCGTCACCGACGCGGTGGGGCGGATCGAGACGATCGCGGCGCTGGCCGGGGACACGCAGTCGGCGTGAGGGATGGCGGCCGCCGGTTCAGCCCGGGCCGCCCTACCTGTATCGGGAGCCCCACGCCCGCGAATTAAGCCGGGCGAACCGAGCCATGATCCCGAGGCGGGCCGTACGGCGGCCGCTCACCCACAGTGATAGCGGCATATTTGCCCATAATCTGGATAGCCTCGCAATGGCGTCTTACGCTGGACTGACAACAACCCAATGCGGTTCGCCGGTCGATCGCCAGAGTGCGCCGGCTCGGCCTGAGCCGCGACAGGCGAATCGTCGGACTCGATCACCATCCCTCGACTCGAGCGGAGGCCGCGATGCCCGCGACGAACGAGATCTCCGTGCGTAGTAGCGCTTTCGACCATGGCGACCCCATTCCGGTGGTCTACACCTGCAACGGCAGGAACGAGCCGCCGCCGCTGAACTGGACGACTCCCCCGGAAGCCGCCGCCCTGGCACTGATCGTCGACGACCCGGACGCCCCGAGCGGCCTGTTCACACACTGGGTGGTCAGCAATATTCCGCCGACCACGACGTCGAGCGCGGAGGGGGAGACACCCGCGGGCGGGGTGGTCAGCCGGAACAGCGCGCAGCGCGCCGAATACTTCGGACCGTGTCCACCTGCGGGCACCGGCGTCCACCATTACCGATTCATCGTGTACGCACTCTCGCGCTCCGTTCAGGTGGACGCGCGGACATCGGCGAACGACGCGAGGTCCGCGATCGTCGACGCGAGCATCGGAGACGGACAGCTTGTCGGCACCTACACCGTCGACTAGCGAAAGGCCGTGGACGGCGGACCGCTCGTCCGCGCGGATCAGCGCGGCAGGCGCTCGATGATGGTCACGTTGGCGGTGCCGCCGCCCTCGCAGATGGTGAGCAGACCGTAGCGGCCCTCGATCCGCTCGAGTTCGTTGAGCAGCGTCGCGAAAAGCTTGGCGCCGGTCGCGCCGAGCGGGTGGCCGAGGGCGATGGCGCCGCCGTTGACGTTGACCTTCCCCGGATCGGCTCCGGTCTCCTTCAACCAGGCCAGCACCACCGGGGCGAACGCCTCGTTGATCTCGATCACGTCGATGTCGTCGATGGTGAGACCGGTCTTCTCCAACGCCCACTTGGTCGCCGGGATCGGCGCGGTGAGCATGTAGAGCGGGTCCGCGCCGCGCGCGCTCACATGGTGGATGCGCGCTCGCGGTGTCAAGCCGTACTCCCGCACCGCCCACTCCGAACCGAGCAGGGTGGCGGCGGCTCCATCGGAGATCTGGCCGGCTACCGCCGCGGTCAGCGCGCTGCCCCCGGCCAGCGCGGGCAGCGCGGCCATCTTCTCCAGGCTGGTCTCGCGCGGCCCCTGGTCGATCCAGAAATCGCCGACCGGCACGATCTCGTGGTCGAAGCGGCCGTTCTTGATCGCG
This sequence comes from Nocardia aegles, assembly GCF_052545135.1. NCBI lineage: Bacteria > Bacillati > Actinomycetota > Actinomycetes > Mycobacteriales > Nocardiaceae > Nocardia > Nocardia aegles. Next base: position 671,270 of record NZ_JBQWRI010000003.1, read on the forward strand.
TCGCGCGCGCGCTCATGGCTGCGCAGCGCCCAGCGCTCCATGTCCTCGCGGCTGATGTCCCACTTCTCGGCGATCAGCTGCGCGCCACGGAACTGCGACACCTCGCCGGTGCCGTAGCGGTGGTCCCAGCCCTGCGATCCGACGAACGGCGAATCGAAGCCGTATTCCTTGCCCGCGAGCATGGCCGCGGAGATCGGGATCGCGCTCATGTTCTGCACGCCGCCCGCGACGATCACCTCGGCGGTGCCGCTCATGATGGCCTGCGCGCCGAAAGTGATGGCCTGCTGGCTGGATCCGCACTGCCGGTCCACCGTGACGCCGGGCACCTCCTCGGGGTAGCCGGCGGCCAGCCACATGGTGCGGCCGATGTTGCCCGCCTGCGGACCGACGGTGTCGACGCAACCGACGATGACGTCATCCACGTTCCCCGGGTCGATCGGGTTGCGGTCGATCAAACCGCGCAGCGCGGCCGCACCCAGATCGGCGGGGTGCACGCCGGCCAGCGCGCCGCCACGCTTGCCGACCGGGGTGCGTACCGCATCGATCACGTAGGCGTCCCGCAGCGGGGCATACGGACGACGGGAGGCGGATGGTGCCGACATGTCACGACTCCTACGTGGCGCGCTCGCCGGCCGTGAGCCCGTCGAGCACGATGGTCAGGTACTGCTTCGCGAGGTTCTCGACAGTGACCGGGCCACCGGGGCGGTACCACCGCACCGCGACCCACACCGTGTCACGCAGGAACCGGTAGGCCAGTTCGATATCCAGCTCCGGCCGGAAGGTGCCGTCCTGGACGCCGGTGGTCAGCACCCGGTGCCACAGCTCGCGGAATTCGCGGTTGTACGCGGCGATGTAGGTGAACCGCTCGGAGTCGCGCAGTCGCTTCGCCTCGGCCTGGTAGATCGCCACCGCGGCATGCCAGCGGTCGAACGACTCGTAGGACGCGAGCACCAAGGCTTCCAGGGTGGCTCGCGAACTCAGTCCGGAGGCGACGATCTCGCGGTAGCGACCGAACAGCTCGTCCAAGAATCCGCGCAGGATCTCGTCCACCATCGACTCCTTGGAATCGAAGTGGTGGTAGAGGCTCCCCGACAGGATCCCGGCCGCGTCGGCGATGTCGCGCACGGTGGTGGCGCGCAATCCCCGCTCGGCGAACAATTCGGCCGCCAAGGCGAGCAACTCGCCGCGCCGTGCTGATTTGGAGACATCTGGTGCGGGCACACGGCCATGATACAACCAAGCATTTGCTTGGTATAGCGGACCGCTCAACGGGCCGAATAGCGCAGCGGTGAGGAGACCGACAGGTCGGCGAGGAGACGGTCGCAGATGATCACGGGCGAGACGCCCGCCCGCGTCATCCGGGCGACGAGCGCGAGACGACGTTCGCAACTGTCCCACTCCACGATGAGCTGACCGCGGTCGGGACCGGCGTCCACCGTGGCCATCACCCGTGGTGGGCCGCCGCGCACCGGCTCCTCGCTCAGCCTGAGTACCATGCCGCGCTGCCAGGCGTGATAGGCGTCCATGTCGGCCCCGATCACCAGTTTGTCGGTGGCCGCGCACAGGCCCTGCGCGATCTCGTCCGAGAAGGTCACCTGGTCGAAGCGGAATTTCCGGCATTTCGCGACCACCGCGAGCAGGTCGGCGCGCACCTCGCACAGCAGCGCCGTCCGGCGCTGCCTGAGCCGCTCCTGCTCGCTCTCCGCGCTGTCGGCACCGAGCCCGATGCGCCGGGCGCGATCGCGATCGCGCGCCAGATCGGCGCGCAGCGCCCCATGCGGATCGCGGGCGACCTCCCCCTCGTCCACGGCGTGCTGCTGGAGAATCCGCGCGGCGGCCAGGGCGACCGCGCTTTCGGAGGTGTGCTCGATCAGCTCGGCGCCGAGAGTGAGGGCCGAGAGGACGAGACTGTCGAGCCGTCGCCTGGCGAGCACTACTTCGCGCACCACATCGAGTTCCAATTGTTCGCGGGCAGGTGGGCGATCCCGGCCCATAGCCATCGCCCCCTTGAAGAGCGCGGATCCGATCTCATTCAGCATGGCATACCGCGCCGCCCTCCGGCTCGCCCTTTTTCACCTGATCAGCTGCCCATTTCACGCACGGTGCACGACGCGGGAAGGCGATCGCACTACCGCGTGCGAGGATCGTCCCAAAGGTCCGGACACGCGGCTGCCCGACGGTCGCCGGGTCTGCTCGTGCGTCCGGCGAGATCGAACGAGCCCGCACCACGGTTCGGTTCAGGCGCGCTGGCTGCTGATCGAGACCACCTCGCCGGTCAGATAAGTGGTGTAGTCACTGGCCAACATGGCGATCGTGGCGGCGACCTCCCACGGTTCGGCCGCGCGACCGAACGCCTCGCGCTCTGACAGGCGGTCGAGCAGCTCGCTCGAGCTGACCTTGTCCAGGAAGGCGTGCCTGGCGATGCTCGGGGCCACCGCGTTGATCCGGACGCCGAGTCCGGCGGCCTCGACAGCGCTGCACCTGGTCAACGCCATGACGCCCGCCTTCGCCGCGGCGTAGTGCGCCTGTCCGTACTGTGCGCGCCAGCCGAGCACGCTGGCGTTGTTCACGATCACGCCGCCGTGGCGCGCGTCGCGGAAGTAGCCGAGGGCGGCTCTGGTGCAGCGGAAAGTGCCGTTGAGGGTGATATCGAGGACGCGGTCCCACTGCTCGTCGGTCATGTCGACCACGGGTGTCTCCCCGCCCAGGCCCGCGTTGTTGACCAGGACGTCGATCCGGCCGATGGCCTCGGCAGCGCCGCGGACCAGCGCGTTCACCTGTTCGGTGCGCCGCACGTCGCACGGGATGGCGGCGACCCGCCGGTCCGGGAACTCGCCGGCCAGTTCGGTCGCGGTTTCCGCCAGACGCCGCTCGTGCCAGTCGGAGATCACCACGTCCGCGCCCTCGGCCAGCAGCCTGCGCGCGGTGGCCGAGCCGATGCCCGTGCCCGCCGCCGCGGTGATCACGGCCGAACGTCCGGTCAGCAGGCCGTGCCCCGCGACGGGCGCGGGGGCGACCGACAGCGGCCCGGTCACGGGCGAGGCTCGCGCGGCAGACCGAGCACCCGCTCGGCGATGATGTTGCGCTGCACTTCGTTCGAACCTCCGTAGATGGTGTCGGCGCGGGTGAACAGATACAGCCGCTGCCATTCGTCGAGATCGTCCTCGCCCGCCACCAGGCCGCGGGCGCCGAGCACGGCCATCGCCAGCTCCCCCAGCCCGCGATGCCAGGTGGCCCAGAGCAGTTTCGCCACCGAGGCCTGGCCCGCGGCGTCGGCCACGCCGGCGCCCTCCATCGTGCGCAGGGCGTGCGCGCGCAGCACGCGCAGCCCGACCCAGGCCCGGTCGATCCGATCGGCGATCAGCGGGTCGTCGGCCGCGCCGGTGCGGCGGGCCAACGCCTCGATACCGGCCAGTTCGCGGGCGAACCGGATCTGCTGCCCCAAGGTGGCGATGCCGCGCTCGAAGGTGAGCGTGCTCATGGCGATGCGCCAGCCGTCGCCCGGCTCGCCGACCACCAGGTCGGCCGCGGTGCGGGCGTTGTCGAAGAAGACTTCGTCGAATTCCGAGGTGCCGGTCAGCTGGATGATCGGGCGCACGTCGATGCCCGGCTGCTTCATCGGAACCAGCAGGTAGGACAGGCCTTTGTGCCTGGTGGAGCCGCGCTCGGTGCGGGCGAGGACGAAGCACCAGTCGGCCACGTGGGCCAGCGAGGTCCAGATCTTCTGCCCGGTGATCGACCACTCGTCGCCGTCCAGATGCGCCGCGGTGGCGATAGCGGCCAGGTCGGAGCCCGCGCCGGGTTCCGAATAGCCCTGGCACCACAGTTCGCCGACGTTGCGGATGCCGGGTAGAAACCGGTCCTTCTGGGCCTGGGTGCCGAACGCGAGCAGGGTCGGGCCGAGCAGTTCCTCGCCGATGTGCGACACCCGCGCAGGGGCGTCCGCCTTGGCGTACTCCTCGTGGAAGATCACCTGCTGACGGACTGTGGCCGCGCGACCGCCGTACTGCGCCGGCCAGCCGAGGCAGGTCCACCCGGCCGCGGCCAAGTGCCGGTCCCAGGCCAGGCGTTCGTCGAACGCCTCGTGTTCGCGGCCGGGTCCGCCGAGGCCGCGCAGCGCGCCGAATTCGCCGTTGAGGTTCTCCGCCAGCCACTCGCGCACTTCGGCAGCGAAACGCTCGTCCTGCGCGGCGGGAAAACGCCCGTCCGCAGCGCCCATGTCGGATTCTGAGCTCTGGATCGCACCCACGCCGGTAGGATAACCTACCAAGCACTTGCTTTGTAGTGTGCGCGCATGACTCGCTCGCAGACGGTAAGGACAACCGTGGCAACCCCGGCACAGACGACACCGACAGCACTGCACCACGCCGCTCGGACCTTCGGCGACACTCCCGCGATCGCCGACGGCTCGGTGCGGCTGAACTGGACCCAATTGCTCGAGGCGGTCCAGGAAGTGGCGCGGGCGCTCATCGCGCGCGGAGTGCGAACGGGCGACCGCGTGGCCATCTGGGCACCCAATACCCACCACTGGGCGATCGCCGCGCTCGCCGCCCACTACGCGGGCGCGGCGCTGGTGCCGTTGAACACCCGCTACCTGGCCGCCGAGGCCGCCGACGTGCTCGGACGGGTGGACGCGAAGGCTCTGTTCATCGCGGGACCGTTCCTCGGCCGCGACCGCCTCGCCGAACTACGTACGTGCGCCGCCGGTCCGGCCATCGACACGGTGGTGGTGATCCCGGCGGAGCCCGGCACGGAGAACACCGACATCGCCGCGCTGGACTGGTCGGAACTCGCGACCGTCGCCGCGCCGGTCACCGTCGCCGAAGCCGAGGAACGCGCCGAGTCGGTCCGCCCCGACGACATCTCCGACATCCTGTTCACCTCCGGCACCACCGGCCGCAGTAAGGGCACGCTGGTCGCGCACCGGCAAGCGCTGTCGGTGGTGCGGGCCTGGGCCGAATGCGCCACCCTGCGCGGCGACGACCGGTATCTGGTGGTGAACCCGTTCTTCCACAATTTCGGTTACAAGGCGGGCATTCTCGCCTGCCTGGTCACAGGGGCCACGATCATCCCGCAAGCCGTTTTCGACGTGCCGGAGACGATGCGACTGATCGACTCGGAGCGGGTCACCGTGCTGCCCGGTCCGCCGACGATCTACCAGACGATCCTGGATTTCCCGCGCCGCGCCGAATTCGACTCGAGTTCCCTGCGGGTGGCCGTCACCGGAGCGGCGACGGTGCCGGTGGTGCTGATCGAGCGGATGCGCTCGGAACTGGCCTTCGACGTCGTCGTCACCGCCTACGGCCTGTCCGAGAGCGCGGGATTCGGCACCATGTGCCGCGTCGACGACGACGCCGAGACCATCGCGAACACCTGCGGCAGGCCGATCGCGGATTTCGAACTGCGCCTCGGCGAAGCCGGCGAGATCCTGCTGCGCGGACCGAACGTGATGCTCGGGTATCTGGACGATCCGGACGGCACCGCGGAGACGATCGACGCCGCCGGCTGGCTGCACACCGGCGATATCGGCACGATCGACGACCGCGGCTACCTGACGATCACCGACCGGCTCAAGGACATGTACATCTGCGGCGGCTTCAACGTCTACCCCGCCGAAGTGGAACAGGCGCTGGCCCGGCTGGACGGCGTGGCGGAGTCGGCGGTCATCGGCGTGCCCGACACGAGGATGGGCGAGGTGGGCAAGGCCTATGTGGTGCGCAAGCCCGGCTCAGGCCTCACCGAGGACCAGGTGCTCGCCCACGCCACCACCGTGCTGGCCAATTTCAAGGTGCCGCGATTCGTCGAATTCCGCGATCAGCTGCCCTACAGCGCCGCCGGGAAAGTGCTCAAGCGCCAACTACGTGAGAAGGAGTCGTAATGTCGGAACCGGCAGGCCCGGACCGTGGTCCGGCGATACCGGACGAGGGCGAGGTCGTCACCTACGAGCGGCGCGGGCGCGTCGCGATCGTCAGGCTGAACCGGCCGGACTACCGCAACGCGCAGAACTCGGTGATGACCTACGCCCTCGACGCCGCGTTCGAGCGCGCCGTGGCGGATCCCGAAGTCGGGGTGATCGTGCTGGCGGGCAACGGCGAGCATTTCAGCGCCGGGCACGACATCGGCACGCCCGGCCGCGACCACCACGTGCGGTACCAGAACAAGGCCGCGCTGTGGTGGGACCACGTGGACCGGGCCGGCGGCGACCAGCGCTTCGCCCGTGAGCTCGAGGTCTACCTCGGCATGTGCAGGCGCTGGCGGGAGATCCCCAAGCCGACCATCGCCATGGTCCAGGGCGCCTGCATCGCGGGCGGGCTCATGCTGGCCTGGGTGTGCGATCTGATCATCGCCGCCGACGACGCGTTCTTCTCCGATCCCGTGGTCCGCATGGGTATTCCGGGCGTGGAGTACTTCGCGCACCCGTGGGTGATGGGTCCGCGCGCGGCGAAGGAATTCCTGTTCACCGGCGATCGGTTCAGCGCGGCACAGGCCAAGGAGTGGGGCATGGTCAACCGCGTGGTGCCGCGCGCCGAACTGGAGGCCGAGACCCTCGCGCTGGCCGAAAGGATTGCCACCATGCCGCAGTTCGGTCTCGCGCTCACGAAGAAGGCGGTCAACCAGGCCGAGGACCTGATGGGCATGCGGTCGGGCATGGACTCGGTCTTCGGCCTGCACCACTTCGCGCACGCGCACAACGCCGAGGTCGGCGCCGACTCGCTGGGCGGGATGAACGCCGAGTCGATGAAGGCCTCCGCGAGCAGCGCAGAACAGAACGGAACGACCTAGTGGATCTGGAGCTCGACCGGTCGACCCAGGAATTCCAGCGGGAGGTCCGCGAATTCCTGGCCGCGAACAAACCCGCGAAACCGCTGCCCGCCATGGACACCGAAGCGGGATTCGAGGCGCACCGCGCGTGGGAGCGCACCCTCGCCGACGCCCGGCTCTCGGTGGTGGCCTGGCCGGAGGAGTTCGGCGGGCGCGATGCCTCGCTGCTGGAATGGGTGCTGTTCGAGCAGGAGTACTACGCGGCGGGCGCACCGGGGCGGGTCGGCCAGAACGGCATATTCCTGCTGGCGCCGACGCTTTTCGAACACGGCACCCGCGAACAGCTGGAACGGATCATGCCGCGGATGGCGCGCGGCGACGACATCTGGGCGCAGGCGTGGTCGGAACCGGAAGCGGGCAGTGACCTGGCGGGTATCCGCTCAACCGCCCGGCGCACCAACGGCGGCTGGCTGCTGAGCGGACAGAAAACGTGGAGTTCGCGCGCCGCCTTCGCGGACCGGGCGTTCGGGCTGTTCCGCAGCGACCCCGAGGCCGAGCGGCACCAAGGCCTCACCTACGTCATGTTCCCGCTGACCGCCGACGGGGTTTCGGTGCGCCCGATCCCGCAACTGGACGGAGAACCCGGCTTCGCGGAGATCTTCCTCGACGACGTGTTCGTGCCGGACCGCGACGTCATCGGCGCCCCCGGCGCGGGCTGGCGCGTGGCGATGAGCACCTCCAGCAACGAACGCGGCCTCTCGCTGCGCAGCCCCGGCCGGTTCAGCGCCACCGCGCAGCGGCTGATCGAGCTGTGGCGGGAGGCGGGCGAGGAGGACAACACCGCGCAGCGCGACGCGGTGGTGGACGCCTGGATCGGCAGCGAGGCCTACCGGCTGCACACATTCGGCACGGTCACCCGGCTCGACGACGGCGGCAAGCTGGGCGCGGAATCCTCGATCACCAAGGTGTTCTGGTCGGAGCTGGACATCGCCATGCACGAAACCGCGCTCGAGCTGCTCGGTCCCGCGGCCGAGCGTTCCGGACCGTGGACCGACGGTTACCTGTTCGCGCTGTCGGGACCGATCTACGCGGGCACCAACGAGATCCAGCGCACCATCATCGCCGAGCGGCTGCTCGGATTACCGAGAGGAAGCGGCCGATGAGATTCGCGCTCAGCCCCGAACACCTCGATTTCGGCGCCGGCCTGCGCAAACTGCTGGAGGCGGGGCGCGTGCCCGCCGCCGCGCGCGCGTGGGCCTCCGGCGACACCGGGCCCGGTCGCGCGTTGATCCGGCAACTGGCCGAGACCGGTGTGCTGGGGCTAGCCGTCGCGGAGGAACACGGCGGAAGCGGCGCCGAACCGATCGATCTGGTCGTGGCGTTCCAGGAGATCGGCCGGGCGGCCGTGCCGGGACCGCTGGTGGAGACCGGCGCGGCGATTCCGGCACTGCTGCGAGCGCTTCCGGACCAGGGCCCGGCCGCGCGCCGGCTGCCCGGCTTCGTGGCGGGCACGGCGCTGGGCACCGTCGCCTTCACCGGGCCCGGCCACAGCGGTGTCGCGCTGGACGCTGACACCGCCGATCTGGTCTTGCTGGCGGGCGAGCGGCTGTCCATCGGGCGCCGCATCGGACTGGTGCGATCGGTCGATCCCGCCCGCCGCCTGTTCACGGTCGCCGCGGCCGAGATCGTCGCCGAGGGTGAGCAGGTCGGCGCGGCCGTGGCCGCCGGTTTCGACACCGGCGCGCTGGCCTGCGCGGCCCAGCTGCTCGGCGCGGGCAAGGCACTGCTGCACGCGTCCACCGAATACGCCAAGCAGCGCAAGCAATTCGGCAAACCGATCGGCGAGTTCCAGGCCGTGCAACACAAGCTGGCCGATGTGCTCATCGCACTGGACTTGGCCGAGCCGCTGCTCTACCGGGCCGCGCTGACCATGACCGGCCCCACCCGCGGCCGTGACGTCTCGGCCGCCGTGATCGCCTGCGGCGACGCCGCCTACCGCGCGGCCCGCACCGCGCTCCAGGTGCACGGCGCGATCGGCTACACCGCCGAGTACGACCTCTCGCTGTGGCTGACCAAGGTGACCGCCCTGCGTTCGGCCTGGGGCACACCGGCCCTGCACCGCGCCCGGATCGCCCACGCGCTGCGGGACGACACCGACCAGAAACGCGCCGCCCGAGGCATCGCATAGCGAAGCGTCACCACGCAGGGCCGGCCGAAAGGACTCCGATGAGCACCGCCGAACATCAGGAATTCCTCGCCTCGGTGCGGGCGCTGCTGACCAAGCACGCCGGGTCCGCGGCGGTGCGCGCCGCGATGGACACCAAGCTCGGCTACGACCCGGCGCTGTGGCGGCTGCTGTGCGACCAGATCGGTGTCGCGGCGCTGGCGATTCCCGAGCGGTACGGCGGCGTGGACGCGAGCCTGGTCGAATCTTTCGCGGTGGTGGGCGAATTGGGCCGCACGCTGGCCGGGGTGCCGATGCTCGGCTCGGCTGTCCTCGGCGCACAGGCGGTGCTGCGGTCCGGCGACGCGGAGGCGTGCGCGCGGCTGCTGCCTCAGGTCGCCGAGGGGACGCGCACGATCGCGGTTTGCTGGGCGGACGAGCGCGGCTGGGACGAGCCGGGCGTGCACGAGACGGATGGCGCGCTCACCGGGACCGCGTACTACGTGCTCGACGGGATGTCGGCGGACACCTTCGTCGTCGTCACGCCGACCGGTCTGTTCGAGATCGAGCCCACCGCGCCGGGCGTCACCCGGCGACCCGCACCCACCATGGACCCCACCCGCAAACTGGCCGAAGTCGGCTTCGCCGCCGCACCCGCACGACGGCTCGGCTCGGGTGACCAGTCCGCGACGGTCGCCCGGCTGCGGGAGATCGCGTGGGCCGCGCTGGCGGCGGAGCAGGTCGGAGCCGCCGACCGCTGCCTGGAGACGACGGTGGACTACGCCAAATCCCGGGTGCAGTTCGGCCGGGTGATCGGCAGTTTCCAGGCGCTCCGGCACCGCATGGCCGACATGTACGTACTGCTGGAATCGGCGCGGTCGGCGTCCGTCGCGGCCACCGCGGCGGTGGCCTCGAACAGCCCGTCGGCCGCCGAGGACGTCTGGGTCGCCCGCGTGCACTGCTCGGACGCGTTCACCGCCATCGCGGCCGAGACCGTCCAGTTGCACGGTGGCATCGCGATCACCTGGGAACACGACGCGCACCTGTTCTTCAAGCGCGCTCACGGGGACGCGCATTTGTTCGGCGTGGCGCACCGCCCGGTGCCACAGTCCTCCTGAGCGGGGTCGGCGGCGCACCGATCCAATCGGCGGTACCGCCCTGCCCCGACAGGCTGTGCGGCGCGGACGCCGATGCACTAGGATGTGACAGGCACCACACGCGCATGGCCGGGGGATGCGTTTTCGAGTGGCACCGCAGGTCGGAATCGGTGCCGTAGCGGGTCGACATGCCGGCTCGCCTTCCCAAAGTCGTCGGGGCCCACCAGCCGGGAGGATGCCATGACGCAAACAGTGAATTCCGATCTCCAAGCGTTGCGGTCCACCATCGCCGGGCCGGTGTACGGCCCAGCGGACACCGGATACGATCGCGCCCGCGCCATCTGGAACGGTGACATCGACCGGCATCCCGCCGTGATCGCCCAGTGCCTGTCGCCGCGTGACGTGGCCGCGGCATTGGCCTTCGGCCGCGACCGCGGGCTGGAGATATCCGTTCGCGGCGGCGGCCACTCCTACAGCGGGACCGCCGTCGGCGAAGGCGGCTTGATGATCAACCTGAGCGCCCTCAAAGGCGTCGTGGTGAATCCGGAGACCGAGCGCGCCCGGGTCGGCGGCGGCGCGACGATGGCGGACATGGACGCCGCCACTCAGGCGTACGGGCTGGCGGTGACCGGCGGGGTGATCAGCGATACCGGCGTCGGCGGCCTCACGCTCGGCGGCGGCATGGGCTGGCTGACCCGCATGGCCGGGCTGGCCATCGACAACCTCGTCTCGGCGCAGGTGGTGCTCGCCGACGGGCAGGTGGTGCGGGCGTCCGATACCGAGAACGCGGAACTGTTCTGGGCGTTGCGCGGCGGCGGCGGAAATTTCGGAGTGGTCACCGAATTCGAGTACCGCCTGCATCAGGTCGGGCCGCAGATCCACCTCGGCCTGCTGTTCTGGGACATGCCGGACGGTACCGACGCACTCCGCCTGATCCGTGAGTTCATCCCCACTCTGCCGCGCCGGTCGGGAGCGTTGATCGCGCTGGCGATGTCGGCGCCACCGGCGCCGTTCGTCCCGGAGCGATACCACGGCCACGCGGGCCACGCCCTGATCGTCGCGGGTTTCGGCACGGCCGAGGAGCACGCCGCCGCGATGGCGCCGATCCGGAACGCGCTGCCGCCGCTATTCGAATTCCTCACCCCCATGCGGTACGTCGAATTGCAACGGATGCTCGACGCGGCCGCGCCGTGGGGCCTGCACGGCTATGAGAAGGCGCTGGATCTCTACGATTTCTCCAACGACGTCATCGCGGTTCTGGCCGAGAACGCCGCCAAGAAGACCGCGCCGCTGTCGTTCATGCCGATTTTCCCGCTCAGCGGCATGTTCAGCACTGTCGGTGAGGACGACACGGCGTTCGGCGGCACGCGCGACTCGCATTACGAGTGCAATATCACCGCGATCGCCCCGGACGCCGAGACGCTCGCCCTGGACCGGGAATGGGTGCGCACGACCTGGGAAGCGCTGCGTCCGCTGGCTTGCAACCGCGGCGGGTATGTCAACTTCATGACCGACGCGGACCACGACCGGGTTCGCGAGTCCTACGGGCGCACGAAATACGCGAAGCTGGCGCACATCAAGGCCGACTACGACCCGGGCAACGTCTTCCACCGCAACGCGAACATAGCCCCCAGTTGACCTCGTGTGGCCGACTGCACCATCGATAGCCCTTCAGCGCGGTTAGTTAGCCTATGTAATAAAATTTCCCGGTGCGGCAAGCTCAGGTGAACGTAGCGGATGACATCGTCGTCGACCTTCTCGTCACCGCGGGCAGGCTCACTCGGCTGGCCGGGGTGATCAGCGGCGACGACCTGCCGCGGGCCATGTTGCGGGCGCTGGCGGTGCTCGACGAACACGGCGCGCTGCGCGTCAGCGAATTCGCCAGGATCGACCGATGTTCACAGCCGGCGGCAACGGCGCTGATCGGCAAGCTGGTCGCGGAAGGCTTCGCGACCCGGCGCAAGGACCCGGAGGACTACCGGGCCGTGATCGTCGACCTCACCCCGGCCGGGCGAACCCGGCTGGCCGAATCCCGCCGCGCATTCGCCACCGCGATCGGCGGACACCTGCCCGGCTTCGACGCCGATCGACTGGCACGACTGGACACCGAACTGCACGACCTGCTGAAAGCCCTGAAAGCGGCTGGACGACAGCACGATCCGATCGCGAGGGGACAGTGATGAGCACTGTGGCTCCCACCCGCGCCCCGGTCGCGGGCACCACCGAGCAACCGAAAGCCGTCTGGGCGGTCGCGGTCGCCGGCGCCTGCGTGGCCGCCTTCGTCGTTTCGCTCTGACGCGCACCCGCCCGAGGAGTACGGTCAAGAGATATGACCGAAGCGAAGCGGGGGCGCGTCAGCGTCGAAACCAGCCAGAAGCGTGTGCGCGTCTACTTGGGCGGGCGTTTGGTCGCCGACAGCGTACGGCCGGTGCTCGTGTGGGAGAACCCGCACTACCCGACCTACTATCTGCCGGTCACGGACCTGCGCGCGAAGCTCGAACCGAACGGGCAGACCCAGCATTCCACCAGCCGCGGTGACGCGACGGTCTACGACGTCATGGTCGACGGCACGACCGCGGGCGGGGCGGCGCTGCGCTATCACGAGTCGCCGCTGACCGAATTGCGCGAGCTGGTCCGGCTGGAGTGGGGTGCGATGGACGAGTGGTTCGAGGAGGACGAACCGATCTACGTCCACCCGCGCAACCCGTACTCGCGCGTAGACATCCTGGCCAGTTCGCGGCATGTGCGGGTGGAGATCGGCGGCGTCACCGTCGCCGACTCGCGCGCGCCGCGCATCCTGTTCGAAACGGGGTTGCCCGCCCGGTATTACCTGCCGATGACGGATGTCCGCATGGATCTGCTGTACCCGTCGGCCACCCACACCAGCTGCCCGTACAAGGGCACCGCCGACTACTGGACCGTCCGCGTCGGCGGCGCGGAGTACCCCGACTACGTGTGGGGCTACCGCACGCCGCTTCCGGAGAGCCAGAAGATCGCCGGGCTGGTCTGCTTCTACAACGAGAAGGTCGACATCTACGTCGACGGTGAACTCCAGGAACGGCCCCGCTCGCCGTTCAACTGAGCATCGGGCGGCTGCGGTCGGGTCGGACCGCAGCCGCACGGCGGTATCGGCCGACGCCGTGTCGCGTCGCGGCGGCGGCGAGCCATTCGGAATCACCTGGCGCATCGAGGAGCGCTGAGGGGCGCGGGAGGATCGGGCATAGTCGAACGATGACCGATCATCGACCGCCGCTCGCCGTCGCACTCGATCTCGCGCCGCATCCCGAGGGCGGCTGGTACCGCGAAACCTGGCGCAGCCCCGCGCGATTCACGCCGGATGGCTATCCCGGCCCGCGCGCCGCCGCCACGGCGATCCATTTCCTGCTGCTGCCGGGCGAGCGGTCGGCCCCGCACACGGTGCGCTCCGACGAGCTGTGGCTGTGGCATCGCGGCGGGCCGCTGGCGCTGGACATCGGCGGCGACGAGGTGATCCTCGGTCCCGACCTGACGCGCGGCCACGCACTCCAAGCGGTGGTGCCGGGCGGGGTCAGCCAGTCGGCGCGGCCCGCGGGCGCGGAATACGTCCTGGTCAGCTGCGTCGTCGCACCGGGATTCGACTTCGCGGATTTCCGGCTGGACTGATCGGGCTCAGCGCACCGGCACGGCGGCGAATCGGTCGAGTTCGTGCGGATCGTGCGCGCAGAACATCCGCACCCGGTCGCCGTGGTCGGCGTGCAGCGTACGCAGCCGTTGCAGGTTCGCCACCCGCTCGCGTCCGAGCGTGCTCGCGAGCACCTCGAACACGCCGAGGCCGACCGGGGGACGCGCCTTCCCCGCCGCCAACTGCCGGTGATGGAAATAGGCGTCTCCGCAGTGCAGCAACCACCCGTCGCTCTGCCGGACCGCGACGCCGCTGTGCCCGCGCGTGTGGCCGACCAGCGGGATCAGCATGATGTCCTCGAGCACCGGGACGGCGGTGAAGCCGAACCAGGTGTCGGCGCCGGTCTCGTGGGCCAGCCAGCGGGGAGCGTGCTCCCACTGGCGCGGCCGGTAGCGCAGCTTCGCCCCAAGAGTGGGGCGCTGGGTCGCCGCGTCGAGTTCGTCGGCGAAGACGTGCACGGTGGCGTCGGGGAAGTCCGACAGCCCGCCGGCGTGATCGAGATCGAGATGGGTGAGCACGATGTGCCGGACGTCCTCGCGTCGATAGCCCAGCCCGCGGATCTGGTGCAGCGCGGTGCGTTCCGGGCGCAAACGCGGACGCAGCAGTCGCGAGGTAGCGAAACCCAGCCTGCCCCGATCGAGCACGTCGGCCATGCCGAAACCCGTGTCCACCAGCACCAGGCCGTCATCGGACTCGACGAGCAGGCAATGGCCGACCAGCCCGCCGGTCAGCAGCCCACCGCTGCCCAGCAGCGCGCGCCCGCCGGCCGGGCACATGGTCGCGCAGTCCAGATGCCGCACCAGCATCGCGGAAACTCCCTCCTGCGGCACCGAATCGGACTCGATCCGTTTCGGCACGAAGGTCTTTTTTGTTCCCGTCAACGTAGCCGGAGCACGACTCCGCCGCGACAGCGCGGTCACCGCCGCGGCGAACAGCGGGCGACCGGATCGTCGCGCACCGCCACCGAACAACCCTGCTACTCATGGATTTCCAGCACGCCCTCGGCCACGGCCCAGGCGATGGTGCGCTCCAGATCGGGACATGAGTCCGGGCGACCCGGCCCGTGACCGCTGGCGCTGAGTTCGGCGAAAACCGGGCAGTGCTCGGCCGGATCGCCGGTCCACTGCACGGACGTCTGATGCGTACTGCTCTTGCGCACCAGTACGTGGCTATGGCAGGTCCGGCACCGCAGGGGTGTCAGGCCGTCCTCCAGATACCGCTGTCGGTCGACCCCCGTCTGGGCGCGCACTTCGGCGCGCCGAGCGGGTTGATCGGCGAAATCGGGTGCCTTCGCCCAGCCTGCGGCCATCAGACGCCCGCCTCGGCTTCGTCGGTCTCGCGCTTGCGCCGCAGGTTCTCGGCGACCTCGGCCGCCCACGCCTCGTTCGCCTTGCTGGTGTCCACCTCGAACTCGAAGCGCTGGGTCATCTTCTCCGTGACGTCGGCCAGATCGACATAGAACTGCTCGTACCAGCGACGCAGCTGGTAGACCGGCCCGTCCTCCTCGCACAGCAACGGGTTCTCGATCTTGGACTTGTGCTTCCAGATCTCGACGTCCTGCAGGAAGCCGACGCTGATGCCCTCGGTCATCTTCTCGGCCAGCTTGGTCGCCATCTCGCCCTCGACGCCCTTCGGCTTCTCCAGCGTGATGCCCCATTGCAGGACGAAGGAGTCCTGGGTGACCGGGTAGTGGCAGTTGATCAGGACGCTGTTGACCTCGTAACCGCGGTAGATGTTGATCAAGGGGTTGATCATGTACGAAGGGCCGAAGTACGACGCCTCGGATTTCAGCAGCGTGTCACCGCCGTACTTGGCGGCCATGCCGATGTCCGGCCTGCCCTTGGTCTCCAGGAACTGGGTGGCGATGTGGCCCTCGAAGACGTTCTTGAAGTACGTCGGGAAGGCGAAATGGATGTAGAAGAAGTGCGCCATGTCGACTACGTTGTCGATGACCTCGCGGCAGTTGGCGCCCTCGATCAGCATCGAGTTCCAGGTCCAGTCGGTCCATCCGCGGTCGAGTCGCTCGCTGGGGTTGCCGTCGGCGTCGGTGTAGGGGCCCTTGATGTGCGGGATCGTTACCTCGGGCGGCGGCTGGCTGCCCTCGTGGTCGTGCCAGATGAACAGCTGGCCGTTGCGCTCCAGCGTGGTCCACTTCCTGGTGCGCGCCAGCGGCGGCACCCGTCGCGCGTACGGAATCGCGGTGCACTTGCCGTTGGCGCCCGACCAGCGCCAGTCGTGGAACGGACAGGCGATGTCGTCGCCCTTGACCTCGCCCATGCTCAGGTCGCCGCCCATGTGCCTGCAGTAGGCGTCCAGTACCCGCAGTTCACCGCCGCGGTCGGCCCAGACGACGAGCTTGGCGCCGAAGACGTTCACCGCGTGCGGCTCGCCGTCCCGGAACGTCTGGGCCAGACCCAGGCAATGCCATCCCCGCGCATAGCGGGTCGGAGCGGTGCCGACATCCAGCTCCCGGACCTTACCGCCGCGCGGCGTCGGATCGGCCGCCGCGCGGGTCCCTCCGTGGGTTCGCAGGCTGCCGACTCCGAGCCCGTCGCTCGGCGGCGGTGGGGTAACTGCCATCGCGGTTCCTCCTCCTTCTTTACTAGAACACGTTACAAAACTGGCGTCTTCGGCGCCAGCGATTGCCCCCACTTCCTGCATGAGCCCAGGTCCGAGTCGAGGTGAACGACGGTTCTCGACAGAAATAGGAACCTGTTCTAGTCTCAGAGGCGAATGAGATTCCCGACCTCCACCGAGCAGGCAGGAGCAGGTCCCGAGATGACGCGAGAAGTGACCGAACGGGTCGAAGCGCTGTTGCCGACGTTGCGCGAACGCGCACAGGAGGCCGAGGATCTGCGGCGCATTCCCGACGAAAGCATGAAGGCGTTGCAGGAGACCGGCTTCTTCCGGTTGCTCCAGCCCAGGCAGTGGGGCGGTCACGCCGCCGACCCGGTGCTGTTCTACGACACCGTGCGCAAGATCGCCGGCGCGTGCGGCTCCACCGGCTGGGTGGCCGGCATTGTCGGCGTGCACAATTGGCACCTCGCGCTGTTCCCGCAGCAGGCGCAGGAGGATGTCTGGGGCGAGGACACCGAAGTGCGGATCTCCTCCTCCTACGCGCCGATGGGCGCGGGCGCGGTCGTCGACGGCGGCTACCTCGTCAACGGCGCGTGGGCCTGGTCGTCGGGCTGCGATCACGCCACGTGGGCGGTGCTCGGCGGCCCGGTGATCAAGGACGGCAAGCCGGTGGACTTCGGCAGTTTCCTCCTCCCCCGCGACGACTACCGCATCGACGACGTGTGGAACGTGGTCGGCCTGCGCGGCACCGGCTCCAACACCGTCGTGGTGCGGGACGTCTTCGTGCCCTCGCACCGGTTCCTCAGCTTCCGTGCCATGAGCGAACTGAAATCGCCCGGTCTGGCGCAGAATACCGATCCGGTCTACCAGATGCCTTGGGGCACAATCCATCCCACCACCATCTCCACTCCGATCGTCGGCATGGCCTACGGCGCGTACGCGGCGCACGTCGAGCACCAGGGCAAGCGGGTGCGCGCGGCCTACGCGGGCGAGAAGGCCAAGGAGGACCCGTTCGCCAGGGTGCGCATCGCGGAGGCCGCCAGCGATATCGACGCCGCGTGGCGGCAGCTGTCGGGCAACGTGGCCGAGGAGTACGCGCTGCTGGCGGCGGGCAAGGAGATCCCGTTCGACCTGCGCGTGCGGGCCCGGCGCGACCAGGTGCGCGCCACCGGCCGCTCGATCGCCGCGATCGACAAGCTGTTCGAGAGCTCCGGGGCCACCGCGCTGGCCGACGACACTCCGCTGCAACGCTTCTGGCGCGACGCGCACGCGGGCCGGGTACACGCGGCCAATGATCCCGAGCGCGCCTACCTGATGTACGGCACGCACGAGTTCGGCCTGCCCGTCACCGACGGCATGGTCTAGGAGGGGTGACCGTGACATCGACCGCGGAACTCACCGCCGAATCGACTTCGCGCTACGCGCAGGTGCGGCCCGATCTGCGGCTGCACTACCACGAGGCGGGCGTCGGCACCGGGCCGACGATCGTTCTGCTGCACGGCGGCGGGCCGGGCGCGTCCTCGTGGTCGAACTTCGCCCGCAACATCCCGGTGCTGGCCGAGCACTTCCACGTGCTCGCGGTCGACCAGCCGGGCTACGGCCGCTCGGACAAGCCCACCGAGCATCCGCAGTATTTCGTGCACAGCGCCTCGGCGTTGAAGGAGCTGCTCGACCATCTGGAGATCACCTCCCGGGTGCACCTGCTGGGCAACTCGCTCGGCGGCGGCGCGGCGGTCCGGTTCGCACTGGACTACCCGGACCGGGCCGGAAAGCTGATCCTGATGGGACCGGGCGGGCTGAGCATCAACCTGTTCGCGCCCGACCCCACCGAAGGCGTGAAGCTGCTCGCGAAGTTCAACTACGAACCGACCAGGGCGAACCTGGCGGCGTTCCTGCGCGTCATGGTCTTCGACCAGTCGCTGATCACCGAGGAGTTGATCGAGGAGCGGTTCGCCTCGGCGAGCACACCCGAGGCGCTGGCCGCGGCCAGGGCGATGGGCAAGTCGTTCGCGAGCGCGGACTTCGAGAAAGGCATGCTCTGGCGCGACGCCTACCGGCTGCGTCAGCCGGTGCTGCTGATCTGGGGCCGCGAGGACCGCGTCAACCCGCTCGACGGCGCGCTCGTGGCGACCAAACTGATCCCGCGCGCGCAACTGCACGTCTTCGGTGGCTGTGGGCACTGGGCGCAGCTGGAGAAGTTCCACGAATTCAACCGGCTCGCGATCGATTTCCTCGCGGGCGCCGAGGAGAAATGATGGGCATCCGCGCACTGGGATATCTGCGTATCGAGGCGACCGATCTGACCGCCTGGCGGGAGTACGGCCTGAAGGTCCTCGGCATGGTCGAGGGGAAGGGCGCCGACCCCGCAGCGCTGTATTTGCGCATGGACGAGTTCCCGGCGCGGCTGGTGATCGTCCCCGGCGAGAAGGACCGGTTGCGGGTCTCGGGCTGGGAGACGGCCGATGCCGGGGAATTGCAGGACATCCGCAACCGGCTGGACGCGGCGGGAGTGCCCTACAAAGAGGGCACGGCAGCCGAACTCGCCGAACGCCGGGTGCACGAGTTGATCGAGTTCGACGACCCCTCCGGCAACACGCTCGAAGCGTTCCACGGCGCGGCGCTGGAGCATCGCCGGGTGGTGAGTCCCTACGGGCACAGATTCGTCACCCGAGAGCAGGGGCTCGGGCACGTGGTGCTCAGCACCAAGGACGACAAGGCGGCACTGGAGTTCTACCGCGACGTGCTCGGCTTCCGGCTGCGCGACTCGATGCGGCTGCCACCGCAGTTGGTCGGTCGCCCAGCCGACGGCGAGCCCGCCTGGCTGCGCTTCTTCGGCTGCAACCCGCGCCACCACTCGCTGGCGTTCCTGCCCATGCCGACGCCGAGCGGCATCGTCCATGTGATGCTCGAGGTGGAGAACGCCGACGACGTCGGGCTGTGCCTGGACCGCGCGCTACGCAAGAAGGTCACGATGTCGGCGACGCTCGGACGGCACGTCAACGACAAGATGCTCTCCTTCTACATGAAGACCCCGGGCGGGTTCGACGTCGAATTCGGTTGCGAGGGTTTGGAAGTGGACGACCACGAGTGGATCGCGCGGGAATCCACCGCGGTGAGCCTGTGGGGCCACGACTTCACCGTCGGGCAGCGGCAGCAGTGACGGCGAGCGAGCGATGACCGCGGACGGATCCGAGATCGATCCACGGCGGTTCCGCACCGTGCTGGGGCAGTTCTGCACCGGCGTCACCGTGATCACCACCTTCGACGGCGACCGAGCGCCGATCGGCTTCGCGTGCCAATCCTTCGCCGCCCTCTCCCTTGAACCGCCGCTGGTGCTGTTCTGCCCGACCAAGGCGTCCCGCTCCTGGGCGGCGATCGAGAAATCCGGTCGCTTCTGCGTGAACGTCCTCGCCGAACAGCAGCGCGAGGTGTGCGCCCGCTTCGGCTCCCGCGCACCCGACAAGTTCGCCGGAGCCGCCTGGCACGCCTCCGACCTGGAACTGCCGCTCCTCGACGACGCGCTGGCCACCATCGAGTGCAAAGTCGACAGCGTAATCGACGGCGGCGACCACTACATCGTCATCGGCCGAGTCCAAACCCTCACCGAAACGACCACCACCGGCCGCCCGCTCCTGTTCTACCGCGGCCAGTACACCGCCATCGAACCCGAGAAGACCACCCCGGCCCCGTGGCGCGCCGACCTGGAGCACTTCCTCACCACGACGACGTTGGACACCTGGTTGTAGGGCTTCGCAGCACCAAATAGCACTTGTAGCTCCACGCGCTACACCGGGCTACAATCACGTTATGAAGGTGATCACGCAGCGTGAGTTCCGCAACAACTCAGCGGCAGTCATGGATGCCGTCGAGGCCGGGGAGACCTTTCGCGTGACCCGCAATGGGGTCGAGGTCGCAGAAGTGCGACCGGTCGGCCGAAAGCGCCGTCGAACGGCGGAAGAACTCGTCGAACGGCATCGCAAACTCCCGCGTGTCGACTATGCCCGTATGCGGCGAGAGGCCGACGAATTCTTCGGAACGGAGGATCGAGTCGGCGACGACGACGCTTGGGGTTCGCGTTCATGACCGAGCGGAACGCATCGGGCGTATTGGACACCTGCACCTACATCGACCTGTACGCGCTCGATCCCGCGTCTTTGCCGGAGATATGCGAGATAACGGCGATCACACTGGCCGAATTGCACCAAGGCGTCGCCACGGCGAAAGACGCTGCCACCCGATCCGCCCGATCCGAGCAACTCGGCGCCGCCATCGTGGATTTCGATCCGTTGCCCTTCGACGAGGACGCCGCGACGCGTTACGGCACGCTGGTAGCACTCACCCTGGCAGCGAAACGCGACCCGCGACCCCGCCGGATGGATTTGCTCATAGCGGCGATCGCGTCAGCACGTGGATTACCGCTGTACACCCGCAACAGCGCGGATTTCCGCGGGCTGGAAAGCATGCTCGAGATCGTCGCGGTCTAGCGCGGGTGGTGCTCGCCGCCCCGAGTCAGTACTTGTAGAAGCCCTCGCCGGTGGCGCGCCGACCTGGAGCACTTCCTCACCACGACGACGTTGGACACCTGGTTGTAGGCCGACAGACTCCGACCCCGATCGAATATGGCAACGCTCCAGCGCGATGGTCGCGCCGCTGTGGCGCCCAGGACGGCGCTGTCGGATCACCCTGTTTCATAGGTGATCACCTATGAAACAGCTGCTGTGAGAGTATTACCCGACATTCCTGTCCACCTTCGCCGGGAAGTCCGGGACGAACCTCGCCAAACCCGAAGCCCGCGCGGTCCTGGCGCTGGCCCCGACCCCCGCGTACGCGGCCAAACTCACCAGGGCCCGTGTCGCAGCGGCCCTGCGCCGCGCCGGGCGCAAACGCGGCATCGATGCCCGCGGAAAATGCTGCCCGCCGGCACCACCCTCACCGGGGTCAGGACACCAGCATCGGCTGGTCGACCGCCCACAGCCACGACCCGTCCGGCTGGCGCCGAGCGACCTCGACCGACACCGAACCGGTGGTCGACGTGGTCGCTGTGAGGGCCAGGTCGCCGTTCACCAGTGCCGGATGTTGCCTGCCCCGTTCGAGGACCGGCGCGGTGGCGATGAGCTGCTCGAAGACCTTGCGTATTTCCGCATGTCCGGTCACGAGGGTGCCGGAGGGAAACTCCAGCACGGCGTCGGGCTCGTACAGTGCCACCAATCCGTCGAGGTCGCCCGCATTGACGCGCTCGAGGAAGTATCGGCCCAGATCGTTCGGCTCGGTGGCAATTTGCTTGTTGGTCATACTGTTAAGGCTCCCAACGGATTACGGCAGGATATGTGTCCCCGGCGCTCCCCGGCAGCGCAGCGAGCGGCTGTCCGGACCTTCAGCGTCTGCGTCCGGACAAGGTGAGCACAGAAGCGAATACGCCTGTGCCGTCGACTGTTTCGGTGGTCGACTCGTCTGTCTGCGGGGTCGCGCGCAGGACCGTGGTCCGCAGGATGCGCAGGGCGACATCGCAGGCCGGTTGATAGGAAAAGCCCAAGGCCTGAGCGATATCCCAGGTGTGGATGACGGTATTGCGGATCTGTTCCTCGTACAGGGTCGCGATGTCGGCCGCTGCGGGGAACCCCGGGACCTGGTAGCGCCGGCTCATGTCGGTCGTGGCGGCGAACGCGTTCTCCATGAGCTGGGCGGAGCGCCGGTAACCGGCTTCGAGCCCGACGCCGCCATACGGGTCGACGCGGGCATCCAGGGCTTGCCTGTCGTGCGGGCCGGGTGGCTGGGGGATCGGCCGGGCGCCGAGAGCGGCGGCGAGGTTGTGGTGCTGGTCGACCAGATGCAGATACAGATCGCCGATGTCACAGGTGGAGTAGGGCACCGGGCTGCTGAGGTCGCTGTGGGTGACTTCGGACAGGAATGCCGCGAAGTCTTCGGTCAGGCTGTGGAGGACGGATACGTCCACTGCGTGTTCTCGCTTCCACTGTCGCTGGTCGTCACATCGCGGTCGGGACCGGCGGGGCGCGCCAGATTACGGGGGCGTGTTGCGGTCGGTGATAGCGAGCGTGCTAAGCACCGGCGGTAAATCCTCTACCACGGTAGACGATTAATGGAAGGATGTCCACGCCCCCGGCGGTCACGCACCGGCCGGAACGAGAGACGCGACACGCGGACCCGGGGAGTATTTACCGGGGCTGCCGAGTCCCTGATGGCGAGCTTGCCTCGTGCTCGTCGCCCACCTAGCGGGCCCGACGGTACCCGGCACTGTTCGGCGGAGCGCCGTTGTCTCGTGGTCACCGCGATCGTCAGGATGATCGCTGGCCCGAGTCGCCCGCCGGAGCATCGGGTGTTGCGAGCCGGGTGAGTAGCTGCCGAAAATCGGTGGCTTCTACTGTGCTCAGCGTCGCATGCAGGAGTTCGTCCTCGGCGGCTCTGACGCGGTTCTTGACCGTCGCGTACACCGTGCGCCCGCTGTCGGTGAGCCCGACGGTGCGCTGGCGTTGATCCTGCGCCCGTGCCCGCACGACCAGGCCGCGGGTGGCCAGCTCGTCCAGATGCCGGCCCAATCGGGTGGGGTCGCGCCGGGTGCGGCGCGACAGTTCGACCTGCGACACGACCTGCGTCGACACCAGCTCGCTCATGATCGCGTACTCCCACATTGACAGTCCCGCCTCCCGCAGCAGCGGTTCCTCCAGCGCCGCCAGCTGCGGCAGCACACGAAACATCAACGCGGCCAGATCCGGTTCCTCCCCAGCTTCTCCCTCCTCGGACATGGACACCCTTCCCATACCGTCTACCATGGTAGAGTATTAACTCTGTGCTCGGCGTACTCAGTATCGCCGACTCGGAACCTCCAGCTCACCGGACTCCCCGCCCGCCGACGCGACCAACGCCACCAGCTTCGCCACCACCTCGGTCGGCAACCGCGACAGCACCCGGTCGAACAACACCTCTTCGCCGCGGCTCAACGCCGACCCGACGATCCGGCCGGACGTAGGAGGTTCCAGCTTCCGCCGGCGCAGCTCCGACAGCAGATGTTCGCGCACCCGCTCGCCGCTGCGCTCGATCTGGGTCACGTGATCTACCAGCCACCACGTCAACGCGTCCGCGTCGGCCACCGAGCACTCCCGGAACCCGAGCTCCGCCCGGATCTGGGCGCGGTGCGCCTTGCTGGTGCGGCCGGTGAAGTCGTAGAACGCGATCTCGGTCCGCTCCACACCCACCTGACGAGCCACATACGCGATCGCCTCGTCCGGCACCTCGGCCCGGCCGCGCGGGAACCGGCCCTCTCGGCGTAGAACCGCAGCATCACCGCGAACCCCAGCTTCGCCGCACCCCGCTTGGTCGCCACCAACTCCGGCTCGTCCCGCACCAGCGTCCAACAATCGATCAGCTCGTCCTGAGCCAACTCCCTCATCACCCACGGCAAGCTACACCCGCGAAAAACGTTGTCGCAGAGCTTTTACGACAGCTTCATGTACCTGGTGACACGATCCTTACCGGCACCCCATCCATGGCGACATCGACATCGACGACTCCCAGCCGCAGCTCGTGCGTCTGGTCATGGCCAGCATCTGATCAAGCCCTCGGCCAGTACGGCTGTGCCACTCCTCGAAGACGAATCGCTTGTACATCCACCTCCCGGGCCTTTCGTTGGTCCGGACGGCTGCCCACGGTCGGCGGTGGCGCGCTCCAGCGTTCCCCTCGCCCGGTCAGTACTTGTAGAAGCCCTCGCCGGTGGCGATGCCGAGCTTGCCCCTGTCGATGTAGTTCTCCTTCAACCACTGGGCCAGTCGTTGGGAGTTCTCGTCCTGGTTGTTGACCAGAATGTTGTAAGGCGTGGTCAGACCGATGATGTCCAGGATGCGGAACGGCCCGGCCGGGGCGCCGGTGCCGATCTGCCAGGTCTTGTCCACCGCTTCGGGATCGGCGTATCCGCCGGCCGCCAGGCTCATGCCCGCGTTGAGTAACGGCACCAGCAGCGAGTTCAGGACGTAACCCGCCTTCTCCTTGTGGATTTCGATCGGCACCATACCGATCTTCGAGGCGAAGTCGACCACGGCCTGGTACACCTTCGGGTCGGTGTCGGCGGTGCCCATGATCTCGGCGGTGTTGAAGTGCCACACCTGATTCGCGAAATGCAGTGCGAGGAACCGGTCCGGACGGCCGGTGAAGTCTTTCATGGCGCTGGGCAGCAGGGTGGAGGAGTTGGTGGCGAAGATGGTGCGCTCCGGTGCGACCCGGCCGAGCTTCTCGTAGGTCTGCTGCTTGATGCTCAGCACCTCGGGAATGGCCTCGATGACCAGGTCCGCGTCCTGCACCGCTCGAGCCAGATCGGAATCGAGCGCGATACTTGCCGCCGTCTGCTCCGCCTTGCCGTCCCCGCCGCCGGGCACCTGCTCGCGGTAGAGCGCCGCGAGCTTGTGGAATCGCTCCTCGGCCGCGGCCAGCGCCTTGTCGTCGATGTCGTATGCCGTCACCTCGAAACCGCGGAAGGCGGTCTGGAAGGCGATCTGCGACCCGAGCACCCCGGTGCCCAGGACGGTCACCTGGCGAAGGTCGATGGTCATTCGTTTCTCCCTGTCGACAGTTGCGAAGAAGCCCTCGGCGATCTGGGCGACCTTCGCCCGCAGGCGGAGGCGATCGCGATCAGGACGCGCCCGGTCGCGGCCGGGCCGGCAGCACGGCAGCGAACACGCTACGCCCAGCCATCAGCGAGTTTTCGTCCAGGTTTGGGACTCATGCCCCGAGAGCAGTCGTCAGCCGCCTGTCGATGTTCGGAGTCGTCTGCACGGCGTTCGAAGTGCTCTGCACTGCGGTGAGTCGGTGCTGATGTGGCGCAAACCCGGCTGACTCGGTCATTCTGATTTCCGGTCAGGTCGCGTGACCGGGCCAGTTGCGGAAGGGGTGGTATCGGGTGCGGTAATTTCTGGGGATGCCGGGTCGGTTGCGCAGATGGGGTGGGTGGATGGTGCTGGGTCGTCGGGTCGGGGTGCTGGCATGCGTACTGTGCACGGGGGTGTGGGTCGCCGGGTGTGCCAGCGCGGGGCCGCGGTTACCGGACCTGCCGCAGTCGCTGAGCTTCACCGGCAATCTGGTCGGGACCCTGGATCGAGGGATCGACGTGCACCGGCACTCCTCGGAAGCGACGGGATGGGGTCGCACGATGACCCGCTGCTCGGAATACAAACCGGACCGCATAGACAAGACCGTCTTCGCCGCCGACATCGTCGGCTACGTCGCCGGAGTCAAAGTGTCACTGCATCTGGGGACCTACGAGGACAATCCCGACGGCGCCTACGCACACCCGGGCGAGCCGGAACTTTTGTACGTGAGCGAGGTCAACTTCCTGCATATCGCCGATGACACCGACCACGATGCCCGGTATGCGATGTCCGGGGCGAGTATCCCGGGCCGTTCGATCGAGCGTCAGTTTCTGACGATCGATGCCGATCACAAGGGCGGCACGATCACGGCGAGCTACGGCAGTAACGGCCACAACCCGCCGGCGTCGTATCCCGGGGTCACGACGGTGACCGGACATTGGCAGTGCGGCTGACCGATGAGGTCGGCCAGCGTGGGCCTGACGGACACATCCGGCGAGGTTCATCTTCGCCAGCGGCACTGTGTCCTCGGTCTTCTCGGCGCCGAACACGCTCAACTCGCGGGAAGCCGACTTGTTATGCCGCTCAACGAACTTCGCGCATTGCACGAACATGCCGCCCGAGCCGCACGCCGGGTCGAACACGCGCCCATGGTACGGCTCCACGATCTCGACGATGAGCCGCACGATCGAGTACGGCGTGAAGTACTCGCCGCCACCCTTGCCTTCTTGCCGGGCGAAGTTCGAGAGGAAGTCTTCGTAGATGAACCCGAACGCATCGCCCGAGAGCTGGGTCGGCAGCGGCGCGAACAGGCGCAGCAGCTCGATCAGCGTGGCACGCTCCAACTTCTTGTAGCCGCGCGGCAGGATGTCACGCAGTTCGGAGTTGGTCGCCTCGATCTGAACAATCGCGTGATCTACCGCCGCGCCGACGTCCTCACCCTCCGGCGGATCCACCAAACCGGACAGGCGAGAGACCTCGGGCACGTGGAGCACGCCCTTCGCCTTGTAGTCGGCGGGAGTGACCGGGTTCCGCGCGGTGGCGTTCGCCTCGACTTCTTCGCGCACCTGCTCGAAGCGGTTCTCGGCGTAGGCGAGGAACACTAGCCCGAGCACCGGATCACGATACTGGCCTGGAGTTTGCGCGGAGCTCGTCGGCTGCCGCCCACAAGGTGGCGCGCACCTTCGCCAGATCGGTCGTCTTCATCGCTTCACCCACCGCTCGGATGAACGCACCGCAGCCATACGGCTTCGTCGCCCGGTCCGGCGATACTCATCGTTCCCAGTCATTGTTCAAAGTTTATCGGTGACCTCCGACACAGCCGGTTGAAGGCCCGAATCCCACCCGCCGATCCTTTCGCGACATCAGCGAACATCCGTTGAATGGCGTGCCTGTCGGACCGCGTCGGTGTACAGCTCGTTGGTCAGTTCTTCGGACGTGACGCCGAGTTCGGAGAGGACTGTACGTAGGTCCGTGAAGGCCTGGGCCAGGTCGGGTTCTTCGGCTTGGGTTTCCAGCTCGAGGAAGGTGCCGTCGATTTCCGGGACCTCCGCGATGGTCGCGAGCATGTGCCTACCGACGGCGGTGAACTCGAAGTTTTCGCATCGTTTGGTGAAGGCCAGGGCGGGCCGGTATCCGAGCCTGGTGATGATGTCGCGCATGGCGTCACGATCGGCGACGAGGGTTTCAAATTCAGGTTTGGACCCGGTCGCCTCATCGACAGCGGGGTCTTTGAAGGTGAGCACATGTCGGCGACTGCCGGAAGTGTCTTCCACCGTGCGGAGCCGGAATTCACGGCCGGCGCGGTCGAGATCGCCGCTTGGGGTGTCGTAGTAGGTGTCCTGGTAGGACACGATATCGGGGGTGACGCGTTCGCGTAGGGCGGCGCGAACCCGGCCCGGGTTCGTCAACCTGGCTTTGTATTCTGCCTCGATCACGGTGCTGCCTTTCTGTGGCTTCTCAGACGACGCGGTGTGCGGTGGTGATGGTCTGTTCCACGGTTCGGCGGAAGGCGTGGTGCAGGATCCCGCCGGGGTTGGGTTCGATCCGCTGGGTCGGGCACGCATGGGCTTCGCGGTGGTCGGTGAATGCAGAGACGAACATGATTCCGCGCGGCCCGTTGACGCTGATGATTCGCCATACCGGCACGTGATCGTAGAGGTAGACCTCGACGCGGCGTCCGGCAGCGACCAATTCACGCAATCGTGAGAGGGACAGGCGGATACCGGCGGAGAATGACTCGGCCGATTCGCCGATCTCCTGCGCGCGGTAGGCGGCGGCAGCCGAGTCGGGGTCGAGCAGAAGGGCGCGTAGCCGGGCGTCGACGGGGATGACTTCGCGTAGGAGTGAGTCCTTCAATCCCAGGATGCCGAGCCCGCGCACCGCCATGACATCGACGGTGGCCGCATTGCGGACCGCTGTGCGGATGTCCTCGGCGGCGTCGGCCTGCGCCGGATAGGTGCGGGTGATCTCGATGTGATCGTCCGATGTGACCGGATGGTTGTCCTGGGGTGCGAGTCCCAGGGCGATCCGCGCCGGGTCCGGCATCCCCAGGCCGTCGGCTAGTCGCTGGAAAGAACTGAGACTGGTGACCTGCCGGCGCCGGTTGATCAGTTCGTTGATCCGGCCTTGGGAGAGTGCCAGCGCGGTGGCCAGGCGTTGCTGGCTGGCGCCGGTGTGCTGCTGCACCAGTCGGAGGATGCCAGCGACATCACGATCGGCGAGAAGACGCCGGGCTTCCTCACGTGCCCAGACTTCGGCGGGTACGACGACCGGCGTGAACGCAGATCCATGCACGGCTGCCCCCGTCCTGAGCCCCCCACCAGGGTTTATCTCACCGCGAGATTATCAGGTTGGCCGGTGATATCCCCGCTGTGTGATCGAAAATCCATGCGCGCCTTGGCTTACTGGATTCACTGTCCACCATGTCCGAAAGGCGTCGCGCATGCTCGAGTTCACCCCGCTTCTTCCGCCACCTCGAAGAACATCGGTCGGCGTGGATGCTCCCGCCGGTGGCGCCGGAATCGACGCCGAATACACCCGGTCGGAGTACTCCCGCACCACCACTGTCGGGCCGGAGTCAGCGAGTGGCCAAACCGGGCTGGATGTTCCCGACTTGCTGCATCGAGCGCTGGACCTCGGCCTGGCATTCAAGGATCGCGATGAGATCTACGGCAACCGTATGCCGCCGAACGAGATTCGTGACCTGCTGCTGACCGGATTACCGGAAGCGCCGATGCCGTATGAGACGGTCTATCGGCAGTTCTGTGATCAGGTTCTGCCGTTGTGTAAGAACGAAGCATCGCCTCGGTTTCTGGGTTTCGGCGATACCGGCGATGATCCGGCGGCCCTCATGGGTGGTGTCTTGTCGCTGCTGACCCAGCAGAACATGATCAACCAGTCGTTCGACTCGCCCAGCGCCACCTTCATCGAGATCGCGGTTCTGCGGTGGCTGCGAGATCTCCTCGGGTTCCCAAATCCTCTTGTGCCCGAAGTGAACTCGGTGTGGGACGTGGGTGGTGTGATCGGCCCTGGCGGGACGATGAGCAACACGGTCGCGATGATGCTGGCACGCGAGACCACGGCTCCCGGCACCATGACTTCTGGTATCACCGGCCCGGAAAGGTTCTCGGTCGTCGTCCCCGAAGGGATCGGACACTACAGCGTCAAGGCCGCGCTGACATGGATCGGCTGCGGTGCCCGGATCATCGAAGTCCCGACAATCGGGTTCCGCTACGACCTTACAGCCCTCGAGCGCACGCTCCGTGAGCGTCTCGGGCGGGTGATGGCGGTCGTCGCCTATGCCGGCGACAGCCGCACGCAAACCGTGGACGATCTCCGTGCCGTACACGACCTGGTCCGCTCGGTCGATCCCGGTATCTGGCTGCACGCCGATGCCTGCTGGGGCCTGCTCGCCGCCTTCAGCCCACGGCTGCGGCCTCTGATCGACGGCATCGCCGAATTCGACAGCGTCACCGTGGATCCGCACAAGATCATGGCCGTCCCGTACGGGCTGAGCGCGCTGCTGGTCCGCGACCCGGCGGCGCTGCGGGCGGTCTCCACATACTCGGACCTGATCATGCAAGAGGATTTCGCATTCGGCCAGGTCACTCCGTTTCTCGGGACCAAGGACTGGAGTTCGCTGAAGCTGTGGATGATGATGCTCGGCCGTGGCCGTTCCGGCTTGGCTGCCCTCGCCGACGACCGGGCCGAGGCCGCCCGGAGGTTCGCCGCGCTCGTCGACGCTCATCCCCGTCTCGTCCGGTTGAACGATCCTGATCTCGCGGCTGTCGTGTTCGTGTATCTCCCCGTCGGCGTCGAGGAGACCGTTCCGCTGTCCGATACCGACGTTGCCGCCGTCAATGCGTTCAACCTCGCCATCCATCGTCGAATGCTCGACGATGGACGCTGGCACCTGCACCAGTTCACCCTGCCCGACGATCTCGGCCGGTTGCGCCGGAGCGCGGTAATGCGCCCGCTGCGCTTCATGGCCAATAACCCACGCCTGACCACCGAGAATATGCACGGCGTCGTGACCTATCTCGACCACATCGCCGCCGACTTGGACGGTGCCGCATGACGACTACCGATCTGTTCCGATCCGTCTACGAGACCGAGGGCGTCTACGACCGCCTGCTGCTGCGCCACTTCTTCGGTGGAGCTGAGGACACCGAACTCATGCGGAACCGGATGACCGAACTGTTCGGCGCACCCGACCGGGCACTGCGGATCGCGGAGTTCGGTTGCGGCACCGGCCGTATAACCCGCGTGCTCGCCCCCTACGCCCATGAACTCATCCTGGCCGACTACAGCACGGCCATGATCACGGCAGCGTCCCAAGGCTTTCCGCAAGCGCGCACACTGTGTACCGACACCCGGGATGCCGTCGCGACCCTCCTCTCCGAGGGCCGGAGCGCGACGTTCGATGTCGTAGCGGCGTTCTGGTCATTGAGCTATCCACTCGGCGAGTTCTTCGAAACCCTGTCTGCGTCCGGTATCGTGCCGAACCCGGAACCAGCTCACTCACGGAACCAGGCGACCGCCTTCGTGCACCACATGGTCGACCTACTTGCCCCGAACGGACACTTGACGGCGCTGTTTTTCGACGCCGAAAGCCCGGAACAACGACTGGTCACCCGCGGTTGGGAGCGGGTCGCACCTTTCCCGGAAGGCGGCCGGTCCTATACCCGAGACCTCCTGATCGATGCCCTCCGGCAGCTGGAAGAGCGTGGTCGAGGAACGCTGAACCACACCCGGCTCGGCGGAGTCGCCTGGGCACCGGCCCCGGCGGCCGCTCGTGACTGGTTCTTCGGAGTCCACTTCAAACATCACCCCCAGCTGATGGCCGATCCGGAGCTGGCCCGGATCGTCGACGCCTTCATCGACCAGCATCGCCTGCCAGACGGTGCCGTCGCTCTTCCCAGCGGGGTGCACGTGATCGATTTCCACTGTGCCGATCATCCCTGCGCGGCCCTGCCACCGGTGTTGCCATGAATCACAAGTTGTTTGCCGCGGCGGCAGCCATCACGGCGGAGTTCGTTCCGGACGGATACGGCCTCGCCTACGGCTCGCACGCCAGCGGTCGTGCCGGGCCGAACTCGGACCTCGATCTCGTCCTGGTCGGCCGGCAGCGGCCCGAGGGTGAACGGATGAGGGCGTTGACCAGCCGGGTGGTCTCGCTGCACCACACCTTCGGACTCGACCTCGACACCGAGGTGGACTACCGGACGAAACTCTTCGCCACCTACCGGGACGTCGATGCCGCAGTGGCGCTATGGTGCTTCGGCCAGCCCGACGGTCGCCTCGTCGCCGAACCGGTGATCACCGAAGCCTGGTGGCTGAACTCGGCCGAATTCGGCCACCGACTCCTACTCAACGCCCTCACCAGCGAACACGTTTTTCTCGGTGGCGACATGCAGCGCTATCGCTCCGACCGGCATCGGGCTGAGCAGGGCATCGCCCGGCTCGCCGTCTCGATAATCGACAGCCACTCGATCACGATCTCCGATGCGGTCGCGGCATTGTCTCGGAACACCACCGGTGCTTGCGGCAAGGATTTCCTCGGATATACCCCCACCGCCCATCTCCGTTCGGTCGTCGAAATAGGGGTGGCTGCGCTCGTCGCCGCAGGAGACCTCGAGGTTCTCCCCGGTTCCCGGGTTCGACTGACAGCCCGAGCCCACCTTGAAAGTCATGCGTACACAAGGCCCTGAGATACTCGGTGCCTACCGTCGTTCAGGAAAGGAATCCCGGGTGAGCCCTGCCAGTGTTGTGCCGCTGCTCGGAGCTGTCGCTGCCGCAGTGTCGGAGGCGATCGGCCGAGTCCGACCCGATCTGGCAGGAGCCGACCCCGTGGTGCGACGATCCGATCGTGCCGACTTCCAGTCGAACGCCGCGCTGCCGTTGGCGAAGAAAACCGGGACGAGACCCGTCGAACTGGCAGGCTCGCTGGTACCGCATCTCGACGGCGTCGGCCTCGGGATCGTCGAGTCCGTGACGGTGTCTGGACCGGGCTTCCTGAACATCACCGTCTCCGATACTGCGATCTGGTCGCAGGTCGCCGCCCGGCTAACCGACGACCGGCTCGGCGTTCCCGCCGGTGAAGCCGGGCAGCGGGTGGTGATCGACTATTCGGGGCCGAACGTGGCCAAGGAGATGCACGTCGGGCATCTGCGGACCACCATCATCGGTGATTGCCTCGCCCGTGTTCTCGGCTTCCTCGGCGCCGAGGTGATCCGCGCGAACCATTTGGGCGATTGGGGAACCCAGTTCGGGATGCTCATCCAGCATATCGACGAGCATCCCGAAACCCCCTGGCATCAAGGCGACGTCAGCGACCGCCGGACCAGCGCGGTCTCGGCGTTGGATGCGCTGTACAAAGCTGCCCGGGCCCAATTCGACGCCGACCCGGAATTCGCCGACCGTGCCCGGCGGCGTGTGGTCGCCCTGCAAACCGGTGACGAGCAGACGGTAGCCCGGTGGAGGGAGATCGTCGCCGAATCGGAGAAGGCGTTCGGCGCGATCTACGACCGTCTGGGTGTGCTGCTCACCTCGGACGACTACGCCGGAGAGTCCTTCTACAACCCGATGCTGGCCGACACTGTCACCGAACTCCTCGACAAGGGCGTCGCCGTCGACAGTGAGGGTGCGATCGTGGTGGCCTCGGAAGAAGTCACCGGCCCCGACGACACCCCCGCCGTGCTGATGGTCCGCAAGAGCGACGGCGGCTACGGCTACGACAGCACCGACCTGGCCACCATCCGCTACCGCATCGCCACCCTGCGCGCCGACCGGCTGCTCTATGTCACCGATTCCCGCCAAGCCCTACATTTCCAGCTGGTCTTCGAATCGGCCCGCCGCACCGGCTGGCTCACCGATGCCGTCACCGTCGACCACGTTGCCTACGGCACCGTCCTCGGCCCCGACGGCAAACCCTTCAAGACCCGCGCCGGGGGCACTGTCCGGTTGATGGACCTGCTCGACGACGCCGTCGCAGCCGCCCGCTCCGTGGTCGCCGAGAAGAATCCCGACCTGCCCGCTGCGGACCTCGACCGGATCGCCGAACAGGCCGGGATCGGCGCGGTGAAATATGCGGACCTGTCCACCAGCCGGATCAGGGACTACACCTTCGACCCACAGCGCATGACCGCGTTCAACGGCAACACCGGTGTATACCTGCAGTACGCCCACGCCCGAATCTGCTCGATTCTGCGCAAAGCCGAAGACATTCAGGCTTTTTCGGTGGACCCGAGCATTGTCCTCGAGCCCGCCGAGCGAGAACTCGCGCTCACCCTGGACGGATACGGAACGGTCATCGCCGAAGTCGCCACCACGCTCGAACCTCACCGCCTGGCCGGCCACCTCTACGAACTCGCCCGCGCCTTCACCGGTTTCTACGACACCTGTCCCGTCCTCACCGCCACCGAACCCGTCCGCGGCAACCGCCTCGCCCTCGCACAGTTGACCGCCCGAACCCTCGGCCACGGCCTTGAACTACTAGGAATCGCCGCGCCGGAACGGCTCTGATCGGGAGGATCGGAGGGTAAAAGCTGAAGCCCTGTTGTCCCGGGTCGCCCTACCACCATGCCGACGTCTACGGCGTGTCTCCTGCTGCGCACCTCGACGATCCGATGGCGTGGCGGGTAGGGCCCTTTCGTGTGTAGTCGGCCAGTTCCAGCGTCCGCTAAGGTCCGGGGAATGCCTATCGGACCGGATTCGGCTTCTTCATCTTCAAGATCGCGACAGACCATCCGAGCAAGCGCTACCGGCGGCTGAACTGGCCGTCCGCTACACCCTTCATGAACGCGTCCCACTCGGCAGTGGTGTACTCCAGCCGGACGTTCTGACCGGAGACCGTCGCGCTACCGTCGCCGTGAACGGCTACCGCGACACCGCTGTTCACAGCTCCGGACCGAGCGCTCAGGGTCAAGTCGAGGAAAGCGGTCCACTTTTCGGCCGGAACCATGATCACCGGCTGGGCGGCGGCGTCGCCGACGTACTTGCTGTCGCGGATGAGCGTTGCATCGCTGCGATGGGCGACCTCGACGCAGGTCTTCTCCGAACCGGAGAAAGTGGACTTGAACCATGCGATGCTCATGCGCTCACCCTATCTGTCGTTCAACCTGCTCGATCAGGCGCAGCGATTCTTGTCGATTCAGCGCGGCCGAGTGGACTCGGTTGTACAGAAACTGAAGTTCACCGACTCCCTTGGAGTCCTCGACGACTTCGCCGTAAAGGGCGGTTTCGAGCCAGCCGACGGTTGACAGTCGCGGACTCGCAAAGTCCAGCAGGTGGAAAGTAGCCGTATTCATGGCGGCAATCGAGCCCTCGGCGTCGAATGGAATGACGCGAAGATCGAGGGTCTTTGCATACTTGTCCGCCAACTGCCGCAAATGCAGTAGTTGCGCGCGCTGCACGGCTGGCCCGCCGACTTGCTGCATCAGCGCGGCTTGACCGATAACGATGGACAGCTGGAGAAAGCCAGGTTCTTCGAGTCTGCGTTGGCGGCGCAGTCGCGCCTGGACGCGCAGCTCGGCCTCGGTCGGTCGACCGGTCGCTGTGATCGCCGACATCAGGCCGCGAATATAGTCCTCGGTCTGCAACAGGCCTGGGATAACTGCGCACACCCAACTGCGGATGCTCTGCGCGCCGTCTTCCAATCCGTAGAAGCGCATCAGCTCATCGTCGAACAGACCCGAGTATTCGGCTTGCCAACCTCGGCCCTTGGCAACGGTCCGAAGGGCAATCAACTCCTCCTGCTCGTCGGCCTCGAACTCCAGAAGCTCCATCAGCGTCTTGAGCTTCTCCTCGCTCAGGACACCCTTGTTGTTGGTCAGCAGCGACCAGTACTGCTGGCTGATGTTCAGAGCCGACACGATCTCCTTCGGCTTCACGCCACGCTGAACCGCTTGCTTCCGAAGCCGCAGCATGAGTTCCCAGCCTGCAACGGCGGGAGACGTGCTTCCCATCGAGTTCCTTCCGTGTGGTCGGCCGCACTCACGCTACAACACTCAGCCAGCGCAAATCGGGCCGATATTGAAACCATACTTGTAACAAGTGAAGTAACGTGTCTAGCATCAAACTGTGATTCCGGATCGAGTCTGGACATGCGAGGGGATCGGGGAGCGATGGCGATACAGGTAGTGCGTGGCGCGCTGATGACCAGCGATTACACCGACCACCAGGCCAGATCGGTCGGGCAGGGGGCGTGGGTGGTTTCGTCCATGCCGGGGCGGACGTTCGACTTGGAGCAGGCGGTGGCCGCCATGCGGATCGCGGAGCTCACGGGCGAGGCGAGAGAGTTGGCCGATCTGTTGAAGGTGCCGCTGCTCGAGGCGGTCGGCCGCGCCATGGTCGCCTCGCCCTGGCGCGCGGGCCGACGCCCCAGGCGGTTCCCACTCGACCTATTCGGCGCGAACCCCATTGGCGGCGCCACCCGGTGACCGGCCGTGCGACCGCCGCGTTCGGCGTCACCACGTCCGAACGAGGACGACCTGCACATCCGCTTCACCTTCAGCTCCGGCGACACAGTGGACGTGTCCGCCTGCCGGACCGCCGCCGTGAACTTTCTCCACCACTGGCGGCGAAGCCATTCACCCCACCTTGCCGCGCACCTGGTGCTCGACGGCAACACCGACTACCCCAGATTGAGGTGTGAACAGCTATGGCTTTCGCGATGACGACTGGTTTCGGGGACACCCCGCAATCCCGGTGCCTCTATTACCGGCGGACCTGCGGCTTACCCGCCGTCATCGACCCACCGGAACTGGGCCGGATCATTCTGCGCACGGGTAGCGTGTGGGGCGTCACCATGCCGATTCGGCTGGGACAGCGCGTCAAAGCCCACATGCAGAGTCGCGCGGAATTGCTCGGGCCGATCGTCGCGCATCCCCGGTCGGGCAGATGGACCTTTCTGACCGACCCCGACATCGAACTCACTGACGTGACGGTGTTCGCCGAACTGTGGCGATCGAATGTCACCATCGCCCATACCGGGGCGGTGATCGCCCTGCCGTCGCCCACGGCGGCCGGCGGCATACGGCACTGGATAGTGCCTCCGCGCAACATGTTTCGGCCGTCCGGTCGCATGGTGGTCACCGCGCTGCGGGTCTGGGCCGACGAGCACGTCCGACACAGGTCGCGGGGGTGAACGGTGCCGGATGACGACGTTCTCCGCTCGGCCACGCTGCCGAGAGATGTTTCGCACCGAACCCTGTCGAGGATGAGTGCCTGATGTTCATCGCTTTCGCCGCCACCGCGTGGACTATGGCGTGCTTCTTCGTCGGCATGGCGGTGCTGGAACGCCGCCTCGACCGTGCCTATCCCGAATCCCACTGCCCACACTGCGGACACTCGACCGCACCGGCCGTTGCCGCCGCGCCCGACCCGGAGCCCTGGATGCTGGCGCGGACATTGCCGAGCACCGTGCCGTTGCTCGCCCCGCACGGTTCGCCCGCGATCGTGCGCTACGCCGACTCGCGGAATGCGCCCAGCAGTGGCAAAAGAATTGCGAGATATGTTTGATTTGCCTCCAGCTGAAGCGCTCGCAATTCCGCCGAGAACAACGGGAATTAGCCTAGCGGCCCCGACAGATGGGCAGTTCGCGGTGGTGTTTCATGCGCGTGATATCTGAGCTTTTGGAGCGAGTAATGATCGGTATTGTTGGATCCGCCGTATGCGATGGGACTCGTGTTGTGAGCGATCCCTGGATTCCTTTGAACATCCAATGGCTTCCCGAGTTGTGGGATCAACCGCTCTATATCAGGATCTCTGGTCTGCACGGCGGAGAGATCGAGCTCAAAGCTGACCCTGAAACCGGTGCGCTTGTACAAGCTATCGTACTGACAGCGCCCCCCTTCCTTGCGGTCAACGGTATCGGTGAACCTCCGATCGGTGAGCCCTCTCGACTCGAAGACGGCCGGGCGCCCGTCGTGACGAAAGCGTTGTGGCGGAAGCCGGATTTTCGGGATATCGATCGCGATCCGCAGCCAGGGGCAACAGCGAGTTTTTCGGACTATCTTCGCTTCTATATTGACGATCAGTTCGCTTGCCTGCGCTTTTCGGAAATCGCTGCGACACGGTATATCCGAAGCGGATCAGTAGTTGTGGGGATCTCGCAAGACGGGAATCTTTCGGAGATCTGCACATTCGGCCCGAGGATATTCGAGTACTTTAATTAATTGTCGAGCGCGCGAAAATCGGATCCGCATACATGTCATCCTTGGTGATGGCACTATTGTTGCTCCGAGCAGCTCTTCAACATGCAGAGGAGGCCGACGAATTCTCCGGCGCGTGATGGCCGACGTCGTACGATCACAAGCGGCCGTACAGTTCATCCAGTCCGATCAGATCGACCTCTCCTGCGCGCTCGGCCCGTTGGAGGTCTTCGCTGAACCCCGCACCGGAGAAGCACAGCAGGCGCATACCGGTGACATCGAACTTTCCGCTCGCCGTAATCAATTCGCGAATGCGTCGCAGCCGGTCCAAGTGGCCGAGGCCCATCACCTCGTTCCACTTCGCCTCCCCGATACCGAGCAGCGGTGGACGGCCGTACTCGGCGTAACCGATCGCGACAACGTCGACCTCCTGTGTCGTGCGGTTCGCCGAATCATTGACCGTGCCCGACGAAACCTGCACCGGAAGGTCACCGAGCCGATTTCGGCCGGTACTTTCCTGGGCGAAAAGCATGGCCCACTCTCGGCAGATCCGCTCGAAATGCGGACCGATCACATTGCTGGCGAACCGATGCGACGCCCGTTGCCAGATACGGCTGGTGTCGGTGGCCAAGGTCAGCTGAGGCCAGAACGGCCGCATGATCGCGTGATAGAAGGTGACCAGCGGTTCGGCGATCCGGAAATCACTGCGGTTGGCGCGGAACGCGTCGGCCTCGCGGGTGATGAAACCGGCGTCCTGGAGCACGGTCAACGGGTGTGCCAGCGTGTTCACCGGGCGGCCGACGTGGCCGGCGATACCGCCCCGGCCGGTGTTGCCGGTGGCGATGGCGTTGAGGACGGAGTGATAGAGGGCGCCGTCACGGAGATCGGGCTCTTCAGCGAGCAGGTACCGAGCCTCCAAGAACATCGGGCTGCCTGGGGAGAGGATCGCTCGAACCACCCAGTCGTCGAAATCCGCGAGATTCGCGGGCGCGTCGTAGCGGATCATCTCGGTCCGATACGCCGGTGTTCCGCCCACCACCGAATGCACGAGCAGGGCCAGCCGCGGATCATCGATTCCCCAGAACTCGGCCGCTCGCCGGTAATTCAAGGTGGCGATGGGCAATTCGAGCGAAGCACGGCCGCGCAGCGGCGCATTTCCCGAAAGCAATCCACCCATGAAGGACAGCGCCGAACCACACAGCAGCAACCGCGTGCGAGAGGCGGTGCGCTCGGCGCGTCTCGGCGCATACGCCCCCTGAATGATCGACGGCAGCGCCGGATTCGCCCTGACCAGATAGGGAAACTCGTCGATCACCACGGGCGTGTTCCGCTCGACGCCCATGCGAAGAAGCACGTCGATCACCTGCCCCCAATTCGCCGGGGTGAACGGAGCGACGAGATCGAGGTGGCGGCTGAGCGCCTCTCCGATCGCGGCGAGCGATTCCGCGTCGGTGGCCTCCTGCGCGGAGAAGTAGAAGCCGTCGGCGACTTCACAGACGGCCTCGAGCAGAAAACTCTTCCCTTGCCTGCGACGACCGGAGACCACACCGAGCGACGCACTCGGTGCGGGATCGTCGACGAACCGGGTCAGCGCCTCCCATTCCCGGTCGCGATCGAAAATATCGGACGGCTTCCGCACGAGCGCCTCCCGAGAGTAGTGAAGTTATGATAACTGTACTACTCACATTCCCGGGTATATCGGCGAGGCACTCGGCAGCGCGCTCCGATTCGGCTGGATCGGCAGCCATCGGTGCGGCGTCGACGCCGAGCTGAACGACAAGTTCGCCGCCCACTGCGATGAGTTTCCGTCGCGCCGTCGGTCTCTACTGCTGCGCCCGCCAAGCCCATGGCGGGGGCCTACCGATGAAGGAGATAGGGCTGTGGCGATTCAGCGGATGGACAACGTCCTCATCGTTGTCGAGGACCTCGACGCCGTCATCGAGTTCTTCGTCGAACTCGGAATGGAGTTGGAGGGCAGGGGGCCGGTGGAGGGACGTTGGGTGGAGCGTGTCATCGGGGTCGACCACGTCCGACAGGACGTCGCAATGCTGCGGACCCCGGACGGCCACGGTCGGGTCGAGCTGGCGAAGTTCCACACGCCGCAGGCGATCAGCGCCGAGCCGAAAAACGCGCCGACGAACACCCTGGGCATTCGACGTGTCATGTTCGCCGTCGACGACATCGATGACGTCCTTGCCCGCATGCGCGCCCACGGCGCCGAACTCGTCGGCACGGTGGAGCAATACGAGCAGAGCTATCGGCTCTGCTACCTCCGTGGCCCCGAGGGCATCATCGTCGGGCTAGCCGAGCAACTGGGCTGACCAGGAATGATCTCTCCACCCACACCGAGGTATCCACAAAGGTATGACATCGCGGTACCCTGAATCGTATCCGCATCTCGAAGGGAGGTACGCACATGGGTTCCACAATGTCGTCGATGAAAGTCGAGCAATCGGTGCGTGAGCGCGTGAGCGCTCTGGCGCAAGCAGAGGGCCGCACCGTCTCCCAGACCATCGCACACCTGCTGGACGAGCACGACCGTAGACAGCGGTTCGCCGCCGTCGCGGCCGCGTACGCCGAAACGGACGCCGACTATGTCGCCGAGGTCGACGCCTGGGACGACACGCTGGAAGACGGCTTGGACGACGATCGGTGAACGCCCTACCGTCGTACCAGCCCGGGGACGTCATCTGGACCGAACTTTCCCCCACCAAGGGCCACGAGCAGAACGGACGGCGCCCGGCGGTGGTCATATCCACCGCCGACTACCTGCGAACAGTGCGCGGACTCGTCGTCATCGTGCCGGTGACCACTACCGACCGCGGTTGGCCGCACCACGTTCAACTGCGCGGCGACGAACTCGGACTGCCGCACATTTCCTTCGCCATGACCGAACAACCACGAACTGTGAGCATCCAGCGGATCAAAGGTGTGGCAGGTTCGGTCAGTAGCCGAACGCTCGCACTGATCCGCCGGTGGATCAGCGATTTCACGGTGCTGGAAGGCTAGTGATTATCTCATAGGCAGTGAGTCGAAGCGTGTTGTAGCGCAATGTAGGTCGGCCCGGGCCGGGTGAAATGACCGATACTTCGCGGCGAAGACCTGACCGGTGGGTTCGTCCTGCGCCGCTTCGAGCATTTCCGGTCGGCCGAAGTCCGCACCTGGTGGGTGGACGGCAGGTGCCGGTTGATCGGCCCGCACCCGGACACCCCGGAGGACATGCCCGAGGTCGAATTCGATCCAGCCGCCGTGGGGAACGTCATCGCAGCCCTCGGCCTCCCCTTCGTCACGGCCGACTTCGCACTACGCAACGACCGAGTCTGGCGCCTGGTCGAACTCGGGGACGGCCAGGTCAGTGATCGGCCCCGGACCATTCCTGCCGAGACGCTGCTCACCGTCCTCCGCACTGGTTGACGCGCGCAGGACGAGCGCGTCGGCCAGCTGAATCCGTGCCTGTCCGCTGACCCCGGCAGGCCATCTGGCCCGGCACAGTGCTCGGCGAGCTGATCGACCACCTTCAGCTCGACGACTTCGTTCTGATGGGACATGATTAGGGCGGACCTATCGGTCTCGGCGCGGCCACCACGCGCGCGGATCGGGTGCGGGGGATCGTACTGGGCAACACCATGTTCTGGCCGATCGAAGCGATAGCGAATCGGGCGTTCAGCGTCATCATGAGCAGCCGTCCGATGCAGGCGGATACTCGAACAGAATTTCCTCGTCGAGCGCGTCCTGCTGGCAGAACTGGGACGCAACCTAACCGCAACCGAGGCCGACCACTACCGCGCGGTCCAGCCCACGGCGGAAGCTCGGCGCGGACTCGCCGTACTGCCCAAAGAAATTCATGCCGCGCACCCGCTGCTGGACCAACTTGCCCGAGATGTGCCCGCCCTGCTCGGCGACAAGCCAACCCTATTGGTATGGGGAATGCGGGACATGGCATTCCGTCCCAGCTCCTGTATCCCGCGAATGCGTGCCGCCTTCACCGATCTGGACATGGTCGAGTTGCCACACGCCCGGCACTTCATTCAGGAACACGCACCAGACGCGATCGCCGCGGCGATCGCGAAGCGATTCCTTTGATTTGCCATCCTCGAGGGTGCTGTCTGCTCCCGCTGCAATTCCAGCGCGATGTCGACGAGCTGGATCCTCTTGGCCGCCGACCAGCTTGCGCTTACCAGCGCGCATGAGCATCTCCGCGGCCGGAGACCATCGCCGGACGCACGACGTCTTCGGCCGCGTCATCCGATTGCGCGGATCATCGACTAGTTCGAGCCGAGCCACTGATGTGGCTGACCGGTCACCGCGGCGATGCAGTCGAAGTCGTGGTCGCGGTGCAGCAACGTCAGCCCACGAAGTTCGGCGGTGGCAGCCACGACCAGATCTACCGGACCGGCGCTGCGGTGCAGACCTCGTTTGGTCAGCTCCCCTTGCACCTCCCAGGCTCGGTCGTACGCGCGGTCATCGACCGGCTCCCAGCCGAAAAGCGCCCGCATATCTTCCACCGCACGCTCACGGTCGGCCATGGAGCGCGCACTGAAGAAGAATTCCAGTTCGGTTATCGGACAGAGTGCGATCAGTCCCGCCGCGGCGGCGTGCTGCCACGCGAGTGCGTCGGCGTCGCGTCGGAAGAGTGGGACCAAAGCGCTCGTGTCGATGAGAAACTGGGCCGCGCTCACCGACGGTAATTCCGCTTGTCGGCAAGCGCATCCAAGTCGAACGCACCGTCGGCGACAGCATCCTGAAGGCGGGTCAAAGCCAGTGCGCGGCGACGCGTCTGGAGAACCTCACGAAGCGCCGCGTTCACCGTCTCCTTCTTGGTTCCGGTGCCAAGCGCCTTCGATACATCGGCCACCAGTTGGTCATCGAGGTCGATTACGGTCCGAGTCATGACACACCTCCGGTGATATCTCCAATTGAATAAATGATATCAGCACAGGTGCATGCGCAGTTGTTGGTCGCCTCGGCGGCCCGCTGAGCTCCGAGGACGAAGGGTCGCCCGACGTGCGTGAATGAGCCGACCGGAAAGCACCGCCGCCCGGTCAAGCGGTGACGGCTGCCTTCTCTCGCCGCAATTCCAGCGCGATGTCGATGAGCTGGTCCTCCTGGCCGCCGACCAGCTTGCGCTTGCCCGCGCGCACGAGCATTTCGGCGGCCGAGACGCCATAGCGTTCGGCTTGCCGCTCGGCATGCTTGAGGAAGCTGGAGTACACACCCGCGTAGCCCATCATCAGGGCTTGGCGATCCAGCAGGCATTCCTGTGGCATCGCCGGGCGGACGACGTCTTCGGCGGCGTCGGCGATGGCGAAGAAGTCGATGCCGGTGTTGACGCCGAGTTTGTCGCACACACCCACCAGCGCCTCGACCGGCGTGTTTCCCGCGCCCGCGCCGAAACGCCGGGCGCTGCCGTCGATCTGGGTGGCACCGGCGCGGATGGCGTAGATCGAGTTGGCGACGGCCAGATCGAGGTTCTCATGCCCGTGGAAGCCTACCTGCGCGTCGTCACCGAGTTCGGCGACCAGGGCGGCCACCCGGTCGGAAACCTGTTCCAGCACCAGCGCTCCCGCCGAGTCGACGATGTAGACGCACTGACAGCCGGCGTCGGCCATGATGCGCGCCTGCTCGGCCAGCACCTCCGGCGGCTGGGTGTGCGCCATCATCAGGAACCCGACCGTCTCCAGCCCGAGTTTCCGCGCCAGACCGAAGTGCTGGATCGACACATCGGCCTCGGTGCAGTGCGTGGCGATCCGGCAGATGGACGCGCCGTTGTCCCGGGCGATCTTGATGTCTTCTTTGACCCCGACACCGGGCAGCATCAGCACGGCGATCTTCGCCCGCCGCGCCGTTTCGGCCGCGATGGTGACCAGTTCCTGCTCCGGTGTCTTGGAAAAGCCGTAGTTGAACGACGAACCGCCCAGACCGTCGCCGTGGGTCACCTCGATCACCGGCACGCCCGCGCCGTCGAGCGCGGCCACGATGTCGCGGACCTCGGCGGCGGTGAACTGGTGGCGCTTGTGGTGGGATCCGTCGCGCAGCGAGGTGTCG
The DNA here is from genome assembly GCF_052545135.1 of Nocardia aegles. NCBI lineage: Bacteria > Bacillati > Actinomycetota > Actinomycetes > Mycobacteriales > Nocardiaceae > Nocardia > Nocardia aegles. The sequence continues at coordinate 714,322 of NZ_JBQWRI010000003.1, forward strand.
GTGACGCGGATGTCGAGTTCTGCCGAGTAGGCCATGTCGAAAGCTCCTCACACCCGGGCCGTGACGATCTGTTCGGCGATGACCTCGCCGACCCGCGTCGCGGCGGCGGTCATGATGTCGAGGTTGCCCGCGTACGGGGGCAGGAAATCGCCCGCGCCCTCCACTTCGACGAACACCGACACCTTCGCCATGCCTCCGGAGACCACCGACGGCTCGTCGAACTGCGGTTCGTTCAACAGCCGGTAGCCGGGCACATACCGCTGGATGTCGGCGACCATCCGCTGGATCGAATCGGCGATCGCGGCGGTGTCGGCGTCCTCCGGGATGGCGCAGAAGATGGTGTCGCGCATGATCATCGGCGGCTCGGCCGGATTCAGGATGATGATGGCCTTGCCGCGCTGCGCGCCGCCGATGGTCTCCACGCCGCGACTGGTGGTCGCGGTGAACTCGTCGATGTTGGCCCGGGTGCCGGGACCGGCGGAGACCGACGACACCGAGGCGACGATCTCCGCGTACGGCACCGGGACGACCCGCGACACCGCGGCGACGATCGGGATCGTCGCCTGACCGCCGCAGGTGATCAGGTTGACGTTCGGCGCGTCGAGATTCGCGCGCAGGTTCACCGGCGGCACCACGGCGGGGCCGACGGCGGCCGGGGTGAGGTCGACGGCGCGGATGCCCGCTTCGGCGTAGCGCGGGGCGGCGGCGCGGTGCACGTACGCCGAGGTCGCCTCGAAGATCAGATCGGGCAATTCGGATTGCGCGAGCAGCCGGTCCACGCCCTCGTGCGAGGTTTCCAGCCCGAGCCCGCGCGCCCGCTTCAGGCCCTCGCTGTCCGGGTCGATCCCGATCATCCAGCGCGGCTGGATCCGCTGCGAGCGCAGCAGTTTGTAGAGCAGATCGGTGCTGATGTTGCCGGACCCGACGATCGCGGCGGTGACGGTCCCGTGCACGGGCACGACAGCCTCCTAGGTGAATTGCAGACGGACGGAGCCGAGTCCGGCGAACTCGGCATGGAACTCATCGCCCGGACGTGCGTCGATGGCGCGGGTGCACGAACCGGGCAGCACGATGTCACCGGCGTTCAGCCGCACACCGAAGCCCGCGACCTTGCGCGCCAGCCAAGCCACCGCGATCACCGGATCGCCCAGCACCGCGTCGCTGCGGCCCTCGGCCACCACCGCGCCGTTGCGGGTGAGCACGGCGTCGATGGCCGTGGTGTCGATATCCTTTGGCGCGACCCGCCGCGCGCCGAACACGAAACCGGCCGAAGACGCGTTGTCGGAGATGGTGTCGGCCAAGCCGATGTTCCAATCCTTGATCCGCGAGTCGATCAGCTCGATCGCGGGTGCCAAGGCGACCGTGGCGGCGAGCACGTCTTCCTCGGTGCATTCCGCACCGGGCAGGTCGGCGCCGAGCACGAACCCGACCTCCACCTCCACGCGGGGGAACAGATACCGGCCTGCTTCGACCGAAACGTCCTCGTGGACTTCCATTTCCGCGAGCAGATGCCCGTAGTCGGGCTCGTCGACGCCCATCATCCGCTGCATGGCCTTCGAGGACAGGCCCACTTTGTGCCCGACCACCCGCGCGCCCGCGGCCAGCTTGCGCCGGATGTTGATCAGCTGGATCTCGTAGGCGTCGACCACGTCGATATCGGGGTGGCGGGCGATCAACGGGTCGATCGCCACCCGGTCGCGCTCGGCGCGCTCGAGTTCGTCAGCCAGTTCGGTTCGTACCGCGTCGGACAGCACGCTAGTTTCCTTCCACAGTTGCTTTATCCAGCGCCGAGAACTGCTCGTCGGCCGCGGACCGGCCCGCCCTGCGGCCGGAGAAGACGCAATCGGCGAGCGACAGCCCGCTGACATAAGACTCGGAGCAAATGCCGACCGCGGTGCGACCGGCCGCGAAAAGCCCCGGGATGTCGGCCCCATCGGCCGTCTTGACCGCGCCGGTGCGCTCGTCCACGACGACGCCGCCGAGGGTGAGCATGGGGCACGGGTTGGTCAGGCTCGGTTTGATGCCCACATCCAACAGCCAGAACGGGCCGGTGCGGACCGGTTGTGCGAACTCGGCGGGTTTCCCGGCCGGATCGGGGGCGCCGGTCTCGATCGCGGTGTTGTGCGCGTCGACCGTCGCGCGCAGCCCGGCCGGGTCGATGCCCGCCTTCGCCGCGGCCTGCTCCAGCGTCGCGCCGCGAATCGCGGTGCGCCGCATGGTCTCGAACTGCCCGCGCTGGAACCAGGCGCCCTGCTTGCCGATCTGCGCGATCGCGGCGCGCATCAGTGGGTCGTCGGCCAGCAGCCATCCCTTGCCGTCGTGCTCGGTGATCAGCTTGTTGCCGACGGCGGCACCATAGCGCGTCTCGTCGATCACCCGGCGGCCGTCGGCGTCGACCAGCAGCGCCGCGGTGAAAGCGCTGGGCGGGAGCAGGAATCGCCACGCGGAGACGTTGTCCATGTGATCGACGGCCGCGCCGACCTGCTGGGCCATCAGGATGCCGCTGCCGTCGTCGGCGCTGGTGCCGAGGGCGAGACCGCCGTGGAACGCGGGCGCGTACTGCCGCACCAGGTCGCGATTGGCGATGAACCCGCCCGCGCTGAGCACCACCGCGCGCCGGGCGAGCACCCGAATCGTGCTGCCGTATCGGCGTTCCAGCCGGTCCAGCCGCTGTTGCAGCGCCCGCCGCAGCTGCGGGTAGTAGATGCCCGGCTTGGCCGCGATCTTGGCCATACGGGTGTAGCGGTCGCGGACCCGGCTCGGCGCGTCGCGCAGAGTGTGGCATTCGACGCCGATCACCGCGCCCGCGCTGTCGGTGATCAATCGGGTCACCCTGGTGCGGGTCTCCACGCGCACGCCCGCCCTGGACGCGGCGGCGGCGAGCGGTTCGGTCAGTTTCTTTCCCGAAGTGCCCCGGCCCCGCACCCGGTGTCCGCGTGGGGCAGCCGGGATATCGCGGAACGCGCCGGAGATCTCGCTGCCGGAGTAGTACAGGTAGTAGCGGTCGTTGGGGTAGGAAGTCTTGTACGGGCACAGCGAGGCCTCGAACGGGACGCCGTGCCCCTTCAGCCATTCGATCAGGTCCGGGCTCTCGTCGACGAACCTGCGCAGCGTCTCTGGGGCGACGCCGTCGCCGACCTCGCGCTCGAGGTAGGCGTACATCGCCGCCGGGGTGTCCTCGACCCCCGCCTCGCGCTGGACGGAGGTGCCGCCGCCCGCGTAGATGATGCCACCGGACAGCGCCGATGTCCCGCCTCCGGCGAAGCGTTCCAGCACGAGCACCCGCGCGCCCGCCGCGGCGGCTTCCAGCGCGGCCGCGGCCCCCGCGGCGCCGTATCCGACCACGACAACGTCGGCGGCCAGGTCCCATTCGAGGCCCATGTTCTCAACTCCCGCTCTGAAACTGAAACAAGTTTCCGATGCATATGGAATGTCGATCAAGCCATCTGCCGCACGACATAGACCAACGGCGCGTCCATTCTATAACGTGTTCTACATGATTGATCGGGAATACGACGTGGTGGTGGTCGGCAGCGGGGCCGCCGGCATGACCGCCGCCCTCACCGCGGCCCACAACGGCCTGAGCGTGGTGGTCATCGAGAAGGCCGCGCACTACGGCGGGTCGACCGCGCGCTCCGGCGGCGGCGTGTGGATCCCCGGCAACAAGGCGCTGCGCGCGTCCGGTCGGCCCGACGACCGCGAGGCCGCGCGGACCTACCTGCATAGCATCATCGGCGACGTCGTGCCCTCCGAACGGATCGACACCTTCATCGACCGCGGCGCCGAAGCACTGGACTTCGTGCTCGATCATTCGCCACTGAAGATGACATGGGTGCCGGGCTACTCCGACTACCACCCGGAGGCGCCGGGCGGGCGGCCCGAGGGTCGCTCGTGCGAGCCCAAGCCGTTCGACACGAAGATCCTGGGCGACGAACGGTTCAACCTGGAGCCGCCGTACGCGAAGGCTCCGCTGAACGTGGTGGTCATGCAGGCCGATTTCGTTCGGCTCAACTTGATTCGGCGTCATCCGAAGGGCATGCTCCGCGCGATGCGTGTCGGCGCGCGGACCTACTGGGCCACGTTCACCCGCAAACACATCGTCGGCATGGGACAGGCCCTCATCGCCGGCATGCGCAAGGGGCTCATGGACGCGAACGTCCCGCTTCTGCTGAACACCCCGATGACCGACCTCGCCGTGACCGACGGCGTCGTCACCGGCGTCCACGCACAGCACGACGGCGGGCCGGTCACCTTCACCGCCCGCTACGGCGTCGTCCTCGGAAGCGGCGGTTTCGAGCGCAACGCGGAAATGCGCGCCAAATACCAGCGCCGGCCCATTACCTCCGAGTGGACCACCGGCGCGGCCGCGAATACCGGCGACGGCATCCGAGCGGGCATCGCGGTGGGCGCGGCCATCGGTTTCATGTCGGACGCTTGGTGGGGGCCCAGCATCTTCAAGGGCGGCACACCGTGGTTCGCGCTGGCCGAACGGAACCTGCCCGGCAGCATCATGGTGAACGCCGCGGGCAAGCGATTCGGCAACGAATCCGCCCCGTATGTCGAGGCCGTGCACACCATGTACGGCGGCGAGTACGGGCAGGGTGCGGGGCCGGGTGAGAACATTCCCGCGTGGCTGGTGTTCGACCAGCGCTACCGCAACCGCTACGTCTTCGCCGGGCTACCGCCAGGTCGGCGTTTTCCGTCCCGCTGGATGGACAACGACCTCATCGTCCAGGCCGACAGCATCGAGGAATTGGCAGGCAGGATCGGTGTGCCCGCCGAGGAGTTGGCCGCGACCGTCACCCGGTTCAACGGCTTCGCCGCGACCGGGAAGGACGAGGACTTCGGCCGCGGCGAGAGCCACTACGACCGGTATTACGGCGATCCGACCGTACGGCCCAACCCATGCCTGGCCGCACTGGTGCAGAGCCCGTACTACGCCGCCGCGATCGTGCCGGGCGATCTGGGCACCAAGGGCGGGTTGGTGGCCGATACCGCAGGGCGGGTGCTACGGGAGGACGGCAGCGTGATCGAGGGGTTGTACGCCTCCGGCAACTGCTCCACACCGGTGATGGGCCACACCTACGCCGGGCCCGGCGCCACCATCGGCCCCGCGATCACCTTCGGCTACCTCGCGGTACTGGACATCGTCAAGCGCAAGAAGGAGCAGCCCGCGGCCGCCGCGGCGGAGGCGTGAGACGAGATCGCGGTGCCTGTCATAGCACGCGGCGGGGACCGGCCCGGAACCCGCGCCCGGCCGGGTACCGCGATTTATCCACAGGCCGATGAACGATCCCCAGGAGCGGACGACGCACTGGCGAGCCGGTGTCCGGACGCGCAGGATCGAACCCGGGTGCCGCCGAGTTCCGGCGCGGCCGCGCTCGCGGCGCGGGCGAGCCGGATCCATCCACATTCATGCACAAGGAGAAGCTGATGCCCATCGATCCGAGGATCGCGCTCGGCGCGCGACTGCACAGCCGCGAGTTCGCCTGGACCCCGTCGGACGTGCAGCTTTATCAGCTGGGCATCGGCGCGGGTGCGCGCTGGACCGACCCGGCCGAGTTGCGCTATCTCGACGATCGGCAACCGCAGGTGCTGCCGACCTTCGCCACCGTGGCGGCGACCGTGCACGAGACCGAGCCGCCTCAGGTGAATTTCCCCGGCATCGAGATCGATCTGGCGAAGGTGGTGCACGGTCATCAGGAGGTCGAGGTGCACCGGCCGATCCCGGCGGCGGGCAAGGCGACCAAGGCCGGCCGGATCGCCGAGATCTGGGACAAGGGGTCGGCCGCGGTCATCGTGCAGGAGCACACCGTCACCGGCTCCGACGGCGCGCCGCTATGGACCGAACGCTCCTCGATCTTCGCCAAGGGCGAAGGCGGTTTCGGCGGCGAGCGCGGACCCAGCACGAAGGCCGAATCGCCCGATCGCGCTCCGGATTTCGACGTCACCACGCCGACGCTGCCGCAGCAGGCACTGCTCTACCGGATGTCCGGCGACCACAACCCACTGCACTCCGACCCCGAATTCGCCCGCGCGGCCGGGTTCCCCGCGCCCATCCTGCACGGGTTGTGCACCTACGGCATCGTCTGTAAGACCGCGACCGACATCGTGCTCGACTCCGACGCGAGCCGCGTCACCGGTTTCCGCGCACGGTTCGCCGGGGTGCTCTACCCGGGTGAGACGATCCGCACCCGGATCTGGCGCCGAGACGACGCACTCACCATCGCCGCGACCGTGGTCGAACGCGATGACGCACCGGTACTCCGCGACGTCGAACTGCGGTTCCGGTCCGCCTGAGCGATTCGACCAGACGTTCCATGCGCATCCGTCAGCGTCCCTGGGGTTTCGCTCGCCGGCGGCCCGCCCGCGCGCGCTGAACGGCCGCAGGTGAGTGCCGGGCCGCTGCGCCCTGGATCACCAGGGCGTACAGCAGCAGCACGAGCACCGGCACGGCCAGCGGCGCCCAGGCCAGGCGCAGCGGGACCAGAGCGGCGGCGACGGCGACCGCCGCGAAGCCGACCGCACCGGTCACCGATGGGATCGTGGTCGGCACGACTCCGCGCGGCGCGGTCACCGTCGCGGTGTTGAGCAGATACGTTGTGGCCACTAAACCCGTTGCCGCGCAGGTGAGCACACCCGCGTCGGCGAGCGTGAGCACGGCGAGCGCGACCAGCACCGCGCAGACCGCGAGCGGCCGCAGCCACCAGCCGAGCGCGACGAAGGCCACGGCGGGAATGCCGATCCACGGCTCCAACAGCGCCACCGAGGCCACCAGCAGCACCCCGGAGATGACGGCGAGGAATCTGGTCATCGGCGCACCCGCACGGTCCTGCGGTGCTCGGGCAGCACCCGCATGATCTGATCCAGGCGCGCGCCTTCCGGCCACGCCACGATATCGACGCCGACGGTGCCCATGTCGCGGTACATCGCCGCGCGCTCGAGCTCCCACATCTTGCCCAGGATCGCATCCGGGTCCGCCCGGAACGGCGTGCCGCGCAGCACGTCCACCGCGACCACCGCGTGCCCGCGCTTGCGCAGATCGATCAGCGCGAGCGCGAACTGCGTATCCAGCAGCGTGGAGAAGGCCACCACGATCGCACCGAGCGGCACGGCCGCGTGCGGCGCGAGGGTGCCGGTGGTCGGGATGTACTCGTCGCCGACGTCGAGCACGGTCTCCACGATGCGGTAGAACTGGCGGCGGCCGATGTCCGGCCGCAGCCAGCGCGGTTGCCGGCCCAGGCAGACCACCGCGGTCCGGTCGCCCGCCCGCAACGTCGACTGCACCACCTGCGCCGCGCCGCGCACCGACAGCTCCAGCGAATCGGCGGCCGGTCCCGGCGCCTGCTGCGAGGTGTCCACCAGCACCACCACGTCCGCGGAACGGTTGGTCAGCCGCTCGGTGACGTACAGTCGGCCGCGCCGCGCGCTCACCGGCCAGTTCACGATGCGCAACTGGTCGCCGGGGACATAGGCGCGGATGTCCGCGTACTCGACGCCGGGACCGGGCCTGCGGGTCAGGTGGGTCCCGAACCGCTCGGGAAGTTCGATGTGGGGCAGGCGCATCCGCTGCGGATCGGTCATCGGATACACGAACAGCTGCCCCACGGGCAGCACCGCGGTGGCGACCGCGAGCCCGGCGGGGCTCAGCGCCGAGACCCGCACCGAAATCGGATAACGCCCCCACCTGCCCGCCGACAGCGCGAGCCGCAACCCGGCGGGCGCGACGCCGGAATCGCCGAGCTCCTCGACCTGGATCTCCAGCCCGGTCGAGCTCTCCGGCTTCAGGCGCAGCAGCGCGTGCCCCTTCGTCACGACGGCGGCGACGGTGAGCGTCACTTCCTCGCTCTCGAAACAGCGCAGCGTGCCGCCGCCATCGACTCGGATCCTGGTCGAGGACTGCTGCCACGGCGCGGTGGCCAGCACGCCGAGCAACGGCGCGGCGAACACGAGCGGTTGCCAGCGGCCGAGCACCACCGCGAGCACCAGGGCCGCGGCGGCGCACGCCGCGAGCATGAAGACCAGCGGTGCGGGGCGCCACCGCAACTCGGCGTCGATCGCGCAGCCTGCGTCGCGGTGCCTCATGTCACGGTGGCGCGCGGCACCGGCAGACGGCGCAGCAGTTCGGTGATCACATCCTCGCCGCGAATGCGGCGCACCCACATCTCCGGCCGCAGCGTGATCCGGTGCGCCATGGCCGGTACCGCCAGCGCCTTGACGTCTTCGGGGATCACGAAGTCGCGGCCGAGCAGTAGCGCCCGCGCGCGGGACATCTGCACCAGATCCAGTTCCGCGCGCGGACTGGCGCCGACCTCGACCTGCGAATGCCCTCTGGTCGCCGACGCCAGCGCGACGACATAGCTCACCACGTCGGGATGCACGCTCACGCATTCGACGGAGTGCCGCATCTCCAGCAGGCCGTTGGCGTCTACCACCTGGGCGACCTGCGGTTGCCGCGCCCCGCGCTCCAGCCTGCGGCGGATCATCCGCGTTTCGTCGTGCTCGGACAGGTATCCCAGCCGCAGCTGGATGGCGAAGCGGTCGAGCTGGGCTTCCGGCAGCGGGTAGGTGCCTTCGTACTCGATCGGGTTGTCGGTGGCCAGCACGACGAACGGCCGCGGCAGCACGAACGTCTCACCGTCGATGCTGACCTGTCCCTCCGCCATCGCCTCCAGCAGCGCGGCCTGGGTCTTCGGCGGGGTGCGGTTCACCTCGTCGGCCAGCAGCACATTGGTGAACACCGGCCCGCGACGGAAGGTGAACCGGCCGGAGGACATGTCGTAGATCGTCGAACCGAGCAGATCCGCGGGCAGCAGGTCGGGAGTGAACTGCACCCGGGTGAACCGCAACCCGAGCGCGGACGCGAACGATCGCGCGATGAGCGTCTTGCCGAGGCCGGGTAAGTCCTCGATCAGCACATGCCCACCGGAAAGCACCGCGATCATGATCAACTGCAACTGGTCCCGCTTGCCGACCACGACCCGGGACAACTCCCGGAGCACGGCCTCGCTGCGCCGGATGGTCACGTCCATCGGCCTGGTCATGTGGGTACCCGCACTTGCCTCAACGAATGTCACATTCTCTGCAGGCGGCTCAGGATCTCCTCCAGCACCGCACGCCCCGGTGCCCGGCCGGCCCGATCACGAAGATCCGAATCGGCCGGGTCCACCCAGTGCCACAGTTCCGGCCCGAACTGGTGCACACCCGCCGCCTCGACCGCGCTGCGGTTCTTCGCCACCCGGTGGCCGCTGGACAGCTCGAACTGCTTTGCCAGCAACGGACGCAGATGCCGGTCCCAATCGGCACGGCTGCCGTCCGCGCGGTCGGCGAGCGTCTGTGCCCTGGCGTGCCAGCGCCGCAACATCTCGGCCGGGCCGTTCTCCGTGTCCTCGATCGCTTCGGCGTCCCCCGCCTCGGCGCGCTCGAGCAGCGACCAGATCAGCCGGCCCAGCGCCACCGCGACCGGGATACCCGCGGCGATCAGCAGCAGCCCGGGGGCGCGCTCGACGGCGACCAGCTCGACCACCGCGATGACGATCACGCCGGTGACCACAACCTTCATCCGATTCACGCGATGTCCTTCCGCCCTCGACCGGTCACGCGGGCACCTCCCCTGGCAGGTCGGCGAGCACGATGCGCAGCAGTCGCTCGGCTCGCCTGCGCTGCCCTTCGAGCATGGCGTGCGGGCTGAACCTGGCCTCCTCGAACAGGGCGACCAGCTCGCGGGCGGCCGCGTCGTGCAGAGCGCCGCGTTCGAACGCGCGGGCCAGCACCTCCATCGGGGTGTCCGAGGCGAGGGGCGCGGCGGCGCGGTCGGCGGCGAGGCCGCGCTCCATCGCGACGTAGCAGGCGATGATCGCGGTGCGCGGGTCCTGGCCCGGGGCGTTCATCGCGGCCAGGCCCAGCTCGGCCGCGCGGGCCAGCGACTCAACCGCGGTGGGCGTCCCCGCGACCGCGAGCGCCTGCGGCGCAACGGGCCTGCGCCGCGACGACACCGCGACCACGACCAACCCGCTCATCGCCACCGTCACGAGTCCCGCGGCCGCGATGCCGGTCAGCACCAGCGCTGTCCCGGTCAGCCCCGCCGACCCGGGTTGGCGCTCGGCGGGCGGCACGGTGCCCTGCTGCGGCGCGGCGCCCGTGGTGGTGGCGGGCGGCGCCGGGCGCGCGGGCTCGCCCGGCCTGCTCGCGCCGATGAAGTAGATCGCCGTCCCGGCCGCGACCAGCACGCCGAGCAGCGCGAGCGCACCGAGCACCGCCAGGCCCGCGCGGCCCAGCCGCCACCGCCTGCGCTCGTCCGCGCGTTCCGGCTCCGGCATGACCGACGGCAATCGCTGCCGGCTCGCGATGACACCCGCCAGCAGGATCACGATCGAGACAGTCAGCAACACCGGCACGAGCGCGACCGACACGGCGGACGGGGCCTGCCCGCGCGACCCGGCCGCGGTGATTCCTGGGATGTATCCACGCACGGCGATGACGGCAAAAGCCAGCAGCGTGATCAGCACGATCACGCGCGATATCGACGCTCGCGCCCGGGCCACTCCGCTACCACCAAATCTGCGTACTCCACAAATGCGTACTCCACAAAACAGCCACATAGTTACATGCCGAGCGGTCCGCCCGGGATGAAATGGAATTCTTCGCAGTCTCTTCTCTCGAACCGCAACTCCGCGGAGCGGCCGACGCGACGGTGACTACCGGGCGATATCGGGCGCGGATTGGGACAAAGCACTGAGCCGACTCGTCAAACGCGATATATCCGGCACTTCACGCACCTCCCGCACCAGCTCACCGAGCGTCGACGACGCGATGACGGCGAGTTCGCGATCGGCGTCATAGAGCACGTCGACGACGTTCACGAAACGCGTCGCCCAGTCGAGCGGAACTTCGCACAGCCGTGGCACATCTCGGATTTCCCAGCGCGTAAATCGTTGGGCCAGCGAAACATAATCCGCCGCGGAAGCCGGGGTCCCGCACAATGCGCCGAATTCGATGACGAGGGCGCTTCCGTCGGTCGCAATAGCGCGCAGAATTCGAGTGCCGAGGGGAATTTCGACGGCCGACTCGTCGGTCCGCCGCGCCGCGCCATTATTCCGGACGACCGAAATCGACAGCGGCTCCATGGGCGCGCGCCTCGAGGGCGCCACGATGTATCGCCCGGCCGCGAATCCGGCCGCGGGGCTGGGAGAACCGAGAGTGCGATAGTCGGTCGCGCCGTCGACGGCCACCGCGTCCATGTTCGCGCGAATTCGGTCGATCGTCGGCACGAACCGGTCGTGGAACAACGGATTCGGCAGCAACTCCTCGGGTGGATAATTCGACGTCACCACCAGCGCGACGCGGCGGGCGAACAGTGCGTCGAGCAGCCGGGCGATCAGCATGGCGTCGCCGATGTCGTGCACATGGAACTCGTCGAAGCAGACCAGCCGGGTGTCGCCGAGCAGCGCGTCCACCGCTGCATCGATCGAGCCGGACGCGTGTGCCGCGGCATGCAGATCGGCGAAGAACTGGTGGAAGTGATAGCGCCGCTTACGCTCCGATACCACCTCGGCGAAGAACCGGTTCATGAGCATGGTCTTGCCGCGTCCGGGCCTGCCGTGGAGATAGACGCCCCGGCGACGTCGAACCGGCCTGCCGCGCCGATCGACCAACTCACCCAACCGCGCCGCCGCCCGCGCCTGATCGGCATCCCACCTGGGTTCCATGACACCTCCCGAGTCCTCTACATTTGTAGAGGACGAGCCCCACGGCGGCCAGGAAGGGTGATCATGTCCACAGACGACCGACGCGTGCTCCTCGTCGACACCGCCATCGAGCTGATCGCCGCGCGCGGCCTGCGCGCGCTGACCCACCGCGCGCTGGACGCGGAACTGGGCTTGCCCACCGGGTCGGCTTCCTACTACTTCCGCAGCAAACGCGCGCTCATCGAGGCCATCGTGGACCGGATCACCACCCGCTCCCGCGACGATTTCGCCACCGCCGCGCTGACGCCGACCACCGCGGGGCCATGCGACATCGCCGCATGGCTGGACCGGCTACTGGCGCACCGGCGCGCTCACCTGATCGCCCGTCACGCGCTGCTGATCGACCTGCTCGACGATCCCGACCTACATCCCCGGCTGGTGCGCAGCCTGTTCTCCGTCGACCGCGCCCGCGAGTTGTTCCATGCCCTGGGCGCGCCCGATCCGGACACCCGGGCGGCGGACTTCGTCGCCGTCATCGAGGGAGCAGTCTTCGACCGCTTCGCGGGCTACCGCACCACGCTGCGCCCCGACACGCCGGAGAGCGTCCAGCAGCTCGCCCGCATACTCGCCGCGCACTTGCGTGTGTGATCAGCTCGGCCAGCCCCGCTGGCTGTAGGTCACGCCGGTGCGGTAGCCGCGGATACCCGCCGCCGGATATGGAATGAGCGTTTCCGGAAGGTTCGCGAGCGGGAACCATCCCAACTCGTAGGACTTGTCGGGTTCGCGGTTGACCGGCTCGCCCGACCAGCGGCGAGTCTCGAAGAACAACCCGATCCTGGCCTCTCGCCCGGACTCGACGACATGCGCGGAATGGACGTGCCGCAGATCCGCCGGGTCGATCACGACGCCGACCTCCTCGAACGCTTCGCGGACCGTCGCGGCGAGCACCGACTCCCCCGGCTCGAGCTTCCCGGCGGGCAGGTGCCACAACCCGTCGAACTCGTCCCCGCTACGCCGCCTGCTCAGCAACACTTCCGCGTCGCGCAGCAGCAACACGTGCACATCCACCAAATGCCTGGCCACCACTTGCCCTAAGCTACGCGCCACCCGCGCGCCGGAGAGCGCCACTGGGCACTCGCCGCGACGGGCGCGAAGTGCCGACGCGAGTATGCGCGGCCGAGCTGATCACTCGGCGGTGAGCACGAGTCCGGAGGTCGGCACGCCGGTGCCCGCGGTGACCAGGATGTCGGTCAGGTCGGCGACCTGGTTGACCGAGGTGCCGCGGATCTGGCGCACGGCTTCGGCGATGCCGTTCATGCCGTGGATGTACGCCTCGCCGAGCTGGCCGCCGTGGGTGTTGAGCGGCAGGCGCCCGCCGACCTCGATGGCGCCGTCGGCGATGAAATCCTTCGCCTCGCCCCGGCCGCAGAACCCGAGTTCCTCCAGTTGCAGGAGGACGAAGGGGGTGAAGTGGTCGTACAGGATGGCGGCCCGCGTGTCCTCCGGACGCAGCCCGCTCTGCGCCCACAGCTGCGCGCCGACCAGGCCCATCTCCGGCAGGCCGGTCATGGCGTCGCGGTAGTAGCTGGTCATCACGTACTGGTCGGCGCCGCAACCCTGGGCGGCCGCGGCGATGACGGCGGGTCGCTGCGGCAGGTCGCGAGCCCGCTCGACGCCGGTGACCACGATCGCGACGCCTCCGTCGGATTCCTGGCAGCAATCCAGCAGATGCAGCGGTTCGGCGATCCAGCGGGAATTCTGATGGTCCTCCAGCGTGATCGGCTTGCCGTAGAAGAAGGCGGCCGGGTTCACCGCGGCATGCTTGCGGCCGGCGACGGCCACGCGGCCGAAGTCCGCGCTGGTGGCCCCATAGACGTGCATGTAGCGCCGGGCGATCATCGCGACCTGCGCGGCGGGCGTGCCCAGCCCGTGCGGATAGGACCAGCCCGCGTCGATACCCGAGGACGTGGGCGCGGTGGCCAATGCCGTGGCGAACTGCCCGAACCGCGACACCGACCGCTCGTTGAACGCGCGATAGGCCACCACGACATCCGCGACGCCGGTGGCCACCGCCATGGCGGCCTGCTGGACGGTGGCGCAGGCCGCGCCGCCGCCGTAGCCGATGTGGCTGAAGAACGTCAGCCGGGGAATGCCGACCGCCCTGGCCACGGCGGCCTGGCTGTTGGTGTCCATGGTGAACGTGGTCAGGCCGTCCACGTCGGCCGGCGTCAGGCCCGCGTCGGCCAGCGCGGCGGTGACCGCTTCGGCGGCCAGACGCAGTTCGCTACGCCCGGAGTCCTTGGAGAAATCGGTGGCGCCGATGCCGACGATGGAGGCGCGGCGGGAAATCGTCCGCTCAGACATCGGCCCTCCGCAACGCGATGACCGCCGTGGCCGTGATGTGGTCGCCGAGGCTGTCCTTGCCGACCACGTCGATGTGCACGTCCGCACCTTTCACCGCGGTCACCGCTCCGGTGAGCGTGAGCGTGTCCCCGGCGTACAGCGGCACGCCCAAGCGCAGCGCGATCGACTTGACGACGGCGCGCGGGCCCGCCCAGTCGGTGACGAAGCGCTGCACCAAGCCGGTGTCGGTGAGGATGTTGACGAAGATGTCCTTCGAGCCGCGGGCGACGGCCTTGTCCCTGTCGTGGTGCACGTCCTGGAAGTCCCTGGTGGCCAGGGCAGTGCTGATCACGAATGTGGGGTCGGCGTGGATCGCCAGTTCGGGCAGCACCGTGCCGACGCGCACGGCGCCGGGTTCCACGGCGGCGGTCATCGTGCTTCCTTCCTCGCATGAGCGGAGCCCCGCGTGGTAACGCTTCGCTGCCTCCTGCGGGCCTGACCGCTCATGCGACCACCTGCCAGACCGGCAGCGTCGCCTCGTCGTCGAGTCTCTCGAAGCCCACCTCGACCGGCAGGCCGATCCGTACCTCGGCCGGGTCGATGCCGCGCAGTTCACCGAGCATGCGCACGCCCTCCGCCAACTCGACCAGCGCCACCACGAACGGCAGCTGCCGCCCGGGCACCTTCGGCGCGTGGTGCACGACGTAACTGAACACGGTGCCGCGCCCGGAGGCGACGACATAGTCGGTCGGTGTCGACTTGTCCTGCCAGATCGCCGGAATGGGCGGATGCCGCAGCGAACCGTCCGGCAGCCGCTGGATGCGCAGCTCGCCCGCTTTGGTTCCCGCCCAGAAGAATTCGGTGTCCCGGGAAACCAGCGGCTTGACCCGCGCACCCTCCGCGACTGTCGGCGCGGCCGTGCCGGGAGCGAATTTCAGCAGCCGGAACAGCATTTCGGCGACCACCTCGGCGCCGACCCGCCAGGTGGTCTGGAAGGTGACGAACCAGCCCTCGCCCAGCGCGGTGCGCTTCGGGCCACGGATGTCCGACAGCGTGCTGGTGACCGAGACCTGTACGCCGACCTCGAGGTAGCGGTGGTAGGTCTGCCGGCAGTCCGTGGCGACCACGGACGTGTATCCGGCGGCGTCGAGCAGCTCCGTGGCCAACCCCATCGGGTCGTCGGCGGGACGAGAACCATCGAGCCCGAACATGGTCCACACCTGGGCCATGGCGGGCGGCGCGACGATGCCGGGATGTCCCGCGGCGCGCGCCGCCGCCTCGTCGACGTAGATCGGATTGGCGTCGCCGAGCGCCTCGACCCAGTTGTTGATCATCGGTTGGTTCACCGGATCACGCCCGTAACGGGGCGTGCTCTCCCCCGCCGCCGTGATGGCCGCGGCCGCGGCGACGATCGCCTCCGGCGTAGTGGTTTCCGGCACACGCGGCTCCTTCACTCGTTATCGGGGTACTCGCGGCAACCGCAGACCGGACGAGGCGACCAGCTCCCGCATCACCTCGTTGACACCACCGCCGAAGGTGACCACGAGGTTCTGCTTGGTCCTGCGGTCCAGCCAGGTCAGCAGCTCGCCGGTGGCCGGGTCGGCCGGGTCGCCGTAGCGGCCGACGATCTCCTCGGCGAGTCTGCCCGCCTCCTGGAGCGATTCGGTGGAATAGACCTTGGTCGCGGACGCGTCGGCGATCACCCGCGCCTGGTCGCCGTCCACACCGGCGGCGGCAGCGCCGGGCCCGGAAGCGGTCGCGGTGCCCGACGACGCGCGGCCCTGCGACCGCCGCCCATCAGACGCGGCGGCGACCTGCCAGTTCAGCAGCTCGTTCAACCGAACCATGGCGTGGATGCGGCCCAGCGCTCGGCGCACGTCGAGTTCGGCGAGCACGCCACGCGGTCGCGCCCAGTCGCGCACCCGGTCGTAGAGCTGCTCGATCTTGCCGGACGGACCCAGGCTCACCCGCTCGTGGTTGAGCTGCGTCGTGATCAGCTTCCAGCCCCGGTTTTCCGCGCCGACCAGCATGTTCGCCGGGACCCGCACATTGTCGAAATAGGTCGCGTTGGTGTGGTGGGCGCCGTCGCAGGTGATGATCGGCGTCCACGAGTAGCCGGGGTCGGTGGTGTCCACGATCAGGATCGTGATGCCGTGGTGGCGCGACTCGGCGGAGCCGGTGCGGCAGGCCAACCAGACGAAATCGGCCTCGTGCGCGCCCGTGGTGAAGATCTTCTGCCCGTTGACGATCCAGTCGCCGGACTCGTCGCGCACCGCCGAGGTGCGCAGCGAGGCGAGGTCGGTGCCCGCGTCCGGCTCGGAGTAGCCGATGGCGAAATGGATGTCGCCGGAGAGTATTCCGGGCAGGAACCGCTGTTTCTGCTCCTCGGTGCCGAACTGCTGCAAGGTGGGGCCGACGGTCAGCAGCGTCACCAGGGGCAGCGGGACGTCGGCCCGGACCGCCTCGTTGAAGAAGATCTGCTGCTCGACCGGCCCGAAGCCTTGCCCACCGTATTCCTTGGGCCAGCCGACACCGAGCCGGCCGTCGCGACCCATCCGGCGCACCACGGCGCGGTAGGCCGCGCCGTGCCGGTCGACCGCCATCTCGGCCTCTTCCTCGGGGGTCACGAGAGCGGCGAAGTAGGCCCGCAATTCGTCGCGCAGCCTGCGTTGTTCGGTGGTCAGGTCGATGAACATCTGGCTCCCAGTCGGTCGAGCCGGAACGACGCGCCGCCGAGCCAGCGCGCGATGTCCTTGGCTTGTGAGTAGTAGCGATGCATCGGGTGGGTCACGTCTACGCCGAGGCCGCCGTGCAGGTGATGGCACTTCTGCATGGCCGCGGGCAGTTCCGCGGCGACGGTGTAGGCCAGGATCTCCAGATCGTCGTCGGTGCGCTCACGCTGCTCCTGACTCGAATCATTTTGTGCCAGAGCCCAATTCGCCGATACCGCGGCCACGTGCAGGGTCCGCGAGACGATATACAGGTCCGCGATCTGCTGGGCCACCGCCTGGAACTCGGCCAGCGGCCTGCCGAACTGGTGGCGGGTGCGCAGATGCTCCGCGGTGAGCGTGATCGCCCCCTTCAGCAATCCATCGGCTACCGATCCGATGGCGGCGAGCGCCAGCCGGTGCAGGTCGGCGAGACCGACCGGCCACAGCTGGTCGGCCGGAATCTCCACCTGGTCCAGCCCGACCGTGTACTCCGGAATGCCGCCGGAGACCGGCGTCGGCGTGCGGGTCAAGCCCGCGGCGTGCGCGTCCACCACGGCGATACCGGCGTTGGTCGGCACGAGCAGCCAGGCGGCCTGCTCCGCGTACGGCACCGCGACCTTGTGCCCGGTGATGCGCACGGTGTCGCCGTCGAGGACGGCGGTGGTCTGCGGCTCGGGCGTGAACGGTGCCGCCGGTTCGCTCAGCGCCGCGGTGAGCACCGCGCCCGCGGCGACCCCGGGCAGCACGAGCGACTGCACGTTCTCCGGCGCACAGGCCACCAGCGGCAGCACGCCCATGCCCAGCGTCGGCAGCGCGGGCACCGCGACCGCGTCGGTGGCCAGTTCGGTGAGTAGCGCCGATACTTCGAGCAGCCCCATCCCGTCGCCGCCGAACCGCTCCGGCAACGCGACGACGAGCAGACCGGAGTCGGCCAGCTTCGGCCACAATCGCATGTCGCGCGCCGGTTCGCGCTCCAGCAAACTCACGACGACCTCGGCCACCGCGTCCTGGCCGTCGTCCCTGGTGAAGTCCACGCTCGTCTCCCGATCGGCGGTAGGGCTAGCTGTCCGCGTCCCGGGGCAGCCCCAGAATCCGCTCAGCGGCCACGGTGAGCAGGATCTGCTCGGTTCCGCCCGCGATCGACAGGCAGCGCGTGAGCAGGAACTCCTTGGTCACCTCGCAGTCCCGCGCGCCGAGCGGGCCCGCCGCCTCCGCGGCGAATTCCGCGACCGCCTGGCGGTGGCGCACGCCGACCAGCTTGCGCACACTGCTCTGCGCACCCGGATCCCCGCCCGCCAGCATCCGCGCCGCGGCGCGCTGTTCGAGCAGCAGGCCCGCGATCGCCTCGGCAACGAATCCACCGAGCCGGTCGTTCACCAGCTCCGCGCCGGGGCCGGTGGCGGGTGATTTCGCGATCAGCTCCTCGAGCACCGGACCGATGCCGTTGCCGCCCATGGCCACCCGCTCCGTCGACAGGGTGGAGCGGGCGATCTTCCATCCGTTGTTCAGCGCGCCGACCACGCAGGCGTCCGGCACGAACACGTCGTCGAGGAAGACTTCGCTGAAATGCGCCTCCCCGGTGATCTGCACCAGTGGGCGCACCTCGAGCCCGGCGCTGTGCATGTCGACCAAGAAGTACGTGATGCCGCGGTGTTTGGGCGCATCCGGGTCGGTGCGCGCCAGGCAGATCGCCCAATTCGCCTGGTCGCCCAGCGAAGTCCACACCTTTTGACCGCGCAGCACCCAGCCGCCGTCGGCCTTTTTCGCGGTGGTGCGCAACGCCGCCAGGTCGGAACCGGCCTCGGGTTCACTGAAGAGCTGACACCAGATCACCTCGCCGCGCAAGGTCGGCCAGGCGAAGCGTTCGATCTGTTCCGGCGTGCCGTGCCGTAGCAGGGTGGGGATCACCCAGCCGCCGATGGCCAGGTCCGGCGCGGTGAGGCCGGCGCGGCGCAGCTGCTCGGAGATCACCAGGCCGGTCATCGGGTCCGCGGCGCGCCCGTACGGCCGCGGCCACTGCGGCATGACCAGGCCAGCGTCGACCAGCGCCGCGCGCCGGCGCTCCGCGGGCAGCGCAGCGATCCGCGCGACCTCGGCGGCCAGTTCGTCCGCGCTGTCGCCGTCCACGGCGGCCACGCCCTCCTCGGCGAAGACCCGGGTGGCGCCGGTGGTCCGCCGCAGGCCGCGGCGGGTGGATTCGGCGACCCGAGCCCGCCAGCGCGCCGAACCGCCGAGCAGTTGACGCAGGGCCGTCGCCCGGCGCAGATACAGGTGGGCGTCGTGCTCCCAGGTGAAGCCGATGCCGCCGAGCACCTGGATGCAGTCCTTGGCGGTCTCGACCGCGGCGTCCAAGGCGATGGCGGCCGCGATGGCGGCCGCGATCGGCAGTTCGGCGCCGCCCTCGTCCACAGCCGCCGCGGTGTCGGCCGCCACGGCGCGAATGAGTTCGGTGCGGCACAGCATCCACGCGCAGATGTGCTTGACCGCCTGGAACGAACCGATCTTGCGGCCGAACTGCTCGCGCAGCTTGGCGTACTCCACCGCCGTCTCCAGGCACCAGCCCGCGAGGCCGGACAGTTCGGCGGCGACCAGCGCGACGAGCAGGTCCTCTGCCGCGTGCGGCGCGACGAACACGCGTTCGGCGGGTACGCGCAAGCCGGCGCAGTGCACCCGGGCCAGCGGCGTGCTCGGGTCCAGCGGCGCGAGCGCTTCCACCCGCAGGCCGTCGGCGTCCGGCGGGATCAGGCACCACCGCCGCCCTTGTGGGTGCTCGATCGGCAGCAGCACGGCGGTGCCGGGAGCGGCGCCGAGGACGGAATCCCAGGTACCCGTGAGCGACGCGCCGTCGCTCGCGGCGGGTACGCTCACCGTCGAATCGACGACGAAGTCGAGCGCGACACCGCAGGGCAGATCCTCGTCGAGCTGCCCGGCGGTGATCAGATCGGCCAGAGCCGTCGTGAGGACCGGGCCGCCGACCAGATCGTGCGCCGCCTGCTCCACCAGCACGGCCAGATCGGAGACCGACCCGCCCGCGCCGCCCGCGTCCTCGGCCACCGCGACGCGGAAGATCCCGATCTCGGCCAGCGCGGGCCAGTAGGCGCGCCAGAAGTCGGCCGAGCCGGCCCGCATTGTTGCAATCGGACGGACCGCGGCGGCCCATCCGCGCATCGACTCCTGAACGGCTTTATGCTCGTCAGTGGTGGCGATGGTCACACTCCCTACCGCCTTTCCGGCGTGACTCCCACACCTAGAACATGTTCTAATATCCTAGCCGGGCGGAAGTCAAGAGACCATTGCCGTCGCGGCCGCACCGCGCACGCAGCCGACGAAACGACATTTCCGGAAAGGATTTCCATCAATGGCCAGTCCGTCCCGATCGCAGCCAGCCGACCCGAGCGCGGGCCGGCCGGCCGCCACGGTCACCACGCTCAGCGAGGCGGAGCTGAGCTCGGCGGCGCAACGCGAGCGGCGCAAGCGGATCCTGGACGCGACCTTGGCGCTCGCGTCCAAGGGCGGTTACGACGCGGTGCAGATGCGCGCGGTGGCCGAGCGCGCCGATGTCGCGGTCGGCACGCTGTACCGCTACTTCCCGTCGAAGGTGCACCTGCTGGTCTCGGCGCTGTCGCGCGAGTTCGAGCAGATCGAGGGCAAACGCAAGCCGCTCGCCGGGCAGTCTCCGCAGGAACGCATGCACCTGCTGCTCACCCAGATCACCCGGATGATGCAGCGCGACCCGCTGCTCACCGAAGCCATGACCCGAGCGTTCATGTTCGCCGACGCCTCGGCGGCCGCCGAGGTGGACCGCGTCGGCAAGGTGATGGACCGGGTGTTCGCCCGCGCGATGAACGACGGCGAGCCCACCGAACGCCAACTGGCCATCGCCCGGGTGATCAGCGACGTGTGGCTGTCGAATCTGGTCGCCTGGCTGACCCGGCGCGCGTCGGCCACCGACGTCACCGAACGTCTCGAACTGACCGTCGACCTCCTGCTGGGCGACCGCAACCAGTAAGCTCTTCGGCGCCCGGCCACCAGCCGGGCCCGAAACGCCCGCTGTGCTGCGACGAAGCTCACCCGCGCGGACTCGTTGCCGTTAGCTGGGCAGACCTACCGGACACCGGTTCAGGTCGTGCGTCATCGTGCGCACGCGAACCGGCGCGCTTCTGTGCGCAAATTCGACACAGTATTGTTTTGCCCGCCCCCTGAAAAAACTCCTCCGATCACTAGGTTGGATGCGTGAGCGCACAGGATCTGCCACTGGAACTTCGCCGTGCACTGTCGACGGTCGCGCGCGTGCCACGGCTGCTGGTCGCATCGGACTACGACGGGACACTCGCGCCCATCGTGTCCGACCCGGCCAAAGCCTTCCCCCATCGGGAATCGGTGAGCGCGTTACGAGCCCTCGCCGGCCTGACCGGGACCACTGCCGCCGTGATCTCCGGCCGTGCGCTGCGAGATCTCGCGGCGCTGTCCCGTCTGCCGGTCGAGGTGCAACTGATCGGCAGTCACGGCTCGGAATTCGACGTGGGCTTCGTGCACGCGATCGACAACGACGCCAGGCATCTGCTCCAAGAGCTGCAGACCGCGCTGAACCAGATCGCCGCGGACAACCCCGGCGTCACCGTCGAGATCAAACCGGCCAGTGTCGCGTTGCACGTGCGCAACGCCAGCCCGGAGATCGGCCATCGCGCGCTGTCGCAGGTCCGGCTCGGTCCGGCGTGCTGGTTCGGCGTGCAGGTCACCGAGGGCAAGGCCGTCATCGAACTGGCCGTGGTGCAGACCGACAAGGGCACCGCACTGGACACCGTTCGGCATCAGGCGGGGGCCTCGGCCGCGGTGTTCTTCGGTGACGACGTCACCGACGAGAAGGCGTTCCGCGTGCTGTCGGGCCCGGACGTCGGCATCAAGGTCGGCGAGGGCGAGAGCCTGGCCAAGTTCCGGGTGGACAGCACCGAGGCCGTGGCCTGGGCGCTGGCCTACCTGCTGGAGGAGCGCCGCACCTGGCTGGCCGGCGCCAGCGCGCCGCGCATCGAGCGGCTGACCATGCTGGCCAGCCCGCGCTCGGTCGCGCTGCTCACCCCGGATGCCACGGTGACCTGGTTCTGTCATCCGGAGCCCGATTCGGCCGCGGTGTTCGCGCACCTGCTCGGCGGTCCGCAGGGCGGCCACTTCACCATCGAGCCCGAGCGGCCCGGCCTGCCGCTCTCGCAGCGCTACGTCGACGGCACGATGACCGTCGAAACCCGTTGGGCCAAACTGCAAGTCACCGACTACCTGCCGCACGACGTGGCCCCGACCCGCACCGACCTCACCCGGGTGATCACCGGCGACGCGAAGGCCGTGGTCACCTTCGCTCCCCGCCCGGAGTTCGGCCAGGTGCCGGTGAACCTCGAGGCGCAGGAGGGCGGGCTGCGGGTGTACGGCACCAACGACCCGATCGTGCTGCGCTCCCCCGGCGTGCGGTGGGAGATCGTCTCGGACGGCACCCACGAGTCGGCACGGGCCGTGGTCGACCCGTCCAAGGGTCCGATCGTGCTCGAATTGCGCTGCGGCACAACTGATCTCGACCCCTCTCCGACCAGCGAGGCGGAGCGGCGCCGGGACGCGGAGCGGTACTGGTCGGACTGGGCCGGGACGCTCACGTTGCCGCCGCTCAAGCCCGACCTGATGAAACGTTCCGCGCTCACCCTGCGCGGACTGGTGCACGCGCCGTCCGGCTCGATCCTCGCGGCCGCCACCACGTCGCTGCCCGAGGACATCGGCGGCGTGCGCAACTGGGATTACCGTTACTGCTGGCTGCGCGACGCGGCGCTGACCGCGCAGTCGCTGGTCTCGCTCGGCTCGCTCGCCGAGGCCGAGAGCTACCTCGGCTGGGTGCACCGCGTGCTGGAGACGTTGCCCGGCCCCGAGCGGCTGCACCCGCTGTACACGCTCTACGGCGAGACGCTGCCGCCGGAGGCCTCGATCGACCAGCTACCCGGCTACGCAGGCTCCCGCCCGGTGCGCGTCGGCAACGCGGCCAACATGCAGGTGCAGCTGGACGTCTTCGGTCCGATCGTGGACCTCATCGCCACCCTGGCGCATGCCAGGGAGCTGCGCGGCGTCACCGATCCGGCGCACGTGCTGCCCGATGCCGACTGGGAGCTGGTGTGCGCCATGGTCTCGGCGGTGCAGCGGCGCTGGCAGGAGCCCGACCACGGCATCTGGGAGATCCGCGGCAACCCGCGCCACCACGTGTACTCGAAGGTGATGGGCTGGCTGACCGTCGACCGCGCGCTGACCCTGGCGCAGAAGTTCGATCGCGAGACCGATCCGGCCTGGCCGCTGCTGCGTGACACCATCGCCGACGAGGTGAAGGCCAAGGGCTGGAACGACGAGGTGCAGTCCTACACCGCGGCCTATGACGGCACCGACCTGGACGCGGCGACGCTGCACATCGGATTGAGCGGCCTGATCGACCCGTCCGACCCGCGCTTCGCGGCGACCGTCGTGGCGACCGAGGCCGAGCTGCGCAGCGGCTCGACGGTGTACCGCTACCACCACGACGACGGACTGCCCGGCGGCGAGGGCGGATTCCATCTGTGCGCGGCCTGGCTGGTCGAGGCGTACCTGCTGATCGGCAAGCGCTCCGACGCCGAGGCGCTGTTCGCGCAGCTGGTCGACGTGGCGGGCCCGACCGGGCTGCTCAGCGAGGAGTACGACCCGGTTGCCGAACGATCGCTCGGCAACCATCCGCAGGCGTACAGCCATCTCGGCCTGTTGCGCTGCGCGCAGCTGCTCGGACAGCCGGTGGAGGCCGCGCTGGTCTGACCGCGTACCGCCGAGGGCCCGCGAACGAGCAATCGTTCACGGGCCCTTCGCATTCGGCTTTCGCGCGGGCACAACGTCCGATCGTTTGACGGCCCCTGCTAGAGTTAACGGGAACGATTTCCATTATGATCTAGAGCACGGCCAGGAGTACCCCACGTGAGAACCCGATTCGCCATCAGTTGCGCAAGTATCGCCGTGGGGGTCGTCTCCGCCCTGACGCTGACCGCCTGCGGCAGCTCGGACCACGACGGGCGACCGTCCGTCGTCGCCTCCACCGACGTCTGGGGCGATATCGCCGCCACCATCGCGGGCCCCGACGCGGCCGTCCGGGCGCTGATCACCGATCCGTCCGCCGACCCGCACTCGCACGAGACCTCCGCCGTCGAATCCGCCGCGCTCAGCGATGCCGACCTCGTGGTGTACAACGGCGGCGGCTACGACGAGTTCGCCGAGAAGGCGGTGGCGGGCACGAACAAGCGCACCGTGGACGCGTTCGCCCTGCGGGCCGACCAGAGCGACAGCAACGAGCACGTCTGGTACGACGTGCGCACCGTCGACGTGGTCGCCGACCGGATCGCCGCCCAACTCGGCGAATTGGACCCGGGTAAGGCCGCCGCCTACGCCGAGCGCGCGACCACGTTCAAGAACCGGCTCGCCGCGGTCACCGCGATCACCGGCAAGATCGCCGCCGAACACCCGAAGACGCCGGTGCTGCAAACCGAACCCCTGGCGCACTACCTGGTGGTTGCCGCCGGAGCCGACGACCTGACTCCGCACGAGTTCCAGGAAGCCGTCGAGCAGGAGACCGACCCGGCCCCCGCGGCCGTGGCGGCGACCCAGGACCTCCTGGCCGGCAAGCGGGTCCGCGCCCTGATCTACAACGTGCAAACCGAGGACAAGATCACCAAGGACCTGCGTGGCACCGCGCAGCGGGCGGGCGTCGCCGTCGTCGAGGTGACCGAGACTCTGCCCCACGGCGTGGATTACATTCAGTGGCAGACGAACAACGCGCAGGCGCTGGCCGCCGCGCTGGGTTGAGCAGATGAACAAGGGAGCCGCGCTGACCGAGCACGCCGACGGGGCGCAACGGCGATCGAACATCGGTGACGTCTCGGCGGCGGTGGTTCGACTGGAGGCCGCCCGCTTGTCGTTCGGCGATCGAACCCTCTGGGCGGGGCTGGATCTCACCGTCGCACAGGGTGAGTTCGTCGCGGTCCTGGGGCCGAACGGTTCGGGCAAGACCTCGCTGCTGAAGGTGCTGCTGGGCCAGGTCGGATTGAGTTCGGGCACGGCTCGGATCGCGGGATCCCCCGCGCGCACCGGCAATCACGACATCGGCTATGTGCCGCAACAGAAGACGATCGACGCCGGGGTGCAGTTGCGCGGCGTCGATCTCGTCGGTCTCGGCGTCGACGGGCATCGCTGGGGGCTCGGGTTGCGCTCCCGCGCCGAACGCAAGCGAAAGGTGGCCGCGGCCATCGCCGACGTGGGCGCCGAGCAGTTCGCCCACGCGCCACTGGAATCCATGTCCGGCGGTGAACAGCAGCGACTCCGGGTGGCGCAGGCGCTGGTCGGTGATCCGAAGGTGCTGCTGTGCGACGAACCGTTGCTCAGCCTGGACCTGGCGAATCAACAGCTGGTCGCCGAGCTCATCGATCGCCGCAGGCGCACCCACGACACCGCGGTGCTCTTCGTGACGCACGAGATCAACCCGATCCTTCCCCTGGTGGACCGGGTGCTGTACCTGGTCGACGGCCGCTTCCGGATCGGGACGCCGGAAGAGGTGATGACCTCGGCGGTGCTGTCGGAGCTGTACCGCACCCAGGTGGACGTACTGCGGGTACGCGGGCGTCTGGTGGTCGTCGGCACCGGCGACACCATGGACGCGCTCGGCACGGCGGGCGGCCACTGTCACGGCCCGGCGGGCGACGAATTCGCGCACGGCGACCCCGCCGGCACCCCGGTATCGGGCGCCGCCACTTCGACCATGTCATCCGCGGCAGAGCCGGTCCCCGCAGCACCGGCCTCGACGCATACCGCCGTCGCCTTCGTGTCCGCACCTTCGGCAGACTCCGCACCCTCGGCAGACAGGGAGACCGTCGCGCGAACCAGCAGGTCGACAACCCACCCCGCGACCAACGCCACCACCCCGGCGAACGGCGACGCGGCACCAGGCGATGTGGGGTCCGGCCGCTCGATACCCGGCAACGGCACGGCGGCGGTATCCCATGCTTCGGCGGATCGTGTGCACGGCGACGGCGACCGTCCGGCCGCGGATCCGGAGCAGAGCGGAGTGCGTTCGTGACCGACAAGCTTTCCGGGGTCCTCGGCAAGATGCTGGACTTCGGCACCACGGCGAACCTGCTGTCCTATGGCTTCGTCCAGCAGGCGCTGCTCGCCGCGGCCCTGCTGGGGCTGCTGTCCGGCGTGATCGGCCCACTGATCATCAGCAGGCAGATGTCGTTCGCCGTGCACGGCACCAGTGAGCTGTCCCTGACCGGCGCGGCCGCCGCGCTACTGGCCGGTGTCGGGGTCGGTTTCGGCGCCATCGCCGGATCGGTGGTCGCGGCGATATTGTTCGGCCTGCTCGGTGCGCGGGCCCGGGAACGCGATTCGGTGATCGCCGTGGTGCTCTCGTTCGGGCTGGGGCTTTCGGTGCTGTTCCTGTGGCTGGGCCCCGAGCGCGCCGGATCGAAATTCTCGCTGCTGACCGGCCAGGTGGTCAGTGTCGGTAACAGCGGCCTCGGCCTGCTCACGGTCTGCACCGCCGGCGTGATCGCGGTGCTCGCCTTCGTCTACCGGCCGCTGCTGTTCGCCAGTTCCGACCCGGAAGTGGCCGTCGCGCGCGGCGTCCCGGTGCGGGCGCTGTCCATCGTGTTCGCCGTGTTGCTGGGCATCACGGCGGCGTTCGGCGTGCAGATCGTCGGCGCGCTGCTGGTCCTCGCACTGCTCATCACTCCGGCCGCCGCGGCCGCCCAGCTCACCGCGGATCCCGTCCGCGCGACCGTGCTCGCCGTGGTGTTCGCGGAGCTCGCCGCCGTGGGCGGCATCCTGCTGTCGCTCGCACCGGGCGTCCCCGTCTCGACCTTCGTGACCACGATTTCCTTCCTGATCTACCTCGCCTGCCGCCTGCTGGGCACCCGCAGCCGACGACTCGCCGGCGCTCGCTGACGACACCGCCCGCCGGTCCGGTAGCGAGGTCGGCGCCGGGCCGGCCGAGGTGCACGAGTACGCCATCGGGCGCACAGCGCTGCGCGGAAAGCTGAGGACTTCTGCCTCGGGTCAGGTCCCCGCCCGTCGGCTAACATCCTGTGGCATGAGTTCGGAACTGCACGTCGATGTCTCTCGGGGCGTCGCTGTGCTCACGCTCAACCGGCCCGCCCAGCAGAACGCCTTCACCCCCACGATGGCCGCCGAGTTGGGTGCCGCGTTGCAGCGCTGCGATTCGGAAGACGCCATTCGCGCCGTGGTCATCACCGGTACCCCGCCCGCGTTCTGCGCCGGCGCGGACCTGTCCAATCGGGTGGGCGAGGTCAGCGCCACGATCGACCCGCCGCCGTGGCGGGTACGCAAACCGGTGATCGCGGCTGTCAACGGCCATGCGGTCGGCATCGGCTTGGCCCTGGCCTTGCAGTGCGACCTGCGATACATGGCGCGCGACGCGGTGTACGGGCTGAATCAGGTGCGTCGCGGCGTCCTGGCCGACGGCTACGCGCACTGGACGCTACCCAGGCTGGTCGGCATGGCCAACGCCGCCGACATCATGCTGACCGGCCGCACTTTCGACGGTGACGAGGCGAAGGCGCTGGGCGTGGCCAACAGCTCACTGCCCGCCGGCGAGGTGCTACCGACCGCGCTGTCCGTCGCGCACGACATCGCGAACGGCCCGGCGCCGCTACCGGTGGCACTGTCCAAGCGGCTGCTCTGGGAGGGGCTCGGCATGACCCCGGCCGTGGTCGGTCAACTAGAAACCGATCTCAACCAGCACGCGACCAAGAGCGTCGACGGCGGCGAGGCCATGGCCGCGTTCCGCGATCGCAGGCAGCCCACGTGGTCCGGCAGCGTCAGCACGGAATGGCCCGCGTGGGATACCGCCGAACCCGGGCAGCCCAGTCTGGATTGAGCGGCTGGGCGCGATGCCGCGGGACGGACCGGTTCGCGGTCGCGACCCGCGCCCAGCGTGGTGGACCGGCTCCGGCGGCGCCGCTCAAGCATTACCGCCGAGCGAGATGAGCAGGAACAACACCGCGAAGACGATCATCATGACGGTGCCGATGACGCCGAGGACGTAGCCGACCAGTACCTGGGCGCGACCACCGTACGCGCCGCCGGATTCCTCGATCTGGCTGAGCGCGCGCCGTCCCAGCGCCCACGCCACCGGCCCCGGCACCCCGCAGCAGAGGAGGCTGGCCGCGCCGAGAAACAACACCGCCGTCGCGTTCGGATGCTCGACCGGCGAGCCAATGGGCTGATTGGGTATCACCACCAGCCGAATTCTACTGGGCGCAGCCGCCTCTCCGGGTTTTTAGGCCGTTCGGCAGCTCGAGTGGCTACAGCCCGACGCGGCACATCAGGAGCCCGGCCGGCGACCCAACGCGTGAGCGACCGGCGTAAGGCTCAGGCGCGGCGTTGGCGGGCGACTTCGGAAAGCACCACACCGGCCGCGACCGACGCGTTCAGCGATTCCACCGGGCCCGCCATCGGAATCGACAAGATCGTGTCGCAGGACTCCCGCACCAGGCGCGAGAGCCCCTTGCCCTCCGAGCCGACCACGATCACGGTCGGCTCGCGGCCGTCGAAATCGTCCAGCGTGGTGTCGCCACCGGCGTCCAAGCCGACGACCTGGATGCCCTGAGCCGCCCAATCCTTCAAGGTGCGAGTGAGATTCGTCGCGCGGGCGACCGGAAGCCGAGCGGCGGCGCCCGCGCTGGTGCGCCAGGCCACCGCGGTGACGCTCGCGCTGCGCCGCTGCGGGATCAGGACGCCGTGGCCGCCGAACGCCGCCACAGAGCGCACGACCGCGCCCAGGTTACGCGGGTCGGAGATGTTGTCCAGCGCCACCAGCAACGCGGGCTCGGCGGCATCGCGCACCCGGTCGAGCAGGTCGTCCGGGTGGGCGTAGCGGTACGGCGGCACCTGCAGGGCGACGCCCTGGTGCAATCCGTTGGCGCTCAACCGGTCCAAGTCGGTGCGTGGCACCTCCAGAATGGAGATACCCGTCTCGGCGGCCAGCCGCACACTCTCGGTCAAGCGGTCGTCGTTCTCGGTGCCGACCGCGACGTACAGCGCGGTCGCGGGCACACCGGCGCGCAGGCACTCCACCACCGGATTGCGCCCCAGCACCAGCTCGGGACCGTCTTCGGTCCTGCGTCCGGCGGGACGGCCGGCAGCGCCGCGCACCGACGGACGGCCTTGGGCGGCTTTGGCTTTCGCGGCCGCTCGCTTGGCGGCGGGATGTTTGGTGCGCATCTCCGCGGGTGGGGTGGCGCCACGCCCCTCCAGTCCGCGCCTGCGCTTGCCGCCGGAGCCGACCACGGCGCCCTTCTTGCTGCCGCTCTTGCGAACCGCACCGCGGCGCTGCGAATTGCCTGCCATCACTTGGCCTTTCCGGATTGCGGCACGCCGAGCGCCCATTCGGGACCGTTGGCGGTGTCGGTGACCTCGATCCCCGCGGACTGCAAGCGATCGCGTACGGCGTCGGCGGTCGCCCAGTCCTTGGTGGCCCGCGCCTCCTGGCGGCGGTCGAGTTCCGCACGCACCAGCACGTCCAGAGCGCCGAGCGCGGCCGAGGAATCGCTCGGGCTGAACCAGTGCGGGTCCAACGGATCGACACCGAGAACGGCGAGCATGGCGCGCACCTGACTCGCCAGGTCGCGCGCGGAGTCGATCGCGCCGACCTCCAGCGCCTTGTTGCCCTCGTGCACCGCACGATGGATCTCCGCCAACGCCTTCGGCACCGCGAGATCGTCGTCGAGGGCGGCGGCGAACGCGTCGGTCCACTTGCCCACCGGAATCTCACCGGCCCGGTCCACCACCCGGTTCACGAACGCCTCGATGCGCTGGTAGGACTGCGCGGCATCGCGCAGCGCCTTGTCGGAGTACTCCAGCATCGAGCGGTAGTGCGCGCTGCCCAGGTAGAACCGCAGTTCGACGGCTCGCACCTGCTTCAGCACGTTCGGCACGGAGAGCACGTTGCCCAGTGACTTGGACATCTTCTCCCCGCCCATGGTCACCCAGCCGTTGTGCAGCCAATACCTGGCGAACTCGTCACCGGCGCCCTTCGACTGGGCGATCTCGTTCTCGTGGTGCGGGAACACCAGATCCATACCGCCGCAATGGATGTCGAATGCCGAACCGAGGTAGAACTCGGCCATCGCGGAGCACTCCAGATGCCAACCCGGGCGGCCGCGGCCCCAGGGCGACGGCCAGGTCGGCTCCCCCGGCTTGGCCGCCTTCCACAAAGTGAAGTCACGCGGGTCGCGTTTACCCTCGCCCGCGCTCTCGCCCTGGTGCACGTCGTCGAGCCGGTGGCCGGACAGTGTGCCGTAGTCGGGATAACTGACCACGTCGAAGTAGACGTTGCCGGCCGAGGCGTAGGCGTGACCGCGGTCGATCAGCCGCTGCATCATCTCGACCATCTGGGTGATGTGGCCGGTGGCGCGGGGCTCCGCGGACGGCGGCAGCACACCGAGCTGTTCGTAGGCGCGATCGAAGGCGCGCTCGTGCGTGGCGGCCCACTCCCACCACGGCCTGCCCGCCTCGGCGGCCTTGGTCAGGATCTTGTCCTCGATATCGGTGACGTTACGGATGAAGAAGACGTCGATGTCGTGCGCGAGCAGCCAGCGTCGCAGCACGTCGAACGCGACTCCGCTGCGCACATGGCCGATGTGCGGCTCGCCCTGCACGGTGGCGCCACAGAGGTACACCGAAGCACGGCCGGGGACCAAGGGCGCGAAATCGCGCACGGTCCGCGTGTCGGTGTCAAAGAGGCGCAGCGTCACGGCAGTCGATCCTAGCTGGTGTATAAGGTCGTCTACGGACCGGCTCGGGTCCGCCGGAGCAGGATCAACGACAGGCTTGCAGCAGGGCCGTCGCCACGGCGGCGACACCCTCGCCGCGACCGGTCAGGCCGAGGCCGTCGGTGGTGGTGCCGGACACCGAGACCGGGGCGTCGAGCAGCTCGCCGAGCACCTGTTGCGCCTCGGCGCGCCGGGGCCCGATCTTGGGGCGGTTGCCGATCACCTGCACCGCGGCGTTGACCACCTCGAAGCCGGCTTCGTCCAGCAGTCTGCGCACCTCCTTCAGCATGGCCGCGCCGGAGACACCCGCCCATTCCGGCCGTCCGGTGCCGAACACCGCGCCGACATCGCCGAGGCCCGCCGCGGACAGCAGCGCGTCGCACAGGGCGTGCGCGGCGACATCGCCGTCCGAGTGACCCGCGCAGCCGTCGTCGCCGTCGAACAACAGCCCGGCCATCCAGCAGGGTCTGCCGGCTTCGATCGGATGGACGTCGCTGCCGATGCCGACGCGCATGGTCACCGCGCCACCGCCCGTCCGATGCCCGCGCCGTCGAGCACCGCGCCCGCGAGCCGGAGGTCGAGCGGCGTGGTGATCTTGAAGGCGAGCGGATCGCCGGGAATGGTGTGGACCGCGACGCCGAGCCGCTCGACCAGGCCCGCGTCGTCGGTCGCCTGGATGCCCTCGGGCACGTAGGCGCGGCGGAGTAGGTCGGCCGCGAAACCCTGCGGCGTCTGGATCGCGCGCAACCAAGCGCGGTCGGGAGTGCCGGTGACCGCGCCGGCCGCGTCGACGGACTTGATGGTGTCGGCCACCGGGAGTCCGGGGACCACGGCGGGGCGGCCCGCGCGCAACTCCGCCGCGACCCGGGCGATGAGCTCGGGCGGCGTGAGCGCTCGGGCGGCGTCGTGCACCAAGAAGTAGGCGGCGTCGGGCGCCGCGGCGATACCCGCCCGCACCGAGTCGATACGTTCGGCACCACCGACGACCACCTGGACCGAATTCGTGGGCGGCAGCAGGGCAACGGCGCTGTCGACGAGTTCGGTGGGAACCATCACGATGATCCGGTCGACCGCGCCGGAAGCGATCAAACCTTCGACGGCGAGCCGGACCATGGGTGTGCCGCCGACCGGGACGAACGCCTTGGGTGCTGATTCACCCAGGCGCACGCCCCGACCGGCGGCAGGCACCAGAGCAACGACGGGTCCGTCGCTGGGACGAACACCGTTGTCAGGTGTGTTCACGGTCAGGAAGCCGCTGCGAGGACCTCATCGAGCAGGGTCTCAGCCTTGCCGTCATCGGTGCCTTCGGCCAGCGCGAGCTCACCGACAAGAATCTGCCGAGCCTTGGCGAGCATGCGCTTCTCACCCGCGGACAGGCCGCGGTCCTGTTCCCGGCGCCACAGATCGCGGACGACCTCGGCCACCTTGTTCACATCGCCGGAGGCGAGCTTCTCGAGGTTGGCCTTGTAGCGGCGGGACCAGTTGGTCGGCTCCTCCGTATGCGGCGCGCGAAGCACCTGGAAGACCCGATCGAGACCCTCCTGACCCACGACATCACGCACGCCGACGTATTCGGCGTTCTCCGCGGGAACCCGAACAGTGAGATCGCCTTGGGCGACCTTCAGGACCAGATACTCTTTTTGCTCACCCTTGATGGTGCGAGTCTCGATTGCTTCGATCAGCGCCGCTCCGTGGTGGGGGTAAACGACGGTGTCTCCGACCTTAAAAATCATGTGTCCCGTGCCCCTTTCGATGTTCACAGTTTAACATGCGACTCGGTAACGGCGCGATCAACTGTGCAGGTCAGGGCCACAACGAGGCAACCGTAGGGCTTGACAGATGCCAGGCGGTGTGCATTACGTTGTGCCAGAACGGGTTATCTCCCGGCTCCGTCGGCGCCGCTCGTCGCCCGCGTGTCGGCACCTTCCCGGCAACCTCCGAAGTTCGATCGAACCGTTACCGACACGCGGGGTGTCGGCCCGGATGCCTCGTGGCCCGCCGCACACCCCCACCGCATGCGCGCGGGCCCGACCCGGCCCCCGCGCCCGCGCCGTCGAGTGAACTACTACGCTGCCTAGTTACTACGCTCCCGCGCGGAGCCAGAGCCCGGTCGACATGGAGGGACAACCCGTGACTGCCCTGAAAGCTGTGACCGCC
Source organism: Nocardia aegles (assembly GCF_052545135.1). NCBI lineage: Bacteria > Bacillati > Actinomycetota > Actinomycetes > Mycobacteriales > Nocardiaceae > Nocardia > Nocardia aegles. The sequence goes on from NZ_JBQWRI010000003.1 coordinate 747,046, forward strand.
CCGAAGGGGGCGCGACGTCGCATGGTGACGGTTGCCGCACTCGCCGCCGGAGCGGCGATCGCGCTGTCCGGCTGCGGCGCGGGCCAGATCTCGCAGACCGCGCGGCAGGTCGCCGCCGTGAACGGCAACCACGCCGACGTGGGCCGCATCGCCCTGCGCAACGTGCACATCGTGTACCCGTCCGAGGGCACCGCGTACAACAACGCCAAGGGCGGCAAGGCACTCATCGCGTTGTCCATCGTCAACAACGGCGAGTCCGTCCCCGACGAGCTGACCAGCATCACCACCGACCTCGGCACCGTCAAGATCACCCCGGCCTCCGGCAAGTCCGTCGTCGAGCTCGCCCCGCAGCAGACCGTCGTCGCCGCGAGCCGGCCGGTCAAGCGCGAGGCCGCGTCGACCACCACCAGCGCCGCGCCGACCACCGGCGCGGGCGCGCCGCGCTCCGCCGCGCCCACCACCACCGAGTCGCACGGCGCAAGCGAGCACGGCTCCCCGGCCGCCGTCCCGGACCCCGAGGCCAACCCGATCCTGATCGAGATCACCGGCCTGACCAGGGACATCGCCCCCGGCCTGACCTACAACGTCTCGTTCAACTTCAAGCAGAACGGCACCGTCCAGGTCCAGGTCCCGGTCGACGCGGGCCAGCACACCGAGCGCCACGACTCCGACAAGTCCGGCCCGGCCGAAGCCGAGCACTCCGGTCACTGAGTTGATTTGCAGCGCCTGCGGCGCTGCGTGTTCGCGGCCCCTTCTTGGTTCGTGGCCGGGCGGGCGAGACTCGCGACTGCGTCGCATGCACTTCGCCCACCCGGCCACGAACCGGGCCGCGAACGGCGCTCGTAGGACTCGCACCCGGCCGGGCTGAGAGGGTACGCATCGAACAGTTCCGGCCTCGCCGTCAAACGCTCTGAGCGGATACCTCCTGCTTGGTAGTACCGCCGGCCAGGGGCAAGGACCCACACCTGACGCTGGACCCGACAGCGCGCACACCGGGACCGTGACCGCTATGTCCAGAGCTCCGATCCCAACGCGCCCAGCGGCCCCCAACCACGACTTTCCAGTGTCAGCGAGATCGAGCATCCGCCGTTCGCGGC